>CAVRHV010000006.1:0-513767 GCA_963721075.1 uncultured Ignavibacteria bacterium | reverse complement strand
GGCCGGTGTATTACTTATATAAAAGAACGCAAAAAGAGCGGACAGAAGTAGTAGCAGTTTTATTTTGTGCATAAAGTAGTTCCAATGAATTTATTTTGAAAAATCAGTGAAATAGAATGAGTCTCCAACCTGTACCCTATCCTTTGATCTTTCATCAACCACTGTGAAGAAGAAATTTACTTTATACCTTCCGTCAGCTTCCCTCAGGTTTCCAAATTTGTCGAGCCATTCGTCAAATCTGTTTTCGTTAGATGCGATCTTTAATGACACATTATACACGGGGTTCCCCTTGGTATCTTTCATTGGTCCCGACACAGAAATAGGACCGCTCCATGATACCTTTAATTGTTCGGGACGTTCATCCACAATGGTAACAGTAAAGACTGTTATCCTCTGCAGGTCCTGAACATAAATATCTGAATTGTTCATCTTGGTGGTTACACGTGCAATCTTAACTTCCGGAGGTCTGTTTGGAACAACCTTAATTCTATCCTCCTGGCTGCCGTATCTGGCCACAACTTCAGTCTGGTTTGTTAGATCGAATGTCTTTTCCTGTCCCGGCGGAATAACAACCAGCGGTTTGCTCATATTGTTAGGATCATACAGCGAAGTGGGGACGTTTCCCGAGTTAGTTGCCTTATTCCACGTATACTGAATAAATGTCTGCTTAAGTGAAATAGGCGACTGAAGTATTTCCTGTTCTTTTACTTCGGGTTTCTCTTCCGGTTTTTCTTCCGGAGGCTGAAGTTTAAGTTTCTCGGTAACCTCTTTCATTTTTGTGTTAAGCGATGCAAGTTTCTCCTTCAGTGCAGCATTCTCCTCGAGAGCATTTTCTTCAACTTTTACATCGAATTTAATTCCCAGTGCGGTAAGCGAATCGAGCATAACCATAAGGGAGTCGCGCACGCTCTTATCGACAACCTCATCCTTCAAGACCACTCTATTTAAGTCGAGATCGGCACCTTTAAGTGCCAGAACAGTGATTACAAAAATGTAAAGCACCTGATAGATAATAAATTTACTGTCCCTGTTTTTCTGAACCATAATTACACACTCACTTTTTTACAACTATTGCTTCAAGGTGTTTAAGACCGGCCTGTGTTTTCTCATCGCCGAGAGTTATTGATGCCTGCTGTATTGAGGCTGCAAGGGATTTAAGGTGTTCAATCTTTTCCGGACTAATACCCTGGATGCTGTTAATCTTTTCAAGTATCTCGTGAACCGAACTGAAGTTGGTAACAAGCGTTTCGCTTAACTCAGTAGTTCTCTCAAGGAGTGTTTTATATGCTTCGAGGTCTTTAACCGAGATCTCGATGCCTTTGCCGCCTGCACCAGGCTGACTCAGCTGTTTAACAAGGTTCCTGGAGTTTTCAATCTGGATACGTGAGAAGTATCTCTCTTTCATATCCTGCACATGTGTAACCACGTTCTGAAATTCAACGCCGAGCTGATCGAGTACCGGTTCAAATAATTTACCGAGTGCGAGAACAATCAAAGCTTTGATCTCAAAAGGAACTGATAATCCGAGGAATATTTCCTCGCCAAGTTTAATACTTATGAGGAGGATGGCAGCACCTATCAGAGGTAAAGCAGTTGAAATACTATCGATAACACTCTGGTAGGAAGTGATAATCCTGTCGATCGTCTCGGAAACAGGGCTTCTTAAAACTTCAAGCTTAAGTTTGTTATAGGCAAGAAATGCCATGAACATAAAAAGAGCATAAACAACAACCGGCATCCACCAGAAACTGAAAGGCTCCACAATCTGCGCTGCAGGCTGCCATGTCGGGAATAGAGCTTTGCCAAGATCAACAGAAACGTTGCCGAGGAGCGGAACATACGACAGATCGAGGAAAAACGATAAAATCAGCGCTACAAATGAGATGATTGCAGGCTTTAAAATTATCGAAAAATGGATTCTTCGAATCGCATTTTCTTTATAACTATCGAGCTCGTTTTCCAGACCGTTATTAGCATATAAATCAGCATTGCCCGTCAGGACCTTATCGGAAGGCTTATCAATGGTTTCAGCTTTTAGCATCAATTACCTCTGTATCTTAATTCGTAAAAAATATATTTTATTCGACTAAAGTTAATTTTAGACATTTTTTAAGTGTCGGGATTTTCAGATGTACTACTTTAAGACAATTATTGTACCAAATTCTTAAAATAAAATTATCCTGACCCCTGAGTACGGGGCGGTTAAAGTATTTAATTATGCGGAAATCCGCATTTAATAATAAAGAATTAAAATAACTCAACTAGCCGGGAAGGCTTAAAAACTCAACTAAATGATAAGGTTTCGAAATAGTTCGGGAAAATATAATAATAATTGTGAATTTAATGACAGGAATGGGACAAAAAAATTACAACGTTCCTTTCATAATCACGATCCGGCTCCAGTTTCATTTTTACTTCAGTGAAGTAAAAATTACTAATGTATCCCTTAACATAAAACATCTAACCCCGAAAAAAGTAAAACATGTGCGAAAATTCAAGAGTATAATTAGCCCGTAATTAGTTAAATTTAAAGTCGTATTTGAAAGGAACTAATGCTAATAAATCCGGGACTGCTTGAAGTTAATACCAGAGTATGGATTAAAAGATTCGGACACAACGCCGGGATTCAGGATATAACCCAGGATTTTATAAATGAGCTTAACGAAAAGGGTATTGAAATCCTGTGGCTGATGGGCGTCTGGAAAACCAGTCCCGAACTTGCTGGGCACTGCTGCTTCGGTATCGACCTCATTCCGGGTTATATGAAAGCTTTGAGCGACTGGAAAAAGGAAGACGTGATCGGTTCTCCCTTCGCGATTGACGATTATGTGTTGAACCCGGCGCTGGGGACAGAGGACGATCTAATGAGATTTAAAGAACGACTAAATAAAGCAGGCATTAAACTCTTCCTCGATTTTATACCGAACCATTTCGGGGCAAACTCTTCTGTAATACAATCTCATCCGGAAATATTTCTGCAGATAGATAAAGATTCATTTAAAAAAGATCCATACGCATTTTTTGAAATTAATGCCGGCAGGCAATTATACCTTGTTCACGGCAGAGATCCTTTTTTCCCGCCGTGGACTGATACTGCCCAGTTGAATTATTTCAATCCGGCGGCACGGGAGATTATGACAGAAAAGCTTTCCTACATTGCAACAGTTGCAGACGGAGTAAGATGCGATATGGCAATGCTTCCTTTGAACAATGTTTTTCAGAATACATGGATGGGAGTGCTGAGTAAAACAGAATTCAAAAAACCCGGAGATGAATTCTGGAAAACAGCGATCGCGAAGACCAGGGAAAAATATCCTGATTTTATGTTTATGGCAGAGGCGTACTGGGATCTTGAGTGGCAGCTTCAGCAGCTGGGATTTGATTACACATATGATAAAAGGTTATTAGACCGTCTTTTGGAAGGTGACATACCGGGCATCAGAGGGCATCTGCAGGCCGATAAAGATTTCCAGCTTAAAAGTGTGCGGTTTATTGAGAATCATGACGAGGACAGATCTATTACGAGTCTGGGAAGATTTAAAGCACTTGCTGCTGCAGTTGTTATAAGTACAATACAGGGCGTTCATTTTTATTTTGACGGACAGTTTGACGGAAAGAAGACAAAACTTCCTGTGCAGCTGGGAAGAGAGCCTCTTGAAAAACCATCAGTCCTGGTACAGGTGTATTATGATAAGCTGCTTAAAGTTACCAAAGAAGAAATATTTAAAAGAGGCGAGTGGAAGCTGCTGAATCCGGGGTATGTGGATGCCGCTAATATAACCTGCGATAACTTTCTGGCCTGGCAGTGGAATCTTGATAATGAGATGAGAATAATAGTTATCAATTACTCGCATTCAACCTCACAGTGCCGTCTTAAAATTGATCTCCCGACTGAAAAAAAAGAAGTCGCTCTCAAAGACCTCCTGACAGGTGCTGTCTACAAACGTACGGTCACTGAGATCAGCGATCCCGGCTTGTTCATCGAGCTTAAGGGCTACCAATCCCACATCTTTTCATTAGAGATAGTCCGGTAAATGTCTCTAACTCATATGTTGCCGTTTTGCGACTAATTTCCGAAGGCACATTCCGCGGTGCATAGCGTCGATATATCCGCAGCATAGCATTTTAATAACAACCCCCCAACCGAATAGCGCGGTATGTTTAGGATGATTTTTTCTATAAAACGGGTAAAAATCTTTTCTTATCTTTGTTAAATGAGCATGACAAAGATACGAGGCAGAGGCGCACAATTTAATCCGGGAAACAGGTTTGAAAAACTATTCATTGATGAATTCAAGCCTGATGAAATGGATTATTTTACCGAATCCGAAGAAGAGAAAAAGATACAGACACAATTCTTTCGCGATGATTCGAAATCTATAATAGCTAAAAACGACAGCTATGATGTTGGATTCGAATATTCAATCAATCCTTACCGGGGATGCGAACACGGATGTGTTTACTGCTATGCCCGTCCTTCCCATGAGTTTCTCGGTTTTTCTGCGGGTACCGATTTTGAATCTAAAATAATGATCAAGAAGGATGCGCCCGGACTCCTTGAAGCAGAATTTAACAAAAAGAGCTACAAACCCGATTTCATTATGTTCAGCGGGAATACCGACTGTTACCAGCCGGTTGAACGACAGCTGGAAATCACCAGGGAAACTCTGAAGGTCTGCCTGAAGTACCGCAATCCTGTTTCCATAATTACCAAGAACGCCTTAATTGAACGGGACATCGATATACTCAAAGAGATGGCTGAACTGGAACTTGTCTCTGTGTGCCTCTCAGTTACAACCCTTGATAAAGATCTTGCGCGCAAAATGGAGCCGAGAACTTCTTCGCCCGAAAGAAGACTGCAGGTTATAGAAAAATTTGCGAAAGAAAAAATCCCTGTAGGAGTGAACATAGCACCTGTTATTCCGGGACTAAACGATGAGGAAATACCTGCTATCCTTAAGGAAGCTTCCGCCAGGGGTGCGGTGTTCGCAGGGCATATTATGCTTCGTCTCCCATATGCAGTCAAGGATCTTTTTCTTCAGTGGCTGAAGACTGAATTTCCCGACAGGGAGAGAAAAATCATCAACAAAATAATGGAGATGCGGGACGGGAAACTTAATGAATCAGAGTTTGGTACAAGGTTTTCAGCTAAAGGAGAACTGGCAGAAACTATCCATTCTCTGTTTGAATTAAGCTGCAAAAAATACGATCTGAATAGAAAAAAAGTAGTTTTAAGGAAAGATTTATTCAAAAAACCAAATAACCAGTTAGAAATGTTTTAATTTTGAAACACTTTTTCAATAATTACATCTTATACTTGTATGGCACAGAAAAAAAATAAACCGAAACCAAGACAGATAGGCAAAACTGCGGTTGATCAGAAAAAACCTCTGATTGATCCGAGATACAAGAACACGGTATGGACTATCGTCATCATTATCATACTGGTAATATTTTTTATAGTAAATAATACCAGAAGCGTACCCGAACATGGTCCTTATCCGCCGGGATTTAATCCGCAGAAAGCACAAAAGGAATTACACGAGAATCAATAATTCAGAAGGAAAAATTATGATCAGAATATTAGCATCAGTAATAATATTATTTTTTACCATAACAGTTGTCGGCTGCCAGAAGGAAAGTGAAGCAAAAGTTAATTCCACTCCTGAAAACCAAACAACGTTGCAGGACAACGGAAATAAAGCTCCCGACTTTACACTCAGCAGTGTTAACGGGGAAGATGTAAGCTTATCCGATTATAAAGGAAAGGTAGTAATAGTAGATTTCTGGGCAACATGGTGCCCCCCCTGCAGGAAGGGAATTCCCGACCTTATTTCACTTCAGAATGAGTACAAAGACAAGGTTAAAGTAATAGGAATATCACTCGACAGAGAAAACACAAAAGACGGTGTTCCAGGCTTTGTTGACAGAATGGGAATAAATTATCCCGTAGTGTATTTTAATGATAAGGTGATAATTGACTTCGGTGGAGTAAATGCAATTCCAACCACATTTATTATCGACCAGAAAGGCAATATCGTTAAGAAGATGGTAGGCCTCTACCCGAAGAGTGAATATGAAAGCCAGATCAAAGAACTGATCAAAAAATCATAGAGAGAATCAGTAGAACCTCTACGAAGGTTAGTGAATCAGGATTGATCAACCTCGTAGAGGTTATATTATTGTAACCATATCCCGCTGATATAATCTCCGGATCCTCGTAGAGGATCAACAAACGTACCCGGTTTTATATTTCTCCCCGTCACTTTCTGAACAAATAAATAATTAAACTTATCAGCAAGCTGAGAAGAATTGAAGTCACGATAGGGAAGTAGAACGTAAAGTTTTTCTTCTTTATATAAATATCTCCCGGCAGCTTTCCCAGGAAGGGGATCTTGTCACCGAAAAAGAACAGTAATCCCAGCACGAGTATAAAAATACCCGCGTAAATCATTAATCTTCCTATCTGGTGAAATTCCGGAACCATAATTCAATTTTTAATGTTGTCTGTTTCAAATTTATTTATTTGCGGATAAAATTCAACTATAAACCTTTAATCAATAACCACACAAATTAGTTTAATTATTTTTATTTTACTTTTTATAAATCTGAAAAAATACTATGGATAATGAGAATAAACCCAGAATACTGATAACCGAAGATGATACTGAGAACCAGCGTTTTCTTCGAATGTTCCTTGGTAAAAGCTTTATAACCGATATCTGTGATTCAGACGTTACTTTATATGAAAATCTTAGTAAAAATGATTATGATGTTATTTTGATGGATATATCACTGAAAGGCGAGAAAAACGGACTGGAACTAACAAAGGAATTAAAAGCTAATCCCGAGTTTAAAGACATTCCAATCGTTTGTCTTACCGCGCATGCATTTAAGACGGATATTGAGAATGCAATAAATGCGGGGGTGGATATTTTTCTGACAAAACCGATTGATAATCATGTACTGATGCGTACACTTCTAAACGCTGCTAAAAAAAATGAGAGTGATGATGAAATGGAAACTTAAGACTTACCCTGATCTTGGACTGCTGACTATAAGAATTATACTTGGATTAGCTTATATATTTGTTTACGGCGGGAAAAAACTTTTTGCAGGCCCTGAAACATGGACAAAAATCGGATCAGCGGTATCATATCTTGGTATTAACTTTTTATATCCTGTATGGGGATTTCTTGCTTCCAGCGCCGAGTTTTTCGGAGGTATCCTGATTTTGTTAGGATTATTCTTCCGGCCTGCCGCGTTTTTTATTATTATAACAATGCTTGTAGCCGCGAATCGGGGTTTTATTACGGGAGGGGGCTTAAGTTCTTTTGCTCATCCTCTTGAACTTGGAATTACTTTACTGGGATTATTCTTAATGGGCCCCGGAAAGTACAGCCTCGATCACAATATCTCAGGCAGAGGGAGCAGGTAAATAAAAGCATCGAAATACTTCGCTCGAAGACTTGTTACTAATAAGATACGTGAAAGATTTCTCCCTGACGGTCGAAATGACATACGGTCATGCTTTTATAAAATAATAGCAAATGCTTTTTGAGCAATGACCTTTGTTAAATATTTATTACATCCCGTCTCTTAGGAACCGTGGTTCTTCAAGAGTGAGTATGATCGAAATTCTGTGCGTATCGGGAAGCCTGTCGATCTCAGCCATATTAAATCTCGCAAAGGAATAATCAATGTTCAACTTCGGAAGTCTTATGCCGGCACCGACAGTAAACTGTTTTACATCATTATATCCGCCGCGTATCGAAAACAAGTTGTTATAGTTGAATTCCAGTCCTGCATGCATATCGAAACTAACGGGACCAACATTAAAAGTAGAAGCGTAACGCCTATTCTCAAATCTTACATCGAAATCAAGCGCGGGAGTAAGAACACCGTTCATTATATGAAGTCCGTATGCCGCACCAATTTTGGCGGTAGGCGAAACCAGTTCATTATATCCCGTACTCCAGGAAACCAGCGTTGTGGTTATATCCTGGATGTTTGCGCCGACAGAAAAATTCTCGAACGGAAGATAGATTGCACCGACATCGAAACCGAGGCCGTAAGCATTATATTCGGCAATATCTTTATATATGAACTTAAAACTGGCGCCGTAGTAGAAATTTTTAGAATGGATCTTTGCGAAGCTGAGATAAAAGGCCCATTCCTGGTCACTGAACTCTGTAATCTTATCGTAATTTAATCTTGCATACTGGTCTGTAATAAAGTTAGGATCGGTAACGGTTACACCCGGGTTCCTGCCGTCTTCAAGAGCCTGTCTGGTATCGGGGATACCGTCAATACCGAGACGCATAACACTTAGTGCAAAAGACATATCTGTTTTCCAGGGAATGGCAACGGCGGCGTAGTCGTAATTAACCAGGTTGCCGAACCTTTCATCGTGCATCAGAGATATCTGGGGATAGTTTACCTGCGCGAGACCTGCCGGGTTATAATAACCAGCAGTTATATCATTAGCAACGGCAGCGAAAGCTCCCCCCATTGCTAATGGTCTTCCTCCAACCCCTATCGCCATAAATTCACCGGCATATTTACTTATAACTTGTGCATTAGCGAAGGGCAGGAAAAGGAGAATAGATAGAATCGCAAAAGTGATTTTTTTAGTCATAAGATAGGTAGAAACCTTTTAGTGATGTAAAATCGTGGCAAAAGATGGATATTTTGATTCTGAAAGTCAAGGCTAATTTACGGAGAAACCGGGGAAATGACCTGGACAATTGAATATCTAAGATCGGTAAATTAAGAAGGTCTCGCTTTCTAAAAGTGTTACTATCTTATGTATGGACTTTTAAAAGTCATTAAACAATAAGATTAGAAAAATGAACATCATATTAGAAAGGAGACCTGTATGCAAGAAAGGAAAAAAAACAACAATAATCAAACCATAGAGATGTATGATTATTACATCAGTCTTGACTGGTCGATCGAAGGTGCAGCGCTAGCATATATGAAATCAAACAGCATAGAGCCCAGGGTAAAAGATAAAATTCCCGCAAATATAAGGTTGATTAAAGAACACATAAAAGAATTAAAGGGAGGTAAAATATTAACTATTGAGGAATCAACCGGTTCACAATGGCTGTATGTGGAGCTGAAGGAGATTGTAGATAAAATAATAATATGCAACCCATTGAGAAACAGGCTGTTGGAGGAAGGAGCCGGAGATTAGAGCAGCATAAATAAAGAATATGCTGTGAGCTAATAGAATCTGTGATGGAATCCGGAAAGGTAATTTTAATTTCCCGGGAATGAAGTTCAACAATTTTCATGCTTCATAGAAAGCCAAAAGATCGGTTAACTCTTCCCGTTATTCTGAAAAATTTAACGTAGCCATCAAGGCTCATATAGACGAATAGAAACTATTAAATCGATTAAAGAAAAAATTACTTAATACAGAAAGTTGATATTTTGCCACAGCGAAAGCGAGCCCAAAAGCAGAGAAGTAAAATATTTTACTTGCGGATAACTACGTTCTCTTGACTTTTTTCTTAATAGATGAATATTGAAGATTAAGAGCATGGGGGGAAAGAGGAAAAAATGCGGGAGTTTTAATCTCTCCCGCTCATATTAAAGCTTTTCTGCAGCCTGCTGGAAATCATTGTCGTTACTTGGCTTTGCCCTGATTGGCTACCGCGTTTGTCTTCTTTGCGATTTCCTCCTGGTTGCCGAGATAATAATGCTTCAGGGGTTTCAGGTTGTCATCAAGTTCGTAAACCAGCGGGATGCCGGTTGGAATATTTAATCCCACAATCTCCTCATCCGGAACATTGTCGAGGTATTTTACAAGCGCCCTCAGACTGTTGCCGTGAGCCGCAATTATTATCTTCTTTCCTGATTTGATCGAAGGAGCGATAGTATCATTCCAGTAAGGAAGAAATCTCTCAACTGTATCTTTAAGACACTCGGTAAGCGGAAGTTCTTTTTCGCTCAAAGCTTTATAACGAGGATCTTTTCCGGGATACCTTTCATCGTCTTTATCAAGCGCGGGCGGCTGGATATCGTAGCTTCTTCTCCAGGTGTGAACCTGTGCTTCACCGAATTTCTTTGCCATCTCGGCTTTATTCAATCCCTGAAGCGCACCATAGTGTCTTTCATTAAGCCGCCACGATCTTTCAACAGGGATCCACATTAGATCCAGTTTATCCAGCGCTATCCATAACGTTCTGATTGCTCTCTTCAGCACCGAAGTATAAGCCATATCAAAAGTGTAGCCTTCCTCTTTCAGCACGTCGCCTGCTTTTTGGGCTTCAAATAATCCCTGTTCAGACAAATCCACATCCGTCCATCCGGTAAAGCGGTTTTCCTTGTTCCAGGTGCTTTCACCGTGACGTAATAAAACTAATTTACTCATTGCTGCTCCCATCTTTTCAGAATTATTAATAAGTACATCTTCTAAAATAATAAATAAGGGAACGTGTTTTTATACTTCATATCAAACTACCGTTTCTTTTGATATTCTTTTTTCCCGGGTGAATCTCAGCACTATGTACCCTACAACTCCCGAGAGAAGCGATGCAACAAGTATTCCAACTTTGGCAATATTAGTAAGTTCCTCTGAAGTGAAGGCAAGATTGGTTATGAACAGCGACATTGTAAAACCTATTCCTGCGAGTATACCTGCTCCGTATATATGCCTCCAGTTTACTTTTGAGGGAAGACTGGCAATGTTCATTTTTACGGCCAGCCAGGAGAAGATGAAGATTCCAATCTGCTTCCCGATAAATAATCCGGCTATTATTCCGAGGCTTACTTCATTCACCAATGATTCGAAGAAATCTTGCTGCAGCAGAACTCCCGCATTTGCCAGTGCAAATACCGGCATAATGAAAAACGAAACCCAGGGATTGAGTGAGTGCTCAAATCTCTGCAGGGGAGTGAGTACCTTTACGCAGGTACTTTCCAGTGTCTGCACTATGTTCTGTCTTTCTTCATTAGCAAGTACATTCGGACCTTCTTCGCCTTCGCGATCGAATTCCTCCATCAGTTCTTTTCCGTTAACAAGGAAGTCTCTTGTGTTGTATCTTGAAGTTGCGGGAACTACAAAAGCAAGAAGAACTCCCGCTACTGTAGCATGAATGCCTGACAATAAGAACGCCAGCCACAGAGCCAGACCAAACACAATGTAAAACAGAAGATTTCTTACCCCGAGCCTGTTGGCAATAAAAAGAATTACGTATACACCCGCCGCGATCGCTAAAGCTGTAAGAGACAGCTGAGCAGTATAGAAGAAAGCAATTACCAGGACTGCACCGATATCATCTGCAATTGCAAGGGCTGTGATAAAGACTTTAAGGTTTGAAGGAACATTTGATCCCAGCAGGGCCATTAATCCGATTACAAAAGCAATATCGGTAGCCATCGGGATTCCCCAGCCCGACTCACCGTTTCCGCCCGCATTAAATATAATATAAATAAGGGCCGGAATGACCATTCCGCCGATTGCGGCGGCAACCGGGAGAATTGCCTGGCGTGCAGTGGAAAGTTCACCTACAAGAAATTCGCGTTTTATTTCCAATCCTACCACAAAAAAGAACACAGCCATAAGGCCGTCATTTATCCAATGATGCAGACTGTAATCAAGCTTAAAATTTTCCACGCCTATCGAGATCTTTGTATGCCACAGATGAAAGTACGATTCAGAAAGCCCGGTATTTGCCCAGATTAGTGCGATTACAGTACAAATTATCAAAAGGATTCCGCTTGATGCTTCTGCCCTTGTAAACTCTTTGAACGGGCGTATGAGTTTTTCAATCGGGGGTTCGGGATTGGTAATTTTCATTAAAATTCCTGGTTAAACTGATAGATACAACTGTAACATAAAACAATTTAACAGAGTTCAAAAGTCTATTGAGTAAAACTAATCAGGAATACAGATACCAGGTAAATTACGATTATCAGTGAGCTTTCGAAACCTATATTGGCAAAGCCCTTCTTTTCCCTTCGCAGGAGTCCGAGGAGTAGAACAGAAGTCATAGTTACAGCTGCTCCTATTATTATGAATTCCTTGCTTGTTGCGGCACCGTAAATAGAGCCTTTTTGATAGGCAATATCGGCCATAGCAGCAAAAAGAGTATCAAAAACATTTCCTCCGAGCACCCCGCCTACAGCCAGCGTGAGTGCGCCCCGTCTGACTGCTGCTACAGATGTTACGAGTTCAGGAAGTGAGGTAGTTATTGCAATCATTACAGCTCCTACAAAGCTATGATTGAGTCCTGCCTGTTTTGCTATATCCTCGGATGCTTTGGTAAGGAACCAGCCCGCTACAATTATTACGACTGCTGAAATCAAAAAGCTGATCCACATACGGGGCAGAGATTTTAATTTATTTCTCTCATCAGGTATATCCATCCGTGTTTCCTCTGTTTTCCTGGGAAACCACATCGGATTTTCTCGGTTTTTGTATATCAGTCGTGTACCTCCGATATACGACAGAAGCAAAATTGGTGTGGCAGGATGGATACCCCAGATGCTGAACTGGGGTCCCGATAGTGCAAGAAAAAGAACCCCGAGCAGGGCAATCAGCAAAGAACCCTGCATCATATTTTCCACGGACGCGGCTGCATGCTCAAGGTTGACTTTACGGTATGCTATATCGGCAATTGCAAGGAAAGCAGTTTGTGCCGCAATCCCTCCGAACGCATTTGACAGAGCCATTGCGGGAAACCCGTCTATGGCTGATACTACGGAGGCGGTAATTCCCGGGATAGAGGTACTCGCCCCAAGAAGCACGGCACCTGTAATGGCTTCACCGAGTCCTGTGCGGTCAGCCAGTTCATCGGCATACCTTGCCATTTTGGAGCCTACGTATCCAATTACGAGTGCTGATGCGATGAAAATAAAAATGGACATATGCGGTTTAATATATGGAATGTTTGAAAGGATGATTGTGCGGAAAATTGAAAAAACCGGCGTTAGACCTGTCCTAAACCATTCCAACTGCGCTTCAACTACGCTCCAGCTGCGCTCCAACTACGCTCCAACTGCGCTTCAACTACGCTCTGATCCCGGGAAATAGCCGACAAAGAATCCTTCCCGTATTTGTTATAAAACCGGTTGAGTAAATATGTGATTTGATGAAAAACAGAAGCTGCGAAGAAGATCTAACGAGACTTAAGGCTGCTGACACCTTCAGAGAAAACAGAAGGAACGGGCGAAATTTTCCTTGCCTGGTAGTCATAAAAAACGATGCCCGTTTTTGCCAGTGCTGCCACCTTCGAGGTTTTTTCACTTGTGATTCTGTAGTAGAAATCGCAGCCGGAACTGGTAATATCATCAACCGAGATATCGAAGGTAATCACATCTCCGTATAGTATCTCAGCTTTATATATGATCACAGAATCTACCATGATTATTCCGCTGCCCCCTGCGTCCAGTTCTGAAAGGTTAATATAAGCCAGGTACTGAACCCTGGCCTCGTGTATCAAAGAGAGAAGAGAGTCGTTCCCCAGGTGGTTTCCATAATTAATATCGGTTATGCGGACAGGAATTTTAGTTGAAAATTCAAATTTTTCGGGCATTTCCAGTTTTATTCTGTTCACTTTAAACCTTTGATCTTTCTTTTAACTCAAATATAAAAAACAACTGAACCGGGTTCTAATTTTTTGACAGACAAAATGAGTAAATTATATACTAACTGAAGGAGAATCTTATGATGAGAACATCGAAAGCATTTTTAATTATCACCGGCATCTTCCTCCCGCTCTTACTGACAGGATGTTCCAACAGCACCTCTCCAAATGACAATCAGCAGACACCAGATCAATTAAGTAAATCTTCGGTAGTTGAATCAGATATGGGAGTTCTCAATGCCGAAGGAGTACCGATGCGCGATTGCGATGGAGTATTTGCTCTGGGATGGAATGAGCTGTTCGGACCAATAAGATGGAATGATGAGGTAAACGGACATGCAATGGCTGTGGTATTCGGAGATACAGTTCATCAGCGTCCATTCATCAGAAGCGGAATTGACATAGGTACGATTTATATAAATTATAATAATGATCAGATCCAGCTTGAAAAAAGAACAGGACCTGACGGGGGTGTATTCTATTCTTTATACCCGCGTTTCTTTGATGACGGGCACCTGGACTTTATACCGGGTGAGGATTATGAATTTGAAATAACCGGATCAGAAAATTTCACTCCTTTAAACTTCACTTTAACAGCTCCGCAGGAACTTATTAAGGTTAATAGTCCGGAAGAAGATTCAGTAATAAACCCTGCAAATGACCTTACGCTGGAATGGTCAGGCGGCACAGCAGAGGATCCGATTGCGATACGATTAATGCCATGTCGTCCGCCGGAACCACCTGAAAGAGGTCCGCGCCATGGTGAAGGAATGCAGCCCCCAATGCAGATTCCCCCGATGGGTCAGCCTGTATTCATACTTCTCGATCATAATCCAGGTACCTATACTATCGCATCTTCAACTATACAGGATTTAATTAACCGGACAGGTGCGGAAAAACTGGTATGTGTTGTTTCGCAGGTAGATAAGAATGATGTACAGCATGATACAAAAGATCTGAAGTTTGTCATGCACAATGGCGACAGTGTTTTATTAAGTGTTCAGCAGTAAAAGATAGATAACATCCTCATACTCAAAGAGGCTGTCTTTTTGACAGCCTTTTTTTTATTCAAGTCTCTTTCTGAATCTTAGCGAACTGGCAGCGAGTATCAGGATACCAATTCCAAGCAGCGCAGCAGTTTCAGGGATAAGCTGGAAGAAGCCGTCGCCTTTCAGAATAACCCCCCTTAATATCGTTATATAATATCTCAATGGGATAAGGTAAGTTATCGGCTGTATCCATCCCGGCATATTCTCGATGGGGAAGGCGAACCCGGAAAGGAAATTCATAGGAAGCAGCACACCGAACATCGCGACCATCATTGCCTGCTGCTGGGTCTTTGAAACCGTTGAGATGAAAAGTCCCAGTCCCAGTGAAGAGAGTACATAAATAAAAGATGCCAGCATCAGGAAGAAGAAATCACCTCTTATAGCGATACCGAACCAGTAAACCATAACGACAGTTACAATCAGAACATCTATGAATCCAAAGACGATAAACGGAATAGTTTTGCCTATGATCAGCTGAGCAGGTTTAATGGGAGTTACGATTATCTGCTCGAGAGTACCTATCTCTCTCTCTTTGACAATTGCCATAGCCATGAGGGATGTAGTGATAATCGTAAGCAGGAGTCCCATAATACCCGGCAGCATGAACACTCTTGTTTTCAGGTCAGGATTATACCATACTCTAAGCTCAGGGTTTATATTAACAGCGGCCAGCGACTGCATTCCCGATCTTTCCTTTGCCTCAACAAGTATACTCTGCGAATAACTTGATACCACTCCGGTAACATAACCGAATGCGATCGAGGCTTTATTGCCGTCGGATCCATCGAAGAGTGCCTGGACCTTTACCTGCTCGCCGCGCTGTAGTTTCTTTTCAAAATCTTTCGGTATTACCAGTGCCCATAGGTCATCTCCCTTGTTAATATAATTCATCACCTGGTCATAATTATCAGCGTAGTGGTTCATGGTAAAATAGCCGGATCGTTCGAACTTTTCTATAAAGTCCCTGCTTTCTGCTGTCTTATCCTGGTTATAAACAACCGTATTGATATTATTTATGTCAAGATTTGCGGCGTAGCCGAGAAGGATAAGTTGAACTACGGGCGCGATAAAAATAATTCCGAACAACCTTGGATCTCTCTTCAGCTGAAGGAATTCTTTAACAATTATAGCTAGTATTAATTTCATATCCGGCCTATATCGTCTTGCTCTTACGGTTAATTATAGCTGCCAGGCCCAGAAAGACTACAGAAAAAATGAGGAGATATATCAGCTGATCCCAGAAAGCATATAGTCCCACACCTTTCAGCAGAATATCCCTCAACACAACGATATAAAACTTAACGGGAGTAATATTTGTAAATATCTGTATTACCGGGGGCATACTTTCGATTGGAAAGACGAATCCCGATAAAAGAAAAGACGGCAGCAGGGAAATTAAAGCCGCCAGCTGGAATGCCACCTGCTGTGAATCTGAAATAGTTGATATAAGTATACCAAGGTTAAGCGACGCGAACAAAAAAATGAATGTAGACAGAAACAGCAGTACTACACTTCCTTTTACCGTAACATCAAACAAGAGGTATCCGGCGAACAATATCATCGATGCTACAACCAGTGCAATTATAGTGTAGGGGATGGTTTTACCTATCAGCAGTTCGACTGACGATAGAGGGGAGACGTTGATCTGTTCCATCGTTCCTCTTTCTTTTTCTCTGACAATAGAGAGCGCAATGGAAATTACCGCAGTCATTATAAGGATCATCGAGATCAGTCCGGGAATAAGATACCTTGTTGAGTTAAGATCGGGATTATAAAGGAACCTGGGTTCAAGGTCTATAGGTATGAAGGCCTGCCTGCCTCTTACCCTCAGTAATGAATTGGTCAGTTCCTGTGAAAAAGTTGCAGAAGCCGCCCTCATATAATTCATAATGACGGAGGCAGTGTTGGCGTCGACACCTGCAACAAGGATCTGGACATTCACCTGCTGCCGGGAATAGATATTCTGAGAAAAATCCTGCGGAAATACTATTACCACCTGTGCTTTGCCGCGATCGAGTACGGTTCTTATCTGGCTTTCTGAACTAAGGTGATCGACAAGGTCAAAATAGTTTGAGCTGGTCAGGCGGTTGAGGTAGTTTCTCGTGATCTCCGAATTATCCCTGTCGTACACAGCGAGCTTAATATGGTGAACATCGAAGTTTATGGCATACCCGAAAAGGATAAGCAGTACGAACGGAAATACAAAAAGCACGTACAGCATACGCTTATCGCGCATCAGCTGCCGGACTTCCTTTTTTGATATGGCGAATATTCGTGTAAACATATTACTTCCCGCTTTCCAGCAGATGGATGAAGACATCTTCAAGCGTTGGGACGATCTGATCTATGCGCTTAACATTTATTCCGTTCTTGTTTAAAAGGGTTATAACCTGTTCTTTGTTTTCAAATCTATCATTTACGATAAGGTGGATCTGGTTGCCGAAGATTGAAGTTTCGCTTACGAAATTCTGTTTCTCCATCAGCTCAAGTGCATCTACCACGCGGTCGCATTCTATTTCGAAGATCGGGTTCTTAATATATTCGGTTTTAAGGACCTTTGAAGTTCCTTCAGCGATCAGCTTACCGGCGTTTATGAGAATAATATTATTGCAGTACTCAGCTTCCTCAAGATAGTGTGTTGTTACGAGAACCGTAGTACCCTCACCTGAGAGGTCGTTAATAAGCTCCCAAAAGTTCCTGCGGGAAATGGGATCGACGCCGCTGGTAGGTTCATCCAGGAAAACAATTCCGGGCCGATGGATAACGGCTGTGCCTAATGCGAGTCTCTGCTTTATTCCTCCCGGCAGCGACCCCGTGAGAAGTTTCTGTTTTCCTTCAAGGTTAGCGATCTGCAGAACCCATTTTTTTCTTTCCTGAAGCTCATCACCTCCGAGTCCGTACACACCGCCGAAAAAATTAATATTCTCCTCAACTGTCAGGTCATTATACAGTGAGAAACGCTGCGACATATAACCGATACTTCTCTTCACCTTATCAGGTTCATTCATAACGCTGTAGCCTGCAACAAGTGCGTCGCCGGATGTGGGTTCAAGAATTCCGCAGAGCATTTTGATCGTAGTAGACTTACCCGCGCCGTTCGCACCCAGGAATCCAAAAACCTCACCCTTCTCAACGCTGAATGATACATGATCGACAGCGGTAAATTTCCCGAACTGCTTTGTCAGCTCTTTAACTTCGATTGTATTTTTCTGCTCCGGATTCATTCAATCATTTTGTAATAAATTGTGATAATGTCATCAACTGATTATTAAATTCATTCTCTTCAGCCCGCCTCTTTAACCAGATGAATAAACACATTCTCAAGTGAAGGCGGAATGCTTCTGGAGCTCTCTATCTTAACGTCGTTTTCTTTCAGAAGCTTTTCTATTTTCGAAAATTCCTTTTCGTAGCTGTCTGCAACCACGTTTATCCTGTCGCCGAACAGCTGTACTTCATTATCCATACTCTGCTGAATAAGTTTATATGCCTTCCTTGCCTCAGGGGAAACGATCTCTATAATTTCCTTATTAATAGATTCTTTTATTTTACGCGGGTCATCGATGCTCATAATTTCTCCCTTATTCATCAGCGCCACACGGTTGCAGCGTTCAGCCTCGTCGAGGTAGGGAGTGGACATAAATATCGTAATGCCCTCCTTGATCAGACTGGAAAGGATCTTCCAGAAATCCCTTCTTGAAACCGGATCGACGCCCGTTGTTGGTTCATCAAGAAAGATTATTTCCGGTTTATGAATAAGACTGCATGCGAGAGCAAGTTTCTGTTTCATACCCCCGGAAAGGTTGTCGGCCAGCCGATCTCTGAAGGGAGTAAGCCGCGTGAACTCCAGCAATTCGTTCCGTCTTTCTTCATAGTTCTTTACGCCGTGTATATCAGCAAAAAATTCGATGTTCTCATCTACAGTCAGATCACCGTAAAGACTGAACCTTTGCGAGAGATAACCTATTTTCTTCTGAACCTTTCTTTTTTTCTTTTTAATGTCATCACCCATTACGGAAACTAGGCCCTCTTCGGGATCAATTAAGCCGCAGAGGATTCTGATAGTAGTGGTTTTGCCTGCGCCGTCGGGACCCACAAGTCCGAACATCTCTCCCTTATTGACCGAAAAAGAGATCCCTTTTACGGCTTCGATATCGCCGTAAGATTTTTTTAAGTTTTCTATTTGAATTGCTTCGGGCATAAATTCATATTCTGCTAAATATGTACAGAGGCATCAGCAGGCATACCGGGCTTAAGTTCATATTTTGGATTATCTATTCTTATTTTAACTGCAAATACAAGTTTGGTTCTTTCGTCCTTGGTCTGGATATTCTTGGGTGTGAATTCAGCCTCCGGCGATATATAAATTACTTTACCGGTATAGGATTTATCAGGGAACGCATCAACACTTACGTCAGCCGTTTGTCCAAGTTTAACCTTCCCCAGCTCCTCCTCCGAAACATAAATGATAAGATCAACCGTTCTCAGGTCGGATACCTTAAACAGAGATGACATCTGGGTTACTGTTTCCCCTTTCTCAAAAAATTTATCGACTATTATGCCGTTTATGGGCGACTGTACGTATGAATCATTTATGCTCTTCTGCAGAAGCCTGACAGCAGCATTCTGCCTGTCAAGGTTTGCCTCTGCCTGCTGTATCTCCTCGGGACGTGCAAAGTTCTTCAGCTTGGCCAGGTTGTCTTTTGCCGACTTCAGCTGAGCCTGTGCAAGCTCAAACTTTGCCATCGCATTATCGTACTGATTCTGAGAGACAGAATTAGCCTGGAAGAGATTTTCCATCCTTTGCTTATCCTTTTCCGCCAGGCCATAATTAACCTGGGCCTGTTTTACAGCCTCTTCTGCCTGGCTGATATCTTCTTTACGGGCGCCGCTCCTGAGAAGATTAAGCTGAGCCCTGGCTGCTTCCTTGGCGGCGTCTGCCTGGTCGAGCTGAAGCTGAAGGGTTTCATGATCTATCATCATTACAGTATCGCCCTCATTTACAAACTGACCTTCATGATACAAGATCTTTTTGATTTCACCATTTACCTTTGAGCTTACAATAACATTTGTAGATTCAATATTTCCTGATGCTTCTATTTCATTAGGATTATTATTGCCGCCGCAGCCGTAGATAAGAAATCCTGTTATAAAAATCAGAAGTGCCTTTTTCATTTGTTAACTCCGGGTTGAAGTTTATTAAAAAGTTCTTTGCCGCTGTCAGTCAGAATTGCATTCATCAGCAGGCTGATTGTAGGTTTCATGATCGATTCACGTTCCAGCTTTCGCTGTATAATAAAATCAGGATTTATTATGCCCCTTACCGATGAAACAAATATCATCACAATGATATCGGTAGGGTAGTCGACTATAAATCCTTCTTTCTTCCCCTGGTTAATAAGTCTGGTTATGTTCGCAAGCATCATCTTCGTTCTGAATTCATCAATCTCTTTCCAGAGGCCCTGGTAATGCCCCTGGATATCTTCAAGCCATCTGTTGCTTATGCTGAGCAGGAGTTTGCCCAGGTGCTGAAATAAATTGAATGCTTTGGTTACAGCATTATCGTCCGAATTGAGAATATCCTGGATAATACTTTTATTACTGAGCAGAAAATTATGAACAACCTCTTTAACGAGTATTTCTTTGGAATCGAAGTACTTATATATAGTCTTCTTACTTATCTTCAGCTGCCTGGCAATTTCATCCATCGGGGTTTTATAAAACCCTTCCCGCATAAATACTTTGGTGGATTCGTCGAGTATTTTCTGTTTTTCTTCGTTCATCGTACTGGAAACTATTTTTATCAATTACAGTTTCCAACTTAATCAATGGAAACTAAAATGTCAAGAAATAGTTTCCACACTTATATGACATTCCTTCATCTCATCTATTGTATCCCGTAGGCGGGGTCAATCGTTTGTCATCCCCAATTTGAAGTTTACTCCAGAAAAGTTTATAATGGATTCGCCAAAAAACATTCATTTTCAGTCAAAAATAGCTGTTTAACCTTTCAACAGCATTGTTAAAAAATTCATCAGATTTTACCCTAAAAAGCGGGATGAACCGTCTTTGAACCGTCTATACTCCGAGTCAAAAGAAGGGCAGGTACGGGCAATATACCTGGTAAAAACTGCCTGTTTTACGGTTCTTCTCAAAATTAAAAATTACTCCCTCGTAAGATGGTCTATTTATCAGATTTTCGTATTTTTCGAAATAAAAACGGGAGGGGATCCTGATGAAATCACTTTTAATCTTATTATTTATTGTTCCAATGACTATTTATGCCCAGAAGGGGATGGAGAAAAATCTTGATACTGCATACCAGAATGCCAAAAAGGGAATTTACTGGGCGCTGGCAAACATCCCGGAAAGCAAATAACGTCTGCAGAGCGACCTTATAGCCGATGAGAAATTATATGCCTCTGTTAAGCTTGAAAAAGAATATGAGGGGGTAAAGATCGTATCTACAGGATACCATAATACTACTGAAATATCTATAACAATCTACAGATCAAACGAGGGTTTAATTAAAGAAGGTTATTTAAAGCCGGTATCCGACGGACAGTAGTGGGTTTTAGAATAATATTTAAATGGAATAAAAATATCCCAAAATGAAAGGTGAAGTTCAGGAAAAATTTTTATGTTTCGGGATAATGGTTCCGATGCTTTATTTTCTCATCGGGGATGAGGAGAGTTTTTGAATAATTATATAAATTAGCAGAAAAGAAAGTTTAATATGAAAAAGTTGTTATTACTTACCCTCATTCCTGATTTTTGTTCCTTTTGCATTTTTAATAACACCTTAAATAGCACAGGTTTATTTCAACACCGGAAATGTTCTATTTTATATAGATGATTTCGGAGGAATACAGCATATTTACTATTTCGGGGACCGACACTTTATACCAGATAGACAGAGCATCCATTCTTGTTGCAGGCAAACCGGATGAAGTATTTGACTACTGGAACGATGCTGATTTTCAGATTCCCACAACCCTGGTAATTTCGCCTGATACTAGCAGCTTTGAGGTTACAGGAACATACAATAATCATTACTCAAATTTACCACCCAATGTTATTGTAAAACAGAATGTTTACGGATGGAACGGGGAGGATTGCGCATTAATTAAATTTGATGTTACGAATAATGATACTTCCGAATTTGCTTCGATCATCGGACTCGATATTAACCAGGATATTGATAATACATGGGAAAATGATGTTATATTCTTTAATACCAGCAACAATGTTTTTTACAATTATGAAAACACATATGTAGGATTTAAGATTTTATCAGAACCAACCGCTGCAGCAACCGAATTCAACTATTATTATGGATATACGGACAATGATACATCCTATTATTCCTGGCTGACGGGCGGGATATCTGCTGATACACTGGTTTCCGCAGATTCAGGGGCGGTTGGAATTATTGGCACGGATACTTTGCTGCTTCAGCCCCAGGCAAAGAGGATTGTCTACATGGCTGTAGCTCTGGGAACTGATGAGGCATCGATGCTTGCTAATATGGGACTTGCCGAAGGTCATTATGGAGTTATAACATCAGTTAATGAACCACTCGCGACTATTAAGAATTATAAGCTTGAACAGAATTACCCCAACCCGTTCAATCCCTCAACAACAATTTCGTTTTCGATTCCGGAAAGGGAGAAAGTAACTCTGGATGTATATAACCTTCTTGGACAAAAAGTAGCGGCTATCGTGAATAAAGAGATGGAGCAGGGGACTTACAGCTTCAGCTTTGATGGATCGAAGCTTGCATCGGGACTATATATCTATTCCTTAAGAGCGGGCAGCTTTACTTCCGCCAAAAAAATGATGCTCCTGAAATAGTAAAAAATCTAACCGATGATTTATTTCCTCTGTGAGGGATCAGATAGCATATAAAACCAATCGAAGAACCTGCATTATTCTGTTATTCGCCTAATGCTCCTTGACTTAAATAGAAAAAATCCTTAATATCTGTAATAAATATTACATCATTTCATAAAAATGTAATTATTATTACCAATGAACACCCGCTTAATTGATATTTTCCTGCAGGCCGCTTCAATAAATGCTCTCTCCCAGAATGAAAAATCAGTAGCAGATTTTATAAAATCCTTTTTAATAGATACCTCTTTTAACATTTCGGAAGATGATTCAAAATCATTTTCCGGCAGCAATACCGGCAACATAATAATAAGGGTTGGCGATGGAGGTAATTTTGTACTTCTTTCACATATGGATACAGCCAGGCCTACATTAAAAATGAGACCAGTATTTCAGAATGGTAAGATAACTTCTGCAGGAGATACTGTGCTGGGAGTGGATAACAGACTGGGAATAGCAGTACTTCTATACACTCTTGAAAAAATACATAAAGAAAAAATACATGTAAAAGATTTTACAGTTGCCTTCACTACCTGTGAGGAAACAACTCTGCTCGGTTCTAAAAACTTAAAGCTAGCTACTCACGTTAACCGGGGCTTTGTCTTCGATTCTTCTTTCCGCCCCGGTAATTTTATAAACTCGGCATGCGGCTCGAAAGGATTTAAGGTAAAAATTAAAGGAAGGGCATCGCATTCAGGAATAGCACCGGAGAACGGGGTCAATGCTATAGTGGCGGCTGCAAACGCACTGTTCAGAATTAAACAGGGTAGGATTGATAATGATACCACTGTAAACATCGGAAAGATAAACGGAGGCTCGGCGGTTAATGTGGTTCCCGAGGAAGTCTGCCTGGAAGGTGAAGTTCGTTCCTTCGATACCAGCAGGGTGACCGGACTTATAGATGAGATTAAAAATATTTTTGATGATGAAGCAGGGAAGCTGAATGCCTCAGCAGACTTTGAAAGCTACTGGGATTTTAAACCCTATACTGTTGAAGCCGCGAATCCCGTCTATGAAGAAATTACTAAAGTACTTAAAAAAACAGGATTGACTCCCGAACCAAAAATTTCACTTGGTGGAAGCGATGCCAATTCGCTGAATGAATTAGGCATTTCAGCCGTCAACCTGGGAATCGGTGCACAGAACCCTCATTCAAATGATGAGTTTGTCCTCATTGAGGATTTAACTAAAAGTGCTGAAATAGCAATGGAGCTGGTAAAAAAATGAAAAAATTTGCAATGATTTATCATATACTGCTTTCTCTTTCCTTTATTCCGCTGAATGCACAGGCTCAAGGTAACCTTGTAATAATAGGCGGCGGTGATAAACCGGGGAATGTTATAGAAAAGTTTATAAGTCTTGCTGGCGGAGAAAACGCCGGGATAATCGTAATTCCAAACGCAAGCACCGTGCCTATTGAGTCGGCCGTTGACCAGGTTGACCAATTCCGGTCATTTGGTGCCCAAAATGTAGAAGCTTTATATTTTAACAAATCGACAGCCGATGACGACTCGATTGTTAATAAACTGGAGCACGTAACGGGAGTTTATTTCTGCGGAGGCGATCAAAGTCTTCTTACGGCTGATCTGCTCGGGACGCGTCTTCTTAAAAAGATAAGGGATATTTATGCGAACGGCGGAGTTGTAGGCGGGACAAGTGCCGGAGCGGCAGTAATGAGCAAAGTAATGATAACCGGTAATGAACTTATTAATAAAGACAGCACAGAGGCCTTCAATATAATTGAAAAAGGTAACATTGAAACTACGGAGGGCTTTGGATTTGTTACCAAAGCTGTGATAGACCAGCACTTTATTAAAAGGAAAAGAAATAATAGATTAATAACCGTTATTCTTGAACACCCGGACTTGCTGGGAATCGGTATTGATGAATCGACAGCTATCCTGGTAAAGCCTGATAATACCTTCGAGGTGCTCGGGGAGAGCGAGGTCATTATTTATAATCCTCTCAAAGCTTCCGGCATAAAGACGAATAATGCGGGAAAGTTTTCTGTAAACAATATGGAGATGAACATTCTTACAGCAGGACAAAAATATGATTTGAATAAAGCTGAAATCATTCAATGAATTTAGCTAAAATTAAAATACCGAATACTTATGTCATCATCTTCTCGCTTCTGATAATTACCACTATCCTTACGTGGGTAATACCAGCCGGGGAATATCAGAGAACAATAGTTGACGGAAAAAAGGAAGTTGTTAACGGTTCATTTCACTACGAAGCTGAGAATCCCCAGGGCATAGGCGATCTGCTTATGGCACCAATACGCGGCTTTGTGGATGCCTCGCTTATCATCGGTCTGGTTTTTATTGTGGGAGGAGCCTTTGCGGTATTCCAGAAAACTGAAGCAGTTGATTCACTTATACTCGGTATCGCGAAGCTTCATAAAGATTCCCGTCTTGTGCGTCTTATGCTCATACCTATTTTTATGATCATTTTCTCACTTGCCGGGGCAATATTCGGTATGAGTGAAGAAGTTATTCCTTTTATTCTGGTTTTTGTTCCTCTAGCTCTTACTCTCGGATACGATACGATAACGGGTGTAGCAATTCCATTTGTAGGTGCCGGGGCAGGATTTGCGGGTGCTTTCTTGAATCCTTTTACTGTTGGAATTGCACAGGAGATTGCGGGACTGCCTTTATTCAGCGGAATAGTTTACCGTGGTATCTGCTGGCTGATAACTACTTCTGTTGCAATCGCTTTCGTAATGCTTTATGCCCGGAAAATTAAAAAGAATCCGGAAAAAAGTATCACATATTCAATCGATAAGGAAAAAAGGAAAGATATAGATCACTCGGAAGTTGAGAACCATAAGGGAATATCCGGAAGACATAAGCTTGTGCTGATCACTTTTCTGGCAGGATTGGCAGTGCTCATATTTGGTGTGCTAAGGTATCAATGGTTTATTGAGGAACTTGCTGCAGTATTTTTAATAACCGGGATAATTGTGGGTATTGTCGGAGGTCTTAAAGCAGATGAAATTACCGGTTCGTTCATAAAGGGAGCCAAAGACCTCGTAGGCACTGCGTTGATAATAGGGCTGGCACGCGGAATACTTATTTTATCACAGGATGGAAAAATAATCGATTCAATACTGTTTGCGCTCTCGTCACCGATCTCCTCATTCCATCCTGTGGTTTCTTCTCAGGCAATGTTTTTTGTACAGACTCTGCTAAACTTTTTTGTGCCGTCGGGAAGCGGACAGGCAGTTCTTACCATGCCCATAATGGCCCCGCTTGCCGATCTGGTTGATGTTTCCAGACAGACAGCCGTACTTGCTTTCCAGTTCGGCGACGGCTTCAGTAATTTGATCATACCTACATCTGCCGTTACAATGGGTGTGCTTTCTCTTGCTGAGATTCCGTGGGAAAAGTGGGCACGCTGGATATTGCCATTGGAATTTATTTTTCTTATAACAGGAATGCTGCTTCTTATACCGCCGTTCCTGTTCGGCTGGCACTAATTGAAATAATGAATTTTTGTGTTCTTAAATTTCTTTAATTAATTAATGAAAGGTTAAGTTATGAAACGAATGTTACTTTACCTCTTTACTCTCATTACTCTTATTATTACTGCATCGCCAGAAATATTTTCGCAGGCAGCATTCGAAACGGGTACAATCGGGGTCACCGTAAACTCATACGGCAGAATAAGGTTGTATGTTCCCGATACATTGGCTACAGAGCCTGATATGCAGAGGATTTCGGTACTTGTCGGTATGGATGAACAGCATGTATTTGATTATCAGAATGATGCTGACAATGAGGAACCGACTATTAATGTTGCTGATCCGCAGATTAGTGATTTTGAAATATTCGGTGCCTTTAATAATGCCTGGTCAGCTCTGCCCCCTAACATTGTAGAAAAGGTTAACATATACGGCTGGGATGGCGAATCCTTCCTGCTGATGAAATTTATTATTACAAATCGTGAAGCAAATTCATTTGATGCCATCTTTGGGTCTGGATATTGATCCCTGAACTTGATCAGGTCTGATGGTTTTGATACAGTCTCATATGTGATGGATAATGATGTGATAAGATTTCACCTGCGGATTGCATAATGTAGGTATGATACTTCTTTCTCATCCGCTTAATTCTCTGTATTCATTTCGAATGGTATGATAGTTATTACGTCGATTCCAGCTATTGGAACTGGATGACGATTACGGATCAGTCATGCCCGAGTATATCTCTAACACTGATTGATGGTCCTGTTACAATCACCGCTCAGGATCCCTGTAACCCTTGCCCCGCAGGATTCAATGATTGTCTATTATGCAATTTCCTTTGGCAATGATCAGACGAGATGATGCTCGCCAATATGGATTCGGCTGTTGCAAAATATCAGATGATTGACCGGTGTTTATGATGATAGATGACTAATAACCTTAATCCCTGGAACTTCTCTTTGTCACAGAACTTCCCTAATCCTTTTAACCCTGCAACAAAGATCTCATTCTCATTACCATCAAAACAGGCAGTGACTTTAAGGGTATATAACTCTCTGGGACAGGAGGTATCGGTACTTGTAAATGGTGAAATGGCTGCCGGTAATTACACGGTTGATTTTGACGCCTCTTCGCTGAGCAGCGGGGTGTACTTCTACAAAATCTCCACGGGAGATTTTAGTCTAACAAAAAAAATGCTGCTGCTGAAATAATTAGCAGCTGAAAGTAAAAATCCTTTAAGGAAGAGGTGAAAAATGAAAAATTTATTATTTGTTTTTTTCTTATCAATTGTAATTCTTTGTGCAGATACCTTTGCACAGGCAAGTTTTAACACAGGTACTGTAGGAGTTACAGTTAATTCTTACGGAAGATTCAGGATCTATACACCCGATGAGAATGGAACTATACAGGTTCAGAGACTTTCTTTACTAGTTGGCATGGATCAGAATGCGGTATTTGATTATACCAATGATGCTGAAAATGAGGAACCAACTACTCTCGTGACCAATCCACAATTAAGCGATTTTGAGATTACCGGGGGATATAATAACGATTATTCGGGTCTGGCCCCAAATGTATTTGAGAGATTAAACGTTTATGGCTGGACTGATGGCTCGTACGCTATTTTGAAATTCACGGTTAAAAACCGTGAATCTGATGCGTTTCCTGCGCTTATAGGAGTGGAAACAATTACCCAACCTGACGGTAGTTATGGATTTGATACGGTTTCCTACGATGCTGCGAACACTCTAATTCGTTCGCACAGGGGAGGTGAAAATATAGGATTTAAATTATTATCTCATCCACTTGTTTCGTTTACGGCTTTTGAATGGTATTCTGGTTATTCTGTCGATACAGATTACTGGAACTGGATGAACCATGGGATGATAGATCCCGAGTATGTATCTAATACAGCGGATGGACCGGTATTCATAACAGCTCAGGATCCTATATCTCTTGATCCCCAGGATTCTGTATTTGTTTATTACGCTGTGGCAGTTGGAACAAGTGAAAGTGAAATGCTTGACAATATGCTGTTGGCAGAACAAAAATATATGCAGATCGTTCCTGTAGAACTGACATCTTTTACCGCAAAGGTATCTCCGGGATCTGTTGCTCTTAACTGGCAGACTGCAACTGAGGTTAATAACCATGGTTTTGAGATTGAACGAATGATTGACGGAGTGTGGAATACTATTGGATTCAGGGAAGGTGCGGGTACTACTTCAGAGCCTCAGGTATATGCGTTTACTGATAATAACCCGGCTTTAAATTCGACTCAGGTCAGCTACAGGTTGAAACAGATAGACTATAGCGGGACATTCTCATATTCAGATATTATTGAGGTTACTCTGATTCCCGAAAGGTTCAGTCTCTTGCAGAATTTCCCTAATCCCTTTAATCCATCGACAGTGATCTCTTTTTCATTACCTCAAAGGGAAAGGGTTACACTTGATGTGTACAACCTGCTTGGGCAAAAAGTTACATCAATCCTGAATAAGGAGATGGAAAGCGGAAGCTATGACATCAATTTCGATGCATCGAATCTGTCTGCCGGAATATATTTCTATACTTTAAGAGCAGGCAGCTTTACGTCAACCAAAAAAATGATGCTCATTAAATAAGATCACTATAAGCCCGGCCGTATGAAGGCGGCCGGGACTGCTTTTGCTGATATAACTTAATCATTTAAAGTAATGGCCCGATACCAGGAAATAAAAGAAAAAATTCGCGAAAAGTATAATGATCTGCCGAAAAACCAGAAAAAGATGGCGGATTATTTCATCGATAATTTTGACAGCATTCCTTTCTTAAGTGTACAGGAAGTTTCTAAAGAGACAGGCATCAGCGTGGCTTCCGTAGTGAGGTTTGCCCAGAGCACAGGATTTTCAGGCTACAGCGAACTCAGGGATGCGATTGCAGAGTCTCTTCAAAGTCAGCTGAGCGGAAGAATGATCTTTCCTCTCTTTGATAAACGGAAAGTAGAAGAGGACCTGCTGACCGCGGTAGCTAACCAGGATATAAAAAATATCAATGATACACTTACTCTGATAGAGAGGGACAACTTCACCAAAGCTGTGAAGGAGATAGGAAAAGCAGACCGGGTGTTTACTGCAGGACTCGGAATTTCATATCTGCTTGCCGAGATACTTGCTTACCAGCTTACACAGGTAGGAATCGATGCATCAGTGTTCAAGCACGATTATACAATCTTTCATGAGCAGATAATGTTCCTGAATAAAAAGGATCTGGTTATTGCGTTCTCATTTCCCCCATATTCAAAAGAAACTATTGAAGCCTGTGAATATGCCGGAAGTAAAGGGATAAAAATAATAACCATAACCAATAAAGAAGCCTCGCCCGTTACACTTTATTCAGACATAAACCTCGTTGTGCAGAGCGAGAATATGTTATATACGAATTCATTTGCCGCAATCTCGGTAGTAATAAATGCAATTGCTACTGAATGTGCGCTGAAGAATAAACAGAAAGCTGAGAAAGTGCTGCAGGAGAGCAACAGACTGACTGAAAACCAAAAATTAATTGTGAGGTAGATTATTCCTCCCAATCATGCGGACGGGATAATTGACCGGGAGTTATTATGAAAAAATTTTTACTGCTGATTATAGTACTTCAAATTCATTTGATAGCGGGAACTACCGGTAAGCTTACCGGGAAAGTTACCGATTCTCAAACAGGTGATCCGCTGCCCGGTGCAAATATTCTGATAAGCGGTACCAATGTTGGCGGAGCTTCAGATCCCGACGGAAATTTTATCATTCTCAACATTCCTCCCGGCACCTATGATGTCCGCGTCAGTTACCTGGGCTATGAAACCGTTCTTGTTGAGGGTGTAAAGATAATTGTGGATCAGACGACCAATCTTCCCGTGCAGCTGTCTCCCAAGTCGATTGAAGTAGGTGAGGTGGTTGTAACTGCCAAAACCCCGATGATACAGAAAGACCTGACAAGTTCAATTTCCGTTTTAACCAGGGAAGAAATTGAGGCACTGCCGGTTTCAACCTTTACCGAACTTTTAAGTCTGCAGGCAGGAGTTGTAGGCAGCGGTTCGAATCTTCATATAAGAGGAGGAAGATCCAACGAGGTGGCCTATCTGGTAGACGGAATGTATGTGCAGGATCCTTTACTTGGAGGACTGGCAACACAGATAAATAACGATGCAATCCAGGAAATGAGTCTTCTTTCAGGTACCTTCAATGCTGAATACGGGAACGCATTGAGCGGTGTTGTTAACATAGTAACAAGAGACGGTACAGACAACTTTTCAGGAAAGCTTGAATACCGAACAAGCGAGTTTGGAGTGCAGAGATACGCAGACCTTCATGAAGCTAGAATAAACGGCTCTCTGAGCGGACCAATAATATCAAAAGAAATAAACTTCTTTATTTCAGGTGAGAGCGACCGGCGGGGCAGCTATCTTCCTTTTGGATATAACCGGGAAAAAACAGGATTAGCAAAGATAACTTCATCTCTCATCCGCGGAGTGAGGATCTCGTTTCTTAACAGAGGCAGTATCGGGGCAAGCCAGGGCTACAGTCAAAGCTACAGATATATTCCCGATCAGTACCTGAGAAGAAGATCAGACAGCTGGCAGAGCGCACTGACTCTTACCCACACTATTGCCAACAATTTTTTCTATGATCTGAAACTCTCTTATTTCAACCAGGGTTTTTACTCAGGCATAGATAAGGATACTGCTGATTATATACCGTCAAGCGAATGGCAGTATCTCGATATCGGTACAGGCTTCGAATTCTATTCACTTGCAGATCCTGTTGAAGTTCGTGACAGTCGTACCGTTACCGCAGATGCAAAACTTGATGCTGTCTGGCAGATAGGATCACTTAATGAAGTTAAATTCGGCGGAGCTTTTAAGCAGCACTGGCTGAGGTATTTTAATGTTTATGATCCTACACGAAACTATCCTTATATAAATGATTATTCCACCAAACCGTATGAGATGGCGGTTTATGCACAGGATAAGATCGAGTTTCCCTACCTTGTAATCAACCTTGGATTGAGATACGATTACCTGAATGCAAACGCAAAATTCAGGAACAATCCCCTTGATCCTTCTTCTGTAGTAACTGTTAAACCCAGATCGCAGTTTTCACCGCGAATTGGTATCGCACATCCTATATCCGACAGAACCAAACTTCATTTTGCTTACGGTCATTTCTTCCAGAATCCTGAGTATCAATTTCTCTTTGAGAACAGGCAGTACGATCTGAATGTGAGAGAACCGCTGTTCGGACAGGCAAACCTGGACGCTGAAAGAACAATTGCATATGAAGTCGGTATCTCCCATCAGTTCAGCGACAGAATTGCGATTGATTTAACAGCATACTATAAAGACATAACGGGACTTATTGGTACGCGCTACTTTTTCCCTTATGTTGACGGAAGGTATACAGGCTATACCCTCTATGTAAATGAGGATTATGCTAATGTTAAAGGTTTTGAGATCAACCTTGATATTCGTCCCGACAAATATTTTTCAGGAGGTCTCACTTATACCTATTCCGTATCAAAGGGAAGTGCCTCATCGGAAACCGAGCAGTACCCCGGCACTTCGGAATCAACTCAGCTTTATTACCTGGACTTCGATAAAACACATGTCTTTAATCTTTCGGGGACATTCACAATTCCGAAAGAAGAAGGGCCTGTACTCTTCGGAAGTCATTTTATGGAGCGAATGGACATAAGCGTTATTGCCAGAGCAGCTTCAGGCTATCCTTATACGCCAAGCGGCAGGGATATCGGTTTTGTTGAAAAAAACTCGCTTCGTATGCCTGCAACTTATTCAATCGATCTGATGGTCGGTAAGGAATTTCCGATAGTAAGCAGTTATACCGTAAGAATATTTGCAGAGATAATTAATCTGACTGACCACAGGAATGTGCTTTATGTCTATGGCGATACAGGTGATCCGAATTTCACGTTCGAGGGAAACCTTTCTCAGGAATATATGCGTGATCCTTCAAACTTCGGACCACCGAGATCAATCAGGCTTGGAGCCACATTTAAATTTTGAACAATTTGCAATAGTAAAAAACTATGAAAACAACTCTTAATATTTTACTGGCCGTCATTATCTTTTCTGCTTTCGCACCCGCTCAGGAGAAGGATAAAGACTCTTACCGTTCAGCCTTTGACAAAGTGCTTGGCATAAATGACCGTGCTGCAGGTACCCACAATGCAAGTAACATAGGTCTCTTCTTCGAAAATCGCGGAAAGCTTTATCCGAGGCGTATAACAGAGGGACCTTCAGGAGAGTTTCCTATTAACAGCACCAAACATTATATCTACAGAATTAATCCTATGGTTGGTATACCCGGAAATGTGGTTCAGGGAAGGTATACTACTGATGAAGAATGGGAAGCTGTAGGAGGCTACCATAATACAGCATTAGCACAGATCGCATTCAGCGACAACCCGGAAACTTGGAATCCGCAGCTTGGCTGGCCTGTTAAGGATGCACAGGGAAACCCGGTAATAATCTCCGATCAGGATAGTTACTGCGTTTACAGCGACAGTAATAATACAAAAAGTGTACTTGGACTGGTTGTAGCCCAGACAGGGTATGCATTCGGAGTCACTTTCGCTAAAAATATTATCTTCTATAAGTTCCAGATAATCAATGTAAGCCAGAATAACTATTCGGGAGTATATTTTGATCTGTATACTGATATTGATGTAGGGAACGTGAGCGGAGGCGATCCCGAGTATGCCGATGACAAGCTCGATTATAATGCTGAGAAAAAAGTTGTCTACTTCTTTGACGATGGGATCTCAAATGAATGGCCTGACGGAAAAACAGGCTACTTCGGAGTTGCGTTTCTGAAAACACCGGAAGTTAACGGTGTTGAGCCCGGGATTACAGATATGCACTACAATCTTTATGATGATGACCTTGATATCGATACAGTTCAGTATGGTATAATGTCGAGTGCACAAAGCTTATACAATTCATCGATTGGTCCAAGATTTTTCCACCCGGGAAACAACACTTCCATCCATATAGATGATCCCGCAACAATCCCTGCTTCGGGTATGGACATTCTCGCCAATGTTTCTTCCGGTCCTTACGTTCTGAATGCCGGGGACACCCTGACATTTATTACAGCTCTTGTAGCAGGAGAAACACTCGAAGAAATTCTGGATGCTACGGACCAGGCGCAGAGTACTGTAAATGCAAACTTCGAATTACCCAAACCACCAGCACGTCCCCATTTATATGGTCAGGCTGGTGCATTTAAGTCTATTCTCTTCTGGGATGATGCGGCAGAAAGATCTCAGGATAAATTTACAGGTGAATATGATTTTGAGGGTTACCGGATTTACCGCAGTCAGGACCAGGGAGCCAGCTGGAACAAGATTGCTGACTTCGATATACTAAACAGTCAGGGAAAGAATACAGGACTTCAATACACCTATACCGATACGACTGTAACAAACGGCTTTGAATACTGGTATTCAATTACTTCATACGATAGGGGAGACGCAAATATTGAGAGTCTTGAAAGTCCTATCGGCAACACACTTGAATCTGTAAATACCATCTCAATTACTCCAAGATCTGACGCGATAGGACGTGAACCGGTTTCTTCATATGATATTCAGCAGCTGTCGGGTGAATCAAATTATGTATTTAAGGTTGATCCTGTTGATTCGACGGACCTGGCCGGTAATAGTTATAAGGCGGACTTTTTATATACGATCAAAAAGGAAAAAGGTGACCTTGAGACCTCTGTTAGTCTGCAGATAACCGATACGTCTTTAACAACACCCTATAAACTTGGAATCCAGTTCACGTCTCCTTCCGCCTATAACATTCTGAACCTCACTACAGGAGAAATAATCGGCAGGGAAGGATATAATTATCCGCCGGGAGGAAGACCAATTGATTTTCCGGGATATGGTGTAAAGGCTATACTATCAGACGATCCATCGACGCCTCCCGAAAAGCTGCCTGAATCGGGTGACCTGATCACTATAAATTATTCTGTAAATGTTGTTCGTAATGGACAGGATACTGTTGTTAATGCCAGGCCGATCAGTATGGGACAGGAGCAATCGACAATAGACGGTGTATTCTTCAGTCTTGTCCAGCCTGATGTTATACAGGAAGTATCGAGGGTTGGCGGAACTGATAATATTGATATGCAGTTTTCTGTGTCTGCCGATACTCTTATTACAACCGATCTGTATCTGGTATCTGTTACCGGAAACGGAAAGAACGGAGCCGACGGTTTCATTTCGGTTTTAGTAAAAAATTCTGCGATGGATACAGTGCTCGCAGACGACTCACTTTACAACCTCGATACATTTGAATTTGACGGAATTGAAGGTAAGGTGACCTTCTCTTCGGGGAATCCTCCGGGTTCGGGAAATATTTTTTCTGTACAAACTTTAGCCCCGGTGCTTCCTGACATCAGGGACAGCTACAGCTTTAAGATTAAGGGTGCGGAGGTTCAGCCCTCTGTAGTCGCAGATAATATTAAAAACATAAAAGTCGTTCCTAATCCTTACATGGTATCCAGTCTTTACGAAAGAGAATACGGTGAGCTAAGGAGGGAACCGCTGCGTCAGATGCAGTTTATAAATCTTCCTTCAGAATGTACAATATATATTTTCTCGGTTAATGCGGACCTGGTTAAAACCCTTCATCATAATTCTTCAAACGGAACTGAGGTCTGGGATCTCAGAACCGAAAGCGGAAGGGAGATTGCCCCGGGAGTTTACATCTATGTTGTAAAGTCGGCGGGATCAGAATTCAAAGATCGGTTTGCTGTAATCAAATAAAATTTACAGCAGGTAATACTATGGGAGTTTATATGAAAAAAATTATTACAATCATAGCAGCTATATTGATGGCAGGGTCTTCTCTTGCACAAAATGCGAACCTCGGGACATCAGGAGCCCAGTTCCTGCAGATACCGGTCGGTGCGCGGGAAACAGCAATGGGAGGTGCGGTGGTAGGCTTGACAGGTGATGCGTCATCTGTATTCTGGAATCCTGCCGGAATCGTTAAGGTAAATAATATTGAGGCTCAGTTTTCGTATATGAACTGGTTCGATCTTTTTGATCTGAATGCCGCGGCAGTAGTGTATAATATGCAGGATGCAGGTGCCATTGCTTTAAGCCTTATATCCTTTACCACAGGCGAAATGGAGATAACGACGGAAGAAGAACCGAACGGAACGGGAAGATTTTTTGATGCCGGAGATCTGGCACTGGGATTAAGTTATGCGAAATATCTTACGGACAGGTTCGGTGTAGGCGTAACTGTTAAATATGTTTCACAGAGAATCTGGAATGAAACAGCTTCAGGATTCGCTTTTGATATAGGCACACAGTACCGTCTCGATTTTCAGAATCTGACTATCGCGATGAGCATGGCAAATTTCGGAGGCGAACTCCAGTTTGAGGGTCCCGATCTTGATATAGTTTATAACAAGAATGATAATTATCCTACAAGCAGACTTGCCCCGGCCTCGCTTAAAACCGACACATATCCTCTTCCGCTTAACTTCCAGGTGGGTATCGGATTCGACATATACACGGCTGACTTTATGAAAATAAGAGGCGGCATTGATGCTGTGCATCCAAACGATAACAGCGAAAGACTTCACTTCGGAACTGAGTTTTCATTCTTCGACAGACTGTATCTGAGGACAGGATATAAATATAACTACGATGATGAGGACTTTACTTTCGGAGCCGGTGCAAATGTGCCTTTCTCAGGCAGCAGTGTATATTTTGATTATGCATATGCACTTTATGATATACTGCCAAGTGTTCATCGAGTTACAGTAGGTGTCACCTTTTAATTAAATGAGATTATTATTTATAGCTTTAGTTTTTCTTTCTTCACGACTTTTAGCCCAGGGATTTATTTGTGCTGTTGGCGGAGGAAGCGAGGATTATAACGATTGGAGTGATCAGCCTTACGGGTGGATAGTTCAAAAGTCCGACAGCGGAAAAATTATTATTCTCTCCTACGCAGAAGGGGCTACAAACTGGCTTCCCGACTATTTTACCTGGCTTGGCGCGGATACAGTTTATAATAAGGCAATTACTTCAACAGAACAGGCAAATTTACAATCAACCTATGATGAGCTGATAACAGCAAAAGCAATTTTTCTTCGGGGCGGAGATCAGTGGCAGTATATTTCGAAATGGAAAGACACTAAAACCGAAGATGCCATTCTATATGTTTATCAACATGGCGGAGTAATTGCCGGTACCAGTGCCGGTGCTGCCGTTTTAGGTAATGTTGATTTTTCTGCGGAACACAACAGTGCAGTTCCACGTTCAGCTTTAATAAATCCCTTTGGCTATACAATTACACTCGAAAATGATTTTCTTAATCTTGTCCCGGATGTACTTTTTGATACTCATTTTATTGAACGCGGAAGATTCGGAAGACTGATTCCCTTCCTCTATAATTATCATTTCCTGGAAGGTATTGATTTAATGGGAGCCGGCATTGATGACCGGACCGCATTATGTATAGATAATAATGGAATAGGAACAGTTATGGGAAGCGGGGCTGTAGCTATATTCCGTGCAGATGAAAAAAGTCATTTCAGTTCCTATAATTCAGGAAATTATTTTATTGAAAACCTAAAATGTGATCAGCTTACGGAGGGATGGAAATATGATTTTATTAACAGGGAAATAAATTTCATCCCGCCAGGTGCGTCTGAAGTTGATACAACAATCCATCTCAATTTTCCTAAAACCGATCTGTGGATGACTGCTGACAATTCGATTAGCGGTTCTTTAAATGAAGCGCTAACTTCATTTTTAACTCAGAATAATTCACAGGATATTGTTGTGCTTTCACATCCCGGGTTTAGTCAGCAATTGGCTGAATTAACAGATTTCCTTGATCAGCATAATTTCTCATATACGACGGTATTTCTGCAGGAATCAGAATTAAATAATACCACAGTCGCTGAAGAAATAGAAAATTGCAGCTGTTTTATTATTGCCGGAGATTCTCTACAGGTCTTAAGTATTTTAAATGATTCAACTTATATAGTGCCGCAGTCTTTTTATCAAAAAATTAATAATAAAGCACCTGTCTTTTTGTTTGGTAACAGTGGAAAAGTGGCAGGACAAAATTATATAGATGGAACAGATGATTACATTTATGCCTCTTTCTACGGTGAGATGACGAACAACCCCGGATTAGGACTGTTTGGTGATCTGATTTATCAGCCGCTGCTTTTTGATTCGGAAGACTATTACGAAAACCGGGTCTCAGCATTGTTATGGGGAATGATGCGAAACAGGAATAAAATCGGGATATACACGGATGGCGCTGCATACACGAGAATTTACAGCACAGAAAAATCTATCAGCAGCATATGTACTGTCCCTGTAATCATTGTTGATGCTTCATCAACAACTTATGTCGATTCTTCTGCATATCATGCTTCTCAAAACAGCGGAACGCGCCAGGTAGTTGCCATGAATAATCTTCGTTTTTCTCTTACTACTTATGATGGGCTTTCATTTTCTTTAACTGAAAGAAAATTTACCGAACCGTCATCAACAATTAATTCAAAAGGAAAAAAGGAATCAGGATTTTACCTTAAAAATATTTTTCCCAATCCATTTAATCCTTCAGCAAATATTACTTTTAGATTGAACCATGCAGCCGGTATAAAAATTAAAATCTATGATTTACTGGGAAATGAAATTAAGACCCTTGTCGAAGAATATAAAATGCCCGGTGAATATTCCATTTCATTTGATGCCGGTTCACTTCCTTCAGGAGTCTATTTTTGCAGGCTGGAATCGGAAGGTTTTGCATCAACAAAAAAAATTATTTTATTGAAATGAAGATTGAGCGAATAGAACTCCGGCAGATTTTCCTGCCTTATAAGAAACCCTTTGAAACAAGCGGGTGGGTTGAGGACGGCAATTATGCTGTCATTGCAAAGATTTATTCTGAAGGATTAACAGGCTGGGGTGAATCACCTGCAGGCAAAGAGCCCTGGTATAATGAAGAAACCACGGATACTGCCTGGTCGATACAGAAAGATTTTTTGGTTCCGATACTTCTCGATAAAGATATTTCACATCCTGAGCAGGTTGACGATTTGTTTAATCCTGTTCGGGGAAACAAAATTGCGAAAACAGCACTTGAATTTGCTGTGTGGGATCTTGCTGCCAGGCAGGCTGGAATGAGTTTATCAGCCTATCTGGGAGGGGATAAAAAAATTATACCGGTCGGCGTAAGCATTGGAATTCAGAAAAATTTATACTCGGTTCTTGATGCGGTTGAAGGATATCTGAAAGAAGGGTATCAAAGGATCAAAATTAAAATAAAACCCGGGTATGACATTGCCCCCGTGAAAGCTATCAGGAAAAACTTCCCGCACATATTATTTCAGGTAGATGCAAACAGTATTTATACTCTTGCCGACGCTGAACATTTAAAAGAACTTGATGAGTTTGATCTGCTGCTCATTGAACAGCCTCTTGCACATGATGATATTTTTGAACATTCGAAGCTTCAGAAAGAATTAAGGACGGCCGTTTGTCTCGACGAAAGTATTACCTCTCCGGCGCATGCTGCTTTTGCCCTGGAGATTGATGCCTGCAGGGTAATAAACATCAAGCCTTCCCGTGTAGGCGGCTTAACTGCAGCGCGGAAAATCCATGATCTGTGCTATAACAAATCTGTTCCTGTCTGGTGCGGGGGAATGCTTGAAACAGGAATAGGCAGGACCTTTAATGCTGCTCTTGCATCTCTTAAGGGTTTTGTTTATCCCGGAGATATCAGCGCTAATGACCGGTATTTTGACAGGGATATAGTTCTGAATCCGTTTAAGCTGAATTATGACGGAACACTTAATGTACCCGATCAGCCCGGGTGCGGAGCCATTGTTGATGAGGATTTTCTTGAATCCGTGACTCGTCGAAAATATGAAACTTCTGCGAAAGGAATATTTCAATGAAATACATTTTTATCACTCTTTTATTCAGCACAATGATGATATTTCCTCAGCAATCATCGACCCCTCTTGAAGAAAATAATTATGACAGTCTGACATCGTACTGTACAGATGATTTCCTGGCTTCAGCAGACTGCACAAAAAGATAAACGAATTAAACTTGATTACATCGCTGAAACTGTCCAGGGAAGGAAAGTCCCGGTATTGTTCATCTCAAACGGGAGATTCGGTGAAGACCCGGCGAAGATAAAAATTCTGATATTTGCTCAGCAGCATGGAAACGAACAGTCTGGTAAGGAAGGTGCGTTACTTCTTCTTAAGGATATTATGTCAGGAGAATTTGACGACTTCCTGCAGGCGGCTGAACTGATGCTGGTTCCGCAGATGAATCCCGACGGAGCGGCGGTTAATGAAAGAAGGAACGGAAATGACGCTGACCTTAACAGAAACCACCTCATCTTAACGCAGCCGGAGGTAATCGGGCTGCATAAACTCTTTAACCGGTACCTTCCTGAGGCGACGCTTGATGTACACGAATATTACCCTTACGGGGACGATTGGCTAGAGTACGGTTATGTTAAGAACTTTGACGAGCAGTTTGGAGCGACGACAGATATTAATGTTTCAGCCAGGATCAGGGAATATTCAAACAAGGTTTTCTTTCCTTATGCTTCACACTATTTAAATGAAAGAGGGTTTACCTTCAATAATTATATACTCGGAGGTCCCCCGGGAGTAAGCAGGTTCAGACACAGCACAGTTGATATTAACGACGGCAGGCAGAGCTTCGGGATACTGAATTCATTTTCTTTTATACTTGAAGGCCTGAACGGAAAGGATGCTTTTCTTGATAATATTAAGCACCGGGCTGAGGGACAGAAAACGGCAATGGAGGCCTTTATCAGCTTTGTTGTCAACAACAAAGATGTTATTAAGACGATGGTTAAGGATGAAAGGGAAAAGCTAAGGAATTCGAAGGAAGGAGATCCCGCTGCCATCAGGATGGAGCATGTCGGGGCCGACAGCAGTCTGAAGCTGACGCTGAAATCTGTAAATACAGGGAAAGATACTACAGTCATTGCCGAAGAATATCACTCAATAGTTAAACCTGTTATGACAGTAAATAAACCTGCAGGCTACCTGGTACCGAAGGATTCGATTAACCTGATCAAAATGCTGGACGACCATGGAGTGGTTTATGAATCTTATAAAAAAAGACCATCGGATAAATTCCAGAAATATTATATAGAAAAAATAGATTCTGTTTTTCTTGAAGAGCTTATGCTGCCGGATGCTGTTGTTAAAACTGAAGTAACAGATAGAATTGAGGAAGATAAATATTTATATGTACCGATAAATCAGCTGAACAGCAACGTGCTTGTGCTGGGGCTTGAACCGCAGAGTATGATCGGTATTATCGTGTATGATGAATATAATAACTGGATCAGGGAAGGGGAGTATTATCCTGTTATCAGGGTAGTAACCAATTATTAAGTTTCACTTGTAAGAGGATTTGTTTCCTGGGTAAAGCTGGTTACGATGGATGAAACCTCATCTTCGTTTCCCAGAAGGTCTTTAAGTGTAAGTTTATCGAGAACGCTGTCGAGCAGCGATTGTACTTTACTCCACAGAGAACGTATTGAGCAGTCGATTGAATTAGTGCAGATATTCTGAATGCCCGAATGAATGTCGCAGAAAGAAGATTCATAAAGTTTTCCACCGAGTGCTTCAAGAACCTCGCCAATAATTATCTCATCCGGTGGTCTTAAAAGCTTATAACCTCCTGTCTGTCCGCGGCTGCTTTCAATGAATTCACCCAATCGGAGTATACGCAGCAGCTTACCTACATGGGCAGTAGATAAACCTTCCAACTCACTGATCTCGGGAATAGTTAATCCATTAGGGGATTTGGATTTCGCTATTCTTATCAGGCATCGCAAACCATATTCTTCCTGGGTACTGAATTTCATTTTATCTTTTCTTCTTTATTAATTTAGGGCTGTCAAAGAATATTAAACGTCATATCGGCCGGGTAATTGTCATCCCGACCGAAGGGAGAGATCTTAAAATTTCTCAGTTTAAAACTCCCTCGAACTTATAGTTACGAGGTTGAAACAACATTTCAATGACAGCCCCTTATAAATTTATCTAACCTTTGTACAACGGGATCTTCGATCCGCACTGAACTGCGTAAGTCACTTTTTCAAAAACATCTTTGGGAATTGAGGGACCCTGTTTTGTACAGAGTTCATCGAACGCTTCCCTGAGATCGGAAGCAATTTCATCTGCCGAACGTCCTTCAATATTATATCTCTGCATAAAGTACATCAGCTGTCCGTTCTTAAATATTGCGATACTTGGCGACGAAGGCGGATATCCTTTAATATATTGTCTAATGCGGTCGACCGCCTCTCTTTCCTGTCCCGCAAAACCTGTAACCAGTCTGTCGGGAATAACATTATGCTGAAGTGCGAGTGAGACACCCGGTCTTGCACTGCCTGCAGCACATCCGCAGACTGAGTTGATCATAACAAGTACTATCTGGTCATCATTTACATTTATTGCATCATCAACATCCTTGGGGGTCAACAATTCATTGAAGCCTACGGCGATTAATGCATCTCTCATAGGCTGAACAGCATCCTGATCATAAAGGGGGGGACGCGACATAATATTAAACATACTTATCTACTCCTATTATTTGGTTTATTAATTATAACATTCCGAGTTCAAGCTTGGCGGCATCCGACATCATGTCCTTATCCCAGGGCGGATTCCAGACAAGCTCAACTTTTACATTTCTTACTTCAGGAATGGAATATACTTTTTCCTGTACCTCTCCCGGCAGAGAACCCGCAACGGGACAGGCAGGTGAAGTAAGGGTCATCTTGACTACAACATTCCCCTCATTGTCGATCTGAATTTCATAAATTAACCCGAGTTCGAAAATGTTAACCGGGATTTCGGGGTCATAGCATGTTTTAAGCATCGCTATGATCTTCTCTTCAAGTTCCTGTTTGTTAATCACTTCGGTTGTTTCTTTTTTCATTCCGTTGTTACGGTTTTGTTCTGTTCTTTCAAGGCCGAAATTAAAGTATGCCATGCTAAGCTCGCACATTTTACTCGTGAAGGAAATTCTCTTACTCCTGCAAACACAGCCAGCTTGCCGACTTCATCGGTATTTACTTCCTCATCCATTTTTCCCGTGATAAGATGATGAAACTTTTCGAAATATTTTCTCGGCTTCACCGATCGTTTTTCCTTTTACCATTGTACTCATCAATGATGCCGAAGCCTTGGATATTGCACATCCGGAACCGACAAACGAAATATCTTCAATCTTATCATCATCCAGTTTTACGTAAACGTCAATCCTGTCGCCGCAAAGGGGATTATAACCCTCGGCGTAGTGGTTTGCAGTTTCGAGCTTCTTAAAATTTCTCGGACTCTTATTATGGTCCAGTATTACCTGCTGGTAAAGTTCTCTTAAATCATTATCCATCAGCTGAATGCCTCAATTACTTTTTTAATTCCCTTAACAAGAATATCTGCCTCTTCAACGGTATTATACATGCCGAAAGAAGCGCGGGAAGTTGCGGGAATATTAAACCTGTCCATCAAAGGCTGGGTGCAGTGGTGTCCTGTCCGCACAGCGATTCCTTCGTAATCCAAAAAAGTCCCTACGTCGTGGGGATGCACATTTTTCAGAACAAAGGAAATAACGCTGCTTTTCTCCGGAGCAGTTCCGATTATTCTCAGTCCCTCAACATTCGATAACGCATCGGTAGCATAATCCAGCACATGCTTTTCGTATTTTGAAATGGAGTCAAGACCGATAGATTTAATATAATCTATCGCTGCACCCAGTCCGATAGCATCTGCAATATTGGAGGTACCTGCTTCAAACTTAAAGGGAAGTTCATTATATGTTGTTTTTGTAAAAGTAACTTTGGAGATCATATCTCCACCTCCCATAAACGGGGGCATCTGTTCCAGTAATTTTTCCTTGCCGTACAGAACACCTATACCGGTAGGGCCGTAGAGCTTATGTCCCGAAAAAGCGAAGAAATCGCAGTCCAGTTTCTGCATATCCACAGAAATATGACTTACAGCCTGGGCGGCGTCCAGCAGTATCGGAACCCCATGTTTATGGGCAATCTCAATTATTTTTTCAACCGGATTTATAGTTCCCAGTGAATTGGATACATATACGACTGATATAATTTTTGTACGTTCTGATATCAGCTTTTCAAATTCATCAAGAATTAACTCCCCCGTATCGGTAATAGGGGCAACCTTAAGCACCGCATTTTTTTCTGCCGCAATCAGCTGCCAGGGAACTATATTCGAATGATGCTCCATTCCTGTAATCAGTATCTCGTCGCCTTCACTAAGATTACTTCTTCCAAAACTGTTCGCAACGAGGTTAATAGATTCAGTAGTTCCGCGGGTAAATATGATCTCTTTTTCGCTCTTTGCATTTATAAAATTCTTAACCTTAACTCTTGCTTCTTCAAAAGCAGCGGTGGCGCGTTCGCTTAAAGTATGAACTCCCCGGTGAATATTGGAATTCATCGAAGTATAATAATTGCTAAGCACATCGATAACCTGCTGCGGCTTCTGGGTAGTAGCTGCATTGTCAAGGTAACATAAAGGCTTCCCTCTGATTACTGTTTTTAGGATAGGGAAATCTTCTCTTATCTTTTTGATATCAAAATCAGTTTCTTTAGACAATATTTCTGTTTTAGTATTCACTTATTGTCCCGGGTTAAATTTATTTGTTAAAATTTCTTCAAGATAATTTCTAATTGGTTCTACTTTTATTGAATTGACAACATCGCTTGCAAATGCGTGGATAAGCATTCCGCGTGCTGTTTTATCTCCGATACCTCTTGACTTAAGGTAGAAAAGGGCTTCATCTTCAATTTGTCCTATTGTTGCTCCGTGTGAACATTTCACATCATCGGCAAAAATTTCAAGCTGTGGTTTAGTGTTAACCAGAGCTCTTTCCGAAAGGATAATATTATTATTTTCCTGGAAAGCGTTGGTTTTCTGGGCATCGGGACGAACCATCACTTTTCCGTTGAAGACTCCTCTTGAATTGCCGTCGAGTATACCTTTATAATGCTCGTGACTGTTGCATAATGGTTTGGCATGATCTATCATTGTATGAACATCGAAAAGCTGCTCGCCGTCAATCATAAAAAGTCCGTTCAGCATACATTCGCCGCCGGTATTGTTAAATCTTGTATTAAAATCATTTCTGCTCAGACTGGCACCAAACGAGATCATACTAGAGCTGAAATTACTGTTCCGTTCCTGATCGACTTCCATCCTGGCTATGTGGAAAGCATTTTTGTTTTCATCCTGCAGCTTAATATGATCCAGAACAGCATTTTCATCAGCAAAGACTTCGGTTACCGTATTTGTAAAATAAATACCATCATCCAGCGAAGCATAATGTTCGATGATAGCAGCCTGCGAGTTTTTGCCGGCAACGAAAAGGTTCCTCGGCTGACTCAGGATTTTCTCGTTCCCTGCAGAACCGAGATACAGGATATGGAGCGGCTCCGTAATTATCTTTCCGTCAGGGATATAGACAAAAGCGCCGTCCTTTGTATAAGCTGTACTTAACGCCGTAAAGATCTGCTCCTTGTAATCGGCATACCTGCTGAAATGCTTCTGAATAATTTCAGGGTGATGATCAATAGCATCAGCTATACTGCCGGCAATGACGCCTTTCGGAAGATCCTTAATATCAGACAATTCATCTGAATAAAAACCATTAACGAAAACCAGCAGAGAATGCTCAAGTTCATTAAATAAAAATTGTTTGATCTTTGAGGCATCTACAGAAGTTCCCTTCTCTGCAGGAACAAATGTATGTTTGAGAAGGGGAGCGATGCTGGTGTATTTCCATTCTTCATTTCTGGTAGTAGGGAAATCCAATTTTGAAAAATTTGACAGAGCGTCTTTACGTATCTTATGGATTGGTGCCGAAGCACCTCCGTTAAGGCTATTTTCAAATTTATTGAAATTATCTATGTACCAGCTTTTTATATCTTTTAATTCTAAGGTATCAGTCATTTTTGATTTTCTGTTTTTTTAAGTTCTGCTTTTATTAGTCTTCGACTAACTGTTTCTTATGATCTTTAATCCAGTCGTATCCTTTTTCCTCAAGTTCGAGGGCCAGATCTTTTCCGCCAGATTTAACGATCCTACCATTATAAAGTACGTGCACGAAATCGGGAACAATATAATTAAGGAGACGCTGGTAGTGAGTAACGACTATAGCAGCGTTATCTTTATTCTTTAATTTATTCACACCGTTAGCTACTATCTTAAGCGCATCGATATCGAGTCCTGAATCGGTTTCATCAAGGATACTTAGCTTAGGTTCAAGAACAGCCATCTGGAAAATTTCATTTCTTTTTTTCTCGCCGCCGGAGAAACCTTCGTTTACCGCGCGTGACAACAATTTCTGATCGAGTTCAACGAGCTTCATTTTTTCTTTGATAAGAGAAAGAAATTCCATCGCGTCCAGTTCTTCTTCTCCGCGGTATTTCCGGATCTCATTCAGAGCTGTTTTGAGAAGATTGGTATTGCTTACGCCCGGCAATTCAACAGGATACTGGAATGCAAGAAAGAGACCTTCGCGGGCACGATCTTCAGGTGACAGTTCCAGAAGGTTTTTACCATTATAAATTACCTCACCCTTTGTAATATCGTATTCTTCCTTACCGGCAAGAACCTGTGCAAGGGTGCTTTTACCGGAACCGTTTGGTCCCATTATAGCGTGAACTTCTCCGGCATTAACCTTCAGATTAATTCCTTTCAGAATTTCTTTGGTTCCGATATTCACGTGCAGATCTTTAATTTCTATCATTATTTTCTTTCCTGTTTCTATATAAACGAATAATTGCTGAATTGATAATTATTCATTGTTCATTGTTAATTAATTTTATCCCACGCTGCCTTCAAGACTAATACTCAGCAGCTTTGTTGCCTCAACTGCAAACTCCATCGGGAGTTCTTTAAATACTTCCTTACAATAGCCGTTCACAATCAGCCCGATAGCATCCTCAGTTGAGATCCCTCTCTGGTTCAGGTAGAAGATCTGATCCTCACCAATCTTTGATGTGGTTGCTTCATGTTCTATCTGAGCCGAAGGATTATTTATTTCAAGGTATGGAAACGTGTGAGCACCGCATTTATCACCTATCAGCAGCGAATCGCACTGGGAGAAATTACGGGCATTCTCAGCTTTCCTGTTTATCTTTACAAGTCCTCTGTAGCTGTTATTGCTATGTCCTGCTGAAATACCTTTTGAGATTATCGTACTCTTAGTATTCTTTCCTAGGTGGATCATCTTGGTTCCGGTATCAGCCTGCTGGTAGTTATTAGTAACAGCAACCGAATAAAACTCACCCACGGAATTATCTCCCTGCAGAATACAGCCGGGATACTTCCAGGTAATTGCCGATCCTGTTTCAACCTGCGTCCATGATATCTTTGAATTAACACCGCGGCAGGCACCTCTCTTCGTAACAAAATTATAAATACCGCCTTTGCCGTTCTTATCTCCTGCGTACCAGTTCTGAACCGTTGAATATTTAATCTGCGCATTATCAAGAGCAACAAGTTCTACAACAGCTGCATGCAGCTGGTTTTCATCCCTCATAGGAGCGGTACATCCCTCAAGGTAGCTTACATAGGATCCTTCATCTGCGATGATGAGAGTTCGTTCAAACTGTCCCGTTTTAGCTGCGTTTATTCTGAAATAAGTAGAAAGCTCCATCGGGCAGCGGACGCCTTTGGGAACATAAACAAAGGTACCATCGCTAAATACTGCTGAATTAAGGGTTGCATAAAAGTTATCTGTGTAAGGAACAACACTTCCCATATATTTCTTAACGAGATCGGGGTGATTCTGAATCGCTTCTGAAATAGAACAAAATATGATACCGAGCTCTGCGAGTGTATCCTTAAATGTTGTTGCAACGGAGACACTGTCGAAAACAGCGTCAACAGCCACTCCGCTCAGTCTTTTCTGTTCTTCGAGGGAAATACCGAGCTTTTCGAATGTTTTACGCAGTTCGGGGTCAACCTCATCAAGACTATTTAACTGCGGCTTCTTTTTGGGAGCCGAGTAATAGGTAATATCCTGATAATCAACGGAGTTATACTTAAGATTTGCCCAGTGAGGCTCCTTCATCGGTAACCACTGTTTGTACGACTTCAATCTCCACTCAAGCATCCATTCAGGTTCTTTCTTTATGGCCGAGAGCTGCTTAATAATATCCTCATTTAATCCCGGGGGAAGACTATCAGCCTCAATATCCGATACAAATCCGTACTTATACTCTTTATTCGCTAATTCTTCTATTGTTCCTACTTCAGTATTGCTCATTTATACTCCTGAATTTGATAATTCTGAATATGTTCTTCAGAATTCCTATTTTTTATTGATTCAAAACTACATAATCTATACATTTTTGTCAAGATTTAAGTTCCACAGAAAAGCCTATATAATTCAATAATTTAGCTGTAGGTTCCTGCTTCTTGTCACACACCACAAAAATGCTTATTTTTTCGAATCATTTGATCCTGTCAGGCATAGGAAATCGTGCAGTATCCCTTTGACTGCTGATTATTGTCATTCGGGACCGATCTTACAGAATATCAAACATCAAAAATCTCTTCGGCCTTTATTCGGCCTCTGTTCGGCCTCAGCTCGGCCTCCAAACCCGAGATAAAAGCGAGCGTCCTACCAGATTCCCCGGGCGTACCAATAGAATCTGAATGTTGAATTTCAGTCGGTTTATGATAATTCTTTCTTTCAGAGCCGGGGCGGATTAATCAGACTACCTTGTGCTACTTCAGTATCGGTTCAAATATCCCGAATGCTTTTTTTCAATTAACGCAGGAGACCATCTGCAATCCTCATCTTCCTAAATTGTTTTTATGCAATTATTGAATTAACTTTGGCTTAATTTTTACAATAATCTGACGAATTTGGAAGAACAGAGAATCAAATCAAAATACCCCGTCTGACGCACAGAATTCTAATAAAACAGGTGGAAGCGACGATTCCGGCGGTAAAAAAAATCCAAGGTACAACAGATATTACCGCGGAAGACGTAAAAGATACAATAAATATAATCAGCAGGGAGGGGAAACCCACAAAAGCGAATTCAAGAAACTTTCTGTTATAATACCGCTTTATAATGAAGAGGAATCGCTTAATCCTCTGATAAATGAAATAAGAAAGGCATTAAAACCTGTAAATATTAGTTACGAAGTTCTATTTATAGATGATGGAAGCGATGATAAATCATTAAAGATTCTGAAGGATATCTGCCGGACAGATAAAAGGTTTAAATTTTTAAGCTTCAGAAAAAACTATGGAAAATCAGCTGCTCTTCAGGTAGGATTCAATAATGCATCAGGTGATGTGATTGTTACTATGGATGCAGACCTGCAGGATGATCCAAATGAGATACCAAATCTGATTAAAAAACTTGAAGAAGGAAACGACCTTGTATCGGGCTGGAAGAAAATAAGGCATGATCCTTTCATTAAAAAAACTTCCTCCAGGTTCTTTAATTTTGTTACCAGGATAATAAGCGGAATAAAAATTCACGATTTTAACTGCGGACTGAAAGCTTACCGGAAAGAGGTAACCGAGAATATAAAAGTATACGGCGAACTTCATAGATACGTACCGGTACTTGCCGACTGGCAGGGATTTAAGATCTCGGAGATACCTGTAAAGCATCATCCGCGGAGATACGGTAAAACCAAATTCGGCATTTCACGTTTCTTTAAGGGCTTTATAGATCTTATCACTGTAATTTTTGCGACACGTTATATCAAGCGTCCGATGCATTTCTTCGGATTTCTTGGTGCTCTTTCTTTCCTGATAGGACTTATTGTGAACGGCTACCTTACAGTGTTGTGGATTATCGGAGAGCCGCTGAGTAATCGTCCTATGCTGTTTCTTGGTATGCTGCTGATAATCGTCGGAGTTCAGTTTTTCTCTGTCGGACTCTTAGGCGAGATGTTAGTGAACAATTTTATGAGCGAAAGAGAATATATAATAAAGGATAAAGAGCTTTAAGTGCGAAATTATTTATTGTTAATTCGACTCATTCTGATTTTTCTCCCCAAATAAGTCAGCCTCATGTATTACGATCCTGTTAAAGATATTTTTGCTTCCATGATCAGGAAGTACCCGAAACTGAGAGTACTGTTTTATAGCATACTCGATATTATGTTCCTGCGCTCCTGGTATGTACGCAGGGAACTGCGGAACCTGCGGCACATTTTCAATAACAGAGAAATAGAAATTTATGATGCCGGGACAGGCTACGGGCAGTACACATATTTTATGTCGAAGCACCTGAGACCAAATAATATTTATGCAGTTGATGTGAAGGAGGATTGGATCAAAGACTGTCGTGAATTTTTTGAGTCGGAAAAAATAAACAACGTCACTTTTGGTATTGAGGACCTGACAAAGATCAGCCATGAAAACAAGTTTGATATCATTGTGTGTGTAGATGTTATGGAGCATATTGAGGAAGACGTTAAGGTATTTGAAAACTTCTACAAGGCTTTGAAGAGGGGAGGATACCTGCTGATTAATACTCCCTCCATCTACGGCGGCAGCGATGTTCATGATGAATCTGACGAAAGTTTCGTAAGCGAGCATGCCCGTGACGGCTATTCGCATGAGGATCTTGAAGGAAAGCTTACCCCGATAGGATTTTCTGTCTACAGGTCGCGTTACACATACGGGTTCTGGGGTGATAAAGCCTGGCGCCTTGGAATTAAATATCCCATTATGCTGGTGAATATTTCGAAATTCTTCCTGATATTACTCCCGTTTTATTTCCTTATTACTTTTCTGTTTACATTTATAATGATGTACCTGGATTATTCGGTTAAAAATAAGGTCGGATCGGGGATAACTTTTATAGCAAAAAAATAACCAATAAAATTTTATTCAGCCGGAATTCTAATGACAAAGACAAAAAGAACTGTTCAGTCGAAGAAAAGCAAACCTGAAGGATTTTTTGCGAAATTCGATATTGAAGAAATACTACCTTCAAAGTTTCATGCATTAGCAGCAATCCTGGTAATAATAATTTTATTTCTTGCTTTTTTGTATCCTCTGTTTTTCGGGGACAAGACATTCCAGTCGGGCGATATATTAGCAACTCAGAGCATTCACAAATACATTGAGAACCACGAAGAAGGATTTACTCTGTGGGATCCTTATATCTTCTGCGGAATGCCGGCATATGCAATCGGAACCTCTGCAAAATGGTTTAATCTGATGTATGTGGGAATAATTTCCTTAAGAGATGTATTCACTGCACCCTTTTCAAATGACTATGTGAAGTGGGTATTTTATCTCATCTTAATGGGCATCACCTCATTCCTTCTGATGAGATATCTGACGAGGAATTTTATGGTTAGTCTTTTTACAGCTACGGCTACTTCTTTCAGTACTGGAATAATAGTTTTCCTTTATATAGGTCACGTAACAAAGTTAACCTCACTGGCTTTTTATCCGCTTGTCTTTCTGCTTTTACTGAGATTGAAAGACAAGATAAGAATAATAGATTTTCTTCTGCTAATAATAACCCTGCAGCTATTTATACAGGGCTTTCACGTACAGATCATCTATTATACCGTACTCTCTGTCGGTATCTATTTCCTCTATTATTTTATAAGAGCCCTTGTTAAGAAAGATAATGTTCTGAGAAACATTATACTTAAATCTGCAGGAGTATTTGCCGGCGCTCTACTGATAGCCCTGCTGATCCAATCAGACAACTTCACACAGGTGTATGAGTATTCGCAGTTTTCTACACGCGGAACCGAAAGTATTGTTGATAAGGTCAGCGGAAAGCAGCAGGAGAACACATCAGAGTATTATGATTATCACACTAACTGGTCATTCTCACCGGGGGAAGTCTTAACATTTATTGTTCCTTCTTATTTCGGTTTCGGCAATTCTACTTATCAGGGTCCGCTGACAAATAATCAACCAGTTGAGGTAAATACATATTTCGGCCAGATGCCTTTTGTAGATGTTGCTATGTATATGGGAGTACTCGTTTTCTTCCTGGCGCTGTTTGCGATATTCACCCGCTGGAAGGAGCCCTTCGTACAATTTCTTACGATACTATCCGTATTTGCACTGTTTGTTTCTTTCGGCAGAACTTTCCCGATTATATTCGATCTCTTATTTAAATATCTGCCGTTCTTTAATAAGTTCCGCGTTCCATCGATGATCCTTGTCCTGATTCAAATGAGTTTGCCTATACTGGCAGGACTCGGTATTATGAAAATGATTTCGCTCAGATCCGAAAAGAATATAACGCTTGAAAAAGTTATCAAGAATGCAGCTATTGTATTCACAGGGATATTTGTTATTGGTATACTGCTTAATAGTGCTTTAACCGGATGGTTTGCCGGCAGGGTAAATGATTATGCCGCCACATTAACTGCTTCCAGGCCGCAGATGGCAAGGCAGTTTCAGGCATTGGCCGATTATACATCACAAATGTTCCTGAGCGACTTCCTGTTTGCGTTCGCATTTCTTGCCATAACATTCTGGGCAGCAAACTTTTATATCAAGGAAAAATTAAGTAAAGACTCGCTGGTTCTGGTAATAATAGTTCTTTCTCTCATTGATCTATGGAGAATTGACGCAAGAGGTGCCAAATATATTCCCACACCGAACTTAGAAAATGATTTCAAGAAACCCGATTATGTAAAAGTCATTGAAGAGCAGAATGATAAGGAACCTTTCCGAATACTTAATCTGAAACAGGACGGCTCACTTGGATCGTTCAACCAGAATGCAAATTTTAATGCTTATTTTCTGCTGGAAGATTTCTATGGATATTCGGGCATCAAACCCCGTGCGTACCAGGATATTATTGACGTTGTTGGTCCTGTGAATGCCACACTCTGGAGGATGCTTAATGTAAAATACATTATTACCGAAAAGCAGGTACAGTTCCCTGGTCTTGCCCCAATTTATACCGGCGATAAAAGTGTGGTTTACATAAACCAGTATGTGCTCCCAAGGCTATACTTCGTTGATTCAGTTGAATACAAACCGGCGATGGACATACTACAGAAGATAAAGGCTTCATCATTCGATCCCAGACATAAGACATTTGTTTCTGAAGAGGGATTAAGTGTAGACCCAACCGATTCAACTGTAAGTGTGAAACTAACTGAGTACAAAGATGAAGTTGTAACGGCCGATGTTAAAGCCTCCGGCAGGAACTTCCTGTTCTTCGGAGATACTTATATGACGGGTAAAGCAGATTACAAATTATTGAAACTGCCTACAGGCTGGAGAGCATATGTTGATGGAAACGAAACTAAAATTTACAGAACCAACCATGATTTTATGGGGATCATTGTTCCGGCAGGTCACCATAAAGTAGAATTCCGTTATGCCCCGGAAAGCTTTTATATATCAAAGTACCTCGCGCTTGTCTTAAGCTCGCTTGTTGTACTTGGTTTAATAATCGTACTTGCAGCCCGAAGAAAAAGCGCCGCGGAAAAGAATGAATAAAGATTAGTTTTAATGCTCGATAAATTAAAATATTTAATTAAACATTCATTTGTTTACAGTATAAGTAATGTTGTATCCAAAGCTTCAGGGGTTATCCTTCTTCCGATTTATACCAGTTATTTCTCTGTGGGTGAATATGGAAGACTGGGACTAATACTTGTAGTCATTGTTCTGTGCTCACAATCGTTAATTCTTGGTCAGAATCTGGCAATTATAAGATTTAATAATTCCATTGAATTCAAATCAAAAATCAAATCAATCCTCTTTACATTAATCCTGCTGTTCTTAATCTTGGCATTTTTATAGTTGTTACAAAATTATTTTTACAAATTTGCGGGATTGTTTGGAGATAAGCTACTATACAGACCCTTCCTGAACATTGCCATATTTATCATCGCTATAACGCTTTTAATAACTTATTACTGAGTAAACTGAGAGCCGATGATAATTCGATCCTGTATACAGTCTCCTCAATTATAAAAGTTATTGTCGTAGTAGCATTAAGCATTTATCTTCTCGTAGTAAAGGGATTAAAAATCGACGGTGTTCTTTATTCACAGCTAATAGGAGAAGTTGTTCAGGCTATTATTGTCATTCCCAGAATCCTCACTCAGATTAAAGTTAAAATTGAATTTAATATTATAGGGGAAGCGCTGAAGTTCGGATTCCCTTTGATTTTCAGTGCAATGGCTATAAACCTTCTAAACGGAAGCGACAGGTTCATAATTAAATTCCTTTCAGACGATACCCAATTGGGGTTATATGAATTAGGCTACAGAGTTGCCGGGGTTATTAATATGTTTGTTATAATGCCATTCGGACTGACCGTAATGCCGTTAGCTTACAGATTATATAAGCAGGAAGGTGACAAAGAATATTATAAAAAACTTAAAACTTACGTAACTTTTTTTCTTATTTGGAGCGGATTTGCGCTATCAGTTTACGGTAAAGAACTGGTTGAACTTTTTGCGCAGCGTGCATCATATTATCCGGCTTAGCAGTTGTCCCTCTGATTGTTCTTGCATATATTATATACGGGATAAGCATGGTCTCATCCTTTGGTATGTATCTAACAGGAAATAATCAATTCGTTGCATATATTACATTGCTTTGTGCGGGTATTAATATTGGATTGAATTTCTGGCTGATCCCGGTATATGGAATGGTTGGGGCAGCGATAAATACAGTTATTGCATTTGCCTTACTTGATCTGCTGTCGAACATTGCCTCGAATAAATATTATAAAATTCCTTATGAATATTTAAAAATCCTAAAACTATATATCATAGGGATCCTGGTTTTCCTTGGTTCATTTTACCTCAGCGATCTCAGCATTTTATTAAGGATATTCTTAAAATTAGTGTTAATTATTCTTTTCCCATTCATAATAATTTTATCAGGATATTTCACCAGGAAAGAATTAATGTCGATTTTAGGAGCGATCAAAAAATGGTGGAATCCCATGAAATGGAAAATAAACCTGGATATGGAGAAAACCTCGGGAAAAAACTCGGAATCAGAACAATAAAAAGTTGAAGGACAAACATTGGAACAAACAGTACTACGTAAAGACCAGATAGAGAAAAATGTCGGAATAAATATTGATCCGATGGGATTCCTCTTTAAATATAATAACAGAATTTTCAGAGCAATTAATAATACAGAAAAAGAGAAAGTATTATATTTATTTGAGGCGGGAGTTATGGATGACCTTAATAATGCAAACTTAATCCCTCGTACAACTATTGCAGATATTAAGCTCGAAGGTTTTGATTTGGTACTGGAGCATGAGATGATCGATGTAGTTACATACCCAACCGAATGGTCATTCAATATGCTGAAGGATGCTGCCTTTTTAGTGATTAAGGTTAATAAAATTCTCGACAGGTATAACTTTGAAACCAGAGATTCACATGCCTACAATATTTTATTCCATCACTCAGCTCCGAAATATGTGGATATTGGAAGTTTTGCTAGGAAGACAACTAAAAAATACTGGACCGGCAAAGATAACTTCAGAGAGTTTTATCTTTATCCGCTCTATATGTGGTCAAAAGGAAATTCTGTCCTTTCAAAACAGTTTTTAATAAATGATGGCAAGTATACAAATACAAAGGACTATGAATTTTTTATATACCGGTATTCCCTCGCTCGTCTGCTGCCGTCAAAGTATCTGGAAAGGTTTTTCTATTATTTAAGGTTGCTAAGAAACCTGCAGAAATTTAAAGTAGATGAGATCCTTATTGTTAAAAAGGTAAAACCTAAAAGAAAACTTTTGAGAATACTTATGGTTCTTTCGAAAGCCGGATTAATTCCGAATAATAATACAAATTTTAACAGTCTTGAAAGAAAAATAAAAAGAATTAACCCCCCTTCGGTAATTACGGAATGGGGTGAATATCACTCCAATCTCTCCCGGGATGAACTTTTTGCAGAAGGCAGCAGATTCGGACTGATAGTTAATCAGATTAAAAAATTAAATATCAGAAATGTATTTGAGATAGCGGGAAATCAGGGATTGTTATCCCTGGAACTGGGAGAAACTTTAGATGTTGTTGTATGCTCGGACATAGATGAGAGGGCTGTTGATATAATGTATCAACGGGCAAAAAATGAATCGGGCAGAATTTATCCCGTCCTGCTGGATTTTTTGAGTCCCGTTTATCAAAGTCTTTATTATTCTGAAAGCAATTCTGTATTCGTAAGGTTCAAATCAGAGGCAGTTCTTGCACTTGCTTTAGCTCATCATTTAATTCTGACCCGTAAAACACCCATAGAAAATATTTTTGAAGCACTTTCCGGGTATACCACCAGATATCTTTTCATTGAATTTATGCCGCTCGGATTAAGAAGAGGTGTGGTTCCCGAATGGTACAACCTGGATTGGTTCAGAGAACATTTTAAAAAATATTTCAAGCTTCTCGCCGAATTTCCCAGTGAAAAAGACGGTAGCAGAATTTTGCTGATAGGTGAAAAATATGATGGATAAATATTTTGCGGATATGATGCCGGATCAGGGTAGTTTGTGAACTCCTCCGGAAGGTGTAAACATTAATGAAATCGTCACTTACAACTAAAATATATAAAAAACAGCTTTTTAACTCGGGATTAATCTCCATCTTAATTAACCCATTCTATTTTGTAAGAAAAGGGTTACTGAAAGGAATCAAAGAAAATGCTGCCGAGTTACGGGGATATCTGCTCGATTTTGGATGCGGGGTGAAACCATATAGAGAATATTTTAAAGTTGATAAATATGTGGGAGTAGATGTAATAAATAAAGGACATTCACATGAAAATGAACAGATTGACATATATTTCGATGGAAGTCATCTGCCCTTTAAAAATGAAATATTTGATTCAGTATTCTGCAGCGAGGTCTTTGAGCATATTTTTGACCTGGAAGGGGTACTCAGAGAGTTTTCGAGAGTTTTGAAAAAGGGAGGGGCCGGATTATTTACTGTTCCTTTCGCTTGGGATGAACATGAAATTCCTTATGATTTTGGAAGATATTCCAGCTACGGAATAAGGTTCCTGCTGGAGAAACAGGGTTTTGAGGTTATTAAGCTAAAAAAGAGCACTAAATTTCTTGAGACTGTCTTTCAGTATTGGAACCTTTATATTTACTACATTCTTTATACTAAAAACAAATATCTAAACGTTATAATTAATATGCTGTTTATTGCCCCTTTCACTGTTCTGGGAATAATAATTTCAGCAATCTTTCCGAATAAAAATAGTCTTTATAATAATAACATCATTCTGGTCAGAAAAAAATCAGAATAAATTCTCATCTCGCCGTATATATGCCGGGATATAAAAGTTAATCTCATCAATAGCCTGATCAGCTATTCGGTCGTCAGTTTATCAAGAGGGATTATGTTGTAGGTATGGAGTAATTTCCTATAAATATATATTAATGGAGTTTTCCAGGATATAACATTTCTTACAGCACCCTGTTTCTCAAATGATACCAAGTCAAGCAGGTATTTAATATAGGGCTTATAGAAAATATTATAGACTTCCGGCGAAATGTATTTTCTTCCAAGTTCCACTTCTTTCGAGTTAAGGAATTTTAGGTAATGAAAATGAAAAAAGATCACATTAAACTTCACATTGTTATCTGTAATTCCGGTTATCTTCCCATCCGAAACATCAAACTCAAACTGCTGTACATTCCAGTTTGCGAGCAATCCCTTGTGTTGTAAAACGTGCACAAATTCATTTTTGGACAAATCATTTAAATACATCTGATCTCCGAACTTACCATCCTCTTTTTTCCTGTAACACCAATCTCTGCATTTCCTGTCCCACCATTTTAAGATGCTGTTTCCGGATTCATCATTCCGGAATGATATGAACCCGGCATTATATACACCGTTCTTCATCTCTTTTTGATATTGCGGCGAAAAGTTATGAGGTGTAATAAGTACTGATTTATCGCCCATCTCATTGAACATCGGCACAGGAGTAGAATAAAAAAAAATGTCTGCATCCAGATAGGAAACAATATCAGGATTGTATTTTTCAAACAGGAACCTGATGCAGGAAGCTTTAACTGTCCAGAAATATTCGGCCACATCTCTTAATGTTTTTATTTTCAGCAGCTCATCATCTTCAACGTCCGATAGGTGTATCAGTACCGCCTTAGATAAATTTTTACGTTTCAACATATCATAGCAATCCTGGTCAGGGGTGAAAATATACAACTGAAATTCACATACCTTTTCGAGAGAATAATAGAGTGCCAACCCTTTAGCAAAATAACTGGAATCAAAAATGGTACAAAATTTATATATTTGAGTTTGATTATCCATTTAATAACTATTCTTTTAAGAATTCGAATATAAATAAATAAAAATTACAAAATATTGGATTAAGTGAAATGAATAAATTTGTAGGTAAAAAATTTTTAATTACCGGCGGGCTTGGTATGATAGGAAGTACGATTGCAAATAAGCTGGTTGATTATGGCGCAGAAGTAACTATCCTGGATTCTTTAATTCAACCGTACGGTGGAAATTTTTTTAATGTAGAAAACAATAAAAACAAAATTAATATAAATATTTCTGACATTCGGGATAAAGAATCATTGAAAGTACTTGTTCGCGATGTTGACGTAATTTTTAATCTTGCGGCCCAGGTCAGTCATAATGATAGTCTTGAAAATCCTTTCCTGGATGCTGACATAAACTACATTGGACATTTAAATGTATTAGAGGCGGTAAGGAATAACAATAAAAAAGCAAAAATCCTTTACTCCGGTTCGCGATTGCAGTTTGGCAAAATCATAAAAAATCCAGTTGATGAAAATCATCCACTCCAGCCTTTGACTCCTTACGCATTAAATAAAACTGCCGCTGAAAATCTCTATTTATATTATAAACAAGTTTATGACATACCCGTCGTAATTTTCAGAATCGCGAACCCTTATGGTCCCCGATGCCAGATGAAACACAGCAAATATGCCATAATCAACTGGTTTATCCGTAATGCAATGGAAGATAAAGAAATAAAGATTTTTGGAAACGGAGATCAGTTAAGAGATTATATTTTTGTTGATGATCTGGCTGATGCATTTATTCTGGCTGCTATGGAAGAGAAGGCTTCAGGTGAAATTTTTAATATCGGCAGCGGAGTCGGGACCAGGTTTGGTGAAATGGTGGAGTTAGTTGTTGAAATCGTAGGGAAAGGTAAAATTAATAAAGTTCCGTGGCCGTCTGAATATCTGAATGTTGAAACAGGGGATTATATCACCGATATCACTAAAATTACTAAGCTTTTAGGATGGTCAGCAAAATACAATTTAAAGGAAGGCATCGAAAAAACGGTCGGGTATTACAGCAAGTATAAAGAATATTATTGGTAACGAAAAAAACGGAAAATTAAAGGGAATTGAGGCCTGATTAAATAAAAAATGTTGCTTTTAACAAGAATTATAACAAAATTCTTTTTACATCAAAATTATATTTCACAACAGGCGGTTGGGGCCCCGAATGAAAAAGATCGTGCCTTTCTTAATCTTTTCTTTTTCGCTTATTTTAAATAGTTGCTCATCAGATATACCCATTGCACCGGAAGATTCTCAGCAGGGTAGTATCTCTCTTAATATCGATAGAATTCATAAACCTGCTAATGTAGTAAGTGTTAAGGCTTCTCTAACCAGGGAAAACTTTGACACCCTGAGTGGTACACTTAGCCTGCAATCTGATACAACTGCTGACATAACTTTTAATGATATAGCGGCAGGAGGCTGGCATCTTAAAGTTGAGGCTGCAGATGAACAAAATACTGTGGTATATACCGGAGAAGCAGATGTAAATATTCTCGCGGGAATAACAACAGATGTATACCTCACTCTTGAACCGACAGGAGCGGGATTTGGCAATATTTATATATACGTCAACTGGGGAGTACCTGCTAATACCAACTGGGTAGATTATGGAAATAATCCAATATTCCGGGTAAATCAGATTCCGTATTTTACCTTAGGTGTAAGTCAGGCGCAGATTATGTACGATGAGAATAAATATAAAATGTGGTTCATGAATCTGTACTATTCAGGATATGGGGATATTAGCTATGCCGAATCACCCGATGGTATTTCATGGCACCTGGCATCTTCAAATCCAGTGCTCACAGCTGGGGCCCCGGGTACCTGGGACAGTTACACTGTGGGAATGGGATACGTCTACAAGGAAGATGGAATTTATAGGCTATATTATATTGGAACAAGTGATCATCCTATGTATGGGATGAGACAGATTGGACTGGCTACCTCTACCGATGGAATAAACTGGACAAAATATCCGGATCCCGTTCTACTGGCAAATTATTCGGAATATTTTATGGGAGTCCACGGGATGGTTAAAAAGGATGGGACATATTATATGTACTATGATTCAGCCCCAGCCAATAATTATGAATTTGTTATCAATCTTGCAACCTCAACTGATGGAATAAACTGGACCAGATATTCCAGTAACCCTGTTTTGGTGCCCAATCAATACTGGGAGGGCAATAGTATTTTGTATCCTTCTATAATAGAAGTGAATAATAGTCTTAAAATGGTATATGGCAATGGAGTGCACAGTGCCGTAGGTATGGCATATTCATCTGATGGGATAAACTGGACTAAAGACCAGGGAAACCCATTTTTTACAACTTCAGATGTGCATAATGGATGGACTTACAAGGTAAGCTATCCATTTTGCGTTAAACTGAATGATCAATATCGTCTCTATTACACGGGAACAGATTATAATAATGTATTACAACTGGGTGTTGCGACACACTAATTATTTGCTAGAAAAAATAAGAGATACTTAAAATAAATTAGATGGGGTTTAATAATGAAAAAGCTCTTTTTTCTTTTCATCATATGCTTAGCGCTATTATTTAATAGCTGTAAAAGTAACGCTCCTGTATCTCCTGATGAGAATCAACAAGGAGGTATAGCGCTTAATATAGATCGGGTTCATAAACCGGATAATGTTGTGAGTGTTACAGCTTACCTTACGAGGGAAAACTTTGACACACTTAACGGTTCACTAAATTTGCTTTCAGATACGACAGCAGATATAACCTTTAGTGATGTGGCCGCGGGAGGCTGGCACCTTAAAGTTGATGCAGCTGATGAACAAAATACAGTTGTTTACACCGGTGAAGCGGATGTAAATATTCTCGCTGGTATAACCACTCAGGTTTACCTGACGCTGGAACCCACTGGAGCAGGGTATGGAAATATTTATATTTATGTTAACTGGGGCGTACCGCCAGATAATAGCTGGGTTGACTATCAATACAATCCTATTATTTCTCAGGCAATAATTCCTGATAACCCAAATGCAGTAACTTTTCCCAGAATCCTCTATGAAGATGGAATGTATAAGATGTGGCTTACCAGCTTGTATAATTCAGCTGTGTCAAATATCTGGTATGCCGTTTCGCACAGATGGAATTAACTGGCAGCTGGGATATAATGGATCCGGTTTTTAGTGCAACGCAACACTTATACATGGGATTCTCATTCGGTCTGCGGGTACGTCGTAATTAAAGACGGGAATGAATATAAGATGTATTATACAGGTTTTGCTGATGAATACGGAATGTGGCATATTGGACTGGCTACCTCAGCAGATGGTATAAACTGGACAAGATATCCCGAACCCGTTCTATGCCGATCAGGAATGAAGGAAAAATAATTATAGGTCGATGATAGTTAAAAATGATGGAACATATTATTTATATTACTACGATCAAGCAATATCCAGTATTATGATATCAGAGTTGCAGTATCTCAGGATGGAATAAACTTCACCAAATCTGGTAATAACCCTATTCTGAAGCCCGGTTGAATCCTGGGAAGGAACAGGAATTTTAGGTCCCTTCTGTCATTAATGAAAATGGTCAGTTTAAGATGATCTATGTTAATGTGGCGGTCAGGGGACAGATTTAGGAATGGCTTATTCAACTGATGGGATAAACTGGAATAAAGATCCTGGAAATCCTTTTTTTGATATCAATGAGGTTCACAATAATTGGTGTGCCAGAATTACTTATCCATTCTTTGGAAAGATAAATGGTCAATATCGTATTTATTATACCGGTAATCTGGATGTAAATTGGTCAGCAATGATCGGGGTCATAATAAAACATTGACAAAATAATTTTTAATAAAAAAGGTTTTCACCCCGTCGATCGGCGGGGTTTTTTATTGATAGGGGAAAAAAGGTTTGGGGTGATGGAGAGGAAAAAGGTTACAGCGAATGGGGATTGGAAGAAGGAAATGAGATTATTTTGATATTATCTGTCCTTCAACTGATGATCAAGTATATCGCCAAACTTTGCTGCGATGTTTCTGCGGTCAAACTCTTTTACGGCCTGTAAATCGGTATTAAAAGAATCTGCCTTTTCAAAAAATTCTTTTGGGTCTTCATCGTATCTGAAGATCATCCCGCTGTTTGTTTTCTCCAGAATGTTCTTAACTTCTTCATTATCATCGCCGAAAGCTAAAATCGGTTTACCTGTCCTGAGGTATTCAAATAATTTTCCAGGTACATGTCTTTTTTCAGTTGCACAGACCAGCAGGTAATCTGCTTTCATCAGGTTACTTAACATTTCTTTGTAGGGGAGAAACCCTGCAAAATCAGTCTTTTGGGTAAGTCCGGTCTTTTCAATTTCATTTTTTATAACAGGACTAACAGTCCCTATAAATTTAATCCTTATATCTTCTATAGAAGTCATCTCTTTTAATCTTTCCCACAAACGCGGCGGGTTCTGATAATCGAATATGTTCCCGGCGTGTATCAAGAGCTTAAAGTTCTTGTTATTGCTTTCCGGCTCCACTCCCTCGAAGTCATCTTCATTATAACCCCAGTACAGAACGTTCGATTTATCTTTTATAGAAGGATATTTTTTTCGATAATCATCCATAGTCGTCTTTGTTACGAAGACAACCGAAGAGGCATTCATCATAACTGACTTCTCAAGATGATTATCCAGTGCAAGGGTCGGGGAAGTTCGCTTAAAATTACGATAATAGATGATATCCACCCATGGATCGATCAGGACAGGAATATGTGGAATAGAACTTTCCTTGCTGAGCTTCATACCTATAAGGTGAGTACTATGGGGAGGGCCTATAGTCACTATGGCCGAAAATTCACCTTCCGTTAATATCTCTTTACCTTTTTTTACTGCAGATAAATACCAGCCTATCCTTGCATCAGGGACGAAAATATTCATACGTATCCAGATAGACAGCTTGTGGGATAAGCTTTTATTTTCTGTAGAGATTGTTTCCGAAGCAACAAGCTGTTCGTCTTTTTCCTTTCCGGTAAAGCGCCGGTAAATATTAAAAGGCTCCAGAGATCTCGATTTGTAAACCTTCAGTCGCGGATCGACTTCTTTAAGTAAACTCTCATCTTTCTGTGTAAAAGACTCATTTTCGACCGTCAGTACCTCCGGCTGCCATCCGGATGCGGGTAGATATTTAATAATACTCAGAGGCCAGTGCAGTGTTGCTTTCCCCGAAGGCGGCCAGAAATATGTTATGAACAGGAGCTTTTTCATTATAACTTTTTACCGATATACCTGATAACTGCGGCCTCACCCGAATGATATTTACTCTCATTGAGATGCACAAATTCCTTTGTAAGTATTTCGGTTTTCAAACTCCTGAAATTTTCTTCTATTTCTTCTAATGAATAAAGCATATCATAGTTTTGCGGACCTCCCGAGTTTTTCCCCAGCTGTTCCTTAGCATAAACTTCCATTATTATTTTTCCATTCTTTTTAAGAGAGTCGACAGCTCTATGATGTACTATTCCAGACAACTTTGGATTGAGATGCATAAAAATCATTGAAACCGCATCATATGTATCCGGTTCCGGATGAAATTCTTCCAAATCGGCCACTGTGAAATTTATTTTAACATCCTTGTTCTCCGCCAGTCTCAAAGCTTTTTCTTTTGCAATAGCGCTGAAATCGACAGCATCAACTTTCCAGCCTAGAGTTGCTGCGTATACCCCGTTCCTTCCTTCGCCTTCTGCCAATGCCAGAAGTCTTCCCGGAGGAAGCTTATCTATCTCCGATTTGAAAAATTCATTCGGTTCAATGCCATACACAAAATCATCTGAAGAGTAGCGGTTATCCCAAAATTCATTCATATTACACTATATTGTTTTATATCTTACAAATTTAATCAGAAACTGAAGTAAATAGAAATATGACCGCATAGTTACAATTGTAGATCCTCTACGAGGATTTGGGAGCAGTGTTTTCGGATGTGGAATTAACTTTTTTGCTGAGGATTTATATTGAAGATTTGGAATTAGTTTTGAGATATGGAACGAATATGCTCAATCCCAATGTTATTATTATTTTATATTAAACCGAAAGAATTATGTTAATAGATATTGAAACTGCATCTCCTCCTTACCTTGTAACCCAGGAAAAAGCAGCCGCTGAACTTAAAAAACGAATGACAGGCAGTAATGCTGCCTCAAGATTAATTGATATTGCAGCTCTGCATTCAGGAATCGATCAGCGATCGATCGTGATCCCGGATGCTGATACGGATGCAGATGGAAAATTTTATTCTGCTAACGGCAGTTATATTTCCCCTGATACCAGGCAGAGAATGAGTGAATATGAAAACTGGTCGAAGATCCTGACCAGGAGTGCCGTAAAAAAGATCTTAGAAAAAACAGACCTTCAGCCTTCGGAACTGAAATAAGATAATTACTATCAGCTGCACCGGATTCTTTGCTCCGGGGATCGACTATTACCTGATAAATGAATTTAATTTTCCTGCTGATATAAAAAGAATGAACATTGGATTTATGGGATGCGCTGCTTCGCTGATCGGATTTGATTCGGTACTTCAGGCGCTGAATAATTCAGAAGGGAATAACACCTTATTAGTCTCGGTTGAACTATGCAGCCTTCATCTTCAGACGGAACCAAGCCGCGATAACATAATGGCGAATCTTATCTTCGCTGACGGATGTGCAGCCGCCTTATTCTCGAACTCACAGAAATATTCCTCTCAGGCAAAGCTTGATCTGATCAGTACAGATTCATTTTTATTTAATAATTCCGAAAAATACATGGGATGGAAGATAGGCAACACCGGATTTGAAATGATGCTTTCCTCAGATCTTCCAAGAATAATTCTTAACGAAGCCGTTCCTGCTTTAAAGTCATTACTCGAAAAACATAATATTGACATCAATTCAATTAAACACTGGGCTTTGCATCCCGGAGGAAGAGCAATTCTGGACTCTCTGCAATCGGGCCTGAAACTATCAGACACCCAGCTGCTCCCTTCAAGAACCGTATTAAAAAACTACGGTAATATGTCTTCTGCATCCATCTTATTCGTATTAAAAGAAATACTAAATTCAAATGAAGTACAGAAGGATGAATTATGCTGCGCTGTTGCCTTCGGTCCGGGATTAACGATGGAAACCGCACTGTTCAGGGGAATCTGATGTTCTTAAAAAGAAGTTCAAAGCCGGAATTGATGGATGATTTCGCACTTGGAGATCAGAGAATAGAAACAGCCCTTAAAGAACTTCATTTGATCAACAGGTTCCTGGGAGGCATCACTGTTTCTGAAAAGGGAATTAGAAAGCTGCTTAATAGCCGTACTTCAGCAATCAAAATCCTTGATGTCGGCGGGGGAGGTTCGGATGTCTTGTCAGATTTAAATGAAAAATATCCTCTGAATATTTTTTCATTAGATCTTAATAAGTATTCCTGCCAGTACCAGAAAAATCAGCATCCCGATCATCAAGTCATCTGTGCTGATGCATTACAGCTTCCTTTTAAAGCCCGATCGTTTGACATTGTTCATGCTTCTCTTTTTCTTCACCATTTCAGCGAAGCGGAAATTATACGAATGCTAAAACATTTCCTGTTGATTTCCAATAAGGGATTAATAATTAACGACCTCCGAAGGAATGTTCTGGCTTATACAGGAATCAAGCTCCTTTCGATGGTGTTCTCCCGCAGTGCATTTGTAAAAAATGACGGCCCTCTTTCCGTACTCAGATCATTCACAAAAAATGATCTTGATGTGATACTCTCTGCTGGCGGGGATTAAAAATTATGTTATAAGGAGAATGTGGGCATTCAGATTTTTAATAGTGATTGAGGGGGATCAGGATGAATAAGTCTTATTTTGATGTCATCATAATCGGGGGCGGTCCCGCAGGATCTATAGCGGGCAATTATCTTTCCCGGTATGGTTTCAAAACGGCGGTTATAGAAAGGAAGTCATTTCCGAGAGAAACACTGTGCGGCGAATTTTTATCTCTGGAAGTTATTCAACAGCTCAAAAATCTCGATCTTGAAGACAAATTTCTTTTGCTTCAGCCGAATAAAATTTCTTCATTTAAGTTTATAAACAGAAACCGGGTATTTACTCATGAACTTCCTTTTCCAGCCTTCTCACTTAAGCGTTCGATATTTGATGAGTTTCTGTTAAATGAGGCGGTAAATTCAGGAGCTCATTTGTTTCAGCCGGCGGAAGTAAAAGAGGTTATTACCAGGAATGAAATATTTCAGACCAGAATATTTTCAGATGGGAAAATTTCAGAATTGTCATCCAGGTTTGTTATCGGAGCTTTTGGAAAGAACAGCAAATTAGATAAAAAACTTCAGAGAGGATTTACTAACCAAAATACAGGTTATTACGGAATTAAATTTCATGTCTGCAAGACTGCGCTCTCCGGAATCGACGAATCAAATATCTATATTTTTCAGGGAGATAAGATATATGCCGGAATAAACTCGGTTGGAAGGGGAGAAGTTACTATATGCTTTCTTGAAAGAAATAAAAGCGGGAAAATATCTCCTTCAGAACATCTGGTCCGGCTGTCGGAAGAAAATAAATTTTTCTCTGCAATCTTTAAAAACCGATTACCTGATCTCAGGAAACATCAGGTTTATGGAGCCGGCAATATTTATTTCGGCAAAAAAGAACTTGTTAAGAATGGAATAATCATGATCGGCGATGCGGCAAAGATAATAGCCCCACTGGCAGGAGACGGAATCGGAATGGCTGTCCAGTCAGCCAAAATAGCAGCGGATGTTATTAAAGAGGCGACAGAAAAAAATATGAATTCCGCAACTATAAAAAAGATTTACCTGCAAAAATGGAATCAGCAATTTTCACTGAGAGTATCTACTGCCCGTATTTTACAGAATGTTATCCTGCGAAGCTCATTTATGAACATAATCCCCACACCTCTGATTAACTTCTTCACTCCAGTTCTTATAAGCGCTACCAGGAAATGATTTGACCAAAACGGATCCTCCTCCTGCGATCGGGGGCTTATTTCTTTCACGGCCTTATGTTATCTTTGTTAAGTAATTAATATATTATTATATGATGGTAATGAACTTGCAGAATATAGACAAATTCATAGTAGTAGGGGACAGGGTACTGGTTCGTGCTACGGAAGAATCTCAGAGAACTGCTTCCGGATTATATCTCCCTCCCGGGGTTTCAGAGAAAGATAAAATTCAAAGCGGATATGTGATAAAAGTAGGACCCGGTTATCCCACGGGTACGAACGCCGACGATGAGCCCTGGAAAGAAACAAAAGACTCTGTAAAATATATACCGCTTCAGGCAAAAGAGGGAGACCTTGCTATTTTTCTTCGTAAGGAAGCATTCGAAATTGAATTTGAAAAAGAAAAGCTGCTCATTGTACCGCAGTCTGCTCTTCTCTTACTGATCCGGGATGATCTGACAGACTTCTAGGGAGGTAATCCTAATTGATGGTAATGAATGCAATGACCAGGGCAAGGACTAAAAACAGAATCGCAAATCCCCCGGCTTTATAATTAGGAGGATTCTTTTTTTCTAAATGAGGTTTAGACTGATGACTTTTCCAGTCGCCTTTCTCAATTGACCACTTGTTTCCGTCTTTGTCGAAATAATCCATAGATAACATTTTACGAGTTTCCTCTACAATAACTTTATCACAAACTCAAATTTTGTACCCCTCTATTATCAGAGGAATTCAAATAATTGCGGCTTTATCGGGGTAAAATAACAGAAATAATTACCACCTGAAATGGAAAATTAGCAAAAAAAAGGGAACTTAAAAAGCTCCCTTCGAAATATTAAATGAGGAAAAATTTATCACTCTAGCCAGCTCAGAATCTGGAATCGGGATGATTTTAATTTAAGCTGTCCAAGCTGAATAGCTTCCCAGCTGTAATAAAACTGAGCATTACCCTGGGATTCAACGGATACTTCATCCCCGACAAGGATTGTTCCTCCATATATCGAGTTATTGCCTATAGCCTGACATCTGATTGATGACTGTCCATAAACAATGAGAACCCCGTAATAATTAAAATTACCGCTCAGGTTTATGTTACCATTTATGACCATAATACCATAACCCGAAGCATCTGTAAAATCAACGTCCCCATTACAATAAGTAATTATGGGGTGATCAGCTGTACCAAACTCTGATCCACTTGAATATGTGCCTGTTGTTAATATTGTATCAGCCGAGAAAATAAAATCTTCTGTTAATCCCAGCCAGTCGGTAGTATCAGGTACTGTATGTACGCTTGGAGCCCCGCCTTCACCCTTTATGGTTTTAGTAATCTTAGATTTTACATTATCAATCACATAAGCACTATCAGTTGCATCATCGACTCCCACCCCGGGTAACGGAGACTTTGGACCTGGATTACCATTCATATAATGATCATTGCCATCAATATCGACATTACCATTGAGGTTAAGTGAAACTGTGTTGGAAGAAATGTACAATGCTGAACTTACCCCCGGCATCTGAACAGGTTCTCTTTTTGCATTCACTATGCTTGTATGAACTTTATCTCCGTAATATGCGACTGATCTGATAGTAAGGTTTGAATCAGGTCCGGATATATACAAATCATAGCTGCCTCCAAGCAGTTCATTATCTGTAAATGTACCGGTTAAATCTTTATCTCGTCTCATTTTTTCAAGATATACCTCAATACCTGAATTTGAGATTAGTCTGGCCTGAGTTGTTTTATACATATCGAGAGTGGTATCAAGACTCCTGTTCGTATTTGCATTAAGATTAACGATCAGAAGAGAAATTAGTCCGGCAACCCCCACTACAAGAATTAATATTCCTTTTCCCATATCAAATATTCCTCGGATTTATTGTCATTTCCCAGTAAGTAAAAGGATATTCTCCGCCGACTGGAAGAACAGTTTCCACCCATATCTCAGCCTTAACATAACAGACACTGTCAGGGACTGCTGTAGCAATCTCTTTTGAATTAAGATATGAGAACCGCAGATCTGTTAATCCAAGTGTAGGACCTCCTGTAGTGTCATTGTTAACCACACGGAACAAAACCCTGTCATTAGGATTAGGGGTCGCGTCAGCGTCATCTTTGGAGCCTAGGAAATAGGTTACCTGGTCCATGATGCCATCGTTATTAATATCACCTTTAAAAGAAATTCTCTGCTGACCGGCTTCAGTGATAGCTGTACCCGAGTATTTATATCCGATTTTTCTAAGGTCATCATTCAAAATTTCTGCAAGAGTCTTTGCATCCTGCTGAAGGCGAAGATCGGCATCAGACGCATATTTTGTTTCCTGAGAGTATGCATTAAGGTTAACAACCAGCAGCATAACAATGCCGCCGATTAAGGAAGCGCCAAGAATATCAAGTATAACGTTCATAACTTTTGTTATTTAAGAGTAAATACGAATGATAAGTTTATATCCTCACGCATATAAGGACTTGTAACGGTTACCGTGACCTTCTTATAATAGCTCTGGGTTGTGATTTCTGTATCAGGATCACCGCTGTCGACATAATATACTCTGCATATAATTCCATATTTTTCCGCGTGCGGAGCACTGACTGTCTTCTCATAGAAGTTATAATCATCTATATCATTATATGTCTGATAGGTTTCGCCGGTTTCCGGTCCGAGTTTATCAGCAGGGGTCAGATTGGCGAGGCCTGTAGGAAATTCCACAGTTGCTTCATCAAAACTTCTCTGCTTAATTGTCTCAATCATATCATCGGCAAGAGAGAAGGCGGTAAGGTATACCTTGTTCTCAATCTGTGCAGTTGAATTTTCCAAAACGGAATTATTGAACCGGAGTGAAGAGAGTGAAAGTAGGACTAACGCCCCCATTGTCAACATAGATTGTACACTGTTCATATCTTCCCTGCTGTTTTTGTATCAAATGATTAATACATGTCAACTATTGTACCTTATCTGGTAATTTCTTTTCTGATTGAATTTACGCTGACAAATTTGGCGGATATACAAATGATGACATTTCTGACGTCAAACGTTGCATTTGACGTCAGAAGTAAGCTACCCCTGCAAATGTATTTGTTATATTTTCAATAGCAAAAAGAACTATTCGTACCAGGATAAAATCTTGAAACCATTGGATTTCAAGTCGAGCTCTTACCTTGTCTATTGCTTCCTGGCTGTGGTTAACGTTCATTGTTCCAGTTAATTTGAAACTTATATTCTTACCGGCTATAATTATTCCCCCGTTAACGATATTAGTTCCGGTTGATTGGAAAGTAAGATCCGAATTTTTATAACAGAGGATAATACCTTTATAATCAAAGTTTCCTGCAAATTTTATATCACCATTTACCACTAGGATTCCGGCACCCACTCCATTATTGATAATTATTGTTTTATTAACGGCGGCATCGGCATTAACAAGTGTAATTACCGGATGATCGAGAGTTCCAAGATTTGTACCGTTCGGGATATCCTGAATAAAAGTCTGGTCTGCTGCATTTGCAAGAAATTGATACATTTTAGCCCAGTCAACACCCAACCCGGTAACTCCGACACTCGGATAACCTGTATGCCAGAGTGTTCTGTATCAAGCACTCCTTCTATATTGCTCGGGTTTTTTAAGACCTGCTTTTATATTATTCGTCTGCTCGCTCAGTATCCACGCCAACACCCCAAACCGGCTTACCCGTAGGATTCAAAGTTCCATCTGGATTATGATCAAGTCCACTGACATTCATATCCCCGAGCTCGCTGGCATTTACTGCTGAATTTGAACTAATGTAAATACCTCCCGGAGGGTTAGGAAAGGAAATAGGTGTAAGGTAAGCATCGGCAACTGAAGTATGATGCACATCCTGGAAGGTAGATGTTGTAGTAACCCTAACGTTTGGTAAGATACCTTCTATTGTAACATCATAGGAACCACCGAACAAACTTTGATTTGTAAAAGTATGATTGATCAAACTGTGATCATCGTACAATTTTTCAAGAAATACTTCAACACCTGTATTGGCTATAAGTCTTGACTGCGTCTGATTGAACATATCAACTGTAGTTGACAGATTTTCTTTCGAATTTCCGTTCAGCTTTAAAACAAGGAATGATACAAGAAGCATCGTTCCAAGTACAATGATTAATGAACTCTTTCCCATATTATATATTCCTCGGATAAATTGTAAATTCCCAGTATGTAAAAGTGGAATCGGCAATACCGGTTATAAAATTATTTCTTGCTTCGGTGGGCTGTACCCACATCTCGGTTTTTATATATTTAATCTTTGTCAGATCTGCTGTAGGATTAGAAACACTGTCGAGGTAAGTGAACTGCATTTTTACCAGTCCGAGCGAGGGGCCATCTATTGTATCTTTATTATTTAACACCCTTACAAGGATCTTATCGTGCAGATTGGTAGTTCCTGATGAATAGGATGAATCCTCAAGGAAATACTCAACAGTATCAATTATTCCGTGTCCGCTTGTCCCTGGTCTTTCCAGGTCTCCGACAAATTTAAATCTTTCCTGCTGAGCGGTAAGTATAGGGGTAGTACCGACCTTATAACCTATTTTTCTGAAGTCCGAATTCATTATTTCGGCAAGGGTCTTGGTATTCTGCTGCAGCCTCAGCTCTGTATCCGATGAATAGCTGGATTCCGACATAAACAGGTTCAGCTTTAATACCAGCAGGAGGAGCATCCCCCCGATTATGGTAGAACCTAAAAGATCCATTATCGTATTCATAAATGACTTTTCCTAATTCTTTGAATGAAGTGAAAAAATGAAATACATCTGAAAATTATCTCTCAAATATTTGCTGGAAACTGTAATAGTGACTTTTTTATAGTATGTCTGAATGCCAGAATGAGTTCCATTTGCATCACAGTATTCCACGTGACATTTAACATTATATCCTTCAGCGATGGGGACATCGTTAATATCGTGGTCGTAGACATTGTAGTCGTCTATATCATCATAATTAGGCCATATTTCTCCGTCATCAAAGGAACCTTCCGGGGTTAACTGGGATGCCTTAATAGCCTGAAAGTCGATGGTCTTTTCATCGAAAGCTTTCTGCTTCATCTCTTCAATCAGATCATCAGCAAGAGAAAATGCCGTAAGATAGACTTTGTCTTCAAGCTCGAGAGTTGAATTTTGGAGTACACTTGAATTGAAGAGCAGGGAAATAATTGAAAAAATTACAAGAGCTCCAAGAGCTAACATTGATTGTATACTTGCCATAGTCCGTAAATCCTTTTTGGAAACTAAATTATAGCCTCAAATCCAATGCCTGTAATCTTATGTTGTTTCTTACACCCGGGATGGATAAAATTATGCGTTAAGACACCTATTGTGTCATTTTTGACGGAGGACAGGAAAAATTTACTTATTCCGGCAGAATTAACTACCGTTTTCCCTGATTTTCTGGAGTCTTCTCTGAAGAGTTCTTTCACTTACACCAAGAATTAATGCGGCCCGCTGGACATTACCATCTGTATGCTTCATTATATTAAGAATATGGTTTCTTACTGCATCATCTATGGTAATAAGATTATTTTCCGAAGGCAAAAACTGCACTTCTCTGTTGTAGCCGTCGGGTATATCGATTTCTGATATAAGTTCATTATCCTTTGTTTTAGCAACCGCATTTAACACCAGATTTTCAAGTTCCCTGATGTTACCCGGGAATGAATAACTCTTAAGTTTATTTAAAACTTTAACACTAAATCCTTTTGCTTTTTTATTATATGTTTTGTTACCCATATCAAGGAAATATTTTGAGAGGAGAATAATATCCTCACCCCGTTCTCTTAAGGGAGGAAGCTTAATAAATCCGCGGTTGAGGCGGTAATACAAATCAGCTCTGAATTCCTTATTGTTGACCGCTTCGAGCAGATCTTTATTAGTTGCTGTAATTATCCTGATATCCAGTTTCAGAGGCTTGGTACTTCCAATCCTGTATATTTCGCTGTACTGAATTGCACGAAGCAGTTTACCCTGCAGCTCTTTCGGCATTTCTCCGATCTCATCCAGGAAAATTGTTCCGCCGTTTGCAGCTTCAAAATAGCCGAGCCTTTCACTTGTTGCACCGGTAAAAGAACCTTTTTCGTGTCCGAAAAGCTCGCTCTCAAAAAGAGTTGGAGAGATTGAAGCAAGATTAACAGTAACGAGGGGTTTGGTTTTTCGGGGCGATAATTGATGGATCTTTCTTGCTATTAAATCTTTACCTGTACCGGTCTCGCCTGTAATCAAAACTGTCTCATTCGTAGGGGCGAAAATTTCTATTAATTCGAATACCTTCAAAATCGCAGGCGACTCTGTGATAATCTCTCTGAACTTCTCGTTAGCTGCTTCTGATCTATCGACTCCTTTTCTCAGTGTATCACGCTCTCTCTCAAGGAGTTTTTGTTCCAGAGCTCTTTTAATTGTCAACGACAATCTGTCAATTTCAGGTGGTTTTGTTATGAATTCATAAGCTCCAAGTTTAATAGCTTTTAATGCTATCTGCAGATCGTCAACACCGGTTATCATTATAAAAGGTATCTGAGGATAAAGAGGAATCAGGTTCTCCAGCAGTTCAAGTCCGTTCATTCCCGGCATATAAACATCCAGCAAAATGATGTCAATTTGCTCATTCTTCAATATGCTCTCAACCTTCAAAGGATCAGATTCGGTGGTTACATACTCATACCCTTCTTCCTGCAGGAGGGATTTCATTAGTTCCAGATAATTTTTTTCGTCATCTACTATTAGAATTGAAGCGTTTTTCAATTAGTCTCCCGATATTTTGGTTAGTTAATAACTAGAATTCACAAGATTACTGCTACCAATTTTATGCCACTTTTGACGGCAAGTATATTTTCTACGATTTTTGTATTTTTACTGACTGATTATAAATTAAATTGAATTAAAGGTTAATATCATGGCTGCAAATATTGAAATGATCAAGAAAGTTTATTCGGACTACAGAGGCAAAATTGAAGCTGCCCGAAAGGTTTTAAACCGACCGCTTACCTATGCTGAGAAGATCCTTTATGCTCATTTATGGGAAACTCCGAAGAGTGAAATAAAAAGAGGAAAAGACTACGCTGAGCTTGCTCCCGATCGTGTGGCAATGCAGGATGCAACAGCGCAGATGGCTCTTCTCCAGTTTATGTCCGCCGGAAGAAAAACAACGGCAGTTCCTTCAACAGTTCATTGCGATCACCTCATTCAGGCCCAGGTTGGGGCGAAAGATGATCTGCTGAGAGCTACCGAGGAGAACAAAGAAGTTTATAATTTCCTTGAAAGTGTCTCCCGCAAATATGGAATCGGATTCTGGAAACCAGGTGCAGGTATAATCCACCAGGTTATCCTTGAAAATTATGCATTCCCGGGTGGAATGATGATCGGTACAGATTCACATACTCCTAACGCAGGCGGTTTAGGAATGATCGCTATAGGTGTAGGAGGAGCTGATGCTGTGGATGTTATGGCGGGAATGCCATGGGAGCTTAAATGGCCGAAACTGATTGGAGTTAAGCTTACAGGGAAAATGAACGGCTGGGCTTCTGCTAAAGATATAATTCTCAAATTAGCCGGAATTCTTACCGTAAAAGGCGGAACGGGCGCAATCGTGGAATATTTTGGAGAAGGAACAACCAGCATCTCCTGTACAGGAAAAGGAACTATATGCAACATGGGTGCTGAAATCGGAGCCACCACTTCAGTATTTCCTTTTGATGAAAAAATGGCAGCATATCTCCGCATTACCGACCGTGCTGATGTCACAGCTTTGGCAGAAGGTCTTGCAGATGTTCTTACTGCGGATGAAGAAGTTCTGAAGGATCCGGAAAAATACTTTGATCAGGTTATCGAAATCAATCTCAGCGAACTGGAACCGCATCTTAACGGACCATTTACACCAGACAAAGCCTGGCCGATTTCCAAAATGAAGGAAGCAGTTAAAGAGAACGGTTATCCTGAGAAGATATAGCGTTGCTCTTATCGGAAGCTGTACAAATTCAAGCTATGAGGATATCGACAGATCCGCAAGTATTGCAAAACAGGCTATGGAAAAAGGACTGAAGACAAAATCCCAGTTCACAATAACTCCTGGTTCTGAACAGGTAAGATCTACGATCGAAAGAGACGGACAACTGAAGACGCTGGAAGATTTCGGAGGATTGATTTTAGCGAACGCATGCGGACCCTGTATCGGAATGTGGAAAAGAATGGATATTAAAACCGGTGAGAAGAATACTATAGTTACTTCTTTTAACAGAAATTTTGCTAAGAGAAACGATGGTAATCCTGAAACACTTGCGTTCGTTGCTAGTCCCGAACTTACCACTGCTCTTGCGATTGCGGGAAAATTAACTTTTAATCCTCTTACAGATGAACTCGAGAACGAGAAAGGAGAAAAAGTTAAACTTGATCCTCCGGTAGGACAGGAATTGCCGCCAAGAGGATTCAATAAAGACGAAAAAGGTTTTATTCCACCTTCAAAAGACGGCGGTGATGTTCAGGTAAAAGTTGAACCTGACAGTGAACGCCTGCAGCTTTTAAAGCCTTTCGAACCCTGGAACGGTAAAGATCTTGAAGACCTTCCGGTTCTTCTTAAAGCTAAAGGCAAATGCACTACAGACCATATTTCTATGGCTGGTCCCTGGTTAAGATATAGGGGACACCTCGACAATATCTCGAATAATATGTTCATAGGTGCTATCAATGCATTCACAGGTGATGCGGGGAAAGTTAAGAATACATTCACGGGTGAAACCAAATCAGTCCCTGAAGTTGCACGCGAATACAAGGCCAAAGGTGTAAACTGGGTAGTAGTTGGTGATGAAAACTACGGCGAAGGTTCCAGTCGTGAACATGCTGCCATGGAGCCCAGGTTCCTCGGGGGCAGAGCCATAATCGTAAAAAGCTTCGCAAGGATTCACGAGACCAACCTGAAGAAACAGGGAATGCTTCCCCTGACCTTTGCAAATCCTGCCGATTACGATAAGATCCGCGAGGATGACAAAGTTAGTATTGTTGGGTTAAAGGATCTGGCCCCTGAAAAGCAGCTTAAAATGGTTGTTAAACATGCGGACGGTTCCAGTGATGAAATAATGTTAAACCATACGATGAATGAAGCTCAGATCAAATGGTTCAAGGCCGGAAGTGCACTGAACCTTATTGCACAGATGAATAAGTAAGTTAATATTCTAACTAACACTTTAAGGGAACAGGTATCTGTTCCCTTTTTTTATAAATAATGCACTCCGGGCTGTGTTGAATTTGGTTGTTTACAAAACTATTTTTTCACAATGATATTTCTAAACCCTGCAGTTTTATTCGGCTTATTAGCTGCAAGTATTCCCGTACTGATTCATCTTTTAAATCTGAGAAAGCTGAAGAAGATAGAATTCAGTACTCTTTCCTTTTTAAAAGAACTTCAAAAAAATAAGATCAGGAAATTAAAGCTGAAGCAGTGGCTGCTGCTTGCATTGAGAGTCCTGATCATTCTGCTGGTTGTTACAGCATTTGCACGGCCGACCCTAAAAGGCGTCGCTCTCGGCGGAACTACATCGGCGGCAAAAACTACAGCGGTCTTCATCCTTGATGATACTTTTAGTATGTCAGCTGTCGGTTCAGATGGCTCATATTTTAACCAGGCAAAACAGACGATCATTAGTCTTCTGGACAACCTTCAGGAGGGAGACGAAGCTGCCCTTGTACTGGTTTCAGACCAGGGAAATGGGGAGATAAAACCGACTTTGAATCTCTCCGAATTTCGTAAACAGGTTAAAGATGCCGATATTTCTTTTTCAAGCGGTACATTAAATCATTCTATCATAAGAGCCGGTGAGATATTAAATAATTCACGAAATTTTAATAAAGAGATTTACCTGCTTTCTGATTTCCAGAAAGGAAGACTTGAACAGGAGAGTCCTCTGCCTGATTTAAGCCGACTGCTGAATGATAAAGTAAAACTTTATACTTTTGACTTTTCCGATAAGGATATCTTCAACCTGGGCATTGATGAATTCGAAGTTAATACCCGGATTTTTGAAAAAGATAAGCCGGTAAGCTTTAAGGTTACGGTTACAAATTATTCCGAACAGCCGGCTGACAACGCAGTGGTTTCACTTTTCATTGAAGGAAAAAGAAGCGCCCAGCAGAGCATTTCACTGTCCCCGGGTGAATCGAAATCAATAAATATGGAGGCTGAGGCTAAATCAAGCGGATATATCGACGCTCTTGCAGAACTTGAAGATGATGATATTCTGCAGGATAATAAAAGATATACTAATTTCTTTATCCCTGATAAAATCCCTGCTGCAATTTTCTATGATAACGAGGCGGATGTTAAGTTTATTGAAACGGCTCTCGGACTTTCCGGGGAGTCAGGCACAGTTAAGTTAATTGAAAAAAACTTAAACCAGATCTCCTCATACGATCTTTCACAGTTCGGTGTTGTTATTGTTGACGGCTCTAAAAATATATCTGACATTGACAGATTAAGGACATATGTTGAAAGCGGCGGCGGACTGTTACTGGCACCTGGCGGGAATTCGTCTGTTACAGATTTTGCAAAGATATGCTCAGTGCTGGGACTCCCGGTACCCGAAGGGACTGCCGGCAATCTGAATGAAACGGATAACGCTGTCACTTTTGAAAAAGTAGAATATGATCATCCGATCTTCCAAAATATTTTCGCTTCGTCAAAAAGTAAAAAACTGCAGTCGCCCGATATTTATTACCATTACAGGCTTTCCACACTGGGCAGGGGGATTAGTATTATTACGCTTACTGACGGTTCATCTTTCCTGGGCGATTATAAGATCGGGAAAGGGAGGGTATTGTTATTAAATACATCTCCCGTTCTGAGCTGGAGTAACTTTCCTTTGAAGAACATTTTTGCTCCTTTAATGCTAAAATCAGTTTTTTATCTCGCGTCAAAAGATAAACCTGAAAATGATTACTTTGCAGGACAGCCGGTTACAGTTTCTCTTTCGGGTGGGGCAGTTCCGCAGGTAAGAGTAGAACGGCCCGATAAAACCGAAGATCTTATAAACCTTGAAAAATCCGGCAGTCTGAATTACGTCACTTACGACAAGACAAATATCACAGGAAATTATAAGTTTTTTTCAGGGCAGAAGGATATAGCCGAAGTTGCGGTCAATGCCGACCCGAAAGAATCCGTTATGAAATACCTGACCGGAAGTGACTTTGAGAAGTATCTCGACGACATTCACTTTAAGGGAAGGTATATTCCTATTTCTCAGAATGAAAATCCCTCTCAGATAGTTATGCAATCGAGATTCGGTTCCGAACTATGGAGGATCTTTCTGATTGCAGCACTGATCACCGCTATGGTAGAAATGGCAATCTCCCGAAGTGCAAAAAAAGACCTTGTAAATATTTGATTACAGCCCTACCAGAACCCCTGATTATTATATGTATGACCCAAAAATCAACTTTAAAGTTCAGCTGAAGGCAGGGATGCAATAAATCATTGGATATTTAGCACTGATTTTAGTTATTTATTGTCCAGTTGATGAAAAAATTATGTGAATGATAGATATACCCGTAAAGACAAACGAAAGAGCCATATTAGCTGCACTGGATACTAAACAAACCAGCAGGGAACTCGTCGAAGAACACCTTTCAGAACTAGAAGAGCTTGCACTGACCGCCGGTGCGGAAACTATAATGAAGCTGATACAGGATCGTCCTGCAATGGATTCTGCATACTACATTGGCAAAGGTAAAGCTGAAGAGCTGGCTTTTCTTGTAGAACAGAATGAAATTGATCTGGTGATTTTCGATGATGACCTGACCCCTGTACAGCTTAGAAATCTTGAACGGCTGGTTGATAAAAAAATTATTGACAGAAGCGGATTGATACTGGATATTTTTGCTTCGCGTGCAAAAACCAATGAAGCGAAAACACAGGTTGAACTGGCTCAGCTTCAGTATATGCTTCCGAGACTAACCAGAGCGTGGACGCACTTATCAAAACAATATGGCGGCATTGGTACTAAAGGTCCCGGTGAAACCCAGATAGAAACTGACCGACGGATTATCCGCAACAGGATAAGTCACCTTAAAGAGAAATTAAGAAAAATTGAAAAGCAGAGAGAAACCCAGAGCCAGCAAAGAAAAGATCTGATAAGGATTACACTGGTAGGATATACTAATGTCGGTAAATCGACGTTGTTTAATTTACTGACCAGCGCCGATGTATTTGCAGAGAATAAGCTCTTTGCAACACTTGATTCAACTACCCGAACTCTCGATTTCGGTAAGAAAGAAAAACTGCTTATTTCAGATACTGTAGGATTTATCCGGAAACTCCCTCCAAATCTGGTAGCTTCTTTTAAGAGTACTCTTAACGAGGTAAGAGAGGCTGATATTATTCTTCACGTTATCGATATAACCCATCCTTATTTTGAAGATCAGATCTCCGTTGTTGAGCAGACACTTAAAGAACTCGGAAGCGACAAAAAGACCCAGATTAAGATATTCAACAAAGTTGATGCTTTGACCGACCGGAACAGAATTTCATACGTCAGGAACAAGTATTCTGAAAGTATTATCCTATCAGCTCAGAGAGGCATTAATATATCACAGTTGAAGGATAAACTGGTCGAAATAACAGAATCATCATATGTTGAGGAGAATGTTGATCTGGGATTACATGAATCAAGGAAAGCAGCTAAAATCCATACTATGGCAGAAGTTCTATCGACTGAGTATGATAACGAAACTATTCATATTAAATACAGAACAAACAGGGAGAACTCAGAAAAAATAAAGAAAATGCTCTCCCGGGTTTAGGTTTCTTTTTAATAACCCGACATTACTTCCTATTTCTCACGCTTAATTCTTAAATTTGTGAACATCTTATTATACATCTTTGGGAGAAATGATGTCAATCGTATTAAATGGTTCCGGACTGACTATTGAAAAACTTATTAGAATAGCCCGGTTTAATGAAAAAGTAGAACTTGACTCCGGCTCGCTTGAAAAAATAAAAGTCTGCCGTAATATGCTGGAGGAAAAACTTCAGGCACGTGAGATAATGTATGGAACGAACACTGGTATAGGTGAGTTTTCAGAAATTGTATTTAATGATGATCAGGTTAAAGAGTTTCAGAAGTTCCTAATTTATAATCATTCAGCGGGTATTGGTGATCCGGCACCAATTGAATATGTAAGGGGTGCTATCGCAGGGAGAATTAACGTACACGCACACGGTAATTCAGCCTGCCGTCCTGAAATTACACTTACACTAATTGAAATGCTTAATAAAGGAGTAACTCCTGTTGTATGCCAGAAGGGATCGGTTGGTGCCTGCGGAGATCTTGCACCAATGTCGCAGGTTGCTCTGTTGATGATGGGTGAGGGTGAAGCTTATTATAATGGTGAGCGGCTTCCCGGAAAAGCAGCCTTTGAAAAAGCCGGGATCAAAGTTCCGGGACTCCAGGCACGTGACGGACTGGCGGTTATAAACGGCTCGAACCTGCTCACTGCTATGGGTGCTATCCATCTCTATGATATCAACAGGTGGCTGAAGCAGGCAGAAATAGCGGCTGCTATGTCTCTTGAGGCCCTTCATGCAAATCTTAAACCTTATGACGAGAGGCTTCATAAGCTGCGGGGCTTTGCTGGTGCGGTGCGGAGTGCTAACTCCATACTGAAATGTATTAAGGGAAGTGATCTGCAGACAGGAAAATTAAAGAGCAAAGTGCAGGATGCATATTCGATGCGCTCAACTCCGCAGGTAATAGGTGCGGCACACGATGCTGTTGCGTATGCAAAAGCCCAGGTGGAAATTGAACTTAATGGTGTCGGCGATAATCCTATTTTTATTCCGGAAGATAAGCTTACTCTTACAGGAGCTAATTTCCAGGGAACGCCCGTTGCGCTTCCTATGGATATGGTAGGTGCTTCGGTGACAATGATATCGGTGCTTTCTGAACGCCGACTTAACAGACTGCTGAACCCTGCATTGAGTGTAGGACTTCCGTCTTTCCTCACCAAAGGTGCGGGAATGTATTCGGGAATGATGTTAAGTCAGTACACCGCCGATACACTTATCGTTGAGCAAAGAATATTATCAACCCCTGCATCAATTCAGTCGATTCCCGCTGCGGCTGACCAGGAGGACTTTGTTTCAATGGGAATGAATACTTCTATTAAAAACGCACAGATCTTTGATAATGCATGTGGAGTACTGGGAATAGAATTTATGGCTGCTGCGCAGGCACTGGACTTCAGGGATCATACAACCGGCAAAGGTGTGGCAAAAGCAAAAGAAGTCATCAGGAAATATGTAAAACATCTTGATGTAGACAGACCACTCTATCCGGATCATACAAAAATGAAAGAGGTTGTAAGATCATGTGAAATTCTTGAAGAAGTAGAGAAAGAAACGGGAAGTCTGGAATAGAGAATAAAGAAAATTAAAGCGGCGCAGGGAGCAGTATCTCCGCGCTGCTGTTTTTAGAAATATCAGGCCGGAAGGTTAATTAGTAATGGACATTGTTTTTTTAGTTATCGGGCTCATCATTGGATTTATCATAGGCTGGCTTGTCTTTAAGACCCGTTCAGGTAAGGCAGTTTCCACAGCTGAGCTGGAAAATCTGCAGAGTCAGTTACAGCAGGTTAATTCGGAAAAAACCAGGCTTGAAGAGCGCGAAAGTATTCTTAAGTAAATCGATGCAGGAGAAAGCTGAAGAACTGGATAAAGAGAGAGCTAAGATTGTTGAGCTTTCATCTTCAGTATCAAGATCAGAGGAAATGAATCTTAACCTTAAAGAAAGGTTAACCGAGCAGAAAGGTGAAATAGAGGAACTTCAGCAGAAATTTACAAAAGAATTTGAGAATCTGGCGAACAGAATTTTTGAAGAAAAGGGGAATAAGTTTTCTGAGCAGAACAGGGAGAAGCTAAGCGAGATCCTGAATCCCTTAAAAGAGAAGATCTCTGAGTTTGAAAAGAAAGTAGAAGAAACAAGCAGAGAAAGCATTAAGGGTAATGCATCACTTAAAGAACAGCTTTCAATGCTGAAGGAACTGAACCAGCAGGTTACACAGGAAGCAAAGAATCTAACCGAAGCCCTGAAAGGACAGAGTAAAACACAGGGAAGCTGGGGAGAGTTTATACTTGAGAGTCTGCTTGAAAAATCAGGACTGGTAAAAGGGCGCGAATATTCGGTGCAGGAAAGCATTACATCAGAATCAGGGAGAAGATTTCAACCCGACGTTATCATTAAGCTTCCGGAAAACAAAAGTCTTGTTATCGATTCAAAAGTATCCCTGGTTGGATATGAGAAATTCACCTCTTGTGAAAGTGAGCAGGAAAAGAATCTGGCTCTGCGGGAACACCTGGCATCAATCAGATCTCATATTAAAAATCTGAACAGCAAAAATTATCAGAATCTCTACAAGCTTGAGAGTCTTGATTTTGTTCTCATGTTTATGCCCATCGAACCTGCATTTGCACTGGCAGTTCAGAGTGATAGTTCGTTATTCAGCGACGCGTTCGAAATGAACATAGTAATCGTCAGTCCTTCTACACTGCTGGCAACATTAAGGACCATAGCCAGCATCTGGCGGCAGGAAAATCAGAATAAGAATGCTCTTGAGATAGCCCGGCAGAGCGGTGCGCTGTATGATAAGTTTGTGGGATTTGTTGAAGATCTTGAGAATATAGGCAGGAAGATCGATGATTCGAAAAACAGTTATACTGACGCGATGAAGAAACTGAAGGATGGAAATGGCAACCTCGTCCGCCGCGCAGAAAGGATCAGGGAGTTAGGCGCCAAAACATCGAAAACTCTGCCCAGAACACTTCTTGACAGTGCTGACGGCGAAGATGACACCCCGCTAGCGGATGATTAATATCTTTATGCTTACTACTTTAAGTTTTCCTGTCAATTCGGGCTCTTTATTTTGCAGCTGATAAATAAATCTCTCTGGCATACTTTTGTATAATCTCCTTATGTATAAAGTATATGTTATGATAACTTATTAAAATTGAGGGAGGCAGCTATGATTATTACACAGCCCGAAACACCCCAGGATTTCGATCGCTATTACGACTTACGATGGAAACTTCTCAGAGAGCCCTGGAAACAGCCGAAAGGATCTGAAAAGGATGAACTGGAAGAAAGAGCTCTTCACCTGATGGCTTGTATTGAAGACCGTATTCCAATCGCAGTAGGCAGGGCACATTTTAATACTGATATAGAGGCTCAGATCAGATTTATGGCTGTTGAACCAAGATTTCAAAATACAGGACTTGGATCTGTGATCCTTAAAAAGCTGGAAGATGAAGTACGGCAGCTTGGGGCAAAATATGTTATATTACATTCGAGAGAGAATGCAGTTCATTTTTATGAAAGACATGGTTACAGAATTATATCTGCATCTCACACTCTTTTTGAATCGGTTCCTCACTTTCTGATGAAAAAGGAATTTTACCCGGAGAATAAGTTAACAGTTAATTAATGCAGAAATATTTTGACGCTAATAAAACTGCCTGGAATAAAAAAGTAAGTTTCCATTTTAAATCCGACTTTTATGACGTAGCATCCTTTCGCAAAGGAAAAAACTCACTTCAATTTATTGAACTTGAGGAGCTTGGTGATGTGAAGGGCAAATCCCTGCTTCATTTGCAGTGCCATTTTGGATTAGATTCATTATCGTGGGCAAAATTAGGAGCGGAAGTTACGGCTGTCGATTTTTCTGAAGAAGCGATAAGGACGGCAAAGGATCTTTCTGAAGAAACCGGGATTCCGGTTGATTTTCATTGCTCGAATATCTATGATCTTAAAGCGGTATTAAACAAAAAGTTTGATATTGTATTTACTTCTTATGGAGTTGTCGGATGGCTTCCTGATTTAAACAGATGGGGAGAAATCATTTCTCATTTCCTTAAGCCTTCGGGAATTTTTTATATGGTTGAGTTTCACCCTGTAGCGTGGATGTTCGATGATAACTTTGAAAGATTTCAGTATTCTTACTTTAAAACGGAAGAACCTATCAAGGAAACTGTTACCGGAACATACGCTGAAAGAAATGCAGATATTAGTGAAATTCAGTATTCGTGGAATCATTCTCTCAGCGAGGTAATTAACAGTCTTACAGGAAATAATCTTAAGCTGGAATTTCTGAACGAATTTCCGTTCAGTGTTTATAACTGTTTTGTCAATACTGTTAAGGGAACTGACGGCTGGTGGAGAATCAAAGGACTTGAGGATATAATTCCTCTTATGTACTCAATAAAAGCCGTGAAATCTTAATCAGAAATACTGTAGTCTTTTAATTCTTCATATCTGCAATTTTAATTCTGCAATCCTACGATCCCATTTTTACAACTTCGTCGAACTCCTCTTTCTCAACGGGCATAACCGAAAGCCGGTTGCCTTTCTGAACGAGCTTCATATTTTTTAATTTTGGATTTTCTTTGATTTCTTCAAGCGTTACCGGGTGTTTAAATTCTTTCACGAACTTCACATCAACCATAAACCAGGTAGGATCTTCTTTTTTTGCTGATGGAAAAAAATGTATGTCATCAGGATCGAATTGGGTATGATCCGGATACCCTCCTTTGGCAATTTCGCATGTTCCAACAACAGCGTTAGGATCGGCATTGCTGTGATAAAATAAAACGCCGTCTCCTTTTTTCATTTCGTCCCGCATAAAGTTGCGTGCCTGGTAGTTGCGGACGCCATTCCAGTAGGTTATTTTGTCCTTACTATTTTTTAAGTCCTCAATAGAAAACTCTTCGGGGTCAGATTTAATCAGCCAATAATTTTTAGCCATTAGTAATAACTCCTGTTTTTTGTACGTTGAATTATCGAAAATAAAAAGAATCATCTGCCCTTTCAATCAAATGACTCACCTGGCAGCCGGGTAGAGTATTCCACAAATGACACACTGCCATTTTGTCACACTGTAAATTTATTCAACGAGGAAAATTGAGTAATTTCGCACTTTTGTGAGTGTCTCATTTTGAGTTCGAATACGAGACTAATACGGGATAAATCCGAGCATAATACCAGATAAATAAAATGTCTGCCATTTTGTCATACTTGTAGAATATTTAATCACTCCTTTTTACTCAAATTCCGGATGAAAAGCTATCTCGCATCATCCCCCTCTGCGAGGAAAAGTTATCTATTATTTTACGGAAATTTACTATCACCGGAACAACTTTAAAATTCTGACGTATTATTTATTTGTTTTTGCATTCTTTTTATCTGATTATTGCGTTAATTTTTTAACATTAATCCGAAAACAAATCGTAAATTTTATTCTTATATGATAAAAGCTCTTTTCTTAACACTTTTAATTGCGGCAGCAGTATTTCCCCAGGAAAGCCGGGCATTCCAGATTGCCAGGCTTAAATACAACGGCGGAGGCGACTGGTATAATGATCCTTCTTCAGAAGTAAATCTTCTGAACTTTATTAAATCAAATACTAATATCGAAGTTAAACCTGAATACACATTTGTTGACCTTTCGACAGACGAAATATTTAACTATCCGTTTTTGTTTATGACCGGCCATGGTAATGTTCTTTTCTCTGAAGACGAAGCCGCAAGACTCAGGAAGTACCTTGAGAACGGGGGCTTTCTTTATATAGATGATGATTACGGACTGGATAAAGCTATGCGCCGCGAAATGAAGAAAGTTTTTCCCGAAAAAGACTTTGTGGAACTTCCATTCGATTTTCCTATGTATAATATTTTCTATAATTTCAGTTCGGGACCTCCCAAAACGCACGAACATAATGGTAAACCCCCGCAGGGATTCGGTATCTTCATTGATAAAAGGCTGGCAGTCTATTATACTTATGAATCTAATCCCAGCGATGGTTGGGCTGATCCTGAAGTACATCACGATCCTGAAGCTAAAAGGCTTGAAGCATTGAAATTCGGAACCAACTTAGTAGTTTACGCTCTTTCTGAGTGAAATTTTATATGAGTAAAGATTCTACATATTACAAAGAGATTATTCAGAAGCTTACGAGGTTGAGAAAAAAAGAATATACCTTCTTTGCTTCGGTGGGACTTCAGGTGTCTTTATTTATTGGACTGCTGCTTTTCCTATGCTTTTCGCTTCTTGAACTTGCCGGTAATTTTTCACCTTCTGTAAGGACGTACTTCTTTTTCTTTACACTGCTTGTTTTCCTTACAGCCTTTATTCTGCTCTTCCTTATCCCGATGCTTAAATATGCGGGTATTATAGGAAAGGCCGACTATTACAGCACAGCTAAAAGGGTTGGAAGAAATTTCCCTGAAATCAGGGATGAGCTTGTAAACGCGATGCAGCTTGCAGCATCGGACTCTTCAGAGATTATTTATTCCGGTTCATTAAGCGACGCCGCATTCAGACAGGTTTATAGTAAAACCCAGGGGCTGCAGTTTGAATCTATTGTAAGTTTCCGTAAGGTGAAAGAACTGCTTTTATATTTTGGCGGTGCCTTACTTACATCAATAATTCTATACGCCGCTGTGCCCGGGCTTGCTTCCGCATCAGGCCGGATAATTGATTTTAATACTGATTATATACCACCGGCAAAGTTTTCCTTTGAGGTTTTTCCCGGTAATGTGGAAGTAACGAAAGGGGATAACGTCTTAATCACAGTTAAAGTGATGGGTGAGAAGCCGAAGGATATTTATCTTGCTTCAAAAACCGAAGAGCAGACTGATTTCGAAATGCAGAAATTGACATCTGATTCGAACGGAGTTTATAGTTTTCCTTTTAAATCTATACGATCCACCACAAAATATTTTGCCTCAGCTGAGAACGTTGCAAGCGATGTATATAACATTAAGGTAATTGATCCGCCTATAATAAAGACACTTGATGTTAAAATAATACCGCCCGGCTATTCGAAACTTCCTCAGACAGTGCAGAAAGATAATGGAAACGTAACGGGACTCCCGGGAACAACTGTGAACATTCTGCTTTCATCAACAAAAGATCTGGAAGATGCACGACTGGTTTTTAATGATTCTACCGAAACCAGGATGAAAATAAATGATAATGAAGCAGAGGGAAAATTCATTATTAAGAAAGATAACTCATATAAAATTGTAATTACTGATAAAAATAAAAATGAAAATCTGTCGCCTATTACCTACACCATAAAAAGCCTGTACGATGCCTATCCGTCTATTGATATTATTGAGCCCGGAAAGAATACTTCTCTTGCGAATGATAACAGGCTGCCGCTCCTCTCAAAAATCAGTGATGATTATGGTTTTACAAAACTTGTGTTGAACTATCGGCTTTCATCTTCGAAGTATAAGAAGGCTGACTCCGTCTTCTCGAAAATTGAAATTCCTCTGGATAAGGGGCTGAAAAGCCAGGAAGTCAATTATATCTGGAATCTTGCAAATCTTGATCTGGCTGCAGAGGATATGGTAACCTACTATGTTGAAGTCTTTGATAATGATTATGTAAGCGGACCGAAAGGAACCAAATCATCTACTTATACTGTGCGTGTCCCGACCCTTGATGAAATCCTTTCACAGGCAGACAATACGCAGACAGAGGCATCTAATGATTTGAATGAAACGCTTAAACAAGCTCAGGAGCTGCAAAAGAAACTTGAGAGAATCGACCAGGAGCTGAAACAGGATAAAAAAGAACTGACGTGGGAGGAAAAGGAAAAAATAGAGAAAGCAATGGATGAGTACCAGCAGCTTCAGGATAAAGTGAGCAAAGTAAGCGACAAATTGAAACAGATGCAGCAGGAGTTGCAGGATAATAACCTGCTCTCCAAAGAGACGATGGAAAAATATATGGAGCTTCAGAAAATGATGGACGAGATGACCAGTCCTGAACTAAAGAAGCTCATGGAAAAGATGCAGGATGTATTAAAGAATATGAACAGGCAGATGACCCAGGAACAGATGCAGAATATGAAAATTGATGAGGAAGCATTCCAGAAGAGTATTGAAAGGACTATGAACCTTCTGAAGAGAATTCAGATTGAACAGAAGATGGATGAGCTGGTGAAAAGAACCGAAGCTCTTCAGAAAAAACAGGATGAAATCAGCAAAGAGACTCAGGAGAAAAATCTTAATGATAAAGAAAACAAAGATGAATTAAGTAAAAAGCAGAATGAGGTTACAAAAGATCTGAATAAACTTTCTGATGAGATGAAAGATCTGCAGCAGAAGATGAGCGAGCTTAAGGATATGCCGGCTGAAGATATGCAGAAACTTTCGGAAGAATTTGAAAAGCAGCAGAACCAGCAGATGTCTCAGCAGTCATCCCAGCAGATACAGCAGAACCAGCAGAAGCAGGCAATGCAGAACCAGCAGCAGATCTCGCAGAATATGCAGAATATGCAGCAGCAGCTTTCGCAGATGCAGCAGGCTATGCAGCGCCAGAACCAGATGCAGACGTTGAATGACATGATGAGGATACTTGATAACCTTTTGACCCTTTCAAAGCAGCAGGAGGGTCTTAAGAAAGAGTCTGAGCAGCTTGATCCGAATTCAAACCAGTTCAGAGAGAATGCAGAGAAGCAGCGTAACCTGCAGAGTAGTCTTAATAACATTATGAAACAGATGTCGGACCTCTCCCAGAAAACATTTGCGATTACGCCTGAAATGGGAAAAAGTCTGGGCGACGCTCTCCGCGAGATGAACCATGCGGTTCAGACAATGCAGAGCCGGAACGGAATGACTTCCAAAAACCTGCAGGGACAGGCAATGAAATCAATAAACGAAGCAGCGGCAATGATGAAGGGTTCGATGGAATCGATGATGCAGGGAGGTCAGGGAGGCGGAATGATGTCGCTTATGCAGCAGCTTCAGCAAATGTCGGGTCAGCAGATGAATCTCAATAATATGACTCAGATGCTTCAGCAGATGCAGCAGGGTCAGCTTTCACCCCAGCAGCAGGGTCAGCTGCAGCGACTTGCGCAGCAGCAGGATGTAATAAGGAAATCGCTTGATCAGTTAAATAAAGAAGCAAAAGAGTCGGGCCAGTCTAAAAAGATTCCGGCCAACCTTGAGGATATCATGCATCAGATGCAGGAGGTGGTTACAGATATGAATACGCAGAAACTTGACGATGATCTCATTCAAAAACAGGAAAGGATTCTCAGCAAACTCCTGGATGCCCAGAAATCGATTAATGAAAGAGATTTTGAAAAGCAGAGGGAATCAAATACCGGTAAAAATATTGCAGGCAAACCGCCGGCAGAACTGAACCTGACCACGGAGGAGGGGAAAGATAAGCTTCGTGATGAACTGAATAAAGCTGTACGCGAAGGCTACAGTAAAGATTATGAAGAACTTATACGGAAGTATTACGAGGCGCTTCAGAAAGAAAAAAATTGAAAATTAAACAGGATCAATGTGAACAAAGGCCTGCTGAACATCTTCAATTTCCTGGATAGCGAATTTAACTTTTGTACCTATATCATGTGAAATCTCGGTGCTGGTGTTCTTATCCACCTCAATATGAATTTCTATGTGGAATTTGTTGCCCACGTAATGAGACCTGAGATCATTCATTCCTACAACTCCCTTTACAGCCATTGCTCTGTTAACTATTTCAAGAATCAGCTGTTCACCGGCAGATTTTCCCATCAGGTAGTCGAGATTTTCTTTCGCAATCTCATAGCCTGATCTGAAAATCAGTAATGCTATTAGTATTCCTGCTATTCCGTCAACATAAGGAAAACCTAATTCTACTATAAATACAGCTATTATAGACAATGAGGATGACAGGACATCATTAAGACTATCGACAGCGCTGGCTTTAAGTGCCGGACTTTTAAATGTTCTCCCAACCCTTGACTGATACCTTGTGAGAATGATTTTAACCAGTACCGTTATTCCAAGTACAATATAAACAGCACTGTCTACGTGAATCTGATCCGGAGTAATAATTCTTCTTATTGATTCCTCCACCACGTTTATCCCGACTACACCAGTAAATAGAGCAATAAGGAACACTGCTATGGGCTGAGCTGCATTATGGCCGAACTGATGCTCTTCGTCGGGCATTTTCAGTGACACCCTTACGCTGTACATGATGACTGCAGAGGATACGATATCTGTAAGAGAATTGATAGCGTCTGAAATGACGGCGATCGAATTTGAGATAACCCCCACGATAATTTTGATTATAAACAGGAAGATGTTTACGATCAGGGATAAATATGTGGCTCTCTTTAGAATTTTTACCATAAAAAGTTACCGATTTTAGTCAGAAAGTACTATTATAAGACACTAACATCAGCAAAATGTATCGAAATCATCATTTTCTAATTTTGGAACAAGATTTGATTTTAATTGACTTAATTTGAAAAGAACTTTATTTTCATTCGTATAAAACAGTCCGTAAATGATAGAAATATTAAACCAAAATCTCGAAATCCTGACAGCTGAAACATCATCTGATGCCGGTTTTGTTGTCAAACTTTCCTCCTCAGGATTTGAGATACTTGCCTCATCCAATGAAAAGAATTTTGATATTATTCCCATTGGTAATGATTTACGGAGATTATATCTTGGAAATATACTTAATTATGAAAAAATCTCTGAATCAGATTCATACCTTTATCTTGCTCTCGAAAGGGATATAAAATCATTCTTTTTTGAAAAAATCTCTGATGAAAGTGCTCAGGAATCGGTCTATCTGCTTCTTTTTTCCGGTCTCGAACAAAATTACTCTAAACAAAAAACCGCAGCTATCCGAAAATACATAAACGAAGCTAACAAGCAAATCAGAAGGCCCTTTTATAAGAATGAAACAGGCCAAAGCGCACAGGCAGACGATTCGGTATATAACATTCTGCAGGGTAAATGGTTTTCGCAGAACCAGGAACTTATTTTTTCAACACTTCTTAATTCCTTTAATGATCTTCTTTTTGTGCTGGACGAAAATGGATATATAATTGCAGTAAGTAAATCCGGTGCTCAATGTCTTGATTTTTCTGAGCTGGATATGCGCGGAAAGCATCTGCTTGAATTTGTTAAAACTGAAGAAAAAGCACAACTGATGGAAGAGCTTAAAAAGACTATTTTTACCGAAAATAAGCTCGACCTTGACGTAACTTTTATTGGTAAGTACGAGAATGAAATACCTTTTCATCTGAACTGCAGTCTGGTTAAGCGGGATAAAGATTTAGTAGGTATGCTTGGTATTGGTAAGAATCTGAAAGACCTGAAGACTCTTAAAAACAAAAATACTGACCTTGCAAACAAACTTACAGAAGCTGAGAGATTAATTGATATTGAGAAATCACGGTCGGACCTTTATAAAGATGTTCTGGCCGATCTGAACAGGTTGAGAAATGATTTTGTATCGAACCTTTCACATGAATTCAGAACGCCTCTTGCATCAATAATCGGATTTGCTGAAACTCTTCTAAACGATAAGGATATGCCCGATGAGATGCGAAGAGAATTCAACGATATAATTCTTCAGGAAGGCAAGAGACTGGCAAAATTGATTAACGATATCCTGGAACTGTCACGATACGAGCAGGGGAAAATAGATCTGAATAAAACTGATTTCGATATTTCCGAGCTTGTGAAGTCAGTTGTAGAGGATATAACTCCGTCAATTGAGAACAAAGGCCTGGTGTTAACCTGCAGTCTGCCGTCAGGACCGGTAAAACTTAATGCTGATAAAGAAAAAGTCAGGCTGATATTATATGGAATTCTTAATAATTCCATCAAATACACTCCGGCTAAAGGCCGAATAACCTGTATGGTAAAAAACTTCAGTGAGGAGATTGAAGTTATAATTTCTGATACAGGTGCAGGAATATCCGATAAAGAATTTCCATATATATTTCATAAATTTTATCATTCTTCTAAGGGCAGCAAAGCCTTCGTCGAGAATGATATGGATCTTGTTTTTATGAAACAGATCGTTGATTTGCACAGGGGAGTAATCAGGATTCAGAGTGAGCCCGGCAAGGGAACATCTGTTCTGATTAAATTACCTAAAAAACTTAAATATAAATAATACGGAATCTAAGAGTGGACAAAGTTGTTTTTATAGTTGATGATGAACCTGCAATTTCTAAACTTCTTTCTTACTGGGTAAAAGATAAATGGAAATATGAGGTTGAAGTCTTCGATAACGGCGAAGACGTTCTCAAAAAACTGAGTTCGAAACCAGACCTCATTCTTCTTGATATAATGCTCCCGGGACTTGATGGACTTGAGACCCTGAAGAGAATTAAGCATTATGACGAAAATCTTCCTGTAATTATTCTTTCAGCACAGGGAAGTATAGAAGTTGCAGTTGAGGCGCTCAGATATGGTGCTTATGATTATTTTCCCAAGCCCATTGATCAGCAGAGACTTGAACCCGCTATAAAAAATGCGATCAAGAACTATGACCTGACAAAAGAACTTCAGAATCTCAGAGAAAATGTTCAGAAGGAATACAGTTTTGATAACATTATCTCCGCAGACGGTAAAATGCAGGATGTTTTTAAGCTGGTCTCAAAAGTACTGAATAATGATATTACCGTGCTTATTTACGGTGAGAGCGGTACAGGAAAAGAACTGATTGCTCGTGCAATTCACTATAACGGAAAAAGAAAGCAGGGTCCCTTTACCGTTGTAAACTGTGCTTCGATACCCCGGGAATTACTTGAAAGTGAACTTTTTGGTCATGAGAAAGGTTCATTTACCGGTGCCCACCAGAGAAAGTTAGGAAAATTTGAAGTCGCAAACGGCGGAACTCTTTTCCTTGATGAAGTGGGCGAGCTTGAAATGCTGCTCCAGGCAAAGCTGCTTCGCGTCATTCAGGAAAAAGAATTTGAGAGAGTCGGAGGTACTGAGCTGATTAAAACTGACGTAAGGATTATATCAGCGACTAACAGAGACCTCAAGCAAGCTGTTGAAGAAAAAGATTTCAGGGAAGATCTTTATTACAGGCTTAATTCTTTCCCAATTTATATCCCGCCTCTGCGGCAGAGACGAGGCGACATTCTTGTATTAGCTCAGCATTTTCTTGACAGCTTTAATAGAAAACTGGGAAAAACAATTAAAGGCTTTACTAAAAAATCACTTAAGTTTATGTATGAATATAACTGGCCTGGCAATATAAGGGAGATGGAAAATACAATCGAAAGGTGTATGATTATTTGTGAAGCAGATATGATTGATGTTGAAGATTTGCCGACCCATTTAAGGGCTAATGAAGCTTCAATGAGTACCGATATCTCCGGTGCACTCTTTGCCGATGATACCGTGGTGCCTTTTGAGAAGCTTAAAGAAGAGGCTATTAAGCATGCATTGAAAGTGACCAGCGGTAATATAGTGGAAGCAGCTAAAAAGCTGCAGCTTGGAAGAGCGACTATCTACAGGCTGATGGAAAAGTATAACATCGAAAACAGGTAACTAAAAGTTAAAGGCAGTAAAATGGAATTCACTAAAGAAAAACATAATAATGTTCTGGTTGAAGTTGTAAATCTTGAGAGAGCAACCTTAAAAGAGGCTGAACAATTTAAGAAAGTTCTTACAGAAGATATTGAAGAGGGAAATAAGAATCTTGTTGTTGATCTTAACAGCTGCGAGTTTATAGATTCAACTTTCCTGGGTGCACTTGTTGTTTCTCTTAAGAAGGCTACTGCCCTTGGGGGTGACCTTAAACTTGTCGGTTTTCAGCCCGCGGTTCATTCGATGTTTGAATTGACCAGACTCCACAGAGTTTTCGAGGCTTTCAGAACCCGTGAGGATGCCATAGAAAGTTTCAATTAAATATTATCTTGGCAATTTTGAGTTCAAATTCCGGTTCAACTGCTTTTTTCAATTCGGCCCCAGGGTATTTATGCATTTCCCGCATCCCAGGATATTCTCATGGAAAGTAATGAAAAAGATCTGATCCTCGTTATTGATGATGATGTGGTTATCAGGAAACTGTTAAGACATCACCTGGACAAGAATAACTACCAGGTACTCGAGGCTGCAGGTCCTGAAGAGGGGATGGACCATCTCTCTTCCAATTCTATCGACCTTGTGCTTTGCGATGTAACTATGGATGGAATGGACGGGTTTACTTTCTGCAGAAAGGTGAGGGAAAATGAAAATTTCCGTGCAATCCCCTTTGTGTTTGTAACTGCAAAGAGTTCCATGGAGGATAAGTCCATGGCTCTTGATGCAGGCGGCGATGATATAATTACCAAACCCTTTGATGTTAATGAGCTTTTAATAAAAGTTAAAGCACTTATTAAAAGAACCGCCATATATAAGATCTATGGTATAAAGAAAAATCTTCAACAGGCATTCATCAGCACATCTAATAAAGTCCTTCTTGTAGATGATGATCAATCACTTATCAGGATCTTTGAATACAATCTGAACAAAGCCGGATTCGAGTGCGTGATAGCAAATTCGGCGGAGGAAGCTTTTAACAAACTGAAATCATTCACTCCTGATCTGATCTTATCGGATATTATGATGCCGGGAACTGACGGTTTCCAGTTCAGAAAAAAGCTGCTTGAGGATGAGACACTCCGCACTATCCCTTTTATTTTCCTTACAGCCAAAGGTGAAGAAAGTGATATACTCGAAGGCTACGAGCTTGGGATAACCGACTATGTAGTTAAAACGTCAGGACCAAAAGTAGTGGTGGCCAAAGTAAATGCGATATTAAAAAGTCTGGGCAAGGAGAGATCGCGTGTTGTTACAGAGCTGCATGCAGCAGCAGATTCACTCCGTGTAAAAGTTGTACCGGATTCCGCTCCCGATATAAATGGTTTTAATATTAAACACTGGCATAAACCTTACCAGGGAATACCCGGTGGAGATTTTATTGATTTCTTCCCTCTGGATCAGCATAATCTGGCTGTTATTCTGGGTGATGTAATGGGCAAAAAGTGGGGAGCATGGTTTTTTGCTTTTGCTTATGCGGGCTATGTGCGCACTGCTCTTCGAATGGTATTACAGCGTGCCGAGGAATTTTCTCCGGCCCAGATACTGGCTCAGGTTAATAGATCAGTTTATGATGATGCAAAAATCTCTGAAGTTTTTGCAACACTGTCCATTGTAGTGATAAATGATGAAACTAAAACAGTCAAATACGCTGGAGCCGGAGATCTGCCGATTCTTTACAGAAATACGGCAGCAAATAAGGTAGAAAAGTTAATTTCAGGCGGATCATTACTAGGCTTCAGTGCAAGAGGCGAATTTGAAGAGATCGAGATCAGGCTTCGGTCGGGAGATTTTATCCTCATGCTTACAGATGGAGTGACTGAATCCCGTAATGAGGAGGGTAATCAGCTGGGAAGCGACAGATTAATGGAGATCATGCAAAATATTCAGTTGAAAGAGAATCCGATTATGGAATTATTAAATGAAATAAACGGATTTACGAACGGAAAATATGAGGATGACATAAGCCTGATATCAATAAAGGCAGAATAGTCACTCCTCGGTACTTGCCTGAAGTTTCTCTGTTCGGTCGGCCAGTTTTAATTGTTCTATCAGTTCGTCGAGTTCACCTTCCATTATATTTGAAAGATTATAGAGGGTTAATCCTATTCTATGATCGGTTACTCTGTTCTGAGGGAAATTATAGGTTCTTATTTTATCACTCCTGTCGCCACTTCTTACCATCAGTTTTCTTTGGGCTGAAATTTCAGCTGACTGCTCTTTCAGCTTCATATCGTACAATCTTGCACGCAGTACCTTCATTGCCTTCTGCCTGTTCTTAAGCTGTGATCTTTCATCCTGGCACTGAACTACTATACCTGTGGGGAGGTGCGTAATCCTTACGGCGGTTTCAACTTTGTTTACGTTCTGTCCGCCGGCTCCGCCAGACCTGTATATATCTATTTTAAGATCATTTGGATTTATATCTATCTGTACGTCTTCTGCTTCGGGCAAGACGGCCACAGAAGCTGCTGAAGTATGTACACGTCCGCTAGCCTCGGTTTCCGGAACCCTTTGTACCCTGTGAACGCCGCTTTCAAATTTCAGATCGCCGTATACGTCATTTCCTCCAATAGAAAAAACTGCCTCTTTAATCCCGCCGAGACCGGTATCATTTATATCCATTAACTCAATACGCCAGCCCTTTATTTCAGCATACCTGGTGTACATTCTGAAAAGATCTCCGGCAAATAAGGCTGCTTCCTCACCTCCGGTACCAGCTCTTATTTCCATTATAATATCTTTATTGTCGTTAGGGTCTTTCGGCAGCAGAAGGTACTTGATTTCCTCTTCAAGCTTTACCTGTTTTTCCTCAAGCTCTTCAAGTTCGGTTTCGGCCATTTCAATTAATTCTTTATCAGAAGCCGAATCTATTATTTCTTTATTGCCCTTTATATTTTTCAGTACTTCACTGTACTGCTCGTAGGCATTTACTATATCGATCAGATCGCTTCTTTCTTTACTTAGACTAACAACCTTTTCTCTGTCAGACAAAACATCCGGATCTGATAGCTGCTGATTTATATTCTCAAACCTGTCTTTTATCTTTTTTAACTTTTCAATAATTTCCATAGCACTTTTTATGTTTAGAAAAGCAAATATAATAAAGTGAATACGGAATATCTAAATAATACCTAATCCCATCAAATGGATAAGATAATCATATGGATACCTTTAAACAGTTAAAAATTATCTTCTTCGCACTTACTGCAGGACAGATTATTTACTTTGTGATTACATTGATTTTGATACAGGAAGAAATGGTAGTTCTGAATAAGGATTTCAGTACAGTAGGAGGATTTGTAGTCCCTCTGGTGGTAGTACTTATGGTAGTTGTTTCAAAGCTGATTTATAACCGGGCGGTAAATTCAAAAACCAAAGCATCGAATGAAGAAAAGCTGATTACCTACCGCACCTCAAACATTGTCAAATTTGCCCTTCTGGAAGGTGCCAATATGTTCTCAATAACTTTTTATCTGCTTACCGGAGATTTTCTCTATGCCGGGATGTTTATAATAATTATGGGGATATTTTTAGTGAATTATCCGGGTAAAGAAAAATTTATGGCAGAATTCGGACTATCCTCATTTAACGAATAAAAAGCTGTCGTGATTTAGTATCTTCTTGAAATATAGGAAATGCAGTATCCTCATTTTTGAAGGGTGCGTATATTTTGTTTAGAGCTTCCTTACCACCCTGCAATCACCCATAGAATTTATTAACTTTACATCCTTAATCATCAAAAGAGATAAATGAAGAAATTCGATATCCCGGAGTTTTATAGAAGTCCTGTTATATCCAGGATTAAAAATCTGCGTAAGGATTCTGATCCCAGGAAGAAAGATTTTTCCCCTACAGTTTTGGATTTTGGTCCTGTTAAGTTTTACATCGCCAGACACTTCGGTTTCTGCTACGGAGTGGAGAACGCTATAGAGATTTCTTATAAAGCCATCGAAGAAAATCCTGATAAGCGGATCTTTCTTTTGAGTGAAATGATTCACAATCCGGGGGTCAATAATGACCTTCAAAGCCGCGGCGTGAAGTTTCTTATGGATACTTCCGGAAATCAATTAATTGACTGGGATGAATTAAGCTCTGAAGATATCGTAATAATTCCCGCCTTCGGTACCACCATAGCAATTCAGAGGAAACTGAATGAACTCGGGATTGACCCTTATAAGTATAACACAACCTGTCCTTTTGTGGAGAAAGTCTGGAACAGATCGAAACAGCTTGGTGACAAAGACTATACCGTGATTATCCATGGTAAACATTTCCATGAAGAAACCAGGGCTACATTTTCACATAGTGCCGAAGATTCTTCTGCACTGATTGTTAAGAATCTGGATGAGACAAAGAAGGTTGGGGATTTTATTCTCGGTAAAATCACCACGCAAGAGTTCCTTAAAATATTTGAAGGGAAATACTCTGAAGGTTTTGATCCTGAAAAGGACCTGAATAAGATCGGAGTGGTTAACCAGACTACAATGCTGGCGACTGAAACCCAGGCAATTGCAGACTATCTAAAGGATGTAATGATTCGGAAATATGGGGAAGAAAATCTGGGACAGCATTTTGCCGACACAAGAGATACGTTATGCTACGCAACTTATGATAATCAGCAGGCCACTCTGGAACTGGTTAATCAGCCGGCCGACTTTGCAATAGTAGTGGGCGGCTACAACAGTTCAAACACGGGACATATAGCTGAATTATGTGCGGAGAAGCATAAAACTTATTTTATATCATCTGCAGAGAAACTTCTTTCAAGGGATTCAATTAGTCATTATGAACTTCATACACAGTCGGAAATGATCACACAGAATTTTATTCCTTCAAAATCGCCTGTATCAATTATTTTAACCAGCGGTGCATCCTGTCCCGACTCGGTTGTCGACCAGGTACTGCACAAAATATTATCATTCTTTAATGGCCTGAAACCGGTTGAAGAAGTTATTAGTGATATAAAGAATTAGACCTGGTTGCCGGCCCCTGTTTTATTTGTTATTCAAAACCGGATTAGGTAATTTTGTAATCTTAATAGTAATAAGACAAAGATTTTATGAGAGCAGTAATACCCGTTGCAGGTATTGGTACAAGATTAAAACCGCATACATACTCCACCCCCAAAGTTCTTCTTAACGTAGGCGGAAAACCTATACTCGGACACATACTCGATAAGCTGCTTGATGAAGGACTGACAAAGTCCACCTTCATTATCGGCTACCTCGGTGAGATGATCAGAGAATATGTTGAACAGGAATATCCCCAGCTTCAGGCCGATTTTATTGTGCAGGAAGAAATGCATGGACTGGGTCATGCTATTTATATGGCCTCTCCCACATTTGATGAAGAGGATATCTTCGTAATACTTGGAGATACTTTATTCGATGTAGATCTTTCATACGTGTTTAAGAGCAAGCATTCCTCGCTGGGTGTAAAAGAAGTTGATGATCCCCGAAGGTTCGGTGTCGCTATAGTTGAAGGTAAGTTTATAAAAAAGCTGGTTGAGAAACCGCAGGAACCTGTATCGAACCTTGCCCTGGTAGGACTCTATTACTTTAAGAATGCTGGATCACTTAAATCGGCTTTAACCGAACTTGTTGAAAAGGATATCAGGACAAAAGGTGAACTTCAGCTCACCGACGCCATACAAATAATGATTGATAAAGGTGAAAAAATAACTACCTTCCCTGTAGAAGGATGGTTCGACTGCGGTAAGCCGGAAACATTGCTTTCAACTAATCAGCATCTTCTGTCTAAAACGGATAACGGCAGGGATATAGAAAGTGTGGTAGTTAATAAACCTGTTTTCATCGCTAAAGATGCCGTTATAAAAAATTCGGTAATTGGTCCATACACAACTATCGCCGCGGGCACAATAATAGAAGATTCTATAATCCGAAACTCGCTGATAGGTGCAGGAGCAAAAGTATCTAAGGCTATGCTTGAAAACTCAATAATCGGCGATAATTCTATCATTCAGGGATCCTTTAAAAGATTAAATTCAGGTAATTCAACCGAAATAGATTTTTATTAATTTATTCAGATAACTAATTAAGGCAGTAATAAAGAATGTCATACTTATTTACATCGGAGTCAGTTTCCGAAGGACATCCGGATAAAGTTTGCGATGCAATATCCGATAATATTTTAGATGCAATTTTTGAAAAAGATCCGAATGCAAGAGTCGCTTGTGAATCATTTGTCACAACAGGATTGGCTCTGGTTGGAGGTGAAATTACCACAACAGCATACATAGAAGTTCCTGACATAGTGCGGGAGACAATACGCAATATTGGTTATAACAGTGCTGATTACAGATTCGATTCTGAATCCTGCTCTGTTCTGAATTCAATTCATTCTCAATCGCCCGATATAGCGATGGGTGTTGATAAAGGCGGTGCAGGCGACCAGGGAATTATGTTCGGCTACGCCTGTGACCAAACCTCTGAACTGATGCCTATGCCTATCATGTATGCTCATAAGCTGGTTAAGAAACTTGCAGATATAAGAAAAAGAAGTAACGGATTGATGCCCTACCTTCGTCCTGATGCTAAATCACAGGTTACTATTGAATATGATGATAGAAATAGACCCCTCAGAGTAGATGCAGTTGTAATTTCAACCCAGCATGATCCGGATGTAAAGCAGAAGAAAATAAAAGAAGACGTAGTTGAAAACGTTATTAAAAAAGTTATTCCTGAAAAATTCATCGATAAAAAAACAAAATATTTCGTTAATCCCACCGGACGATTCGAGATCGGCGGTCCTCATGGCGACAGCGGATTAACAGGCAGAAAGATTATCGTAGATACTTACGGAGGCTGGGCTCCTCACGGCGGTGGTGCTTTTTCGGGAAAGGATCCTTCTAAAGTCGACAGAAGCGCAACGTATGCCGCAAGACATATTGCCAAGAATATCGTTGGCGCAAAACTCGCTAAAGAGTGCCTTGTACAGGTTGCCTATGCGATAGGTGTTGTTGATCCTGTCTCGGTTTATGTGAACACTCATGGCACAGGAGTAATCCCTGATAAGGAAATTGCCCGGATGATTGCCGATGAAGTTGATCTCACTCCGAAAGGAATAATTAACAGACTGAAGCTTAGAAGGCCTATTTACAAGAAAACAGCTGCTTACGGACATTTCGGCCGTAATGATAAGGATTTTACCTGGGAACTATTAGATCTTGTTCCCGTGTTCAAGAAATATGCTTAAGTTTATCTAATATAGAAGAGGATCAAAAATGAGTGACGTAACAACAAAAAAAGATGCTGAGATTCTGCCGTATAAAGTGAAGGATATTTCCCTGGCAGAATGGGGAAGAAAAGAAATTAAACTGGCTGAAGCTGAGATGCCGGGACTGATGTCTATCCGGGAGAAATTCGGAAAGCAGAAGCCTCTTAAAGGCGCCAGAATTGCCGGATGTCTTCATATGACTATACAGACAGCAGTTCTGATCGAAACTCTTGTTGAGCTTGGCGCTGAAGTGCAGTGGTCATCCTGTAATATTTTTTCAACCCAGGATCACGCAGCGGCCGCTATTGCAGCTGCGGGAGTACCGGTTTATGCCTGGAAGGGCGAAACTCTCGAGGAATATGAATGGTGTATAGAGCAGACATTGTTCTTCGGGAAAGATCGTAAACCGCTTAATATGATTCTTGATGACGGCGGCGATTTAACAAATAAAGTTCTTGATGAATATCCTGAACTGGTTAAGGAAGTTAAAGGAATATCTGAGGAAACTACTACAGGTGTTCACCGCTTATATGACAGAATGAATAAAGGTACTTTACCTGTAGCAGCATTTAATGTTAATGATTCTGTAACAAAGTCGAAATTCGACAATAAGTACGGATGCCGTGAATCGCTTGTTGATGCTATCAGAAGAGCAACAGACCTGATGCTTGCCGGTAAGGTTGCGGTTGTGTGCGGCTACGGCGATGTTGGTAAGGGATCAGCCGAATCACTGGCCAGCGCTGGTGTAAGGGTAATTGTAACGGAGGTTGATCCTATCTGCGCTCTGCAGGCTTTGATGAACGGTTTTCAGGTTAAGAAACTTGAGAATGCTCTTAAGGAAGTCGACATAGTGGTTACCGCAACAGGAAATCGTGATATAGTTACAGGAAAACATTTTGAGGCGATGAAAGATAAAACTATCGTCTGCAATATAGGTCATTTTGATAATGAAATTGATATAGCCTGGCTGAATAATAACTACGGTAAAACCAAGGATACGATTAAGCCCCAGGTTGATAAATACACTATTAACGGAAATGATATAATTGTGCTGGCTGAAGGAAGACTTGTTAACCTTGGCTGTGCAATGGGACACCCGTCCTTTGTTATGTCAAATTCCTTCTCAAACCAGGTCCTTGCACAGATTGAGTTGTGGACCAATAGTGATCAGTATGAAAATAAAGTTTATGTTCTTCCTAAACACCTTGATGAGATGGTTGCTATGCTTCATCTTGGAAAGCTGGGAGCAGAACTTGAAACTTTAACTCCCGAGCAGGCTGAGTATATTGGTGTGCCCGTTGAAGGTCCGTTCAAACCTGATTACTACCGTTATTAATCCTTATGTGAGGCTGTCTCATAAGGGTCTATTCCGAATTTATTTCGGAAACTAATTATTCGATTTCGAATCGGAATTAGAACCTGAAACCAGTTCAGGTTGACAATATCAGACTTTTGAGACAACCTCATAATTATTCTACCTTAAATCTTATTCTTAATACCCCGTTTTCATATCCTGTTGAGATAATTCTGAATTCTCCTATCTCTGATGTGTTTTTCACATGCTGCCCAATGCAGGGACAGGAATCGTAATCACCCACTTTTATTATTCTTATTATTTCTCCTACGGCATCCGGCAGCCTCTCCAGGTCAAATTCGCTTGAGGCTTCCTCCCGTGGTATGAATTCTTCCTTTATTTCCTGATTACTTCTGATTATTTCATTTACCTTTAACTGGATCTCTGCCGTTTCTTCATCGCTCAGATTTCTGCTGAAGTGATAGTCGCATTTGGATTTCTTCTTCTCTATATGATTGCTGAAAGAACGGCCGCAGTTAAACATCCGTACCATTGTCTGGTTAAGGATATGCTCTGCTGTATGCATCTGTGGTGGATATTCTTTAGACATAAAGATTTATTATAATGATTTTCTTTTAATGAATAATATTATAATATAACTAAAGATCTGAAACTTTCTACTTTCATTTTAATCTAATAATTAAAAAATAAACGGTGCTATCATGGAAATAAATGAACAGGAAATAATGGATAATCTGAAGACAAATAAGAAAATATTTGTCCCGGTTAAGATGCTTGGTGATATTCTTTCTGGTGCAGATGTACAATATGAGCATAATACGCTGATCTCCGATTATATAAGGATCATAAAGCTTGATGATAAGTTTGTTGTCCAGGAAAAAACTGATAAGAACGAGATCGCACTCCATTTATTCGAAGATGAAAAGTCAGCCCGGAAATTTGTTGACGAGAGGCTGGAGATCTATGAAAAAATGTGGGACGGCTGCGGGTGTAAAGTAAAATATTATGATTGAGAAAAAGGATCAGGTTCAGGTTTTGGTATGACCATATAACTTCTCTATTATTATATTTAGAAATAAAAACTGGTTTTTTATGCCGCGCTGGCTGAAGATTACAATTGGTACATTAGTTACAATAATTATCCTTGTTGTTATAGGGGGATTTTTCTTTTTCAATATGCTGAATTCATCCCTGCCTCAGTATGATGGAAAGATAAAAGCAGAACATATTTCCTCGGATATTGAAATTTACCGCGACAGTATGGCCATCCCTTATATTATAGCAAAGAACGATGAGGATGCAGCGTTCGCTCTTGGATACGTTCACGCTCAGGAACGGCTGTTTACGATGGACCTGGCACGCCGCGCCGGGGCAGGCAGATTAAGTGAAATTCTGGGAACCGAAACAATCCCTTTTGATCTTATGTTCAGAACTGTTGGCATTAAACGTATGGCTGAGATGATACAGAGCAGGATGGATAAAAACTCTCTGAAAATCCTGCAGTCTTATTCAGACGGGGTGAACTTCTACATCAGTCAGGCAAAAGCACATCTTCCTGTTGAATTTGATGTTCTCAACTATACGCCTTATAAGTGGAGACCTTTGGACTGCCTTATCATGGGCCGGATGATGGCCTGGGAACTTAATATAAGCTGGTGGACAGATGTGGTTTTCAGCGAGCTGGTGCTGAAACTGGGACCGGATAAAATCAAAGATATTTTCCCCGATTATCCCGAAAATGCTCCTTACATTATTCCTCCTGAATTGAAAAAGCTTTCAGCAGTATCGAACGATCTGATAGATACCGACAGAAGGTTCAGGCAATTCTTCGGGATTGAAGGTACGCATATTGGATCTAACAACTGGGTGGTTAACAAGAATATGTCAGCTTCAGGTGCTCCTATTATAGCTAATGATCCCCATCTTGGCTATAGCGCTCCTGGTAAATGGTATGCTGCAGTTATAAGAAGCGGCGACTGGAATGCGGAAGGCTATACTCTTCCCGGAGTTCCTGTTTTTGTTATCGGTAAGAATCAGAATATTTCATGGGTGCTGACAAATATAATGCTGGATGATGCAGACTTCTATGCCGAAAAGATCGATTCTTCCGGTAAAAACTATTTCTATGATAATAAGTGGATTCCTATAAAGACTTTACGTGATACTATAAAAGTAAAAGATTCTTTGGATGTTCCTTTTAAGATCAGGTTTACCGGTCACGGTCCTATTATTTCAGATATTCATCCTTACAAAGTCCTCTACCCTGATACTAAAATCGATACTTCTGCTGTTAGTATGCGCTGGACGGCGCAGGATTTCAGCGACGAGTTCACGGCATTTTATAAAATAAATAAAGCCCGGAACTGGAAGGAGTTCAAAGAGGCATTTTCAACTTATGCTGTTCCCGGTCAGAATTTTGTGTATGCTGATAAAGAAGGCAATATCGGCTACGTCTTTGGCGGGAAGCTGCCGCTTGAGAGGAGACCAGAATCCCACTTTTATATTTGACGGCACAACCAGTAAATACGACTGGAAGGGATACGTTCCGGCAAGTGAGATTCCCGATCTTTTTAATCCTCCCGAAAATTATATTGCTTCGGCCAACAATAAAACGCTGAAGAACTTTAAATATCATATTTCGAACCTCTGGGAGCCTCCGTCAAGGATTGAAAGAATAACCGAGCTCCTTCATTCCAAACCAAAACATTCGGTTTCCGATTATATGAAATACCAGGTCGATTTTGTATCGCCTTATGCAAAAGAACTCACCGGTTATATCCTTAACGCTTTTAATAATGTTAAAATAACAGACCATAATCTTAAACTCACTCTTGAACTTTTTGAGAACTGGAACTTATGAGATGGACCAGTACAGTCAGGTGCCGGCTATATATGCTGTTTTCTTTAACCATCTGCTTGCAGAATATCTATAAAGCTAAAATGGGGCACGACCTCTATAATGAATTTCTCTTCACTACGAATGTACCTTATAGAAGTGTGATGCAGCTGATGGAAAAACCTGACTCCTGGTGGTTTGATGACCAGACCACTCCCGGGGTTGAGCATCGGGATGAAGTAATCAGGAAGAGTCTTTCTGAAGCATTAACGGATCTCGAACAGAGGTTCGGTAAAGATCTCAAAGAATGGCAGTGGGGTAAGCTTCACCATGCAGTATTCAAACATGCATTCAGCGGGTTTTCCTCTATAATAGATAATGTGATTAACATTGGTCCCTTTGAAATAGGTGGGGATGGAACCACCATTTTCAATACCGAGTATCCTTTTTACGAAAGTATCGAAAAATTTCCCAGATTCAGTCATTCTGAATTTGAAAATGATCTTGGCCCTTCAATGCGCTATATCTATGATTTTTCTAAGCCGGATGAATTTTATATGATACTGACTACCGGAGAGTCGGGCAACATAATGAGTGATCATTATTCAGATATGTCATATATGTGGCTTCGCGGAAAGTATCTTAGAATTAAAACCGACGATGCATCTATCCGCAATGAAAAGTATCACCTGATCTTAACCAGGGAATAATCCGCTTACTCCACCGCATATTTCCCCGGATAACTTTAATCGCTAATACTCCTGTATCATAGTTCAGAGCTGTCTCCAATTAATTTTTATGGATCCGTTTTCTGACTAAACCGTCTGTCTTCCTGCCGGCTGCCTCATGCGCTGTATTTGACCACATTTCCTTATTGAAGTATTAACGAGTATAAGTTATTATTGAAATTTAGTATTAAAAGCGGAGTTGGAGCGGAGTTGGAGCGCAGGTGGAGCGCAGTTGGAGCGCAGGTGGAGCGCAGGTGGAGCGCAGGTGGAATCGTTGAAGGAACTATATATCTTTATAGGCGCTTCTGGTATAAGAAAATATAAGGGGGATTTTATTTCAGTCTTTATCCTGAATTACCGGCAATCTATATAAAAGACTGAGCCGGTTGTGCTTCTGCGCGGCATATATTATTTATTTATATTTTGTTTTTTCGGATGGAAATAGGAAATTCGTATCTGACCCCATTTTCTCTTAAACAGAAGGGGCTGACAATGAGATTTAATAATTATTATAGTAAATTTCGAAACAATTTATAGACAGGCTCAATGAAAGTTATAGAACATTTAGAAAAAGCGCAGGAACCTTTAATAAGCTTTGAGCTGATCCCGCCAAAACGCGGCGGTGATATTCAGAGTCTCATGGCTGTGATAGAAGATCTGATGAAATACCGGCCTCCTTTTATCGATATTACGAGCCATTCTGCCGAAGTAATGTATGATGAAACCCCGTCGGGAATCAGAAAAAAAATAAAAAGGAAAAGACCCGGTACCTTAGGTATCTGCGCTCTCATCCAGCACAAATATGATATAGATGCAGTACCTCATATTTTAACAAAAGGATTCACCAGGGAGGAAACCGAGGACTTCCTGATTGAGCTTAATTACCTCGGCATTCAGAATGTACTGGCAATCCGCGGCGATGACAGCGGTTATAATAAACCTATTCCTGAAGGAAAGAGTATAAATAAATATGCTTCCGATCTGGTGGAGCAGATACATAACATGAATAACGGTCATTACCTGGAAGATAACCTGCTTGATGCCAAACCTTCAAACTTCTGCGTTGGTGTAGGCGGCTACCCGGAAAAACATTTTGAATCTCCCAACCTGAAGACTGATATAGAGTATGTAAAAAAGAAAGTAGATGCCGGTGCAGACTATGTAGTTACACAGATGTTCTATGACAATAAGGCTTATTTTAAGTTTGTTGATCTGTGCCGGAAAGCAGGAATAACGGTTCCTATTATTCCCGGACTAAAAATCATTACTAATAAATCGCATCTTGTAACGGTTCCCCGGAATTTCTATATAAATATACCCGAAGAATTGTCTGATGAAATTACGGCTGCAAAACCCGAACAGGTTCTTGATATAGGGGCGGAGTGGGCGGCTAAACAGGTTAAAGAACTGTTTGACCATAATGTACCAAGCGTTCATTTTTACATTATGCAGAACTCAAAACCTGTACAGAAACTAATGGAACGTTTAAAACTTTACAGGAACATTGCCTGAAAATAAAATACCAATGAAAAAAAGAAGCGTTAAAAAACTGAAATGGGGTGTTGCCGGCTGCGGAAGATATGCGGAGAATACGTTTATTCCTGCAATGCATATGATGAGAAAAAGTGCAGTGCATGCTGTTTACAGCAGCAGCATTCAGCGGGCTAAGGACGTTGCCCTTAAACATGGTGTCCCTCTCTATTATTCCGACTATAATGAATTTCTTAACTCGGATATCGATGCCGTTTATGTTTCCAGCGCTAATGCTGATCACCACAGGCAGGTAATTGAAGCTGCCCGTGCAGGAAAACATATTCTGTGTGAAAAGCCCCTCGCTCTTAATTCTTCTGAAGCTGAGGAAATGGTGAAAGCCTGTGAAGAAAATAATGTAAAGCTTGCAGTTAATTACGTCTTTCATTTTCATCCTTTGGTCAGGAAGGCCAAAGAGTTCATTGAAAATGATATGATAGGAAAGTTTATTTCGACTGAGATAAATTTTAATATTGAGATCGCACCAGGCTCAAACTTCCGACATTCCGCATCAGGAGGCGGCGGAGCACTGATGGATGTCGGTACCCATGCAATAGATCTTTTAAGATATTTCGGAGGTGAAATTACTTCGGTGTGCGGAGTTTTGGATACGGTTGTATATAGGAGTGAAGTGGATGATTTTGCCTCTGCAATCTTAAAATTTACCAATGGCGGTTATGGACACTTTAACGTTTCCTTCAACAGTAAAAAGGCTTTCAACAGGGTAGAGATACTGGGTCATAAAGGTGCCATAAGCATTGAAAAAATGATCGCCAATAAATTTTCACCGGCAAAGCTCACTATCCTGCTTGAAGGAGAAGCAAAAAAATCTTTCAGGAAAAGAGCTAATAAGCAGCTCCTGCTTCTTAAATCAGTACAGAAATCGTTTATGAAGAATGAGGATCCCGTTGTAACTGGCAGAGACGGACTGATCAATCTGAAAATTATGGAAGAGATTAGGAAACAATGTCTTTAAGGGAAGAATTTATACGCATATGTCATAAAGTTTATGAGAAAGGCTTTGTATCTGCTTACGATGGAAATATTTCTGCAGTTACTCCCGACAACACATTCCTTATAACCCGTTCAGGGGTGAATAAGGGAGATGTGACGGAAAAAGATATTCTTGAGATTGATGTAACGGGAAAAATTCTTAAAGGTGAAGGTAAAGTATCCACCGAATATAAGCTGCACTTCTTTGCGTATTCACGCAGAAAAGACGTTAATGCAATAGTTCACTGTCATCCCGTATATGCTACGGCATTTGCAACAGCGGGAGAAGAGCTTCCCCATTATGTTTTTCCTGAAGTTTTGCTGACCCTCGGCAAAGTTCCGTTGTGCAGGTACGCCACTCCTTCTACCGAAGAACTTCCGAAAAGTCTGATGCCCTATATCGATTTCGCATGGGCATTTATGCTGCAGAACCATGGAGCGGTAACACTTGGCAAATCGCTGGCGGATGCTTACTATAAAATGGAAAAACTCGAGTACAGCGCTAAAACACTTTACCTTGCGAAGACAATAGGAAATGTTAATCCTTTATCTTCTGAACAGATAAACGAGCTGCTCTCGATTGCCGAGGAGGTTTATGGAATTAAGGTGGATAAAAAGATCGGTTAATGTCAGATATTTTTCTAAATCAACAGTCTTCCTCATAAAGGATATTTTAATGTCGGATAAGCTCAAAATCGCATTGCTTCTGGGAGGCACCTCCCCCGAGAAAACTGTATCGAAGCATTCTTCGGCATCCATTTATAATGCTATAAAAGCGCTGGGCCATGAGTGCGTACTCATAAATCCGGCATACGGAATTTACCAGCCTGAAAAGCCGGAAGAATTCTTTCAGGATGAAGATAAATTTGAAATGTCCGACAGCAATTACCTTGAGGCTGTTAATTCCAGATTATTCGATGAGATTGATCTTGCTTTCATCGGTCTTCACGGAAAGCTTGGAGAAGACGGCATCATTCAATCGCTTCTTGAATTAAGAGGTATTAAATATACGGGCTCAAAAGTGATGTCGAGTGCCATCGCTATGGATAAGTCGATGTCGAAGATACTATTTAATCATTACGGGGTGCAGACCCCGCCTTGGTTTTCAATTGATAAGAGATCATCAAATCATGAAGCTGTATCGGCAATGATCGAAAAAGAAATTGGATATCCCGCCGTAATAAAACCGAATGATCAGGGTTCAACAGTGGGATTGACAGTTTGTAAAGATCCATCACAGGTAAAAGATGCTCTTTCGTTGTCATTTCAGTTCTCCAATCAGGACACTCATCGAAAAATATATTCCCGGACGAGAAATGACAGTAGCCGTGCTGGATGATAAGTCATTACCTGTGCTTGAGATAAAACCTAAGAGCGGACTTTATGATTACGAAAGCAAATATACTTCAGGTAAGAGCGAATACATTGTCCCGGCCGATGTTCCTGAGAGAGGCTGCCCACAGGATGCAGGAGCAGTCGCTGCTTGCATTTAACGCACTAGCTGTGAAGTTTATGCCAGGGTTGATTTCAGACTGGATGATAATTATGAACCGTGGTGTCTTGAAGTAAATACTCTCCCCGGAATGACATCATTAAGCCTGGTTCCTAAAATGGCTGCAGCAGTTGGAATTTCTTTTGAACAATTAATAGATCGGATTATCCGTTTAAGTTTATAATGGCATTAGCAAAAAGCCGCAAGCTCATACTTGGTATTATCGGAATAATATTTTTTGCAGGAATACTATTTCTTCTTTTTAATGAATACGGTATTGTAAAATATATTAAACTGAATAACCAGGTAAACGAGCTTAATACGAAAATAGATCAGGTAGAGAAGGAAAATAAACAGCTTCAGGCCGAGATCGATTCGCTTGAGAATAAAGTTCCCGCTAAAATTGAAAAAGTTGCAAGAGAAAAATATAATATGAAAAGACCGGGTGAGAGCAAGATAGTCGTTGAGGAAAAATAGAAATTATGAGTAAGATGAAGATTCCGCAGGTTCCGCTTGCAGAGAGAGTAAGACCTAAGACGCTTAATGAGTTCAGGGGACAGAGAGAACTGCTGGGCGAAAACAAACCTATACGGCTGATGATAGAGAAGGATACCCTCAGTTCCTTCATAATGTGGGGCCCTCCGGGAACTGGTAAGACAACAATAGCAAGAATTATTGCCGAAGAAACAGACGCTGAGTTTTTTCAGATAAACGCAGTTTCGTCCGGCGTAAAAGATATCCGCAAGGTAATTGATCTATCCGAATCAAATAAGCAGATGGGGAAGAGGACAATCCTGTTTATCGATGAGATCCACCGCTTCAATAAAGCTCAGCAGGATGCATTACTGAATTCTGTTGAAGCAGGGTTGATTACATTAATCGGAGCAACTACTGAGAATCCTTCCTTCGAAGTTATTCCCGCTTTACGTTCCAGGGCACGGGTGTATGTCCTTGAAGAACTGACCAAAGATGATCTATTGTCGATACTTGATTCAGCAATTGAAAAGGATGAATTTCTCTCGCAGCTAAGCTTCGAATCGATAGATAAGGAATTTTTAATTTATTTATCCGGCGGCGATGCACGTTCGCTGCTAAGCATCTTTGAAGCTGCCGTTGTTCAGGAAGCCGACTCCAAACCACTCAAAATTGATAAAGAAGTTCTTGAGAATGTTGTTCAGCGGAAAAATATCTTATATGATAAAGGGGGAGAAGAACATTATAATGTTATTTCGGCATTTATTAAGAGTGTGAGAGGAAGCGATCCCGATGCCGCAGTTTACTGGCTTGCCAGAATGCTTGAAGGCGGGGAGGACCCGATATTTATTGCAAGAAGACTTGTCGTCCTTGCCTCAGAGGATATCGGGAATGCATCTCCTAACGGACTGGTTCTTGCCGAAGCTGCCTTTGAAGCAGTCAATAAAATAGGAATGCCGGAAGCGAGGATCATCCTTGCTCAGTGTACCACCTATCTGGCCTCCTGTCCTAAAAGTAATGCTGCATACCTTGCAATAGACGAAGCAGCGTCATACGTAAAGAAGAACCCTATGTACCCGGTGCCGCTTCACCTCAGGAATGCCCCTACCAAACTGATGAAAGACCTTAAGTACGGTAAAGAGTATAAGTATCCCCACAATTTTGATAATCATTTTCTTTTAGAGGATTATCTGCCTGAAGAGATGAAGGATGTTCAATTCTATAAACCTACCGAAAACGGCCAGGAAAAAAGTCTGAAGGAAAGATTAAAGTTTTTCTGGAAGAATAAGAAGAAGTATTAAACACTTCGATCTTGTAAACAACGTTATCCTTAATGACCATATGTCATTTCGACCGTCAGGGAGAAATCTTTGATGTATGTCATTATAGGGAGTCTTCGTGCCGGGAATTCTTTGGTGTACTAGATCGCCGCGAACATCTTCCCTGGAAGCTGTTTAACCAGCCCTTTGAACTCAAGTGACAGCAGATGTACAAGACATTCAGAGGTATTCATCTCCGTAAGTGAGGCAATCTTATCGATCTGTACAGGCTCCGTAGAAATAACAGAGATTATTTTCTCTTCAAATAAATTAAGTCCCACGGCCTTTTTAGGTACATTTTTTCCGAGCACCGGCTGCAGCTTTAAGCTCCAGTTCGAGCAGCACATCTTCAGCAGACCTGATAAGAGCAGCTTCACCTTTTTGTATCAGCATATTAGTACCCTCCGACTGACGGACTCCTAAATTTCCGGGCACAGCAAAAACTTCTTTCCCCTGGTCAAGCGCAAATGAAGCAGTCTGCATGGCCCCGCCTTTAACACCGGTTTCAATTACAATTGTGCCAAGACTGAGTCCTGAAATAATCCTGTTCCGTTTCGGGAAGTTCTGTGCATCCGGTTTGGTGCCCAAAGGATATTCGGTAATTACCATGCCATTTTCAGTTATCTGCTGAAACAACTTCCTGTTCTCTGGCGGATAAATAACATCAAGTCCCGAACCTATAATTGCAACAGTTCTGCCGTTATCTCTTAAAGTGCGTGTTTGTGCGATAGAATCAATTCCGCGGGCCATGCCGCTTACGATAGTAATACCCTGATGGGCAAGATCTGAGGCAATCCTTTCAGCCTGCACCTTGCCGTAGTTTGTCGGCTGTCTTGTCCCGACAATAGCAATAGAATATATATCATTTTCATCCGGTGATCCAAGAGTATAGAGGATAAAAGGCGGGTCATAAATTTTTTTCAGTGCGGAGGGATAATCCTCATCCCATATAGTAACAACCGAGGCGTTCATTTTATCAAGGTTATCAAGTTCTGCTTTTACGATATCACGGAACTCATAATAACGCGAATTCATTCTTTGAATTCGTTTGGCAAGGTTGAGACTAATGCCTTCAACTTCGGTAAGCGATTTGAATTCAGCAGATAAGACTTTGGCAGTAGATCTGAAACACGTAAGAAGATTTCTTAATTTCCCCGGTCCGATCCCCTCCACTTCCAGCAGGAGTCTTAACTCAGTTAATTTTTCTAAACTAAGTTCGGTCAAAAACTTTCAGCAATTTTCAGGAATTTTTAACATCAATTTTATCAACCACGGCAACGACCATGGTATGAACAGGTGCTTTTCGGTGACCCAGTATCTGGGCAACAGCGGCACCCTCCTGAACAACCAGCACAGTATCCCCAATACCTGCGTCAACAGTATCAAGTGCTACAACATCTTTTTTGCCGATGTATTTACCATTAAGATCAATCGGATGGATCGTAAGAAGCTTATGTCCTACAAGGTATGAGTTTTTCTGAGTGGCGACAATATTCCCCTTAACTTTGGCCAGTATCAATCTTTTCTTCCTGACCTTCCTTTTTCCTGCTACTGAACCATATGGCGGCAGGAAATACAAATATATAAGCGATTATCAAGAATTATCGGAGAGAATACCAGTGAAGCGGTACTATTCCATTTCCCGATGCTCATTACGTAATAGCCGGCAATTAACAGGACGAAGCCGAGATAAAAAAAGAAATAATTTCTCTTTTCCCAGTAAATCTTAAAAGGAGAAACGAAAGCTTTCTTTGAAGATTTAACATTTCTTTTTCTAACTGTCTTTGCCATCTTTAACTCCGTGCATAAAATTAAAATAAAGCCCGGTGATGGGGGTACCACCGGGCCCGACTCGTTTACCATCAAAGGGCAGGGGAGGACCCTTTGAAAGAGTCAATCAAAATATAATCCTGATCAATAAATATTTCAAGCAACAAATTATTTACTTATCTGATAAACAATTTTTCTGATAGTATCGAACTGGAGATAGGGGTATTCCTCGCGGATAGAATCAATAGCATCTCCGGCACTAACCTTACTGGCTCTTAATTGTTTAAATTTCTTTCTGATTTGATAATCTCGAACGGATTTTTCATCGATTAAACCCTGAGAACTGAGAAGCTCATAGATATCATCACTAATCAGATCAGACAAGGGATTATCTATTTTTGCTTTAATGGTTTTCATCGCCGCGTTCCTTTCTTTATTGGTGAATGCTTTTTACCTAAAAAAATAGTATCAATTCCTAATTATACACTATCTCCTTTCATAAAAGTTCCACTATTAAAACAAAAAAACCGACCAGAGCAAGCCCTAAATCGGCATTAATTTGCTACTCCGGTAAATCAAAATTAACCAAATTTTACACTGTAGCAAATCGCTTATATAACAATCCCTATAAATTTTGGTTCAAATATTGAAATATTGCCAATAAATGTCAAGAAATATATGATAGAGAAATTATAAAATATTTATAACGGTAAGATACCGGGATTAAGGGGAGCCTTCCTCAATATATATATATATCGCCAGATAAAAAGAGAAGGTTGTTTTTTTAAACCTCATTAAATTTGAGTTTAACAATAAAATTTTATTAATTTACGTATAACCAAAAAATCAGGTGGATAATGAAGAGGGTAATTTATTTAATTTGGTTTATTCTTCTACTTTTTTCTACTATCAGAGCACAATCCGGAAAAGCAAAATCTTTAGAGATCGGAAATAGGTGGATTTATCACGCTGGTGGATCTTCAAGCTTTGATGTTGAAAGATATGAAGTAATAGGTACAAATATCCTTAATAACAAAACTTATGCGGACATATTACTGAATACTTCAAACCATATTTATGAAAGAGCGGATTCCACAAGTTATTATTACTATTATACAAATTGTCCCGATTCTGAGTGTGTTGAGGTAGATTATAGTTTAGAGCTTGGAGAAATGCTTGATGATGGTAGACATGTCTTTTACAAAGGAATAATCAATATATGGGGAGATTCCTTAAAAACAATAGAACTAAGGAGATTTTCCGGTGGGACTGATGAAGATTGGGTGTATATAGAAAAAATTGGACTTGAAAGTTATACGATCGAAGCAGCCACAGGAGGGAGTAGTTGGTACAGAGTTTTATTTGCGGCAGAAATTGAAAATAAAATATACGGCGATTCGTCTCTTTTAAGTGTCCCACAAATTGATGATGATAACTTAGATAGCTACTCGCTTTTACAAAATTATCCTAATCCTTTCAATTCCATTACTAATATTAATTTCTAAATTCCGGACCAGGCAAATAATAAAACTGAAAATATACGATATACTCGGGAACCAGATTGCAGAATTGGTGGATGGAGAAATGGATTCAGGAGAACATAAAATTAGATTTAATTCAGGTGATCTTAGCAGCGGTGTATACATTTATCAACTGCAGACCAAAAATAATATACTTTCAAAAAAGATGATTTTTTTAAAATAAGGAAGACATTCCGGCAATCAAATAAAAAATATTTGCTTCATTTTTAAGTTTTGTTAGATCCGCGGACAGAATTTGAGCAATTAATATTGGTAATCCTCGAACTAAGTGAATGGCAACTAAGGCGAGAGAATACAGATTTCTAAATAAACAATATAATTTCATCCAGACCAAGAAAGTGATCCGTCTCAAATAAAGAAAACATTACGGCAGTTAGATAAAAAATATTGGTTGGTTTTGAAGTTTATCAAATCATCCACAGCATGCATTTTACACAGAGGGGCATATCCGGTATCAAATCCAATTACAGCTAAAAATCATACAATTCTTTGGTAAGTGCAGTTAAAATAATGTTGCGATAAGAGACAAAAATATGTTAATTTTGAAAATATTAACATTTACAAAAAGTTTTTACAATGGCTGAATATAAGGGTCTGGATCTTTTAGATTATATAATATTTTTAGTTAAATGGAAAAAAAGTCTGCTGGTTACATTCTTCATCAGTTTAATTCTGGCTTACTTATTCGTCTATTTTTTCATTCCTGTAAAGTTTGATTCTGAAGCCCTCATAGTCAGTGCAGATAATGAAACTTTCTCCCCAATAGGGGTTCTGAGCAAATCATTGTCAGGTTCACCTCTAAGTGCTTTAGGATTAGGGGGGTTGTCTGCTTCGGATAAGTACGATCTGTTTAATACGATTATATTCAGCAGAAGTAATTTGGATGATATGATAAAAGAATTTGATCTAAAGAAAGAATATAAAAACGATCAGATTCAGCAGGTTAGAAAGATACTTAAAGAAAATATTGAAACGGAAGTGACGGATAATAATGCCTTCAGAATCACCGTCAGTGCTGGTTCGCCTGAAAAAGCAGCTGATATGACTAATTACCTTGTTGATAAAGTTAATAAATCTGTCATCGATTTGAATGTTCAAAAGTCAAGAAATAATCGCCAATTTCTTGAAGATAGATATAATGAAATAAAGACAAATCTATCACTAGTTGAAGATTCTTTGAAAAACTTTCAGGAAAAGAATAATTTTTACGAAGCAGAAAGTCAATCAAAGGCTGTTATTGAAGCTTATTTAGGATTGGAGTCTGATCTTACAACTAAACAAATTGAACTATCAATAGTGAAAGAGGTTGTTGGAGAAAACAGTCCACAGGCGAATAATTTAAAGACTACTGTAAACGAATTCCAGAAAAAATTAGCTTCCATAAAAAATGATAATAAGGACTTCATGTCTCTGGATAAGTTACCTGAAAATGCCATGAAATTTTTAAGAATAAAACGCCAAATAGAAATATATAATTCGATTCTGGAATTTTTAATACCATTATATGAACAGGCAAGGTTTGAAGAAGTTAAAAATGTACCTGTACTTCAGGTTATTGATTATGGAACCCCGCCGGAAAAGAAATCTTACCCTCCAAGGATTTTATTTTCAATATTAATTGCTCTTTTTGTAGCTTCTATAGTGTACATCATTCTTGTAATAAGAGAGGTGCTGTCAAAAACAAATAACTCCAAACTGATTTTTATTCGACAAAATTTACTAAAGTTGAAAACATAATGTCGTTGGGTCTGGCAGTAAAAAGTAAGATCGAAGAAAACTTTAAGACAGTTTTACTTTTAGTTTTCCTTACGATTGTGCTTCTCTTTAGTTATCTGCAGTTCGGAACTAATATTCCAGTAATTGTAGGACTATCGCTTATTCCACTGTTATTTATTATTAGTTTAAATTATTGGTTGACATTCTCGCTGCTGCTATTGTCGGTCTTTATCAAGTTTGATTATGCCTGGTATACCACCGGGGTCTGGTTTTCTTTTATTTTCATCGCTTCATACTTTATTACCCATAGGAATATTCAGAGAGCTGATTTTAGTCTGCCTATTACTATTCCTCTTGTAATTTATCTCTTTTCGATTGTTCCTTCCTATTTTATGTCGATAAGACCATTATTTAGCATTTATCTCTCTTATAATTTAGTATCGATAATACTTTTAACGTATCTGATCTCATCCTCATTTACAGAGGAACGAATCAAATATACATCCAGGATATTTTTTATCTTTCTGTTTATTAATGCCCTTCAGGTTATTTATCAGGGTGCGGTTATAAGGGAAAGAGCATTCGGTGTTGCAGGAGTAATGTTTGTTGATTACGTGGGAATAGGAATAGTTATTCTCTCAGCATTGCTGATTTTTTCAGAAAAGGTTTTTAACCGATTGTTTCTCAGCTCCTTGCTTTTTATTTTTTTATTGTCATCGTTGCTGACTCAGACAAGAAATTCATGGATATCAATCGCTCTGTCTCTGCTATCTCTACTTATATATCTCATCTTCAAGGCTGGTAATTTTAATCTAAACCGGAAACTGTTAATATTTATTCTTGTTTTTTTTGTAGGCGTTCTGGCTGGTGGTTATGTCTTGGTCCAAAAGATTAATCCGGAGGTTGCCCAGAGAACAGAAGAAACTACGGATTTTAAAAATTCCATCAGCTCAACAGGAAAAGTAGAGAACACACTTGTTACACGATTATTTATCTGGGGTACAGCTTTCAATATGATTCAAAAGCATCCTATTCTTGGTGTTGGGGCCTATTCTTTTCCAATCACTTCAAAGTATTACTACACTATTCCCAAAATACTTTATCAAAAATATGTTAAGGGCAGGACTCCCCATATCACATTTCTGGCAGTACTGGTTGAAACAGGAATTGTAGGATTGATCGGGTTTATGTTCTTTATTATATCTGTGCTGGTTATAGTTATGAGAACAATCCGATTGGCGGTTAAAAAAACAGATAAAATCAGGACAATAATATTAACCTGGATCTTCATTTATATATTCATTTCAATGTTCATGACTGATGCATGGATTTGGGGTCAGGGGGCAATTGTATTTGGTATTGTGTTAGGATTAAATTTAGCTAATAGAAGAAATCTACTTGCTTTAAAATCTCAGCAGGACGGATGAACCCTGATAAAAAAAATTCACTTTGGTTAGCACTGCAGTTTTCTTCAACTATAGTTATTTCCCTTATAACCTTAAAGCTAAATTTGACCCATTATGGTGAGAAGCTATTCGGGATTTGGATTTTAATAAGTTCATTATGGGGTTTTAGTAATGTACTCGATTTTGGTATGGGTACTGCTATTCTTCGGTTTGTTGCCAGGCTAAAAGATCAAGATGAAAAACAGGTCAACATCCTTCTATCTTCCACTTTTTTTGTATTTATAATTCTGGGTATACTGATATTTCTTGTCATGTATCTAATAGCTGAATTCGTATATTTTGGCAACAAGAACATTGTGCCTCAGATTTTTCAAAACCCAATGAAAATAAGCTTTCTGTTTCTCGGTGTCGGATTCTATATCAGGTATATTTCACTTTTCTTCAAATCTTTTATTGAAGGAATGAATGATTTTATAATCTCTAGTAAAATCCTGATTTTAGGAAACCTGACATTATTGATTGGGGTTGTCTTTGTTACAGCTTATAACTTGAATATCATCTTTCTTGCGCTTGTTTATATACTTTTTCCGGTTGTTCTATTGAGTTCATTCTTAGCTGTCTTTTTTAAAAGGTACCAGAAATATCATATTAGATTCAATCATTTTGATTATAGTGAAACCCGAAATGTGTTTTCATTCAGTATGAATATTCAGGGAATGTCTGTCTTTGGAGCATTAATCGACCCGGTTATAAAATATATCCTTGGCAATTTTTACTCATTAAATACTGTATCCGGTTATGAGATTGCCAGGCGCTTTGCTACTGCAATTTCAGGATTGTTTAACACGACGTTCCGGACTATACTTCCTAAAGCCAGCAGGCTTCATTCCAAAGATGATTACCGAAATTTTGTTCTTTCACAATGCGTACAATTATCGGAGATTGGTGCGACGTATTCTGTGTTAATTTTCGGTGTTGGTTCTATAGCCTTAGCTGCAGTAATTAAATACTGGTTTCATGTTGAACAGGCGGTAATTATATTTTTAATTCTTGCATTGCCCGAATCCCTTAACAATTTTGGATATTCACTATATAATTTTTTAATTGGGATAGGAAAAGCATCAGTTTTAATGAAAATCCAAATACTGAACTTATGTATAGTATCTATTACTTTAATTGCCGGTTACTATTTGCTCGGAGCTGGATTAGGCCTGCTGGGTTATTATATTACAATTTTATTAGCCATATCTATAATGTTGATTACTGTTCAAAAACAAACAAGTGTGCCGGCTAAAATTTTTCTAAAGAAATCAAAGTTTATAAAATTACTTTTTTTTGATGTACTTCTATTGTCTGCTATTTTGATACTTAATGCAAAAATTGCGGAAATTTACCTGGTTTTAGGTCTTTTAAGTGCTATTTCCTTTTTAATTTATGTTAGAGAGATAGTTAAATATACCAAAAGAATTCACCTTTCATTTGGAAAAATAGATGTTTAATCAAACGGTAAATAAATTACTCGGTCAAATGAATTCTCATATAAGAAGATCAGAACAGATATGGTAGTGTCAGCCATTATCTCAACGTATAATTCTGCTAAATTTATTGAATCGCGCATCTCAAATCTTTTGAACCAGACTCTGGGAGAGGATTTAGAGATTATTGTCGTAGTGAGTGGGTCCACTCAGGAAGAGAGTAAAATAGTTGAGAAATTTCTTGAAAAATATAATAATATTAAATTAATAATAACTGATAAGAGAGAGAGCATTTATCAGGCCTGGAATAGGGGGATAAAGATCTCCAATGGCAGATATATATGCAACGCTAATACAGACGATATTTTAAGAGAAGATGCTTTGGAAATTATGGCTAAGGAGTTAGATAAATATCCGGAAGTCGCAATGGTTTACGCTGACCAGTATATTACTAATAAATATTCATCTTCATTTGATAACAGTTTAAAACGGAGATTTAATCGGCCTGAATATTCCAAACTACGATTTTTAGCAAGGTACTGGGTGGGTCCTCAGCCAATGTGGCGAAGCTCATTACACTTCAACAACAATTTGTGGTTTGACGAAGGTTTGGAAATCTGCGGTGATAACGACTTTGCTTGTAAGGTGATGGAAAAATACGAGCTAAAAAAAGTGTCGGGTATTTTAGGTGTTTATTTTAAACCGGATGATTTTAGCAATAAAGAGTTCCAAAAGAAAGATCTGACTCTACACGAAAGTAATCTGGTAAGAGATAAATATTCGAGACGATTTATCACTTCCTGCAACGATATTCAAAAAAAGAAATTAAGAATTTTAAGTGCCTGCACGAAAATTGTTCCGAATATTGTATATCGAACGATCAACTTCCTTTTAAGAAAAATAAATTCCCGGAATGAGTTAATTGAACGTGAATACTTAATTTATCTTGGTTCATTAATAGCAGAAAGTGAAGATCGAATTAATAAAGCTATCTCATACTGTAAGCCTTTTTTAAATAATAAGAATGCCTTATTACTTCATTGGCAATATTTGAACCTTACCAATTCAAAAGACATCCCAATAGCTAAATGAAGGATAAGGTTGTTATTATAGCTCCCTATTGGCTTGACCCTGAGCATCTAGGAATGTATCGAACCCAAAGATTTTTTAATTGGCTGGTATCGGAGAGTTATGAAATAATGATCATTAGTGTTGGGGATAAAGAGGTTACAATAGATCACAAATGGGGGAAGGAAATACGACTGCCGGATCCCCTGAAAATTTATCGTAAAGAAATATCTGATCAGGGAAAAACTGTTCAGGTGAGGAAGGAAAATAAATATCGCAGATTTCTCGCATATCTCCTCATGATACCTGACCCTTTGGTTTTCTGGGTGATGAAAGCTGCCCATGATAAAAACATACTTGGAATAATTGAAAATGCCAAGTTTATAATATCTTCAAGTCCTCCTGAATCATCTCATTTGCTGGCTTATAAATTGGCAAAAAAAATAAATACTAAATTCATTATAGATTTGAGAGACGGGTGGTTAGATGAACCTTTAAAAGATGTTTTGAATGTTCCTTTGAGGAAATATTTTGAAGAAAAAATTGAGAAAAAAGTTTTATCGGGATCAAGTAGAATTTTTGTTACAAGTGAAAAATGGAAGGAATTATTAATTAATAGGATTCCTAAACTCGGACAAAAGGTTACAGTCTTAACAAATGGATATCCTCCGGCTAATGATACTGATAATTCAACTGAAGAAAGCAGCCCCCGGATTCTCCTAATACATTCAGGTAGATTTAAAGCGGGACGAAGAACTCATTACATCCGGCTGCTGATTGAGCCTTTACATTATTATTTAAGACAATATTCATCTTCAGGCAAAATATTGCTATTGGGTGATTTAAGACCGGACGAAATCAATGAAGTAGAATCGTGGCAAAAAAAGTTTATTCAATTTAATTGGGAATTATGCTCAAAAAAATCAGTTAGTAGGCTGGAAATGTTAAAGATGCTGCAAAAAGCGGACGGGCTCCTTCTCCTTTCCGCTTCCATGGCCCCAATACCAAGCAAAATATTTGAATATGTGCCCACTCGTATACCCATCCTTGCTGTTACATCGAAAGGAAGTGCAGTCTGGGACTTAGCAAAACAAATTCCCCAGATGTCTGTTGTCGAAATGAATGATTTTAAGAAAGCGGAGGCAATAAAGTCTTTCGATTTGTATTTTCAAAATATAAAAACGAAAAATTATGTCAGCAGGATTCCGGATGAATTTACTGAAATGAGTCTAAAGATTAAATTTTTACATAATATTTGAATATCCATCTTGAATGATAGCTAAAGAAATTAAAATAGCAGGCATAGTAATTCTGTTTAACCCTGCAGAGGATGTAACCAATAATATTTTGACATATTTGACTTCCTTGAATAGGTTATACATTATCGATAACTCCGATAATAGAGAGCATGACAATTACACGAGTCTTGAACCAGATAAGATTAAATATCATTATTGTGGAGGAAATGCAGGGGTAGCAGCAGCATTGAATAAAGGTATCTTGATGGCAATTGATGAAAATTATGATTACTGTATTCTATTTGATCAGGACTCTCAAGCTTCTCCCAACTTAATCAATATTGTATCAAATTATCTGGTTTCCGGAGAATCTGATAAAATAGGCATATTTGCTGCCGTACCGCATTACCTGGTTGGGAAAATTAAAGATGCTCCGAAGAATGAATATGTTGATGTCGCGATTACATCAGGCAGTCTCCTATCTTTAAAAGTGTATAAAATTGTTGGTCCTTTCAACGATAAATTATTTATAGATTACGTCGATTTTGAGTATTGTTTGAGAATCCGAAAAGCAGGCTTTAAGATTCTTCGTCTGAAAGAAGCTCTGATTTATCATAAACTTGGAGATCTAAAGAGAAAAATATTTTTATTTAAGAAGATTTTTGTTACTAATCATCCCCCGGTTAGATATTATTATAGGACCAGAAATCGTTTTTATGTTTATAAAAAATATTTTTTGACCTTTCCATTATTTGTTATAAAAGATTTAATAATATTTATAAATGAATTAATTAAAATTATCTTTTTTGAATCCAATAGGGGGGAAAAACTTCATATGATAAAAAAAGGCTTATTTGATTTCATATTAGGAAGATATGGGAAATTGGGGTGAGTATACTTATGGATCTAAAAGTATCTATCATCATCGTCAGCTATAATAATTCTGATATTTTATATCAAACCATCAATAGTCTAAAACAAAAAGTTGACCAGCCTGGTTGGGAACTTTTTGTTGTTGATAATGCTTCGACTGATGATAATGTTTTAATGGTTGAGAAGAATTTCCCGGAAATCAAATTAATTATAAGTAAAGAAAATCTGGGGTTTGGTAGAGCTTGTAATCTGGGTGCTAAATATGCAGGAGGAAGATTTCTTTTATTCGTTAATAGTGATATTCTACTTCAAGGAAATCCCTTACCAAAAATGATTGGGATTTTTGATACAATTGAGAATGTGGGATGCTTGGGAGTTCAATTACATAATCCTGATGGTTCAAGCCAGCCTTCAGGATTCAGATTCCCGGGTTTGTTCATGCGGTTTGTACAGTTGACAGGGTTGAAAAAACTTATATTAAGAATTAAACCAGGCATCAGAATAAACACTGAAGAATTGTACAAGGTCGATTTTGTTTCGGGAGCGTTTCTAATGCTCGAAAAGCAGCTTTTTAACGAAGTCGGAGGTTTTGATGAGAGATACTTTATGTATCTGGAAGATGCTGACTTATGCTATCAAATTAGTAAAACAGGAAAAGAGAATTATATCCTTAGCAGAAATGACATTTTACATTTAAATGAAAATCACGAGAATTCTGCAAGTCCCTTTGTTTTTTATCATCTAAACCTGGGGCATTTTTTATTTTATCAGAAGAACTTTTCGAGAGGTAAAACTCAGTTGTTAAAAATTATGACCCGTCTTATCTTTAATATCAGGCTGATTTTTCTCTATTTGACGAATGGTTCAGACTCCGATATTAACAAGTACAAAAAAGTATTGTCAATTTTTAGTTAATAATACATAATAATGGATATAATTTTTCAGTTTCTCCTTTTTCTTAACGCAGTTCTTTTGCTGATTACATATCTGTTATACCCGATTTTTTTAATTATTAAATCAACCGGGAAAGACTCAGGTCAATTTAAAGATTCGAACGATAATTGTAATATATCAATTCTTATCTCTGCATATAATGAAGAAAAAATCATCGAGAAGACAGTAAGGAATATCCTTAAATGTGATTACGATAGAAGTAAAATTGAGTTGATAATCGGTTCAGATAAATCAGAAGACAGAACGAATGAAATATTGAGAGAATTAGCTCTGGGAATTTAGCAATATTAAATTTTTTCCATTTCCCGTTAGAAGAGGTAAATCCTGCTGTATTAAATGAACTTGTTGAACAAACCTCAAGCGAAATCCTGATGTTTACTGATGCTAATACTCATATCCATTCGGATGCAATTCCCAGGCTTGATTCAGCACTATACTGATGAAAATGTTGGAGGAGTATGTGGTAGGCTTGTACTGGTTGATGAACAAAACACAAGGTCATCTGGTTATGAAGAAAAAAATTACTGGGATCTGGAAAGTAAATTAAAAAAACTTGAAGGTGATGCCGGGATACTTATCGGAGCAAATGGTGGAATTTACAGTATCAGGAAAAGTTTATTTCAGCCAATACCAACCGACTATCCGGTAATGGATGATTTTTATATCTCTATGAAAGTTCTTGAACAACGAAAAAAGATGGTCTATGAGAAGGATGCTGTTGCCGAGGAAGATATTGCTCCATCGTTAAAGGCAGAATTCAGAAGGAAAATCAGGAATAATGCTATAATGATGTCTACCCTGAAACCATCTAAAAAATCTTCTTGAACCTTCTTTCGGACTTGTTGCCTTCGCCTTCTGGTCTCATAAGGTCATAAGATGGTTCTCCCCGGTATTGCTTCTTCTGCTGTTAATTTCGAATGTCTTCCTGATTCACGTTTCTGCATTTTATGAAATACTGTTTTATTTACAGGTTTTGTTCTATTTAGTGTCTTTTTTAGGATATATATTCAGAACGAAATCATTTTATCCAAAATTTCTGGTAATGCCTTTTTATTTTACAATGACTAATATTGCGATGTTCATAGGACTATTTAAATTCCTTACTGGAACACAAACTTCATTTTGGCAGTCAACACCTAGAAAATGACCAGAACTCTTGAAAAAATAATAGTTCTCCTTACCGATTTTCTTACCATTAACCTGGCTTTTATTATTTTCTTTAAGCTGAGGGTGGAGTCGGGGTGGTTCAGATTGCTTATTACTCCGGAATTTTTCATTCCGATGCTTATTATCTACTTCTACTGGGTGATCATTTTCATGTTTGTGGGGATGTATCGTACCTGGTTCGCTGCTTCACGGTTCGACGAAATCTCAACTCTCTTTAAAGCATCCTTCTTTGGCATTTTTATCCTCTTCATCCTTATTTTCATTGACGATTATCTGCACGGTGTGGCTTCTGCTAACAGAATCCTGATATTTATTTACTGGGGACTATTCATCCTGCTTGTCGGAGGCGGGCGCCTCATCATCCGCAGCGTTCAGCGTAATCTTCTTGTAAAAGGTGTCGGCAGAAAAAACGCAATCATAATCGGGTTTAATAAGAAGGCTGTTGAGGTCGGTAAGCAGCTTGAGGAGCATCGGGCACTGGGACTGGATGCCGTGGGGTATCTTTCAGTAAGAGACACAAACATAGGAAAACAGGAGAATGGGATTACAGTTATCGATTCTATTCATAACATTGAAAATATCATCGATGAAAAGAATATTAAAGAGGTCATCATAGCTCTTGAAAGAGAAAACAACGATGTACTCATAGAGATTATAGGTAAGTGTGAACCTAAGAATGTAGGACTGAAAATCGTCCCCGATCTTTATGAGATCCTGAGCGGTCAGGCAAGAACCTCCCAGATCTACGGCATTCCGCTGATAGATATCATGCCTCAGCTGATGCCTGAATGGGAGAAAAGACTTAAAAGGGTTTTGGATGTATCTCTTCTCGTTTCTTATCCTCGTAGTGTCTTTCCCCATCATCATTATTTCTGCTGTTGCAATAAAACTTGACAGCAAAGGCCCTGATTTTCTTTATTCAGGAAAGAAGCGGTATGGATGGTGAACCTTTCCGGATGATCAAGTTCCGATCAATGTTCGTTGATGCTGAAAAAAGAACGGGCCCCGTATGGTCTGTCAAGGATGATCCCCGCATCACCCGGGTGGGCAAAGTGATCAGAAAGCTTCGTATCGATGAGATACCCCAGATGGTAAATGTTCTTAAAGGGGAAATGAGTATGGTGGGTCCTCGACCCGAAAGGCCGTTTTTCGTTGAAAAGCTTGCTGAGGAAATACCTTATTATAAAAGACGGCTGAAGGTCCGTCCCGGCATTACCGGCTGGGCACAGGTGAAGCATAAATATGATGAAACAATTGAGGATGTAAAGGTAAAACTCAGGTATGACCTTTTCTATATCGAAAATATGTCGCTTCGTATGGATTTTAAGATTATTTTTCGGACCATTTTTGTTGTACTTTTTGGAAAGGGACATTATAATTAAGTTAGTAAAGTTAAATTTATTCCTTTCTGCACAGGTCAAAACATTTTATGCCAGGTAAAACTCTTATAATTATACCTACATACAACGAAATGGATAATATCAGCCGGTTGATCCCTGATCTGCTGGAGCGGTATGAAAACCTGGATATTCTCGTTGTGGATGATAATTCTCCGGACGGAACCGGAAATTACGTGGAGGACCTCTCTAAACAGAATCCGCGAATAAAAATAATTAAAAGAAGCAGGAAACAAGGATTAGGTACTGCGTATATTGCCGGATTCAAATATGCTATTCAGCACGAATATGAATATGTATTCGAGATGGATGCCGATTTTTCACACGATCCAAAAGAAATTAAAAATTTGCTTGAAGCTGCTGAACAGTACGACCTTGTTCTTGGCAGCAGATACATTAAGGGTGTGAATGTAATAAACTGGCCTATGAGGCGGCTCCTTCTCAGCTACTTTGCAAATAAATACACACGATTTATTACCGGTATGCCAATTCAGGATGCGACCGGCGGATTCAAATGTTTCAGAAGGAAAGTGCTTGAATCAATCAACCTGAATCAGATTGGGTCAAACGGATACGCTTTCCAGATTGAGATGACATTCAAAGCATGGAAGAAGGGCTTTAAAGTTGGCGAGATTCCAATAGTTTTTGTGGATCGCATGAAAGGTACTTCCAAAATGTCAAAGAAGATCGTTCGTGAAGCAATATTCATGGTCTGGAAACTCAGGATCAGAAGCGTTCTCGGTATTCTCTAGTGAGGAATGAATTGGATCTTTCCATTATCACTGTTAATTATAACGTTAAAGAATTTTTACAGAACCTCATCCATTCTATCCATAAAGCCGCTCAGAACCTCTCTTATGAAATTATAATTGTTGATAATGCCTCTTCCGACGGCAGTGTTGAGTTTATTACCGAAAAGTTTCCTGAAGTTAATCTCATTGCAAACGATAAAAACCTTGGTTTCGGTAAAGCAAATAACCAGGGATTAAAAATTGCTAAGGGTAAATATATCCTTCTCATTAACCCGGATGCTATAGTCAGTGAGGATACTTTTACAAAAATGATCTCATTTTTTGAGAGTCATCCTTCTGTCGGCCTGGCTGGATGTAAGATCCTCAACCCCGACGGAACGCTTCAGCTTGCATGCAGGAGAAGCTTTCCGGGTCCATGGACATCATTCTGCAAAGTTACAGGATTAAGTAATCTCTTTCCGAATTCCCGCCTCTTCGCCCGGTATAACCTCACATATAAAGATGAAAATCAGTCATATGAGGTTGATGCAATATCCGGCTCTTTTATGATGATGAAAAGAGAGGTTTATGAGAAGGCAGGCGGATTTGATGAAGACTATTTTATGTACGGCGAAGATCTTGATCTCTGCTATCGTATTCAGCAGGCCGGATACAAAGTTTATTATGTTCACGAAACTCAGATCATACATTATAAAGGTGAAAGTACAAGACGCAGCAGTCTTGATGAGACAAAGTTCTTCTATGATGCAATGCATCTCTTTGTTAAAAAACATCTTTCCAGTTCACTTCTCGTTCAGTTCATACTTCGAACAGCGATCGGTATCAGAAAGATCCTTTCATTTTTGGGCAAAAGGAAACTGGTATTCCTTGCAATGATACTTGATTTTATATTTTTTGATCTCTCGCTGTTTATCTCTGAATCAATCTATCAGTCAGTTAGGACATGGAAGGGCTTTCCCCAGTTCAGTTTTCCGATAGTGTATACTATTCCTGCACTGGCATACGTTCTCGTTGCCGCGGCATATGGAGTTTATAAGAGAGACAGCCTTTCGGTATTGAGGACACTGGCTGCAATTTTAACCAGCTTTTTTATTCTTTCTGCTCTAACATTCTTTTTCAAAGACTTTGCCTACAGCAGGGCAATCGTGATCATCACGTATCTGCTGTTATTTGTAATCCTTGTGTTATGGCGTGTAATTCTGAAGTTAGGTTTTAAGGTCGGGGTGAATAAGGATGTATATTCAAGCAGAAAAACTCTCATCGTGGGTATCAATGCAACAGCAGTTAAAATTGCAGATACGCTTAAAACAAAACAGATGGATTATCACACGATCACAGGCTTAATCAGCCTTACACCTAAAGATATTGGAAGTAAGTTTGGCGAATGGGAGGTTGTCGGCAGTATTGAAAATATCATCAAAGTTATTCGCGAGAAAAACATAGATGAGGTTATCTTCTCGCCGCAGGAGCTTTCGTATTCGCAGATGATGTCGGTAGTATCAGCCTGTCAGAATGAAAACACAGAGTTCAAGATCATTGGCAATAACCTCGATTTCCTCGTTGGGAAAGCATCAGTTTCAGTTCTGGATGAAATCCCATTAATCGGTATAAAGTATAATATCACCAGTCCCGCGATGAAATTTTTCAAAGCTGTATTCGATTTTACCCTTGCTCTGTTTGTTTTGTTTTTAGTCTATCCTTTCATATATTTGACCGCGAAAGTTAGTTCCCGCAATACTGATTTTAGAAAGTTTGTACTGAAAGTTCCTTCAATTCTTTCGGGGAAAATGAGCTTTGTTGGGCCGGAAGATCCCTCCGGATACAAAGATCTCTACCTGGGGAAACAAGGATTAACAGGATTGTGGTATATAGAAAATGTCGGGAAAAAAGATCGGGAAAAGCTCGATATTCTGTACGCAAAGAATCAGAATATTTGGTTTGATCTTGAAATTCTGGCAAAATCAATAAACAAAATGTTGACGAAACGTTCCTGAAATGGCTAAGACAATACTAGATTTTGAAAAACCGATACATGAGCTTGAGTCACGCCTTGAGGAGATGAAGAAGTATTCGGATAAGATGGATATTGCAAAGGAGATTGTTAAACTTGAAGATAAGGTTAGGCAATTGAAAGAAGGCATTTACAAGGATCTTACCAGGTGGCAGAGAGTTCAGCTTGCAAGGCATCCCGACAGACCCTTTACGCTGGATTATATTTACGGAATGACAAATAATTTCGTAGAACTTCACGGCGACAGAAATTATAAAGACGATAAGGCAATTGTCGGCGGTCTCGCAGAGCTTGATGAATACAAAGTGATGATAATAGGTCATCAGAAGGGGCGCGATACTAAATCAAACCTCTACAGGAACTTCGGTATGCCTAATCCTGAAGGCTATCGTAAAGCTCTCCGTTTAATGAAACTGGCAGAAAAGTTTAATAAGCCTGTCATAACAATGCTTGATACTCCCGGCGCTTATCCCGGTATCGAAGCAGAGGAAAGAGGCCAGGCTGAAGCAATAGCAAAGAATCTTTTTGAAATGAGCCGCCTTACTGTTCCGATAATCGTAGTTATTATTGGTGAAGGTGCAAGCGGCGGTGCACTGGGTATAGGAGTGGGCGATAGAATACTAATGCTTGAAAACTGCTGGTATTCAGTTATTTCGCCTGAATCCTGTTCAAGTATTTTGTGGAGAAGCTGGGACTATAAGGAACAGGCTGCAGAAGCATTAAAGCTTACAGCTCCTGATCTCCTTGAACAAAAAATTATCGACAGAATTGTTCCGGAACCTACCGGCGGTGCCCATACAGATCACGAGACTATGGCAGAGACTTTAAAAAATATTCTTAAAGAAGAACTGGCTGCACTCGTTAAGATCAAACCAGAAAAGCTTATACAGGGACGTCTGGAAAAATTCGGTAAGATGGGATCATACACCGAGTAGCAATTTTTTTAAGGTATCCCGGTAGACCCCACTGTTTAATATTTCAGCAACTTGCCCACTGAAAATCGTGTTGAACCGTCTATGAACCGTCTCTACTCCGTTTCAGGAACTAACCTATCCCATCATTCACCCGAGTTTTTACTACTGTCTCTGGGTTAGGAGATGTTCCATAACACTATTCTTTTTTATAACTTTACCCGATAAACTTTTAACCGTAAATGCTGATACATAAAACAAATGTGCGTGTTCGTTATGCAGATACCGATCAGATGAAGTATGTGTATAACGGGAAATATTTTGAATATTTTGAGGTTGGCCGTACCGAAATGATGCGGGAAAACGGACTTCCTTATAGTATGATTGAAAAAAGCGGTTTTCAGATGCCGGTTCGTGAGGCAATGCTGAAATTCAAAAATCCTGCATTTTATGATGAGCTTCTTGAGGTCGAAACCAGGGTAGAAACTCTTCCGGAACTGAAAGTTCACATCAATCATACCATCCGAAGCCTTGACAGGGATGTTATTATTGTTGAGGGATATATCATTCTGGTATTTATAAATATGGAAACCAGAAAGCCTGTAAGACCACCCGAATTTTTTTATAATGCAATAAAGCCTTTCTTTAAATAATATGATTACAGAATCGATAAGAGAAACAATAAAAAGAGCTCTGAAAGAAGACATTAAAACCGGAGATATTACCAGTCTGGCTATAATTCCGGATGATAAAAAAGCATCGGCAGAATTTCTGGTTAAACAGGAGGGTGTCCTTGCAGGATTTGAAGTTGCTGAGGCTTGCTTTAAGGAGTTTGATCCTGAGGTATCTTTTACAAAGTATTATTCCGATGGTGATAAAGTCCTTCCCGGAACGGTTGCTGCAGTAGTAGAAGGTAAAGCCCGATCAATCCTTACTGTGGAGAGAACCGCCCTAAATTTTTTCCAGAGAATGAGCGGGATCGCTACAATGACGCATCAATTCACTGAAAAGATAAAACATACCAAAGCCTGCATAATCGATACCCGTAAAACAGCTCCCGGCTTGAGAGAACTGGATAAGCTGGCTGTAAAGTCAGGAGGAGCGGAGAACCACAGGATTGGTTTATATGACATGTTCCTGATAAAGGATAACCATATTGAGGTTGCGGGATCAATTACTGAAGCGGTGAAAGCATGTAAAGCCTGGAGAAATAAAAATAATTCCAGTATTAAAATTGAAGTTGAAACAAAAAACCTTAGTGAAGTTAAAGAAGCTTTAACCTGCGATGTGGATGTAATAATGCTGGATAACTTTAGTATTGAATTAACAAAAGAGGCTGTTGATCTGGTGGATGGAAAGGTTAAACTTGAAGCATCGGGGATGGTGAATATCGATACCGTAAAGGCCATTGCTGAGACCGGGGTTGATTTTATATCTGTCGGGGCGCTCACTCACAGCGTTAAAGCACTTGATATCTCACTTAATATAAAGCTGAGATAAGATAAATGATATTTGACAAGCTTAAACAACTCACAAAGGATACCGCTATTTACGGCATCAGCACGATGGTCGGCCGTTTCCTGTCGTTCCTGCTTGTCCCTTTCTATACAAATATCTTCCACCCTGCTGAATATGGCATAATAGCAAACATTTACATATTCATCGGGATATTTAATATCGTTTATGTTTACGGAATGGATGCGGCTTATCTGAAGTTTGCAGGACTTCCCTCTGAGAGCCATGAAAAGGATATCTTCTCCACTCCATACCTCACCGTCTTCATCTCGGGAATATTTTTGTCAGTACTGATGATTCTCGTCAGAGGCCCGGTTTTCGGTCTCCTTGAAGTCCCGGTTAATTACTATTACCTGATGTATTATTCGGCAGGAATATTATTCCTCGATTCTATTGCTGTAATGCCTTTCATACAGCTTAGGCTTAAAAGGAAAGCAAAGAAGTTTGCCGCATTTAAATTGATAAATATCGGCGTTAATATTATCCTGAACCTGGTCTTAATTCTGAAATTCGGAATGGGGATTGAGGCTGTCCTTATCAGTAATCTGTTTGCCTCGCTTGCTTCACTGCTGCTTTTGCTGCCGGATATTCTGAGGGAATTTCATCTTAAATTAGATGCAGTCCTGCTAAAGAAACTGCTGAAATTCGGACTGCCTTATCTTCCAGCAGGACTTTCTTCCATGCTTATTCAGGGAATTGACAGACCGATACTCGGAAAAATGACAAACCTGGATACAGTAGGTATTTACAATGCCTGCTATAAGCTGGGTATTTTTATGATGCTCTTCGTTAACATGTTTCAGTATGCCTGGCAGCCCTTTTTCCTTCAAAATGCAGAAGAAAAAAATGCAAAGGAAATATTTTCAAAGGTGCTTACCTATTTTACTCTCGCGTCAGCGTTAATCCTGGTAATACTTTCTCTGTTTATCGATAATATTGTAGCTATCCCTCTTCTTCACGGCAGGACATTAATCGATTCAGCATACTGGGGGGGAATTTCGATAGTACCTATCATCCTCTTCGGATATTTGTTCAACGGACTGTATGTTATTTTTACGGCAGGAATTTATATCGAGGAAAAGAGTATGTATATACCTTTAATAACCGGTATCGGTGCCGCTGTAAATATAGTGGTGAATCTTCTTCTGATCCCTGTCTGGGGAATAATGGGTGCGGCTTATGCAACACTGGCAGCTTATATTGCAATGGCTGGAGGATTGTATATAGTCACGCAGAAATTCTACAGAATAGAATATGAAATTGCTAAACTGAGCAAAATATTCTTTGCTATTCTGATTGTAGGCGGAATTTACTACTACCTCTTTTTTTCGGATCAGCTTTTCTTTGTTTATAAAATTTTATTGCTCGTATTCTTCTCTATCTATCTTTATATATTCGTTTTTGATAAGCAGGAGATAAATTTCCTAAGAACCAAATTAGCTTCATTAAAACAGAACAGGACATAATGGCGGCAGAAATTACGATTAAAGTAAAAAGACTGAACTCCGGTTTCGATGATATTGAACTTCCGGAATATTCAACTCATGGAAGTGCAGGAATGGATGTAAGAGCAGCAGTTGAGGATAAGCTGGTGCTGAAAGCGGGGGAAATTGGACTGGTTCCCAACAAATCTTGTTGTTGAAATTCCTGAAGGCTTTGAAATTCAGGTTCGCCCAAGGAGCGGACTTGCGGTTAAGCATGGTATAGGGATTCTGAACTCACCCGGAACAATTGATTCGGATTACCGCGGTGAAGTAAAAATAATAATGATGAATTTCAGTAAAGAAGATTTTATTATAAACCGGGGCGAGAGAATTGCACAACTGGTATTATCAAAAGTGTATCGTGCAGCACTTGAAGAAAATTCTGAACTGCTTAAAACCAAAAGGGGAGAAGGCGGCTTCGGTCATACCGGTAAAGAATAAATTAAAAATCTTCTGAACCTGCTCAATCGCGCAAAAAAGTTCCCGAATTTTTTTTAACTTGCGCCCAGTGAAAATCTAATCTCTTCCACCAAAAAATTCTTTTTTTCATGTCAGATTTTATTCATTTACATAATCATACTCACTATAGCTTACAGGACGGAGCCTGCACGGTTGATGATCTGGTTCAGGCTGCCAAACGTAATAATATGCAATCGGTTGCATTAACGGATCATGGAGTGATGTATGGGATCGCAGAATTTTATAAGAAGGCAAAAAAAGAGGGGATAAAACCTATCGTTGGTATGGAAGCCTATATTGTTACCGACGGTTCAAGGTTCGACAGAGGAAAAGAAAATGATGGTAACGGCAGAAAGAAATCGAAACATTACAATCATCTGATCCTGCTTGCCAAAAATAAACAGGGCTACCAGAACTTGTCCAAACTTTCCACGCTGGGACATACCGAAGGCTTCTATTATAAGCCCAGAATTGACCTTGAGCTTCTTCGAAAATATAGGGATGGGCTGATTTGTACTTCAGCCTGCGCAGGCGGAGTTGTATCAACGCATCTCATAAACGGAAATTTCGATAAGGCCAGGGAGATAGCTAAAATATTCAAAGATATTTTTGATGACGATTTCTACCTTGAGATACAGGACCACAATATGGACATTGAGCGGCCGGTTCTTGAAGGGATGCCGAAGCTTTCAAAAGAGCTCGGAATAAAACTGGTTGCCACAAACGACTGCCATTATATTGAAAAAGATCATGCTTACGCACATAATATCCTGCTCCTTTTGTCAGACAAGAACGGAGCCGATTACAGGCAGCTGCGGTATGGAACTGATCAGGTTTATTTTAAAAGCCAGGATGAGATGATTAAGCTCTTCCGCAAATATAAAGGCGCGGTTGAGAGTACTCTCGAAATAGATTCCAAAATAGACCTGAAACTTGAAACGGAAGGACATTTTTATCCGCAGTTCCCGATACCTGATGACGTTCCGGCGAAAAACGCAGAAGAATATTTTGAACTGCTTGCAAAAGAAGGTCTTCAGAAAAGAGTCAGAGAGATATCGCCTGAAGTACAGGAAAGATTTGATTTTGAGATTGATACTATTAAAAAAATGGGTTTTGCAGGATATTTCCTGATAGTTCAGGACTTTATCAATGCAGCTAGAAAGATGAATATTCCGGTCGGTCCCGGCAGGGGAAGCGTTGCCGGAAGTCTTGTTGCCTATACACTTGGTATTACTAATATAAACCCGCTTGAATATAATCTTCTTTTTGAACGGTTTCTGAATCCTGCACGTAAATCGATGCCTGATATTGACGTCGACTTCGCTGATGATAAACGCGGCGAAATAATCGATTATGTACGTGAAAAATATGGAGCCAACTGCGTCAGCCAGATTATAACTTTTAACCGTCTATCTTCAAAAGCTGTTATAAGAGATGTTGCCCGTGTTCTTAAAATTCCTATACCCACTGTAAACAAAATAACTAAATTCATTCCTTCGAAATTCGGCAAAGTTTTTACTATCGACCAGGCATTAGCTGAAGTTCCTGAGTTAAAGTGGGTGAAGGAGTCCAAAGAGAGCGATATACAGGATTTAATTAAGTATGCTAAAGTTCTGGAAGGAATGAACAGGAATGCATCAAAGCATGCTGCCGGGGTGGTGATTACTCCCGAAGAGGTTAGTAACTATGTGCCGCTTGCTAACGCTGTTTCGCAGACTGATATAGTTACCCAGTTTAATATGAAAGAAATTGAAAGCTGGGGTCTGCTTAAAATGGATTTTCTTGGATTACGTACACTTACAATCATACGTGATGCTTTAGCCCTCATTAAGAAAAACCACAATATCGAAATAGATATTGATAATATTCCGCTGAATGATGAAAAAACTCTTCAGCTTTTCTCAAAGGGACAAACAACGGGTATATTTCAGTTTGAATCTGCCCCGATGCGTGAGTATCTGAAGAAGCTTAAGCCAACCAGTCTCAGTGATCTGTCTGCTATGAATGCATTGTACCGGCCGGGACCAATGGAATTTATTGATGATTTTATAGATCGTAAATATGGTTTAAAGGAAGTAGTTTACCAGCATTCTGTTTTGGAACCGATCCTGAAGGAAACTTACGGTATTATAGTATACCAGGAACAGGTAATACAAATTGCAAACAAGGTCGGGGGTATGAGTCTTGCCGAAGCCGATATACTCAGGAGAGCAATGGGGAAAAAAGATCTCGCTGCGATGAAAGAACAGAAGGAAAAGTTCACGGCCGGAGCTGTTAAAAACGGTATATCAAAAAAAACAGCTGAAGAGATTTTTGAGGCAATAGACAAATTTGCCAACTACGGATTTAATAAGAGTCACGCTGTTGCTTATAGCTATGTTGCATACCAGACGGCCTATCTTAAAGCTCATTATACAGCCGAATTTCTTGCGGCTAACCTTACAAATGAGTTTGGAAATTCCGATAAAGTTGCTTTGTTCCTGGAGGATTGCCGGAAACTGAAGATAGAAGTTCTCCCGCCTGATATAAATAATCCCTCTGTTACATTTGACGTACAGGATGGTAAGATAAGATTTGGTATGTCAGCTATAAAGAATGTTGGAATTTCGGCAGTTGAAGAAATAATCAGGACCAAAGAGAAGCTCGGAAGAGATTTTACCAGCATCTTCGATTTCTGTGCGAATGTAGATACGCATCTTGTCAACAAAAGAGCTCTCGAAGGATTGGTACTTGCCGGGGCTCTTGATTCTCTCGGTAATATTCGCTCCAGACAACTGGCCGCGGTTGAATTAGCGATTGATTATGGCAATAAAGCCCGTAACTCTACACTTGATGCGGAAAACAGCTTGTTTGGAGAAATGGAAGATGTCGTGAAACTGACAGAGCCGAACCTTCCCGAACTTTCTCCATGGTCGCAGAGAGATAGACTCGCAAAAGAAAGGGAAGTGCTTGGGTTTTACGTGACGGATCATCCGTTAAGAAAATATGAACTCGAGTATAGATCTTTCGCTTCAATTCAGCTTGGGGAAACGGAGAAACTGGAGGACTCTGATGTTGTTCGTGCATGCGGAGTTATTACTGAACTCAAGACTAAAATAGATAAATCAAACAGGGCAATGGCATTCTTTAAATTGGATGATTTTTCCGGCTCGTGTGAATGCATTATGTTTTCAAAAGTATACGAGGAATATGGTAAATATATTCAGGAAGAAGAGTGTGTATTGATCATAGGAAAAACGGAAAGCAGCGGCGATGCTGTGAAACTGCATATCGATAAGGTTATTCCTTTGCAGGAAACCAAAAATGAACTTACAGAAAGTCTTAAAATTAATATTGATAAAAGACGTCATCCGGTTGAAAAAATATCTGAGCTTAAGGAGATACTGGATCACTATGAAGGAAAAACCCCCCTCTTTATAGATCTGTTAAACAACGGATCTAAACCAGCCAGGTTCACTATAAAGAATAAAAGAGTAGAAATCAACGACCAATTAATAGACGATATCACCAGGTGTCTTGGAGAAGATTCGATTGCATATGTTTGTAAGAAATAACCTCTAGTCAATGCAAAGTTTATAATTGTATAACTTCCTTCATTTTTGTATTATTAAAATTCTGATTTTATTTAACATGAAAAGGCATTGAAAAGTAATGGCACAGAAAGAGAATGAAAAAAACTGGGCATTAATACTCGGAGCCTCTTCCGGTTTTGGCGGCGCCGTATCGGTAAAGCTTGCTGAAGACGGTTATAATATTTTCGGCGTGCACCTTGACAGACAGGCAACTATGCATAATGTAGACAGGATCACCGGCGATATTAAATCACATGGTTCTGAGGCGGTATTTTTCAATGTTAATGCTGCCGATGCTGAGAAAAGAAAAGAGGTTATCGACGAAATCAAAAAAATTGCAGGAGGTAAGCCTGTAATAAAAGTATTACTTCATTCGCTTGCTTTTGGTACTCTCAAGCCTTTTATTCAACAAAACGATGAACAGCCGATCACTAAAGCTCAGATGGAAATGACCCTCGATGTTATGGCTCATTCACTTGTTTACTGGGTGCAGGAATTGATGAAAGAAAATCTTTTCATGCGTAAAGGCAGGATCTTCGCAATGACCAGTTCCGGAAGCAAAGCAGTTATTCCGTTCTATGGAGCTGTGTCTGCTGCCAAAGCCTCACTTGAATCGCACGTCAGGCAGCTGTCAACCGAACTGGGTGAAATGGAAATATCGGTGAATTCTATCATGGCCGGCGTAACGGATACGCCAGCGTTGAGAAAAATTCCCGGTAATGTACCGATGATTGAAGTAGCAAAAAGAAAAAATCCGCGCAACAGGTTAACAACTCCGGAAGATATCGCCAAAGTTATAAGTATTTTGTGTAAAGACGGAGGTGAATGGATCTCGGGCTGTGTAATAAACGCTGACGGCGGTGAAGATAGTGTTAATTACGTTGGTCAGGGGGAGAATTAATTTTTTAAGCTTAAATGAGGATTAGTCAAATGAAAACAATAACAATAACTGATGATAACTTCGATGAGGAAGTTATAAAATCTGATAAACCTGTTCTGATTGATTTCTGGGCAACATGGTGCGGTCCATGTAAAATGATTGCCCCTATTGTCGAAGAACTGGTTGACGAATATGAAGGCAAAGCGAAAATTGGAAAGCTTGATGTTGATAACAATCAGCAGACCGCAATAAAGTTTGGAGTACGCAGTATTCCAACCATTTTAATCTTTAAGGATGGAAAACTGAAAGATACCATCATTGGAGCAGTGCCCAAAGGGCAGATCGTACAGAGACTTAACTCTGCTATAGCCTAAAATTTATTTAATCATTTCCCATCGGAGTTTATGTACAGAATTTTAATTACCGATGCGGTCGATAAGAAATGCAAAACTATTCTTGAATCTGCCGGCTTTGAAGTCACCTTCGAAGCCGGTATGCCTCCCGAAAAAATCAAATCTATTATAAGCGGTTATAATGCATTAGTAGTCCGGAGTGAAACACAGGTAACCGGAGAGCTTATCTCGCATATGGATAACATGATCGTGATTGGAAGAGCAGGTACCGGAGTTGATAACATAGATGTCGACAGCGCTACACGTAAAGGCATAATTGTTATGAATACTCCCGGAGGTAACACAATTTCCACAGCAGAGCATACAATGGCTCTGATGCTGGGGATGTGCCGGAATATCTCATCTGCAAATCAATCTATGAAGGAAGGAAAATGGGAACGCAAAAAATTTAAGGGCACAGAGCTGGCGGGAAAGACACTTGGTGTGATTGGATTGGGAAAGGTAGGAAGGGAAGTTGCGGTAAGAGCTAAAGGATTCGGAATGAATGTTATCGGCTATGATCCGGTGCTGTCATTAGAATCAGCCGGAAGATTGGGAGTAGATCTCGTTAGTCTTGATAAAATATTTTCTGACTCTGAAATAATAACGGTTCATGTTCCTCTGAATGAAGAGACAGAAAATCTGATTTCGACAGAAACTTTAAAGAAATGCAGAAACGGGGTAAAAATAATAAATTGTGCACGGGGCGGAATTGTGAATGAGCAGGCACTTACTTGAGGCTCTGGATAACGGTAAGGTATCTGCGGCAGCTTTTGATGTTTATGAAACCGAACCGCCTGATCTGAATTCAAAACTTTTTCAGCTTGATAAAGTACTGACCACTCCCCATCTGGGTGCTTCCACCGGGGAAGCTCAGGAAAAGGTTGCTGTTCAGATTGGGGAACAAATTGTGGACTTATTAAAAAATGACTCTGTAAGAGGTGCTGTAAATGCTGCATCTTTTGAAGCCCTGGCGAATGAGGAACTCAAACCTTTCATAATATTAGCAGAGAAACTCGGTCTGCTGCTGTCGCAATTAAACAAAGAGCATCTCAGGAATTTGAATATCAATTTGAGCGGCCTGTTCCTGCATAAATTTTCGGAAATCCTGTCTAAAAGTTTTTTAAAAGGTTTTTTGTCAAATAAAATTGATGAGCCTGTAAATCTGGTTAACTCAAAGCTTTTTGCAGAAGAACGCGGTATTATACTGAATGAAGTTAAATCTAATGAAAATGAAAATTATAAAAACCTTATTTCCGTGGAGTTCATAGGGGAAAAAGGACGAAAGCTTCTTGCCGGAACCGTATTCGGAAAAGAAGAAATAAGAGTAGTTAAGATCGACGGTTACCGGGTTGAACTCAGACCTGAAGGGAATATGCTGTTTTATAAAAATATCGACAAACCGGGAATGCTGGCAGCCGTCGGCAGAATATTATCTGAAGAGAATATTAATATAGCAGGGTTATCATTAGGACGGCAGGAAAGCGGTAAAGAAGCCCTTACGGTAATTTCCGCAGATGAGGAAATCAGTAAGAAAGCGATTGATAGAATATTATCCACTGACGGAATATGGGATGTAATACCGGTCAACATCTGATATGAGCGGTAATAAACTATGTTGACATTTATTCTTAAAAAACCTTAATTCACTATTAATGATTGAATACCTTAAAACTTGACAAAAATAACAGGTTATAGTATTTTAATTTTCGTTCTATTAGTAAAAATATAATTTTCAATAAAAATCTGAGGCTTATACCGGAATTTGGTACTACATTTCTTTAAAACTTACTTAATCATCCATTATTCAAGGAGAGCGTTATGATAAAAAGATTTCCTGTTTTAATTATTGTGCTTGTACTATTTAGTTCACTTGCCATTGCACAATCTTCCAGTTACACGAGAGTTAAAGCTAAGGCAGCACCTAAATACGTTAAGGTAAATCCTAACGACGCAAGCAATTTTTATGTTGAATTTAAAAACCGTCAATTACATTCTGCAAACAAACCAGCTGGTGGAGCGCAGGATTTAATTTATTGCAACTGGGATTGGCCGAGCAACAGCTGGACTCCCGCTTCTACTTTTATGTATGATTTTACAGGTGATGGTGTTCTGGATCCTTTTGCATTTGCAACGGATCAGGATCCTCAACGTGCAGGAATTTTTGGCTTCGTTGATGATTTTGGTCAATCACAGTATTATCTTTATGGACTAACAGGCACAGGCACACCTGTAAGAACCGGCTGGAATTCACACTTAATTATGGGCAATGATGGGGTTGTTTATGTGTCAATTTATGACTTTTTAAACAGCAATGGAAATATCAATAACCATTTATGGAAAATTGATTTGCTCAGTGATCCCACAACAGCTGAACAGATAACTGATTCACTGACTGCTTTAGAAGCCGGCTGGCCTCGTATTGCAATGGACGGTAATGGAAATTTCTGGGAACTGGCAGATAATTATGTCCCATTCTTTCTGAATATTGCTGCTTCCACTGATGGTGGACAAACTTTTAGCGTCATCGACTCAGTTGGTAGTAATGATCCTAATTTCTGGGGAAGTGATTTCGGCAATGATCCGATCATCAATGCACATGGAGATAAAATCTCAGTTGTAACTTCAGTGATAAAAGCCGGCGGATTAGGTGAAATCTACGGCGATCCTGACACAATGGATCCGGACAGTGCAAGTGGACTGTATCACTGGTATTCTACTGACGGCGGCGGAAGCTGGCAGGGTGAAATGATTCAGCACGACGGAACTGGTGAAATTACAAACAGACCAACTTACGAAATTGCTTTTGCCCAGTTTGATATTGGTTCGCAGTATGTTGATATGCAGGGCGTTACTCATGTAGTTCATGGTGGAACAAATTCTGTAGGAATTAGAACCGCTTCTAACGATACAAGTAATGTTTACCCGATAGCATACTGGAATGATAGAGATAAAAACTGGATTTCGGTTGAATTACCAGCTGTTGAGCAGTACGATTATACCAGAGACGGATCGTATTTTGTTGGAAACATGAACGGTCCACAGAGACCTTTCGTAAAAACTGACTCTACAGGACAGCTGGTTGTTGTGATGTGGGCTCGTCCCCAGTTCAGCGGTGAGCCGGGTGCAAGTTCAATAAACACCTATACCGATGCAACTGAAGGTACCTGGTTTTATTATGATATAGTTTATGCTTATTCACAAGACTATGGCGTAACATTCAGTGATCCTGAAATTGCATATTCAGTTACTAACGAGGCAAACTACTGGCCTCAAATAGCTGAAGTTGAAACTCAGGGTGATGTAGCAACTGTTCATTTTATTTCATATTATGATGAAGTTCCAGGAAGTAGTGTTATAGATGGTAATGCAATAGCACCTGGAATCTGGAAATACAATACAGTTAGCTTTAATTTTACCCCGGTTTCAGTTAAGGATGATAATCAGGTTGTAAATAAATTCTCACTTGAACAGAATTATCCGAATCCGTTCAACCCAACAACTAAAATCAGTTATACTTTACCTGAGAAGAGTAATGTTGAGCTGAAAATTTATAATATGCTTGGCCAGGAAGTTACTACTTTAGTAAATGGCGAGCAGGAAGTTGGATCTCATTCGATTGATTTCAATGCTTCGAATTTAGCATCCGGACTTTATATCTATAAAATTCAAGCCGGCAATTTTACTCAGTCAAAGAAAATGATGTTGTTGAAGTAAAATTATTTAATTAAGTTATGAGGGCGGATTTCTTTGAAAAATTAGAACATCCGCCCTTTTTTGTATTAGATTGATTTTAAAACTCAATGTCGGGGAGAGGATTAAAGTTACTGCCAAAAAATAACTTCTGAATATAACTTCTTTATGTAAATAAAAGTCATTAATTATGATGGAGAAAAGATGAAAAATTCGATTACTATAGTTTTCATTCTGGTGCTCCTCTTATTTTCTTCTACTCATATTTTCGCACAATCAGGAGTAGGAAAATTAAGTGGTAAAGTGATCGATGCCGATACAAAAGAACCTCTTATCGGCGCGAACGTAGTAGTATTAAACACCGAAAAAGGTGCCGCAACAGATGTTAACGGTAACTATTTCATACTTAATATTACACCAGGCACTTACGAGGTGAAATTCAGTTATGTTGGTTATGCCCCAAAAACAATTCAGAATATCAGGGTTGTTGCCGGAGTTACCTACGAATTAAATGCTCAATTATCAACTGATTTCTCACTTCCCGAAATAGTTGTTCAAAGCAATAAGCTTTTTGAGGAAAAGGCTACCAATACCGTCAAGGTATTCGATGCCGATCAGATCTCTAAGTTACCTGTAAGAGGAGTTACTAATATTGCTTCTTTGCAGGCAGGTGTTGTTGTTCAGGAAGGAAGCGGAGGTGTATCGGGAAACGCTGCATTGAATGTAAGAGGAGGCAGAAGCTCAGAGGTATTGTATATAGTGGATGGTGTACCCCAGACTAACCTTTACAATCGCGGGAGCGTTTCGCAAGTTAGTGATAATGCAATTGATCAGATTTCTTTCCAGGTTGGTGGATATGAAGCCAAATACGGACAGGCGCAGTCTGGTATAATAAGCATTACAACAAAATCGGGAGATCCCACTTATAAAATTTCCGGTGAGGCAGTATCATCATATTATCTTGATGATTACGGATATAATCTTTACTCGGCTAATATAAGCGGACCTATCATTCCAGGTATAAAAGAACACACGATCTTCCTGTCTGCTGAACGAGGATGGTACCTGGATAGCAATCCCAGTGCAATCGGAATCAGTTTTCCATCAATAGGGACTTCATATACTATTCGTCCCAACGATCCGTCCAGCGTCTGGAGATATTCAGGAAGAACGAAACATCAGTTCGGAGAGTTCACAGCTTATCTCTCTGCTAACGTTAATAACCGTGTAGCAAAAAACTGGAGCTATCAATTAGCTAAGAATGATGCTGCATTCCAGCAGGAGTTTAGTCAGGATAACTATTCCTTCAGCGGAAGAGTCTCTCAAACAGTAAGCGCAACCACTTTCTGGAATCTAACACTTGGTTACAGGTTGTTCCAGTATGAGAGGTACAATCCTTTCTTAAAGGATAATTTACAGGCGTACGGCGACAGCTCGCTGTGGGCGCAAAGATTTGGCGTGACCCTTTTGGGCGATGGACAAAGAACACTGCCAACTGATGAGTATGGAATTTTCAGACCTTACGGTTGGGAAAGTGGATTATACCAGAGAAGAGAAGACGCGGCTTTTATCGGGGACTTTGATCTGACCTCACAGATTGCTAATCACCTCTTCGAAATAGGAGGCGGCGCAGAATATCATACCGTTAGAGGATACGGAGTTTATGCTTTTCAGCTTGCAGGCCAATCAGATACACTATCCCTGGATAAGAAATTTGAAGCTTTGCAGCCTTTCGCATTCGGATATGATGTAACTGGTCAGAATAAAACCACTTCAGGTAATGCCAATCAGTTCCTTAGGCCGCGTAAACCATTCCTTGGTTATGCTTATGTCCAGGACCGGTTCGAGCTGGAGGATCTAGTGTTAAACCTTGGAGTAAGGTTGGATTATTTTGACATAAAGTCGTATGTCCTGAATAACCCGGCGCTTCCGTATTACGGCGGCTCAAACCAGTTTGATTTTGATCCGGGTGATTTTCACTTAAGAGATCCTGAGGTTGAAATATCACCAAGAATTGGTTTAGGGTTTCCTGTAACAGAATCAACAGTATTTCATGCTCAGTTTGGCAGATTTATACAGCTGCCTGAATTGAACGATGTGTATGCCGGACCATACGATTATGAACAGTTTATTTCATATGATCCGCAGTTTGGTCAGAATGGAGCCCTAAAAGCAGAGGAAACATTACAATATGAGATTGGTTTCCGACAGATGTTCAGTAATGTGGCTGCCATAAATCTGACAGCTTTTTATAAAAATATTAAAGGACTCGTTAATGTTCAGAGCCACCAGTTCCAGAGAATTCCCGGCGGTGAAATTCACACAGCGATCTATCCGGAAAATGCTGACTTCGGTACTACAAAAGGATTAGCATTTTCACTGGATGTAAGCAGAGTTAAGTACTTTGGTCTTTCTCTGAATTATACTTTTTCGATTGCTGAAGGAACTGGTTCTTCAACAAGCTCAAGTCAGACTGCAGTATTCAGGAATCAGGATAACTTACCTCCCAAGGTTATAGCTCCATTAAGTTTTGACCAGAGACATACTGCTACAGCTACAGTTGATTTCTATATACCGGAAGGGGAAATGGGAGTTTTTGAAATGCTTGATGCAAATGTTTTGCTATCATTTAATTCCGGACGTCCATACACACCAGTGGATAAACTGAATCTTGTTGGTGATAATTCAATTATTTCAAGCAATCTTGGATATATAAATTCAGCGTACGGGCCTTCCTCATTCAGAGTGGACTTCCGTCTTGAAAAGTCATTCTATATATCATCACTTAAAATATCGCCTTATTTGTGGATTCAGAATCTTTTCGATGCTAAAAATGTTGTCTCGGTTTACCGTTCAACAGGCAGCCCTTCCACTACTGACTGGCTGAATACTCCAGAGGGAAGAGCTACCGCGCAGCAAGTTGGCGAGGGATATGTTCAGGATTATACGTCTTATGAGGAGAATCCTAATAATTATGGTATACCCAGATTAATAAGGCTTGGATTAAAAGTTGACATATCCGGTTTATAATTAAATGAAATGGAATAATTTCACAAGCAATAGGAAATTGAAATGAGAATTAAACAGTTTTTATACTATTTCAGGTTCGTGCCTTTTATAATCCTTCTTTTATCCCTTTCATACGGGTTTAAAGGGGATAATAAAAAAGGAGGTGGACTGAACAAAACCGTTGCCAAAATGAATAATACAACTTCCGGCAAAGTTGGTGATGGTTACAGAATGCAAATAAATAACCTAAACATACCGCTTAATAGTAAAGGAGTAATAGCGGAAGTAAATCTTCCTGACGGAGGAAAAGGAAATGGTTATTTTGGGAACCATGAATTTCTTTTTTCCGGCGGTTTCTATTTGAGCGGTAAAAGAAATGGAGTTGAATGGGCCAATGCAGTTGCGGCTGCATCTCTTACTGAAGATTATGTGCCCGGTACTGTTCAAGGAGGCCAGGCAGATCCGCGGGCTCAGTTGTATGTTCTGAATTCCCAGGATGAACCTTTTGGTCAGTCGTGGCAGGACTGGAAAGATGCTGTAGCTCTTGGTGCCGATTTTTATGATGGCGACGGTGATGGACAATATAATCCGGTCGATCTCAATGGTAATGGTAAGTGGGATGCTGATGAGGATTCACCTGATCTGTTGGGTGATGAAACTATTTGGTGCGTCTATAATGATGGACTCGCCAAAGCACAGAGAAACTGGAATACTATAGATCCACTCGGCATTGAGATCCGCCAGACTGTTTTTGGATTTGCTTCTGCCGGTGCGATTGGAAATATTCTGTTTGTAAGATATAGAATTAACTATGTTGGTTTGAATGCAAATGATCCTGATACCCTTAAAGATGTATACTTCGGTGTCTGGGCTGATCCGGATGTTGGTGAAAATACCGGCTATATTAAGAATCTCGTCGGCTGCGATACTATTAGAAATGCCGGATATACTTATTTGAAAAGCGCCAGCAGTGGTGACTGGGGAAATCAGCCGCCCTGTTTTATGATCGATTTCTTTTCTGGTCCTAAAGCATATATTCCCGGAGTTACCTTTATCGACAACAATGGTGATGGAATATATAATGAAGGAGATACACCACTTGATTCAGCCTATAGTATAAGAGGCAATCTCAAAGGGATTGCTGCTTTCCCGGGCGCAAGAAATCAACCCCTGTCATCATTCGTTGAATATATTAATGGAGATCCCGTCCTTAATGATCCGGATAACGCAGAGCAGGCCAGAAATTTGATCCTTGGATTATCTCGTGCCGGTGAAGTTGTCGATCCTTGTAACTGGTCTTATGGAGAAGTAAAAGGCGGCTAACCTTGTGCCGATGTTGATCCGAGGTTCTGGTATTCGGGTGATCCGGTTACTCCAACCGGATGGATCAATACATTAGAAGCCGATTTAAGGCAAATGTCCAATACAGGCCCATTTGTATTAGTTAAAGGCCAGGAACAGGAGATAGTGGCTGCATATGTTGTGGGTCAGGGTAATAATCCTCTAAATTCGATTACTGTTGCCAAGCAGATTGATGATGGCGCACAGTTTATTTTTGACCAGAATTTTGTTGCCCCATCCCCGGCTCCTCCGGTTACTCCTACAGTAAGCACAGGTGAGGATTTTATTGATTTATCCTGGGAAACAGCACCTCAGGTTTCGTTTTCAGATTCAACAGAAGCATATAATGATCAGTTCCAGGGTTATAATATATATGCTTACCAGAGTAATACAACTGCTCCTACTGTTAATAACGAACCAAATAGAACTCTTGTAGCCAGATACACCGTTGATAACTTTATCAAGGATGTTTACTATCAAAATCCGAACACAGGTGGTATCGAATTGCTCTATCCTGAACCGGATGCTGATCACCAGCTTAACAGATCTGTATATTCTGATCCGCAGACGGGCAGAATAAGACTGAGAATAACCCAGGATCCATTTACCGGCGGTCCACTGATCAAAGGAAAACCTTATTATTTCTCAGTTACCTCTTATTCGATTAATTATTATGCTCTTGTATTCAAAGATGATCCAACTAAACCGTTGGGAACATGCGGTGATTACTATGTTGGTTCTCAGTCGTTTGTTGGATTGGTTGAAAATATACCGAAAATCACTGAAGTTACGATGGCTGCAAATTTGTATGATCCTCCTGGATTAATCGGCAGCGGCAATCAAATCGCGGGCGGCAGCAGGGGAGAATTGGAGTATGATCCGGTGATCAAAGATCAATTAACCGGTGATAAATATAAAATTACTTTCTTCCCGGATAGTTCTACACAATTGTATTCGACCTTCTGGAAACTGGAAGATGCTACTACAGGTGCCACTGTCGCTGACTCATTGAAATATTATCTGTATAACACTGAAAAAGTCAATGTTGCCCCGACTGATGGATTTATAGTGAGACTTTCAGATGAAAAACCGGTACTGGATACTGCCCTTTCGTATCAATTAGCGAATCCATGGGTTGACACTACAGCCTCAGTTGTTAATTATGTATCTAAGGATATCGAACAGCATACAAATGTTAAAGATATCGGTGGAAAGCTGAATGTGCTTTCGGGAACCTATATTACTGCTGACAGATTGAGAAAAGTTGAGATAAGATTTGGTGAAACTCAGAAAGCATACCGGTATTTAAATGGCTTTTTTGGCTCATCTAGCACTAACAAAAGATTCTTTAAATATGCTGAAGCCATTACCCCTGCGGATACTATAGGTAAGGGCACAATTGGAATGTGGGATACTGCAAACGATCATCCGTTTGGATATGTTGATGTTCCTTTCCAGGTTTGGGTTGATGATCCGAACTTTGGAGAAATGAGACAAATGGCGGTTGCATTTATCGAAAAACGTGCGGATTTAGGCGGCAACCCTGATGGTAAATGGGATCCGGGTACAACACTCCTGTTGTCCGGTGAATACATCCTGATTTTGGATGCCCCATATGATCCGGATGGCAATCAAAGGATATACAAAGGCGGTCCATACCTAGATGCAAATGCAGGGTATGCCGATTTAGACGGGGCAACCGAAGCAAACGGAGCATTTTACCCTATTCCGCCCGAAGCCAGCTTAACACAGGATGAAAGAAATATTGCCGCATCTCCGTTTTTCAATACTCTATACGCTGTAGGTCTTCAAAAGACAAGCGAAGAAGCTACATATTCGCCGGGCGATAAAATAGTGATCAATGTTGATAACTATCCATATACAACTGCAGACGTATATGAGTTTGAAACGAGAAAAGATGGAAATCTCACTGCGGATGAGGAAAAAGCATTATTTAAGAAAGTGAATGTATTTCCTAATCCTTTATACGGTTTTAATCCGGCAACCAGTTATACAAATTCGCCGTCTGATGAACCGTTTGTAACTTTCTCAAATCTACCTATGGATGTGACTATAACCATTTATAGTCTTTCCGGAAATAAACTGAGAACGCTGAATACAGGTGATAAATCTTCACCTTCTTCCCCGTTCCTGCAGTGGGATTTGAAAAATGATTCAGGGATCAGAATAGCATCGGGACTATATATTGCGATTGTTGACTCTCCAAAATATGGGCAGAAGATACTTAAGTTCTCGATCATTATGCCACAAAAACAATTGCAGAGTTATTAAAAATTTACGGAGGCAGGTCATAGGGTCTGTCTCCGATTGAAATTCTTAAAATTTTGGAGTATAGACAAATGAAAAAGATTTTTACGTTCTTAATTTTGGTTTTGGTATGCAGTTCGATATATGCTGGCGATACTAATCGTAAGGGTACAACGGGTGCGGAGGAATTGCTGATTCCGGTTGGTGCCAGAGGTATTGCTACCGGCGGTGCATTTCTTGCTTCTCTTACCGGTCTTGAATCGGTTTATTATAACCCGGCCGGACTTGATCTGACACCTCGGACAGAAGCTATGTTTAGTTATATGTCATATTTCGCAGATATAAAAGTTTCTTATTTTGCAATTTCCACAAGTCTTGAGCGATATGGGTTCAATAGCGCTTAGTTTTAAGAGCTCTTGATTTTGGGGAAATTCCTGTTACAACTGCGGATTATCCCTGATGGTACAGGTCAAACGTATTCTCCCGGATTTCTTACTGCTACACTAACTTATTCGAAAGTGCTCACTGACAGAATTTCAGTTGGTACTAACCTGAAATTAATCAGTGAAATCAATTCAGAATGCCAGTGCTATTGGATTCGGACTTGATATGGGTGTTCAATATCGTTTTAACGATTTCCTCTCAATGGGAGCTTCGTTAAAAAATGTTGGAACAAATATGCAGTTCTCCGGTCAGGATCTACAGACATCAACTACTGTTCCCGGATCTAATCTTGGTCTTCTTCCGGAAATTACCTGGTAGTGACTGAACCATTCCAGATTCCGAGTTATTTCGAAATGAGTTTATCTTATGATCACAGATTTAATGCTGAGAATGCAGTTATCGCTTGCAACAACATATACAGCTAATAATGCGTATGAAGACATTGCACATTTCGGACTCGAATACAACTTTATGGATTACTTCTTTGCAAGAGGAGGATATAACCTTTCTATGCAGAAATCTGATGAATCGATATATGGATTTACAGCTGGAGCCGGAATTCAGTACAATACAGAAAGCGGAATTGGGATAGTATTTGATTATGCATATAGAGATGTGAAGGATTTCCCGACTTCAAATCATATTTTCACTGTAAAACTTTCGTTATAAAGGAATTGCCTTTTTTCGGGATGCGGCACTTTTTATATTGTAAAAAGTGCCGTTTTTTATTGTTTTAAGATTGATAATTCTGATTATGAGAAAGTTTCGATTTATAATTTTGTTTATAATAGCGGGATTAACTTTAACCCCGGCACAGCAGACTAAATTATCATTCGATATTGACTATGCCCAGTTTGCATTTGATCCTGATTCAAATATAGTCGAGTTCTATTATTTATTCGATACTTCTTCAATGCAGAAGACCAAAGAGGATTCGGTTGTTTATGTGGATGGTCTGCTGAAAATTTCTGTTGTTGATTCCTCAACAGGCAAAGCAATCATTAACAGACAATGGCGCTTTAAAAATAGACCATGATAATTCCGAAAGTCTGACAGCGGAACCTGGTAGGAGTTCTGAAGTTTGTCATTCCTGAGGGTGTTTATGAATGCACTTTTACCGGATCAAATTATCCGGATACTTTGAATGCCAAGAGTTATTCGGAACAGAATAGAAGTCAGACCTATTCTGGATGAGAATTTCAGTTTAAGTAATCTTGAACTTGCTTCGGGAATTTTACCGGAAAGTAATAATAAAGAGTCCATTTTTTATAAAAACACCTACGAAATTATACCTGTTCCTAATCTGATCTTCGGTGAAAATCAACCGGTTCTTTTCTATTACCTGGAAATGTACGATTTAAATAGTGCTACGGAGGGAGCTCCGCTGGTACTGATTACGCGGGTTTATAATAATGGCACCAAATATTTTGTTAACAGAAGATCATATTTAACTCATACGGAAAATAGCAGAGTGGAAGTAGGAAGTATTAATGTCAGTAAACTTCCGACAGGTTCATATACATTGTCTGTTTCTTTAATTGACAGTCTGCAGCAGTATGGTCTTACTTCATCAAAAAAATTCTTCGTATATAATCCCGGAGTTAAGCCGGATACTCTTACCATTGCGGATACAAAAACAATCAACACTCAGTTCTATGCCCTTTCAGAGGAGGAACTTGACAATCTATTTGCCAGGTCAAAATATATAGCATCTAATAATGAGATTGACCAGTATAACAGCTTATCAGGTGCGGATGCAAAGAGGGAATTTTTGGTTAAATTCTGGAGCACCAGAGATAAGGATCCATCTACTCCGAGAAATGAATTTTACGAAGAGTATATGAAGAGAATTGATTACGCAAATCGTAAATACGGAAATATCAAAATTGAGGGATGGATGACCGACCGTGGAAGGGTGTATATAACATATGGCCCACCCAGTGAAATTGACAGGTATCCCAGTGTGGGTAATTCAAAACCTTATGAGATATGGCTTTATAATGATATTGAAGGCGGGGTTCAGTTTGTTTTCGGTGACCTTATAGGACTTTCAAATTATCAGTTGCTTCATTCTACAAAACGGGGTGAAATAAATGATCCTAACTGGGAACGGAGATTAAGAGCTCTCTAATGAGAAACGTTCTCAGGTGTTTTAAATTATAGTATATGTGTTGAATATGAAAAAACTAATTTTATTTTTTGTCTTAATTTTTACAGTCATTCTAAATGCCCAGAACTTTAAAGTTGATTTCGATTATTCCAGATTTTTTTACAATGACTCGAGTAATTATATAGAAATTTATTACTCATTTTATGAACCTCAGCTTAAACAGGTAGAAACTGATAACCAGTTGACTGTAAAGGGAATACTTAATATAAAGATCCTTAATAAGGATGGGACTGACACACTTGTAAATAAAAATTACCAGTTTGAAAACGTAATAGCCGATTCCTTATCAGCAAATCATCAGAAATCCTTTACCGGAAATATAGCCTATATTCTTCCCCTGGGAGAATATCAATGTACGTTAACCGGTATGGATGGAAATGATCTGACCAAATTAGACAGTCTCTCATTTCCCATCACAATATCTGAGCTGCCTGATGATAGATTTTCTATTAGTGATCTTGAAATAGCTTCAAGGATCACACATTCTGATCAGGAAAAATCAATGTTTTACAAAAACACTTATGAGGTTATTCCTAATCCCAGCGGTATTTTCGGTCAGGAAATCCCGGTGCTATATTTCTATTCGGAAATTTATAATCTTCAGAGTACTGATGGATCCGATAACCTGAAAGTTGATCATTTACTTCTTAATTCTAATAATAAAACTGTTTTCAATAAGTCCAGACTGTTTCCAAGGAGTTCAGAATCTGCGGTTGATGTAGGAGCCATCAATATTTCAAAATTTCCTTCGGGAGCCTATACTCTTGTGGATGTTGCCACAGATAGTGCGAAAAATCTGACGGTCTATTCTTCCAAAAAGATATTTATCTATAATCCTGGCATAGTCGATACAACCCCGGTTGCACTTGCAGATAACAGTGTTCTTACCTCTGAATTTGCTGCTATGTCTGAAGAAGAACTGGATCAGGCTTTTAATGAGTCGAAATATGTAGCAACAAAACAGGAAAAGGATCAATGGGAGGCTTTGAAAAGTGAGGATGCAAAAAAGAAATTCTTATTCGACTTCTGGAAGGCGCGTGATTTGACTCCGGCTACCCCGGTGAACGAATATAAGAGGGAATATTTCGATCGTGTTAAGAAAGCAAATAATCTTTATTCGAATATTCAGCAGAAAGGATGGAAGACAGATAGGGGGCGGGTATTGCTTCTTTATGGTGAACCGAGTGAGATTGAGAGATACCCTAACCAGTTAGATACAAAACCTTATGAGGTTTGGCGTTATAACGACCTCGAAGGCGGTGTAATGTTCGTGTTTGCTGATTTGACAGGGTTTTCAGATTATACATTAATAAATTCCACTAAGCGTGGAGAACTTTCTGATCCTGACTGGCAAAGAAAAATCAACGCTCACTGATTTGCGGGGGATTTTTATCCCCCTTCATTTTTTGGATCCCTTTCTTATATCAACATATCTTAATTATTTTAAAGGCGATACTTTGAATTATTTCAGGCAGAATTGCAGAATTTAATTGAATATATGTTTTTTGTTCTGTTCAGTTATCTCTTCAGGATAACCGGACTAAAAACGGCCAGACATCTGGCTTCTGCACTTGCTGCTCTTTTCTTTTATATAATCCCAATAAGAAAAAAAACTGTAATTGAAAATTTGTCTTATGCCTTTCCTTCGTTATCCCGCCAGGAGATAAATAAAATAGCCTATAATTGTTATAAAAGTTTTTCAATCACACTGGTTGAAATTCTTTCAATTCCGTGGTTGAGTCGTGAACAGATGAAAAGAATGATTTTCTGTAGTAATGCTGATCTTATTTTAGAGCGATATAAAGAAAACAAAGGGGTAATCCTTCTCTCTGCACACTACGCTAACTGGGAATATATTGCACTGTCTGTTAGTCTTCAGATTGGTGTCCCTTTTCACGTCGTTGTTAAACCTCAAAGGAATCCATACGTTACTGAATGGCTTGAGAGAGCACGTACAAAATGGATCAATAAAATAATTCCTTCGGGAATTTCAATTCGACAGGTATATAAAGAACTTCTTGATAAAAATATAGTTGCGATGGTTGCTGATCAGAGAGGTCCGCGGGATGGAATCAAACTGGATTTTTTGGGAAGACCTGCATATTTTTTCCCCGGCCCCGCTTTACTTTCGATTAAAACAGGCGCCCCTTTGATGTATGGAATTCCGGTAAGACAAAACGATTATTCATATAAAGCCGAAATATTTGAAGTGAATAAAGAAAATCTGCCTGAAAACGAAGACGAAAAAGTTATAGAACTAACAAGAAGACATAAAGAATATATGGAGAAACTTATCAGGGAACATCCCGAGCAGTGGTTCTGGATGCATAAACGATGGAAATACTGATGGAAAAATTTCTCGTCATACAAACAGCATTTATCGGTGACGCGGTTCTAACACTCCCGATGATACAAAAATTGAAAGAACTTAATCCGGATAGTTTGATTGATGTAATCGCTATCCCATCAACAACGGAGATTTTCGGTCTCTCACCTGCTGTTAACCATGTTCATGTGTTTGATAAAAGAGGTAAACATAAAAATTTATATCGCTTATATAAATTTGCGAAATTCATTAAACAGAATAATTATTCCAGAATTTATGCTCCTCACAGGTCGCTCAGGACATCAATTCTGGTAATGTTATCCGGCGTTAGTGAAACCTATGGTTTTAATATCAATAGTCTTCCGCATATTTATAAATACCTTTCCGAATATGAGAATGCATCTCATGAAGTTGAACGGAATCTGCGATTAATCAGATATCCAATTGAGGAGAATAACTGGAGAGTGTTGCCTCAGGTAAAGCTTCCTTCGGTAGCAGAAAACAAAGTAGCCGATTATCTAAGGGAATCCGAAACTAGTCAGGATTTTGCAGCGGTAGCACCGGGCAGTGTGTGGAATACCAAAATATACCCGCCTGAATATATGGAAGAAATAATTCGTTTTTTATCTAAAGAGTATGCAAAGGTTTTTATTATAGGAGGTGAGAGCGATAAAGAAATTTGCGATGGATTTGCCGAAAGAATTAATGGGAACATAATATCAGTGGCAGGTAAATTCAACTTTGCAGAAAGTATAGCACTACTCAGTCGTGCGAAAATACTGATTTCAAATGACTCAGCTCCTGCTCACCTCGGTATGTGTGCTGATATTCCTGTACTGATGCTATACTGTTCAACAGTACCTGATTTTGGTTTTTATCCTTATAATAAAAAGAGCTATTTTTTATCTTTTAACGATTTATATTGTAAACCCTGTGGAATTCACGGTTTTGATAAATGTCCATTGGGCAATTTTGCATGCGGCTTTAAGTTAAAACCCGACACTGTTATACAAAAAATAAAGGAAATGATGAATGACTGAGACGATGTTACCTGAATTAATAAATATTGATAAAAAACTTGATTCTGCCATAGCGCGGGCAAAAAAATATTACCTGGAGGGGACGGTTTTTATCTATCCAACAGATACAATTTACGGATTCGGAGCGAACCCTTTTAACGAAGATGCTGTAAAAAGAATCGATACAATAAAAGGGAGACGAGATTCAAAACCATATATCCTTCTGATCGATGGCATTGATACTCTCGTAAAATATGTTGATATAAAGAATGAAAAACACCTTGACTTCCTTCTGGCTATCTGGCCTAATCCTGTTTCTGTAATTTTAAACCTGAACAGCAGGACCAGAAGTATCTTAAATCAAAAAACGGCCGCATTCAGGATTCCTAACCACAGGTTCTGTTTGAAACTACTACAGCAGATTAAAATGCCGCTTATTTCAACCAGTGTAAACAGGAGTGATCAAGAGCCTCTCAGTGAGATAAGCATGATCAAAGATACATTCAGTTCTGAAGTTGATGCTATTTTTTATACGGATAAGAAATCATTCATAACAGCATCTACTCTGATCGATCTCAGTGATTCAAATCCCGTTCTTTTAAGAGAAGGGAAAATAAAATTCGAGGATTTGCTTGAAAAGTTCTAGTCGCTAATACATCAATACATTATGAAGTTAAAAGAAAAAGCCGAAAGAACAATCAGTTCAATAAAAAATTTAAAGGGGCTTTCAATCATAATTCTTCCGGATTTCGGAAAAGCTGAAACAAAGACCTATAAATTCGGATTATACCAGGTGGCTGGTTTTATGGCTTTTTATACCGTTACTTTTGCTATTCTCGGATTCCTTATACTCGGTCTGACTCCTTTACGGGATGTGATTTTTCCCGGGAGCGGATTGTCCAAGCCTGAGATTACCAAAATTAATGAATTAAACAACAGGTTAAATCAGGTTACCAGGGAACTGGAACATCTTAAAAGTACAAATGAAAAGCTTAAATTTGCTATAGGTCTTGGGGATTCTACACTGCTTAAATCGTCGGAAAAAGACAAAGATAGTGTCAAAACACAGCGAAAGAAAAACCCGTATGGTGGAAATATTTTCGCTGTAGTGAGTGAGCTTATTTGGGGAGGAAAAGAAAAGCAGGGAAAAAACTACTATTTCATCAAACCAGCAGATAGTTTTGTCAGCAGAGGTTTTGATCCTGAAAAAGGACATATGGGCATTGATTTTGTTGTAAAGTCGGGTACCCCGGTCTATGCCGCATCGAATGGCTACGTAATTTTTGCCGACTATACAACAAAAGACGGATACATGATGATTCTGAACCATAATAATGGTTATATTACGGTATATAAACATTGTTCTGTCTTATTGAAAAGAGCAAGAGAAACTGTCCTTCAGGGTGAGACAATTGCACTCAGCGGTAATACCGGCGAGATATCCACGGGTCCTCACCTGCATTTCGAAGTATGGAAAGATGGTGAACCTATAGACCCCAAAACGGTTTTAATAAACTATTAAAGGAGAACTACTTTGAAACAAAGAAACACAAATGAAGGGAAGGATGAAGTGACAATAATAAGCGCAGGAGTTGTAATAGAAGGAAAGCTTATTAGCAATGGCAATGTGCGTGTGGATGGTTCCGTTAATGGCGACATATCGGCTAACGGAAATGTTACGGTAGGCGAGAATGGCGATGTGAGTGGTCAGATCAATGCAGAAGCGATTGTAATTGGAGGCAAAGTCACAGGAACCGTAAAATCCAGAGATAAATTAACACTGGAAGCTAAAGCCGTGCTGAAAGGCGACATCCTTACTAAAATCCTTGTTGTTGAAGCAGGTGCCCAGTTTGACGGCCAAAGTAAGATGAATGAAAAAGAAGCAAACAATCCGCCTCAGCTGCCTAAACCGCCGACAAATGAAAAACAGGGATGAAAATGAGGACGGCCGGAGTAATTTTGCTGTAAATTATGGTCCGTACCTCGGCCTGGGGCTTCAGCTGGCTGTCACTGTGATAGTGATGGTTTTTCTGGGCATTTGGCTGGATGGTAAATTCGGTACCAGCCCCTGGCTCACGGTTACATTTTCCTTTCTGGGGATAGCCTCAGCCCTCTATAGCTTTATTAAGACAGTTTTAAAGTCGGACAAATGACGAATAGAGGCCGTATTGTAATTTTTCTGACAGCAGGCAGTCTTGTATTCCCTCTGGGGCTGTTTTTATTCAATATTTTCGGCCTCCTCCGTTCGGATATCTTTAGTGCCTGGATGGCAGGATGGGGGGTGGTTTTTATAGGTTTTGTATATGAATTGTTGCTTGTTAAGAAAGGTTTGGTGAAAAGCGATAAGTCATTTATTCGTAACACTTTAGGGGCGATGTCGATAAGATTATTCAGTACCGTCATTATGGTTTTTATTTGCCTCGTTTTCTTGGAATTAAATCAGAATAATTTTATATTTTCAATCCTCATTTTTTATTTTTTTTATTTAATCATTGAAATTATTTACCTGAATTTAAGAAGTTACTGATTCAGTTTATGTACTATACTGTTATTGATACATTAAGCGCCGCGGATACCTTAAAACAGGCCGGGGGAAGCGATAGCGGGTGGATTCTTCATCATGTAATGGATTCTCATACCCTTGATTTTGAACCATTTTTCTCCATTCAACTGCCTCATCTTGAGCTTTTCGGTATAGATATTTCTATAACCAAGTACATATTTTTTATGTGGGTGGTTGCCCTGATTTTATTTTTGGTTCTTTATGTCGTTTCCCGGAAATATAAAAGTTCCTTAATTCCCAAAGGCATATCCAACATTGTAGAGATTACGGTCCTTTTCGTAAGGGACGAAATAGTTAAGCCAACAATAGGAAAAGGTTACGAACGGTTTCTGCCTTATCTTCTGACGGTATTTTTCTTCATTTTACTCAGTAATTTCTTCGGACTGATACCCTACGCAGTAACGATAACTGGTAATATTGCGGTTACAGCCGCACTTGCAGGTATCTCATTTATAGCTATTCAGCTGGGTGGAATTAGAAGTCATGGAGCCTGGGGTTACTTTAAAGGCCTTATCCCTTCGGGGATGCCTCCCTGGATTCTGATTATACTTATCCCATTAGAGATCCTGGGATTATTTACAAAACCCTTTGCACTCTGTATTCGTCTTTTTGCGAACATGATTGCGGGACACGTAGTTATCCTTTCGCTGCTTGGTCTGATTTTTATTTTACAGACAGCCTTTGTTGCTCCCGTATCCATAGCATTTGCAATTTTTATTTACCTGCTTGAATTACTGGTTGCTTTAATTCAGGCATATATATTCACAATACTTACATCCTTGTTTATAGGGATGGCTGTTCACCAGGAACATTAAATAGTCTATTATTTATTTACTTAACAATCAGGAGAATTTAATATGGATTTAGCATGGTTAGGCGCAGGAATTGGCGCCGGTATAGCTGTAATTGGTGCCGGTTTGGGTATCGGTAAACTTGCTGGTTCTGCCCTCGAAGCTATGGGAAGACAGCCCGAAGCTGCAGGTGCCATAAGAACTGCAATGATTATCGCTGCAGCACTTATCGAAGGTATCGCCTTCTTTGCTCTCGTTATCTGTATTTTATTGGCTGTTAAAGCTTAAGTAAAAAATCCGGATAACCGGAAATTTCAATTAAATCAGGAATGAATAAATGTTAACATTCAGTTTATCAGTTCTTGCTCTTGCGGAAGAAAATGGTAGTCTGATTGATGTTAATCCGGGACTCATCTTCTGGACCGTTGTTACCTTCATTGTACTGTTAATTATTCTTAAGAAGGTAGCCTGGAAGCCAATACTGGCGGCTCTTGATCAGCGGGAAGCTGCGATAAAAGAATCGCTGGAAAAAGCTGAGAAGGCTAAAGAGGAAGCTCAGAAGGTCCTGGAAAAAAATCAGGCTAATATAGAGCAGGCAGAAGAGGAATCGAAGAAAATAATTGATCAGAGTCGTGCTTATGCAGAGAAGCTGAAGGACCAGATGATACGTGATAGCAAAGAACAGGCTAAAAAGATTGTTGATGATGCAGCTTCTGAAATCGAGAGAAAGAAAGAAGAGGCATTCAATGAGCTGAAGAACCAGGTGGCTGAAATTGCTATAAACGCAGCTGAAAAAATCCTCAGGGAAAGCCTCGATAAAGAGTCAAACAAAAAAATTGTTGATAAGTACATAAGCGATATATCCAGGAATTAAGAATGGCTGATTATAAGGTTTCTATGAGATATGCTACTTCACTGCTGGATCTGGCGGTGGAGAAAAATTTGATGGATAAAATATCCGGCGATGTAGAGCTTATCTTATCTGCAATGGAAGAAAGCAGGGAACTTGCAAAAGCTCTTGAAAACCCTGTAATAAAACCTGAGGTAAAAGTCAGTATTCTTGATGAAATCTTTAAATCAAAAGTTGATTCTGAAACAATGCATTTTGTAAGGTTCCTGGTTAAGAAAGGAAGAGAAAATCTTCTGCAGGAAATAGCATCAAAGTTTCTGGAACTGAGAGATAAGAGAGCGGGAATTGTTAATGTGAATGTCAGAACTGCATTTGAATTGACTGATTCTCAGACTAATGAACTGAAGAATAAAATAGAAAATATGCTTAGTAAAAAAGCACGTCTTAGTATTAAAATAGATCCGGATGTTGTGGGAGGGTTTGTGGCCCAGGTTAACGATACCGTTTATGATGCATCTGTTAAACACCAATTGGAAACTTTAAAGCAGCAGCTGCTTAAAGGCGGCAACGCTGCGTTAAATTAATGTAGGAATTTTAAAAGGAACAATTAAAATGGCTGAAGTAAGACCAGATGAAATATCTGCCATATTAAGAAAACAGTTATCAGGTTTTGAAAGTGAAATAGATATTTATGATGTAGGTACAGTACTGCAGGTTGGCGATGGTATTGCAAGGGTATACGGCCTGACCAACGTAATGGCGAGTGAACTTGTAGAGTTCCCTAATGATGTTTTTGGAATGGTGCTTAACCTGGAAGAGGACAGTGTCGGATGCGTTCTTTTTGGCGAATCGACTTTTGTGAAGGAAGGTGATACGGTTAAAAGAACAAAACGTGTTGCTTCCTTACCTGTCGGTGATGAAATGCTCGGAAGAGTAATTACACCTCTTGGTGTTCCTGTTGACGGTAAAGGACCTATTAACACCAAAGAGTATCTGCCTATTGAAAGAAAGGCTCTTGGCGTAATTCAGCGTCAGCCTGTAAAGGAACCTTTGCAGACGGGTATTGCAGCTATTGATGCAATGATTCCTATTGGAAGAGGCCAGAGAGAATTGATCATTGGCGACCGTCAGACAGGAAAAACAGCTGTTGCTGTTGATGCTATTATAAATCAGAAGTATACACATACAGAAGAAGCAAAGAACCTTGGAATTAAACCTGTTTACTGTATATATGTTGCAGTAGGCCAGAAGAGTTCAACCATCGCTCAGGTGGTTGCTAAACTGAAAGAGCAGGGCGCTATGGATTATACAACAGTGATATCTGCTGCTGCTTCTGAACCGGCTCCCCTTCAGTTTATTGCTCCATATGCAGGTGCGTCACTTGGAGAATACTTCAGGGATAACGGACGTCACGCTCTTGTTATATATGACGATCTTTCAAAACAGGCTGCGGCATATCGTGAACTTTCTCTTCTTCTGAGGAGACCTCCGGGACGTGAAGCATATCCCGGCGACGTTTTCTATCTGCACTCAAGACTCCTTGAGAGGGCATCCAAACTTAATGATGACCTCGGCGGCGGAAGCCTTACTGCACTCCCTATTATTGAAACCCAGCAGGGCGACGTTTCGGCATATATTCCTACTAACGTAATTTCTATTACTGATGGTCAGATATACCTGGAATCTAACTTGTTTAATGCCGGTGTAAGACCTGCTATTAACGTGGGTATATCAGTGTCACGTGTGGGCGGTAATGCGCAAATAAAAGCGATGAAAAAAGTTGCCGGTACCTTAAAGCTTGAACTTGCTCAATACCGTGAACTTGAAGCTTTTGCAAAGTTTGGCTCGGATCTCGATAAAGCTACTCAGAGAACACTTGCCCGCGGTTCACGACTGGTAGAACTGCTGAAACAGGGACAGTATTCACCGGTTCCGATTGAACGCCAGGTTGTAAGTATTTTCCTCGGCACAAATGGCTATCTTGATGATATACCTGTTTCCGATATCAAGAGATTTGAGAAAGAGATTCTTGAATTTATTGAGGTTAAATACAACCAGGTTTTTGAAGCTATAAAGAAAGAAAAACAGCTTTCTGATTCAACTATGGAGAATCTCAAAAAAGCTGCTGAAGAATTTAAGTCAGTATTTAAAACAAACGCTTAATAATGGCTACATTACGCGACATAAAAAACAGGATTAAAGGCGTCCAGAATACTCAGCAGATTACCAAAGCAATGAAAATGGTTGCTGCTGCTAAACTAAGGAGGGCCCAGGAGAATATTATTAATGCCAGGCCCTATGCAAGAAAAATTGCCGGGATGCTTTCTCATCTGGTTACCGATGAGGATATAGCCAATAATCCTTTTATTCAGCAGAGAGAAATAAAAAATATTGGTGTCGTTATAGTTACAGCCGACAGAGGTTTATGCGGTGCTTTCAATACTAATATTATCAGGGAAACATCCAGAATAATCAATGAAGAATACGCCGGCAGTGCAATCAATACCCATCTTTTCTGTGTAGGCAAAAAAGGTTTTGAATTTTTCTCGAAGAGAGATTATGATGTAGCCGGAAAGAAGACCGGGCTTTTCTCATCTTTATCCTACGAAGACGCCCTTAACATTACAAGTGAACTTATAGAGGTTTTCCTCAACGGTACCTTTGATAAAATTATCATTGTTTATAACGAATTTAAATCCATAATTCAGCAGAAGATTGTTACCGAACAGTTTCTGCCTATTCCTATCGCAAAGGATTCTGAAGAAGAAAGGAAAAATCAGCCAAATTATATTTTTGAACCTGATCAGAAAGGAATCTTCAATTACCTTCTTCCCAAACATTTGAAAGCCCAGATGTGGCGAATCCTCCTTGAATCCAATGCTGCCGAGTTAGGTGCAAAAATGACTGCGATGGATAATGCAACGACAAATGCTAAAGAACTTATAAGAACGCTTCAGGTTAAATATAACAAGGAAAGACAGGCAGCCATCACAAAAGAAATCCTTGAAATCGTCTCCGGAGCAAATGCATTAAAAGAAAGTCACTCTTAGTCAGAGTTGTAGAGAGCGAAAGATTAATAAAGTACTGAGACACTATGTTTGAAGACCTTCAGCAAAAGTTAGAAACTTCCCTTAAAAAAATCAGGGGACAGGGAAAGCTAACTGAAAAGAATATCTCAGATACCCTGAGGGAAGTACGCAGAGTACTTCTGGATGCTGACGTTAATTACCGTGTTGCAAAAGAATTCATTGATAATGTATCTCAAAAGGCACTTGGTAAGGAAGTCATCAATTCTATTACCCCGGGACGATTAATAACCAAAATCATTCATGATGAACTTACTGCTCTTCTTGGAAACAGCAGTACAGAAATCAGGCTTAACGGATCGGGAATTACAACAATCCTTGTGGTTGGTCTTCAAGGATCAGGAAAAACTACTTTTACCGGTAAGCTGGCAAAAAGACTGAAAGAGAAGAATCGAAAAGTACTTATGGCCGCAGCAGATGTGTACAGACCTGCTGCAGTTGAACAGTTGAAAACACTTGGGGAACAGATTGGAGTTATGGTCTTTTCGCTCGAAGAAAAGGATGCAAAGAAGACGGCTGTTGATGCTCTTGCCTTTGCAAAAGAGAAAAATTATGATACGTTGATTGTGGATACAGCAGGCCGTCTTCATGTCGATGAAGATATGATGACGGAAGTGGCTGATATAAAAAATCTTGTAAAACCGACTGAAACCCTGTTTGTAGTCGATTCGATGACGGGGCAGGATGCAGTAAATTCTGCAAAGTCATTTAATGAAAAAGTAAATTTTGATGGTATTGTTCTTACAAAATTGGACGGTGATGCCCGGGGCGGAGCAGCCCTTTCTATCAGACAGGTTGTGGGAAAACCTATTAAATTCATCAGTAATGGGGAGAAATTAACTGATCTTGAGATTTTTTACCCTGACAGGCTTGCTTCGAGGATTTTGGGTCGCGGAGACGTAGTTTCACTCGTGGAAAAGGCTCAGGAGAGTTTCGACGAGAATGAGGCAGAGCGCCTGGAAGAGAAATTAAAGAAAAATAAATTTGATTTTGACGATTTTCTTAAGCAAATTAAAGCAATTAAGAAAATGGGTTCTTTATCTTCTCTGTTGGGAATGATTCCGGGACTTGGGTCTCAAATTAAGAATGCCAATATTGACGATAAAGCACTCGTAAAAGTTGAGGCAATAATCCAGTCAATGACGCTTGAAGAACGTTCGACACCTAAGTTATTGAACGGCAACAGGCGGAAAAGGATTGCCCGCGGTAGCGGTACATCTATACAAGATGTGAACCGTCTTATTAAACAATTTGCAGAAATGCAAAAGATGATGGGTCAGATGGCAAGAAAAGGATTCGGAGGCGCATCATCTTTAAGGAATTTAAAATTCTAAGAAAAGTGACTAATTCAGGAGGTTAAAAACTTGGCAGTTAAGTTAAGATTAAGACGTATGGGAAAGAAAAAACAGCCGATCTATAAGGTCGTTGCCGCAGATTCAAGATCCCCAAGGGACGGAAAGTTCCTTGAATCTTTAGGTTTATATAATCCGTTGACAAATCCCCATACGATCGATATTAAAGAAGATAGAGTATTATACTGGCTTGATAAAGGCGCACAGCCTACGGATACTGTAAAAAGTTTGTTAAGACAAAGAGGTATTACTCTTAAAAGAGAATTAATCCGTAAAGGTCTTTCTGAAGATAAGATTCAGTCTGAACTGGAACAGTGGACTAAATTGCAGGAAGCTAAACAGACAAGCAGGAATCAGGGAAAGAAAGCTAAGGTTAAGACGGAAGAAGCAAGTGAGGAAGCCAATGCTGCAAAGTCCGAAGGTGAAAATGTTGCTCCGGAAAAGAACACGGAAAATGAAGTTGAAACTGAAAAAAGTACGGCAGAAGTAAAGGGCGCTGCTTCTGAAGAGAACACTGAGGGAAAAGAGTAATCTTTAACTGAAGTATTTCAACTGTACGTTATTTCATAAGCTCCCGTGCTTTAATATAGGAGGCTTCTTTCTATGAAAGAATTCATCGAATATATCGCAAAACACCTGGTCGATAACCCGGAAAATGTCTCTATTGATGAGAAAGCTCCGGAAGAGAATAAAGTTGTACTTTCTCTTAAAGTCCAGGCGGAAGATGTTGGTAAAGTGATAGGGAAACAGGGCAAAACTGCCCAGGCAATGAGAACACTCCTTACGGCTATTGCTGCCAAAGAAGGTAAGAGAGCGATTCTTGAAATTCTTGATTAGTTCTCTGTCAGGTGAGTGAATTTTTTTTGGTCGCCAGGATAACTTCAGTTGCTGATAATAAGGGATTTGTGAAGATTTATTCTTACTCCGATTTTCCTGAGCGATTTTTTTCACTCCGCGAAGTGTATATAGATTTCTTTGATAGTAAAAAGAAGTTTATTGTTGAAGATGTTAAAAAAAACAAGAATGATTTCTTTATAAAGTTCAGAAATTTTGAATCTGCAAATGATACCAGGGTTTTGCTTGATAAAGAAATTTATGTTGATGAAAAAGATGCAGTAAAGCTGCCTGAAAAAGTATTTTTTGTCCACGACCTTCTGGATAGTAAAGTTTTCAGGAATGAAAAGTTATTTGGAATAATTAAAGATGTTTTGTCATATCCCGCAAATGATGTTTACGTTATAGAAGATGTGAATGGCGGGGAAATCCTTTTACCGGCGCTTTCAGAACTTATTGAAAGTTTTGACCCCGAAAAAAAAGTTATGATTCTGAAGCCGGGAGGAAGTTTCTATGAAGATGAGGATTGACATAATCTCGGCCGTGCCTGAAATATTTAAGGGTCCCCTGGAAGCCAGCATCCTTAAGAGAGCACAGGACAAGAAAAAGGTTGAGATATTTGTTCATAACCTCAGAGACTATGCTTTTAATAAGCATAGACAGATTGATGATAAACCGTTCGGAGGAGGCGCCGGAATGGTGCTTAAACCTGAACCGTTCTTTGAGTGTATTGAAAGGCTGCAGCAGGACCGGAAATATGATCAAATAATATTTACCTCCCCGAGAGGCAGAATATTTAATCAGAAATCTGCGAACAGATTGTCATTGGCAAAAAACCTGATGATAGTTGCAGGACATTATAAAGATATCGATGACCGCGTAAGGGAAAAATTCGCAACAGAAGAAATATCTGTCGGGAATTTTGTTCTTACAGGCGGTGAACTTCCTGCTCTAATGATAGTTGATGCGGTTATACGTCTGATTCCAGGCGTTCTGAATGACAGTGAATCAGCGCTTAATGATTCATTCCAGGATGGTGAAAAAGTAGAAGCACCGTCATTTACAAGACCTGCAGAATACCGTGGAATGAAGGTTCCGGATGTTCTACTCTCAGGAAATGATAAGGAGATTAGAAACTGGAAAGAGGAGCAGTCAAAGATTTTAACTGAGAAGTGGAAAAATTTTAATAATTAGCGGAGAAATGAATAATGGACGTAAATAATATATTACCAGAACAAAATAAAACAGACTTGCCGGGGTTCAGCTCCGGAGACCATATACGTGTTCACGTACGCGTTGTTGAAGGAGATAAAGAAAGAATTCAGCCGTTTGAAGGCGATGTAATCAGTATTCGCGGTGCCGGAAATAATAAAACTTTCACTGTTCGTAAAATATCGAGCGGAGTTGGGGTTGAAAGAATATTCCCTTACAACTCACCTAAAATTGCTAAAATCGAATTACTGAAACAGGGTGATGTAAGAAGAGCGAAACTATATTACCTGAGGAATCTTTCAGGTAAAGCCGCAAGAATCAAATCTAAAGAATCCTGATAACAGGCATTTTATGAATAGCCCCGTTGCAGCGGGGCTTTTTCTTTTAAATTATGAATATACTGCTTCCGGAAAATATCTTTACATCGGTTATTGCACTTCATCTACCTGAAAATTTAAGGCAGAATCTTAAGTTTCATCCTGCCTCTTCTATAAGCTCTGCACTCGAGAAAGACAAGATGGCAGCCGGATTAATTCCTGCAATGGATATTGTTAATCACAGGGAACTTTTTGTTTCCAGGAAATACGGGATTTCGTTTGAAGGCTCTCTCTGTAATACTTACATATATTTTGCAGGTGACAGGTCAATGAAGTCGCTTAATGTAGCCGGAGATGTTTCATCGTCAGAAGTGATTTTAAGCCGACTTTTATTTAAGGAGTTGTACAACTCCGATGTTGAAGTTGCATTAACATCTTCTCTTAACCGGGATACAAGCAACCTTGTTATAGCCGGCAATCAAAATTTTTATGAAGATAGAATTTTTGATGCAATCAGTTTTTCGGAAGAAATGATCGAATTGCTTTCTCTGCCGTATGTTAATTTTGTACTCGCTTCGTCTGATGAAGGATTGGTGAATGAACTGGAGCCGGTACTGCTTGAGAAAATACCGGATGTATATGAAAATTTTGATAGGCTTGAAAAGTATTTTTCTTTTTCCGAAAAAACTCTGAAATATATCAGGCAGAATATTTCTTCTCTTGTTCTTGAATTTGATGAACAGGACATTGAATCATTTACCCAGCTTATTATGCTTCCGTATTTTCATGGAATGATAAAGGAAATAATAGAGCCGAAGTTTGCCGGAACCGCTGGTTAATAAAAGAGAAGATTATAAAGGTAAGTTTGAAGAGCAAAGGCTGTCTTAAATAAGCTAAGACAGCCTTTTTTAATGACTAAAGAGCTACGTGGGAAATACTTAATACATCAGGATTTTCCTGCATTGCTTTCAATTTTTCTGCAGATACAGGAGATTTTAGTTTCATAGTACAGCTGGCAGCAATTCCTCCCTGGAAAATCACGTTTTCGATTTCTTCAATATTGATATTTCCCTGCCTGATTTCATCCAGAATAGATGCAAGCACACCCGGTTTATCGAAGTGTTTCACTACGAGCTGATATTTTGCATCTGTAATCTTTGCACGGTTAATCCAGTGTGCTATCACTCCGCTGGTTGTATAATCCTTAATTATTCTCACCGTTTCGGCAGCAACAGCGTTCTGGGCCTGTTCTGTTGAAGCTCCGATATGGTGAGTGATATATACATTAGGATTATCCTTCAGTACCGAATTGACTTCACCCGTTTTTGCTTCCGGTTCACCTTTAAATACATCCATTGCAACACGAAGATTCTTTTCTTTAATCGCTTCAATCAGATCTTCTTCTACAATAATATCCTGACGTGAAGTGTTTATCAGAAATGCTCCGTTTTTCATGAACGAGAACATCTTTTTATTAAAGAGACCTTTTGTTTCAGGATGTTGCAGGAAGATGGATAGTAACTATATCGCAAAGGGGAAGGAGCTGATCCATTTCAGAAAAATCTTTGATCTGAACCCCTTCTATTCTCGAAATATCTTTACCATACACATTCATTTCAAAGGCAAGGGCTCTTTTAGCAACTTCTTTACCGATTGCACCTACACCAATAATACCGAGTGTTTTACCTTTCAATCCCTCAGCTTTTGAATATTCACCTTTATTCCAGACGCCTTTTCTGAAATCAGCTACGTTGTCCGGAATCCTTCTGTCAAGCGAGATCATAAGTCCCATTGCAAGTTCGGCCACAGCGACGGAATTCATTCCGGGACAATTTGCTACATAAATTCCTTTCTTATTTGCAGTTGATATATCAATATTATTCACGCCGGCGCCAGCACGAATTATAAGATTTAAAGTTTTACTGTTATTAATTGTATCAGCATTTACGATTGTTGAACGCACAACCAGTATATCAACTTCTTTGGCAGCCTCGGGAAGATCTTTTTCACCAAGCTTTGGTGAATAATTTACATCCAGGTCCATTTCATTAAGCTGGCTGATATACTGATCGGGAAATTTATCGGCTATAAGTACTTTGACTTTCATTTTAGCTCCATTTCTGGTTTAATTAAACTCTCTATTCAAATTATTTTAACATTGGAATTTTAACATGCATTTTTTTAGCATTCTCATTTGCTTTCTCATAACCTGCATCTGAATGCCTTACAATTCCCATCCCGGGATCATAAGTAAGAACTCTTTCCAGTCTCTTTTCTGCTTCTTTGGTTCCGTCGGCAACAATTACCATTCCTGCATGGATTGATTTTCCGATACCAACTCCTCCGCCGTGGTGAACCGATACCCAGCTTGCACCACCGACAGCGTTAAGCAATGCATTGAGAATCGGCCAGTCGGCTATCGCATCGCTTCCGTCTTTCATATTTTCAGTTTCCCGGTTTGGTGAAGCCACCGATCCGCAATCGAGATGATCCCTTCCGATAACTATAGGAGCGCTGACTTTTCCCGATGCAACCAGATCATTAAATATTTTTCCCATCTTTGCACGCTCACCGTATCCGAGCCAGCAGATCCTTGAAGGAAGTCCTTGGAAATGAACTTTCTTCTGTGCCATTTTTATCCAGTTAATAAGTGACTTCTTCTCCGGGAATGTCTCCATTACAGCTTTGTCAGTTTCATAAATATCGTTTGGATCGCCTGATAAAGCAGCCCAGCGGAAAGGACCCATTCCATCACAGAAAAGGGGACGGATAAATTCAGGAACAAATCCGGGTATGTCAAATGCATTCTTTAATCCGTTTTCTTTCGCTTCGCCTCTGATATTATTTCCGTAGTCGAATACTATAGATCCCTTCTGCTGAAATCCAAGCATAGCCTTAACATGCTTAACTATGGTTCTTCGGGAGAGGTCCATATACCTGGCGGGATTATCCTTCCTCAGTCTTAACGCTTCTTCCAAAGTCATTTCAGCAGGAACATATCCATTCAGCACATCATGCGCGGAGGTTTGATCCGTAACGACATCGGGAATAATTCCTCTATCGAGGATCTGCTGATGAATCTCACCGGCATTTCCAACAAGGCCTACGGACAAAGCTTTACCTTCCTTCTTAGCATCAAGCACCATTTTAAGCGCTTCATCCAGGTTATCGGATATTTTATCGATATAACCTGTCTCGAGTCTTTTCTCAATTCTTTTCCTGTCAACCTCAACACCAAGGAAGGCGGCACCATTCATAGTTGCTGCGAGCGGCTGAGCTCCGCCCATTCCTCCCAGTCCTGCAGTAAGTACAAACTTCCCTGAGAAATCACCATTGAAGTACTTTCTTCCACACTCGGCAAATGTTTCATAAGTACCCTGAAGGATACCCTGGGTACCGATATAGATCCAGCTGCCGGCAGTCATCTGTCCGAACATAGTAAGTCCTAACGCTTCAAGTCTCCTGAACTCATCCCATGTTGCCCAGTCTGGTACAAGCATTGAATTTGATATCAGAACCCGCGGTGCATCAGGATAGGTCCTGAATATTCCTACAGGTTTTCCTGATTGAACAAGAAGAGTCTCATCATTCTCCAGATTCTTCAATGATTCAACAATTGCTTCATATGCCTCCCAGTTTCTGGCAGCTTTACCGCTGCCGCCGTAAATAATTAACTCTGCCGGGTTCTCAGCCACTTCACTATCGAGATTATTCATGAGCATCCTCATTGCGGCTTCCTGAAGCCATCCTTTACAGGAAAGGCTGCTGCCGTGAGGAGCTTTTATCGAAACTTCTTTGGTGTTAACGGAACTCATTTTATCCTCTGAAATGATTTTCTAAAATGCCCTACATACTGTTTAAGCATTGATTTATATATCCACTTCTTAATAAACCAGCTTGAAGCTGATTCTTTTTTCAGGAACTTAACATTCTCATTAAGCTGGTTTAACAATCTTGTTCTCTCATCCTTAGTAAGCTTAACAGAATCAGAAGAAGCGGCCAGCTTCTCAATTATCGAGTTAAAAGCTTTTTCCTCGGCAAAATATCTGTTATCGCCGCTTATCTGTTTAAGCACCTGTTTTGAAAATGTGGTTAGCAGTTTTCTTTCGTTTTTATCAAACTCAAAATTATAATTTGTGAACAGTTTCTTCATATTTATTGGTATAGCCTTATTGTGAATTTAATATGTTCCTGGTTTTCTGAAACCCGGGTTTAATTATATCATATATGTATTTTAATCTTTCATTGTAGTGAATGAAAGCAGATTTCATAGTATTTATTGTGATTTTCTCAATGTCATCGAGGGTAATTCCAAAATACTTTTGAGCTACAAGAAACTCATTAGTCATAGTTGTATTACTCATAAGCCGGTCATCTGTATTTATGGTAACCCTGAATTTGTTATCATACAGGAGTTTAAATGGGTGATTTTCAAGACTGTCAACTGCACCGGTATGCAGATTACTAAGCAGGCATATCTCGAGAGGAATCCTTTTATCCAATATGTATTGTGCAAGTTCACCAAATACAATTGTATGACCGCCCCTTCCGGTAGCTATATCCTCTTTCAGATGAGTAGCATGACCAATCCGATGAGCCCCGCACCATTGAATTGCCTGCCAGATAGATTCTTTACCAAAAGCCTCTCCGGCGTGTATGGTAATATTAAAATTTGAACGTTGAATAAACTGGAATGCATCGATATGCTTTTTAGGCGGATATCCTCCTTCTTCTCCTGCCAGATCAAATCCTACTACCCCTGAATCTCTGAAATTAACTGCCAGTTCTGCGATTTCAAGCGAATTTTTCATATTACGCATGGCGCATAAAATCAGGCCGTAGCCTACTCCAAAATCCCGTTTTCCCTTTTCCAATCCCTCCAGGACTGCTAACACAGCATCTTCGGGATAAAGGCCCTTATTAGTGTGAAATACTGGCGCAAAACGGGTTTCCACATAGCAAACGCCGTCTTTCTGCATGTCCTCCATCATCTCATAAGCACACCTCTGCAGAGATTCTTTCGTCTGCATAACTGCAGTGGTATGGTCAAATCCCTGTAAAAATTCAACCAGATTGCCTTTATTTGCCCCTCTGTGGAACCATTCGCCAAGTTCACCGGGATCTGTGGTTGGCAATTTTTTGTATTTTATTTCGCGGGCAAGCTCGATGATGGTAGCCGGTCGCAGACCTCCGTCAAGATGATCGTGCAAAAGCACTTTTGGGACTGATTTTATAACATTTTCGGCGGTCAAAATATCCTCTTATTTAGAATTTAAAAATATCCATTAAACGAAGTAAAATCAATTTACGGGGTACATCAATATTTTGAATTCAATCCGATAAATATGCATGAATTGAGACACAACACAGTATTTAGGAGGGTTAAGATTCTTGACTATACTTTATCAAAACAGTAACTTTAATGACATTAAATTTGATTTAAAATGATGGAGAAAGAATGCAAAAATCGAAGTTATATACAGTAGTTGTACTACTTTTAACAGGGCTTGTATTTGTGGGATTTCAGTGCTCGTCTACTGAAATAACAAGCGCCAAACTATATATTCAGCAAAAAAATTATGATAAAGCCCTTGATGTACTCCAAAAAGAGGTTCAAAAAAATCCGCAAAGTGCTGAAGGATTTTATTATTTAGGCTACGTTTACGGTGAAAAAGATGATTACGGTAATATGATAGATGCTTTTGATAAATCTCTTGCCATAAGCAACGAATTTAAATCTCAGATTCAAGATCAGAAAAAATATTTCTGGGCTAATTTGTTTAATAAAGGCGTTAGTCTTTACCAGAAAGGTGTAAATTCAACTGATAAGGACAGCAGCAAGGTTTACTTCGATAAATCTATAAATATGTTTGATTATGCAACAAAACTTGAACCTGATTCAGTTGATACTTATAAGAACCTCGCTTTCGTTTATATGGGAGCCGGTGAAAATGATAAAGCTATTGAACCTCTTCAGAAGATGATCAAACTTGATAAATCTCTGGATGGGTACAAGTATCTTGGTGAAATTTACTATAACCAGGGAATCCTCCAGAAACAGCAGTATTCTGCTACGCATAATTCCCAGGACAGCGTTCAGGCCGTCGAGAACTTTAATAATGCTATTAAAGTACTGGAAGAAGGAAGAGAACAATACCCGGATAACCCGGAAATACTTTTAACATTGTCTAATTCATACATCAATGCGGGTAAGGCCGATGTTGCGCTCAGTTCATTTAAATCACTGGTAGAAAAGGATCCCGACAATAAGTATTACCACTATAATTACGGAGTGCTTCTCCTCGGTAAAAATGATTATGAGAATGCCGCTGATCAATTCAAGAAGGCAATCGATCTTGATTCGGAGTACCAGAATGCAATTTACAACCTGGCTGTTACCTATGTAAAATGGGGAACTGCTATTAATAAAATGGCCGAAGATAACGGTGAGATGGAGAATACTGAGTATAAACAAAAATATCAGGATGCTTTACCATACCTGGAGAAATCTGTTGAACTTCAGCCTGATGATGCGGCAACCTGGGAATTACTCGGCAAGGTTTATACAGTGCTTGATATGAAGGATGATGCACAGAATGCCTTCAATAAGGCCGATGAATTAAGAAAATAAATCCGGAAGAAGTGAATTAAAATGGCTCAGAATAATCAGAATCCTCAGGGACAGCAGATAAATATTGAACTTAATGAGAAAGAGGCTGAAGGAATTTATTCCAACTTAGCTATCATTACTCATTCGCCTGCTGAATTCGTAATCGATTTTACCCGAATTGTACCGGGTGTTCCGAAAGCAAAAGTATATGCAAGAATTATTACAACTCCCCAGCATGCTAAAATGCTTCTTAAAGCACTCAAAGATAACATTGATAAGTATGAAGCCAGATTTGGTGAGATAAAGGTAGATGCCCCGCAGAATCAGCATTTCGGGTTTGTTCCCCCCAAGAAGGATGAAAAAGTAAATTAAACTAAGGACGGCAGCACCTGCTGCCGTCTTTAATTTTTATTGTCTCATCTTTGCCAGATTAAAAATTGCAGCTGCAAGAAAAATAAGGTTAGCGAACCAGGCCGTTAGTAAAGGGTCGAGGGCTCCGTTCTTTCCGAAAGCCTGGCTGATCTTCATAAACACCAGGTAAAGAAATGTAATAAGTATATTTATCCCGACCTGTACAGCAAGTCCCCCGCGTCTCTTATTTGCAGATATTGGCAGTCCGAACAGCACGATTACTAGGCTGGCCATAGGAAATGAAAAACGCGAATAATATTCAATCAGTGAATCAGTTGGATCGTTTCCCGCCCGCTCCTGTGTTTCAATGCTGTTTTTAAGATCAGTCAGATCCATTTCTTCAGGTTTCTGCTGTTTAGTCAGCAGCTCGGCAGGGGTAAAATTAAGACTATCAAGGCGCATTTCCTTAAAATAATCTGCTGTCTGGGTATTCTTGTGGAAAATTCTCTCTATACCATTTTTAGCAATCCAGGTATGGCTTACCGTATCATATGTCATTCTCACAGCATCTATTCTGTAATCCATTCTTGTTATATCATTCTTATCAAATCCCTGAATGCTCACGCGATTAGCCTGAAGATTAGCATTATCAAAGTATGAGATATTCACAATCCGTGTTTTACTATCCTGGAAGAATATATTGCTGCCGGAATAATTAAAACCTTTCTTCAGGTAATTCATTTCAATGTTCAATTTCGTCTTATTTGCCATCGGAACAAGATATCCGGCAAAATAGACCGAGAACATGCTTATGAAGAAGGCAGTAATAAGGAAGGGAAGCATAAACCTGTACATGCTTATACCGCTGGATTTAATGGCAGTAAGCTCGCTCAGCTGGGCGGCTTTTCCGACAGTAAATAAAGCCCCGAATAGTACAGCAATAGGAGTAATCAGCTTAATAATATCGGGTGAAAACACGAAATAATAATGAAGAATTACCGGGGCAGCAACATTCTGATCAATAAAGTCATCGAGGTTTTCCATCATGTCGATAACAACAAAAATCAGCGTGAATGCTATCAAACCAAAAAAGATGGTCTGCAGGAACTGTTTGATCAGATATTTATCGAGGATTTTCATCATTCTCCTGATCTTCTTCCGGAGCAGCGCGGAATTGTTTAGGTATGATTTTCCTTATCCAGTCGAATCTGAGAGTAACAGTCTCTCTTACCGTTTTTATAGTCAAAAGCACACCAGCAACTGTTAAGAGGATATTAGCCGACCACATCCCCCAGAAGGCCGAGAAAAAATCTCTTTCAGCAAGTTTTTCTCCTCCTATGAGGAAAGCCCAATAAATAAGGAAGAAGAATAAACTTATACTGGCGGCAACTCCGAAACCACCTTTTCGCGTCATCGTTCCCAGGGGAGCTCCTATAAGAACGAACACAATACAGGCCGCCGGCAAGGCATATTTCTTATAAATCTCTACCTCATATTTATTTATCTCATTCTTTTTGGCCTCAAGCCTTTTATACCGGGAAACAACTGTGTTTTTTTCATTCCGCAGCCTGTCAAGCAGTCTTGAATAAACAAACTTTTCTCCATGTGTACCTGCAGGGGTAAATGCTGCTGTCCCGGAAGAATCCTCATAGAAATATTTCTTTGCCTGCTTCGTAAGGTCTGCTCTGTACTGTTTCTCGGTAACACCCAGACTATCGACTATTTCACGCATAGCAGAGGCACTAAGCTCCCGTTCACCACGCGGACTGCCGAGAGCCGACTGTTGAAATGTGAACTGAGCTCCGTCCATAGCAATTCTGTGTTTCTCAAATCTTACTCTTCTGTAAAGGTTTGTTTTCGAAACATCATTTTCATGAATTTCACCGTTTTGAAGGCTCATAATTAGCTTGGTCTGATCCTTCGAAAAATAGATCTTACCTTTTTCAGCCGTTACAACTTTTATTTCTTTCGGATCAGAATAATCGTAAATAGTAACATCTTTAAGCTCGTTGGTTTTCTGGTTTATTTCTCTTGCAAGAATAGCATAGTTTGAGACCTCCTGTGAAAACACACCCGGTTCGAGCGAAAGAGTTGGTTTCTGCCGTGATATATCCTGCATAAGGATCTTAGCCTGGTGGTTAGCATCCGGGAGTACATCATTATTAAATAAAAGAAGAAGATATCCCACAATTACTGATGCCAGAAGAGGAGCCCGCATCATCTTGTATAAGCTTGTTCCGGATGATTTAATGATTGTGATTTCATTATTCTGCGACATATTCCCAAAAGCCATCAATGTGGCCACCAGGGTTGCCATAGGTACTACAAGCACGACCATCCAGGCAAGGTTAAAAGCAATAAGCTTCAGAATAACAATAAGTCCCAATCCTTTTCCAACCAGTCTGTCCGCAAACTTCATAAGGAACTGAAGTATAAAAATGCAGATCAGTGTGATAATGGAGAAAATAAATGGAGCTAAATGATTTCTCAGTATATATTTATATAAAACCATTGGGCCAATATATGAAAGGGCGAAAAGTATAACAAGGTACAGGGCAGGAGCAGTGAAATCTGCAACAGCTTTTATTATATTGCATATATGATAACAAAATCTGTTATACTTCTTGCCACTGTTTTCCTATTTTCCTGCTGCGGATCCGGGGTGCATCACGATAACCTTAATATTAAGAAGGATCCTGCTTTTCCCCAATGGCTTTCATTTGAAGGATTTAATGCAGATCAAACCTCGGGGATCACTTTTATCAATGAAACACCCGACGGAAGCAAGCATTTTCTGCTTGCAGATGATACCGGGGGGATACTCCACCTTACGATAGCAGGTGATTCAATTAAAATGCTGCGTCCTGTAAAGTTTTCTGAATCATTTCAGGCATACATTGATACCTTTCCAAAGGCTGACTTTGAAGAAATTGTTTACGACAAAAAAAATAATGCGGTTTACCTTTCGATAGAAGGGAATGGAACTCATCCTGAATATTATGCCGGTATTTATCTTTTGAATTTTCGCAACGACAATGTATTAGCTGATACACTTGAAGGTATTAAAAGATTAAATTTCACTCCGGTTGAACAGTTTCAGAGATACCTGAAAAATAATATCGGATATGAGGGACTCGCAGTAGACGATAACTATTTTTACCTTGGATTGGAAGGATTCACTGAGGGCAAACTTTTTGCTGACAGTACAGTTCTGTTTATCGCAGAAAAGAATTCTCACAAGATCATTAAGCAGATCAATACAAGGCCGCTGGGCATTCATACGATCTGCGGACTATATTCTGATAAAGATTATTCATTATACGGCGTCGACAGGAACAATAAAACCTTTTTTCACCTGTCATTCGATGACCGTCTGAATGTTATTGATACCGCTCTTGTAAAAATTAAGACTAATATTCCAAGTTATGATTCTTTTGATTATGTTGCATCAATCGAGAGCATAACTATGGATACGGAACAGAATGTATATATGATTGACGATCCATGGAAGACGTTTTTTATCCCATCAAAAGAAATTTTAAATCAACTCGATTCACTTACAGTGAACCGTTTCAGGAATTTTGTTCCTGTTATTTATCGATATTCTTTAACCAAATAGAACAGGAGTCCGATTTTGGAAGATGTAATAAAGTTTATAAAAGATAACCAGAATAACTTTATTGAAGAGTTAAAAGACTTTCTCCGCATACCCAGTATAAGCACCCTTTCCGAAAACAAAAAAGATATAAACAAAGCTGCTGAATTTGTAGCTAATAAGCTTAAGCAGGCTGGTCTGAACAGAGTGGAGATCTTTAAAACAGAAGGGCATCCTCTCGTTTATGGAGAATGGCTGGCCGCACCGGGCAAACCTACAGTATTAATATACGGACACTATGATGTCCAGCCTGTTGATCCGATTGAGTTATGGAATTCCCCGCCTTTCGAACCGGTGATAAAAGACGGCAAGATATGGGCGCGCGGCGCAACAGATGATAAAGGTCAGATGTTCATGCATATCAAGAGTGTAGAAGCATTTTTTAAGGGAAAAGGAAGTCTTCCTCTAAACGTGAAATTTATAATAGAGGGTGAAGAAGAGATAGGAAGTCAAAATCTTGAAAATTTTATAAAAAGTCATACTGACCTGTTAAAGTGTGATGCTGTAATGATTTCTGACACTTCCTTATTCGGCAAAGGGATCCCTACGCTTACCTATGGTCTCAGAGGAATGAGCTACCAGGAAATTGAAGTGGTGGGTCCTGAGAAAGATCTTCATTCCGGTTCATTCGGAGGTGCAGTAGGCAATCCGATAAACATACTTGCAAAAATGATATCCAAACTTCAGGACAAAAACGGTCACATAACTATACCCGGCTTCTATGATGATGTTCAAAAACCTACCAAAAAAGAAAGAGAGAACTTTAAAAAACTGAAATTTTCTGAAAAGAATTTTGCTAAAGAAGTTGGTGTTAAAGAACTTCAGGGAGAAAAAGGATTCTCCACACTTGAAAGATTATGGGTAAGGCCAACGCTTGACTGTAATGGTATAATCGGAGGGTTCACCGCGAAGGGGGCAAAAACAGTACTTCCTTCGAAAGCTACCGCTAAAATCAGTATGAGGCTGGTACCCGATCAAAAACCTGCGAAGATAGCTAAACTGTTCAGGAAATATATCCAAAGCATAGCACCGAAATCAGTTAAGGTTACCGTAAAGGACCTTCATGGTGCACTGCCTAGCATTACCCCTCTTGATTCTCCTGCAGCAATGGCAGCTTCTAAGGCAATGGAAAAAGCCTTTGGTAAAAAAACAGTTTTTATTCGTGAAGGCGGTTCTATTCCTATAGTTAACGTTTTCGGCAACAAATTAAAAGCTCCTGTTGTGCTTATGGGGCTGGGATTAGATTCAGAGAACCTGCATTCTCCCAACGAACACTTTGATCTGAACCATTTTAAGCTGGGCATAATGAGCTCAGCATATTTCTTTGATGAATATTCTAAACAATAAAACTGTTGTCTTTATAAAACCGGTATTCCTGATAATACCGGTTTTGATGTTAACCTTTCTTATATCCTGCAGCAGCGAAAAGGAAAAAGAAGAGCAGGGTATAAGGAAGGAAGAAACTGCCTACTCTCCCAATAAAGATGCCGCAATTCAGAAGTACAATCTTGAACAGCAGAAGAAGCAAGCTCTAAGAGGTTTCCGTGCGACACAATTGCACTAAAAGAATTTGTTCTGTCGCATTATCCCGAAGGTACTTATCTGGTAGATTTTGATAAAACCCTCACTTATAACATTCCAAGGCCTGCAGTAATATACCCGGAAGACCATCCGGGTTACATTCTGGGAGTCATTGCAAAATCAAAATCCGGTGAGCGATTTATTGAGCCCAAGAATATTGTCGGTTATAATGAAAGCTTTATTGATCTCGACAGTACAAAGCTTGGCACTGCATTCTTTTACCTTGTACTGTTCCACTGTACCGGCAATAACTTCGATGTTGTATGGGAATCAGTAATCCCATCACATGGAGGATTTAACACTTTTTCGATTGAACGTTGGAAATACCAGGATATCCCATATATCAGAGTGAATTTTCATTATGCCCAGGGAATAGGACATATAGACTACAACTATTTTCTCGTTGACGGATTTACCTCAAAACCTCATCTGCTGATGACCTACAAAGGCATTAACTTCAAGAGGACGATACTGAATTATAATAATGACAGATATCCCGATTACTACGAGTATGTTTATTATGACTCAGGCAAAAGGGTTGAGGAATTAGATTCGATTCCATTTGTATGGAACCAGAAGAGAAACTCGTATATTAACACAAGGAACTCCCGGCAGAAGCGTCCTTATTAGTATTTTTTTCTTATCTTTGTACTGCCTTTTGTGCTGAATTTTCAAGCTGGCAATCCAGAGCTTATCACAGCTAATTTTCAATTAATAGAACATTTTTTATATATTTTTAGGATAAATACTGGTATAAAGGGAGCATAAATGTTTCAGATGCAGGATAAAATATCTTATTCCGAATTATTACAGAATCTTGGAGTAAATGCAGAAATCGCTGAAGACGGCAGAGTTCTGAAATACTCTTCTGTTGAGGATGAAGTTAAAAGTCTCACCGATGGTGTAGGATTGAGAAATATTTCTCATTGCGGAATGATTGAATTACGGGGCAAAGACGTGCTCGATTTTCTTCACAGGATAAGCACTAATTCCACAAAGGAGATGGGAAAAGAGCAGATAACTAAAACAATCTTCACTACTGAAAAAGGACGGATCATTGATCTGACCACCCTGCTGAATTTTGAAGACTACCAGATTTTATTCACAAGTAGTGAGCATCAGACTAAAGTAATCAGGTGGCTTGATAAATATATCATAACTGATGACGTAAAGGTTGCTGATATAAACGGCAAATACATGCTTCTCGAGGTAAGCGGTCCCCAGGCGGATTCATTCGTTACCCTGGTCTGTGGAACTATGGTTAATAACATACCCGAGAATACATTCAAGGTTATCAGTGCAGAAGGAATGCTGTTTTTCCTTGCAAAGATGCGGGATGAGAGGAATTATCTTAAATACTGGGTAATAGCCGATTCATCAAATGGAAACCGGTTTGTTAAATACGCTCTGGAGAATAAAGGTATATTTGATTTTAACCTGGTTGGTGAAAATGCCTGGAATACATTCAGAGTTGAGCAGGGAATCCCAACAGCACCCAATGAGATTAATGACGACTATAATCCCAACGAAGCCGGACTCCTGAAGTTTATTGATTTCGGAAAAGGCTGTTACATTGGGCAGGAAGTTATTGCAAGGCTGGATACCTATGATAAAGTACAGAAATCTATTAAGGGAGTAGTATTTAACGAAGGTGTATCCGGAACAGAATACAGTCTGTTTAACGGCGACGGCGGAGAAAGCGGTAAAGTTACCTCTGTTGTATATTCTGTAAGGTGTAAGAAGAATATCGGATTGGGATACATAAGAAAGAACCATCTGCAGGACGGAACAAAACTTAAGGCTAAAGATACTGAAGGTAATGAAACCGAGATCCTGGTGCATAAAATCCCTTTTAAGAGATGAAAATATATACTAAAGGCGGCGATAAAGGAGAAACAGGACTTTTTGGCGGTGAAAGAGTGTCGAAAAACTCAGCCAGAATTGAAGCATATGGAACAATTGACGAACTCAATTCGTTTATAGGACACGCAATTACAGAAGCTAAGAGCAGTGATGTAAAAGATTTATTGAGCACGATTCAGAATCAGCTATTTACCGTCGGTTCTGATCTGGCGACACCCCGGAGTGAAAAAAACGAGAAATACGATATACCCCGGGTGCCCAAAGAGTTTTTTGAAAATGTTGAAAAACAGATAGACAAATATGAAGCGGAGTTAGAACCTCTGAAGAATTTTATTCTGCCCGGAGGAAGCAGGGCAGCTGCGCTGCTCAATATTTGCAGGACAGTCTGCAGAAGAGCCGAGAGAAGAGTAGCTGCACTTAAAAGCTCAGAAGATATTGGTGAAAATATTCTTATATTCCTGAACAGGCTGAGCGATTTATTTTTTGTTCTTTCACGTTATGAAAATATGATCTCAGGAATCCCTGACACCATATGGAAAAAGTAATTAACAATTATGAATTAACAATGTACAATTAAATTGTTAATTGTGAATTGTTCATTATAAATTATTCCAATTGGGGGTGAATTTTGGTTTCGACGGGGTTGAAGAGACATAGGACTGCGCACCGTGTTCCCCGGAGTACACGTAAAATAATCGGGACTTAAAAATATAACTGGCGAATCTAATTACGCCCTAGCTGCCTAAGTAAAACCTTAGCAGCCGTTCACCTTATCTTCTCGTGTCGGGGTAAGGATGAACGACGTTTAGGCACGATAGCCGGTTCAGTTGTCTGTGCTGAACAGGTGAAATTTAAGCAGGCAGACTTAAGGTGACCCTTGTCTGTTTGGTAGCTTTAAGTCAAAACAAAAACAGACTATGTGTGTAGATGTTCTTTGGATCTTAACTTCGGACGCGGGTTCGACTCCCGCCACCTCCACAACCTAAATGGTTCAATAGTGGCAATGCCCGTTTGAACAGCAATTTTTTGTACTTTTTTATCCTTTCAACAAGATTCTCTTATCTCATATTTCTCTCACATTGTATTCTCACACTGCACGGTATCTATATGATATATATCAAATTAAGCATTTATACTGTTGTGCCTGCGGAATACAACGATTAATTTGTAAAAACAGTCAAATGGTCATCTAATTATAAATTCCTTGAATTTTCCGGTCTGGTTTTTGTGTATGAAACCGACATACTATTAAGCAAAAAATAACGCCTGTACCAAAAATTGGCAGATAAGCTGACTTGATTATCCTGATGTGCGGCTTCAATAATACATATTAACAAATTATATAAGGAGTAATAATGAAGAGAAGCTACGTTATTCAACTAATTTCGGCACTTTTTCTTTTTACGATATCCAGCCTGGCCCAACCGAAGGTATGGAATCTGGGTATTTCACAAACTAATATCGATTTGAGAGGCAACCCCGTAGTGGTGGGATCGATAAATGTTGATGTGCCGGCGGACGGCAAAGTAGTCGTACATTTTGACGGTTCCTGTTCTCCTGATTTAGGAGATCGCATTGTACTTGCTGCAAGCAATTCTGCAAACTGGAGTCCCAATGACGGTGTCGTAAGTGTTTTCGGTACCAGTGACCTTCCAAGAGCCTCATTTTCACACTCCCGCGAGTATGATGTAACGGCCGGTACTTATACATTCTATGCAGTTGCCCAGAATTATGTTGACCTGGGCGGAAGCGGTATCGCCTCGATTTATGCAAATCTCACTGTGGAATTTTTTGAAAATTCTTCCGCTTCGTCATTGGTTGGATTTCAGGGAATCAGCCAGACAAACATCGATCTGCGAGGCAACCCGGTTGTAGTCGGTCAGGTAGATGTTAACGTACCGTCTGACGGCAAAGTGGTTGTACATTTTGACGGTTCCTGCTCTCCTGATTTAGGTGACCGGATAGTCCTTGCCGCAAGTAATTCCACAAACTGGAGTCCCAATGACGGTGCTGTAAGTGTTCTGAGGACAGCCGGCGTTCCGAGAGCTTCCTTTTCACACTCGCGGGAATACGATGTAACAGCAGGTGCATATAGTTTCTATGCTGTAGCCCAGAATTATGTTGACCTGGGCGGAAGCGGCATAGCTTCCATATACGGAAGTCTGACTGTACAGTTTTTTGATAATGCACCTGAGACAGGATTCGCGGCATTTCAGGGAATCAGCCCTACGAACATTGACCTGCGGGGAAATCCTGTTGTAGTGGGACAGACAGATATCGATGTACCTTCTGATGGTATTGTTATAGTCCATTTTGACGGTTCCTGTTCTCCTGATTTAGGTGATCGTATAGTTCTTGCTGCCAGCAACTCGCCAAACTGGAGTCCAAATGACGGTGCTGTAAGCGTGTTGGGAACAGCAGGTGTTCCCAGAGCGTCATTTTCTCACACCAGGGGATACGCTGTTTCTGCCGGTTCTTATTCTTTCTATGCTGTAGCTCAGAATTATGTAGATCTGGGCGGAAGTGGAGTAGCTTCTATATATGCGAGTCTTACCGCAAAGTTTTACCCTAATAACCCTGTTGGTGTACGGGAAACAGTAAATAATCCGGTTAAATTCTCACTTGAACAAAACTATCCAAATCCCTTTAACCCCACTACAGCAATAAAATACTCAATCCCGCAATCATCTAAGGTTACAATCAAAGTATTTGATGTCCTTGGGAATGAAATACAAACACTTGTTAATGAAGAAAAATCCGCAGGCAGTTATGAACTGAACTGGAATGCGTCTAACCTTTCAAGCGGAGTTTATTATTATCAGATGACAGCAGGAAATTATATAAGCACAAGAAAGATGATCTTGCTCAGATAATTTTATTATTAAATTTATTTCATAAAATTCAACCCGGCAGACAAACTCTGCCGGGTTTTTATTTCGCTTTCGGCTTAAACCATCATAGAATCAATCTGAAATGTTGTAATCCTGCTGCAGCCGTATCTTTCTGATTCAGAGGCAAGCTTTATAAAATCTGCGAAAGTTCCCTGAGGTTCACATGGGATCCTCAGTAATATCTGAATAGTAGCAACTATTCCCGGAATTCATTATTTTGTGCATAATACATATTTGGGGAGAATGTATGTACTATGTTGTTTCATATTATCCTCCCGGGAAACTACTTCCCGTCCTCATTCGATTGTACAGATTTACTTGTCCCCGAAAAACTCCAAACCTAAACAGACAAGAAAGGAATGACAAAATGAAAAACAAAGTATTCTGCCATTTCTGCATTATCATGTTACTACTTCTTAGTTCCGTTTCCTTAGCACAGACAAAAGCCGGCGAAGCTGCTTTGGGGACACGACAATATGATGATTATCAGAAACCTATGGTATGCGGGGCATCCTGCCATATTGACTTTTACCAGCAGTGGAAGCAGGCCATGATGTCCCAGGCTTATACGCATCATTGGGATGAAATTGAGTATTTCAAGCTGGCTGTTCCTCATGCTGATATAGATCCTGTGGTAGCAGGGGTAAAAGCCGGATGCAACGGATGTCACACTCCTATGGCATTCTTAAGCGGTGACGTACCGCCGCAGCGTCCTGAAAAAATGACAAGAGCTAATGAATCGGTTTCCTGTGATGTATGCCATACTGTCACCGGATTCGAAGGGGATACGCCCTTTAACTTTAATTTTGTTTCAGAACCGGGCAGGACGAAATATGGACCGCGGGGTACGGGCAATTCACCCGAGCACGAAGTAGCAAAATCTGATTTCCTGGCTTCGGCTGATTTTTGCGGCACCTGCCACAATGAAAAAGATCCTTACGGCATCTGGGTTAAGTCGACTCACCTTGAATGGAAAGAAGGTCCTTATTCAAAACAGGGTGTGCAGTGTCAGGACTGTCATATGACGCATACTGAAGGATACAGTGCGGCGATGGGGGAGAAGCATCCCGATGTATGGCAGCACCTGTTTCATGGTGCACATGATCCCGGAAAAATAAAAGGAACAATTGAATTAAGAGTTCATCCCGATATTAATGAGGCAGAACCGGGTGAAAAAGTAAAATTCACAGTAGTACTTTTCAATCAGAAAACCGGCCATAAATTTCCTACGGGTTCTGTTGAAGACAGGATCGTTTGGATGCATGTTGAGGCCGTTGATTCAAAGGGGAATGTCTACCACCTCCCGGTTGATAAGAAAGGCTTTGACGGAGAGGAATATACTATAGGCAGCGATGAGCTGGCTTACCAGGATATGGGTATTCCATTAAAGGATCCCGGATTTAAGGGAGTTCAGAGGGACGGCATTCCGGTGGGAGACAGAATATTCAGAATGGCTTATTTCGATCCCCAGGGAAGAATGACTATACAGCAATGGAATACCAAATCGCAGGGTGTTGATTACAGACTGGGTCCGAGGGAAACAAAACTTGAAACCTGTACTTTCACGCTCCCTGACAACGTAGCGCCCGGACAACTGAAGGTTACAGCAGTTCTGAATTATCAGCGGCTGGTGCAGCCTGTTGCTGAGTTTTTAGGAGTACCGGAAGATGAATATGCTGTTGTAAAAGTGAATGAACATTCAACAGCTATAAACGTTCTTCCATAAAATTGTATTCAATATAACATAAATAATCAGAAATTGAGCGGGAGAATAAAATGAGAAGAATTTTAAATTTACTGATCATAATATTTGCACTGTCTGCTTTTCTAACTGAAATATATTCGATTCCGGCATTTGCCAGAAAATATAATATGTCCTGCAAAGTTTGTCACTCTCCTTTTCCGAAATTAAAACCCTACGGTGAGGACTTTGCCGCAAATGGGTTTGCGTTGAAAGATGTAGCGGCTCCCCGTTATTACGTTGATGCCGGGGATGATGAGCTTACGCTTATTCGCGATTTTCCTATAGCCTTAAGATTAGAAGGATACCTGACGTATAATCGGGATAAATCAGATCAGACAGATTTTACCGGTCCCTCTGTATTGAAACTGTTATCCGGTGGTACAATAACAAATGATATATCATACTATGTTTATTACATACTGGAGGAAGGGGATGTTGGTAAAATCGAGGACGCTTTTCTTTTCTTTAATGATCTTTTCGGAAGCGAACTGGATTTTTCAATCGGACAATTCCAGGTTTCGGATCCGGTATTTAAAAGAGAATTGAGATTAACACTTGAGGATTACCTGATCTATAAGGTGCGTCCCGGGTTGTCACATATTGATCTTACTTATGACAGAGGTATAATGCTGTCGTACGGAATGCCGACGAGCACGGATATAACACTTGAAGTTGTAAACGGCAGCGGGATAGGTACACCTTTCGGGAACGGTAATTTCGATAATGATAAATACAAAAACATTTTTGCACGTATCTCCCAGGGGGTTTCAGAGCAGTTCAGGCTGGGAGTATTGGGATATTATGGTAATGAAGTCATTTCTAATTCTCTTGAGCTTCAAGAGGAAAAGAATGAGATCTGGATGGCCGGGGCAGATGCAACTATTGATGTCTCGCCCGTAGAGCTTAATGTGCAGTACATTTTCAGAAATGACAATAATCCTTATGCCCTGATGACCGGATCAACAGAAGTGAAAACACAGGGCGGATTTGCGGAACTGATTGTAAGACCGGAAGGGGATAACAGTATGTACTATGGTGCCGCTGTTTTTAATTATATCGACTCTGATGATGATGCACTGGATATAAAATCAGCAGGTATTTCACTTGGCCATCTCTTACGACGAAATATAAGGGCGGTTGTGGAGTACGATTATAATTTCACGGACGAATTCGGCAGTATCAGTCTTGGATTTGTAACTGCATTTTAATTCCGGGCTAAAAGTCTGATATCAGAAGGGAAAGCCATAGTGCTTTCCCTTTGTATTTTAAATTCTCTATTATTGCAGTAAGAGTTTTTTCCTTATTCCTTCAGATATGATCCGAACTTATGCGGTTCAGATAATTCAATTAATTCAATTAATAATGGAATTGTTATGTATAACCTTCCCTATTACAAAGAAAAGAATCCGGAAGTCATAAAGGAATTCATTGACCAGCACCCGTTTGCTTTTTTATCCGGCTGCGATCACGAGAATAAACCGGTTGCTACCCAGGTTCCGGTTTTTATCGAGGAGCATAACGGGAGGAAGGTTCTGAGGGGACATATAATGAAGAATACTGATCATCATCAAGCATTTCTACACAACAATAATGTGCTGGCCGTTTTTACTGGACATCATACGTATGTAAGCGGAACGTGGTACAGCAATCCTTACACTGCTTCAACCTGGAATTATATGAGTGTGCATATAAAGGGAAATATTCGTTTTCTTGAAACCAGTGAACTGAAAGATGTACTTCGGAAAACGACCCTGCATTTTGAAAACTATGATAAACAGTCAACCACAATCTTCGATAATCTGCCTTCAGAGTATACTGAATACTTAATGAAAGCAATAGCAGCTTTTGAGATTGAGATAAAAGAAATGGATCACGTCTTTAAATTAAGTCAGGACAGAGATGCTGCGAGTTATCAGAATATTATTGATAAACTCGAAACTGGCGCAGAAGACGGTAAGGTGATAGCCGCCGAGATGACAAAAAGAAGAGAAGCGCTTTTTATGGGGAAAAAGGATCAGAAAAAAGTAGAACCGGATGAATGATTTTAGCTAACTTCAGGGAGAGGCCAATACATTCTGATCAAAGGAGGCAGCTATATTTCCTGCGGTAGAATCGAGTTCTGATTCTTTAGCGGTGGACAAAAGAGAAGTAAGATACTGGTATGTTTTGTAGCCTTCGCATTCAGAAGGGGCGAGGAATATTGTTGATATTACATAACCGAGGCTTTCACCTTCTTTAGTGCGGTTCTGGAACATCATAATATTGATTTTATAATCCTCATTGTCATCAACTAATACCACACCATCTAATTTCAGAAGTTTCCCTTTTACAAAGTTTGAAAATCTTGTTTTGACTTCATTCGGAGTCTTATTGTTGGTCGTTACTTCCACTAAAACTCCTGTCATTTCCTGTGCCCTTGTTAATCCTCCCGGGACGATGAATACGATCATAAATAGTAAAATTTTAATGTGATGTTTCATTTCTAATTCCTTGAGATATAAAAAATGAATTAACAGGCTGAATTTATTACTATAATATTGAGGCGTATGTGATAAATATAAAAAAGAAATGGGGAGATTGCTCTCCCCATTCTGTACCCCATTACTTTGCGAGGATCATTTTTCGTGTTTCGGAATGATTACCTGCCCTTAATGAGTAGATGTAAACACCGCTTACAAGTTTCGAAGCATCGAAAGTTACAGCGTAGTTTCCTGGCGCCTGTTTGTCATTAACAAGCGAGGCTACTTCGCTTCCCAATATGTCATAAATTTTGAGTGTTACAAAACTTTCCTCCGGTAAAGAATACTTTATTGTAGTTGCAGGATTGAAGGGGTTGGGGTAGTTCTGTTCCAGGCCGTATTTATCAGGTGAAAGCAGCTCATTATTCTCTTTCACAAACGGCTGATTAAGGATATTTATATAACCTCCTGCCAAAGCATCCATTACAACGTTGTCATAAATTATTCTATCACCATCAAGCTTATCCCAGATGACAATTTTTATCAAGTCTCCTGCATTGCCTCCGTCTAATGCAGTTACAAGGAACCCGTATTTTCCCTTTCCGGTGTCTTTTCCTTCACCTCTTATCGTTATTGTGTTGTCATCAACCAGAAGGAATTCCAGCGAATTGCCGGTAAGATTTATCCCGGCCGCAGGGAATTTAACCTTAACTACTCCCTGAGCTGAGTTAGGGTGATTTATATTATGGATATTCATATTGAAATCGAGCATCCCGGTAACTGTTGGATCAGGAATATAAGCCCCCTGTTGAGAAGCGATCCATCCGGTAGATTCAATTTTATTTGTGGATGAACGATCTCCTACATTAACAATTCTTCCGATTTCCTTTGGATGAATGAAGTTGCTTTGTGCGGTGATATATTCTGCACACGCCGAAAACTCGGTAACTCCTGAAAGAATTTCAGGATCAATGTATGGTATTCCCGTATAGTTAAGAAAAGCCAGCACAAATTCACTCGCGGTAACAGAGTATAAAGCTGTCGGGTTAAGAGGCTGACCATTTATTGTTACTGAGACAACTCTTTCTCCTACCGGTTTGGTCGCATCGTATTTATACTCAAGACCGGATACTTGTATAAAGAATTCATCATTGCTTTCTATCTGACTCAATCCAAACTCCAGTCCCATCCATAAGGCTTCTCCTGTCATCTTAAAAGTCGCTATCTGATAACCAAGGGTATTTACCATATTAAATCCATACCCGTTCATTCTAAAGATATCAGAGAGGGTAAATGTTCCCTGCCATAACGGCAGAGCAGTTGAACCGCCTGCATGGATTGCTATATCTGTTCCTGTCATTGATCTGAAAGCGTCGGTTGTCAGGTTTCCGACCGGAGTATCGTGAGCACCCAATGAAGTCAGATCAGTAGCTTCCTCGCTAAAGAATCCATCAGCATAGCCGAACGGCTGAGAGAAAAATGGCAGACCATAAAATGATTCAATGTCTGCTTCCATCGAATTAACCAGAGCTTTTACACCGGGGTCTTCGGGAATATTTTCATCCAGGGGAATTAACGTATAATCCAGAAGTCCTATATTTCCTCCGGCATCAATGGTAAGATGCATTTTGCCTACATACATATAGTTTGATCCTGCCTGAGCAATCCAGGTTGTTCCCCCAAGCGGATTGGGAATAGCTAAAGGGGCAGGATATTTATAATGATCATGCCCGCCAATGATAACATCAATCCCGGGAACATTAGCAGCAATTGCCATATCAAACGCTACTCCCAGGTGAGAAAGTAGAATTACAACATCGCAGTTTTCAACATTTCTAAGTATGTATGCATTGGTTCCGGCTGTATTCATTATTTCAGTTATGTCATCTTCTATTACTACCGGTGCCGGCTGTGAAAGTACATTGGTTTCGGGAGTTATGAGTCCGAAGATTCCTACCTTAACAGGACCGATATCCTTCACGGTATAATCATAGATGTATTGATCGAGATCCGGCACTGCGGAAGCATCAATGTTAGCTCCCAGCAATGGGAAGGCGTCTGAAGGTGCAGGGAATACATACTGTAACGATCCAAGCAATACCTCGGGAGTAAGATCAAATTCATGGTTGCCAACAGCCATTGCGTCAAAACCTATCATACTCATCCAGGTTAATTCAGGAACCTGGAAGTTTTTGTTGAAGAAAAGATCACCAATGGAGATATCTCCCGCGTGAAGCAGAAGAAGATCGGGCTCAACCGTCCTTTCATATCCTATAACAGATGCGGCCCTGGCTATTCCGCCGAGAGTGCCGTTCAGATCCTGGTCACGCGGACCGATTGCGTCTAAAGTGGAATGTGTATCGTTGACGTGGAGTATTGTTATGGTATCAACCTGAGCGAATGCATTTATTGCAATGAAACAGAAAATCAGAATGATGTAACGAATTTTTAACATTTGAACACCTCTTGTTTTTTAATGGATTACATTTCTTTTCATCTGGCAGAAACCTAATGCATAAGCAGGAGGCAGTTGTCAAAAAAATGTCAAAAGTTTGTAATAATGGTGCGGGATATTCACAAACCATCTTTCATTTCTTAATGTCTCATTCTGATGTAATTAATTTGTTATCGACCCTTGCAAATTTCAGGGTATATTTATAATTTTCTGTATCCCTTTATTCAGGGGATACAAATAAATGCTTAATACAGGCTAAAAACGAGGATTATGGAACTAAGCACCAAACTGCAGCAGATCGGATTGACCAAAAGGGAGGCCGAGGTATATGTGGCACTTCTCCGGAGAAAGGAGTTCACAGCGCCGGAATTAACGAAGATTACCACAATAACAAGAACGAAAATTTATGAGATACTCCAAAGCCTTGTGCACAAAGGTATTATTACAGAAAGCAGCAGGAATGGTAATAAAGTATACCGGTCTCTTGATCCTAAGATCGCCCTGAAAAACATTATCATTAATTATGAAGAGTCTGTTGAACAGAAGGTGATCGAGTTTGAACAAAAACAAAAATTAGAGATTGAACTTAAAAAACGAGCTGCAGTTTCACTGCAGAAAGAACTCGTTTCACTGCATGAAGAAAGTTCTGATAGCCTGGAGCCTTTCGATTATATTGAGATGCTGACTGATATCAGACAGATAGGGGAGAGGTGGGTTACTATTCAGCAGAATACAAAAAAAGAACTGCTTGTATTTACAAAACCGCCTTATACCACTCCTGCTCTGGAAGATAATATTGAGCAGGAGAAAGAAGTTTTCCGGAAACAGAACATCATTGTAAAGGGACTTTATGAATACGGGGAACTTACAAATGAAGAACTTGACAACCTGATAAGATCGGTTGAGATATATCAGGAAATTGGTGAGGAAGCAAGACTGATAGAAAAGCTTCCGATGAAACTTGTAATCAGTGACGAAGCATTAGTAATGTTTGCCCTGAACGACAGAATTTCTTTAAAGCCGAACATAACCAGTATGTATGTTGATCATCCCAGTTATGCAGCTGCATTAAAGAAAATGTTTGAAAGCTACTGGGCAGATGGTATTAGTGTGGAATCATTCAAACAAACAATAAATAAATAACTCATTCTCTACACAACCTAAATTAAAGGATATATATGGTGTACAAACTTCTACGATCTGCGGCCTTATTACTGGCTTATATGATAATAAGCTTAGGTACTGCTGATGCACAATGGTACTGGCAGAACCCGCTGCCGCAGGGTAATAATCTCAACTGCGTATCTTTTTCTGATGCTGATAACGGACTTGCAGTAGGTGATAACGGCGCAATTATAAGAACTTCCGACGGAGGTGCCAACTGGGTGAGCCAGCAGTCGGGCCTTAGCATTAACCTTAACGGTGTTTCATTCGTTGACGGAAACACAGGAACAGCGGTAGGACAGAATGGTAAAATTGTAAGAACAACAGACGGTGGTGCAACCTGGCTTCCGCAGGAATCCGGAACAACATTTCAGCTTTATGGCGTTTCATTCTCAGATGCAGATCATGGTACTGCCGTTGCAAACAATGGTTTGGTACTTAGAACAACAGACGGTGGAACTGCCTGGACCCCCCAAACAAGCGGAACCACCGAAGATCTGCGCGGGGTGGATTTTACAGATACCAATAACGGTACTATCGTAGGTAATAATGGTGTTATTCTCAGAACCACTAACGGCGGCGATACATGGATCCCGCAGACCAGCGGTGTAACAGCTCTTCTTTTTGATGTCTGCTTTACAGACGTTAATACCGGAACGGCTGCGGGTCAGGAAGGTGTTATCCTGAGAACGACAGACGGCGGCACTACATGGACTCCCCAGAACACGGGACTAAATCCTTGGGATTATGTTTATTCTATTTCTTTCTTTGATGCAAATAACGGAGCAGCTGTTGTTTCCGGAGCAGTTATTTTAACTACTACGGACGGCGGGGCGAACTGGACTCCCAACAGTATCGGTACATGGAATGATCTCAATTTTGTCGCGATGACCTCTGCTTCAAACGGTGTGACTGTAGGTTTCGGCGGAATGATTTACAAAACAACCAATAACGGCACAACCTGGGAAAATGAACTTCAGGGTATTTCTGACCAGGCTGTTACGTCAATTGCTTTTGCTGACGATCTGCATGGGATCGCTGTTGGTACAGGCGGCGTGGTGCTTACTACTACAAACGGCGGAATGAACTGGGTGAGCCAAACCAGCGGAGTAACGGATGAACTTTACGGGATCTCCTACAAGACAGTGAATACCGCTGTTGCTGTGGGAATGAATGGTAATATAATAAGAACTACAGACGGCGGACTGACCTGGAATAACCAGGTAAGCGGTACCACAGAAAACCTTAACAGCGTTTCTTTCGGTGATGTAAATAATGGAAATGCGGTCGGTCAGTCGGGCGTTATCTTAAGATCTACCGACGGCGGAGCTACATGGGCACCGCAGACAAGCGGTACCAGTGCGGCACTATGGGGCGTTGCGCTTTCCGATGCTGATCACGGTATTGCTGTAGGAAATACCGGAACAATACTCAGAACGACAGATGGAGGCAGCACCTGGACACCACAGACCTCAGGAACAAACGGTTCACTTTACGGTGTTACCTTTGCTGACGCAAATACCGGTTATGCTGTAGGTTCTACACCTTATCCTGTAATTGTAGGTCTTATTCTTAAAACCACCGACGGCGGAACCAGCTGGGTACAGCAGAACAGCAACACGATAATGTTCCTTAACGGCGTTGCTTTCTCCGATGCCGATAACGGTATTACAGGAGGACTGAATGGTGTTATTATGCACACTACAGACGGCGGGGCAACCTGGAACCCGGATGAAAGCAATACAGGTGCGATGGTTCGTGGAATGTTTATGACTGATGCCAATACCGGCTACGCTGCAGGCGAGAATGGTATGATCCTTAAATTCGGAGATACTGTTCCGGTAGAGATGGTATCATTTACAGGAAAGGTAAACGGCAAAAGTATTCAGCTGAACTGGAGCACAGCGACCGAGACCAACAACAGCGGGTTCAGCGTTGAACGTATGTCGCAGGGAAGCTGGCAGCCGCTTGGCTTTGTTGGCGGTTCAGGAACCACAACTTCACCAAGGTCTTATTCTTATACCGATGTCAATCCTTCAGCCGGCAAAAATTATTACCGCCTGAAACAGGTTGACTTTAACGGAACAACAGAGTACAGCAGTATAATTGAAATTGATTATTTTAATACACCTTCAAATTTCAGTTTATCACAGAATTTTCCTAACCCTTTCAACCCGACAACAACCATTAATTTTGCATTGCCGTATGACAGTCACGTAAAGGTCACTATCTACAATGCATTAGGTGAGTCGGTATACGTTTTGTTTAACGGAACGAAATCTGCCGGATCGTATTCGCTTCAATGGAATGCGCTGAATCATCCTTCAGGACTTTATCTCTATAAAATCGAAGCTGCTTCAGCCGATGGACTCCACAATTTCTCTTCCGTCAGGAAAATGATCTTAATGAAGTAACCCCGGGTTAAAAACTCATTATAGAAGGCTGTCTGAATAAATTCAGGCAGCCTTTTTTGTGCCGCCTCCAACCTTGAAAAATTCAGTAAATTTTTTGCACCCACAGCCCATATTTATCTCTTAAATAGCTTTTAACTACTTTCCAACTGCGCTCCACCTGCGCTCCACCTGCGCTTCACCTGCGCTTCACCTGCGCTTCAACTCCGCTCCACCTACGCTTCAACTCCGCTTGAAATAGCTGAACACCGGCATCCGGATGAGATAATCGGGCAGGATTATTATCTTTAACATCACTTTATACCGGAATTTTTGAATAATGCTCAAATCTTTTATTGTTTTTATCCTGCTTATAAATACAGCTTTACCTCAGGTTACGAAATTTGTAAATCCATTTATTGGGACATCAAACGGAGGGAATACTTTCCCGGGGGCTGTTCTTCCATGGGGAATGGTATCAGTGAGTCCCCATACCAGCTATTCCCCTTCGGGTTATCTATTCGGGGAAGAATACTTTTATGGTGTCGGGCATACGCATCTCAGCGGTACCGGCTGTGCTGATCTTGGAAGTATAATAATAACTGTCACCACCGGGGAAATCAGAACCTCACCCCAACAATACAGGCAGCACTATTCCGGTGAACAGGCTGAACCCGGATATTATTCCGTACATCTTGATTCGGCAAAAGTTACAATGGAATGCACCGCCACTTCGCGCTGTGGTATCATAAAAATAAGATCCGATAAGGATCAGAGGATAAATATTCTCCTGGATGCGGGCAGAAGTCTGGCAATTACAGGCGGCGGAGAGGTTCAGCTCCTATCCGGAACCGAACAGGAAGGGTATAATGTCAGCGGTGGATTCTGCGGAGAAGAAAACAGACAAAGGACATATTTTTATTCCGTTACAGACAAACCGGCAAATTCCCGGGGAATCTGGTTTAATGATGAGTTATCAATGGATCGGGAAGCCGGTGGAATTGATTCGTCATTGGGCATCTGGCAGACATTCGATTTAAAAAGGGGAGAAGAAGTCATCCTGAAGACAGGGATTTCTTATGTAAGTACATCTAATGCCAGATTGAATTTCGACAAGGAAGTTAAGGATAAAAGCTTCGATGAAATAAGAAATGAAGCAGCAGATTCATGGGAGAACGCACTTTCAAGAATTAAAATAGAGGACGATAATGACAGCAATAAAGTTGCGTTTTATACTGCTCTTTATCACGCTTTAATTCATCCCAATATAATCAGCGACGTTAACGGGGACTATCCATTGATGGGGAGAACAGGAAAGGGAAATTATAAGGACAGAAACCGATATTCCGTTTTTTCTTTGTGGGACACTTACAGAACACTTCATCCGTTTTTAACCCTGGTTTACCCGGAAAGGGAATCTGAAATTGTAAAAACGATGCTGGATATGGCTGAGGAAAACGGTTATCTGCCCAAGTGGGAGCTTGCAGGAAACGAGACGTATATGATGGTCGGGGCTCCTGCAGATATAGTAATAGCAGATACTTATATAAAAGGGGTCAGGGATTTCAATGCTGACACCGCAATATATTATATGATGAAACCCGCCATATTAAATAAGAATGAAAAGGCTCCGCCAGTGAGAGCAGGGTACCACGAGATGCTTCAGTACGGTTATATTCCTTTCGAACAGAACTGGAGTGAGGACTGGTGGGTTTGGGGACCAGTATCCACCACCCTGGAATATTGTTTTTCCGATTACGCGATATCAAAATTATGCGGCACGCTGAATGAACGTAAAAATTCCGAACTCTTCAGCGTAAGGTCCTCTTTCTATAAAAACCTGTTCGACAGCAGTACAATGTTTTTCCGTCCGAGATCAGAAAACGGAAACTTTGTAACTCCCTTTGATTCGACAGGCTTAGAAGGATCCGGCGACTGGACAGGTTCAGGCGGCCCCGGATATGTTGAAGGAAACGCGAGGGATTATGCCTTTTATGTTCCGTTTGATGTAGAAGGAATGATTAAGCTCTACGGAGGGGCAACAGAATTTCTCAACAAGCTGAAGTACTACTTTGATAATTACTATTTCAGTCTGAATAATGAGCCGGAAATGTTCTATCCATATCTATTTACTTATCTTACAGGAAAGGAATCAATAACCAGGGATCTGTTGTCGTCTATAAGAAAAAATAGTTTTGGAACCGGACCTGATGGTCTGCCCGGTAATGATGACTGCGGCGCAATTTCAGCCTGGTATCTTTTTTCGGCTCTCGGGTTCTATCCTGTTTGTCCCGCTTCCGATGAATACCGTGTTGGCGTCCCACTATTTAAGAATTGTGAAATCAGCCTGTCAGCGAAATATTACAGTGGAAAAAACATCGTTATTGAAAAAATTATCGATAAAAGTAAGTCGGGCACACTCTTAATGAATGGATCTAAGTATGAGGAAATGGGAATCAGTCATACTAATATGGTAAAAGGTTCACACCTGACATTTTTCACACCGTAAATTATTTTTATAATCTATTTAAGATTGCTTGACATAATTATTTTAAAATCGTAGTTTCTGTGCAAACGTTTGCGCTAATATTGTGATTTTAGATGGCTGTAACTTTAAACGATATTGCAAGTAAGGCAGGTGTTTCCGTTTCTACGGTTTCGCGTGTCCTGAACAATAAAACTAAGAAGTACAGAATCAGCGAAGAAACCGAATCTCTGATCCTTAAAGCAGCCAAGAAATTAAATTACAGACCTAATCAGTTAGCGAGGGGATTAAGACTAAAAAAAACTCATACCATAGGATTAATTGTTCCCGACATTTCAAATCCTTTTTTTGCTCATGTTACAAGAATAATACAGACACATGCTTATCAGGCAGGTTACAGCCTGATAGTCTGCAATACGGATGAAGATATCGAAACCGAACTTGAACAGGTTGAATTACTTATAAGTAAAGGTGTGGATGGATTTATTGTAATGCCGGTAGGAACCACTTTTACACACATTAAGAAACTTATGGATGACTCTGTACCACTGGTACTTCTCGACAGAAGCTTTGACGACCTGGATACAAGCTCAGTTGTAGTTGATAACTACACAGGTGCATATAAAGCTACCGAATACCTGATATCAATGGGACACAGCAGAATAGCTGTTATACAGGGCCTGCCTGATACATATACCAATAATGCCCGTGTGAAAGGATACCTTGACGCATTAAAAGACGCCGGTATTGAGGTTAACCGTAATTACATAGTTGGAAAAGATTTCAGGAGGGAAAACGGCTATATTGAAACCAAAATCCTTCTGGGACTGGAACAGCCACCTACGGCAATATTTACTACAAGTGATTTGATTACCCTGGGTGCACTTGAGGCAGTATCTGAAGAGAAACTAATCATTCCGGATGATATTTCACTGGTTTCATTTGATGATGTAGATTTTGCTCCGTTTCTTTTTGCCCCGCTGACGGCAGTAAGACAGCCTAAAGAGATAATGGGAGAGGTTGCCGTTAAGCTTCTTATCGACGGTCTCAAATCAAAAGGAAGAATAGACTATCGCAAAATAGTCCTGAAATCTGAACTAGTCGTTCGTAGTTCCGTTAAAAAATTAGCAAACACTGTAAATCCGGCAGCAGTAAGCTGATCCTGTGAGGAGAGAGTTCTAACTAATATTCCATAGATCTTAGAAAGTTTATTTTAAGTATAACTTTCAGGAAATTGCGCAAACGTTTGCACAGAAAGAAGATTTTTAATGCTTTCGACCCGGAAAATGGGAGTCACCAGCAGGAACTGCGTCCTGCCCAACCTTAATAATAAAGAGGAATAAGTGAAAAAATATATTTTTATTGCTGTATTGTTTTCTTTGATCGCAGTTAACTGCGGGGGAGATAAAAATGGACCTTCTGCCGACGGCAGAGTTGAAATAGTATTCTGGCACAGCTTTGTTTCGTCAACTGTACCGGCATTAAATGAGCTTATCGCTAAATTTGAAAAAGAGAATCCCGGAATACATATAAAAGCACAATATATTCCTACCGGGGATGCTCTTATCCAGAAATTAATTACAGCAATTCAGAGTAAAACTGCTCCCGATATATCCTGGCTCCATTCAGATTTTATGGAAGATCTTGTTAATGCCGATGCTATTTACAAAATGGATAATTTTATTAATGGGGATGACGGAATAAGTGAGGAGGAACTTAACGATATCTATCCTGCTCTGAGGGTTCAAGCTTCCTGGAGAGGCACGATGTACAGCATGCCTATGGAGGCTACAAATCTTGCACTTCTATATAATAAAGATATGTTCAGGGCTGCAGGACTTGATCCCGAGCATCCTCCGAAAAACTGGGATGAACTTAAAGAGTACACAAAGAAATTAACTCTTGATAAAAATAATGACGGTACTTTTGAGCAGGTAGGATTCTTCGTACCTATTTTTCCTGCAGCGGGACCGCAGGGACCGTGGATGGTATGGCAGTTTATGCCCTATCTGTGGCAGGCCGGCGGCTATCTGATTGATACAGCACAAACTCACGTTATGTACAACCAGGAGCCCGGAGTTGAGGCATTATCTCTCTGGAAACAAATGTATCTTGAACAGAAATTAAGTTCCTTCACAACAGATTTTGATGTAGCCTTCGCTTCAAAAAGACTTGCAATGGCTATGGATGGCCCCTGGGATCTTCCGAGATTTAAGGATCTTTTACAAAATCTGAACTGGGCATTTGCACCATTGCCGGCAGGACCAAAAAAGCAGGCAACCGTAGTCGGCGGTGAATACCTTGCGATCTTCAAGCAAAGCAAACATCCCAAAGAAGCGTGGAAATTTCTCAAATGGATGATAAAACCGGAAGTTCAGGCTTTCTGGGCAATGAAATCGGGCTACCTGCCGATCCGCCATGCGGTTCATGACGTGCCTGAATTTCAAAAATATCTAGAGGAAAATCCAAATTTCAAAGTATTTGTCGACCAGATGGATGTAGGACAGGCCCAGCGTATGATAGATTACGGGGCACTTGAAGTAACTCAGAATATCTCACAGGCCCTTGAAGAAGCAACACTTGGAAAGGTTGATGTTAAGAAGGCCCTGGATAAAGCGGCCGCGAAGTCAAATAAAGCGATAAATAAAAAGAAGTAGAATAAATTGTTCAATACCACACCCGAGGTTCAGGAAGAAAGAGTGCTGGAAGCAGCCAAAGCCGGAAAACAACCTGTTCCGAAGAAAAAGAAAAATAAAAAAGGTGATCTTGGATCAGCTCTTCTCTTTCTGTCGCCAACGCTGGTAATTTTCAGTGCTTTTATTCTATTTCCTGTTTTCTTCTCGTTTTACCTGAGCTTTCAGAAATGGAATATGTTCAGCGGACAGTCGACTTTTGTGGGACTCGATAATTACATCAGGATGTTTCAGAGTCCTGAATTCTGGAGCGTATTAAAGAATACCGCATACTACACTCTGGGAACAATTCCGCTTAATATGGGATTTTCTCTTCTTGTTGCGTATATACTTCACAAAAAAATATTTGGAAAAAAACTTCTTCGCACCCTCTTCTTTGCTCCTGTTATCATTTCACCTGTAGCTGCTGCAGTTATATGGCGCTGGCTTTATGATCCCAATTTCGGACTGGTAAATTATTTTATCGGGTTATTCGGATTCGACCCTGTTAACTGGTTGAACGATCCGACAGCAGCAATGTTCGCGTTGATCGTAATGGGTGTATGGAAAACATTCGGAATCAATATGGTTTTGTTTGCGGCCGGTCTTCAGGCAATTCCCGATCATTATTATGAGGCAGCGGAAATTGACGGGGCAGGACAATGGTCGAAGTTTAAGAATATAACAATTCCCTTATTAGCGCCGACAACATTTTTTATTATGGTAATGTCGATGATCAGTTCATTCCAGGTATTCGACATAGTATATGTGCTGACTTCTGGCGGTCCCCTCGGAGCAACGAAGGTAATGGTATTCTACGTTTACGAGCATGCATTTAAGTTCTTTGAGATGGGCTATGCTTCGGCCGCGGCTTATGTTCTCTTCGCAATCCTTTTTGTGCTTACGCTCGCGCAGGTTAAATACATGAAAAATAAAGTTTACGTTTACGGTAACTGATGGCAAAAAAATCTACTATTGTTAAAAGCATTTCTGAACACATCTTCATTTATATTCTGGCATTCTTTACTGCAGCGCCATTTATATGGATGATACTTACTTCAGTAAAGGATATGGGGGAGATATATGTGTACCCGCCGAAATGGTTCCCGTCAGTAATTCATTTTGATAATTATAAAAAAGTATTTGAAGCTGCACCTTTCGGAAGATATTACCTTAACAGTATAATGGTTGCATTACTTGTAACAGTCGGTCAGCTTATCACCTGTTCAATGGCTGCATACGCTTTCGCGCGTCTTAAATTCTGGGGAAGGAATGTTCTCTTCTTTATATTCCTCGGAACTATGATGATCCCTTACAATGTTACGATGATCCCAAGTTTTATGGTTCTTTACTGGCTCGGGTGGGTAGATTCGTACCAGGCGTTAATTGTTCCGGGACTTGCTTCTGCATTCGGAGTATTTCTCCTGAGACAATTTTTTATGACCATACCTAAAGAACTGGAAGAAGCAGCAGTAATTGACGGCGCAAGCAAGCTGACAATTCTGAGAAAGATAATAGTCCCCCTTTCAAAACCTGCTCTTGCAACGCTGGCAATCTTCACGTTTATGGGGGTATTTAATGACTTTATCTGGGCTCTAATTGTTATAAATTCGGAGAGCATGAGAACGGTACAGCTGGGACTGGCAATATTCAGAGACCGGTATCTAACTCAATGGGATCTTCTGATGGCAGGTTCTGTAACTGCTGTGCTGCCAATTTTAATTGTATTCTTTTTTGCACAGAAATATTTCATTAAGGGGATAACTTTAAGTGGACTCAAGGAATAAAACGAAAACCGGATTTATTTTTTTGACCGCGGTTCTTCTGACCGCTTTTAACTCTTTTGCACAGGATTCTCCTGTAGTAAGCAAGGGAAATCTGCAGTTTTACATAGACAATGCTTCATTTATGGGGAAAGAAAACAAAACCTACACAGAATTTTATCTGATGTTATTCTCAGATCAATTGATATCAGCTGGTAACGATAGAGATACGGTTAAGGAATTAGTAATAAAATCCTCCATTACCAATCCTGCCGATGAACGGATTGTTACTGATAAACAATGGACAACGAACGCTCTCCTTCCCCGGGATTCATCCAGTCCGAACAATACTGTAATTTATGATCAATGGGCGGAATTTCTGAGTCCCGGGACTTATAATGTCAATGTAACCATAGAAGCCGGAAACCGTGAAAAAAGCGGCAAGGCTGAATTCAGCATCGATGTGCCTGAATTTGACAGCAATACTTTTTCGATAAGTCAGATTGAATTTGTTTCTGAAGTTAAGAAAGAGAGTACTGATACACCTTTTACAAAGGGCAGCCAGGAAGTTATTCCCAACCCCTGGAGAAGATACGGCGCCTTAAATTACAGACTTTCATTCTTTTATGAAATATATAATATGCCGGCAGACAGCAATCTTAAAGGCGAATACATTATCACCAACAATACAGGTAAGACAGTTAAAAGGTTATCTGATATAGAGTATCGCAGTGGTTCAGGGAACGTAAGTGTGGTTCATGGAATAAATATATCCAGGTTTCCGACGGGCACTTATGAATTAAATATTATTCTGTGTGATTCTGCCAGCGGCAGTTTTTTATCTCAGTCAAGGTCTTTTGAAGTTATCCAGCTGGATTCAATAGTACGAAACACGGGGCTAACTGAAGAGGAAGCAGAAATTGAAGGCGGACTTATAAAATATTTAGGAACACCCAGCGAGTATAATTTTTATGAAAAACTTGATCTGACAGGAAAGACACAATACGTAGTCAATTTCTGGGCTGAAAAAGATCCGATACCCGGAACACCGGAAAATGAGTATCTCCAAAAGATAATGGAAAGATTCCGTTACGCAAACCAGACTTTCAAATGGGGAAAAACTCCGGGATGGAAATCGGACCGGGGAAGAGTAATAATTAAATATGGTATGCCCGACGATATCGATTACCACAGTACAGAAGCAGACACGAAGGATTACGAGGTTTGGACATATAACCAGGATAAAAGATTCATTTTTATTTTTGCCGATCTCAGATCGAATGGGAACTTCAGGCTTATACATTCAACTAAAGAGGGAGAAGTCTCGGATCCCAACTGGAGAGACTACCTTAATTAATTCTGAATTTGAAATTAACAATAAGGGAAGCAACCCTATGAAAAAATATCTACAAGATTTTTCGATATTATTCTTCTTTACAATTATTCTATTGATTTTCCTTTTCCCCTCCTGTTCGAAAGAAGATAACGCTCTTGCCCCATATGCCGGATCTTCCGGAATGTCAGATATTATGGTGGGGGATAGTTCATTCACACCAAAAATAACCTGGGTGGGGGGATATGTTTCTGTTGTTGGTGTAAATACAGGTAATCAGGCCGCTCTTGATGCCAGTCTGATCTGGCTGGTTTACATGCCGGATAATCAGATTCGTTACCCGGTTCAATACGGAAAACTTCCATCGGGTGCACAGGATCTTACGCAGCAATATGGCGGAACTTTCCTCGATACCCTTATTGAAGACAGTACATATACTTTCTGGGTAATGAAGGCTGATGAGTGGAATCAGATATCTTCAATGCAGAATAAACTTATAGTACTGGATTCATCTGCCTCGGCTGTGGAAGTAACCGGGGATACAATCAAATTATCTTCGGCAGGTCATACACAAAAAACCCAGAATTTAGATAATTATGTGAATTTTACCGACTACTTTGCTTTAGGTAAGCTTGCTGATCTTTTCGTTGAGCAGCCGAGAACCAGCAACACTCCTGTGATAAGATGGCACATAAAACAATCAGGCGTAACGGATACGCTCGTTGCTGCTATCGGTATAACTGAAGGGAATCAGTATAATGCTTCAAAAATCCTATGGGAGGTCTATTCTGTAAGCGACAGTGCAGGCAACACTTATTACGGGAAGAAAAATGTAATTCCCTCACCTTTAATAGCAGGGCAGGATTTACCCGAAACCTATGTGTTTAATGAATACCCTGCGTCCGGTCTGAAAAGAAATACAAGCTATTATGTCTGGATTGCCAATAAAAACTGGGATGGTGAAAACAGAAATCGCGTTACTGATTATTACGCTTACGCATATTTCACCACTTATTAGATATTTACCGGGAGAAAATAATGAGAGCAAAACATATTTTAATGTCCGTTCTAATTTTATTCTTTTTTATTGGGGATTTATATGCAGGCGGGGCTGACCTGAATGTTGTTCCCGGGGCGAAAACCCTTTCACTTGACGGGTTATACTTTGCCGGTGGTGACGGACTTAATTCCGTACTTGGTAATCCTGCCGGATTAATTAAAATATCTGATAAATTTCTTGAATTGTCTATTGCCGACCTGATAGGACAGCAAACGTTTGAGAGCAATATACGAGGCCTGCATAAGTCATACGAGGAAGATCACTTTGCTCTTAGCGGCGGATTTGCCTGGGCATTCTCACCTGATTTTATTCTTGGTATATCTTACCAGCGCGCAATAAATTACAATGTCGACTGGCCTTTTCTTGCTTATCAGTTTACTGACTCAACAACCTCCGTATCTGCACTAGATCTGTATAACAGGTTTAAAGTAAATGCTGCGTCTCTTTCAGGAGCTTTGCGGTTTGATCAGTTGACAATAGGTGTAACGGTAAGTGCATACCAGGTGAAACAGGAAACAGCTTTTCCCCTGGAAAACAGGTTATGGTATGACACTTTGAGTATCGGGCTGGCAGCCTACCAGTTTAATTATAATGAAGATGCATGGACTTACGGATTTGATATTGGACTCCTTTATGATGTTTCCCCCGATCTGCAAATAGGTGTTATGGCAAGAAGCGGATATTCTGCTGATCTGTCCGGTACTGCACAGAGCAGGTATTTTGCTGATCTGGATTCAGCAGCTTCCGAAACAGATCTCTCCTCTAAATTTGAAATCCCCTGGGTATTCGGAGGCGGATTGGTCTATAGTCTGAGCGAAAATTTAACAATGAATATTGACTTACAGTATAGTATGTGGTCGAATACACAGGAAGCAATGAATTATGATTTTAACAATTCTGTATGGCAAAACAATTTACCCGTGAATGATTCCTTATCGGGGATCAGAGCAGATAAATTTTTGCTGGACTTTCAAAATACCATTGATGCCGGTGTAGGTTTGGACCTTAAACTCACAGATCTTGATCTAAGATTCGGCTACCGGTTCAGTCAAAGTCCTAATTCCGAATCAACATATTCATATTTATTCCCTGCAGTAAATCAGCACAGAGTTTCTCTTGGAGTTGGGTATGCTGATGAAAACCTGTCCGCTGATCTTTCGGTAGCATACGCTTTCGGGCCGGAAAAAGAAATAAATAATACAGCAAAAGGGTTTAACGGAAAATATAACGGCAGTCTGGTTATACCTGTTTTAACAATAAGATATTCGCTCTAATAATTTCAGAAAATAAAAGTTCTGGGACTCGTAATACATTATTTCACAATCACAAACCGGGAGGTTAAAATGAGTAAGTTTAAGTTACTATCTTTCTGGCTTCTGCTCATATTCGGTACTGTTTCTGTCTTTGCTCAGGAATACGTAAGAAAGGAAGTTGAGGTTCCAAAAGTTGACTCCGGAGCAATAACAATTGACGGTATGATGAATGAGCCTGAATGGGCAGATGCAGCTCATGCCGATCTTATAACTAACAGCGGATACGAGATTTTCGCTCTTTACTATTATCGCGATGGTCTGCTCGAGCCGGATTTTGATGCGCTGTACGCAAGGATGCTCTGGTCTAAAGATACATTATATGTATTTATGCACTGGGATGAATTCCACAATGATTCTACCAATCTGTACTGGAACGGGAAATGGACAGGAGATCAGTTATTTTTAAGCATCTCTGATCGTATTGCCCAAAATCTGATGGGCTGGTATGATGGTAATTCATATGCTGCTCCTGATGGGCCGTATCATTACTGGATACTTGGTCCTGATATGACTTTAAATGGCGGCGACACCACCTACATTCCTGAAGAATTTCGCGGCGCTACCTGTCAGGGTGATTCGCAGAAAGTATTCCATGCTTCAGATTATGCAAGATGGGCTGCTGTTATCGATACAAATACTGGGGTGTGGGATATGGAAATGGCCATATACAATCCTAATGTAAACGCACAATCCTGTTTAGGATTCAATATCGGCGGAAGTGTTGGTTCAAGCTATACAGATGCACAATACGGCGATGCGTACGGATACTTTACCTGGCAGCCGAATATTCCGGATGATCCTTTTGGTGATCCATATGGAAACGGAGATCCGGGATTCTACAATCTCGCTAATTCAGAATACTGGGCGGTTTTGAAATTTATGCCGGGCAATGATGACATTATGCGGCACACAGTTGATGTGCCCGGTGTTCAAAGAGCAAATATTCAGATTGACGGTGAAATGAATGAAGCAGACTGGAACAATGCTGCTGATGTAGGTATGATAACTAATTCCGGCTATGAAATATTTGCTAATTATTATTACCGTGACGGTTTAACCGAGCCTGATCTCGACGAATTAAGTGCAAAACTGCTGTGGTCTGATAATTATCTCTATGTATTTATGCACTGGGATGAATTCCATAACGATTCCACAAATCTCTACTGGAACGGTAAATGGACAGGTGATCAATTATTCATCAGTCTTTCAAATCGTCTGGGTGTGAACATGAAGGGCTGGTACGATGGAAACAGTTATGCAGCACCTGACGGTCCGTACCATTACTGGGTATTAGGTCCTGATATGACGCTTAACGGAGGCGATACGACCTACGTTCCGGACGAATACAGGAAGTGTTTCGATATGGGTGATTCGACCAGAGTCTTTTATGCTTCAGATTACGCGCAATGGGCTGCAGTAATTGATACAAATACGGGTGTCTGGGATATGGAGATGAAGATCTATAATCCAAACATTACAAACCAAACCTGTATTGCTTATAATATGGGCGGCAGCTTCGGTTCAAGCTATACCGATGCACAGTACGGCGATGCATATGCATACTGGACATGGCAGCCAAATATTCCTGATGATCCTTTTGGTGATCCTTATGGAAACGGCGATCCGGGATACTATAATCTTGCAAACTCCGACTATTGGGCTGTTCTGAATTTTACATCTCCTGTAACGGCAGTTGATCCGGGCAGTCAGGCAGAACAGTTACCATCTAAATATAATCTGTATCAGAACTATCCGAACCCATTCAACCCAAGTACAACAATTAAGTTCGATATGCCCGAAAGAGCTAACGTGACTTTACGGGTATATAATATTCTGGGACAGCTGGTTAGTACACTTGTCAATAACCAGAGTTTCACAGCTGGTACACATTCGGTTAACTTTGATGCAAGCAAACTTGCAAGCGGTATCTACCTGTATAAACTCGAAACAGGTAATGTTCAGATCTCTAAAAAAATGTTGTTAGTAAAATAATCTGTTATAATAGTGCGGCGGAGAAATCTGCCGCACTTCTATTTAATCTGAAAGAAATATGAAAACAGCTGTACTTTATGGTCCTCATGACTGGAGGATAGAAGACCGCCCAACTCCCCGGATAAATAAGGATGAAGTTTTACTTAAAATCCGGGCCTGCGGTGTATGCCATTCTGAAATCCATCAGTGGGATAAAAAAATAGAAGGGCTTGAATATCCAAGGCTGATAGGCCACGAAGTTGCCGGTGAAGTTTTAGAAACAGGAGCCCTGGTTAATATCCTGAAGCCGGGAGACCGTGTTGCTGCCTGGACTGATGGTAAAGGGTATGCAGAAGAAATTGCGGTTAAACAGGAAATGGTATTTAAAATTAAGGATGAGATTGATTTTGCAGAGGCTATGGCTGAACCAATTGCTTGTACGACCAACGGCGTTATAAGGGCTAATGTCCAGATGAATGATACAATTGCCCTTGTTGGTACAGGGTTCATGGGCTTAATCCTCCTCCAGGAGCTTAAACTCAGAGGTGCATCTAAAATTATTGCAATTGATCTCCGTGATGAAATGCTCAATCTTGCAAAACAGCTTGGGGCTGATGAAGTGATTAACCCTTCAAAGGAAAATGTAATCGGAAAGGTAAAGAACCTTACTAATGGAAAGGGTGTGGATATTAGTTTTGAGGTTGGAGGAGTACAAGCTACTTTAGATCTGGCTCCCCAGATTTGCAGGATGGAAGGGAAACTTGTCATTTTCGGTTATCATCCCGGCGAAAGAAAAATTAACGACCTCGGATATTGGAACTGGATGGCTTTTGATATTATAAATGCTCATTTCAGGGATATAAGAACAATATTAAACGGAACCAGAGTGGGAATGGATCTGCTTAACAGCGGAAGAATCGAGATGAAAAAACTTATTACCCATAGATTTGAGTTGAAAGATATTGAAGCGGCATTTAATGCTGCGTTAACAAAACCCGAGGGTTTTGTGAAATCAGTTATCGTAATGAATTAAAATTACGACTTATAGCGGTTAATTGAACAGAGGTAGGCATATGAAATTAAATTTTACTATTCTAAAAACAGCTTCGGTTTTATTCCTGTTTTGCTTTGGACTCCTGCTGATGCAGGATGGATTAGCATCATCCGGAGGAAAAGTAACAGGAATAGTTACGGATGCTGTGACCGGCGATCCCATGCCCGGGGTAAATGTTCAGATAGTAGGTCAGTCAATGGGTGCCGCTACTGATATTAACGGAGAATATTATATTCTTAATGTTCCTCCGGGAACTTACGATGTGAAGGCCTCTATTATTGGATATAAATCCATTATTAAGACGGGTGTTGAAGTCAGTATCAATCATACTACCGAAATTGATTTTAAAATGGAGGAAACCGTAATAGAGCTGAATGAATCAGTAGTAGTAACTGCGGAAAGGCCTCTTGTTGAGAAAGATCTTACATCTTCAAGACACTTTGTGTCTGCAGAGGAAATTGCTGTAAGACCGACTACTCAATTTACCGAAGTATTAAGTACACTGCCGGGTATTGACCGAAATGCTGCCGGGGAACTTACCGTAAGACGCGGATCTATCGACCAGGTGGCCTTCCTGATTGACGGTATGAGGGCCAGCAATCCGCTAAATTATCAACCGTACACAAATATCAATCTTTCCTCAATTCAGGAACTTGAGATCATAACCGGTGCATTCAACGCTGAATACGGCCAGGCTCAGTCGGGCGTCTTTAATATTGTTACAAAGGAAGGATCAAACAAATTTGAAGGTTATGCCGAAATGAGGTATATACCTGCTCATCTGCCTCACTGGGGAACTGCATTTTACGATTATTCGTCACCAAGATACTGGGAAAATTCACATGCGAGGCACCTGCAATGGTGGATCGATAATCCTGATCAATGGGTGGATCTGAACGGAACTTCCGGAAATGACCCTGCCAGTCAGTTTACTCCTGAAGAAGCTTATGCACACTATATGAAAACTCATCAGCCTCTGAATAACTATACAAATGAGGCTGGTTATCAGACGGAAGTCTCTCTCGGCGGACCCACTCCTCTGAAAGATCTGTTTTTCTTCGTTACCGGTAAATACAGGAATGTGCCGCCGGTTACCGGAAACAGTTACAGGAGCAGAGGAACCTGGCTGGATGGAACAGCTAAACTGACTTACAGTCTGACTCCCCAGATGAAATTTATGGCTTCAGGTTTTTATGGTGAGGCAAATACTAATGCCGGAATGGAGTATATGAACTCCGCATTTATTTCCAGTTACGGACTCGAAAGTAAGTATGCTTACTATGATTTTGCCGGGTATCCGGAAAACAGCAACAATGGTCAAACTTTACAATTTACTCATGTGCTGGGTCAAAGCACTTTCTATGTACTGCAGCTAAGCAGAGTTTTTGATTATACCTCACAGTCAACTTTCCCGGGAGATGCCGACGGCTGGGATACTGGCTCACCCGAACATGATATATTAAGAGCAAAAGATTCATTGGGTAACATAATTAAGTGGGCGAACGATAACATAATAGGCCTGCATACTTCCGGGTACTACTACAGGGGGCATGATAAAAATACAAATTATACATTTTCAGGCGATGTAACATCACAGCTAAGTGCTAAAACCCAGATCAAAGCTGGTGGAGATTTCGAATATTATATACTAAACCGGTTCCAGGAAGCTAAAGCAAACAGAGCAATTGAGAATAGTATTTATCATCCGTATGAAGGAAACGTATATGCCCAGACAAAACTCGAATTTGAGGGTCTTGTTGTCAATGCCGGGTTAAGATTTGATTTTTATAACCCGAACGATAAAAAATACCTCGATCCGTTCGATCCTTTAGGAATTATAGCTGCTCAGCAGAATGATACTACAGCAGTGGCAAAAACTGAACCTACATCTACTTTCAGTCAGCTTTCTCCAAGAATTGGTATTTCGCACCCTATTTCAGAGAATACAGTTCTGCATTTTTCTTATGGTCACTTTTTCCAGAGAGCCAATTTCGGTGATTATGGTGAAGGTACCTATGTATCCGGTATCCTTAATACATATATTACAGATCCACAAACCGGGTCTCCGACTGTATTCAATTTAGGGAACAGAGATTTAAAGCCTCGCAAAACTGTTGAGTATGAACTTGGAATTGAGCACAATTTGTCCGGGATTGTATTAGATGTAACCGCATATTATAAAGATATCACTCAGACAGTAAGAACCATTACGATAATTACAAGAGACAGAGCACAGTACAAAACTTCGGGAAATGGAGATTATGGTGATTCAAAGGGAGTTGAGATATCTATCACGAAACCATTAACCGGGTATTGGGGAGGTTACCTAAATTACACGTTTACAAGTGGAATATATGGTCGTTCAGGTGACCCTACCAAAATAGTTGCCCCCGGTTTAGATATCCCTGTAGGTAAGGATTATAATATCGGGGATCAGATTATTTATGATGAACCGAAACTAAAATTCGGCCTTACATTGGCTACACCTTCGGATTTCAATTTTCTCGGAGGAATATTTAAGGATATGCTGTTCTCCATCGACTACCAGATATATTATCCTAATAAAAATATTGCCAGCGATGTTTACTCAGAAGCGGGCGCACAGTATGAAAGAAATGCTGATAAAAATGCAGACATACGGATCAGGAAAGAAATCGACCTTGGATTTATTCGCCCCGCTTTCTTTGTTGAAATCCGTAATGCATTTAACGATACCTGGACAAATCTGGATATTGTAAAGCAAATGGCCTCCCCTGAAGATCGGGTTGCCTTTGCGAATTCAAATTTTTCAATTTATCCGGCTGATGATAAAAACGGTGCTCCATTCCCGGATATGTTGATGTACAGAAATCTTCCAAGGCAGATAACTTTCGGTGTGTCTTTCAGTTATTGAAACTATTTGAGAAGAGTATTATTATGAAAAAAAACAAAATCTCAATCTTATTTAATTTTTTATTACTTGTATTGTTTGTAACTGCCTCTGCTCAGGCACAGCAGAATTCAACAACACATACAAGAGGTAAATTATGGGAAACTCTGTATAACTGGGGATATATTGGCGATCCGGGTGCCTGGGACTATACTGAAATCACAGGAATTGGCTTCTTTCCCGGGTTTGCAGGATTTACATATCCGAATGATGAGGAACTGGCAAACGGTTTTATAACCGATGCGAACTTTCACAACTTCAGGTCAGGCCCATGGATTATTGCAAAAGATGCAACCACTTTAATTCCGCCTGGATTTACACCGCAGCAGAAAGATTTTTTGCTTTATCATGCTTCACTCGCTACTCTAACTGATGATTACGGTGTTGTCACTGGTGATATAATGCCTTTCCAGAGATCAGAAAATTATTCCAATGAGTCCGGTTTCAATCCCCAGCTTCCGGAAGAAATGAATTATGTTGAATTTCCAACTGCTACCGGAATAACGGTAAAGCAGAGATCTATGGAATGGAGTTATCCCGGCTATAATGATTTTATTATCTATGATTATGTGTTTGTGAATACCGGTGAGCTCGCGATACCTGCTGCAGGTAAGGTGATGCATTACGATCAGACCCTGAATGAAGTCTGGTTTGTTTTTCACAGCGGTATTCAGGTATCAACAAAAGGAGTGTTGAATTTTCATTATAACTCTGATTTCCTTTCATCGGCAGCTCCGGCAGGAGGTTTTGGATGGCATCCTGGCAGTGGATACACTGATTACTGGGTAGTACAGAATGATCAGCCTGACGGCAAGGGATTATTTTATTACAGCAGAGATTATAACGGCGGAAGAGAACCTGTTCCATGGGATCAATACGGATTAAAAACAAACTGGCAGGACCAGCTTCGCAAAGTGCCGGGGATGCCTCCTGAACTTCAGGATCCATCGGGATTTGGATTTACATTTTTATACAGAACCCCTCCTCCGGGTGCCGATCCAAATGAAGCTGATCCCACTCATTTCAGCATCTATTCTGATGAAGCGGAAAAGTTTGACGGAAAGAATGTTGATTTTGAAAGTTTCGGACTTCGTGCATTCAGCCTTTCGCAGTTGTACGATTTCATAAAGACTGATCACAGAGTATCGAATAACGGGAAACTATACTGCTGGTATACCAGCTCATTCGGTCCTTATACACTGGTGCCGGGAGATTCCGTAAGAATAATACTTGCTGAAGTTGCCGGAACCCTTGATCTTCATGAGGTTTATAAGGGCGATCCTGATCACTGGCTGAAAAGCTTTAATGAAGGTCAGTCAGCTTATATGAATGATAGTCTTGCAGCCGATATGCAGAGGAACGTTGATGCAGTTCGCAATGCTGTGAAGTGGGGTCTTGGTGCCCGGGTTGACGGAATTGACCTTGCCGCTGATGTTCCGGATTCCCCGCCTGCACCTGACTGCCAGGCTATCAATGCTTCTTATGGCGGCGATACTGCTATCATTGCTGTCAGATGGGACAAACTTGCAGAAGAGGCTGAGTATACGGATGGTTCCGGGCAGGTATTCTATGACGGCTCTACCGACCTTAGCGGATACAGAATTTACCGTGGTGTTGATAAAAGAGGTATATGGGATCTGGTTGCTGATATTCCGCGTAGTGAGTTCAGCAAGTATTGGGATGCCGAACTTAGCGAATATAATTACAAGGATTACACAGTACAGTTCGGATTTGAATATTATTATTATGTTGAAGCGTACAATGAAAATCCGAAACAGTGGACTTCAGCAAATGGAACTGTTGTTAATAACCTGCCCGAGCTTGCAAGCGGTGATTATAATATAACCCCTCTTACAAATGCTAAACCCGGGCCGGTAGATATCCAGAAAGAAGGCTGGGATGTTTTTGTTGCTCCCAATCCCTACATTGATGGAGATCCTGATCATAGCTTCCCTACTCCGTATAAAATAGAATTCAGAAAACTACCTGAGAAAGCTACAATTCATATTTATAGTCTTTCCGGAGATCTGGTGAAAGTTCTGCATCATCAGCCGGATGAGTACGGTAATCTTGCAGGAAGTATCGCGTGGGATCAAAGATCTGATTCAGGCCTGCTGGTTGCTCCCGGCTTGTACATCTATGTTGTCGAGTCGGAAACCGAAGGAACGGTAGGATCAAGAGCTACGGGTAAACTAATGATAATTCGTTGATACAAACGGATCATTATCGGAGGAATTAAAGTGAAAAATATAAAATTATTATTACTTGTTTTTATTATCGGAGCCGCCCAGTTCAGTTATGGACAGTTTAATAAAGCCGGAAGGACCTCAATGCAGTTCCTCAAAATAGGTAACGGCTCCAGGCAGGTTGCTCTTGGCGAAGCCTCTATTGCAGGTGTTCAGGATATCAATGCTATATTCTGGAATCCGGCGGCGATAACCGGTATTGAAGGTGCCGAAGCAGCTTTTAACTATAATAAATGGATTGCCGATCTGAACGTTCTTTCAGGTGCCGTCGGTTATAGTATTCCCGGTTTCGCAACAATAGCTTTGAATTATATCTCACTGGATTACGGAGATATCCCTGAAGCTCTTGTTACAAGCACTTCTGGCGGAATCGATACCAGAACCGGTTCCTTCTTTACAGGTAGCGACGTCCTTATAGGATTCGGAATTGCGCATCAGTTTACCGATAAATTATCAGTCGGCGTGAATGTAAAATACATGCAGGAGAAGCTTCATATCTATTCTTCTGATCTATGGGGATTCGATGTTGGAAGTTTTTATAACACCGGCTGGCGCGGAATAAGAATAGCTATGAGTGCGCAGAATTTTTCTACCCAGGCAAGGTTTCTGCATACAAAGGAAGAAGAACAGCAGACATATGAAATTCCGCTTATATACAGAATAGGGGTTTCAATGGACGTGATGGGGGGAAAAGACTTGTTTTTAGGCGGCGAACCGGATCAGCATAAAATTACATTTAATATTGATGCAATCCATAGCAACGATTATAAGGAGAGGCTCCATCTTGGGCTGGAGTATAAAGTATACGGAATATTTTCATTAAGGGGCGGGTATAAGCTTAACTATGATGAAGGCAACCTTAGTTTTGGTGCAGGAGTAGATTATATCTTTAACGGAATAAGACTGAATTTCGATTACGCTTATGTTAATTATGATTTTCTCCAGTCGCCGCATAGGTTTACCGTCAGTTTAGGTTTCTAGAATTACGGATAAAAAGTTTTAGAGATATATTCTTAATTTTTATCACTCAAATATTTTTTACTGACTGGCTTATTCCCAAAACGGGTCCAGATCCTTTGACTGGGGGTGGAATAATCCTCCTCCGGTCAGTTGCTGATCAGAATTTCAACTCAATCACTTCCAAACAACCAATTAATGAATAAACCGCGGTAGCGGATAAATATCATAATCAAAAGATCTATGACAAGAAAGGACATAAATGGCATTCTCTAAGAAATTAGTTACCGGCGAAACACTGACCAGAGAGAACTTTAAAACTCCTCCCAGAGAAATGGGAATTCTGCCTTTCTGGTTCTGGAACGGTGAGATGAATGAAGATGAGATGGAGTGGCAGATAAAAGAATATAAGTCTCAGGGCATTCCCGGCTTCTTTATCCACGGGAGATTTGGTGAAAAAATAGGATACCTTTCAGACACCTGGTTTGAAAGAGTAAAATTTGCAGTAAAGAAAGCAAAAGAAATAGGAATAGATGCATGGGTCTACGATGAGATGAACTGGCCGAGCGGGACAGCTGAGCGTCAGGTTCCGAAACAATTTCCGCATCTCAGGCAGAAATACCTTGAGCTTGTGCCACTTATGGTGGAGGGCCCGTTATTTACTTTCCTGGAAGCAACAGATGACAGGTATGTTAATACCGGTAATTCCAGACCGATAGCTGCCTTTGCCTGCTCTGACGAAGAATACCGGAATGGTATTGAAAAACTTATCGATCTTACTCCGAACCTGTCATTTAATGCAGTTATACCCTGGGAGGCTCCCGCGGGAAAATGGAGACTACTCTACTTCCTTGAAAAAGAAATTGATTATTATATAGATGCCTTAAACCCGGAATCGACCGAAAGATTTCTTCAGCTGACTCACGATAAGTATAAAAATGCAGTGGGTGAGGATTTCGGAACTGTCGTGCCCGGCTTCTATACCGACGAACCGGCAATGCATTATTATCATATCGGTCTTGATAACCTTGTAATCCCCTGGTCTTCTCAGATGTTTAAAATATTCCGTGAGAGAAGAGGGTATGATCTTAAACCTTATCTGCCTGCTCTTTATACATCGATGGGAGAAGTAACTGCGAAGATTCGATACGATTTCTGGAAAACACTGACAGAGCAGTATTCGGAGACTTACTATAAAAAAATACGCGACTGGTGTGAAGCAAACGGCGTTTTGTTTACAGGACATCTGCTCGGAGAAGAATGGCTTCGTATCCATGCCCGCTGCGAAGGCAACATCTTCAAACACCTGAAGCACATGCATATAACAGGAGTCGATCACCTCTATCCCAAAATAGGAACTGAGGAAGAACCCGATCAGCACGTAGCGCTAAAACTTGCAAGCTCCGCGGCTCATCACTACGGAAGCAACAGGCTGCTCTGCGAATCAATGGGGGGCACGTACTGGGACTGCACTCTGGAAAGAATGAAATGGATAGCTAACTGGGAATATGTTCTCGGTGTAACCATTTTCAATAATCATGGTTATCATTATTCAATAGAAGGTGAACGCAAGAGAGACTGGCCGCCGTCACAGTTTTATCATCATACCTGGTGGAAATACTATAATCGTTTTACGGAATATATGGCCAGGCTGGGACATATTCTTTCGGGAGGAAAGCATGTTGCCAAAGTACTAATGCTGTACCCGATAAATACCATATGGACAAACTACACGCCGCAGTCCAGAAACGATGTCGGCAATGCTACGGAATTTGCTTTTAATTATTTAACAGACACCCTGCTTAAACTTCACTATGATTTTGATTATGTGGATGAAGATATCCTTAATGAAGCCGAAATAAGGAACGGCAAAATTAAAATACGTGATGAAGAGTACTCTTTGTTCATACTGCCGCCAGTTACTCATATACAGAAGGATACCTATACATCCATCCAAAAATTCCTCAAAGGCGGTGGAAAGGTTATAGCAGATTCACTGCTTCCGGTCGGACTTCTGGATTATAACAGGAAGGATTCTGCTGAGAAAATTGAAAAACTATTCGGAACCAACCCTGAAAAACTGTTGAAGAATTTCTCCAATGGAGCAAAGTTCAGTATCAAACACAAAAACACACAGGGTGATGTTTATCTTCTTAACGGAAAAGGTATGCACAGGGAAAGGAAGAAAAATGAATTAAAGAAACTTCTTAATGAATGTCTTGTTCCGGATGTTACAATCAGCAGCGAAGAAGTTTTTTATCTGCACCGTGTAAAAGATAACTTTGATATCTATTTCTTTGTGAATACAACTCAGAAGGATATCGGAGATGTAAAGATTACCTTCGAGAAAACAGGCAAACCTGAACTATGGGACGCCGTTAAAGGAGCAATGAAGCAGCTTCATGTTTTTGATATAAAGAATGACCGTCTGAATATTACACTTAATTTCTCTTCGAGTGATTCTCATATAGTAATTATTAATGATGAACATGCCGACAACTACATTACCAGGACCAATCTTCAAATTGAAGAATTCGATGGAAAACATATAAAAGGTTACGCTGACGTCAATGAAGAACAGGTCTATGCCTCGGTTAAAACGGAGTCAGGGAGCAGGAACCTTAAAGCTAAAAATGTTAAGGCTCTGAAACCTTTAAAATGCGGCAAAGACTATAAGTTCGAAATTGAAGGGGATAATGTGCTCTGTATAAATAACTGGAAGATGGGAACTGATGTACCCGATGTGGAGGATAAATTTTACCAGCCTGAATTTGACGACAGCAGCTGGCTTGATGTTACAATGGGAGCCTGGGAAATGCAGCTTCCACAGGAAAGGGACAAAGAATATTATCCTGTAACTCTACTATACAGGTCGTCTTTCAAGGTAAACAAAATTCCCTCCTCGCTGCGGCTTTTAATTGACGGATTCAGCGGAAGCAGCTATAAGGTGTACATAAATGGGAATGAGATCAACGATAATGGAAAGAGAAGCAGTTTAGATGCAGAAATAAAGGAAGTTGATATCAGGTCTTTCGTAAAAGAAGGTGAAAATCTTGTGGCGGTAAAATTAATAGCAGAGAGGAGAACCGACGGTATACTGGACCTTTTAAAACTGGTGGGAGATTTCGCTCTTTCAGGATCCTCCAAAGAATTTATTATTACAGGCCAGTCGGATAATATTAAAGTGGGCGATTGGACAAAACAGGGCTACCCATTTTATTCAGGTACCGGAATCTATTCAAAAGATATAAATATTCCTGAAAAATACATGGATGGAAAATTATTCCTGCAGGCTGACTGCGGTGAAGATGTCCTTGAAATTTCGATAAACGGAAATGAACCTGTAATTGTACCCTGGCATCCTTATAAAGTTGACATTACAGGAATGGTCAAGCCGGGCTCGAATACCATTACGATTAAAGTTACAAACACATTAATTAATATTCTTGAAGCAGTCCGGAAAGAATCAGGACTTCTGAAAGAACCGGTTATATCACATTCAAATATTTACACACTATCATTATAAGGGAGTTCATAAAGGAAAATGAATAAGGACGGAGTTCTTGTAGTAGGCAGTGCTAATATGGATCTTGTAGTTCAGTGCAGCAGGTTTCCGCTTCCCGGCGAAACGATATTCGGTAACAAATTTCAAATGTTTCCCGGAGGTAAAGGCGCGAACCAGGCTGTAAGCTGCGCCAGGCTCGGTGTAAAAACATACTTTATCGGGAAAATGGGTAAAGATGACCTGGGTAAGAAGCTATCCGAAACAATGCGCAAGGATGGTATTGATCTCACTAATCTTTTGACAGATGAAAATGAACACACCGGAACAGCATTAATAACTGTCGATTCAAACGGGCAGAACGAAATCATCGTTATCTCAGGGAGTAATATGAATCTGACCACATCAGATGTCCGTGAGAAAAGAGCTGTATTTGCTAAAGCAGGAGTGGTACTAACACAGCTGGAGATTCCTGTCGAAACTGTTATAGAGACTGCAAGACTGGCGAAAGAAAATGATTCAATCTTTATTCTGAATCCTGCCCCCGCGCGCGAAATACCGGAAGAAATTTATTCTTTAATTGATTACCTCACTCCGAACGAGACAGAACTTCAGATACTATCCAATATGATGGTAAGCAATGAAAATTCAGCAGAAAAGGCTGCCAGATTGCTTCTCGAAAAAGGAGTAAAAAATATTATAATCACCCTGGGAGAAAAAGGTGCTCTCCTGGTAAATCAATATCGCACTGAATTATATTCGACGCAGAAGGTTGATGTTGTAGATACTACCGCAGCCGGCGATGCATTCAACGGTGCTTTAGCGTATTCACTTGCCTGCGGCAGGGAATTATCAGAATCAATCAATTTTGCCAACAGGGCCGCATCAATCTCAGTAACAAGAATGGGAGCGCAAAGCTCTATGCCTGTAATTACTGAATTACAGTCCGCATAAAAACCTAAAAGGAGGAAAGTTAAAATGAAGAAGCGTGGAATACTGAATGCTAACCTATCACGCATAATAGCTTCTATGGGACACACAGATAAGCTGGTAATTTGCGACAGCGGACTACCTATTCCCAGAAACTCTGAAATCATTGATCTCGCATTAACCACAAATATTCCGAGGTTTCTGGATACACTGAAAATTATTCTGGAGGAACTGCATATTGAGGGTGCTGTAATTGCAAAGGAAATGTGTGATGGTAAAGATGGCCTTTTTGAAAATACGACCCAGATGCTGAACGGTGCTAAACTGAAAAAGGTACCTCACGAAAAATTTAAGGAGCTTACCAGGAGTAAAGGAAATATCACATTTGTAAGAACTGGTGAAACGACACCGTATGCTAATATCATTCTTATATCCGGTGTGACATTCTAAATTAAAGGAAGTAATGAAATACAGAAAATTTGGTAAACAAAACTGGCAATTTTCAGAAATCAGCTTTGGAGCGTGGGCTATCGGCGGTGATATGTGGGGTCCTCAGGACGATGATGAATCTTTAAAAGCGCTGCATAAAGCAATCGATCTGGGTGTAAATTTTATTGATACTGCCCAGGGATACGGCAGCGGGCACAGCGAAGAGATCATCGGTAAGGTTCTGAAAGAAAGAAAGGAAGAGCTGTTTGTTGCTACTAAAGTCCCGCCCATGCCCGGAACAGTCTGGCCTCCTCCCGAGGATCAGGATGTTAATGAATCTTTCCCTGCTTCCAGAATTATTGAGGAATGCGAAAAATCATTAAAACGACTACAGAGAGACTATGTAGATATTTACCAGTTTCATACATGGGCCACAGCTTTTAATATCAGGGATGAATGGTATGAAGCGATGATGAAATTGAAAGAACAGGGTAAGATAAGGGCAGTCGGGGTTTCTGTTCCAGATACAACTCCCGATGATGTTATTGGGGCACTGGCTCTTGGTAAAGTGGACTCTGTACAGGTCATCTACAACATCTTTGAACAATATCCGGAATGGAACCTTTTCCCTGCTGCAGATAAATTCGGGACAGGAATTATAGTCAGGGTTCCCTTCGATGAAAGCGCTCTGACAGGTAAACTCACGATTGACACAACTTTCCGGGAAGGAGATGTTAGAAAACATTACTTCCGGGGAAACAACCTTAAATCTGTTGTAAAGAGGGTAAAAGAAATAGAACAATTCAAAAACAAAAAGCATCCGGAAATGCCGATGGCAGAATATGCTCTAAGGTTCTGTTTAAGCAATAATACGGTCAGTACAGTAATTCCGGGTATAAGAAACGTCAGGCAGGCGGAACTGAATACAGCTGTAAGCGACGGAAATTTTCTTCCGCAGGATGAACTTGCGGAGCTGAAACAATTTTACTGGAAAAAAGACTTCTGGCACGAAGAAGTTGAGCTTTAAAAAAAGAAAATCAAAAACAGGAGTTTGAAATGAGACAAAGAATCTCTTATGCACTTTTCATAATAGCGTTCTCTTTTATTTTTATTTATCCGCAATCCTCAAATCTTATATATGACCAGCTTGAAAAGCCCGCAAATGCTGCCTACTATCATGTTCCTGTGGGGTTGTGTGAAGATTACCCCGAAGAAACAACAACTATGCAGATCATCAAAAATGATTTTGAGTTTCTTAAAAAACATAATATCAACCTGCTCAGGATCTCTTTCGGCTGGGATGCAATTGAAACGGAGAAGGGAAAGTTTGAATGGTTATTCTGGGATGACTTTGTAAAGATGGCGGTAGATGATTACGGCATAACTCTGGTACCTTATATATGCTATACGCCGCAGTGGATTTCGAGGGGTGCAAATGATACGCTGTTCTTCTGGAATTATCCTCCGAAGGACTTTAATGAGTTCGGTGTATTTATGACTCAACTTGTTAACAGGTATAAAGACCGGATCAAAACATGGGAACTCTGGAATGAACCTGATATCGAAATTTACTGGCAGGGTTCAGTAAAAGAATTTGCCGAATTCATTAAAATCGGTGCAGATGCAGTGAAGAAAGCCGATCCTTCGTCTAAAGTTGTACTGGGAGGACTTGCATACGATCCTTATTTCCTCCTTCATTTATTCAGGGATTATGGGTTGAGTCCTTATATCGATATTGTGAATTGTCATAATTATTACGAGACCTGGCACAGGCATCCAATTGAAGATATCACCGAGTATATTAATGAAATAAGCGATATTATTTGGAGATACGGTAATAACCAGTCCTTATGGATGGCCGAAGTCGGTTACAGTACTTTCAGGAAGGGTGCGAGAGTTTCGGATAGTTATTCTGCATATTACGATTACGAACATACTCCTGAATACCAGGCCGTTGAACTATTTAAAACTCTGACTCTTGCCGTCTCTACCGAAAAACTCTCAGCTATTACATGGTATGAACTGAAAGACCTTCCTCCAAGTGAAGATGTAATAGGTGATAATGATAATAACAGATTCCTTGGAGTTGCTTATGCTGACTGGACAGACAAGCCGGCGGCAAAAGCATTGGAGTTCTTCAACAGCTTATTCTCTTCAAAGTACAAATCAATTGATGATGAAGTTACACTTATAACGCCTATCGGATCAGACAGCAGGGCACATGCTTTTCAGATGGAAAACGGAGATGTTGTTGTTGCCGCCTGGCTTCAGACCAGTGTGCCGGGGAGACAGGGCAGCGATAAAAGCGGTATGGTTAAGGATACAAGGATGGAGAAAGTCGACATTGTGATCCCATTAGAATTAAATGGAAAGGTATCACAATTTAATGAGCTGGGCACTGAAAGTTCGTTCGGCAATAAAAAGAACGAACCGGGACAAACGATCCTGAACGATCTTGAGCTGAAAGGCGGGGAGATTGTAATATTAAAAATCGGGAAATAAGTATGAGTATTGAATCGAAAAGAATATCTCCCGAAAACTTCAGGAAATTCGGGAGCGTAGTAAGTTCCCCTTCAGGAAAGCCTACATCAGAGGCAGCTGATTATAAATTCTGGTCGGATATAGCCGACTATAAAATAGAAGGGGAGACGGAAATAGGGATCTGCACGGTTTACAGACAGAAAGAAAATGTGATATCAGGGATGGAGAGACACTTAAAAAGCCCTGAGATATTAATTCCGATAGACGGGGCATTCGTACTTCCTCTTCTGATCGACGGGGAGGATATTACTGCTTCCGAAGCCTTCAGAGTTAACATAGGAGAGGCTGTAAAAATTAATGAGGGTGTATGGCATGGTGCCTGCCTGCCTGCCGATAAAGCTGAGTCATCCTACTTCGTTATATTCAGAAAGGGCACACCACATACCGATGTGGAGAAGAGAGATCTTAAACCTGTTGAAATAATTTTATGATGAAGAAACAAACCGGGTATACATGAAGAAGAGAACTCTTAAATCTGCCAGCGTTGAAATGATTTTTGATGAAAATCCTTTCCATATAGAAGGGATTTTTATTTTACCAGATCGCACAAAGGTTTGCGCAAATGGAATACAGAATTTTTTCATACGTACCCGTGATGCTTTATCCGATCCGGTTTTTCTCTCAGAGTATAAGGATGTTCAGTATGAAGGTGATGGTTTATCTTTTATACTTGAGGATATATCCGGGGACTACTTCGCAAAATTTTTAATAACGGCCTCTCAGAACGGGATCAGGATTGTGTTGAAGGTGAATGCGCCTGATCCCGTTTGGCTTATTGAGTGGAAACTCTCGGGTTTTAACTTTGATAGTGTGATCATACCTGCATTGGGGGGACAGGAAGTATCTTCAAATATGCCTGAAGGGGATACATTGTCATATAAGTACCCTTTCTGGTGGAACGCACAATTCGTACTGGGGATGAAAGGGAACGCCGGCCTTCTGATTAGCTCCCGCGACGGTAGTCCTGATCTGAAGCTGCTCAGGGTAGGGAAGGGCAAAGATAATTTCAGCATTACATACGGCTTTGAAGCCCCGGCACCGTTGGATTCAGGCAGCCTGGATGCTGAATTTTACCTGACGGGATTTAAAGGAAAATGGCATGAAGGCGTTGAGCTTTACCGCGAATGGATGGAAGAAAGTTTTAGTCCTCCGGAGTACCTGCGCCACAAAGGATTTCCTTCATGGGCTGAAGATATAAGTTATGTACTGGAATTATGGGGAGCCAGGAAAAGCTTTACGCCGGGACATACATTCTCCCAAATGACTGAACGCCTGAAAGAATGGAAGGAATTCTATCCTCCTGAGAATACACTCGTTTACCTCGCAGGTTTTGCCGAGAACGGGATCGATTCACATGCACCGGATTATAATCCCAGTGTGCAGTGCGGAGGAGAAACCGAATTTATAAAACTTATGGAAGCTGCCCATTCTATGGGATATAAAGTCATGCTTCATACTAATATACTTGCAATGACATTTACACATCCGTTGTATAGGGAATTCAGGAAGTACCAGGTTGTAGATCCCTTCGGCAGGGAGCAGGGCTGGGGTATGGACATGGACGGAGACTGGCTTGCCGAACCATATTTTGCTTATATAAATCCGGGTTACAGTGAATGGGGAGATCTCATGGAAAAGGTGATAGGAAATTTAATTGATAATTATAAAGCAGATGCTGTATTCCTGGATCAAACCCTTCTTGCTTTTAATGTAAGTAAGGGTCCCAATTTTGTTACGGGGATGAGAAATCATATTGAGAGACTGCAGAACCGGTTTCCGGGAATTCTGTTTGCGGGGGAAGGTCTACATGAGCAAAATGTTAAAGCACTTCCTTTCGCTCAAATACACGGAATTGACAGTCTTACCGAAGTTCATGGAATGGAGGGACAAGTGCCTTGGAGAAGTGTTCACCCTGTTTCAACTTATTTATTTGGAAAGTACACAAAGTTTATGGGACATTTGTTGACGAGGCACCCTTCAAATCCTATGTTTGCTTTTCAGGAAGCTGCATATAGTGCACTGGGAGTTGTGCCTGTGCTTTCATTATACAACTTTGAACAGAATTTCGATTTGCCTGAAGTAAAGGCGATGATCGAAAGAGCAAAATTATTATCAGGAAAAACTGAGATAAAAAATGAAGAAAATTAAAACCGCAGTAATCGGAAGCGGCTTTATGGGAGCTGCGCATATCGAAGCATTAAGCAGGATAGGCGGTATTGAAATAGCGGCTCTCGTTTCAAAAGAAAAAGAACAGGCTGAAAATCTTGCCGACAAGTTTTCTATTCCTGCTGTTTCCGAAGACTGGCATGATGTGTTTACAGATAAAAGTATTGAGGTCATACACAACTGTACGCCCAACTTTTATCACTTTGATATAAATAAAGCGGCAATAGAGAACAATAAACATATCATTTCTGAGAAACCTTTAACAATAAATACAGAACAATCCGCAGAACTTTTAGGACTGCTGAAAAAGCATAATGTGGTTAATGCTATAAATTTTAATTACAGGTTCTACCCTCTTATTCGTCATCTTTATTCAGTGTTCAAAAAGGAAGTCGGGGAAGTTTATCTCGTACATGGGCATTATCTGCAGGACTGGCTTTTCTATGATACAGATTATAACTGGAGACTGGAAACTGAAGTCAGCGGTGAGTCTCGTGCTATCGCAGATATTGGCTCACACTGGTGTGATCTGATACAACATATAACCGGACTAAAAATCAAGCGAGTCTTTGCAGACTTATCGACTATTCACCAGGTAAGAAAAAAACCTGCGGTAAGTGTGGAAACATTCAAAGGTAAGGAAGCAGGTCAATCTTCTGAGACAAGCGATATAAAAATTTCAACAGAAGATGCAGGCTCTGTTTTATTCACACTTGAGAACGGAGCAAAAGGTGTATTTACAGTCTCGCAGGTTAGTGCGGGAAGAAAAAATCATTTCTGGTTTGAAATTGACGGCAGCAAAAAAGCAGTTTCGTGGAATCAGGAGAATCCCAATGAATTATGGATGGGATACCGGGAAAAGGCAAACGAGATACTCATTAAAGATCCATCGCTCCTTTCTGCGGAGGCCAGAAAATTTGCACATTATCCGGGTGGCCATCCCGAAGGATATCCAGATGGACCTAAAAACCTCTTTATGAGCGTTTATGAGTTTATACGCAGTGGGAAGGATCCGCTTAAAGACAAACCTGATTTCCCCACCTTCAGTGACGGGCATCATGAAAATATAATAGTAGAAGCGATCCTCAAGAGTAATAAAGAACAAAAATGGATTGAAGTATAAAAACAAAGAATTTTTTAACGACAAGTACTTATAGGGAGCATTAAATGAAACTTGGATTCTTAACAGCCTGTCTTCCGGATGCGAGTCTTGAAGATCTCGTAAAGTTTGCATCGGGACAGGGCTTTAATACATTAGAATTAGCTGCCTGGCCTGTGGATTCATCAAGGGACTACCAGGCAAGACAGATAGACGCAGCAAAATTTAACAAATCAGAAGCCTCGCGTGTGAGAGATCTTTTTGCAGAGAATAACCTTCAGATCTCCGCTATGGCTTATTATGATAATAACCTTCATCCAGACCTTGAACAGCGGAAGAAATATATCAAACATCTGAAAAAGGTGATTGATACTGCACAGCTGCTTGGTGTTGAATTGGTGGGAACTTTTGTTGGCAGCCGTCCGGATAAAACCCCGAATGAAAACATAAAGGAGATCGGGAAAGTATTCAGAGATATATTGAAATATGCCGGCGACCGCGGGGTTAAAATAATGATTGAAAACTGTCCCATGGAGAACTGGGTTAAATTCGGACTCCCGGGAAATTATGCGTATTCACCGGAATTATGGGATGCATTATTCAATGAATTACCTGATAAGAATTTCGGCTTAAACTACGACCCTTCCCATTTATACTGGCTCGGTATTGATTATCTGCAGGCAGCTGAAGATTACGCGGAAAAAATTTTTCATGCTCACGCCAAGGATACAGAAATACTTGCTGAAGGGGAATACAAATACGGTTTATTCGGAAGACAGATTGACCCGATCCCATGGAAATCAGGATGGTGGCGCTACAGAATGCCCGGTTTGGGAGAGATCAATTGGCAGAAATTCATTTCAGTACTTCAGGAGAATGGATACGATTATGTACTTTCAATAGAACACGAAGATCCTATCTGGGAGGGAAGTGAAGAAAAGATTAAGACAGGATTAAAGCTTGGTTATAAATATTTATCACAATTTGTAGTGTAAACGTATGCGCAAACTACTTTCAAAAGTATATTTTCCTTTCGGCTCGCAATATTACCGTGCACCTTCTCCTCATAAAAGTGAATGGGAAGCTGATCTGAAGAAAATGTCGGAGCTGGGATTTAATACTGTAAAATTCTGGGTTCAGTGGAGGTGGAATAATCCGGCAGAAGGGAAATTCTGGTTCGATGATATTGACAGACTGATGGATCTTGCGGATAAATATAATCTACGTGTAATGCTTAATACTATTTTTGATGTTGCCCCCGCCTGGATCTATAAAAAGTTTCCTGATGCTTCGATGATAACATTGTCGGGACAAAAAGTTGGTCCGCAGACACAACCGCACAGACAAATCGGCGGACTCGGATGGTGTTTTAATCATGATGGAGTAACGGGCCATATGATCCAGTTTCTTTCGGAAACGCTCCAGAGGTATAAAGATCATCCTGCGCTCGAGATCTGGAATGTTGGGAGTGAACCTGAGTTAACCAGCAGCATGGCAGAGATGCGTGCATATGCTGAGAATGCAGAGAAGATTGGAGATATGCTGTGCTACTGCCATAACTGTGAATTCAAGTTCAAATCATGGCTGAAGGATAAATACGGTGATATAAAAAATCTTAATGTCAGCTGGAACCGGAATTATCATTCATTTGAAGAGGTTGAACTCCCCAAAACCCGAAATACCTTTAATGATATGATCGATTGGAGGATGTTTTTTGTAAATACAATAGGAGAAAATGTTAAAAAACGATTTGAAATTGCCGAATGGATAGACGACGGTAAACATCCGCTTATGTGCCACCATGTTTTCATACAGGGTTTTCCGGTAACCTCAACGGCAAGTGATCCCTGGAATGTAGGCAGGTTCGGGGATCTTCATGGATTTACCCAGATGGATGACGCAGCGATGATTGACATCCTTCGTTCCTGTGCTAAAGGCAAGCCCGTGATTTCTGCTGAGATGCTGATGCTTCCGGGTTATACCCTTAATCTTCCGAAGAAAATAGACAGTAATGATGTGAAAAGATTTGTTTTCAGCGGCATAGCAGGCAATCTGAAAGGATTTGTATTCTGGCAGTACCGGCCTGAAATTCTCGGACGTGAAGCTCCGACCTGGGGACTTACATATCTCGACGGCAGTACTACACCATGGCTGGAAGCTTATGCCGAAACAGGAAAAGTACTTCAGAATAATGCTGATTTCCTGCTTGATGCAGAACCGTCAAAAGCTGAGATCGCCATTCTATACAATCCCGAAAACCAGATATTCTCATGGGAGGCGACCGGAAACGAAAAGAATGCTACAGATTCAATCCTTGGAATTCACAGATCGCTGTATGAGCATAATTATTTGGTTGACTTTATTCATCCCCGCGAGTTCCCATCCATACTTCAAAATTACAGGGTTCTCATTCTACCCTTTCCTTATTTATTTAATGAACAAATCACTTCTGTGATCGAAGAATGGGTGCGGGACGGCGGGGTCCTTATTTCCGAAAGCTATACAGCCGCCTGGAACAGAGAGAAAGGCCATCACGAAAAAATTGTGCCCGGTTATGGTTTTCATAAAGTATTTGGGGTAAAACAGAAAGTTGTTGAACCCGCCGACAAAGAAATTAAAGTTGAAATAGTTACGGTGAAAGCTCTTCCATTTGTAAAAGAAGGCAGCTCAGTTACGGGTGCAATCATTAAAGAAACATTTTCGGCAGAAGGTGCAAAGGTACTTGCTGAATTCAGTACAGGAGAACCTGCGATAACATATGCAGAATACGGAAATGGTAAGGCAGTTCAGATCGGCACCTATTTAGGTCTTGTCTACCACCGTGAGAAAACCAAAACAAACGGAGAACTGATAGCAGGACTGGTTGAATACTGTACTAAAATCCAAAGACCGGAGGCAAATAAAAAAGTCAGGGTTGATTTACTGAAAAAAGATGAAGCGGAAATGCTGATTGTACAAAACCTTGAAGACAAACCGGTGACAGTACTGATAAAGCTGACCGGGAATAAAGCAAGATCTTTTACCGAACAGTTCTCAGGAAAAATAGTAAAACTTCAAAAAGAAAAAGGAGAATATCAGTTTAGCTTAAAACTTGGTGCACGGGAGGTGCAGGTCTATATTGGCTGATATCTTTAAGTCCAAACATTTCAGGAATGAGAATGTTAAGAAAAATTTCTTCCTGAATGTTTTTGATGGATCCGTATACTCATTTGCGATGAGCTTTGTATCTCTGCAGACGGTGCTCCCGGTATTTATAAAAAAAATAAGCGGAAGCGACATTGCAGTTGGTTTAATCCCGGTAATATGGTCGATAGGATTTAATTTCCCCCAGATCCTGGTATCAAATCACGTACGTAAACTAGGATATAAAAAACCATGGATGCTTAAAACTGCCCTTGTGCAGAGAGTTCCCTGGCTGGTTATGGCCTTTCTTTCCTATTTCCTGGTTGACAGTCTTGATAACTCAACAGCACTAATAATAATATTTCTGGGACTCGCATTTGCAGCTTTGGGGGGTAGTATCAATCTGCCCGGCTGGTTTGATCTGATCTCAAAGATCACTCCTGTTCAGTTAAGGGGACGGTTATTTGCATATCGCTCCGTTCTAGGGGCGGCTATGGGCATATTCGGAGGCTGGGTTGTGTCGCTTATTCTTGATTCAGTAAGCTATCCCGATAATTATTCGCTTTTGTTCCTTATTGCATTCGCAGTAACGATGCTCTCTTATATCTTCCTTATTCTGCTTAAAGAAGAGCAGCCTAATCACCCTCAGTCAAATTTCACATATAAAGAATTCATTAAACGTCTCAGTACAATCCTGAAGGAAGAAAAGAACTTCAGAAATTTTATTGTTGCTGATTCAATGATGATGCTGGCACTAATGTCTAATGCTTTTCTTGCTGTGAATGCGATTGAAAAGTTTAATCTGCCGGATGCTTACGCCGGTTATTTTACAATAATAATGATGTTGAGTATGACCCTTGGGAGTCTCTATTTCGGGTATCTTGCGGATAAACAAGGACATAAGCTCAATCTTGTCTGGTCTTCAGTGTTTACCCTTACTGCATGTATTGCTGCGCTAATTTCACCTGTTGTTGAAGTATACTTTATCTGCTTTGCTGCTTCCGCTCTTACTATAACACTGACTCAGGTATCCAGATTAACCATCATAGCGGAAATCTGCAGGGAGGATGACCGTCCTACTTATATATCATTAACTAACCTGGTTACGGCTCCTTTTGTGCTCTCGGGACTATTCGGAGGCTGGATAGCATCTGCTTTCGGATATAATGCGGTTTTTATAATAGCGGGACTATTTGCTGCAATGGCATTTGTCTGGCTGAATCTGAAAGTAGACGAACCGCGTAAATTAGAGTTCGTGAACAATTAAGAGAAATTAAAAATGAAAAAAATATCCAGAAGAAATTTCATCCGGAATTCTGCCCTGGCGGGTGTAGGTTCTCTTGTTGCTTCCAGCGCAATATTATCTGCACCGACTCTCCTGCTTGATAGAAGAACAGCAAGATCCACTCAGCAGGGTGAACTTATATTTAAACCTTATTTCGTCCAGGAAGGAAAAGGTCCAAATCTTTATGACCTTAGCTGGGCGACTGATAAAAACTGGGATACTTTTTACTCTGATATTCATATCGATAAAAATACCGGGTTAATAATATCCGACACAAAGGGCACAGATAAATTCGGTATAAACGTAAGGTGGAATGTAGAAGGTTTTGGCTGGACAAATATAACTGCAGATAATCACGGTGAATTTTATACGCTGCCTCCCGAAGGCAAGATGGTTGATCTTATACTAAATTATGAGTTATGCGGCAGCCGGGTTGTAAGGAACAGATTCAGACTTAAGACTCTTACTACTACCGGCTGGAATCCTGACCCTGAAATAATGATGCTGGTTAATCTTTCGGAACAATTTTATGAAGATGCAAAGAAAAATTATTCTGACGGGGAGAAATGTGCCAGACTTTCTCAGAGCGGATTGCTTTATGCCTTATGGGCCAGTGAAAAAATGGAACTTGCCAGAGCCGCATATGATATTCTGCAGGCCGGCAGGAGAAATGACTTTTATATAGGATGTGATGCAAGAGGTTTCTACCAGATGTACCAGGATAAATTCCTGGAGATGTTCGGTCATCTTTTTGATTATGCTAACATTACTTTTGTTGCTAAAGGTGACGGGATGATGTCAGATTATCAGACAGCCCCGGCGGAAATAAATCCCGAAACAAGAGAACTTCTTATAAACAAACTGAATGAGCGAAATATAAAATGTCAGGAAAGGCTGTTATTCTGGTTCCACGACTGCTGCATACCTGACTGGCTTAGAAATATGAAATATGATGATCTGATGAAGTACGCTGAAAAACTAACTAAAGAAACTATGAGAAAGTTCGGTGATAAACTCTATGCTATGGAAGTTGTAAATGAACTTCACGATTGGGCGAACGAACTGCATTTAAATCATGAGCAGATAACCGAACTTGTAAGGCTGATAAATGATGTTGCTAAAGCCGAAGCCCCAAATGTAAAACGGACTATAAATAACTGTTGTCCCTTTGCGGAATATGTTCAGATGCACAGCTATTCCGGCAGTCCGGCAGAATATCCGCAGAGAACTCCTTATCAATTCTCCAAAGACCTGCTCGATGCAGGTATCGATTTCGATATTCTTGAACAGCAGATGTACTATCCGTACAGGGACCTTCAGGATACGGTGATGATGATCGAAAAGCTGGCCGCACTTGGAAAACCGATGCAGATCTCCGAGATAGGATGTCCCGGAGGACCTACAAACAAATCGGTAATATTAGATAAGGTTAAGATCTCACAGGAACCTTATTTATGGCATCAGCCGTGGGATGAGCACATCCAGGCAAACTGGCTCGAAGATCTTTATACTTTAATTTACAGCAAGCCTTATATACACGCCGGCAACTGGTTTGATTTTGTTGATCCATATTCTTATATGGAAAACGGCGGTCTTCTTCGTTCGCCGGAGGGAGAGAAAAAGGAGGCCTATATCAGGTTCGAACAACTCAAAAACAGGTTTGAAAATCTTCCGGTAAAATCATAACAAAACAATAAATATTATGACAAAGAAAATACTTAAAGAATCCAGTATCGCAGGAATTAATGCAGAAATCATAACCGAAAAAAGAACGAGAACGATCACTGAACAGGGCGAACTTGTATTCAGACCTTATTATGTCCAGCGGGGAGTTGGTCCCAATTTACTCGACTGGGCATATGCGTCGGATGAAAACTGGGATGCTTTTCATTCTAATATTACGGCCTCGAAGGATGGTGTAAAGATCTCGGACACCGAGGGGCGCGATAAATTCGGGATCGATGTTCGCTGGAATGTTGAAGGATTTGGTTACATTTTTATAACTGCAGATAACGGGGGAGAATTTTATACTCTTCCACCAAAAGGAGATTCAAAGATTTTAAATCTGAATTATGAACTGGCGAAAAGCAGGGTGATGCGGAACAGGAGAAGGATCGACCTGCATAAAAAACAGGGATGGATCCCTTCGTACGAGGTTATGTCATTTGTTAATCTATCGGATGAACTTTTCAAAGACGCTGAAAAATTCCTTAGTGATGGCGAAAAATGCGGTGTACTTTCTCAGAAAGCTTTACTCTATGCAATGTGGGCAGGCGAGAAGATAGAACTGGAAAATGCCAGGTTTGAGATTCAGAAAAACGGAGTAAGAAAAGGTTTCCACATCGGCTGTGATGCAAGGGGATTCTACCAGATGGATCCTGAATCATTTATGGAAATGTTTACTGATGCCTTCGATTATGCTACAATTACTTATTACCTGATAAGCGGATTCTATCAGGACTTTGAGCCGACTGAAGGAGATACACAGTATGATGTAAGGGATGTCCTTTTCCATAAACTTAAAAGCAATAATATCACAGTTGAGGGAAGACCGATATACTGGCCTTACAGAACTGTAACACCCGACTGGCTGAGAAATAAAAGTTATGATGAAGTGCTTAAATATGTGGAAAAACATGCACGTGAAGTTGTTAGTCATTATGGCGACGGTATGTATGCGTGGGAAATAGTAAATGAATCTCATGACTGGGCAAATGAAATGCAGTTAACCCCGGATCAGATCACCAATGTTACAAAGCTGGCCTGCCAGGTAGCCAAAGATACAAATCCCAATGTAGGGAGACTGATAAATAACTGCTGTCCTTTCGCAGAATATGTTCAGCTTAAAAAATGGGGAGAGCTTGATGCGAAATTTCCTCAGAGGACTCCGCATCAGTTCATGCAGGATCTGGTGGATAATGATGTTGAATTCACAATAACAGGTCAGCAAATGTATTTTCCTTACAGGGATCTTGCTGACACAATCATTCTCATTGAAAGACTGGAGAAATTCGGACGCCCGGTACAGCTTACAGAGGTAGGGGCTTCATCAGGTCCTTCAAAGTCATCTATTGAGAACGGTTCTCTGGAAATTTCAAATGAGCCGTATGTCTGGCACCGCAACTGGGATCAGGATCTTCAGGCGGAATGGCTGGAAGGTCTTTACACGATGGCCTACAGCAAACCATGGATAGAAGCTGTGAACTGGTATGATTTTGTGGATCCGTATTCTTGGATTAAGAACGGAGGTCTCATTGCTTCACCACAGGGAGAAAAAAAAGCTGCGTATGAAAGGCTGCTCAAACTTAAAAAGGAATGGAAGTTAATTTAAGTAAAAAACCATGGCCGGAAAATTAATATTCAAACCCTATTTCACCCAGAAGGGAAGAGGTCCTCATCTCTTCGAATTTGTAATGTCAATTGATGAGAAGGGGGACGCATTCCATTCTGATATCAAAGTAACCACTAACGGCATTGAGATCTCTGATACTGAAGAAAAAGAAAGATTTGCAATAAGCGTCAAGTGGAATGTAGAAGGTTACGGCTTTCTGTTTATGCCTGCTGACGGCGGCGGAGAGTTTTACAGCCTTCCGGCTGCCGGCGAGAATATTCTGAACCTAAATTATGAACTTGCTAAAACAAGAATCATCCGTAACAGGGAAAGAACGAATAAGTTTACCGGACAGGGGTGGAAGGCGGGATCAGCCATTAAACATCTCACTGCACTATCGGAAGAATTGTTTAACGCCGCTCGCATGAATAAAAATAATCCTGAGAATTGTGCACAACTTTCACAGGAATCTCTGAAATATTCTATAACAGCGAGCGAGATGACAGAGATTGATAAAGCAAGGTTTGATATAGAGAATAATCCCGCAAGGAAAGACTTTTTATTCGGATGTGACACCCGCGGATATTTTCAGATGGACAGCAATGAACTTTTCCTTGAGAGATTTTCTGAAGTATTTAATTATGCCACGATCACCCATTACCTTAAAGGAGATTTTATTGATTTTGAGCCTGAGGAAGGAAACAAAAAATTTAGGGAGCGGGATAAACTGATTAATGAACTCAGGAAACGAAATATAACAGTTGAGGGCAGGCCTTTATTCTGGACACATACCTGGGTTACGCCGGACTGGCTTATGAATAAATCGTATCCGGAACTGCTTAAATACGTTGAAAAACATGTGAAAGAAGTTGTAAAACATTATGGCGATCAGATCAAAGTCTGGGAAGTGGTAAATGAGATGCACGACTGGGCCAACCAGGTTCAGCTGAATCACGAGCAGACTATCGAGTTAACAAAATTAGCCTGCGATACCGCGAGGGATACCAACCCTGATATCCGGCTTTTGATCAACAACTGCTGTCCTTTTGCCGATTATGTTCAGAAAGGAAAGTGGCATGAACTGGACGCAAAATTCCCGCAGCGGACACCTCATCAGTTTACCGGGCAGATCATTGAAGCAGGTGTTGATTTCGATATTATCGGAGTACAGGTTTATTTTGTACACAGAACATTAACCGAAGCAATTCAGTCTATTGAGCGATATGAAAATATGGGTAAGAAGGTTCAGCTTGCGGAAGTCGGGTCTCCTTCCCGCGGGATTACGCAGGAGTTCACAGAACCGGATGAAGATTACAGTACAAAACCTTATGAATGGCACCGCCACTGGGACGAGGAGCTGCAGGCAGACTGGCTGGAATACATTTTCACTTACGGATACAGCAAAGAATTTATTGAAGCAGCAAACTGGTATGATTTTGTTGATCCATACGGGTTCCTGAAATCAGGCGGGCTTCTTCGTTCACCCGGAGGAGAAAAAAAAGCTGCTTACGACAGGTTGTTAAATCTCAGAAGAAAATGGCAATAATTTTTAATTCAATACTCACTTCAATATTTCAGTAATAATATGAAACCAATATCAAGAAGAAACTTTTTAAGAACTGGGGCTTTAAGCTCTGCGGCAATTGCAGCCTCCTCATCCTTATTTACCGGATGGGCAACCCCGCTCAGGACAAAAAAGGATACTGATCTTATATTTCGTCCCTATCCTCACCCCTGGATGCCCCCGATGAATTTTGCATACCTGACCGACACAAATGAGGATCCCTTCAAGTCCAATGTCCAGATCACACAGGACGGCATAATGATTCCCGAAGATGCATCTGATCAGAAATTCTCAATTAACACCAGGTGGTTCATAGAGAACTTCGGTTACATTATGCTGGCTGCCGATAACGGCGGGGAATTTTATTCTACCCGTGATATTAACGGTTCACTTAACCTTAATCTGGAATTTGCCAGCACCAGGGTTACCCGCAACAGGAATGTCAAGGACAGATACGAAAGATCCGGTACACAGTTCTCTTCTGAGGTAAATCACCTCGTTAATCTCTCCGAAGAACTTTATGAAGCCGCTAAAAAGCATCAGAGTGACGGTGAAAAATGCGCGCAGATATCTGATAAAGCCCTGGAATATGCCCTTTGGGCCGGAGAAAAAATTGAACTTGAAAGAGCAAACTCGGAAATCCAGAGAATGAAGCGTAACGATCCTTTTCATTTCGGCTGTGAGAGCAGGCAGATGGTCTGGGCGAAGTCGGAAGAATTTGTCAAAAGATTTCCTGAATTATTCAACTTTGCAACGGTGACGCATTACGTATGGGACAGCTGGTATGAACTGTTCGAACCCTCAGAAGGCCATTACAACTGGGGAATTAAAGATGATATAGTTGATTTCCTGATGAAGAATAAGATCGAAATTGAAGGAAGACCGCTGTTCTGGTTTCATCCTACGGTAACGCCCGACTGGCTGAAGACAAAGAATTATGATGAGCTCAAACAGTATATGGAAAAACACATATACGATCTTGTTACTCACTATAAAGATAATGTGCTTTCGTGGGAGGTTTTTAATGAGTATCACGATTGGGCCAATATCTTTAATCACACTCCCGACCAGATGACCGAACTTGCGAGACTTGCATTCGACAGAACGAAGGAAGTTAATCCCAAAGTTACCAGGATACTAAATAACTGCTGTCCCTGGGCGGAGTATGCAGCCATGGGAAGGATGGCCAGGATGGACGCAACACGTCCTCTGCGCTCACCCAGGAAATTTATAGAGGACCTTACAACCGCAGGAGTGGACTTTGATGTACTTGGTATTCAAATATATTTTCCGAGAAGAGACCTGTCAGATATAGTAAGGCTGCTTGAACGCCTTGAAAAATTTAATAAACCAATGTATATAACAGAATTGGGAGCTTCATCGGGATATTCGGTAGAGCATATTATGGACGGTACCATGAAAATATCGAATGAACCCTATGAATGGCACCGCAGATGGGATGAAGATCTTCAGGCTGACTGGCTTGAACAGGTTTACACGATCTATTACAGCCGGCCGTCTATAAAAGCCGTTAACTGGTATGACTTCTCTGATTTCAGACCTTTCATTGTAAATGGAGGCCTGGTGAGGGAAGATGTTTCTCCCAAGATTTCGTTTGACAGATTAAAAGAAATATTAACCTCCTGGAACAGACTTCCCGGAGAACAAGGAATATAGAATGACATCGAAAGAAAGAATATTAACTGCTATGCGCAGGGAAAAAGCCGACTACGTTCCTGTAAGTCCTGATATCTCTGTGATGGTACCTGATCGTCTTGACGGCAGACCCTTCTTTGAAATTCATCTCGACGGCAGGGAACATAATGGCTGGACATCCGCAACGCACGCGGAAGTTTATGTAAAAGCAATTCAGCATTTCGGGATGGATGGATTTTATATGTATGGTGGGCTCAAGCAGACCTGTCCTGACCGTCCTGAATTCGAGAGCAGAATCATTGACGTTCCCGATGGAAAACTTGTAGAAAGGATCTGCCATACAGCAAAAGGGGATCTTACAGAAAAAGAACTTTATTTTGCAGATGAACCGCCATGGAGAGAGGAAAAACCGATCAAGGATTTATACAGCGACTTTGAAAAATTTCAGCTGCATATGGGACGGGGAGACTGGGAATGGGAGAAAGAATATAATGATAAACATGTTATCGGCGATTTTGGAATTTATATGGGAATGATCCCTGTATTCCAGGACTGGTGGTTTCATTACAGGCAGGGAGGTTTTGAACAGGTATTCATGGATTTTATGATGGAATCAGATTATATGGATAAAGTACATGAATTCTGGATGGAATGGGCCCTTGCCAACGTTAAAGCAATGCTCGAAGCGAAACCCGATGTAATAATGCTGGGGGGCTCCAGTGCAAGTCTTAGTGTTAGCTCACCTGATATCTTTAAAAAATATGAACTTCCATTTGTACAGAAAGCCTCGACTCTATGTAAGAACGCCGGTATAATTTCACATCTGCACATCTGTGGTAAAAGCTGGCCTTTAATTGAAATAGTTGCAAAGGAAAGCGATCTGGCATCAATGGAACCTATGGAAGAACCTCCTACGGGAAACGTTGATCTCGCAGAAGTTAAAAAGATTGTCGGTGATAAATTGTGCATTAAAGGTAATATCAACACTACAGAATTTATGCTGACTGCCACTCCGCAGGAAGTTGAAGATAAATGTAAGCGGCTAATTGATACAGTAGGTTACGACGGCGGATTTATTCTTTCTACCGGTGATCAGTGCGGCCGGGATACTCCTGATGCAAATCTGTTTAAGATGGTGGAAGTGGCACAGACTTACGGTAAATACTAAAAACCAGGGAGAGATAATGAAACTTTTTACAGCGATACTGATGATCACAGGGTTGGTTTACAATATGTATGCACAATCGATCATTCTTCACACTCACGATGCAAAAGTGTGGAAACAGGAGCAGGTTATTAATGGACGACTTGCAGGATATTATTCGTCTTCGGGTTATTTGCATTTCAACGGAACTGCAATTCCTTTTAACGTTTCTTCAGACAGCACTTTTTCTGTTGATATAAGCGTACCCGAAGGTGAAAGCTGGTTCTTTGCTGAAGCCGGCGGTTACAACTCTGATACTATTACTTATACGCTGGGGTATGAGCTCAGGCCCGAGGTGTACGCTTACGCAGAGGCATCCGGACAGAATGTAACCCTGCATGGGAAAATATTGAGTAATCCCGGGGATCCATCATTAAGTTATGAATGGGAAGAAGATGAAAACAATCCCGATCAGGTTTCAATAACCGGGATAAACGATACAACGGCATCCTTCACAGTTGCCTCAAATTCCCCTTCCGGCGAGTATTATTTTAATTTCTATGTATATACCGGAGGTGGGGATACAGTTAAGGCCGCAACGTTTATAACTAAATATCAGGACTCGATAAGAGTTTTTCATATTAAGGACGATTACGCTTCCTGGATAGATTCTGCTGTTATTTACGAAGTCACTCCTTATAATTTTGTTATCAATGGCGATTTCAATGATATAATAAATAAAATTCCCGATCTCGTCAGACTTGGAATAAATACAATCTGGATCCAGCCGGTTATGGGAACGCACAACGGCGGACAGGGTTACGATATCGTTAATTATTTTTCAGTGCGCGGAGATTACGGCAGTCCCCAGGACCTTCATAACCTGATTCAGACAGCTAAATCATATGGTATGAAAGTGATGTTTGATTTTGTACCCAACCACTCATCAAAGTATCATCCCTATGCTCAGAATTCTATTACTTACGGGGAAGACTCACACTACTACGACTACTACCAAAGATCCCTGGATAATGCACCGTACTCCCAGTTTTATAATGTAGATCCCGACGGCTTCATATATTACTTCTGGAACGAACTTGTCAATCTGAATTTTGATAACCCGGAAGTGCAGAAATGGATCACAGAAGCCTGCAAGTACTGGGTAGAAAATTATGATATTGACGGTTACAGGTTCGATGCTGTCTGGGGAGTTAATGCACGCAATCCTGAGTTTATGAAGAATGTTCGTCTTGCTATTAAAAGGATAAAACCAGGATTCCTGATGCTTGCCGAAGATAAAGCAACCTGGGCTTCAACCTTCGATGAGAATTTTGATGCGGCATTTGACTGGTATCCTGAGGAAAGCTGGGTTTCGCACTGGGTCTGGCAGACAGATTATAATCCAAACGCTAATCCGACAATCTTCAATTATCAGAATGAAAACCAGAGGTCTAATCTCCTGCGGCAGGCAATTACAAACCATGGTAATGGTTATGCTCCTGACGCTAAAATTCTGAGATTTATGGAAAACAATGATCAGTTTCATTTTATAACTCATCATGGACTCGCAAGGACGAAGATGGCTGCCGCCCTTGAATTTACTCTTAACGGAATTCCCTTAATGTACAATGGTCAGGAAATTGGCGTGGAAGGCCATCCTTATGAAGTTGAGTTTACTTTTTATCCCGGCTTCCCGATTGATCATTTTGATCCCGACCACCTGTTTCCTTACTACAAAAATCTTATCCACTGGAGGAAAACTCTTCCTGCTTTGTATGAAGGAGGGTATGAAGAGTTGACTGTAACCCCGAACCAGTCGGTTTTCTCCTTCAGGAGATTTACAGATGATCAGAATGTAATAACAATACTCAATATGGGAAGCTCTTCCGCTGATGCTGTAGTCACGCTTCCGGTAGATCAGATGAATCTTGATTCTTCAAAAACTTACTATATGACAAACCTGCTTGAGGGAGACGTAATCTCAGGTACTCCGGAAGAGTTGAGTACAGTTACGGTTCCAATAGATTATTTCAGTGCGAAAGTGTACATGCTGGCGGATTCTATTGTTCAGGTAACCGGTGTGGGGAGTACAGCTTCCCGCGAAGATATTCCACAGACATTTGAGGTTTCACAGAACTATCCCAATCCTTTTAATCCGGAAACTAAAATCAACTACAATCTTCCTGAAGCAGGTAAGGTTGTGTTAAAAGTCTTTGACGTTCTGGGTGAAGAGGTTGCCTCGCTGGTTAATTCAGAACAATCTGCCGGACAGCATTCTGTTTCCTTCAATGGCAGAAACCTCGCGAGCGGAATGTATATATACAGGATCGAATTCGGGAATCAGTCGCTTACTAAAAAAATGCTTCTTTTAAGATAATTCATGAAAATTTTTATTATCGGCGGGACCGGTTTTATCAGCCGCAATATTGTTGATATATTGCTGGAAAGGGGACACGAAGTCACCATTTTTACGCGCGGTAAATCACCAATCCCTTTTGATGCGAATAAAAAACTTCATTATGAAACCGGCAACAGAAACAACAGCACCGACCTTGAACAAGCTGTTAAGGGTAAAAACTTTGATGCAGTAATCGATATGGCTGCGTTCACTGAGGATCAGTCGGCAGCAGCCGTAAAGATCTTAAAAGGCCGGACAGACAGATTTATTCACTGCAGTACAGTTTCTGTTTATATGGTCTCTAATGATGTTAAGTGTCCTATCGCTGAAGACCAGGATAAAGGCGAATTAATGCCTGATTTCCCGAGAAATCCCTTCGGGATGGATTACGGAATAAACAAAAGAAAATGCGAAGATGTATTATGGAATGAACACAATCCCGGTTCTTTTCCGGTAACGATGCTGCGGCCGGTGTTTGTATGCGGTCCCGAAGATGTGACCAGGAGAGACTATTTCTGGATCCAGAGAATTCTTGATGGAAAGCCTCTATTAGTTCCCGGATCAGGCGATTACGCTTTCCAGCAGGTTTATGTTAAGGATACGGCTAAAGCTTTCTGTGATGCTGCAGAATCGGATAGAACAATAGGAGAAGCGTATAATGTCGCCTCGGAAGAAATATATTCCCTGAATGAATACATTAAAAATCTTTGTGAGATTCTCCATAAAGATCCTGAAATAATTCATATAGATCAGAAGGTATTTGACAGCCTGGATATAAGTTATTTTCCGGGGGCTGACGTATTTCCTTTTAATACGAGAAGGACAGCGGTTTTCAGTCTTGATAAGATCAGAGAGCATCTAGGTTATGAGTCAACACCTTTTAATGAATGGATGCCCCTGACAATCGACTGGTATACGAGTAATGTGAAATCTTCCTTCGGGTATGAGAGAAGAAATAAGGAACTTGAAACTGCTGCTGGGTGGAAAAACAATATGGAGTCAGCAAAGATAAATTTTAATAATAAAGCTGGATAACGAAGATGGCCAAATCATTAAAACATTTGATTGAGAATGAGGTTGAAAAGAACAACGGAATATTAAGATTAGAGCCGGCCTGGGTTGCAAGAAATTTTATTCCGCCGGGTAAAAGGTTTGGTCTCCCCGAAGAGCAATATAACCTTGGCGATCGGGGCGGGATCTGCGAGAGATGGATAGGCTCTACAACAAGTGCCGATAATAAAGTGGGTGTGCCGGATGAAGGATTAAGTTTTCTTAAAATGGATCGTGAAGAAAGAATCACCCTCAAAGATGCCGTGGAATCATACCCGGAAATGATTCTCGGAACTGAGTACGCAAAAAATCATACAGGACTAAAAAGACTGGCCAAGATCTTTGATTATGAAGACAGGCTACCCTATCATATACACCAGATGCAGCATCATGCTTCTCTTGTCGGCAGGAATTCAAAGGATGAAGCATATTATTTCCCGGAAGGTGTTGACCAGGGAAAGCATCCCGAAACTTTTTTCGGAGTTCATTGCCACATAGCCGAAACCGGAAATCATGATGTACTGCTGCCTCATCTCGTTGAATGGAAAGATGATAATATCCTTAAGCATTCTTTCGGTTATACTCAATACGCGGACGATGGATTTCATGTTCCTTCCGGAACTTTACATGCTCCCGGCACAGCTCTTACAATAGAACTGCAGGAGGATTCGGATGTGTTCGCAATGATGCAGGCAAGGGTTGGGGATACTTTTATTTCAAAGGATCTGCTCTGGAAAGACGTAAGGAAAGAAGACAAAGAAAAATATGGTGAAAAGATCATTCTTGAAATGATCAACTGGGAGACCAGCGGTGATCCTGAATTTTATAAGAACCGGCATACTCCTCCTTTGTTAATAACTGAAACCAAAACCAGCTCAGGTGAAGAGCATTGGATCTTTTATAATACAAACAAATTCAGCGGAAAAAAGCTTATCGTTCATCAGGGCGGTAAGTTCAGCAGCCGTGATAACGGTGTATATAATATCCTTGTATGGCAGGGAAAAGGAAAATTTGGTGAGTTTGAAATTGCCGCCAGGAATTCATCCTCGGGTAAATACGATCTGGATGAACTTCTGATCTGTCATGACCGTGCCGTAAGGGGTGTGGAAATAGTAAACGATAGTAAAGAAGACCTTATCATATATAAATTCTTCGGGCCGGATGTAAATTCTGACGTCCCGATGCTTCCACTTAAATAATCGTTCCAATCCAAAGAATAAAATGAATACTGATAAACTATTAATAGACAGCCCTGATAATCTTCTATTCGGCAAAGCCCCAAGACCTGTGAAATTAAAGAGAGGCTTTGAAATAGGCTCGGGAGAGGTGTATCCTGAGATAAATTTCACGCTGCCCCAAATGATCATTGATGAGTCAAACTGGAGCGAAATAAAAGATATCTACAGGGAGATAGCGACTGACGTATGTAAAAGAGCAGCAGATCTGTATGCTCCTGCGCTGGTTGTAGAATTTGAGCTTCTTCCGCCAATGACAATTACGCCGGAATGGGGAGCCGAAATAACCGAGATCCTTACAGGCATTCTTGAAGAATTTCATCAGAAATATGGTTTGAAATCCGCACTTAGGGCGACGCCGGTAGACATAAGAGACAGTGATCGTCCTCCTTTGATGAGAAGCGGGGAGATGGCTGAAAACATGTTCCGTTCATTTGAGCTTTGCGCTTCTGCAGGGGCGGATATTTTGTCAATCGAATCGACCGGGGGTAAAGAAGTTCATGATGAAGCATTAATAAATGCTGATCTGCAGGGAATTGTATTTGCACTTGGAGTACTTGCTGTTAAGGATATGGATTACCTCTGGGAAAGGATAGTCCGGATCTCTAAAAAATATAATACAATACCCGGAGGTGATACGGCATGCGGGTTTGCAAATACCGCCATGGTACTGGCTGATAAAGGAATGATCCCTAAAATACTTGCTGCAGTAGTACGTACTGCCTCAGTAGCAAGAAGCCTTGCGGCATACCGGCAGGGTGCTGTTGGACCAAGTAAAGACTGTGCCTATGAAGGTCCTTTTATAAAGGCAATGACAGGGATTCCCATATCGATGGAGGGTAAGTCGAGCGCCTGTGCTCACCTCAGCTGCCTTGGTAATATCTCTTCAGCTTATACTGATCTCTGGAGCAATGAATCGGTTCAGAATATTAAGCTGCTAAGCGCATATGCTCCGGTGGTTTCTGTTGAGCAGCTGATATATGACTGCCGGCTGATGAACCTCGCTCTGAAGGAGAGTACTGATTCAACTTTAAAATTTCGAAACTGGATGATAGAGAGCGATGCCGGTTTTGACCCACAGGCTTTCATTTTCAGACCTGAAAATGTTCTTTATTTGTCGCAGAAGATGCTGGAGGCAGAGAGTCCCTATAAGATGGTCATCACTGCGGTAGATGAAACCCTTAAGCTGCTGAGAAATGCGATTGAGAAAGCTGATATAAAGGTAAACGATACCGAAAACAGGTGGCTGGATCTGCTTTCGATGCAGAATGAGATGTTACCGGCAGATGAAGGGAGTTTGACTGAGCTGATCCGGGCAGGAACTTATGCAGATAAGTTTATTCCCGGTGAGTACGGATTAAAATAATAGTAAACATAGAAGAAGACTGTATAAAATTCCGGAGGAAATAAATGAGTCTTATTGATGAAATCAAAGAGAATGTAATACGCGGACATATAGATATAAACGCTAAATACCCGCCTGATTTAAAAGAAAGTCCCGGGGTAAAAGACCTCGTTCAGAAAGCTGTGGACGAGGGATTGCCCGTCTCTTCAATATTAAAAGAAGGATTGATATCGGGAATGGAAGTGGTCGGAAAGAAATTTTCGGATGGTGAATATTTTGTACCTGACATGCTGTTATCGGCGCAGGCAATGAAATCGGGTATGCAGATCCTTGAACCCCTGCTGAAAGGCGAGGATTCAAAAAAACTTGGTACGGTTATAATCGGCACCGTTAAAGGTGACATGCACGATATAGGGAAGAACCTGGTCAGAATGATGCTTGAAGGAGGCGGATTTGAAGTTATTGATCTCGGCATAAATACCCCGCCGGAAAAGTTTGTTGAGCAAGCCAGAGAACATCCGGAGGCAGTGATAGGTATGTCGGCTCTATTGACAACTACAATGGAAAATATGAGGATATCGATCAAAGCGTTGAGGGATAACGGACTTAACAACAAAGTAATTATTGGCGGGGCGGCTGCCAGTCAGAGATTTGCAGATGAGATAAAAGCCGATGGTTTTACCCGTGATGCTGCCCAGTCGGTTTCGCTGGTTAAAAGGTTAATGGAGATTGCAGCTTAGGAAATGTTAAATAACTGAGGGAAAAAATGAATTACAGACTGCTTGGAAATTCAGGATTGAAAGTATCTGAAATCTGTTTCGGAGTAATGACGTTTACAGGAGAAAAAGGATGGACACATCTTGGAAAACAGACTCAAAAAGATGCTGATTACTTAGCAGGACTTGCTATTGATAACGGTGTAAATTTTTTCGATACGGCTGATGTCTACTCGAACGGAATATCGGAGACTATGCTGGGAAAGGCGCTCGGATCAAAAAGAAAAGACGTTGTAATTGCCACAAAAGGTGAAGGGCATATGTGGGATGGGCCTAACGGAGATGGTCATTCAAAGGCGCATCTTATCAGAGCCTGTGAGGAGAGTCTTAAAAGGTTAAAGACAGATTATATAGACCTTTACCAGGTTCATTCATTCGATTTCACAACCCCGCTTGAAGAGACAATGGAAGTTCTGGATCTACTCGTGAAATCCGGAAAAGTAAGATACACGGGCATCTCAAATTTTTTTGCATGGCAGATTATGAAAATGCAGGCCATAGCAGAAAAAAATAATTTAACAAAAATTACAAGTCTGCAGGCTTATTACTCTATTGTAGGGAGAGACCTGGAGTATGAACATGTACCTGCGTGTCTGGATCAGGGGATAGGGATAATTGTCTGGAGTCCGCTTCACGGAGGAATACTTACGGGCAAATACAGGAGCAGAAAAAAGTGGCCCGAAGGTACAAGATTAAAAGGGCCGGGACAGCATCTGCCTTATAATGTGGAAAAAGGTGAAGCGATACTTGACAAACTTGAGAAGGTAGCTCAGAATAGAAAAAAGACTGTAAGTCAGACTGCCTTAAACTATGCTCTGCAGAAACCGGGAATAACATCCGTAATTATCGGTGCCCGGAATAAAAAACAGCTTCTTGATAATATTGGTGCGGGAGAATGGAAACTTTCAGCCGGAGAAATGAAAGAACTTGACGATGTAAGTGTGCCTGAGAGAATTTATCCTTACTGGTATTTTGATATATTCAAAAAAGACAGAATGGAGAATTATTTCAGGAATATGTTCAGAAAGGAGAATAAAGATGGAGTATAGAAATCTGGGAAGAACCGGGGTTAAGGTAAGCAGTCTTTGCCTTGGCTGTATGATGTTCGGAAGAAAAGCGGATGAAGAGCTGTCAGCAAGGATAGTTGACAAAGCAATTGATAACGGGATAAATTTCATTGATACGGCCAATGTGTATCAGCGGGGTGTAAGCGAAGAATATACCGGAAAAGCACTTAAGAAAAACGGAAAACGCCACAGGATAGTATTAGCGACGAAAGTTCATGGTAAGATGAATGATGATGATCCGAATGCAATGGGCAACAGCAGGAGACATATTATTGAACAGTGCGAAGCTTCTTTAAAGAGACTGCAGACAGATTATATTGATCTTTATCAGATTCACCGGCCGCAGTCGGATATTCCTATCGACGAAACACTTCGGGCACTTGATGATCTGATAAAAGCTGGTAAGGTGCGTTATATAGGCACAAGTACATTCGGTGCCTGGCAGGTAGTTGAATCAATATGGATATCAAAGGAACTCGGATTAAACAGGTTTGTTTCGGAACAGCCTCCGTACCATATGCTTGAAAGAAGAATCGAAAGGGAATTAATTCCTGCGGCACAGGAATATGGTCTGGCAATACTTCCGTGGTCGCCTCTGGCAGGAGGATTTTTAACCGGGAAATATAAACGCAACGAAGAACGGCCTGAAGGTACAAGATTTAAAGATGACCAGTTCTGGAGTTCAAGAAGCTTTTCAGAAAGAGCTTTCGATGTTCTCGATGTAGTAAAAAAACTGTCTGAGAAAAAGGGATGCACACCTTCGCAATTTAGTCTGGCGTGGGTCATTCAAAAGCCCGCTGTAACAAGTGCAATAATAGGGCCCAGAAATATTGAACAGCTTGATGATAATCTGAAAGCCGCAGAGGTTAAGCTGGATGAGAAGGATAACAATCAGATTGACGAGGTCTCGAAACCAGGTGAATTTATATCGAGCTTCTATGAGGCCGATTTTGGTCCCTATAAATATAACTGGCATTAATAATTATCGGGGAATAATTATGAATAATATATTAGTCGTATACGATTCCGCCACGGGAAATACAAAACGAATGGCGGAATTTGTGGCTGAGGGAGTCAGCCAGAGTGATGATATAAATCTTCGTCTTAAGAGTGTGGATGAGGCGGAGAAGGATGATATTGTATGGTGCGACGGCATTGCCGTTGGAAGTCCCACGAACATGGGAATAGTATCCTGGAAGATGAAAAGGTTCTGGGATGAAACGTGCAATGACCTATGGGGAAAGATCGATGGTAAAATAGGCTGTGCGTTTTCATCGCAAGGAGGATGGGGTGGCGGTGCGGAGCTTACATGTCAGTCCATTCTCAGTATCCTGATGAACTATGGATTTCTTGTTTTCGGTGTAACAGATTACGTGGCAGACGGCTATACCCTTCACTACGGAGCCATAACAGTTGGAGAGCCCCGCGATGAGAAAGCGCAGGATGCCTGCATTAGAATAGGTCAACGACTTGCATTATGGGTAAGGAAAAATTCATCCAGGGATTCTTTTCAAATATTAAAGGAAGATATCGGCTAATGAATTATTTCCTGGGACTTGATGTAGGTACAACGGGAGCTAAGGCAATTCTTATTGATGAAGACGGCAGGGTAATCGGCACAGCTTCAAAAGAATATCCAATGTTCAATCCGAAACCCCTATGGGCTGAACAAAATCCGGAAGACTGGTGGAAAGCCGTACAGGTAAGCTTTAAGAAGGTGATCAGGGATAACAAAATTAATCCTGAAAATATTAAGGGAATCGGGCTCACAGGCCAGATGCATGGACTTGTTCTGCTTGGTAGAGCCGGGAATGTTCTGCGTCCCTGTATCATGTGGAATGATCAGAGGACTTTAAAAGAATGTGAAGAAATTACCTCTGTTATAGGGTTCAGCAACCTGCTTCGGATAACCGGGAATGCGGTACTGCCGGGATTTACGGCTCCCAAAATTATGTGGGTTAAGAAATACGAACCTGAAGTGTTCGGTAAGATAGAACATATACTTCTCCCCAAAGATTATATTCGTTACCGCCTCACTGGTGAGTTTGCGATGGATGTATCGGATGCATCAGGAACCTCCTTACTGGATGTAAGTAAACGGGGATGGTCATCCGGGATTTTAGATAAACTGGGCATAAATTATAACTGGATGCCGGAAGTATTCGAATCTACGGCCATCACAGGCAGTCTGACCAGAGAAGCATCTGAATTAACCGGAGTCAAAGCCGGTACGCCTGTAGTGGCGGGTGCAGGCGATCAGGCGGCAGGAGGTATAGGTACCGGTACCATAAAAAACGGAATTGCATCCGTAGTACTGGGAACTTCGGGAGTAGTTTTTGTGCATACGGATAAGCTTATAATTGAACCTGAAGGGAGGCTACATGCTTTTTGTCATGCTTCTCCGGGCACCTGGCATCTTATGGGCGTTACGCTCTCAGCTGCCGGATCGTTCAGATGGTTCCGGGATACATTCTGCGAGTCGGAAACTGCTGAAGCTGAAAAATCAGGAAAAGATGTCTACGATATACTGACCGGTAGGGCAGCAGAAGCAGAGCCGGGAAGCGAAGGACTGATCTTTCTCCCTTATCTGACAGGTGAAAGAACTCCTTATCCTGATCCTGATGCAAAAGGAACCTTCACAGGAATAACTATCCGGCATCAAAAAAAACATTTTATACGGGCAGTGCTGGAAGGAGTAGCATACAGTTTGAAAGACTGTTTCGAACTGAACAGGAAAACAGGCCTGGAGACGAATGAAATAAGAATATCCGGAGGAGGAGCAAAGAGTAAACTCTGGAAGCAGATCCTGGCTGATATTCTTAATGTTGAGTTGATAACAGTCAACTCAACGGAAGGTGCATCTTACGGTGCTGCTTTGCTCGCAGCAACAGGAACGGGTACTTTTAATAGTATAAGTGAGGCCTGCGAAAAGTGTATTAAAAAGGAAAGTGAAACCCGGCCGGAGGAGAAAAATATCCCTCTATATAAAGAGTACTATGAAGTTTATAAAAATCTATACACAGATTTAAAACCATCATTCAATAAAATAGCACAGGCAGTTGAGCGAAGTTATATTTAATAAATCTGAGGACAGTAATTTTGTCAGCAGCAGATTTATCTACAGGGTGAATCCGTCTGATTATGTTCCACTCACTAAGGAAATTTTAAGCAACAGGAATATTTTCGGTGAAATCGAGAAGATAAAAGAAGGATGGAAATCAGGCCATTCACTGGATGAAAGAGCGAGAAATACACTATATCGCTGCGCCGGACTATTGAAACGTTACGAAAATGAAAGAGCGGGCAGGGAAGCTGAAATCTTTAAGGATTTTGAAACTTACAGATATTTTTACAAGGAAATCGGGGCCAGCCTAAAGTTTAATCCCCTTTCCACATCTGATGCAGGCAGACACGTGCTTGAAAAGATTCTGCTTTTTCTGGAAGATTATATTGAGCTGATCACACCGAAAGCTGTTTATAAAATCATCGATACTCTACCAGATCCCCGGGGTCTGATGATTGCAGGAACAGATATACTTTTCGAAAATACTAAATTAAAAATTTTCAACAGTCATTCCTCGCTGAAGGAAAGCAAGGAGATCAGCACAAAAGAACTCCTCAACAGGAATGCGGCTGTCTATGTTGTAACAATAGGGGCCGGAATAGATGATGAAGTTAAACTTTTGATGCAGCGGGGAGAAATGTTCGACGCTTACCTTCTTAACGGGATAGGTGCCGGAGCTGCTGAAATGGCTGCCAATGATCTTAACCGCTACATGAACGACGGCAATACCGAGGAGAAATATGAGTATAAGAGATTATCTCCCGGTTACGGCGATTGGCATGTATCGGATCAAACCAAAATATTCAGGCTGCTTGAACCTGAAAAGCATATTGGAGTTAAGCTGACAGATTCTCATATTATGCTGCCGGAAAAATCAACATCCGGAATTATGGGATTAACGCTAAAATAAAACAGGATATGAAAAAAATCATTAAGGAACTACTTGCTTCAGGAACAGTTATCACTGATGGTTCCTGGGGAACACAGCTTCAGGAAAAGGGATTGGGTCTTAATGAATGTCCCGATTCCTGGAATTTAACTCATCCTGATAAGGTTGAGGAAGTTGCACGCTCCTATGTGGAAGCAGGGAGCAGGGTAATATTAACCAATACATTCCGCAGCAACAGGATCGCACTTGAAGGATTCGGACTCGAAGATAAAGTTGATGAAATAAATAAGGCAGGCGTAGATATATCCCGGAGGGCTGCAGGAAATAAAGCATATGTATTTGCATCAGTTGGTCCTTCCGGAAAAATGATAATGACCGGAGATGTAACCGAAGAGCAGCTTTACGAAGTCTTTAAAGAGCAGGCAGATGCAATAAAAGATGCAGGCGCTGACGGTATTGTGATCGAAACTATGTCGGATCTTTCAGAAGCAAAAGCAGCGTTAAAAGCAGCAAAAGAAACAGGACTTCCTGTAGTCGTGTCTATGGTTTTTGATTCAGGGAAGAGCAAAGAATATACAATGATGGGTAATTCTCCGGAGGAAACAGCGCAGGTTCTCACAGATGAAGGGGCAGATGTTATCGGGGCGAACTGCGGACAGGGAATTGAAGGTTTTACCAATATCTGCAAAAGGTTGAAAGTTTCAACCAGCCTTCCTTTATGGATAAAGCCCAACGCAGGACTTCCGGAACTCGAAGATGGAAAGGCTGTCTATCAAACATCCGCCTCTGAGTTTGCAGAATATGTTCCGGAGCTGCTTGATTCAGGTGCCGATTTTATCGGCGGATGCTGCGGAACAAATCCGGGCTTCATTAAAGAAATATCAAAATCAATTAAAAGATAAATCTCTCTTAAAATACTTCCTGATACTGATATCGGAAACGATGTTGATGACGCATTCTGTCTTGCCTGGCTTCTTGCCAATACTGCTTCTCAGTATTTAATTAGCTGACCTATTTATGAAAAAATATTTAACCATATTAATTACCGCAATCATGATATTCAGCGGATGCGGTGACAATTCCAGGAATGTGCAGGGAGTTGTAACTATAACCTTCTGGCACAGTTTCGTTTCACGGACAATTCCGGCACTTAATAGTCTTATCGATAAGTTTGAAAAAGAACATCCCGGTATACATGTTAATGCACAATATGTGCCGAGCGGCGATCCGCTTGTTCAGAAGCTGGTAACTGCTATTCAAAGTAATACGGCTCCGGATATATCCTGGATCCACAGCGATTTTCTGAATAAACTTGTTGAAGCCGATGCGATTTACAAAATGGATCACTTCATTAATGGAAAAGACGGCTTAACGAAAGAGGAAATGGAAGATATCTATCCTCAGTCGCTTCAATCAGCAAAATGGAGAGATACGCTTTATGCCATGCCGATGGAAGCAACTACTCTTGCTCTTATTTACAATAAAAATAAGTTCAGGGAAGCGGGACTTGATCCCGACAAACCGCCGCAGAACTGGGATGAACTTTATGATTATGCAATAAAACTGACGAAAGACAAAAACGGGGACGGGAAAAAAGACCAATATGGATTTTACATACCTGCTTTTCCGGCTTCCGGTCCCCTGAGTATATGGATGGTGCTTCAATGGACCCCATTTCTCTGGCAGGCCGGAGGGACCGAAATAAATGATGACCAGACGAAAGTTCTTTTTAACAGTGATGCAGGTGTGCAGGCACTTTCCTTCTGGAAGAAATTATTTGATGCCGAGAATTTTAAGGACTTTACACTGACGCACGATCTTGGATTCATATCCAACACTATAGCTATGATAATGGACGGTCCCTGGGATCTGCCTGAGTTCAGGGAAATCAAAAATTTCGATTGGGGAGTAACTTATCTTCCAGCAGGTCCTGCCGGCAGAGCAACGTATCTTGCGGGAGAGCATCTGGCAATCTTCAAACAAAGTCAGCATCCTGAAGCCGCATGGACATTTGTGAAATGGATTCTGGAGCCCGAAAACCAGGCGATGTTTTCCGAAGAATCGGGCTATCTGCCCGTCAGAAAATCAGTACTTGAACTTCCACGCTACAAAAAGTTTTTAGAAAAGGACCCGGCTATGAAATCCTTTGTTGAGCAAATTGAAATAAGCCGGGCAAGAGCATCCATCGATTATTACCGGGTTGAAATAAACCAGAGTATTGCAGAGGCTGTGGAGAAAGCAATCGTCGGAAATGTAAATCCGAAGACAGCCTTGGATGAAGCTGCAAAAAAATCGAATGAATTGCTTTCAACAATCAATAAGTAATATAGACAGGCAGAAAAATGGCTGAAGTAATATTGAAAAATGTGACAAAAATTTATGAGGGCGGAAATAAAGCGGTTGATGATGTAAATATCAGGATCAATGATAAGGAATTCGTGGTACTCGTTGGCCCTTCGGGATGTGGTAAATCAACCACTTTAAGAATGATTGCAGGTCTGGAGGAGATTACTGAAGGAGAAATGTTCATCGACGGCAAAAAGGTAAATGACGTTTCACCAAAAGACAGAGACATTGCGATGGTGTTTCAGAATTATGCTCTATATCCGCATATGTCGGTATTCGAAAATATGGCTTTTGGACTTAAGCTTAGGAAATTTTCGAAAGCAGACATAAATGAACGTGTTCATGACGCTGCAAGGATCCTGGGTCTTGAAGAGTATCTGGACCGTAAGCCTAAGGCTCTTTCGGGCGGTCAGAGGCAGCGGGTTGCTGTAGGAAGGGCGATAGTTAGAAAGCCGAAAGTATTTTTGTTTGACGAACCGCTCAGTAATCTTGATGCTAAGTTAAGAGTACAGATGAGAACCGAAATCTCGAGGCTTCACCAGAAATTAAATGCAACGATGATTTATGTTACACATGACCAAACTGAAGCAATGACAATGGGGGACAGGATCGTGATCATGAAGGATGGTATTGTGCATCAGGTTGATACTCCTCTCAACCTTTATAATAAACCGGCTAATAAATTTGTTGCCGGATTTATTGGCAGTCCTTCAATGAATTTTATGAAGGGAAAGTTAGGGATTAATGGAGGAGCAGTGTTTGAAAGCGCCGGTAAACAGGTTAAACTAAATATCGTCAGCAATAATTACGGCCGGCTTAATAATTATAATAATAAGGATATCTGGCTGGGCATCAGACCGGAAGATATTTATGATTCATCCATTACAAAGAATGACGTTCGTTACAGCCCTGTAAATGTAGGGCTGGAAGTAGTTGAGCCGATGGGGAATGAGATCCTGCTTTATTTTAATGTTGAATCAGAACAATTTGTTGCCAGAATCCCTGCGAGAGAAATCCCCGAAGCAGGTAAGAAAAAAGAATTATTATTCGATACAAATAAGCTTCACTTTTTTGATTTTGAAACTGAAAAAGCGGTTTAATTACATTTATTATTAATAAGGGTGGAAAAACGGTAATTCCGGAGAGATTTTAAACCTATAAGGAGAATATATATGAGTACACTGACCGACTTCAAAATATCAGAGGAGCAAAAAAAGAAATACAGGGAAGATGGTTTTTTTATACTGGAAAATATAATACCGGAAAAGGAACTTGAAACAGTAAGGAATAAGTGCGTCGAACTTATAGAACAGCAGAACAGGGAGATGGATAGTCTGGGAACAGACATACTGAACCTCAGCAGGAGGAACAGCCGCTACTTCGTTTTCCTTGCATTTAAGGATCATCCTGAACTTGGGAAGTTCATCTTCAGTGATCTGATGGCAGAAATTTGTAAAGCTACGATCGGAGATGAAGCATACCTTTTCTGGGAGCAGTTTGTTGTTAAAGGAACGGATCCAAAAGGAGCGGAATTTACCTGGCACCAGGATTCAGGTTATGTCGATCATCCGCACAAGTATTATGTTAATGCCTGGGTTCCGCTTGATGATGTTAACGAAGAGAATGGTACGGTTTACCTTCTTCCTTATTCACTGGCAGGCACAAAGGAGAAAGTGGAACATAAGCCTGTACCAGGATCGAACGACAGAGAGGGATATTTTGGTCCGGAGAAAGGAATTCCCGCAAATTGCCCTGCAGGCTCGATAGTCGTTTTCTCAAGCACCACCTTCCACAGATCGGGAGCAAATAAGACAAATAAGCTCCGCAGAGCTTATGCCATTCAGTTCTCTCCCGAACCTATTTATGAAGCTGATGGTTCATTAAAAGGTCTTGCCGAACCTTTCCTTAAGGAAGGCAGGAGAGTCAGGTAGCAGCTGTTATGAAAAAAATGCTTCTAATGATTTTAATATTGGGGATATCATCTATATGCTCCCAGACAGGCAAAGTATTTCCCCGGGATCAAAAACCTGAAAAAGTATTTGACGGAGGGTTCTTTACGGAAGGGCCGGCTTTTGGAGAAGACGGATGTATATATTTCAGTGATCAGACTTTTACCGGTGAAACTGATATGCAGGCCGGGATTATCTGGAAGTATGATCCCCTAAAAGACACGACAGTTGTTTTTCGTTCACCGAGCGGAATGTCAAACGGTATCAGATTTGATAAAAAGGGAAATATGATCGTTTGCGAAGGGGCCGACTTTGGCGGGAGAATGATCATAAGAACAGATATGAAAACCGGTAAAAGTAAAATTATAGCGGGGCTGTTTCATGGGAAGCCATTCAACTCTCCCAATGATCTTACAATTGACAGAAGCGGAAGAATATACTTTACAGATCCGCGTTATACCGGATACGAAAGTATAGATCAGCCGGCAATGGGGGTCTATCGCATAGACAGCGATAATAATATTAAACTTATTATTGAAAACGTTCCTATGCCGAATGGAATTGCACTTTCTCCCGACGAAAAAACTCTCTATGTTGGATGCAACTTTGAAGGGGATGAGAATCATAAACCCGCTGCTGCTGTATACAGGTATAGTATTACCGGCAATGACAGTATAACTTTCGACAGGGAGCTGATCAGGTTTAATAATAATGCTGGTCCCGATGGGATTAAAACTGACGATCGCGGAAATCTTTTCATCGCAGTCAGGAATGAAGAAGATCCGCAAATTCAGGTCTATAACTCCGAAGGAAATCTTATTGATTCACTCAATCTGCCTGAAGTTCCTTCTAACCTTACCTTCACACCTTCCGGCAATGAACTTTACATAACTGCCGGCAACGGTTTATATAATATTTCCCTGAATAAAAATTATAAAAAATAACCCCTCATTTTTCCTTAAAAAATCCTTCCTCAACTCTATTCTTACTAAATAAAAGATACGATCTTTACTTTTATATCTTCAACGAGCAGACCCACCCCTAAGACCGTTTCGAGGATTCTTATCTCAAACAACGGTTATACCTTAAATCTTCAACCAAACTGAATCAAATCTTAAAAGATCTGTTGAGCTGAATTTCCCTCGGGCATTTCAGCTTACACTGCCTTTTTCCGCTTCACTTTATCTTTTTCCCTTATCTAATATTTCTTCCCTTATTATGTCTTTTGGGGTCATTTCCGGCTTTCAAATTACACCATATCAGCATCTTAAATACATTTCAACTGCGCTTCACCTCCGCTCCAACTGCGCTTCACCTCCGCTCCAACTACGCTTCACCTCCGCTCCAACTGCGCTCTAAATATCTGAACACCGGCGCCCGGATGAGTTTATGCTTCTCATTATGAGATCAAAAGGCGGATAAAAGGTGGATTACAGGCGACAAAAATCCGGTATTAGTCAAGACTGCCATTTTGTCATACTGCTGAATTTGTCTGCAAATTTTTTTAACACATTCAGGAAAAAACTTTGGATCTGCAGTGCAATCCCTTTAAACCCGGGCAGCTTGTATATTAGTTTAATATTTTGGCTGTTTTGGCCACTGAATTAAGCGAAAAATGTTACCAACAAACGGGATACATCAATTAATATGTCTTTGAATTTGCCTCTTCTTTTCTGTTTTTTTGGTATGATTTAAGACTATCGGAGATTAGTCCTAAAATCCGTTTCACTAATTATGAATGTAAGGGAAGTAAATGAGGACTAACAAAATAACCGATCAGGAGCGGTTGAAAGCTTTTAAATCGGTTAAAAAACCGGAAGTAATTGAAAGACAGAACCTCGATGTACGTTATCATGTAGAAGATTTCGATACCTCAGATCTTCCACGCAGATTTCTTGAAGCATTTGCAGCGATACTAAAACACTCAAATTACAAAATGGCCCTTGATCATTTTGCCAGAATGAGCGCAAGGTGTGCTAATTGTGCTGTTGCCTGCCAGGTTTTCCAGGCCACCGGAGATATTGAAGATATTCCATGCAAACGTTCTGAGCTTCTGCTGGATATTTATAAGAGACACTTCACTCTCGGCGGATTCTGGAAAGGCCGTCTCTCGGGTAAAGGATATATTACTTTAGAAACGATTCAGAAGATGGCAGACAGCTACTACAACTGCACTGCATGCCGCAGATGCGCACTTGAATGTCCCGCCGGTATTGATCATGGCTTAATAACGCATCTTGGCAGATATATTCTGAGCGAACTGGGAATAGCACCCCGTGCGCTGGTTGTAAGTACCAGGGAACAGCTTGAAGGTCCCACAAAAAATACATCAGCTGTACCGCTGCCCGCACTTCAGGATACTCTCGAGTTCCTTGAAGACGATATGTTCGAGGAAAAATCTGTGCATATAAAATTCCCGCAGGATGTTCCCGATGCTGATTATGTTTTCTTTCCTGCAGTTAGTGACTACCTGATGGAGGCTGAAACACTAATGGGCATTGCCGCGGTCTTTACTGCAACAGGGGATAAATGGACAATCGGTACAGGCTACTATGATGGAATAAATTACGGGCTGTTCTACAGCGACAGAATCCTTGAAAGGGTAGTAAAACAGGTTGATAATGAGACCAGAAGACTCGACGGTAAAAATATCCTGATAGGTGAATGCGGGCATGCTTCGCGCACAGCAAAATATTTTGTACCAGTATACTGCGGAAAGGAAAATCCTCTTCCCGTGCTGAATATTATGGAATACACTCACAAAGTCTGGAAAGAGGGGAGACTGAAGCTTAATCCTGACATTATAACTGAGAAAGTATCGTATCATGATCCCTGTAATCTGGCCAGACAGAGATGGATCATAAATCAGCCGAGAGAAATACTGAAATCATTCTGCAAAAATTATATCGAAATGACTCCTTCGGGAGAAGATAATATCTGCTGCGGAGGCGGGGGAGGCACTGTCTCTATTGATGAGATCAGACCTTACAGAACTACTGTAGGCGGTAAGCTGAAAGCTGACCAGATCCGTAAAGCAGGCTGTGAAATTCTTGTCGCGCCGTGTGCAAACTGCAAGAAGCAGCTCAGGGAACTTGTTGAAGATCAGGGAATTGACTGCCAGGTTGTGGGACTGCATGATCTTATTTATAAGGCAATCATTTTTGATGATTCGCTGATAGTAAAAGAAACAGATTCTTCAAAAGAAGAGGTTGGTTAAATGGATAATCTACTTGAATTTGCAAAAGGACCTCTTTTCCGGCTGAGCTTTGCACTGCTGGTTCTGGGACTGATAAGAATATTTTTTCTTGATATCCGCGGGGCATATAAAGCATATAAAAATACGGATGATAAAAAGATGCCGTGGAAGTTGATTATCAGCCGTACATGGGAATGGTTTTTTCCCTTAAAAAGGCTGAGGGGAAATTTCAGAATTTATTCTGTGTTCTCTATTCTTTTTCACATTGGTTTAATATTAGTGCCGATATTCCTTTTCGCTCACATCCAACTGTGGAATGATGCATTAGGAATATCATGGATTGCTCTTTCCCGCGGCTGGGCGCTGGCACTTACAATATCTACCATCGTTTTCGGAGCAGCATTAATCATTAGCCGCATGAGCAGTAAAACAACCAGAGCATTGAGCAGGGGACAGGATTATCTATGGCTCATTCTGCTGCTTATTCCTTTTATAACCGGATTTATTTGTGCAAATCTCAGTATCACTCCATCCTACTATCGTTTTTATATGCTCGTACACATCCTGGCTGGAGAACTGATATTCGTATTAATTCCTTTTTCGAAGATTGCGCACTGTGTTCTTACTCCTTTATCTCATGTTATCTGTACTCTCGCCTGGAAGTTTCCGCCCGATACAGATGATAAGATCAGTACAACGTTAAATAAAAAAGGAGCACCCGTTTGAGTAAAGCAATATTAACAGATATAACAAAATGCATCGGCTGCCTTGAATGTGTTGCTGCCTGTAAGAAAACTCATAACCTTCAGGATGACGTTCCTAGAGTGTGGCAGAAAAATGATGGACTGTCGGCCGAGAACTGGACTTCAATAATTCGCAAACCGGATGAGCATTACGTAAGAAAGCAATGCCGTCATTGTCTTGAGCCTTCGTGCGCATCTGTTTGTCCGGTAGGAGCACTGCATAAAACTGAAATAGGTGCCGTTGTTTACGATTCTGATAAGTGCCTTGGATGCCGGTATTGTATGATGGCCTGTCCCTACGGAATTCCTCGTTATGAATGGGATAAGGCTGTACCCTATGTGCAGAAATGTATCCTTTGTTACGATAGAATTATCGAAGGAAAACAGCCTGCATGCACCGAAGCCTGTCCTCAGCAGGCCACAATCTTCGGCGAAAGAAATGAACTGCTGAAGATCGCTCATAAAAGAATTAAGGATAATCCCGGCAAGTATATAAATAAAGTTTGGGGAGAGCATGAAGTGGGCGGAAGTTCAGTGCTGTATTTATCCGATATTGACCTGAATTTTCTTTCTTATCCTGTCAATCTCGGCGACAAGCCGCTTCCCGAAAAGACAAAAACTGCGATGGAATCGGTACCATTTGCATTTGTCGGAATGGGAGGAGCCATGCTTGGACTTAACTGGATCATTCAGCGCAGGATGAGGCTTACTAAAGAAAGTAAAGAAAAGGAAACTCCTGATGAATAGAGTAAGGAATGCAAAACTTATCTTATGGATAATTACCGGTCTTGCTGCCGCAGTTGCCCTTAACCGCTTTATTTTCGGATTAGGTGTAACTACCAATCTGAATGATGCTACTCCCTGGGGGCTGTGGATCGGGTTTGACGTTATGGGAGGGGTAGCCCTGGCTGCAGGAGGTTTTGTACTGACAGCGATCGTTTATATAATGAAAAGGGAGGAGTTCCATCCTCTTGTAAGGCCGGCTGTTCTTACTGCTTTTCTGGGTTACCTTGCCGTCATTATCAGTCTTCTTGTAGATCTTGGACTGCCATGGAACATATGGCATATGATAATCTACTGGAATCCTCATTCTCCGTTGTTTGAAGTTGGCTGGTGTGTAATGCTTTACACAGGCGTGCTTCTCCTCGAATTTAGTCCTGTTCCCCTGGAGAAATTCAGCAGATATGCTAAGATCAGAAACTTCCTTATGAGGTTCCGGTTTGTATTCGTTCTGCTGGGTATAATGCTCTCTACGCTTCACCAGTCGTCGCTGGGAAGTCTGTTTCTGATTATGCCCTTCAAGCTGTTCCCGCTGTGGTATTCGAATATTCTGCCGATCCAGTTCTTTATCTCGGCTGTTGCGCTCGGACTAATGATGGTTTCGTTTGAAAGTCTTGTTTCTCACTGGCTGTTCAAAAGAAAACCTGAAACTGACCTGGTTGGGAAGCTCTGTAAAACGGCCGCGTGGGTTCTTGCAACTTATTTTATTGTGAAGATTTCAGATCTAATTGTGCAGGGTAAGTTCGGTTTAATCTTTAACGGCAGCTGGCAGAGTAATCTTTTTATAACCGAAGTAATGATTTCAACCATAATTCCGGCTGTGCTCTTTTCAATTCCAAAGTTACGCAGGACTACGCCTGTTCAGTGGATCGGTTCTTTTATGGTTGTCTTCGGTATGATGATGAACCGTATTGATGTAGGCGGTCTGGTAATGCTTGGTACTACGGGCGACTCTTATACTCCATTAATTACCGAAATAGTTACCAGTCTCGGCATTATCTCTCTTGCATCACTGGTTTTCCTGTTTGCAATTGAGAACTTTAATATCTGGGACCTGCAGCCGAAAGAGCCTGATTCGCTGCCGCACACACTCCCGCAGTTTGACTATTCTTCAAGAACATGGCTTGGAACACCTGATGTAAGCAATTTAACAAAGTATTCGCTGGTCTTTATTATAAGCTTTGCCATCGGAATGGCTTTAACACCGGGAAGTCGTATCCACAGTGAAGGCGTTACAAATGTGAAAGTTTATCGGGCCTCAGGACTCGATACTCTGTATGTCAATGGAAACAGGGATGATCAGTTTGTGAAATTTCCCCACCAGGCCCATATAAATCGTATTGGTAAAGAAAATTGTACAACCTGTCATCATCTGAACCTTCCAGGCGAAAAACTGAGCGAGTGCTGGGAGTGCCACACCGGAATGTATACCGAGGCGGATTTCTTCCAACACGACTGGCATTCAGGTGTTTATGGTGCGAATTAAAATGCGGCGACTGTCACAAAGCAGGTATGAACCGCAGCGTGAATTCAGCCAAACAATGTACTGACTGCCACAAATCTTATAACTTTAAATCCCGGCTGATAAAAGTTAACGGAACTTACAATGTTCTTTCTTATACGGATGCACTGCACAATTTATGTGTATCGTGCCATATAAAAAAATCTAAGGAGGATGAGAAAAATAAAGATCTGGCAAGGTGCACTACATGTCATAAAACAGAGCTTCCGGAGAATTTGACTGCGGGGATTAACTGGAAAATAAATGTTCCCCATTTTAATAATGTAATTCTTCCAGATGTTAATGCATCATTACTGGAAACGAAATGATTTATGCCGGCAAAGAAAATATTAATAATTGATGACGAACCTGACGTAGTAGCCTATTTGACTACAGTTCTGGAAGCAAATGGATATAAACCTTATTCTGCCTTTAATATAGAATCAGCAGAGCAGTTATTGAAAAAAATACGTCCCGATCTTATATGCCTGGATATAGTAATGCCGAAAGAAACCGGGATATCTTTTTATATCAGGCTGCAGCAGGAAAAAAAGTTGAAGAGTATTCCTGTTATTATTATCAGCGGAATTATTGAATCTGATAAGTTCAACTTCAGATCATATGTAAAAGATGAATCTATAGCTTCTCCGGCCTGTTATATGGAGAAACCAATTGATATTAAAAATTTTATCTGGAATATAGAAAAATTAACTGCTTAAGAAAATGACCGGCACTTTAGATAAAAATAATTTGTGGAAGAAGGAGTACCAGACACTCTTCGACAGAGTGCCTTGCTACCTGACTGTGATCGGCAGGGATTTCAGGATCGTGCGGGCAAATGATTCATTTCGTGAAAATTTCGGGGATGCATTAAACGAACATTGCTATGAAATTTACAAACGAAGGAAGACCAAGTGTCCTAATTGTCCCGCTGTTAAAACATTTAAGGACGGTAAAGTGCATCGTTCTCATCAGCAGGGGATAGGTATTCACGGACAGAAGATCTATTACGTTGTTAGTACTTCAGCTTTGATTGAAAATACCCAAAACATTGATTATGTGATCGAGATATCCAATGACGTTACGGATATGAAAAAACTGGAAGAAAAGGTGATAGAGGCAAAAAGACTTGGGGCGGTAGGGCAGACAGTTGCAGGTCTGGCTCATAGCATAAAGAATATCCTCATGGGACTTGAAGGCGGGAAGTATATTGTCAGTCTTGGGTTAAAGAAAAATGATCAGAAAATGATAAACCAGGGCTGGGAAATGCTCGAAAGAAACTTTGATAAAACCACTTCTCTTGTGAAGGATTTCTTAAGCTTTTCGAAAGGAAGAGTTCCGGAACTTGAGGTAGTAAACCCTGCCGATCTGATCTATGAAATTGTCGATTTATACAAAGATGTCGCCTCTCAGTCGGGTATAAATCTTAAGCCTGAAATAGAAGGCAATATTAAACCCGTTCCGTTTGATAAAGCGGGGATCCATACCTGTCTTACTAACCTGGTATCAAATGCAATAGATGCCTGCCTTATGTCTGAGAAAAAGGGAACAGAAGTATCAATAAGGCTTTCAGAAAAGAGAAACAGGATCTCTTTTGAAGTGCAGGACAACGGCAGCGGCATCGACTATGAAATAAAGAAAAAAATATTTACAACTTTTTTCACAACTAAAGGGGGCGGAGGAACTGGATTAGGATTGTTAACCACGAGGAAAATTGTAGTGGAACATGGCGGGAAAATTACTGTAGATTCACAGAAGGGAAAAGGCGCAAAGTTTAAAATGGAATTCCTTCGGAAAAGATTAATGGCACTGTATAAAGAATCGAATAAATAATTAAAAGTCAGGAGAGAACCATGCCTGAAGCACGAAAGAAAACAGTACTTGTAGTTGATGACGAAGCCGACGTTCGGAATTTTCTGCAAGCGGCCTTATTGGAGGCAGATTTCGAGGTTATCACTGCGGAGGATGGTGACGCTGCCCTGCAAAAAATAAAAAAACAAAAACCCGATTTAATTTCACTTGATCTGGTAATGCCTCATAAATCAGGTGCAAAACTTTACCACGAACTTCAGAAAAATAAGGAGTGGGCAAAGATACCTGTAATAATAGTTACAGGGCATGCTCGTGATGATCTTGGTAAATCCGACCTCAAGAATTTAATTATGTCCGGCCCCGGCGTTTACCTCGAAAAACCGGTAAAACCCGGCAATTATATTGCGGCAGTAAAAAGTATTTTGAAAATGGAAACGAGTGAGGAAGAGAAAGAGACTGCTGAAATGGTGGAAATACAGAACTATTTGAAGAATATGATTGATGATGCCGATTCGGATACACTGAAGAAACTGAAAGAATTAGTTACCAAAAAGTAAAGCCGGTTATGGTCAGTATTATGCTCTTACAACATTTGGTATACATTCCTTATTATACTTTTGATTTTACATTTAACGGTTAATACTTTTTGTTTGAGATACCGGTTTTGTCCGGTTAAAATTTTAATCCCGGGAGTAGATAATGCTAATACTTTACCTCCTTACCTATTTCGCCGTTCTGGTTTTCATAATCCTTGTTATCGTTAAAATCGTGCATTATGCGAAGACGCCGCTTCACCTGAGATGGGATTTGTATCCGGTAGCGCACGAAGCCAAACGGAATAAATACGGAGGTTCGTACTTTGAGGAGCCCGAATGGTGGACGAAAAAAAGTGAGAAAAGTTTCTTTGCCGAATGGCTTGTAATGTTTGAGGAAATAATTTTCCTGAAAGGTGTATATAATAATAACAAGAAGCTCTGGTATTATTCATTTCCATTCCACCTGGGTTTATATCTTACGACTGCTGCCTTTACCCTTATGATACTTTCCGTAATACTTGATCTGAGTGCAGCCAGCGATATGTACTGGCGGAATAGTACGACTGAGGATATACTCTTCTATCTTACAAATGTAACCGGGTATACCGCAATAATTCTGACTTTCTTCGGTACTCTGGGATTAATAATTCAGCGAATGACTGATAAAAGGTTCAGGGTATATAATACTCCTATGGATTTTATAAATCTTTTTTTCATTCTGATACTGACTATCAGTATGATTTTAACTCTCAGTCCCTCAAATTCCTCGTTCATTTTGTATAAAATTTATTTGAAGAATTTATTTACTTTCAATTTTACGGTTATAGCCAGACCATTATTCCTTGTCCATGTTGCTCTGGTTTCTCTATTCCTGCTTTATTTCCCGGCAACCAGAATGATGCATTTATTCGCGAAGTATTTTACATACCATGAGGTCCGCTGGGAAGACACGCCTAACCTGAAGGGTGGTAAAATTGAGAATAAAATTAAGCAGGCGATGAATTTTGGTGTAAGCTGGTCAGCACAGCATGTTAAGACGGGAAAAACATGGGGAGAAGTAGCCACAAAACTGCCGCCGGAGGTCACGAATGTCAAATAAAACCGTGGATTCGGATAAAGGAACTGCTCCTAAAAAAAATAAAATGAACTCCATAAAAGATTTTACAAAACCGGGTGTTCAGCTTACCTCTCCGGATCCTGAAAATTATATGAAACTGCCATATCCTTATGAGGACTGGGTTGACCCTCCGATAAAGGAACTGACGGATGATCAGAAAAACAGGCTTGAGCATTCTCTTGACGGACTCTCAGCAATAGCTATTCCAGTGCCTGCAAATGATGCTGAAAAAGAAGAGAAAGTTGCCAGGTTTTTATCAGGGCTAAAAAAACTTTTTAATAAAGAGGATAACTGGACTTTCTTTCAGCCTCTGCTGCTCTCGATGGAAAACTGTATGAAATGCCAAACCTGTTCGGATGAATGTCCCATTTATATCTCAAGCGGACGGGAGGAAATATACAGGCCGATTTTCAGAGGAGAGATATTAAGAAGAATAATTAATAAATATCTTAAACCGGGAGGAAAGTTATATAATAAATTTACGGGTTCTGATATTGAACTAAATTGGGATACGGTTGCAAGGCTTGCTGAACTGGCGTACAGATGTACTATGTGCCGGCGATGCGCGCAGGCCTGTCCTATTGGTGTCGATAACGGACTTATAACCCGTGAGATCAGGAAACTATTCAGCCAGGAACTCGGGCTGGCTCCGGAAGAACTTCACAATTCAGGTACAGTAAAACAGATGAAAACGGGGTCATCTACAGGTACTAATCCTACTGCTATGCTTGATATTGTTGATTTCATTGAAGAAGATCTGAAAGACCTGCATAATATTGATCTCAAAATGCCCATTGATAAAGAAGGAGCAGATATCCTGTTAATCCATAATTTCGGAGAATATCTATCCTGGCCTGAAAATATTATGGCATTTGCAGTGATATTTGAGAAAGCCGGCATCAGCTGGACTCTTTCCTCCGAAATGGGAGGATACGACTCTGTGAATTATGGTTTGTTTTATGATGATGTACAGCTTGCACGTGTAGCATTGGAGCACATAAGGATAGCAAAAAAGCTGGGAGTAAAAAAGATAGTTATGGGTGAATGCGGTCATGCTCATAAGGCCCTGATGCCGATTGCCGACAGGATACTTGTGGATGATAATATTATACCCAGGGAGAGTGCCTTCCCCGTTCTCGAACAAATCGTATTCAGCGGAAAGATCAAATTTGATCCGGCTAAAAATAACTTCCCGGTTACGCTGCATGATCCCTGCAATACTGCAAGATCGATGGGTATAGTAGAACCGCAGAGAAAAATTCTGCGTTATCTTTGTCCCCAATTCGTCGAAATGGAACCGCATGGGGTGAATAATTACTGCTGCGGCGGGGGGAGCGGCTTTGCCATTTTCCAGGGGAAGAATTTTCCCGACTGGAGGAATGCAATTTCGTTCAGAATGAAATTTAAACAAGTACTTGATGCGTTTCACGATAAAATAGAACCTGATATAAATAAATATGTGTGCGCTCCCTGTTCAAATTGTAAAGGAGCCTTTCGCGACGGGTTAACTTATTATAATGCATTTGAAAGATGCGGAATAATATATGGCGGGCTCGTAGAACTGATCGTTAATGCGATGGTTGATATGGAAAAACCATTTATTGAGTGGGAGTTGAAATAAGCATTTGCCAAAAGCAATAAACCTGAAGGTGGGATAATGAAAAAGTCAAAAAAAATATTAATTATTGATGATGAAGAAGATATTTTAATGTACCTGGCCGCATTCTTTAAAGACAAGGACTTCAAAGTGGTAACCGCTTCGAACGGAAAAGAAGGTGTAAATACAGCGATGGCAGAAAATCCGGACATAATCACACTGGATATTTCTATGCCGGAAGAATCGGGAATTAAAGCCCTTCGGGAATTGCAGAATAATGCATCAACAAAGCACACCCCCATAATTATAATTACGGGGGTCGCTTCTGATTTTAAGAGATTTATCAAAGACCGTAAACAGGTACATATGCCTGAAGGTTACTTTGAAAAACCAATCGACAGAGATCTCCTATTAGAAAAAGTTAATGAACTTTTAGATATAGCCGCTGTCTGACAATACTTAGCAGTGGATTAGTCGTGTCTGCAGATTAAGCCTGCATCATCCTTTAACTCACCCTTGATAAACTTATCCAGTGCTTCCTCAATCGTTTCTACATCAGAGAAAATAGGAGTAATGCTATTCTGCTTCAAATCTTCTACTATCCTCCAGCCGCCGCCGCTTGATATCAGAAAACTGCAGTCTTTCAGGCCCTCGATCAATCCCGCATGAGAATGGCCTCCACCCTCACCATGATGCTGGTGCTCGTGGTGCATCCGATGATGTGTAAATACATTTTCCCTTAATTCCTGATTTATAACTTTTTCATCATTTAATTCAAAAATCATAAACGACCGGCATTTGCCGATATGACCTGTAACGCGTTTTCCATCATTTGTTGCAACAGCAATCTTACCTGAAAAATGACCGGATTCTGCTGAATTTAATTCATCTGCCATGATAATACCTTATTATTGTTTGTTAATCTTAACCGCTTTTCCGTTCAAAATTGCATCCGCAAGCTTTTTGCGTGCGCTTTCCACAATCCTTCCGAAAGTTGCTCTTGAAACCTTCATTTCTGCAGCTGCTTTTTCCTGAGAATAAGAAAGCAGATCCGCAAGACGCAATGACTCAAGTTCATCCTGTTCAAGGTTCACTTCTTCAAGATCAAACATGGGAATCCCTCTTGGTTTGAAATAGAAGGAGGATGGATTACAGCAAATTCTGCGATATTTCTTGGGCCGCGGCATATAATTCAGTTATTTCTCAATTTTTCGTGGCTTAAAATCAGGGTTAGATTCTAAGTCCAAATATCATTATGAGCATATGCTCAAAACTAAATAATTATTATGTTAAAACAAAACCTGCTGGTCAGTTACGACTATATAATAATACTTGTTACTACAAATAATTATCAATCCTAATAATATTTATTAGCATTTCAGAGAAAAAACGAGGTAGTAACTGTTAAATTATTGAACACTCTTATTGATGAGAAATGCTATTCGTACGGTTTTGTAAACAAAATGTTGTTGGCATAAAGATTGGCTATTCTGAAGAGATGTTAAATATTCATCCTGAAAACCGGCTGACGGAATAACAGATTACCACAAGGTTTTACCTTCAGACTGGTTAATGCGGATCGTTCAAAATTCATTATTTTGGTTAAAAAAGGAAGGAATTTTGTACACGCAGGCTTTATCTTCGCAAGAGTATGCTCCACAAGGCATTGCAGAAAAGACTGAAAATTGTCCTTTTTGCAACAGCAGCAGAATTATCAAACATGGGAAAACATCTGCAGATATCCAGAGATACAGATGCAGATTTTGTCATAAAACCTGGGTAGAAAACAAACCTTCCAAAACTGCCCCAAATTACGGCGCTCTGACTGAAGCCTACCTGAGCGGATATTCATACCGGGATCTATGCTCACTTTATCACAGTTCACCAATAAGAATTAACCAGAAAATAAGAGAATATCTGGAGGAATGTTCCTCCTGGGAGGAATACCTGGATGCGGCTGCAAACAAGCACGAGGCCAGATTAATTCATCTTGTAGGCAAAAAGTTCAAATGCAGTACAAGCAGCAATAAAGAACACTGCATGTACCTTGCACTGGCAATTGATGCATTATCGACAGTTGTACTGGGATTTGAGGTAGGAAGGGGAGAATCAAAAGAAATATGGATAAGGCTTCTGGACAGGATGAATTGCAGAGGATTCGTTTGTCCCACATTTATGTCATACGGACTAAAATCGATCGAGGATGCACTAAAAGTAGTATTCCCATATTCTTCGACTTATAATCACTATACACGGGCCTGTTACGATAAGCATTTAAGGAGCGAATTGTACTATGCCCCAGATTTGAAAAAATTAATCCTTGAAGCAATCACCGCTTACAAAACCAATCAGGCATGTCAGCTTAAAGATTATCTGGTAATCTTTAAGGATAAGAAAATGAAAGAAATAGTACTTAATTCAAAAGGCTATTTTATTGACAGACTACAGGAGAGAATTAAAGAAAAACCGACTATACGATTTGAGGGTTTATTAAGAGCATTCCAGAAAAGATTTGAAAAATTCCATATGATTAAAGATGACCCGCTACCCATAATAAATGGATGGATAGCCTGGTGGATGCTTGTACCTCTGCCGATTGGTTTCAGCCGTCTTTCGCTTTATCTTCAGCAGCCGTGCAAGACCTACTTTACCAACTTCAACTGCGGCACTTTACCTGTACCAATGGACCTTCCTATAAACAGTCCTGAAATGAGAACCTTTATAGTTGAGCTTGCTGTCAGGTCCCTCCACATTCCTATAAAATAGTGCTGTATTTGAACTTCACATCAAAGTTCATCTGATACAACACATAGAATACAAAACCTAATTTCATATTGTAATTACACCACTGCTTCAATAAGTTTTATTAAGAATTTTTGGGTTAAGATTTCCCGGGGAGGAGTCAGGAAATTATTAAAAACCACATAAACTTTGTTCTGCATACAAAACAGGAAACTGTAAAAAAATAAAAATAACAGGAGATAAAATGGCTGAGAAAAAACGGAAGACACCACAGCTGGATGAACTGGAAAAAGGTGCCTGGCCAAGTTTCGTTAAAGAAATTAAATCAGCAGCCGAGAATAATCCAATGGCTAATGATCTTCTGGGACAACTGGAAAGATCTTATGAAGAAAAGATAGGCCACTGGAAACACGGCGGAATTGTTGGAGTTCTTGGCTACGGAGGCGGAGTCATCGGCAGGTACTCAGATCTGCCTGAAGATTTTCCTAATGTCTCACACTTCCATACGCTGCGTATAAATCAGCCTGCCGGCTGGTTCTATACTTCAGACGTGCTGAGAAAATTATGTGACATCTGGGAAAAACACGGTTCAGGATTAACAAATATGCATGGTTCAACGGGAGACATTGTTTTCCTGGGAACAAGGACAGAAGAACTGGAACCTGTTTTCCAGGAATTAACTGAATTAGGGTTCGACCTTGGAGGTTCAGGATCAGATGTCAGAACACCAAGCTGCTGCTGCGGCAAAGCTCGTTGTGAATGGGCATGTTATGATACCATGGCCCTTACATACTTCCTGACAATGCACTACCAGGATGAACTTCACCGTCCGGCATTTCCATATAAATGGAAATTCAAGATGTCCGGATGTCCGAATGACTGTGTTGCTTCTGTTGCCAGAGCGGATATGTCAATTATCGGAACCTGGAAAGATGATATCCAGATGGATAAAAAGGCGGTAACAGAATACGCAGAATCGGGTATGGACATTCAGAAGGAAATAGTAAATAACTGTCCTTCAAAATGTATGGACTGGGATGGAAAGGAACTCACCATTGACAACCGGTCGTGTGTAAAATGTATGCATTGTATAAATACAATGCCCAAAGCACTTTCTCCCGGTAAAGAGAGGGGTGCATGTATATTAATCGGTTCGAAAGCTCCTATAGTTGAAGGTGCATTGCTGTCCTCAGTATTGATTCCTTTTATAAAGCTGGAACCGCCATATACTGAACTGACCGACCTTGTTGAAAAGATTCATGAATTATGGGCTGAGGAAGGTAAAAACCGTGAGAGAGTCGGCGAATTCATTCAGAGAGTCGGCATGGGCAATTTCCTTGAAGCAATAGGTGTTGAACCTATCCCTGAAATGGTTGCTCATCCAAGAGAGAACCCTTATGTCTTCTACGAAGAGTACTATGAAGAAGACACTGAAGAAGGTTCGGATGAAGAAGCCGCTCAAATGGCTGAAGAAACATGATTCTGTTAATCAGTTAATTTTTAATATCTGAAATATTATTCAAAGGAATAAAAAAATGGCTGAAGAGAAAAAGAAAAGACTAACCGATATCGGTCCACCACATTATGAGAAGTTTTTACCCCCGGTCATAAAGGAAAATTACGGTAAATGGAAATATCACGAAATATTGAAACCGGGTGTTATGGTCCATGTTTCCGATACAGGAGCAAAACTTTACACCGTACGTGCCGGTTCTCCCAGACTTTTAGGAATCGATAAAATCAGGAAGTATGCCGACCTTGCAGATAAATACTGTGATGGTTACCTGCGATTCACAAGCCGGCATAATGTTGAATTCCTATTGACCGACGAGACCAAAATTGATCCGCTGATCGAGGATCTGAAAGCTTTGGGTCATCCTGTCGGTGGTATGGGAAATTCAATTTCCAGCATCGTTCATACACAGGGATGGGTGCACTGCCACTCTGCAGCAACAGATGCATCGGGAATTGTAAAATCGGTGATGGATGAACTCATTGAATATTTCACCGAAATGAAATTGCCGGCTAAGCTCAGAATCGCTCTTGCCTGCTGTCTTAATATGTGCGGAGCTGTTCACTGCTCGGATATAGCAATTCTCGGAATTCACAGAAGACCTCCGAAGGTCAACCGTGATAACCTTAAGGCTATGTGCGAAATACCCTCGGTTGTTTCTGCCTGTCCTACTGCGGCAATAAAGCCTACAACATTTGACGGTAAATCATCAGTTGAGGTTATTGAAGAAAGGTGTATGTTCTGCGCAAACTGCTATACAGTTTGTCCTGCAATGCCTCTTAATGATCCTCTGAATGACGGCGTATCGATATGGGTTGGCGGAAAAGTATCCAATGCCAGAAGCGAACCGATGTTCTCGAAGCTGGCAATTCCATTCCTGCCGAATAATCCCCCGCGCTGGCCGGAAGTTGTAGATGCAGTAAGGAATCTTGTTGAAGTCTGGGCAAAAGATGCACAGCCTCATGAGAGAATGGGCGAGTGGATTAACAGGATAGGCTGGCCGAAGTTCTTCAGGATGACTGGAATTCCGTTTGAGAAAGTTCATATTGATGATTTCAAACATGCCGGCTTAACATTTAAACGATCAGCTCATCTTACTTACTAGGAGGAGGTTTATATGGCTGAGCAGGTTAAAGTTGAAGAAGTCTCTGATGCAATGTTCCGACTGATTAAAGACAGTATGGGACAAAAAAAATGGAAAGCTACAGATCTTACTAAAGCCGTGCTTGAATTGTACGGTGACAGGTGCGATAAAACATTAGCTAAATCGGCAATCAGAGACCTTATTGAAAGCGGAAAGTGTGTATATACCTACTTTGGCGGAAGTTTTATTGAAATTCCGCACAGAGAAGGCGCTGAGAATTAGATTAATATTTTCGCCGGAAAGGTTATGATTTCCAGGAATTACCCCAGGATCGTCATAAGCGGATTATCCGGGGACTCAGGTAAAACTATTGTTACCTGCGGAATTCTCGTATCTCTTAAAAATCGAGGTTTAGATGTAGCCGCATTTAAAAAGGGGCCTGACTACATTGATTCTGCCTGGCTGAGCTTAGCTTCGGGCAAACCAGCCAGGAATCTCGATAGCTTTATGATGGGCTTTCCTACGGTAAAAAGATCTTTTCTAAATCATGCTTTAGAACGCGGGATAAATGTTATTGAGGGTAACAGGGGACTATTTGATGGAATGGACAGTAAAGGAACTCATAGTACTGCCCAACTTGCTTATTGTCTCCAGGCTCCCCTGATCATTGTTCAGGATATTACAAAAGTTACCAGAACGGCGGCTGCATCTCTTGCTGGCTGCCTCCATCTTGATCCAAAACTCCATATTGAAGGTGTGATTCTGAATCGTGCAGCCGGGGAGCGCCATGTTAAAGTGGTTCAGGAAGCAATAGAGGAAGAAACCGGCATACCTGTTCTTGGAGCAATTCCCAAACTTCCGGATAAATTTATTTTACCCTCAAGACATCTGGGATTGGTAATGCCCGAAGAACTTCAGGAAAGCTCTGCAGTAATGGATATGCTGAATAAAATTATCGAAGAAAATGTTGACCTTTCAAAAATTATTTCCATAGCCGGATCATCTGCGTTACTTCAAAAATCTGAACCTGCCGGAAAAATTAACCAGGCCGGAGTAGTACAGAATAATAAGAAAGTAACGATAGGCTACTTCAGGGATAATTCATTTTCTTTCTATTATCCTGAAAACCTTGAATTGTTAGAGAAAGCAGGAGCTTCACTTGTCCCGATATCCACAGAAATGAAGTTTACTCCGGATCAAAAAGATTTATTAGAGAAACTTGATTCTATTTATATAGGGGGAGGCTTTCCTGAAATTGATCTGAGTCGTTTATCGGAAAATACAGAACTAAACACGGCAATAAAAGCATTAGCTGAAGACGGGTTACCTATCTATGCCGAGTGCGGGGGCCTGATGTATCTGGCGCAGAAAATTACATGGAGAGGGAGAGAATATCCTTTATCGGGAATTCTTCCAATTGAAATTAAAATGCACCACAAACCGCAGGGACACGGATACGCTGAAGCTCTGGTGGATGCAGAAAACCCATTTTATGAAGAAGGGGTTGTTCTTAAAGGACATGAATTTCACTATTCAGAGATTTGCAGCTATGATCCATGGTTAAAGAGTGCTCTCTCTATTCAAAGGGGAAAAGGTAGTGTCGAAGGTCGGGATGGACTAATGCATAAAAATGTATTTGCGACTTACATTCATGTTCATGCACTTGCGACACCGGAATGGGTTACAGGAATGATTAAAGCAGCAAATACTTATAAAGACATTAAAAATTCAAAAATATTTATTAGAGGATGAATTATGCCTACACAAAAAGAACTAAATGAAAAATTGGTTGATACTTTAAGAACCTGGCAGGTAGTTGAGGATGAGTCAGTAAGGTCTACCTCAGAGATTATATCTAAAACAAAAAATCCGGTTGTCAAGCAAATTATGGAAATTATAAGGCAGGATTCAGCAATGCACAAAAAGGTTCAGCAGCTGCTGGTTGACAACTTCGAAAAGAATGCTTTCACGCTTACCCCGGAAGAACTCGGGGATGTATGGAATCTTGTTGAAAAACATATAGAGCTTGAAAAAGAAACTATAAGGCTTGCTGAAGAATCACGCAAGAATACCAAGAATTTTGTAGTAAGATACCTGCTTGGATACCTAATGACCGATGAACAGAAACACAATCTTATACTTCAGCAGATGGAAGACATTAAATCAGGCATTTACCCTTATGCCTGAAACTAGTTTTGAATTTAAACGGAGTTCATTAAATGGCTAAGATCGTAAAAAAAGCAAAGAAGCCGCTTGGAGGTTTAAGATCTCATTCTTCGGGTGGTTCGTCGGTAGAAACTTCTCCGCTACGTCCGGTTCAGGTTCCTAAAACACCACCCTGTGCTGACGGTTGTCCTAATGAAACAAATATCAGAGAATTTCTGACGACCATCAGCTGGTCAGATGATAACGGTACAACACACGCCGAAGCATTTGAAAAAGCCTGGGATATTCTGACTGAAAAAAATCCATTCCCATCTGTTTGTGGAAGAGTTTGTCCCCATCCCTGTGAAGGCAACTGCAACAGGAAACATAAAGACGATGCAGTAAGCATTAATAATCTCGAAAGGTTTGTGGGGGACTTTGCAATTGAGAATAACTTCCGGTTTAAGAAGATCAATGAGGAGAAATATCCTGAAAAAGTTGCTGTAATTGGGGCAGGTCCTGCGGGACTTTCCTGTGCCTACCAGTTAACAAGGAGAGGTTACGCTGTTTCTGTTTATGAAGCTTTCAGTAAAGCCGGAGGAATGCTTCGTTACGGAATTCCTGATTATCGTCTTCCCCAGGATGTACTTGACAAGGAAATTCAGCGGATAGAAGAGCTCGGTGTTGAAATTAATTGTAACAAGGCAATTGGAAAAGATATTCCTTATGAGGAACTTCAGAAAAATTATGATGCGATCTTCGTTGGGATTGGAGCTCATAAAGGAAAGATGCTGGGGATACCGAATGAAGATGCTGTAAATGTTTATACAGGAACAGAATTCTTAAACAGGATGAACAGCGGAGAAATGATCGATGTTGGCGGTAAGGTATTAGTTGTAGGTGGAGGCGATACTGCAATAGACGCAGCGCGCGTATCCAGAAGGTTAGGTGCAGACGTAACAATTGTTTACAGGCGTACCAGGACTGAAATGCCTGCAATTGAAGAAGAGATTATTGGTGCGGAGGAGGAAGGAGTTAAGCTTGAATTTCTTGCAGCTCCTGTTGAGTTTGAAAAAGAAGGGGATAAGATCATAAGAATGAAGTGTCAGAAAATGGAACTGGGAGAACCGGATTCTTCAGGAAGACGGAGACCAGTACCTGTTCCTGATAACTATTTCCTTCTCGACGCAACTACTGTTGTGGCCGCTATTAGTCAGGAGCCTGACTTTAACGGGCTTGATAATCTCCATGAAGGTAAAGAATGGATAAAGGTTAATGAAATAGGGGAGACGACGATACAGGATACTTACGCAGGTGGAGACGCGCTTGAACTGGGTCTTGTAACAATCGCAATATTCAACGGAAGGAAGGCGGCGGAAGCTATTCATAACAGGTTCAGAGGGATTGAAACAAAACCCGAAAATAAACCTCCTGTAATTACTCACGATAGAATAATGCTGAACTACTATGAGAGCAAGATTCGCAACGAACCCTTTAAAATTCCTCCTGAAGAAAGGCTGAAAGACCTGAACCTGGAAATCACCTCAACGCTGACTGAGGAGCAGGTAATAGATGAAGCAAAAAGATGTATGAGCTGCGGTTCATGCTTCGACTGCGGAACCTGCTGGAGCTATTGCCAGGATCAGGCTATTGTAAAACCTTTAAGTAAACATCAGGCTTACAAATTCAAACTTGATTTTTGTAACGGATGTAAAAAATGTGCAGAGAATTGCCCCTGCGGATATATCGAAATGAAATAGATGATCATTAAATAATCAATCATTAACAAATACAGGATAAAAAAATGCCAACCTTTGAATTTCAGGAATTGAAGATTGAAGTTGACGAGGACGGTTTCATACAGAGACCAGAAGAGTGGACTGAAGATGTTGCTAAGGCATTAGCATCCACTGAAGATGTCCAGGTAATGACAGAAAACCACTGGAAAGTAATTTATTACCTGCGTGATTATTATAAAAAATATGGTATAGCTCCTATGATCCGGAAACTTTGCAAGGAAACCGGTTTTACCCTTAAAGAAATATATGAGTTGTTTCCTTCCGGTCCGGCAAAAGGTGCTTGTAAAGTTGCGGGTTTAACGAAACCTACCGGCTGCGTTTGATCCGGGAAATGTTTGTTCTTCCTGCTTGTTCAACAGCGGAAAACACTCGAATAAGCAGGAAAAACATTTTCTTATTACATCAGTTCAGAGTGCGAAGATGGTAAAAGAATTACTGCAGCAGAAGAAGGACGTAATTATTAGCAAATGGATACAATCTATATTTGATACGTATCCGGCTGAGACCTCCGATTTTCTTCGACTGCAAAAAAATCAATTCAGCAATCCTGTTGGTCATATTATCTGTGAGGCAGCAGAGAGGATATTTGAGTCTGTATTATCCGGTAACCAGGTTTTGGAAATAAAGATAGTCCTCAATGATATAATAAAAATAAGAGCTGTACAGGACTTTCAACCCTCCAGGGCAGCAGGATTTATTTTTAGTCTGAAGGATATTATCAGAGAAGAAATCCAAACCGAAATAAAAAACCTGAGTGATTTCAGGGAATTCTGTGAAATATTGTCGGGAATTGATAGAGTTGCCCTAATTGCATTTGATCTTTATACCGCAGCAAGAGAAAAAGTTTATCAACTGCGTGTAAATGAATTAAAAAACCATATCGGAATATAAATATTCCGGTGTTTTTGATTGAAAAAACGGGGAGAGTAATTCAGCTATTTATAGTTTCGGGGAATAGACAATGAACATAATATTTTCATTATTTGCTGTGGCAGTATTAATACTCGCGGCAATTGTAGGTATAGAAAATCTCAAACTGGAATACCTTTTCGGCGTTGTTATTCCTTACGCTGCAATTTTAACTTTTATCTCCGGAATAGTATACCGCGTTCTGAAGTGGGCAAGAAGCCCCGTACCCTTTCATATTCCAACCGTAGCCGGTCAGCAGAAATCCCTATCCTGGATAAAAAGTAGTAAACTTGAAAGCCCGTCTACGACCCTTGGAGTAATCGGACGTATGCTGCTCGAAATTTTATTCTTCAGGTCATTATTCAGGAATACAAAAACTGAGCTCAAAAAAGGTCCGATGTTAGCCTATGGTAGTACCAAATACCTCTGGCTTGGCGGTATAGTCTTTCATTGGTCTCTCCTGATAATATTTCTGAGACATTTCAGATTTTTTATTGAACCAGTTCCCGCATTTGCTGTAGCTCTGCAGAATATTGACGGTATGCTTCAGCTGGGACTTCCGGTTTTATTTATTACCGATGTTCTCATTACTGCAGCTCTGTTATTTCTAATTCTCAGGAGAATCCTGGATAAGAAAGTTAAATATATTTCGTTGACAGCTGACTACTTTCCGCTTTTTCTGATTATAAGTATTGTGATAACCGGTATACTGATGAGGTACTTTTACAGGACTGATCTAATCGGCGTTAAAGAACTTGCCATAAGTCTCTTTACATTTCAGCCCGCAATACCTGCGGGTATAGGAATTATATTTTTTATTCATTTGTTTCTTGTCAGTTCACTGATTGCATATTTCCCGTTCAGCAAATTACTCCATATGCCCGGCGTATTTCTTTCTCCAACCAGGAACCTTGCCAATAACAGTCGTATGAAAAGACATAATAATCCCTGGAATAAGCCAGTAAGGGTTCACACTTATGAGGAATACGAAGATGAATTCAGAGAAAAAATGAAGGATGCCGGATTACCAGTAGAGAAGGAATAAATATGTCAGAAAATAAGACAAAACCGGAAGAATTAGCAGGAAAGATTAATTATAATCCAGACCACAAAAGTTGGCTGAATCCTGCAGTTGAATTTAAACATGGGGTATTCAACTACAGCGGAAATCCGCAGAATGTTGACTACCTTCAGCAGCCAAATCCCAGGAAATGGCAGCCAACAGAGGAAGATTGGAAACTGCCGGAGAATTGGAAAGAGATAATACTTGAGGGACTTAAGGACCGGCTGCACAGATTTCGTTCTCTTCAGATATTTATGGATATATGTGTTCGTTGCGGAGCCTGTGCAGATAAGTGCCATTTTTTCATTGGCTCCGGCGATCCTAAAAATATGCCCGTTCTAAGGGCTGAATTACTGAGATCGGTGTATAGAAATGATTTTACTTTCGGCGGTAAATTGCTTGGAAAACTGGCAGGAGGCCGGGAGCTCACAGTAGATGTCATTAAAGAATGGTTCTACTATTTTTTCCAGTGCACACAATGCCGGCGCTGCTCAGTATTCTGTCCTTATGGAATTGATACAGCAGAAATCACAATCCTTGCAAGAGAGTTGCTGAACCTGATTGGAATTAATATTGACTGGATCATAACTCCGGTTGCCAACAGTTTCAGAACGGGCAATCACCTCGGTATTCAGCCTCATGGTTTCAAAGACAGTATCGACTTTGCCGTTGAAGAGCTGGAGGGGATCACAGGAATTAAGGTTGATGCTCCTATAAATAAGAAGGGTGCTGAAATTTTATTCGTGGCTCCTTCCGCCGACTATTTTGGTACGCCCCATTATTTTACCCTTCTGGGTTACCTTGCTTTATTTCATGAAATAGGACTGGATTATACCTGGAGCACTTACGCTTCTGAAGGAGGTAACTTTGGATCATTTATGTCTCACGACCTGATGAAAGCTCTGAACGCTAAGATATATGCAGAGGCTAAGCGACTTGGTGTCAAATGGATACTCGGCGGGGAATGCGGTCATATGTGGAGAGTGCTGCATCAGTATATGGATACAATGAATGGACCCGCAGACTTCCTTGAAGTTCCTGTTTCTCCGGTTACCGGGACAAAATTCGAGAATACAAGATCAACAAAAATGGTTCACATTTGTGAATTCACGGCAGATCTTATTAAAAACAATAAAATAAATCTTGATAAAAGCCGAAATGACCATTGGAAAGTAACATTCCATGATTCCTGCAACCCTGCCCGTGCATTAGGACTTATAGAAGAACCCAGGTACATCATAAAGAATACTTCTAATTACTTCTATGAAATGCCGGATAATACCATTAAAGAGCAGACATTCTGCTGCGGAAGCGGCGCAGGCCTTGGAACTGATGAAAACCTCGAGATGAGGCTACGGGGCGGTCTGCCCAGAGCGAATGCAGTAAAATATGTAAAGGAGAAGCATGGTGTTAATTTCCTTGGCTGTATATGTGCCATTGATAAGGCCACGCTTCCTCCAATGATCGATTACTGGGTAGGAGGAGTTGAGGTAGGGGGTGTGCATGAACTTGTTGGTAATGCTTTGATCATGAAAGGTGAGAAAGAAAGAACGACAGACCTTCGGGGAGATCCTCTGGTAAAAGAAGAGACTCCTGTTGAAGAGGCAGTGGAATAATATCATTATTCCTTTTTTTGAAATTAAAGGAATCAGTATATGTATGATGCTGGAAAAATAATAATAGGATTAATCATTTTCGTAGGATTATTTACTTCCCCAATCTGGTATGATTTGTCGAATGGGAGCTCAAAGATTAAACCTGATCCTGTATTACCGACTAATGTAAACCAGAAAGAATGCGTGGAAAGCAAAGATTATATGCGTGAAAATCACATGAAGTTATTAGATGCATGGAGAGAAGATGTAGTCAGGAATGGTCAAAGAGACTTTGTTGGAGCTGACGGAAGACACTATAATATGAGTCTTACCAATACCTGTATGAATTGTCACTCAGATAAGACAAAATTCTGCGATCAGTGTCATAATTATGTCGGCATATCCAATTACTGTTGGGACTGTCATAATACTCCTCAAATTCCGGAGAAGAATATATGAAGCAGGGAAGAAGAAAATTTCTTAAAGTTGCCGGACTTGCCGCACTGGGCATTGCATCTGAAAAATGTATAAGTCTGCCTGCGAGTAAAGTAACCCCCGGTATTATTAAAAGCGGTACAGCGTCAACGTCAGCCGGAGCCATTAAAAAAGAACGACTGGCAATGGTTATTGACCTTCGCAAATGTATTTCAGAAAAAGGGTGTACCAAATGTATCGATGTATGCAATAAGGAGCATAACATTCCCGACTTTGGAGAAGCAAAAGATGAAGTTAAATGGATATGGAAAGAGCCTTATGAAAAGACCTTCATCGATCAGGAGAATTTTTTTATGACCGATACTTATCGGGATAAAATGGTTCCGGTCTTCTGTAACAATTGTGATAATCCTCCTTGTGTGAATGTTTGTCCTACTCAGGCTACCTGGAAACGGGAAGATGGAATTGTGATGATGGACTGGCACCGGTGCATTGGCTGCAGATATTGTATGGCAGCGTGCCCATATGGTTCAAGAAGTTTTAACTGGAGAGATCCGCGTCCGGCTATAAAAGAAATTAATTCTGAATTTCCTACAAGGACAAAAGGTGTAGTTGAGAAGTGTATGCTGTGTGAAGAACGACTGGCCAAGGGACTTCTTCCTGCCTGCGTTGAAGTTTGCCCTGTAAAAGCATTGGTCTTTGGAAATCTGAATGATCCTGAATCGGAAGTTAGAAAATTATTAAAAGAGAATTTCTCAATCCGGAGAAAGCCGGGATTGGGAACGGGTCCTGAAATCTATTATCTCGTATAGGGTTTAGATATGTTAGAATATGCATTAAAAGGAAATAAAAAGTACTGGGGCTGGCTGTTTCTGCTGGCTGTAATAATAGCATCCGGCTTTTACTTTTATCTGCGTCAGCTTGACTACGGACTTGGTATTACGGGTATGAGCCGGAATATCAGCTGGGGTCTTTATATCGCCCAGTTTACTTTTATAGTTGGAGTTGCTGCTTCTGCTGTTATGGTTGTTTTGCCTTATTACCTCCATGATTATAAAGCTTTCGGAAAGATCACAATTCTGGGAGAATTTCTTGCCATTGCCTCTGTAATTATGTGTATACTCTTTGTTTTTGTTGATCTCGGACAGCCATACCGGGTAGCAAATATATTTTTATATCCTACTTTCCACTCTTTGATGTTCTGGGATGTTGTTGCACTCAGCGGATATCTCATTATCAATGTGATAATTACGCGTGTCACCCTCGCTTCTGAACAGAAATCAGTAGCACCACCAAAGTGGATCAGACCAGTAATTATACTCTCGATACCCTGGGCAGTAAGCATACATACAGTAACGGCATTCCTGCTATCGGGACTGGCCGGCAGGCCTTTCTGGCTGACCGCAATACTTGCACCCAGGTTTCTTGCGTCAGCATTTTCAGCAGGCCCTGCTTTGCTTCTATTGTTCACATTCATCATTAAAAAACTCACAAAGTTTGATCCCGGAGATGAAGCAGTAAAAAAGCTAAGTCTTATTGTTACTTACGCTATGTGTGTAAATGTCTTTTTTATTCTGATGGAATTTTTTACCACACTGTACGGAGCAATCCCTGAACACGTTTCCCATCTTCAGTATCTCTATGTAGGATTGGATGGAAAGATGAGACTGGTTCCCTGGATGTGGACTTCAGCGATTTTGGCAGTAGGATCACTTGCTTTACTGTTGACACCAAAATTCCGAAAAAATAATAAGATTCTGACAGTTGCCTGTCTTATGGTTTTCTTTTCAATATGGATTGATAAGGGTCTGGGATTAATTATAACTGGTTTTATACCAACTCCTTTCGGAGATGTAGTACAATACTGGCCTACGGTTCCAGAAGCTCTGATCTCTCTGGCAATCTGGGCTATCGGGATTTTCCTGATAACAATTTTTTATAAAATAACTCTTGAAGTAAGAAGAGTCATAGAAACATAGTATGATCAAGTGTTTAACATAATTATTATTGGCGGTATGGCAGCCGGATGCAAAGCGGCTGCAAGATTAAGCAGGTTATCCAATCAATACAGGATAACCATAATAGAAAAATCTCCGTTCGTTTCTTTAAGCAGGTGCGGCCTTCCTTTATACGCTTCTGGTGAAATCGATGACATTTTTGAACTCACCAAAACCCCTTATGGAATAAAGCGGGATGAGAAATTTTTTTCAGGATTTTGAAGGTATAACTGTTCTCACCCATACAGAAGCTGTTAATGTTGATCCCTGGAAAAAAGAACTGGAATGTTTTGACCGAAGAAAAGAGCAAAGCTTTAAATTAGAATATGATGCTCTTTTATTTGCCACCGGCAGTTCTCCCGAAGAACCTGTGTTTCCTTATTTCGAATCATCCCGGATAAGTTTTCTTTACTCTCCTGAAGAAATCATCAAATTCAAAGAGCTAATAAAACTTGGTTTAGTAAAGAAAGTTGCAATTATTGGGGGCGGAGATTATGCCTGGATGTATGCTGAGTCACTGGTTTCTTTGTGGGGGATCGAGGTGATAAATATATCAGACTACGATTCTGATCTTAATGATATCTTTGATCGGGAGTTCTCAAAATATCTGTCAAATTCTGTAGATTCAGATAAAATTCTAACTCTTCTTTCCACCCAGGTTAAAAGAATTGAACCGGATAGTAATAATCTTCCGATCGTAATTCTGGATAATGATCAGAAAATAGTTTCTGATTTTGTAATTCTCTTTCCCAATCTTAAACCAGAGACATCACTTGCCGAAAAAATTGATATAAAACTGGGAAGCAGCAGAGGAATATTAATTGATGAGAAGCTGCGTACAAATATTCCTGGTATATGGGCTGCCGGGGATTGTACTGAAATTAAAAACATTGTCACCGGAAAAGGCATTCATTTCCCTGATGGATCACTGGCAAACCGGATGGGCAGATCAGCAGCTGATTCTATAAGCGGCAGAAGAATAGAATTCAAGGGAACTACAAAAACTAAATGCTATAAAATTTTCGATAATAATTATTGTAAATCGGGACTCACAGAGAATGAAGCAGCCGCACAGGGATTTAATACAGCTAGTGTAATCGGTATCTGGTCTGATAGGGCTGATTTTGATCCTGAAGTCAAAAATATTTTTGGCAAACTTGTTTATCAAAAACCAGGTCTTCGTTTGCTGGGTCTTCAACTGATCGGGGAAGGGGATATTCTTCGCTATATTGATTTATTCTCAGTGCTTTTGAAAGAAAAGAGAACTCTTAAGTCTCTTCTTTGCATCGAGCACGCTTTTCATCCATCTCACTCGACGGCTCTTTCACCATTAAATTATCTGGGTTATATGGCTATTAACCAGGAAAAGGACGGGGTAATTAATTTTAATCCTTTAAACCTGCATCAATTCAAAGGGACTTTTATAGATGTAAGAGAAAAGCATGATGCCGATTCCAAGCCTTTACCACTCGCCGCAAAAAATATTCCGTTTTCAATTTTAAGAACAACATTAGATGAATTCGAACAGGATGAGGAGATTTTATTTATATGTACGAAAGGCGGACGCTCATATGAATCTGCAAGATTATTAAAAAATAATGGATTTCAGAAAACAGCCTACCTTGGTGGGGGCAGCCTTCTTCTTAATCAAGTTTATGATTTATCAAAATATGGAGAACTGGTATCGTGATGGATGATGGATTTAAACAGTATACCTTCATTACCGAATACAGAGCTTCAGATATATCTATCTGTGGTTTTCAGGTTCTGATTGAATCCGTGAAACAAGTTGTAGGAAAGTATAAAGTACTGCTGGAGAAAGTTTCTAATACACAAAATTATATAATGAAATTAACCATCATCCAGACTTTCAAAATAAAACTGGGTGAAATAAAATTCATAAAGAGGGCTGAAAATTCCCCGGAGGACATATGAATATTATAACAATTTCAAGAGGTTCATTAAGCGCTACTGAAATTATTGCAAAGAAGATTTCTGACCGGCTTAAATTCAAGATCGTTACAAGAGAGGACGTATTAAAAGCTGCTGAGAAATACGGGATCAAGGAAACGGGACTTGGTGATTTATCATTTATTGAAAAGTCGCCTACTTTCTGGGATAAATTGAGCGACAGAAAAAAACACTATCTTGCTTGTTTTCAAACTGCACTTCTGGATTTTGCACTTAAGGGAAGCATAGTATATCACGGCCACCTGGCGCAATTTCTACTTGGTGATATCCCATTTGTACTGCGGGTATTATTGACGGCCCCGCCCGAATACAGGATAAAGACATTGATGAAAGAAGGAGGTAAAACAAGGGAGGAAGTTCTGTCACAGATAAAGTTAATAGATGAAAGAAGAGAAAAATGGTCCCAGTTTTTATATGGTGTTGACTGGAAGAATCCTGCATTCTACGATATGGTTTTCAATCTTGAAAAAATAAGTACGGATCTGGCCGCAGATCTCATCACAGGGATAGTATCATGTAAATCTTTTCAATCAAACGATGAATCCATAAAGATTATGAAAAATCTGCATCTCTCGGCAAGAGTTCGTGCTTCTCTCCAGCAATCTCCAAGGACCAAAGGTAGTGAAGTTGAAATCAAAGCAGATGCCTCCAGTGGTTCCGTGATTGTAAGGGGGAACACTCCCAAAGTCGGATCAAGAATGTGGGAAAATGATATAAAATCAGTTCTATCAAATGTAGAAGGTATTAAAGAAATTAAAGTTGAAAAGTCAATTATAGGCTATTACGAATAACAAACCGGAAAATCATTATGTCTGAAAATTTAATCACATCCGACCTGTTAATAGTTGGTGCCGGAATAGCCGGTATTACTGCTGCGGTAGAAGCAGCGGAAACAGGGATTAATGTAATATTAATAGAAAAAAACCCATACATCGGCGGGAAGGTTGCTCAATTTAACAAATACTTTCCCAAAATGTGTCCTCCTTCTTGTGGGCTGGAAATAAACATCCGGAGATTACGTACCAATCCGGCAATTAAGCTTTATACTATGACTGAAGTTTCCAGCATTACTAAAGACGGAAACAAATTTAAGGCCGAACTTAAAATAAAACCAGGCTATGTAAATAACCGGTGTACTTCGTGTGGCGACTGTGTAAAAGTCTGTCCGCAATTCAGAAAGAATGAATTTAACTATTCAATGGATGAGACAACTGCTATTTATATTCCATACGAAGGTGCATATCCAGCACGATATGTTATTGATAAAAAAGCATGCCTTGGTGAAACTTGCGGTGAATGCGTAGAGGTTTGTAAGTACAAAGCAATAGATCTGAATGATCAGGAGAAAAATATATCTGTTGAAGTGAGTTCTGTTATATGGGCTGTCGGCTGGGAACCTTATGATGCCGGAAAACTGGATCTTCTTGGATACGGTAAATATTCTGATGTAATTACTAACGTTATGATGGAAAGACTTGCTTCTGAGAATGGTCCTACAAAGGGTGAAATACTCAGACCCTCCACAGGAGAAAAAATAAACAGTATAGCATTCGTTCAATGTGCAGGTTCGAGGGATGAAAATCATCTTGATTATTGTTCCTCTGTATGCTGTATGGCATCATTGAAACAGACAAAATACATTAGAGAACAATATCCAGATGCTGATATTCATATCTATTATATCGATGTTCGATCAAACGGACTGCTTGAAGATTTTTATAAAAATGTTCAGGGCGACGATAAGATACATTTTCATAGAGGTAAGGTAGCAAAGGTATTTCAGGATGAGTCTACTAAAAATCTTATTATAGAAGCAGAAGATTCACTCACCGGAAACCTTATACAGAATTCAGTTGAGCTTGTAGTACTGGCAACCGGAATGAAACCAGCGACCGGGAGTATTCCTTTTGAGAAGTCTACTTTCGATGAAAACGGTTTCCTGAAAGTTAATGGAACTTTAGGGTGTGGAGTTGTTACCAAACCTAAAGATGTTGCTGCGACCGTTCGTGAGGCTACTGGTTCAGTCCTGAAAGTTATTCAAAATATGGGAGGTAAGTAAGCTATGGCATCAGAAAATAAAGTCGGAGTTTATCTGTGTTCAGGATGCGGCTTAAGTGAGTCATTGAACTTTGATGAACTGGTAAAGGTTGCTGAAGAAAATAAAGTGCCTGTTTGTAAGGTAAATCAATGGCTGTGCAGCAATGAAGGCACAGAAATGATAAAGAATGACATTAATAATGATGGTATTAATAAAATTGTGATTGGTGCTTGTTCTCCCAGAGTTCTAACAGACATCTTTTCATTCGGGAATGATGTACTGGTCGACAGAGTAAACCTAAGGGAGCAGGTTGCATGGACGCATAAACCCAATGATGAAGATACCCAGATGCTTGCCAATGATTACCTGCGTATGGGTATTGCTAAAGTTAATAACTGCGAAATTCCTGAACCGTTTCAAAGAGATATAAATGAAACGGTACTTGTTGTAGGAGGCGGAATTACCGGTATGACAGCAGCTCTTGAAACAGCAGAAGCCGGTTCATCGGTAGTTCTTGTTGAAAAGGAAGCAAAACTGGGTGGTTATCTTAATCATATTTATAAAAGAGAACCTTCGGGACCGCTGTATCTCGAACCGGAACTTCCGGGACATGAAGAGCTAATTAACAAGATCACATCAAATAGTAAAATTAAGGTACTGACCTCGTGTGTTATTTCGAAAATCTCCGGTGAGCCGGGAAACTTTAATGTAACCCTAAGCAATAATGAGAATTTTATTGTGGGTTCAATTATTCAGGCGACCGGTTCAAAACCATATAATGCCGAAAAACTTGGAGAATTCGGATATGGAAAGATTAAAAATGTAATGACGGGGTTTCAATTTGAAGATTATTTTACAAACGGCAAAACCCTGCTTAACGGCGAACCGTTGAAAAGTGTAGCCTTCATTCAATGCGCGGGTTCCAGGGATGAAAATCATCTGCCGTACTGTTCAGGTACCTGTTGTACAACATCTTTGAAACAGGCTCTTTATGTTAGAGAGAAATACCCTGAAGCATTAATTTATATTATTTATAAAGATATCCGAACGACTGCACAAATGGAACTATTTTATAAAAGGGTGCAGACTGAGGAAAACGTATTTTTTACAAAAGGAGAAGTTGTAGATGTTAAAGCATCTGATGACTCAGTATTAATCGATATAGATAACTCGCTCCTTGGTGACAAAATACAAATAAGTTCAGATTTAGTAGTACTAGCCACAGGAACAGTTCCCTCCACATTAGTAGGTCAGCCTGAGGTGGGGGAACAAACTGCTGAATCCGATGGAAAGACTCTTGACGGAAAAAAAGCTGCACAATCTGCTGAGGCAGGTGCCAGAATATTGAATCTTTCATACAGACAGGGTACTGATCTTCCCACATTGAAATATGGCTATCCGGATTCACATTATATCTGCTTTCCATATGAAACCCGAAGGACGGGTATTTATGCTGCGGGATCCGTTCGTTATCCTTTAGATATTGACAGTTGTATTGAAGATGCGAGAGGTGCTGCATTAAAGGCAGTGCAGGTACTTCATTCCGCTAAACAGGGTAAAGCAGTTCATCCACGGTCAGGTGACCAGTCATATCCGGATTTCTTTCTCCAAAGATGCACGCAATGTAAGCGTTGTACTGAAGAATGTCCGTTCGGAACTTTGGATGAGGATACGAAAGGAACACCGCTGCCGAATCTGACAAGATGCAGAAGGTGCGGTATATGCCTGGGTGCTTGTCCTGAAAGGATTATTTCCTTTAAGGATTATTCTGTCCAGATGGTCGCGTCGATGATTAAAGCTGTAGATATACCGGATGAATTTGAGGAAAAACCAAGAATTCTCGCCTTCCTGTGTGAAAATGATGCATATCCATCACTTGATCTTGCCGGAAGATACAGACTTCAGTTTGATCCAAATATCAGAGTAATTCCTGTTAGGTGTCTCGGCTCAGTTAATGTTGTCTGGATTGCAGATGCTCTTTCCCGTGGTTTTGATGGTGTTCTGATGATCGGATGCAAATATGGCGATGATTATCAATGTCACTATATAAAAGGAAGTGAGCTTGCAAGTAAACGTATGGAAAATGTCCAGGAAAAACTTAAACAACTTGTACTTGAGCCAGAGAGGGTAAAATTGCTCACCCTGTCTATTGACGAGTATAACAAGCTGCCGGAGATCTTCAATGGTTTTGTTGAAGAAATAATGGAAATGGGCTTTAATCCATATAAAGGAATGTAGAAATTACATTGCAACATACCGATTACAGAAAGTTCATTCGCGTTGCATTTACAGGACTATAACTATACTTTTTATTAAGAATTTATTCTGTTTATACAGAAAAAATAGTCTACATTTTGTAATTAAACCATTAATAAGGGAGATGAAATTGCCTGTTCCTATTGGGGAAATAAACCGGGTAAATGCGACCAGCTTATTTATCTCTATCAGATCTGAAGAGCAGGCAATTTCTTTTTTAACCAGGTACCCCAAAAACGTTAATAATTATATTTAAAAGGAAGGGACATCTATGTCTAAATCAAATTTGATAAGACCGCATGGCAGTGATGATCTGAAGATACTTCTTCTTAGTGGTAAAGAGAAAGACGAGGAATTAAAAAAAGCTGCAAAGCTGAAAAAAATTCCTACAACCAGTCGTGAAACCGGTGACCTGATAATGATGGGTATAGGAGGATTTACGCCTCTTGAAGGTTTTATGGGTTATGATGACTGGAAAGGTGTTTGTTCAGATATGAAGATGACAAGTGGTCTATTCTGGCCCATTCCGATTACCTTGTCTGTTTCCAAGGAAGTAGCCGACTCAATCAAGATTAATGAAGAAATAACATTAATCAGCGATGAAACGAAAGAAGTAATGGCTACTATGAAAGTTGCCGAAAAATACAAGATTGATAAACATTTTGAATGTAAAAATGTTTATACAACTACTGATCCTGATCATCCAGGGGTAAAAATGGTGATGGAACAGCTGGAATGGAATATTGCCGGTCCCGTTAAGGTTCTGTCAGAGAGTTACTTCCCGGAAGAGTTCAAAGGCATCTATCAACGTCCGGCTGAAAGCAGGAAAATTTTTGAGGAAAAAGGATGGAGAACTATTGCTGCCCTGCAGCTGAGGAATCCAATGCATCGTTCTCATGAATATCTTGCAAAAATTGCTGTTGAAGTATCCGACGGTATTTATATACATCAGCTGGTTGGAAAACTCAAACCAGGTGATATACCGGCAGATGTCAGAGTAAAATGTATAGATACTCTGGTGGAAAATTACTTTGTTAAAGACAGGGTTGTGGCGGGTGGATATCCACTTGATATGCGTTATGCTGGTCCTCGAGAAGGTTTACTGCATGGCGTTTTCCGTCAGAATTTCGGATGCACTCATATGATAATTGGACGTGATCACGCGGGTGTAGGAAATTACTATGGCCCATTTGATGCTCAGGAAGCCTATTTCAAATTATGGGATGGTGCACTGGAATGCAAGATGCTGCCAATAGACTGGACATTCTGGTGTTATAAATGCGGCGGAATGGCCTCAATGAAAACGTGTCCTCACAAAAAGGAAGATCGATTATTCCTAAGTGGTACTGCCCTGAGAAAGTCTTTATCCGAGGGCGGAGATGTTCCTGCAGAATTCAGTCGACCGGAAGTACTCGCAATTCTGCGAGATTACTATGCACATCTTGAAGAAAAAGTTGAAATAAAGATGCACCAGTTCGCAACCGGTGATATGGAAAAGAAAAAATAGAATCAAAATTTGAATACTTCAAAAAATATGGTCGTTAATTAATTATAAAGGAGATAAACTAATGCCTAGTTATGTATTACAAGATAAATGTGACGGCTGCAAAGCCCTTGACAAAACCGCTTGTCAATACATTTGTCCTAATGACTTAATGGTGTTGGACAAAACTAAAATGAAGGCATATAACCGTGAACCGGAAATGTGCTGGGAATGTTACAATTGCGTAAAGATTTGTCCCACACAGGCCGTTGAAGTTCGCGGCTATGCAGACTTCGTCCCATTGGGTGCTTCAGTAACTCCAATGCGCAGCACAGATAGTATACTTTGGACCGTTAAATTCAGAAACGGCAGTCTTAAGCGGTTCAAATTCCCAATCCGTACTACCCCTGAAGGTAAAGCACAGCCCGACGGCGGATTTGCTACTCACGATGATCTTAAGACCCCGGCACTATATACAGAACCAGAATCGCTGGGTCTTAAAGAAGTTGTTTCACTAAACTAAGTAAACCATTAATAAGGAGAATAGAATAATGGCTAATTTCGAAACCGTAGAAGTCACCACTGATCTTCTCATTGTTGGTGGTGGAATGGCTGCTTGTGGTGCCGCTGTGGAAGCTGCTTACTGGGCCAAGAAAAACGGATTAAAGGTAACACTTGTAGATAAGGCTGCTGTTGATCGCAGTGGTGCTGTTGCAATGGGCCTTTCTGCAATAAATCAATACGTTGGACTACGTGATGGTCAGAATACAATTAAGGATTATGTTGATTATGTACGCAATGATCTTATGGGCATTACCCGCGAAGATCTGGTTTTCAACATTGCACGTCATGTTGATTCAACAGTTCATCTATTTGAAAAATGGGGACTGCCGATCTGGAAAGACGAAAAAGGTGCATATGTTCATGAAGGCAGATGGCAATTGATGATCAATGGCGAATCATATAAAGTTATTGTTGCTGAAGCCGCTAAAAATGCTCTCGGAACAGAAAACATATATGAGAGAATTTTTATAGTTGGACCAATAATGGATGGCAACCGCTGTATTGGTGCTGTCGGTTTTAGTGTAAGGGAAGAAAAATTCTATATATTTAAATCTAAGGCTGTACTGGTCGCTATGGGTGGAGCAGTTCACGTATTTAAGCCGCGTTCATCAGGTGAAGGACTTGGAAGAGCCTGGTATCCACCTTGGAACTCAGGATCAAGCGCTTATTTCACTCTCAAAGCCGGTGCTGAAATGACCTGCCAGGAAGTTCGTTTTATTCCGGTCAGGTTTAAAGATGCATATGGACCGGTGGGTGCCTGGTTCTTGTTATTTAAATCCCGTGCTACCAATGGTATGGGCGAGAATTACATGGAAACCCGTAAACCGGAACTTGAAAAATGGCTGCCTTACGGTAAGGTAAAACCTGTTCCTGCAAACCTTCGTAACTGGTTAATGATGCTGGATGTCCAGGAAGGTAAAGGTCCTATCTTTATGAGAACAGAAGAAGCTATCGGTAAGATTGCTGAATCTGCAGGCGATGAAAAAGCAGCAAAGAAAAAACTGAAAGAACTTGAATCAGAAGCATGGGAAGACTTCCTCGATATGACTATTTCCCAGGCTATTCTATGGGCTGCTACTAATACAGCTCCAGAAGAAAAAGCTTCAGAAATTGCTGCTGCAGAACCTTATTTTATCGGATCTCACTCAGGAGCATCAGGTGCATGGATCAGTGGTCCCGAGGATATTGCTCCTAAAGAATACTTCTGGGGTTATGACTGTATGTCAACAGTCGATGGTTTATTCTGTGCTGGTGATGCTTCCGGTGCTTCAAGCCATAAATTCTCTTCAGGTTCTCACGCTGAAGGACGTATCGCTGCAAAAGCTGCAATAAGGTACATAGTTGATCACAAGGATGCGATCAACTATGATATGAAGGCAATTGAGGAATTGAAGAATGAGATTCTGAAACCTCTTGATACCTACGCTGAATTCAGCAAAAAGACAGTAACACAGGATGTAAATCCCGATTACATTATGCCTAAAATGTTCATGTTCAGACTTCAGAAAATTATGGATGAATATGCAGGCGGCGTATCAACCGGATTTACAACTAGTGAAAAATTGCTGGAAAGGGGCCTTGATCTGCTCAGTTTCCTGAAAGAAGATACTGCGAAACTGGCTGCAGCTGACTTACATGATCTAATGAGGTGCTGGGAGAATGTACATCGTATGTGGCAGGCTGAAGCACATGTACGTACATTATTATTCCGCGAAGAAACCAGATGGCCTGGATACTATTTCAGAGCAGATAAACCCTCTATGGATCATTCGAACTGGGATGTATTTGCTAACTGTAAATATGATCCGGCAGCTGATAAATGGGAAATGATTAAACGACCAATTATCAGGGTATTCAAAGAAGACAAAAAACCTGAAATGGCAGTTTAATATTTCGATTGTTAATAAGTTCTTACAAAATATTCCCTCCGGAAACCATCCGGAGGGAAGTTTTTAAATTCTAATAGTAATACGGCAAAACCCCGGGGAGAGGAGGTTTCGCCGGATTAAACACTTAATGAATTCTCACAATGGAGATTTAATATGCCCACCTGGATTTTCCTGGTTCCTATAGTAGGAATAATAGCCCTTATTTTTGCTTATCTTAAAGCCAACTGGATTAATCGTCAGGATGCCGGAACAGAAAAGATGATCGAAATATCAGGTCATGTTCGTGAAGGTGCAATGGCTTTCCTTAAAAGAGAGTATAGTGTACTTGTGATATTTGTGATAATAGTAGCTGTATTACTGGCTTTCGCAAATTGGAATACTCCTGACAGTAGTCCGGTTATAGCAATATCATTTATACTTGGAGCTTTATGTTCAGCACTTGCCGGTTTTTTTGGCTTGCGAGTTGCAACCGCTGCCAATGTAAGAACAACAAATGCTGCCAGGGAAAGCCTGAACAGAGCACTAAAAGTTGCCTTTTCCGGTGGAACTGTTATGGGAATGTGTGTAGTAGGATTAGGAGTTCTGGGACTTGGAATTCTCTTTCCGATATACTCAGAAATCTTCCAAAATCCGGATGGCTCAATAAATCTAGTGATTGTTATTAACGTCATTACAGGGTTCTCTTTTGGCGCTTCTTCAATTGCATTATTTGCAAGAGTCGGTGGGGGAATTTATACCAAAGCTGCGGATGTCGGTGCTGATCTTGTTGGTAAAGTTGAAGCCGGAATACCCGAAGATGATCCCAGGAATCCTGCCACGATTGCAGATAATGTCGGCGATAATGTTGGTGATGTTGCAGGTATGGGAGCTGATCTATTTGAAAGTTATGTGGGTTCTATTGTTGGGACCATGGTACTGGGTATAGTGTATGAAAACTTAAACCTTATTATTCTCCCCTTATTTCTTGCAGGTTTGGGTATTATTTGTTCCATTATCGGAACTTTTGCCGTCCGAACCAAAGAAGGTGGTAACCCTCAGGCTGCACTTAACCTGGGAACATTCGGAGCCGGTATATTGATGATAATTTTTACCTATCCGGTTGTCTACTATTTTGTTCCACAACCCGCTGAACCTTTAACAGATGTAACCGGCTTGCTAAAGGAACTGACGGCCGTTAATATATTTATCGTTACAATAATCGGTCTGATAGCAGGAATAGCCATTGGATTAACTACCGAATATTATACTGCTGAATCAAGAAAACCTGCCAGGTATATTGCAGAACAATCACAAACAGGACCGGCTACAAATATTATAGCAGGGTTAGCTCTTGGAATGCGCTCTACTACGCTGCCTGTCATCTATATTGCTCTTGGAATTGTTTTCTCATACTATTTTGCAGGTCTTTATGGAATTGCAATTGCTGCGCTTGGTATGTTGTCGACCACAGGAATTCAACTGGCTGTTGATGCATATGGACCAGTAGCTGATAATGCAGGTGGACTTGCTGAAATGAGCGGTCTTCCTCCGGAGGTAAGACAGAGAACTGACAAACTTGATGCTGTGGGAAATACAACGGCAGCAATTGGAAAAGGTTTTGCCATTGGTTCTGCTGCGTTGACTGCACTTGCTCTTTTCAGTGCTTTTCAATCTCAGGCTCATATTGCAACGATAGATGTTACTAACCCTTATGTTATGGCAGGCTTATTTATCGGCGGTATTCTTCCTTTCCTTTTCAGTTCACTGGCAATGAGTGCAGTTGGAACAGCTGCCTTCGACATGATCGAAGAAGTAAGACGCCAATTCAAAGAAATTCCCGGGTTAATGGAAAACAAAGCCAAAGCTGACTATGCTAAGTGTGTTGACATTGCAACTTCTGCAGCAATAAAAAGAATGATTGCTCCGGGGTTAATTGCGGTTATTACTCCGGTTGTATTTGGTTTACTGACACAAGGAAGCTCTTGGAGGCTTACTTGCCGGAGTTACAGTCGTTGGAGTTCTAATGGCTATATTCCAGTCAAATGCCGGAGGAGCTTGGGATAATGCGAAAAAACATATTGAGGCAGGAGCTTTCGGAGGTAAAGGCTCAGATCCTCACAAGGCGGCAGTTGTGGGCGACACTGTGGGTGACCCCTTTAAAGATACTTCCGGGCCTTCGTTAAATATTTTGATTAAATTAATGGCTGTAATTTCTTTAGTTATTGCACCATTAATTGCTTAGGCGTTAAAATGAATGAATCAGAAAAAATTCCGGTATGTCCTCATTGTGGTAAAGAATTAAATAAATGGCTCTGTCCGCCCGAATCTTCCTGGGGAGTGGAATATCAGTATGTCTGTTTTAACGATGACTGTCCCTATTTTCACGGCGGATGGGATTGGATGAAAGAAAAATATAATCAGAATCTTTCCTACAGGTATAGGTTTAATCCCTCTAATAAAGAGTCGGGACCTCTGCCTGTCTGGTCTAAGGATGCATTAAAAAATAACATTATCGAATAATCCCCCCTGCTGTCTTAAACAGTCTGCGGGGAGATTCAGAAGCGGGAGAACAAAATGAATGAAATCGACAGACTGAAAGAAGCGATATTAAAGGAATATCCAAGGCTGACAAAAGACAGCGAATTTAAATTCAGCTGCTTCAGGAATATCAGTTGCTTCAATAAATGCTGTAGTGACGTAAATATCTTTCTTACACCATACGATATTATAAGACTAAAAAACAGACTCGGTATTACCTCACAGGAATTTCTTGATAAATATACTTTCCTGCCTATTGACGAAAATCAAAACCATCCAGTATTGATGCTCAGGCTAAACCAGGACAAGGAAAAGACATGTCAGCTGGTTGGTGAAGAAGGATGTACTGTATATGAAGACAGGCCCTGGTCTTGCAGAATGTTTCCACTTGGAGTTGCCTCTCCAAAGGAGATAGACGGCAGCGGAGAGGAAGATTTCTATTTTATAATTGAGGAACCTGTTTGCAAGGGATATTTTGAAGAAAAGAAATGGACCGTTGCAGAATGGATGAAAGATCAAGGAGTCGAGAAATATGATGAAATGGGTAAGTTGTTTAAAGAAGTATCATTACATAGCTTTTTTGAGAAAGGAAAAAAACTAACCCCGCCGCAGCTTGAAATGTTTTATACGGTATGTTATAACATTGACAAATTCAGGGAATTCGTTTTTGACAGCAGCTTTTTAAAAAGATTTATTATTCCGGAAGAAACGATAAATAAAATAAAAAATGACGATGTGGAATTATTGAAATTTGGATTCGAATGGTTAAAGTTCTGCCTTTTTGGAGAGAAGACGATCCAAGTAAATAATACTGATAAATAGCAAGGAGATGTATCGTGAATGAAAGAAATCTTATCAGCCCCGACCTTGAACTCATAAAATATCTCAAAAAGAACGGGGGAGATACTCTGAAAAAATGCTTTCAGTGCGCTACCTGCTCAGTAGTTTGTTCTCTTTCACCGGAAAATAATGCTTTTCCAAGAAAAGAAATGATATCTGCAAGCTGGGGGCAGAAAGAAAATTTACTTGCTGATCCTGATATCTGGCTGTGTCACGGATGCACCGATTGCAGTACCCACTGTCCGCGTGGAGCCAAACCATCAGAACTACTAAGTGCAATTCGCTCATATGTGGTTGAGCATTTTGCATTTCCACACTTTATGGGTCAGGCATTAAGGCATCCGAAATATTTGGCTCCGCTTATTTTGGTGCCATTCGTAATTTTGTTCGGAATTCTGTATGTCAATGTCGGAGGAGACTTTTCTCAACTCAATGAAGGTGAAATTATATTCGCAAGATTTTTTCCGCACGGCATCCTGGAAGTATTTTTTATAGGAGGTAATGTACTCATTTTCTCCTTTGCAGGAGTTGGATTGTATAGATACTGGGTGTACCTCACCTCTCACAACCCCGGACATATAGAAAATGGTTTTTTGACTGTTTTATGGGTTACTTTAATAGGGATTTTTACTCACAAAAAATTTTCTTCCTGTGAAAACAATTCTTCAAGATATATTGGTCATCTGTTAATATTCTACGGATTCCTTGGTGCGATGGCAACCGCCGGGCTCGCACTTGGAGCGGACGTATTTTTCGGACTTGAAGCGCCGATTCCTTTTTTTCATCCGATAAAAATACTGGGAAACCTTAGCGGGATATCGTTACTAGCGGGGAGTTCCATGATCATAATCCGGAGGATAAAAACAAAGCCAAATATTAATTCAAATACCTATAGTGACTGGCTCCTGATCCTGTTCGTTTTTGGTGTTGCTGTTACAGGTCTGCTTACAGAATCGCTTAGGTTAACTTCAACTCCTTTTATTGCATACAATATTTATTATGTTCATTTAGTCTTTATTTTCTTCCTTCTCTGGTATGCACCTTATTCAAAACTCGCGCATATGTTTTATAGAACAATAGCCCTTGTATATTTGAATTTGAGCGACAGAAAAGAGAAAGAAATTGTTTTTAGCCGATTGAAAAGCGGTATTCAGATGAATTGAATGATCTTTATTCATCTTCTGTGAATCTTAAGGCTGGGGCAGAATCACCTTTCAGGAAAGCATCAACAAACTGATCGATGTTTTCATCTGTTGTTAATGTTACATCCACATTGCGTACCGCTCCCATCAGTCTGCCTATTTCCGATAATAGGGATAGAATAGAGGAAGAGGGTATTTTTCTAATGGTCGCAAGCACATGATCTCCACCATGAGACACCGTAAAGTTCAATGTTTCTAAAACTTTAGTAATAATTATTGCTCGTCTCATTCTACGCACAGGATCTGCAGCACCACCGCGAAAATTGAAATTAATGTAATTGTTATTTAACTCTTCACTTGCATAAGCATCAAGCCGTGAAAAATGGTATCCCAAACGGGAAAAGAAATTCATATAACAATCAGAAACGAAAGCATAACTCCGGCTTCCGAGGTCACGATCCCCTCTGCTTGAGTCGACAATGTTCGACATAAGGAGATTAGTCAGTCCTTTAAAATCAATTGGGAGCGGTCCAGCCCACCTGATACCAGGTGATGTCATTCCTTTGATAAGAGACAGGAAGGGGAGAGAGGATATATTTTCCGGAGTTATAAATTTTTTACCACTAAGATCTTTGAGTCCATTTCCAAGGTCAATCACATGTATATCAAGCGGAACAGAAAATTTTAACGGGTATGCATAGGTTTCCTCATACCGGGCCGATTCATAAAGTGAAAACATTTCACGCATGGAGGATTCATGTGCAAATCTTGTGACGTCGTGCAGTGTTCTGCAGTTATCTGGTACAAATTCAGAAGATCCGGGATCAGTTAAATTCAGCGGAATTATGAGCTTGGATACATTTTGCCATATTCTGTGCATCGGACTTCTCATAAATAAATTACTGTTTGTTGATTCTGCTTTACGATTATTTATCAGATCATCCGCTATTCCTTCATATACTTTACTTTCAGTTGCATCGATGGTAACTGTCATTCCATTGCTTAGTATTTCAGTAGCATTGGAAGTGTTAACAATTACCGGAATACCAAGCTCACGGGCAATAATGGCAAGATGACCTGTTGTATTACCTATATCAGCAACAAGTCCGGACGCTTTATGGAGTACTCTTGTTAGTTCGGGGGAAGTTTTTTTAACGACAAGTACTCCGCCTGAGGGAAAATTAACAATATCTTTGTATCTGTTTAATAAAAATACTTCTCCGGATCCTATTCCCGGACTTGCGCACGAACCATTTTTTAACAGACATTTATTCTTTCTCTCAGGGTGTTTATCAGAGGCCTTTTCTATGCTGGAAACTTTTGTTTCAGTTACTGCAAGCGGTCTGCTTTGAAGGATATAAATCTTTCCACTGCTATCAATAGTCCACTCAATATCCTGCGGAGAAGCGAAAAAGTTTTCAATCCTTTTTGCATATTCAACTATATCCCTGAGCTGTTCCTTTGAAAGACAGGGTTTTTCTATAATATCCGGCTCTATCTTTTCTTCCTTCAAACCATCAGTTTTCCTGAGCACTGTTTTAAACTGCTGATTTCCGGGAGTAAATTTTAGCAGCTTTCCTCGTTTTGTATCAACAATAAATTCCTGGGGAGATACGCTTCCGTCTACCACTTTATTGCCCAATCCCCTGACAGCGTGAATAATCATTCCGTTTTCTTTGCCCATAGGATCTTTTGTAAAAAGAACTCCGCTTACCTCCGAGTTAATCATTTGTAAGCAACCTATACTCATAGGCATATCTACATCCCTGAGACCTGTCAGATATCTGTAAACCAGAGATTGCGGAAGATATTTTGAAATCAGAACTTCGAAACATGCATCTATAAGGTTTGCTTTACTGACATTAAGAGCAGTGTAATGGAGACCGGCAAAGGAATGGTGAAGGTCGTCCTCGCCCACGGCACTCGACCTTACCGAAAGCAAGACATCCCCGTGTTTGCTGGATAAAAATTCATAATTATTGAGGATTATTTTCTCAATTAACTGAGGGATGGGAGTAGCAATGATCAGGGCCTGAATTACCTGGCTAACCTGCTGAATCTGAGAGTTATCATTGAAATCGATTGACGCAATTGCACTATCGATCTGTGTGTAAAGATCACCCTGGGCGAGAAAATCTTCAAAGAACCTGGAGGTAATACAGAATCCATCGGGAATAGGAATCAGCAGCTTATTATGTATTTCACATAATCTGCTCATTTTTCCACCAACTTCCCGAGTGTGGTTCATCGTAATTTCATCCACGCGATATGAATATGCTCTATTAGGAAGGAGATTTTTCTGTTCATTGCAGTCTTTACAGTCAGGTTTCTCACAATCCCATCTTACAGGGCAGTAGGACCCTGGAGCAATTATTTCCTTGCATTCATTTTCTATTCTGTTTAACTGATTAACAAGAGACTTGAATTTTCCATTACACATTGCCGAAAGATGCCCGGTAACATCCCTGGTCTGTTCCAGGATTTCAGAATATATCTTATGGATCTGACCTTTGGAAAACGGTTTTCCTGAGCTCAACGTTTCGCTGAGTTGAGCCATCTGTTTCAACGCCTCGTCATTCGAATAGAGCAGATTTTGAAAATGCTGAAGCTTCTCTCTGAAAGAAACCGACATATCTTTCTGTTTTTGATTCTTTTTTCTGAAGATTGACATCAGATTACTTTTTCCATTTTCAATGTTCTTAAAATTAATGATTTAATCTCTTCTGTGGTAAAAGGTTTTAAAAGGAATCCTGATACATTAACAAATGTATCGTCATGTAATTCATTTTTATCGTTATTACGAACTCCGTATGGTATAAATCCAGACATTATTACAACCGGAATTCTTGGATCGATGTTTTTTATTCTTCTGAACTGCCTCAATAGCATTCATTCCTGGTAAGACAAAATCAATCAATACCATATTAAATTTACTGCTCCTTATATATTTTAATCCTTCAAAAGCAGTTGTGCTGCAGGTAATTTCATAAGAGAATTCGTCGTCGCTATTTAATGCCTTTTTAATAGATTTAAAAATAATTTCTTCTTTATCTAAGACTAATATTTTAATTACTGTTTTCATGTTATAAAACCGGCAAAGTAATTTTTATTGTATTACCAGAATCTGCACGGTTCAATCACAATTTCCCCTCTATGCATTTTAATGATATCTTTGCAAACCACAAGACTGATACCGGTTTTCTCAAAGTTTTTTAAATTAGAAGATTCATCAGCTAAATTTCGTAAAATAGCTTCTGAAATTGGCTTTCCTGAATCGTGAAAAACAATTTCAATTTTATTTATATTTTCCTTAAAATCAGCGGAAATATCAAGTATTCCTCCGGTTAACATTGATTCCGAAGATATTAGGAGAATATTTAAGAAAACCTGCTCCAGAAGGTTGCCATCAGCAGAAATTTCCGGAAATTCATTTTCAAATGAAGAGATGATTTTAATATTTCTGAAGTTTGAAAATCTTTTTACAACTGAAATAGCCTGTTTGAGCACGGGGATGATGTCAATGAATTTAAAATCAGGTTTTTCATGTCTTGTGAAGGATAATATGTTTCTTATACTCTCTCTGATTCGCAATGCCTCCTGTCTTATGATACCATAATCTTCTCTAAAAAATTCCTGGCCTGTTTCTGCAAGCAAACTTTCGCTATAGATTATTATCCCGGTAAGTGGATTATTAATCTCATTTGCAATTTCATTTGCCATTTTTCCTATTGAAGCAAGCTTCTCTGATTCAATAAGCTGCGATTGAGTTTTTAAAAGCTGCTGCTGCATTTTATTAAATGAATCTGCCAGCACTCCAAGTTCAGCCTTCCCCAATGGGATTGAATGTTCAAAATCACCCTGGGCGACTCTTTTGGTTCCCTCAACAAGGTTATTTACCGGTTTACCGATAATATATTTTATTGAAAAATAAGCGATGATTGAGGCCAGGAAAGCAAATAAGGCGGTTAAAGAAATTAAAAGTAATTGAGTCTCCTTCAAACTTTTAATAACTCTGTCAGTTGATACTTCTATCTCAATAAATCCAAGGATTACCTCAGACGGATCATGAATGGAAGATGCGATCTCTGTTTTTTCACCATTTACCAGTTCGCCTTCATTAGTGGGGGAATGACAGGCATTGCTGCATTCAGGTTCATTATATATCGGAAGTGAATAATTAATGACTTTAGACTGTTCGTTAATACTATATTGGTTGAAATCCTTAATATCAGGCTTTGATATTTCGGTACCCTTATTATGGCAACTTTTACAGAGTTGACTATTGGGGGAAATCTTTTTGTTTAATTCAGTTTGCTTCGATGTATATATTATCTGCCCCTGATGATTTAATATCCTTGCAGATTTTATTTCTTCTGTTTCAGCAATGCTGTGAACTGCCAGGGAAATTTCCTCCCGTCTGTTCTTGAGCATGCTGAACCTCAGGATCTTTTCAATTGTTTTGCTTAATTGCTCAGTGTTATTGCTGATTGTGGATAAGGCATTTTCTTTTTGTTTTATAAGACTAAAGGTAGAAAAGAGCCCCATCATCAACAGGATAATTATCCCCAGAAGTATTGATATGCGAGTTGAAATACTGATATATTTTAATTTTCTGAAAATTTCCATTTTAGAAATATTTCCATATCCCCTTTAAATTATTCATGGTGAGAAATCCTGGTAACATTCATTCCAAATCTTTTAAGTACCAGATCTGTTCCGAATGCCATTATTGATCCGAGTGTAGCCATAACCAGGGTCACCACAATAGCGTACAATGTTCTGTCGTTATTATAAAGCTCAGCTATCCACAGATTTATTCCTGTAAGATCTTTAGTATCGATAATTATTTTCAATGCTGATTCTTCTTTCCCGCCAACATCCCCTCCATATACCATACCAGAAGACCATACACAACTAATACTCAACGATATTAAGAAGAGTACGAATATTTTTTTAAGTTTCATAAAACTGCCTCATTTTTAATGTTCAACTGATAATCTTTTTTCTTTCCTTGCCTCGACAAAAAGTTTTACGCAGATAACCAGAGTCATCAAAACCGAAGCACCGATGACAAGAACACCTGCGATGTGAGAATATATCGGGATATTCGTCATTTTATATATCTGTTCAATAACCACAGAGATTCCTGCAAAAGCTATCATTACTGCGAAGAGGAGTCTAATTCCATATCCGCGTATATATTTTACAGCTGTAACTCCCAGTTGTGCTCCAATAGATGCTCCAATTAGCATAAAGAAAGCTGCAATAATCTCTACTCTCCCTTTTATTGCATAAGTGAGACAACCATAGGCCCCGCTAAAGAGAACACTCATAAGATCAGTGCCTACAGCAATGGCAGTAGGGCAGCCAATTAGGTAAACCAATGCAGGCATTCTGATAAATCCGCCTCCTACGCCCATAAAACCTGAAAGAAATCCCGTGATGAAAAAAATAAAAAGAACAATCCATAGGGAAACTGACTCAATTCCTGATGTGGGGAATGAAACCATTGGCGGAATTTTTACTTTATATAGTCTTTGTGATAACCGGAGCTTTTTCTTCTTTGGTTTACCCTTGGAATCGACCGCCGCACTGTCATTTTGGGTTGGACGTATAATAAAATAATCATACATCATAAAAATCGATAATCCAAGAAGGAGAATAATATAACTCCAACGGACAATTGCCCCTACATTTCCAACTTTCTCTAAAATCATGACAACCTGAGACCCTCCCTCTACCCCAAGTATAGAAGCTACAATGGAAATTGATCCCAGTTTCCAGTCAACGTTCCCCATTTTACTGTGTTTTTTTGTCGCAACAATAGATTTTCCGAATATGTGTGCCAGGTCGGTTCCTATTGCATATGACATATGAAAACCAAAAATATTAAGAGCAGGAGTAACAATCCATGCCCCACCTACTCCAAAGAACCCCCCGAGAACTCCCACACAGAAACCTATTAGAATGAGCAGCAATACGTTAAATTCAATTCCTGCTACTGGTAGATATATATTAAAAATATCCATATACTATTCCCGATCAATAATGAGAAAATAGTTTTAAGCCAATCGACTCTTCCTAGATTTTTCTTTTTTTGATTCTATTATGAGTCTTGCGATAATTATAACTGTCATTGAGACTGCAGTTCCCATTAGAACAATTCCGGCCGTTGTCTGGTAGAATGAAACCAGGGAGAGTTTATATACCTGTTCCAAAGCAACGGAACACCCGGCGAACACGATCATTATTGCGAATAATAGCCTGATGCCATAACCTTTTACATACTTAATAGCTGTGGCACCTATCTGAGCCCCTATCGATGCCCCGATTAGCATAAAAAACGCGGCAATAAATTCTACTCTTCCCTTTAGTGCATACGTAAAGCATCCATAGGCTCCGGCAAATAATACACTCATTAAATCAGTTCCAACAGCAATAACGGTAGGAACTCCAATAAGATAGACCAGAGCAGGCATTCGGATAAATCCCCCTCCCACACCCAGAAATCCTGATAAAAATCCTGTAACCAGGAAGACAAGCAGTACAATCCATAGTGAAACAGCCTGAATATCAGATGCAGGGAGAGAGATCATAGGTGGGATTTTTATCTTGTGAAGCCTGATCGCTATTCTGCTCCTGGTATTCTGCGGGTTGCCTTCCGGGGTATTTCTTAATTGACGCGGGTTAACAACAAAATAATCATAAAACATAAAGCTGCTTAGTCCGAACATCATTATAAGATAACACCATCGGACAATTTCACCTGCACTTCCAACTTTCTCGAGCTGCAAAATGACTTGCGACCCCAGTTCAAGACCCACTATGGAAGCGATAATTGAAATGAATCCAAGCTTCCAGTCAATGTTCCCCATCTTCTGATGTTTTTTTGTGGCACCTATCGACTGACCGAAAATATTCGCAAGGTCTGTACCAATAGCATATGCCATATGGAAACCGAAAATGTTTAATGCGGGTGTAACTATCCACCCACCTCCCACACCAAAAAAGCCTCCTAAGACACCGACGCAAAAACCAATTAATATCAATAAAAGTACATTAAACTCTATCCCGGCTACGGGTAAATATATGTTGAAGATATCCACATTCATCCCGGTTTTTAGTTAATGAAAATTTATAGTTTATCTCTGCTTTCCTGTTTCAATAAAAACTTTGCTGATTATCACCATAGACATCGTAAGAGCAGTACCGATAAGGAAAATGCCAGCTATGGTTTGAAAAAAAGGATGATTTGTAATTTTATAAAACTGTTCCGTCGCAACCGATAAAGCAGCTAAAATTATCATAATCGCAAACAATAACCTTATACCATATCCTTTTACGTATTTAACTGCTGTAGACCCTATTTGTGCACCAATGGAAGCTCCTAAAAGCATGATTACTGCCGCTATCAGTTCAACCCTTCCCTTCAATGCATACGTGAAACAACCATAAGCGCCACTGAACAGAACTGTTATCAGACTAGTACCTACGGCGATTGCAGTAGGAAGACCGATTAAATAAACAAGTGCAGGCATAATAATAAACCCGCCGCCAACCCCCATGAAACCTGACAGAAATCCTGTAAATAAAAAAATTGTAAAAATAATCCAGATTGAAACTCTATCAATGTCTGAGGCAGGGAATGATACCATCGGTGGCAGGTTTATATTATGCAGTTTCTCAGAAATATTACTTCGTTCTGTTCTTAATTTATTGCCTGAATGATTATTCTGTTCAGCTTCGAATCGCTTCTGCATTCTGGGATGGATGACGAAATAATCATACAGCATATAACAACCGAGAGAAAACAGCATAGCCATGTAACACCACCTTACCACGATACCAACTTCTCCTGCTTTCTCAAGTGCGATAATAACTTCGGATCCAATTTCCAATCCTATTATTGATGTTACTATTGAAATCAATCCCAGTTTCCAGTCAATATTACCCATCTGCTGATGTTTTTTAACTGCGCCAATCGTCTGTCCAAAAATATTTGACAAATCCGTTCCGATTGCAAATGCCATATGGAAACCGAATATGTTGAGTGCGGGTGTTACAATCCAGCCTCCCCCGACACCGAAAAATCCTCCCAGTATACCGACACAAAAACCTATGGTAACCAATAATAAAACGTTAAACTCAATTCCCGCTACAGGAAGATAGATATTGAAAATATCCATAATATTTTGAGCAGAGGTAATTAATTATTAAATATTGTTTTTCTTTCTTTTCTGAGCTCAATAGTCAGTTTGCTTATAATAATTGTCGTCATCGTCATTGCTGTCCCGATTAATATAATTTCAGCCATAAACTGGAAAAATGAATCCTGCGTAAGCTTATAAAATTGTTCTGTAATTACTGACAGAGCTGCAAACATTATCATAATGGCAAACAAAAGCCTTATTCCGTATCCCTTAATATATTTTACGGCAGTAGCTCCAATCTGAGCACCTATTGAAGCACCCAAAAGAAGTACTACTGCAGCAATTATTTCAACTTTTCCATTAATTGCATAAATGAAGCACCCGAAGGCTGAACTAAAAAGAACGGTTATTAGAGTTGTCCCAACAGCTATAATTGTAGGGAGACCAATCAAATAAACAAGCGTCGGCATTATTATAAATCCACCTCCGATGCCAAGGAGACCTGACATAAAACCTGTAAACAAAAAGATTAAAATAATTATCCACAAAGAAACCGCTTCAATTTGCGAAACAGGGAATGATATCATCGGGGATAATTTAATTTGATACAACCTCTCTGCTATACGTGCTTCTGCAACATTCACCATTTCCGCTATTTTCAGATTCCTGTTCCTGGAGTTGTTTCTTCTGAAGAACAAAGTAGTCATAAAACATAAAAATGCTCAGTCCCGAAAGAAACAATACATAACACCATCTGATAATTATTCCTGCATTTCCCGATTTTTCCAGTGCCAGCACAGTTTGAGAACCAAGTTCAAACCCTATAATAGAGATAGAAACAGAGATAAATCCAAGTTTCCAATCGATGTTTCCCATTTTATGATGTTTCCTGGCTGCCCCAAGGGACTGTCCGAAAATATTTGCTAGACAAGTTCCTATTGCGAATGCCATTGGAAAGCCAAAGATATTAAGGGCAGGCGTTACAAACCATCCACCTCCTTCTCCAAAAAATCCGGCAATTACCCCGACACAAAAACCTATTAAAAGTAATAGCAAAAGATTAAAGTGTATTCCAACTACTGGTAAGTATATATAGAATAATTTCATATTTGTCATTAAAAGGAACTTAATTATGCCGGTTCCAGGTATTCCCTTTATTAATACCTTAAAATAAATCCGGCTATGTGTTTATAATAACTCTTCTACCAGGGTATAACTTTTTTCAAACCAGGATATTTCATTCCTTAACGCTACTGTTGATCCAATCATAATGATAACAGGAGGATGAAAATTATGTCTGGTAAATTCTGCTCCGATATTATCAATTCTTCCAGTGATCGTTCTCTGCTCAGGAAGCGTACCATTTTCAATTACCGCAACCGGCATTGACGGAGCCATTCCATGTTTAATAAGTTCATCACAGATGCGTTCAATTCTTGAGGCACCCATATAAATTATAAGGTTAGTGTTTTTCAATCCCGCCAGTTTGTTCCATTCAACCTGTGTTTCAGGTTTACCGGGACATTCGTGTGCCGTTATAAGAACACATTGGGTTATGAGTCCACGATGAGTTATTGGAATTCCGCTATAAATGGGAGCGGAAAGCCCGGAAGTAATACCGGGTATCACCTCAAATGCGATTCCCTCAGTTTTAAGTGCGGCAGCCTCTTCAGAACCTCGTCCAAATACAAAAGGATTTCCGCCCTTGAGTCTAACAACATTGTATCCAAGCTTAGCTTTATCTATTAAAATTTGTATAATTCTATCTTGTTCAATGGGATGGTGTCCTGATTCTTTACCCACAAAAATTAACTCGCAACTGCTCTTTCTATAAGCAAGCAGATCACCATTTATTAACCTGTCATATACAATAACATCCGCTTCTTTCAGTACTCTGAGGGCTTTTACGGTTATTAGTTCAGGATCTCCCGGACCTGCACCTGCGATATAAACTTTACCATACTCCACTTTATTCACCTGATTTTGTGTTAAATATGCTTAAGTACATTGATTATAAGGAACCCGGCAGTAATCACGAAAACAATAAGAAATACCGCGATGAGTATATCTGCCTGCCAATCCCGACTGCTTGATATATTATGTTCTCTCGATAAAATGTTGTTTATCATTTCAAGAGTTTTTCTGCCTGTTTGCTTAAAAACCTGATCATAATCAGCAATTTCTTTTGCAGTGAGTGAGTTAGACCGGATAAAATCAAAGAACTGACTGTACTGATCTGACATTTCTGAATAGTCCTCCCTTAAAGCATTGATCTCATCTTCATTAAGAGCCTTCATTCCAATAAGCTCTCCGAATTTCTGATGAAAATCCTCTTTTGCCTTCTGCCATCGAAGATATCTATCCTGCGAGTATCCCCTTATTAAGAGATTCTTTTCTTCACGACGGAGCTGGAGCTCAGACTCCTTTAATAGATGTACTACTTCTATTATTTTGGTGCTGTTCTCAATCTGCCTTGTTAAAATCCAGCCGAGAACCCCGCTTCCGATTATTAAAAACAGCATTATGGTGAAGGTTATGAGAATTTTTCTTTTTAATATTTTTAGATCGCTCATATTATTGCCCGGATAAATTTTATTCTAAATTGAATTCACTTAGGATTTCTTTGAGGTGATTATCAGGACTATCGTTGCCGTTAGAAGAGAGTATTTCCTCCCAGTTTTTTGAGGTAAACTCTTTCAATATTCTGGCTTTCAATTTTGGATCAATATTTTGATTGTGTGTTATCTTATCTCTCAGCTGGCCTGCCAGGTGGATTATATCTTCATAGACAGGCGGTATAAGTCCTTCAACTTTATCCTTCATCTTTTTTGAGAAAAAAGGAGCCTTGCCCTGAGAAGAAATTGAAAGTGTCAGGTCTCCCCGTATAACATTTGCAGGCAGGATAAAATCACACAAAATGGGGTCATCCACCACATTAAGTAAGATGCTTTTATCGGTACAGTCTTTCCGAACGGTTTGATTAATTTCAGGGTTATCTGTTGCACTGAAAACAATCCCGTAGCCATCAATGTACTCTTCTGAGTATGCTTTTTTAATTATCCTTATGGAATTGTTCTTTGCCAGTTCCTGGAGGGGTTTTATTATTTTGGGCGAAAGAACTGTTATATCGGCTCTAAATTTGAGAAGGGAGATGACTTTTTGGTGAGCAACTTTACCCCCGCCCACAACCATGCATCTGAACTTCTGAAGATTTATCAGAACAGGGTAAAATCCGGCTTTTTGGCTATTTTTCATAATATTTTCCCCACCAATCGAAAAATATCAGTTGTGAAAAGAAAAGCAACCAGCGATGAAAAACTGTAATCTTTGTGTTGCTAAAAAATGGATAATTTTAACAGGTTTGATGGATGTTTCCCCTAATTATGAACTTTTCAGCAAAACAGGCCGGTATCAATCATATTTAAGTCTGGAGCGGGGCAGTATATTTAGTTTCCGGAACTGTCACACCAATAAACGATTCAAATCACCTTAATAGTGATTTCCCGGTTCATTTAGCAAATACTCGTAGTCCTGCAATTCCAATAATTATCAGAAAGATAAACAGAAGTCGTACTGTCTCTTTGGATTCCCCAAAAAGAATTATACCCAGCACGGCGGTTCCTACTGCGCCAATACCCGTCCACACTGCATATGCAGTTCCAACCGGTAGTTCTTTCAATGAGTACGCAAGCAGTCCCATACTGATTAAAATACTGACTACTGTAAAAACACTTGGCCAGAACCGCGTGAACCCCTGGGAATATTTCATTCCAATAGCCCAGGCTGTCTCAAACAATCCGGCAATAAAGAGTATAAACCACGCCATTTTATTCCATAATGATTATTATTACTTAAATTCGGGAGGATTAGACCAATCCACAGGCTTAACTGCAAAACGATACTTTAATCTTGGGAGCACAACCTTCCTCCATGCATAATCGAAATACTCGAATGATTTTTCCCATTCACCGCCTTCTCCCCAGCCATCCTGATGGAACAAAAAGCGCGTTTCCATTGCGTTTATTTCTATAAACCTTAAGAAAACGTGAGTCCGTTCATTACGAACCTCTTTTAATTCCGGAGGGGCATTCCAGGTGAATGAGAGCATTGCTTTTAAATTCATTCTGACATCACCTTTTTTTAATATTAAGTTCAATTGACACTTCACCATCTTCGTCGGGAGGGAGTTTATATTTTTGCGGCACAAGAACCTGTGATTGTATATTGGTCGATTTATTAATTTTGCTTAAATCTACCGGTTCAGTATAAATAAACTTTGGCAGATGATTCCCTTCTTCCGGTACGATCAACTTTAATTTTGATGGATTTGGAAGTACGGAAACAAGTTTATAAATATGCGGAAGTTGACCAGTTGTCTGAACTTTTACAGGCAAGGAAATAATTTTTGTCGGGATGGCATTTACCGTAATTTTTTTTGGTTCTATATCATAAAGACTTAACCCGGAGGGAAGTTTCAAGTCCTCTTCATTAATCGCAAATTCATTCTTACCCTTCTTTAAATCTCCCAGGTTAAGCGAAACAACAAGGTCCGAAGGATCCAGAAGACGAAAAGCCTGTTCAGAACCTTCGAGTGTTACCTCCGCACGTGAAGGCACCTGCTGAGCAAGTGCAAAGTCCTTTGTAAGGTTTCTGAATTCGATAGGGACAGTGTAATTTCTGAAAATCTGATCCGAATGATATGCAAGAATTAACCAGGCAAAGATTGCAATCAATACCGAAGCAGCAGCGGTGATTATATTTCTCCGGTTCCACCATTTGACCTCAAATTCCTTCGTGGCAGGATAGTGTTTATGATAGAATTCCTCTAGTCTGTGCTTTAATTCAACGGTAGATTTCAGGATCTTAAGCTGACCATTTTCTGCTATACTTATAGTCCCTCGCTCCTCGGAAACGATTATATTCAGAGAGTCGCAATGTTCAGATAATCCGAGTCCGGCCGCGTGTCTGGTACTTCCTTCGCCCAGCGCTTCAAGATTTATAGAGAGAGGCAGGTGAGCTCCAAATCTGGTGATTTTGTTACCATCAACTATTATTGCCCCGTCATGACCGGGCGAACTCGTATTAAAAATGCTGTAAAGCAGGGGAGAACTTATACGTCCCTCAAGGGGAATACCTCCGTTTAGATATCTTTCACAAGGCTCTTTACCGCGGATGGTTATCAGCGCACCCGTTCTTTTTTCGGCCATTTTCCCTACGGCTTCAGTTAATATATCAACTGAAGGAGCATAATTTGATAATCTGGGTTTTCTTCTGAAGTTGGTCCAGAACCATGCAAGATCGATCATCCGGCGGATGTCCGACTGGAAAACAATTATCGCAGCAATTAAAATCACAACGATTAGTGTCTGTATTAGTATTTCTGTAAGGTAAAGCTGAAAAAATCTGGCCAGAAGATAAATAACCGCAAAAACCGAGATAGCAACTACAAGCCGGCGGGAGGCACTTCTACGCAACCAGTTAATGAAGAGGAACAGGAAAACTGATACAATTAAAATATCAAGAATATCTAATATTCTTATATTTGATATGAACTCTGATATCCAATCCATTTTATTTGCTTATACTCTTTATAACTGAAATTAAAAGCTCCAGTTTCCGTCAACGATTTCAGCTGCATGCAGCCGGGTTTGTTCCTGGCCTTCAAAACTGCAGTCAAGCTATGTCCGGAATATATTTTATAACTTGACATTTCACAAATATTCAGTATAAAACTTACTATTCCTTCTACCCGATTCGGGTGTGCTATATCTCTCACGCATCTGTGATTGTGTGTTGACTAATACTTATGCGCTTGCGGATGAAAGCATTTTTTGTGAACTTCTTACTACGCAATTTAGTCAAAATATCAAGATGTTAAACTACATGGAGAGTATGATGAAAACAATGATGAATCTTTTTATACTTGTTCTGGTTACTCTTTCATTCGCGGCTTGTGAGAAAACAAATAATCCGGTTAATCCGGTTGCAGCAGATAAAACCTCCCTTTTTGATAACGGAACTTTCGAAGTAACCTATAAAGATTACCAGAATGCCGACCGTACCGTAACATTATCAGGCGATATAGATTTTAATTTAAATTCCGACAATACTTACTCGTATACTGCTACGGTAGTAAGTTCCAGCGATAACGAAAATACTACTACATTGCACGATAATGGTGTATATAAAATAAAAGGTGACAATATTGAAATGTATGATAATGCCACAAAATTAATGAATCCGGCCTGGCAGCCAAGTCTTTATTTATCGGGAACATATTCCTACACCAGAAACAACAACCAGATTATAATTGAAGGTTCAGGGGCTAACGGCACTGTACGTATTGTACTAAATAATTAATAAAAGTTTATAATATTTGATTTCAATAAAGCCCGCCTGGCGGGCTTTTATTTTGATGATTTGCTTTACACACCAAAATAATTCCGTTCTGAGCTAAAGATTTCTTATTTTTAAAGATAAAATTTTTCAGTACACAGTACTGATTAAGAAAATGTTCTCAGAAAAAATGGAGATTCCTTTATGTCACGTAAAAACGTTCTGATTATGGGCGCCGCCGGGCGCGATTTTCACAATTTCAATGTTTATTTCCGCGATAACAATGATTACAATGTAGTTGCCTTCACTGCCACACAGATTCCCAACATTGAAGGAAGAACTTACCCTAAAGAATTAGCAGGTAAGCTGTATCCAAAAGGTATTCCGATCTATGAAGAACCCAAACTGGTTGAACTGATTAAAAAACTTAAAGTTGATGAAGTTGTTTTCTCATATTCGGATATTCCTTTTAATTATGTAATGACCAAAGCTTCAATCGTCAATGCTGCCGGTGCTTCTTTCCGACTGATGGGTGCAGCCGAAACAGAAGTGAAAAGTACTAAACCTTTAATTGCCGTTCTGGCAGTAAGAACAGGATCAGGGAAGTCCCAGACATCCAGAAGAATTGCTGAACTTCTCCGTAAGGCAGGAAAGAAGGTGGTTTCGATCCGTCATCCTATGCCTTATGGTGATCTTGTAAAGCAGAAGGTGCAAAGATTCGGAACAATTGAAGATTTGAAGAAACATAACTGTACTATCGAAGAAATTGAAGAGTATGAACCGCATATTGCAAATGGCGGAGTTATATATGCCGGTGTTGATTATGAGGCAATTCTTCGTGAAGCTGAAAAAGAAGCTGACATAATTCTCTGGGATGGAGGTAATAATGATATGTCTTTTTATAAGGCAGATCTTACTTTTACTGTAGTAGATCCGCACAGACCGGGTCACGAATTGACTTATTATCCCGGAAATACAAGTTTGAGGTTAGCCGATGTTGCAATAATAAATAAAGTTGATACCGCAGATCCCGAAAATGTTGAAAAGGTTAGAGAAAACATTAAAAATATAAATCCAAATGCGAAAATAATTGAAGCATCTTCTCCTGTAACAGCACAGAACCCGGATTTGATAAAGGGTAAAAGAGTGCTTGTGGTTGAAGATGGTCCAACTTTAACTCATGGCGAAATGAAATATGGTGCCGGTACAATTGCAGCCAGACAGAACGGAGCGGCTGAGATTGTGGATCCAAGACCTTATACTGTTAAATCTATAACGGCTACTTATAAGAAGTATCCTAATATAGGCGTTCTCCTCCCGGCTATGGGTTACGGAGATGCTCAGGTTAAAGATCTGGAGGAGACAATCAACAAAACTGATTGTGATTCTGTAATCATCGGAACCCCAATTGACCTCGGAAGACTGCTGAAAATAAATAAACCTTCTACAAGAGTCATGTATGAATTAGGTGATCAAGCTACTGAAGAAGTAAAGAAGGTGCTTAAGGAAAAAGGAATGTTATAATATTCATAGTTCTTCTTTTATTAACCCGTATAAGCATTTTATACGGGTTTTTTATTTTTAAATGAGAATTTATAATTCTGAAAGGTCGATGCTGGCAACATCATCATAAGTTAGCGAACAAAGGTCCTCGGTATCAGGATTATAAAGACTCAGGATCCTCTCTTCCTGATTACTGATCGCTTTATACAATATGTTTCTGACCATCCTGGCATTTCCGAAATTTCTGTCTCTCTTCCTGTAAAATTCCGAAAAGATATCGAGTAATAACTGCCAGGCTCCTTCATCAGGTTTATAACCATTCTTTTCGGTAATAACCAGTGCTATCTCAAGCAGCTGGCGGGGAGTGTAATCCTCAAAGTTATAATAGTCTGTAAATCTAGATTTTAGACCGGGATTTGATTCAATGAACTCTTTCATCTCATTTGTGTAGCCTGCAACAATTACAACAAATTTCCCCTGATGATCTTCCATTCTTTTTATCAAGGTGTCAATCGCTTCAAGTCCGAAATCATTAGTTCCCCGGGCTAGCGAGTAAGCTTCATCAATAAATAGAGTCCCACCCAGTGCCCGCTGAATTACTGCCTCCGTTTTTATTGCAGTCTGTCCCTGATATCCCGCAACAAGTCCTGAGCGGTCTGTTTCAATCAGATGTCCTTTTTCCAGTATTCCCATCTCTTTGTAGATCTTACTAAGCAATCTGGCAATAGTAGTCTTACCTGTTCCGGGATTTCCCATAAAAACAGAATGGAGATTTTTAGGTATAACTGCCAGACCTTTTTTCTCTCTCAATTTTGCAACCTTCAGGCTGCTTACGAGTCTGCGCACAGAATCCCTCACTGACTCCAGTCCTGCTAGTTCTGATAATTCGGCAAGGTATGCATCAAGGAGTTGAGTGTCGCCCTGAATCTTTGGAGGGGTTTTAGCCCTGGTATGTTTAATAACAGAGTTTATATCTTCAGTATTAATCTCTTTGAGGTCCGTTGCCGTTCTGGCTTCCACCGGGATATCAGCAACGCGTAAAAGGTGGCTTCTAAGAACAGAATCAACCAGATCTCTCACTATCCGGGCATTACCAAAGTTATTATCTCTTTCCCTGAAAAGTTTATTGTAGTATTTCAGGAGGTGTTCAGTTGCATCTTTAGTAATAGTATGATCTTTATGGTTGAGCAGGTTGAGAGTCAGCTCAAACAGCTCCTCGGGAGAAAAATCATCAAAGACCATTTTTTTAGTGAATCGTGACTGCAGACCCGGATTGCTTTCAAGGAAAGAGTTCATCTGGTTTGTATAGCCTGCAGCTATTACCAGGAACTTCCCGCGTTCATCCTCCATTCTTTTCAGCAGAATTTCAATTGCTTCATTTCCAAAGTCGTTTGTAGAAGAAGAACTGTCTCTGCTCAGAGTATATGCTTCATCGATGAATAATGTACCACCAATTGATTTTTTAATTATTTCTGCAGTTTTCTGAGCTGTCTCGCCTATGTAGACTCCGATAAGACCCTGCCGATCGGTTTCAACAAGATGTCCCGTCGGAAGTATTCCAAGTGCACAATATATTTTACTAAATAGTCTGGCTACTGTTGTTTTCCCGGTACCGGGATTGCCCATAAAAATAAAATGAGACTGGAATTTACTCGCGGGATTTTCTCCCTGTTCTATGAAAAATCTCGAAAGCTTTACTATTTGATTAATTTCTTCCTTTACTGACTCAAGTCCAATGAGACTATTTAATTCGTTCAGAGATTTATGGAGCAATTCTTCATCAATAATGGGAGAGTCAGGCACTGCCAATAGTTTGTCCTGCTCAAAATTAATAATCTGTGTATTACCTATAAGGAAATATCTGGTACAAATCCTTTTTTCTTCAAGGTATATATCTACCTGTCCCTGACCTTTAGTCCAGAATCCTTCGGCGCTGGTTCCCCAGTTTTGCATAAACTCAACTGTTTTCCATTTTTCTTCAAGGGTCAGCAAAAATCTATTCCTGCCGACTTCCATATTATCGAGGAACCATACCGCCATACCATCTATATCAATTGTCCTCTTCTTATAAAAAGGATTGTCGATAACAATCTCTACGCCTATATATTCAATATTTTCTTCGTTAAACTGAAGAAGATATATCCTTTTTTCATTATGCAGCTGATCTAATAAGTTGTAGGTCTTTGCAGTATGTACTTTATAAATAGTATCGGGATAAAAGATCAAATTTGTTAGCCCATCTAATTTCTTTTTTTCCACAGGAGTAACAATCTTACCCTCAGAATTGCTCTTTAATAAGTTACTATAGATCTTATTGTAATCAACATCATCAAGGTATGAAGGTTTAACCGATTCAGCTTTTTCCAGGGCCTCTTTTATCTTGAACATATGAAAAAGTGAATCGATCTCCATAAACAAAGCCTTCCGGTGATTACTCTTCAAAACGGCAGATTTTTGTACCAGCTGTGCGGCAAAAAGAGAAAACCAGTATTCTTTATATCGAAAGGCTTCATCAGCTTTATCCAACAATGTTTTTTCAGGCTTCTCTGTATTTTCGTTTTTCAGAGCCAGTTGAAGCAGGGATAAAAGAAATTTGAAAGAGTCTTCCAGTTCACTGTTTAACTTTAGGCCGGTACGGAGGACTTCAATTGCCTTATCAAACTTTCCGCTTGCTGCCAAAACCCGTGCTTTACTTTTTAATGCAAGTCCTGGAAGGGGAGTATGGTTTTCTAATACATAATTGAGATCTGACAATGCGCCTTCATAAAGACTCATTCTTGTTAAAAGATAGCCCCTGTAAGTCCTTGCAGTAATATCATTGTCCGATAACCTTACAGACAGGTTTGCCAGTTCGAGTGCCTCTGCTGAGTTTCCGTTTTCCATCAAAGCCCAGGCAAGGCATATAGAAGCCTTATGATCCTCCGGAAATTCCTCATAAACTTTTTTCGCTGAAGTGAGGGCCATCCGGTACCGTCCCTGTTCGAGATGTTCAAAAGTTTCGTCAATAAGTTCTCCGTATTCACCTGCAGTCAATCGTGAATCTCCGTAATTATCATTTCTTCAAACAGAAAATATAACAAATTATAAGCTTCTCTAAGAGGAAAAATTTCAGTCAGACTCTATAAGATCGGTACTTGTTATTCAGTTTGGCAAACTTTTTATATTAATCTTGGCCTCTCAGTGATAACCTTATCTTTCAATCTTTTTGCAACAATTCTCTGAAGTTCGGTCGTTCTTTTTAGCACTGAGTCAAGTGTTAATGCAAATCTTAGCGGTTCGTTAAAATCCCGTGCAGAGGCAAATTTCAAGACAGTAAAAATGTTAAGTAATCTTTTTGATATAGTTGTGCTGAAAATGCTGAATGGACCAAAAATAAAAAACCCGATGACGGGGGTGTCATCGGGCAGGGTCCTTTTGTCCATCACGAGGCAGGGGTAAACCTCTGTGAACGAACCCATTCAAACATATTGTTTTTTACGTTAAAATCAAACGCAGTTAAGATAACTTTTTAATTATTTTTCAATAAGGAGAGTAAAATTTAAAAAAAGGACGGAGAATTTTTCTCCGTCCTGTTATAATGCATTTTTTAATACATTCCGCCCATATCGCCCATTCCGCCGCCTGGCATTGGAGGCATAGGAGCTTCTTTTTCTTTCTTTTCATAAACAACTGCTTCAGTTGTTATGAGCAGAGAAGCTACGGATGCAGCATTCTCAAGAGCGGTTCTGGTAACCTTTGTAGGATCAATAACACCTGATTTAATCAGGTTTTCATAAGTTTCAGTTGCGGCATTAAAGCCGTAGTCATCTTTTCCTTCTTTAACCTTCTGAAGAACAACTGAACCCTCGATTCCAGCGTTGTTAACTATCTGCCTTAAAGGTTCTTCCAGAGCTTTCTGGATTATCTTGATACCGGTTGCCTGGTCGAGGTTTTCGCCCTTAACTTTATCAAGCTGACTGATTGCTCTTACAAATGCAACACCGCCGCCTGAAACGATACCTTCTTCAACTGCAGCACGGGTAGCATGCAGTGCATCTTCGACACGTGCTTTTTTCTCTTTCATTTCAACTTCAGTTGAAGCACCTATCTTAAGTACTGCAACACCACCGGAAAGCTTAGCAAGTCGCTCCTGCAGCTTTTCTCTGTCATAATCAGAAGTTGTTTTATCAATCTGTGCTTTGATTTCATTTATTCTCTTCTTAATATCATCTGTTTTTCCCGAACCTTCGACTATAGTAGTATTATCTTTATCGATGTTAACTTTTTTAGCCTGTCCAAGGTAGGAAACAGTAGCGTTCTCCAATTTGAAACCTCTCTCTTCGGAAATTACTGTACCGCCGGTAAGAACAGCGATATCTTCCAGCATTGCCTTTCTTCTGTCGCCAAAGCCCGGAGCTTTAACAGCAGCTACCTTTAAGGTTCCGCGTATCTTGTTAACAACCAGTGTTGCAAGCGCTTCACCTTCGAGGTCTTCAGCAATAATTAAAAGAGATTTTCCCTGCTGAGCAATCTTTTCAAGGATAGGAAGCAGGTCTTTCATCGCTGAAATTTTCTTGTCGTGAATTAAGATGTAAGGATCTTCCAGTACTGCTTCCATCGACTCTGTATCTGTTACAAAGTAAGGTGAAAGGTATCCGCGGTCAAACTGCATACCTTCAACAACATCAAGTGATGTTTCTGTTCCTTTTGCTTCTTCAACGGTAATAACGCCGTCTTTACCGACTTTCTCCATTGCGTCAGCTATCAGGTTTCCGATTGATTTATCATTGTTAGCTGAGATAGATCCAACCTGTGCAATTTCATTCCTTCCTTCAACATCTTTGCTTATTGATTTCAGGTATTCAATTACCTTACCAACAGCCAGATCAATTCCTCTTTTCAGATCCATTGGGTTTGCACCGGCTGTAACGTTTTTCAGACCTTCTCTGTAAATAGCCTGTGCTAATACAGTTGCGGTTGTTGTTCCGTCGCCTGCGACATCGCTGGTCTTGGAAGCAACTTCGCGAACCATCTGGGCTCCCATATTTTCTACTGGGTCTTCCAGTTCTATTTCTTTTGCTACTGATACACCATCTTTAGTTACGGTTGGTGCACCAAATTTTTTCTCCAGTACTACATTACGTCCCTTAGGACCTAAGGTAACTTTAACAGCATTAGCAAGTTTGTCTACTCCTTTTTTAAGTTTAGAACGTGCTTCACTGTCAAATTCAATTAATTTAGAAGCCATATTATATCCTCCGTTTGTATATTTTCAAAAACTTATTTTCCAATAATTGCGAAGATGTCACTCTCACGCATAATTAAATATTCTTCGCCTTCAACGGTCACTTCAGTTCCACTGTATTTACCGTATAGAACTTTGTCGCCTACTTTAACCTCCATCTTTATTTCCTTACCGTCATCTGAAACTTTTCCCGGTCCTACGGCCACAACAGTTCCTTCAATCGGTTTTTCTTTTGCTGTATCCGGCAGAATAATGCCGCCCTTAGTCTTCTCCTCGGCCTCCATTGGTCTCACAATAACGCGATCGCCAAGAGGTTTTAAATTCATTTTAGCCATAATTGTCTCCTGTTATTTTTTTAATGTTATTAGCACTCGTTAAAAGCGAGTGCTAATATAATACCAGCCGTAAATTTTGTCAAGCTTCCGGGCTCCTAAAATTGAGTTAATTTCTTTGAAAAGAGCAAAATTTGAACTTTTTCCTGATTTCAGAAGGGAGTATGATTTATTGCACAGTTTTTCTATTTTTCAGCATAATTTCTCAGATGAGTATGAGTAAAACCTGGCTGAAATCCGAAGTACTGAATTTTATCCGGATAATAAAATTATTGGACAGGAAGGTAGTTATTGTCTTCCTTGCAGTGGCATTGCTGCAGACTATTTCATGGTACTATACTTCCCGATCATTTTTCAGACATAATATTTTCCCATCTTATCAGTTCAATCCAGACGTCTATCTTTATGAATATTTATACTGGTTCCTGGGTGATTTTATAACATTCTTTGTCCTGCCGGTTCTCATTATCAAAGTATTTCTTAGAGAGAATTTAAGAGATTTCGGACTACGGGTCGGTGAATTCATTGTGGGAATAAAGATTTCCCTTATATTTTTACTGGTGATGCTTCCTTTGGTCTGGGTATTTTCTTCATACCCGGACTTTGTCAGAACTTATCCTCAGCTTGCTGAAGTCCGTGATAACTGGAATACTTTTTTTATTTTTGAAGCAGCTGCATTGGCTTATATGATAGCATGGGAGTTTATCTGGAGAGGCTTCATGCTTTTTGGCCTGAAGGAAAAATTTGGATATTATGCAGTTTTTATTCAGATGATTCCCTTTTTAATACTGCATAACGGTAAGCCGCCAGCGGAAACTTTCGGAGCTATTGCAGCGGGTCTTGCTCTCGGCATCCTTGCCTGGCGAACAGGATCCATTTATTATTGCGTAATTACACATGCTGGTGTTATGTTTGGAATTGATCTCATAACTACTCTGCGCTTCAGGGCGGGAGACTATGGTATCGGGATAAATTCGTTTTTGAATATATTAAAGCAAATTTTTTAGAAGGTGAAGAAAATGAGATTCTCATTAAATGTCGATCATATTGCAACCTTGCGGAATGCCAGGGGAGAGGACCAGCCGGATCCCGTTACTTTTGCTTTGCTGGCTGAACAGGCCGGGGTGGATGGAATTGTTGTTCACCTGAGAGAGGATAGAAGACATATAAATGAAAGAGATGTACGACTGCTGCGCGAGCTGGTTACAACCAAGCTTGATCTAGAAATGGCTGCAACTGATGAGATAATAAAAATAGCGTGCGACATAGGTCCTGAGCTGGCTACAATAGTTCCTGAAAAAAGGCAGGAACTGACCACGGAAGGGGGAATTAATGTTCTGGATGATATTACAAGGTTAAAGAACGCAATTAAGGAACTGCATAAACATGAGATTGAAGTTTCTCTTTTTATTGAACCGGATATCAACCAGATTGATGCTGCAGCCGAGATTGATGCCGATTATATAGAAATCCATACCGGTGTATTTGCAAACTCATATACCGAGGAAGAACAATTTGATGAATTAGAAAAAATAAGACTTGCAGTGAAGCATGCTAAGAAACTGGGATTAGGCGTTAACGCCGGTCATGGGTTGAATTATCAGAACATAAAAACGTTCAGAGAAATTGATGATGTAGATGAAGTCAGCATCGGTCATGCAGTTATTGCCCGTGCAGTTTTTGTAGGCATTAAAGAGGCCGTCAGGGAAATGAGAGATTTAACCTCGGGCAGATAAAATCCATCCTGAAATTAGGTAGATTTTTGTAAGCGTTTCTAATATTATTTTACCAGCATGAATTTCTTTGTCTGGACAAACCCGGAGTTCTTTAATACGTAGAAATATACCCCGCTCGCAAAATTGCTTCCATTGAACGAAACGCTATATTTCCCAGCCGGTTTATTTTCGTTGACAAGAGAAGCTACCTCCCGTCCTGTTACATCATACACTTTCAGAGTAACATATCCGCCTTCGGCAATACTGTAATTTATTTCTGTCGCAGGATTAAAAGGATTGGGGAAGTTCTGCGCTAGCGAATTTACAAGAGGAGTACTAAACTCTTTATCGTTTCCGGTTACTACTCCTCCGCCTGAAATGGTAAATGTGCTGTCACTAAAAGTATATAATGCAGGTAAAGCTGAACTGCTGATTTTTATTTTATAATTATCTGCAGTTATCAGGCTGGAAGGGATGTTCCAATTAAAACTTCCCGGATTACTTGTACGGCTAACGATTTCGCTGACCAGTTCAGTTCCTCTATATAAACTAATTGAGACATCCCCGGAAAAATTTTTAAGCCATCTGATCCCTTTAGTGTCACCAGCATGCCACTGCTCACCGCCAAGTGGAGAGGTAACAAGAAGATACAACTTATCGTTTAGGCCTGTTATGGAAAATGTATTATCACTGAAATCAAATATAGAGGGTTCCTCGGCACTTGATATCAAAATTCTGTAATCATCACCAGAAGGCACATTTTTAATCTTCCAGATGTAGCTGCCCTCGTTCTTTTTGTTTCTTGCGATAACCTTGATAGGTTCAGCCCCTTTGTAAAGATAAAGATCAATTTTTCCCGAGATATCGCTCTGCCATGTTATTTTAACTTTTTCACCCGCTAAAAGTTCTTCGCCACCATTGGGCGACGAAAGAGTAAAATGAGAAATCAGCGATTCATCATACTTTAATAATGTGCCATTTTCACCGCCTGCCCATCCTTGGGTTCCAGATGTGAATATTATGGTATTTATGTCTTTTGTAGTTCCTGTTGACTGGCTGTTCCAGGTAACCCCACCATCTACGGTTACAAGTATAGTACCGTTCGCACCTGAAATCCATCCTTTCATCTCTGTCGTAAAATGAACCGATGTAAGGTTTTCACTGCTTCCTGTGGTTTGACTGCTCCAGGTATCTCCACCATCCGTGGTTATTTTTATTGATCCATGGTCACCCACGACCCAGCCTAAAAGCGAACTATAAAAAAAGATATCATTTCCTCCTTCAGGATCCTGCTCAAACCATGTTTCACCTCCGTCAGTTGTCTTTACGATCTTTGTCCCGATGCCCCAGCCAGTAAGTGCATCTGTGAAGTAAACTGAATTGATATCTCCTGAATATGTTGAGGTCCAGTTATCCCCTCCATCGGTTGTTTTGTAAATGCCATCGCCTGAAGCAAAGCCGGCAAGTGAATTTGTGAAGAACAAGGAAGTAACAATGAATCCCGAACCTATCGATTGAGTAACCCAGCTGTTTCCCCCATCCGTTGTATGCCGGATATTTTCACTGTAACTCGCAGTCCATCCGATGTTGTCGTTCAGGAAGAAAAGGCTTTTGCATGGTTCGCCGGATTCATAATTCAAATCAACAGTAAGCCAGGTTTTCCCATTATCCGTTGTTTTAAGGAGTAGACCACTGCCTACAATCCAATCATTCCTGAATCCTGCAGCAAAACCTGTTGTGCTGTCTACGAATTGAATCTTATAAATATCATCAGCATTATATGAACTTGATCCGCTGAACTGCTGTACCCAGTCATCGCCATTGTCAGAATAGAATATCGATCCTCCTCCGCCCACTGCCCAGGATTTGCCCGAAGCAGTTACCGCCACCGAGAAAAGATCATATTCCTCATTCCCAAAATACTTATTGGTCCAGGTGCTGCCGCCATTGGTAGTTGTATAAATCGTTCTGTAATATTCATTTGAACCTCCAACAGCCCAGCCGTTGTTCGAATCTTTAAAGTAAACTGATCTTAAGCCGCCCTGACCATCAACCAAAGTCATTTTCGCCGGTGCTTCATTTCTTTTTCCTAAATTTTGAAGATTCCAGGTAATTCCTCCGTCTGCAGTAGCAATTATTTTCCTGTTAAGACCAACAGCCCATCCATCACTCTCATTGATGAAAGAAACAGAATATAAAACGCCGCCTGCATTACTGGAAAGCGGATTCCAGTTATTCCCTCCATCTGTTGTTTTTAAAATCAGTTCCGTCATAAACCCATCGCCGCCGACAGCATAACCAGTCAAACTATTAACAAACTTTATATCAAAGATATCAAGCGATGTCCCGCTAGTCAGGCTTCTCCAGTGATTTCCGCCGTTATTTGTATATAATATAGTTCCGTCTGCTCCGGCAGCCCATCCGTTATTTTTATTGATAAAACAGACTGAATTTAAAGTTTTTGTAGTATTACTGATCTGAGTTGTCCAATTTGATCCCCCATCAGAAGTAAAAAGTATTTTCCCGCTTTCTCCTACAGTCCAACCGGTTGTACTATTAATAAAAAAGATGCTCTTTAAAGTATTTGACGTATTACTGATTTGGATATTCCAGGTCTCCCCACTATCAGTTGTTTTAGAAATTAGTCCTCCTGAACCTGTTATCCACCCTGTATTATCGTCAGTGAAATAAACAGATCTTAAGGAATTACCTTCCGGAAAGGGATTCTGACTAACCCATTGTGCTTGTATGCTTAACTGCAAAATAAATATAAAAATGGCAGCAAAGATTTTTTTCATATTGCTCTCGATTAACTGGTTCAAGGATTACCTCAATTGCCCGATTTATTAAACTTGAACAATTTACAACAGATGTATTAATTTGATAATGATAAGTCTAAAGAGACACAGATCTGTTTATGAAGATCAGGAAAAAGACTGCTATTTTCTTTTAATGACTTAGTTTTTTGCACACCTGGGATCAAAATTTAATCAATCCTTTTCAAACAGCCCAATAACCGGGCCATTTAAAATTGGGAAAAATGCAACGATCAGACTCACGAATAGTGAAATTCTTGTTCATTCTTTTAGAATTGAAAATTGAAATTGTTTGAGTGGTCTGATTAGTTCGAAATTAAATTAACTGATTTTAACTTCAAAATTAAAATAAGTTTTTTTGTGTGATACAGGACGCAGTATTTTTTAACCAGAATTATGCCCGGCTGCCCAATGGGCAACAGTGTACTGTCGGCTACACTATTGAGGGTTATGGTTACATCTCCACAAACCATTATAACTCAACCGGGCAAAGAATATAAATTTTATTTTAAAAGCACCATCTTGATTACATCTGAATATTCCGAAGTCTTTATTCTGCAGAAATAAACACCCCCGGGAAGCCCTGATGCATCAAATTGTACTTCATAAGTCCCGGGAGACTGAAGTTTGTTTACCAATACAGCTGTCTCCCTTCCAAGTATATCAAATACCTTTAAAGTGACCAGTTCAGGTTTATTTAATGAACGCGGTATACTATACTGTATTTTAGTAGATGGATTAAAAGGATTGGGGAAATTCTGATATAGTTCAAATTTATCGGGGCTACTATTTCCAGTCTCTTTTATTCCTGTTGGAGTATTCACTTTAATGTAATTTTGCCTTGTTTTACTTTCAGTTGTAGTCCCATTAGAAACTGTTAACTTCACTGTATAACTTCCCGGTGAATCATAAAGCCAGGAAGGATTTTGATCCGTTGCATCAATAGTTCCATCGTTATTAAAATCCCACTCCCAGCTTGTTATGGGCATAACGGGATCAGTGAGTGAAAGATCTGAAAATTGTACAGCAAGACTGTCAGTACCTTCTATAGTATCAGCAGAAAAATTCGATCTCAGGAATCCTGAAGGAATTTCCTCACTGTAGGTATAAATCTGATCAGTATTCAGACCGGTGTAAATGTCTGATTCTCCGGAAGGCCAGAAAATAACGAGCGAATCCACGACGGAGGCGTTTTTCAAACCGAAATGTACCCGGAGACTGTTCTGGCTGTCAAAACTATTCTGTCCGGTAATTTCTCTGATCTGCCAGACTGGATTACCATCAATATTTGCCAAAGCCTTAATCCTGGTTCCCAGGGCAGATTTATTAGATACAGTTCCAATGCAATTTATTTCAATCCAATGATTTCCGTTTGAATTATCGTTCCTGAAAAGCCCTTTTGCATTACCAGTGCCGGATACAAACAAATCAAGATCACCGTCGTTATCATAATCGCCAAATACTGCTCCCCTCGGTGATCCGGTTAAGGTAAAGCCAGTGGTATCTTCAACAAAAGTTCCGTTGTCATTCCGGTAAAATTTTGTTCCCTGCTCTCCATCTACAACTACATCAAGGTCACCATCATTATCCACATCCCCCCAGGTATTTGCAAGATGCTGACCGCTGACAGTGAGGGCATTGGAAACACTGATAAAATTCCCGTTATCATTTCTGTAAAAATGATCTATTGATCCTCCGTAATTTGTAATAAAAGCATCATAATCTCCGTCGTTGTCGTAATCGATAAAGTTCCAGACCTGTCCATCCTGCAAGCTCTGTACCAATTGAAAGATCATCAATCCTCACAAAATCCACAGAGCCTGTTTCCTTAAGCATATTTCGAAATAAAAAATCTCTAGCTCCTGTACCATTGGCGGGCCCGCTTGCTATAAACAGATCAATGTCACCGTCCTGGTCGAAATCATACCATGTTGCTACAGTATAAGGAGCAAAATTATCAGTGAAATAATACCCTGTGACCTGACTGAATCTCCCGTCCCCCTCGTTATGAAATAGTAAACAGGGAAGTGATGGATTTCCCAAAAACCCTCTGGGATGAGTAATTATAAGATCGATAAAACCGTCATTATCATAGTCTCCCCACGCACAGGTCCAGCCCCGGTTATCATCACTTATTCCCAACGGCGGCCGGTCAACTGTTAAAAAAGAATCACTCCCTTCATTACTGTAGATCAATGACGAATTACCTGCAATCGCCGCATCGGGATCACCGTCATTATCATAGTCACCCCAGCTGACACCATTACCAATTTGAGGCGACATATTCATTCCAATCTGGGTAAACAGAAGTGTGAAGTTCCCATTACCCTCATTTCTGAATAAATAAGACTTGGTGGTAAACAAATCCAGATCACCGTCCCCATCATAATCTATCCACGCTGCTCCTGAATAGTTTTGATCAAGATCGGTAGTGACAACAGGATTATTGGGATCTGTTATCTTTGTAAAAGTCTGTCCAAATATCAGAAGAGGTCCCAGGAACCAAAAAAACAGACAAAATAATATTAAACGTCTCATCAGAGTAATTATAAAATGTTTCATACCTATCCTTTCCGACAAATAGTTGATATCTCTTTTTCACTTCAATAATAAGGTATGAAAGGGAGATGCGGTATCCTGCAGTTTGGGGGATTTTATACTGACTAGATAAGTTTATCCTCAGAAGCTTTCTCGATTGCGGAAGCCTTTGAGTTAACATTAAGTTTCTGATAAATGTTTTTGATGTGAGTCCTAACGGTTTCTTTATCTATAAATAAATCCCCGGCGATCATAGTATAGCTTTTTCCTTTTGCCAGCAGCTGAAGTACTTCTGTTTCTCTTGGAGACAGTGGAGAATGAATGTTTTGATGAAATGAGTGTATAACTTTTCGCGCAATATCAGTGCTCATCGGGGCACCTCCTCTGTATATCTCTTCCAGTGAATCGAGCAATCTTTGAGGCGAGACATTTTTTACAAGATAACCGCCGGCTCCTGCACATAGTGCTTCAAATATATTTTCATCGTCGGCATGTACAGTAACGACAATTACATCTGTTTCAGGTTTTAATTTTTTTATTTTCTTTATCCCCTGAATTCCTGATATCCCGGGAAGACCTATGTCCATAAGTACGATATCAGGATCTGTTTTTTCAAAATACTTTATGGCATCTTCACAATTCTGGTATCCTGCTACACAGTGAAACTTCGCTGATTCATTAATAAGAGAAACAAAACTTTCTCTTATTATATCATCGTCCTCTATAATTATTACTTTTACAATTTTATCTTCCGGAGAATTAGATTGATTAACCGGAAGGGAGATGTTTTTGGTGAACATATTTATTATCAGTTATAATGCATTTGCTTTTCTGGTATCTTACCTCTGAAATATATCTTAGTACCGTTGCCCGGAGATGACTCTACCTCAATCTTTGCCGATAGTTTTTCAGCTCTTTGCCGCATATTCTTTAATCCATTACCTGCTCCCGGAGATTCAGGCGTAAATCCGCGGCCGTCATCAGTAAGAGTTAACTCAATTTCATCATTCTCGATGTGCGAATTTATAGAGATTCTTCTGCTCATGCCATGTTTCAGGGCATTATTCATACCTTCTTTAAAGATCAGGGGAAGGTGTCTTTTCCAATCGGTTGTGAGCATTTTAGATTTCAACGACTCATCAAGACCGCTGACCTCGAAGAATACATCGGAATCTTCAAATAACTCGTCCCCGAAATCTTTCAGCCGTATTATAAGTTCATAAAGAGAATCTTTTCGGGGATCAATGGCCCATATAAAATCCTTTGTTCCCTCATAAAGCTCGGTTGAATTTAACGAGATCTTATCAAGTAGTTCGCGTATTTCATCTGAACCATTACCAATTTTTCGTTTCAAAATTTCCGATAATAATGAGATCCTGGTTAACCGGTGTCCCAGTTCATCGTGAAAATCGGCTGCGGTTTTTCTCCGCAATTTATCGCTTTCCATTTCTTTTATTTTTTCAATTTCAAGCACATGCTTAATCTTCTGTTTTACCCTGATTCTGTAAATAATATATACTGATCCGGCGAGAAGTAATAGTAATCCAAAATTGAACCAGGAAGTCTTCCAGAAAGGAGGCATAATCGTAAAGTTCAAAACAGCTTCATTTGGATTGAATAATCCCGTACTGCTGCTTCCTTTTACTCTGAATGTATAATCTCCCGGAGGCAGACTTGTATAGTTAACGCTGTTTTTATTTCCCGCGTCTATCCAGTTTTTATCTATTCCGTCGAGCCTGTATTTGTATCGGTTCCTGGCCGGGTTATTATAATCCAGAGATATGAACCTGATACTAATAAAGTTTTCATCGTAGTTAAGTTTTATATCCTCTCCGGTCGATAGCTGAGTCAACCCTCCGTTATTATTTGTTTTCATGAAATCTGTAATGTACACTCCCGGTGTATAATTCTCTTTAATGCTCAGCGATGTGTTTACGATATCGAGACCATTTGTGCCGCCCAGGTAAATGTCCCCGTTAGCATCGATCAGTGCGGAATGGTTAAAATAAAAATTATTCAGGAGCCCATCTTCCTTACTAAAATTCCTGAATCCCTTAAGGGAAATATTATATTCTGAAATTCCCTGATTCGTGCCGATCCACAGGTTCCTTTTCTTATCTTCCGTTATCGAACTGATTACGCTGTTGGGAAGACCATCTTTTTCAAAGTAATGCTCAAATGTTTCTGATCGTTCATTGAACCTGTTAAGTCCGTTAGCCGTTCCAACCCAGAGATTTCCATCAGAGTCCCTTAATATGGAGAATACATAATCATTGCTGAGGCTGTTTCTATTATCATTCAGATGGCTAAAGATCTTAAATGATGTGTCCTTATAATTCATTCGTATTATTCCACCGAATGTTCCCAGCCAAACAACACTATCCCGCAGCCCATCCCTGTATATTGTCAGAATATAATTTGTATGGTAATCATCTGTCGGGAATTGTTTTGTGCCATAGTGCTTTATTGAACCTGAATTCGTTGAATAAACGAACAAACCGGATGAAGTGCCAATAAAGAGACTGCTGTCATACATCATTAACGAATTAATGTACAGATCATTTAATACTTTGTTTTCTGTTCTCATATGCGGAGGCATCATGAATTTTCCTGTCTGCCTGTTGAATATCTTAAGACCTTTAACTGTCCCTATCCAGATGTAATTTTTATTTGAAACAAGTGAGGTGATTTTTACCCGGGCCAATTCGTCCGATGAAAACCTCTCAAATATTTTTTTCTGTTTATTAAATTTATTGAGACCATCGCTTGTCCCAATCCATATATTACCCTGATCGTCGGCACAAAAAGCTGTTACTGAATTGCTGCTCAGACTTTTATTATCCCCCGGCTGATTGGTGAATGAAGTAAACCTGGATGGAAGGCTTCTTAACTTACTAATGCCATTTCCGTAAGAGTTAATCCAGAGAATACCGGAACTTCCGCTGATAATATTTAGAATGTTATTTCCTGATAATGAATAAGGATCTCCAGGTTCATTTCTGTACTCTGTTAATTCTTCAGAATCGGGATTCAGTTTATACAGCCCCTTATTCGTTCCTATCCATATAAAGTTGTCTATTACACAAAGTGTATAGATGAATTTGTCTTTAAGGACGGAATGATCATTTTCAACAAGCCGGTCTTTGGATTTATCGAGAACGTAAAGACCACCCGGGGTACCGGCCCAAAGCCTTCCATTTTTATCCTCAGCAGCTGTTTCAACAGGAAGATTATTCCCCGTTTTATAAGTAATGAATGAATCTGTTTCCTCTAAGTATTTTGTAAGACCACCCCGGCTGCAAATCCACAATGTCCCGTTTTGATCCCTGTAAATATTCCTGATAAAATTAACCGGAATACTTTCCGGGCTATTTTCGCGATGTCTATAATTAATAAAAGTATTCGTTTGCGGAATATATTTGTCTAATCCCGCAGTTTCAGTACCAAACCATATATTCCCCTTTAAATCTTCACATATTGTCCATACTATATTATCTGAAATACCATTGTTAGTCTTACTATCATTTACAAACCTGGTAACTTTTCCTGTTTCCGGATCCAGTTTGTTTAATCCTCCGCCCCATGTACCAATCCATATATTGTTGCCTGAATCCTCATAGAGGGAGACAATGTCATCAAAAGAAATAGAATTGGGATCATCCGGATCGTTCTTATAAATCTTATAATCCCTGCCGTCATATTTTACCAGTCCGTACATCGTTCCGAACCAGAGAAAACCCTTATGGTCCTGTATCATACAGTAAGTAAGGTTCAGCGCTGCTCCTTCATCGAGGGAAAGGTGTTCAAATCTTGCATTACCGGACTGAATATCCGGATAGACAAACGATGAAGAGAGCAGAATTAATAAAATTAATAATCCGGGTTTTATTTTTTTCAAAATCATCTCTGGTCTTCTTAACACTTAGAAAATGGAATAATTTGAAGATATAAATTTCACACTAAATATACTTCACGATTATCCTCACAATAATCACGCAGAATGGGGGAGATTCAGCCTGTTTTTTAGGGAAAAACGCTCAATTATTGTAATTTTGGAGAAATTATTTTATTCACTTAGGGGATTCTATGGAATCTGTAATTAATAAATTTTTTTATCCCCGGTCTTTATGTATCGTGGGTGCATCCGGGAAAAAGGGTAATCTGGGCTACGAATTAACAAGCTGCGTTAAAACGTATGGATATACCGGTAAGTTGTTTTTAGTTAATCCCAAAACAGAAGAAATTCTCGGAATAAAATGCCATCCCTCCGTTCCGGAGATTAAAGAAGATATTGATCTCGCCATCGTTATGGTCCCAAAACAATTTGTGGAGGAAACCATACAGCAGCTGCTCGACAAAAAAGTCACTTCCATAATATTAATAACAGCAGGATTCAAAGAAACCGGTCAGGAAGGTGCAGATAAGGAAGTACAGCTAGCGCAACTTGTAAAATCCAATGGTGCCAGAATGGTTGGTCCGAATTGTATGGGTATAATAAATACTTTCAGCTCAGTAAAACTTAACGCTACTTTTGTTGCAGAAAGACCCGAAACAGGTACAATGGCCTTCCTATCGCAAAGCGGCGCAATAGGAGCAGCTGTTCTTAATTCACTAAGAGAAACGGATATCCGATTCGGTCATTTTATCAGCGTCGGCAACAAGGCCGATTTGAGCGAAAACGATTTCCTTGATTACTGGCAGGAAGATGAAAATATAAATGTCATCACTCTGTACCTTGAAAGTTTTGCCGACGGAAAAAAGTTTGTCGGGAAATTTATTGAAGGAAAAATCACAAAACCAGTCATTATACTCAAAGGCGGCAGAACGGCAGGCGGAATGAAGGCTGCCTCTTCACACACAGGAGCTCTTGGAAGCAGCGATAAAGTTGTTGATTCAATCCTTCGTCAGTTCAACCTGATAAGAACAAATGATCTGAACCAGCTGTTCAATACTGCAAAAGGATTCGAGAATTTTCCGCTGCCGAAGGGAAAAAGAATTGCCGTAATAACCAACGCAGGAGGACCGGCAATACTTGCAGTTGATTCTATTGAAAAGAATGGATTGAAGCTGGCAGAACTAACACCGGACACAAAAAAGAAACTCAGGGAGATCGTACATCCGGAGGGAAGTGTTAACAACCCGGTTGATCTTCTGCCCGGAGGAACTGCAGAAGGCTATCACGATTCAATTGAACTGCTCTTAAAAGATGAGAACGTTGACGCAGTCATATCAGTTTTCGTTGAACCCATAATGGTTAAAGCACTGCCGGTAATTGAACTGATTAACAGTATAAAATCAGACAAACCACTGCTCCAGGCGGTGATGCCCCTTCCTGAGTTCTGGGAGGAATACAGGAAGAATTCTAAGTATAAGATTCCTTTATTCAGAAATCCTGAGGACCCCGCTGTGGTTCTGTCTAATATGTATTATTACTCCACCCGGAAAGATGGGGAAAAACGACTTTTTCCGGGAAACTACAGGACAGAATACAAAGGGTGATGGGAATAATGGTTTCCTGGATGCTGAAAAACTGGCGAAGCTTTCTCAGAAATATAATCTGCCAGTTGTCGGATCCATGTACCTTAAATATGAAGAACTCCACAGCAGCGATATAAAATTCCCTGTAGTTATAAAAGCAGTTGGAGAAGGTATAATACATAAGACTGAATTAAATGCTGTCCAGTTAAATATTGGATCCCGTGAGGAATTAATTTCTGCTGCTGATAAAATGCTGCATGATTTTAAAGATAAAAATCTTAATATTAAATCGTTTCTCATTCAGCCGTTTATCAAAACCAGGCACGAGATACTCATCGGCGGTTTCCGTGATAAAGATTTCGGTCCTATGGTTATGTTCGGAACCGGCGGAAAATATGTAGAGGTATATGAAGATACCTCGATGAGGTCTGCTTATATGACTGAAAAAGATGCTCTGAAAATGATTGATGAAACCAGGATAGGCAGGATCCTCAGAGGCGTCAGAGGTGAAACACCTGCGGATATTCAAAGAATAAAGGAAGTGATCCTCTCTGTTGCACAAATGATGCTTGATAAGGAAAACCTTACAGAGTGCGATCTTAATCCTCTGATTGTAGATGAAAACAATGAACTTTACGCAGTTGATATAAGAATTAAAGCAGGATAAATGAAAAGAAAAAACTTCCTGAAATCGGCAGGCCTGGCTGCGGCCGCTTCTGTGCTGCCGCTGAAAAATATATATCCCATATTATCTCCGCCTGAAAAGATAAAACCGCCGCGGTTGAAAGCGGGCGACACAATCGGTCTGGTTGCTCCGGGAAGCTATATCGATGGCCGGCAGCTGAATGAATCCATAAAGAATCTTAACGAACTCGGATTCAATGTTGTTTACAATAATTCTATCCTTTCAAGGAACGGATATTTCTCGGGTCCCGACAAACTTAGAGCATCTGACGTCAACCAGATGTTCTACCGTGATGATGTTAATGGTATCGTCTGTGCCAGGGGAGGCTACGGGTGCACAAGAATTTTACCCCTGTTGAACTATAATGTTATCAGAAACAATCCTAAAGTGCTAATCGGATACAGTGATGTTACTTCACTTCTGTACGGAATTTATAAGGAGACAGGACTTATTTGTTTCCATGGTCCCGTAGGTATTTCTACATATAATGATTTCACCGTTGAATACTTCAGGAAGACTTTAATGGACCCTGAAGCAAACCTTATATTAAAAAATCCTGCTCCTGAATCCCCTGATGAGGAATTCAATCCCTATACAATTGTCAATGGGATTGCAAAAGGAGAACTGATCGGCGGAAATTTGTCGGTTGTTGTTTCGTTAATCGGTACTCCATATGATTTAGATTCAAAAGGCAAATTGATCTTCCTCGAGGAAACTACTGAAGATCCGTACCGGATTGACAGAATGCTTACCCATATGAGGATGGCAGGAAAATTTGAGGGTGCGGCAGGAGTAGCTCTCGGAGTATTTAAGGACTGTAAGCCATCGGAGAAAACATCTTTTGATACAACCTTTACATTAAAGGAGGTCCTGAAGAACAGGCTTGGGGATCTTAATATTCCTGTGGTGTACGGGATGTCATTCGGGCACGTTAAAAATAAATTCGTTATTCCGGCCGGACTCAGATCTGAACTAAATTCTTCTGAGCAGACACTTACCCTAATTGAAGAGGCGGTCTCTTAATCAGGAGTTTCAGTCAGGCACATTTTATTCAGCTTCTGAAGACTGGTATTTTCCCCTATCGCAATAAGCTTATCTCCGGCTTCAATCCTTGCTGACGATAAAGGGTTATAAATGAATTTACCGGATTTCTTATAGATTGAAACAATTATAATATTCAGGTCTTTTCTGATGGGGAGCTCGTTAAGTGTCTTGTTGACCAGTGTAGATTCCGGGTGAACAATAACTTCCTCAATGTTCAGATCAACATTTTTTTCCCTTGCAATGCTGTCAATAAACTCAATAACACCGGGACGAAGCAGCAACTCAGCCATTCTCGTCCCTCCAATCTCATATGGTTTTACAACCCGGCTGGCACCGGCTTTCATGAGTTTCGACTCCGTTTCCTCTTCAACAGCTCTTGCGACAAGGTAGATATCCGGATTTAATACTTTAGATGATAAGGTAGCGAAAACATTCTCGGCATCCGATGATAGTACAGCCACCAATCCTTTTGCTCTTTTTATTCCGGCAGCTGTCAGAACCTCATCACTGGTTGCATCTCCATTTACAAACATAAATCCCCGGTTTATCAGCCGGTCTATTTTTTCAGAATCGTTTTCAATGACTACAAAATCAACTTTTGCTTCTGTCAGCTCATCGCAGATGAACCTGCCCATTCTTCCGTAGCCGCACACGATATAATGATCCCTCAGCTGCTCAACCTTTTTACTCATCTTCCTCCTCCTGTATATTTGAGTTTCAAATACAAGCTGTGCTGCTCTGCCGCCGGTATATGCAATTGAACCGATACCCATTACTATCAATATTATTGTAAAAAATCTTCCGGGCTGGGAGAGCGGGTGAACTTCAGCGTATCCGGTTGTGGAAATAGTGATCACTGTCATGTAAATTGCATCGAGGATGTGCCACTTTTCAATGATCATATATCCCGCAGTCCCTACCATTATGGTGAAAAACAGGATTGCAAGACCGAACCGAAGCTGTCTTAATGTTTTGTCAATCATTTAGTGTAAATTTATATAAACATTTACAATAAAATAATAAAAGATCAGGTAAATAAGCTTGAAATGGATACGAACGAGGCTGTATATTCATTTTATAACACTTGAAATTTAGAGGAGCCTGCTATGAAAATATTGTTTTTAAGTATCACAGGATTGTTCCTTGTCTTCAGTCTTTCAGGCTGCATCGATTTTTATAAAGTATCATATGAAATTAACCTCGAAACGCCGGATAAAGGAACAGCAATTGTCCATCTCTATGATCTCAGATCAGATGCAGTCAAAGAAAAGGATCTTGAAACCGATAAGCAGAACATATTCCAGTTCGCTTTGAAGAGCAATGACTTTCTCCAGTCAATGAAACAGGAAGGCAAAAACATTCAAAAAAGAGAACTTTATGTTTCAGGAGATACACTTGATGCAAATGTAGTATATACTTTTGATTCTATAACCAGCGTTGAGAATATGCAGCATGATGCGGGATTCTTCTACCTGACACTGGAGCCCAGTGACAGCGTCATTTCAACAAACGGTGAAATTATAACATCTAAGGACCGGAAGAGGATTTTATGGGACAAATCAATGAAAACGCTTAAATTCGAGATCCTCAGCAATACATTCAGCGGTAATTCTTATAAGATGCTTGGTCCTTATTATAAACCTGAATAAACCTGCTCTTAATTTATACTCAAATATGTTTGTTCAACTCGTTTTTCCATTACCATTCAGAAATTCTTTCACCTATTCTGTTCCGGAGGAATTCAGCTCGCTGGCCAGAGTAGGGGCGAGGGCTGTTGCACCCTTCGGCCGCAGGGTACTGACAGGTATAATTATTAATGTCTCCGAAACAAATCCGCTGAAAGAAGAAAGTACAGCTTCCGGTAAAATAAAACCAATATCAGATATCCCCGATGAAAAACCCATCTTCAGTAAAAACTCTTTGAAGTTTTATGACTGGCTGTCGGATTACTATCTTTCATCCTACGGTGAGGCACTCAAACTGGGCATACCTTCAGGAGTGGATGTAGAATCAAAAAGAAAAATCATAATTGACCAGGATTATTGTGAAAAACTCCTGATGAAGGAAAAGAAGGGTACGTGTAAAGTATCGAATCCTGGAAGAATTATGCTCCCGTGAAGAAATGAACTTCTCTTACCTGCAGAAGATTGTTGGCAGGAAGAATATATACTCTGCCGTTCGTTCACTGGAGAATGAAGGGGCAATTACAGTGCTGGATGAAGTGGGGGAGGCACGGGTGAAAGTAAAGAAAGAGAAGTACGTTAAACTTGCAAAGAGTATCGGGGAAATTTATGCAGGCTTTCCTGAACTGGAATCCAGGTCACCCAAACAGGTTAAGATATTATTGGAGCTTATAAACAGGAAGAATAAAATTGTTCCTCTGAATTACCTGCTTAAAAAAGCAGAGGCTTCATCCTCTTCGGCAGAATCACTTGAGAAAAAGGGATTTATAGAAATTTATGAAAAGGAAGTCAGCAGAGACTACATAGAAACATACAAAGAAAAATTTCTGGACATTAAGCCTACAAATGCACAGCAGAAAGTCATTGATACTATAGCGCAGAACCTGGAGCCATTCTCTTTTGCTGCCTACCTGCTTCATGGAGTTACGGGCAGCGGTAAAACGCAGGTTTATATTGAACTTGTCAAAAAAGTCCTTGCACTAAAGAAGTCTGCCTTAATTTTGGTTCCTGAGATATCGCTTACCCCTCAGATGGTTTCCAGAATGTATAATAATTTCGGTGATATCATATCCGTACAGCACAGCAGGATGTCTGACGGAGAAAGATACGACTCATGGAGAAAGATACTGAAAGGAAAAGCAAAGGTAGTTATAGGTGCCCGGTCTGCTTTATTTTCACCGATTCGTGATCTGGGACTAATTGTAGTAGACGAAGAGCATGATGCCAGCTATAAACAGTTTGATTCTCCGCCCAGATACCAGGCGCGGGATGCAGCCGTGATAATGGGACAAATAATGAGCTGTCCTGTTCTCCTCGGTTCGGCTACCCCATCTGTTGAGAGTATGTACAATGCAAAAACAGGCAAGTATCAACTGCTGGAACTGCCGGAGAGGATCGACGATGCAAAGCTGCCGGTGATAAGGCTGGTTAACATCTCTGCGGAACGAAAAAAGAAGAAGATGGAGAATGTATTCTCGCAGGTACTGATAGACCATATATCTGACCGACTAAAGAAAAAAGAAGGAGTGATCATCCTTCAGAACAGGAGGGGTTTCTCAACCCAGATATACTGTGAGGATTGCGGAGAAATTGAATCCTGCGATAACTGTTCTGTACCGATGGTATATCATATAAATAAAAACACGCTGCAGTGTCATTACTGCGGACTAATAAAGAAAGTGCCGGAAGCCTGCACTCACTGCGGGTCACTTAATATAAAATATTTCGGAACCGGTACCGAAAGGGTAGAAGATGAGGTTGAATACTATTTTCCCAATGCTACTGTGCGAAGAATTGATTCCGATTCAATAAACAAAAAGAATGCACTGAGTAGCATTCTTCAAAAGTTTGGGAACGGGGAGATTGACATCCTTGTCGGGACTCAGATGGTATCCAAAGGTCTTGATTTCTCAAGAGTAACACTTGTCGGTGTTATTTCTGCAGAAACAACTCTCTGGCTTCCCGATTTCAGAGCCGATGAAAGAACATTTCAGCTTCTTACGCAGGTATCAGGCAGGGCAGGGAGGAGTAAGGTTAAAGGAGAAGTAATTATACAAACTCAGAACGAGAAGCATTTCACTCTGCAGAAAGTCCTGCTGAATGATTATGCCGGGTTTTATCAAAAGGAGATCTTCGATCGGGAGCAGATGGGATATCCGCCGTTTACGAGGCTTTGCCTTATCGAAACAAAAGACAAGAGTGAAGAAAAGGCGAGGGGAGCAGCAGAAGATTTTTATATGCAGTTAAGCAGGTATAAAAAATATCTTAAGATAACCCCGGCGGCCCCGGCTGTAATAGCAAGACTGAAGGGAAACTACCGCTTTCAGATACTTATCAAGAGCTCAAAAGAAACTGATCCCGGCAGCAAAATATTACGCAAAGCTGTGCTGGATTCCTTCTCCGAATTCAACCGAAAATCCCGCTTCCGCGATGTACGATTAATTTACGACGTCGACCCCCAGAGCATCCTTTAGACTATCTACCTCAGATAATAATGTTATATTTAGATCCCTATTGTGAATACGATAGCTTTATCATTATAGTCATTAAAAGTCATAATGTATTCAAGGTTGAGAAGGATCTGGAAGTTGTAAGTATGCAAGACTCTTAGTCCCGTATTGAATGTAAGCTCAAACCCATCGCTATCCTTTGAACTATATTCAGCCTGACCCGGTTGTGTCACTGCGACATAATTGTTTTGGCTGTGAGTAATCCAGTGAAAACCGAAAGCTCCGCCTAAGTAGGGGCATATATCGGTTTTACTGAACAAATAATCCCCATATACATTCATTGCAAAACCGTCTCTTATGCCGAACAGCATTCCTACGGCAAGATCCTCCATCTCATAATCGAGGTGCAGATTTATTGTGAAGGATTTTTCATCATTGCCATAACCGTCCTGAGGAAAGAGATAGCCGAAAGAAAGTCCTATATTTTTTCTTGATTGACCGCCGGAGCGGTTCTGTCTGTCTCTTCCTGAACGATACTACCGACCTGCGCATTATTTTCAGATGACTTTATCTCTACAATATTTGAGGCAACTCTTTTCATTACGGGTTCCAGATCCTCAACACTGACTGCTGATATCTGGTCCATCAGCATCGGTTTACCGGATGATACATCCATCAGGAAATACTGAACAATAATCTTTTCTCCCGAGAGCAGCCAGACGGCACCCGGCGACCTGATCGGCACCAGCACGTTTTCCGACTTCCAAAGCGCAGTCTGTTGTAAAGCAGTCGGTGCCATTAAGACTTTCTTCTGTCTTCGCTTCAGAAACAACATTTATTTTGTTGAACTTTTCGATTTCGACTCTCAAAATTGACTGGGCAGTCTGAACATAAACAGGATCGATTCCATTTGCATCAAAGGGAAGTATAAGAAGACTTTTACTTTCCTGAGCGTATAATGAACCTGTTAAGATGATTAAAGAGATAAAAAGAGCTTTTATTCCGGAATGTTTCATTTTTCCCCATCCTTTTATTTAGGTTCCCGAACATAATTTGAAGAATTCCCTAAACTTTCCAATCTTCCTATATAACATATACTTAGTCGGTCTAAAATGCAATATCGAAAGTTATGGTAATATCCCGGGACAGGGTAAAAAAAGTCCCGCTTAAAGCGGGACTTCAGGGGTAAGACCGTAACACCGTGGTGTTACTTCATAAGGATCATTTTCTTAGTTGAAGTAAATTTACCAGCAGAAATAGTGTAGTAATATACGCCGCTTGATAGGTTTGACGCATTAAAGCTTACTTCATAACTTCCTGCAGGTTTTACTTCATTGACCAGCGTTGCGACCTGACTGCCAAGCACATTATAAATTTTTATTGTAACCTGATTTTTTTCAGGAACTGAGTATTTAATCATTGTAGTTGGATTAAACGGGTTCGGATAATTTTGTGAGAGACTATATGTACCAGGCTGAATCGTAAAACTTTCAGCGAGGTTTATATATTTTGACGAACCGTCGTTGTCTACCTGTTTCAGGCGATAACTGTATGAACCGGCACTGAGATTATCATCTGCAAAAGTATAAGCATGAGGGTTACTGCTTGTTCCGTTTCCTTCAACAAAACCAATACTCTGCCAGCCGGCCTGATCCGCTTTTCTCTCAACATCGAAGCCGCGGTTATTGAGTTCAGTTGCTGTACTCCAGTTTAAAGTAACGGTACTGCCGTTCTGTATACCTGTAAATGAAGTTAGCTCTACAGGAACCACAATATTTCCGAGTTCACCGTTCTGGGTTTATGTTCTGAGCATAAATTCCGCCGCCGTCATTCCGGGTATCTTCCCAGGTAAAAAATGCAATTTTATCTGTTGAGAGAGTAGAAACTGCGTGAAGTTTAGCAGGGGTCGGATCTGACATTGTTACAACAGCGGGATTCCATACCAGATCACCTGAAGAATTGGCCATAAAGGAGTACACTCCCTGGCTTACTCCTGTATTTCCCTGGATGTACATTACAAATACCGAAGTATCTGTAGGTAAAGCATGCGGCTGAAATATTGAATTCTGAGTCATTGAGGTAAAAGCTATACCTTCGCTGTTCCATAATCTATTTCCGGATGCATCGAACTTTTGACCGTACATCGCGAAATTATCCTGAAGCGAGGTTTCCTCAATCCAGAAGCAGTATAATTCATCCGTACCCGAATTATATGCAATAGTAGGATATATATGGTGCATTGTGGTATTTGAGGAAACTTCTGCACCATTTGCAGGGAAAGTTATTGTTCCTGTTGAGGTAACATGCTGAACAAAGGAACTAAACAGGTTATTAGAATCCCAGTCATCATACCATGAAACAAATACTCCGTTTGCATCATCGCTGATAACTGCGGGATGAACATAAAAAGGGATACCCGCACGGTCCTGAATTGCTACGCCGCCAGGATTAGCCCAGACAGGATTTCCGTCGGTATCAAACTTCTGGGCATAAATATGAACTACAGCCGCATAAAATGGTCCTGTGTATCCTGTGTGTACAACTATTACGCTGCCGTTATCAGAAGGAACAACTGCGGGGTAAGTATAATTTTCAGTAGTTCCGCTGGAATAAATTATCGGGTCAGCACCCCACATTTTCTGTCCTGCCAGTGAAATTTTCTGCAAAGCGATAGTTTGTGGTGTATTGCTGCAATTATCCATGCAAATACATAGTTGCCGTCTGATGTCTGGCATGCAACCGGATTAGGCTGGTAGTCGCCTACGCCGGAAAGTCTTATTCCATTTGCACCCCAGAGCATATTGCCTGAGGTATCAACAAGATAAGCGAAGGCGTGAAGACTGTCATTATCTCTCGTATCTGTAAATGTTACGATTGCATTATTATGATTATCGCTGGCGATAGCCCAGTCAACCAGTGAAGAGCTCTGGGTATTATCGCTAATCAACATACCGTCTGAGGTCCATAGTTTGTTTCCCAGTGCATCCAGACGCTGCAGGTAAACTGCATAACTTCCATTTCTATTGTCGAACCACGCAATATAGCATCCACCGTCAGTTGTTGAAGCAATCTTTGGCAATGCCTGGTCGCCGGTTACATCGCAAACCTGGAGGTTTGCAGCCGGGTCGGATGACCATTGAGCATTTGACTTAATACTGAATCCGCAAATCAGAAGCATAGTCAATGCGAAGATTTTAAATGAACTTTTCATATGTTCTCCATGTTGTAAGTTTTCAGTTAGTTAGTTTCTAAAATATTTTGATTTATTTTTTCTGAAAGTGCTGATAGGCATCGCTTCTTTCCAGTAACTTTCAAACACTTTTTTTAATGCAACCGCAAAACCCGGATGTTCAACTATCATCGTGGTCATGCCGCCCTGCATTGATACCTTATCATTCAGAACAAATATTGTTGTCTCCACATCGCTTATGGCCAGTTTCATCGGGAGCTCTTCAATTATCTTCGCCTCTTCTCCCATCTTCTTATACATATCGATCATTTTCAGAAGTCCGTTTACCTCATCGAGCGATTTAAGGGTACTGTATTCGTATATACTTCTTACTGAAATACTGTGCTCTTTAACTTCTTCTGCTATTTCAAGGGTATCTTCGAGCGAAACGGAATAAGGGGGTTTTGTAAAAACAAGCAGTTCCTTTTTTGTACCTCTCTCAATACTTTCCCATCTTTCTCTTACCTGGCCTATATCAGTAAATACTTCAATATAATCCAGTGAACCTGAGCTCTGTATGTTTTCGGAATGAATTTTCATCAGTTCCTCACGGAACTGTGAAGTCAATTCTTTCTTTTCCTTCAGATCCTCTTCATAAACGGAAATTATATTCTTCAGAGCGATGTCGGGTTTTATCCCGCTGAAAACTTTGGTTCCGTTCTTGTATGTCTCAGTGCAGAGGTTCTTTTTAACAAGACTCTGAAGCACCTCGTAAGATTTGTTTCTTGATACCGAGGTTATCTTACCGATTTCGGGTGCGGAGAATTCTTTTTTGGTGAGTAATGCTATATAAACTTCCGACTCTCTTTTTGACAGACCCAGTTTCTGAAGCTTTTCTATTAGAGTATTCATCTGAACTAATTAAGAAATATTAAGTATGCACCCCTCATACAGGGGTTGTACCCCCTCATTAGGGGTGAAGCAACATAAAAATTAAATTATTTAAAAGCAATATGCTGTTTTCGGCGTGTGTCCGATGAGCATTATAAGTGACCGGAGCGCTTAATTTTCGGTGATTTTAACAGAGTTGATATTTGAAAGATAAGAGATGAGCCGATATCGGCTCATCTCTAAAAAGAAACTAACCTCCGAGGAACCTAAGGAATGGAATAGCCTGACCAAGTCCGAAAATTATAAGACTCCAAACGATCCATAAACCAAATACGAAAATAAAGTATTTAGTCATTTTTTCGGATTTGAACATTTTAGCCAGACCAATACTGACGATAGCCAGACTCCAGATTGTGATTACATCCAGCTTACCAAGGATAAATCCTCCAAAGGTGGACTTATCAATATGCATAAATGCGGCAAGACTAGTATCCATTACCAGTCTTCCAGTTACAATGGTAAGTATTGTTGCAATGATTACCTGTATGACATCGATATACGCTGTTAATCCGTTAGCCACCATGGCTGAGGCATACGTTCCTTCACCCTTAAAAATAAAGCGTGCAGCAATGAAGTAAATTCCCGAAACAATAAAGAAGAATAAAAAGACCCGGACTATAGTAAATATGACAATCTGCACCATATTTGTTCCTTCAGACATCCTCTCCTCAATCCTGTTCATCTGTTCCTGGGCCTGTTCTTTTGTCATCTGCCCCTTGTCCACCATTTCCTGGAAGGATTGCTCGATTTTTCCAAGCTGTTCCTGTTTGATATTATACGCAACCTCTGCATTACTTTGAATAATCCAGGCAGAAGCAATAGAAAATACTATCATAACAAGAAGAGGAATGATCCAGTCGATAGTTTTCGGCGGGAATTGTGCTGTTTTGGCATACATTACACCCGGTTCAGCAAAAACTCCTACAAGCTTGTCAGTATGACTCAGCTCTTCCTCCGGCGCTTCAGCTGCGGAAGGATCGTTCAAATTTGGTAAGTCTGTATTGTCCATTATCCATCCCTAATAAATATTTATAAGATGTGTAGTAAAAAAGTATTTATTGTTGGGAACAAACGCAACTGGAAAAACATACTTTAGGTCATTTTTATTCAGACCATAAAATTACTGTATCATCATAAGTGATAAGTTCATCGGGGTTTAGACAGGTCTTGAAGAATCCGGGTTGAACCTCGGGTTAAAAAGCTATATAATACATTCATAAGAAAAAGTTTGTTCGTACTAACTGGATGTGGGTACAAACAGGTCATATCCTTCCCGGGTCAAGCTTCAAGCGCACTGTTGATTATTTCAACAATATATTCTTAAAAACCCTTGTTGAACCGTCCATGAACCGTCTTTTCCCCGGTATAAATACTGCATAAATAGGAGTTAAATCCGGGTGATAACAATTATCCGGTCTGATAAATTTCGGGAATTGTATACAGGATTAACCGAAGTTTAGTTAAATTTAAAGATGAAAATTTTACATTTTTTGCAATATTCTGATTACAGGGAAACCAAATGAAAACTATTATAGAACCTTTCAAAATAAAATCTGTTGAACCGATAAGATTTACAACCAGGGAGGAACGAATTGAACTCCTAAAAAAAGCAGGTTATAATACTTTTATGCTGCATGCCGATGATGTGCTGATAGATCTTCTCACAGACAGTGGAACCTCCGCGATGAGCTCGATGCAGTGGGCTGGTATTATGCAGGGAGATGAATCGTACGCCGGTTCGAAAAGTTTCTACCGCTTCGAGGATATGGTTAAGAAAATTACAGGACTGAAGTACATAATCCCAACCCACCAGGGAAGAGCAGCCGAAAAAATACTCTTTTCGATTATAGGCGGCGAAGGTAAATTTATCCCTAATAACACACATTTTGATACCACGCGCGCAAATGTAGAATACACCAATGCCGAAGCAGTTGACCTTCTGAATGAGGAAGGCAAACATCCCGAAGTACGAGCTCCTTTTAAAGGAAATATGGATATTGAAAAGCTCGAAAATTTCATAAAGGAAAAAGGTAAAGAAAATATCCCGGTCTGTATGATAACCATTACAAATAATTCGGGTGGGGGTCAGCCCGTTTCAATGCAGAATATTCGTGAAGTAAAAGAAGTGCTTAAGAAATATGATATTCCTCTCTTCCTTGATGCCTGTCGATTTGCTGAAAACGCATACTTCATTAAAATACGTGAAGACGGCTACAAGGATAAATCACTGCTTGAAATCGCACAGGAAATGTTTTCCTATGCCGACGGTGCAACCATGAGCGCAAAGAAGGATGGTCTTGCAAATATAGGCGGCTTTCTTGCCATGAATGATGACCAGCTTGCAATGAACTGCCGGAATCTTCTGATCGTTACGGAGGGATTTCCTACATACGGCGGACTTGCGGGTCGTGACCTTGAAGCAGTTGCACAGGGACTGGAAGAAGTTCTTGATGAACATTATCTGCAGTATCGTGTTAGAAGTGTGGAATATCTCGGTGAAAAACTTGTTTCTGCCGGAGTTCCCATCATCGAACCGCCGGGAGGGCATGCAATTTATATAGATGCAAAAAGATTTCTTCCAAATATTCCACAGGAACAATTCCCGGGTCAGTCAATTGTATGTGCACTTTATATTGAAGGCGGAATAAGGGCGGTAGAGATCGGAAGTGTAATGTTCGGTAAATACGATAAAAACGGAAAGCTTATCCCTCCTCCTATGGAGCTGGTAAGATTAGCAATCCCCAGAAGGGTGTATACCCAGAGTCATATCGATTATGTTCTCGAGGTAATTCTTGAAGTCTACAAAAAAAGAAGTTCATTAAAAGGTTACAAAATTACATACCAGGCACCAATGCTAAGACATTTTACCGCGCAGTTTGAAGAGATAAGTTACGATACAAAACATGAAAGTAAATGAAGTTAAAGAAAAATTATTCCTTTACAAATAATAGAACAATCTGGCGGCTCATTCCTTCAGGGGATAAACTGCTGATAGAGGAAAGAGACGAAAAGAATAAGCAGGTGTACTTCAACTGCGTAGGTATTGACTCGGGAAAATCTCTGCTTAAAGATTTCCAGCCGGATGAGAAATTCTGGTCTGGTGTGGAAGCATTTGAGGGTGATAAGATCTACTTCCACCATTTTGTAAAACCTGATATGCCGGGTCACATAGGAATCTTTGTATATGATCTGGTCTCTAAAAGCTTCATCTGGAAAAGGGATGACCTTGTATTTCTTTTTCTTCTGCGGGATCGTGTTTTCGGCTTTATTCAGAAGTTCGAGAGTCGCAATTTTTTTGCCCTGGATGCAAATACAGGTAATCTTGTGGAGGAATATGGTGAAAACCCGGAGGAAGTAAACAGACTGAGAGAAAAACTGCTTCGTGAAGAGGATGAAAAATACAAATCTTACGCTTTCCCTGAAGCATATAAAGATGCAGATTTTAATTCGGAAAGCAGGGCTCTGGTGGAAAAAATCAGAGAAAATGAAGTTATCTCTGGTACAATAGATTTTGTGAAATATGATACTCTTCTTCTGCTCAGTTTTCACACTGTTGCCGATGAGGGAAGGCTCAATAATAATTTCAAAGCCATTGATATTAATACGGGAAAGATTATTTTAGAAGATGTGCTTAATGCGGGGATTACTTCCTACATACCCGATTCTTTCTTCATTAGGGATAATCTCCTATTCCTGATTAGAAATAAAACTGAACTTATGGTTTATTCGTTAGTCTGAATTTGAAGGTTGATTACTATGGAATTACGCACAGAAGATAAAGCTATTCTTCTTAAAGCAGCAAGGGATTCAATTAAATCTGTATTTGATGAATCTAAAGTACCGCCGCCGGATTTTCAGAAGTATCCTTCCTTAAAGATAACAGTCGGGTGCTTTCGTTACCCTTACTATTAAAAAGAACCTTCGAGGATGTATAGGCTATATTTCTGCTGAACTAAGTTTGTTTGAAACCATTTGTGAAGCTGCCGTGCAGTCTGCTTTCCGCGACCCCCGCTTTCTCCCGGTTTCCGAAGAAGAAATTGAACAGCTGGAGATAGAGATCTCGGTTTTGTCACCAGCAAAAAAAATAAATGGTTACGAGGAAATTGAAATAGGGAAACATGGACTAATATTAAACCACCTTGGCAGGAGAGGTCTCCTTCTTCCGCAGGTAGCTTCCGAAAATAATTTTAACCGCGATCGGTTTCTATGCGCTATATGCGAAAAGGCAGGGTTTGAACCTTACCTGTGGCAAAAAAATAAATTAAACATTGAAGTCTTTACTGCTGAAATATTTTCTGAGGAAGGAGAAAGGAAAAGTTCCTATGTCTCAGGTTAGAAAGCCGGCAGTTGCAGGATATTTTTATCCCGCGGATCCTTCAAAACTAAAAAGCGAGATTGAATATCTTCTTTCAGCTGCAGAAAAGAAAGAAGTATCAGGAAGATTATTCGGCATTGTTTCTCCGCACGCAGGTTACACCTATTCGGGAAAAACAGCTGCTTTCGGATTTAAACTTCTTGACAAAAAAAATATTAAAACAGTCATCGTAATCTCTCCAAGTCACAGAGAATATTTTCCCGGTGTGTCTGTCTATGAGGGAGATGCATACAGAACACCACTTGGGGAAGTGCCGGTTAACAAAAAAGCAGCAGATATTCTGGCTTCAAACGCCAAAACCATTTTTAAGGGGATGGAGGGACACAGGGAAGAACATGCCATTGAAGTTCAGATCCCCTTCCTGCAGACAGTACTGGACGATTTCGAAATTGTACCTGTAGTTATGGGTGATCAGGGAAAACTTTATATCGATGAATTGACTGAACGACTAAAAGATACAGTTTGATGAAAAAACGCTGATAGTATCCAGCTCCGATCTGTCACATTATTACCCGGGGGATGTTGCGGATAAGATGGATTCCCTTGTTGAACGAGACATAAATCTGTTTAACTATGAAGGACTTTACGAAAATTTCGAAAAGAGAAGATGTGAAGCCTGCGGCGCGGGAACCATTATAGCTTTGATGAAATCGGCGGATAAATTAAAATATAATAAGTCGGTTGTTCTGCACAGAAGTGATTCTGGTGATACAACAGGAAATAAAAACGAGGTGGTGGGTTATCTTTCCGCAGCAGTTTATGGAGAATGATTGCTTAATAGAAGCTCAGAAATAGTTTTCATTGGTGCGGGAAAGGTTGCTCATAGCATCGTACCTTTACTAATCAGAAAAAATTATTCTGTCAAAGGGGTGATCAGCAGAAGTATGAGATCGGCCCGGTCTCTTTCAAAAAAATATAATCTTAATTTCTGTTCTGATAAACTGAAATCTATCCCACTGGATGTTAAGGTCTTCTTTATTACAGTGCCGGATAATCAGATTTCCATTACTGCCGATAAACTTTCCGTAATCAGAAATGATTTCAAAAATTGTCTTTTTGTTCATACCTCCGGTTCTGAAGGAAGCTCTGCTCTTAATGTTATTGAAGACAAAGGAGGTATGACGGCCTCATTTCATATTATGCAGACTTTCCCCTCAACCAGACAAACAGATGTGAGAAATTCGTTTGCCGCTATTGAAACGAAATTTGCTTCTGCGGAACGATATCTTTTTTCGCTTGGCAGAAACCTGAACCTGAAATCATTTAAGCTGAATGAGGATGAAAAAGTCTATTATCACATGGCCGGTGTATTTACTGCAAACTTTATGAACGCCAACTTCTTTGCCTCGGAAAAATTACTTGAAAGAACAGGACTGACAGTTAAGGAACATTATAATATTTTTGAAACCATTATTAATACTACACTGGCAAACATAAAAAATAACGGTTCGGCACACTCGCTTTCGGGTCCGGTTCAGAGAGGTGATTCACAAACAGTAAACAGGCATGTCCAGGCATTAGAAAAACTTAAGCCGGTCCAAAGAAAAATGCTTTTACAAAGCTATGCTGCCCAGAGCATGGTATTGCTGGAAATAATAAAGGGGAGGGAAGGGAAGCTAAACCCCGGACAGAAGGAAATAAAAAAAATACTTACCGCAGCCATCAGGAAAATCTAAACAAACAACTGTGTAATGTAATATGTGATCATTGCGAAAATAGCAGATAGAGGAATTGTAAGCACCCAGGCCCACATTATGTTTCTTGCTACTCCCCATCGAACCGCAGAGAAACCCTTTACGGAGCCTACGCCAATTATTGAACCTGTTATCGTATGAGTTGTGCTTACCGGTATGCCCCATATTGAAGCCAGTGAAATGGTAATTCCCGATGCTGTTTCAGCAGAGAATCCGCCGAAAGGAGTAAGTTTGGTAACACGCATACCAAGTGTTTTTATTACTTTCCATCCCCCTATCAATGTGCCGAGTGCGATAACTGTGTAGCTCATCATTATTACATAAAAAGGGATATAAAAAGTATTGCCAAGTACTCCGTTTGTAAACAGGACTATTGCAATAATCCCGATAGTTTTCTGTGCATCATTTGAACCGTGGCTTAGCGAATATAAAGCTGCTGATACAAGCTGGAGCTTCCTGAAATATTTATCCACCTTAAATGGAGATTTATTACGTACTATCCAGAGGGTAATTACTGAGAAGATTAAAGCAATAACGTATCCCATAATTGGGGCAAGAAAAATAAAAATTACTACTTTGGTATATCCCGATACCACTATCGCACCGAAACCAGCTTTTGCAATTCCTGCCCCACCGTAGCCTCCAATGATAGAATGGGAAACCGAAATCGGCATTCCATAATGTGTTGCAGTTGCAGAAAGCAGTATTGCGCCTATAAGACCCGCAAAAATCACATGGTTGTCAACTATGCTCACATCAACAATACCCTTACCAATTGTAGTTGCCACACTCACTCCAAAGATAAAAGCTGCTGCAAAATTGAAGAAAGCGGCCCAGGCGACTGCCTGGCCGGGACTTAAAACACGGGTGGATACTACAGTAGCAATTGAATTGGCGGCATCGTTCATTCCATTGTAAAAATCGAATACCAGTGCCAGCAGAATGATGATTAAGGCAAATTCCATTTTACGTATTCTTGATGAAAAGACTTATTATAAGGTTTGCGGTTGACTGACACTTATCTGAGGTATTCTCCAGAATCTCCAGGATCTCCTTTCTCTTGATGATCTCGATAGCATTGGTTTCATTTTCAAAAAGCTCTTTCAGCGCCTGCCTGTAAACATTATCCGCTTCTGTTTCAAGCACCTTAACCGCTTTCATTTCGTTGGTACGCTTTACTTTCAGATCCTGTATTGCTATGCCGAGTTCTTTTACCTGTTCAACTATTACGGCAGACAGCTTATCTGCGTATTTCACTTTGTTCTGTATATTATAAGTATCGATCCTGCTTGTGGCTCCGAGCAGCATATCACTGATATCATCCAGTCTTTTTATTAAACCGAATATATCCTCCCTGTCAAAGGGCGTAATATAAGTTTTATTCAACCGTTTGGTCACTTTGGAAGTGATCTCATCACACCTCAGTTCCAAAGGTTTAATTTTCAGTAGAATATCATGATTAATTTGATCACTTGAAAAAAGCTGATGCGTAAGATCAGCCATTTCGCCTATGTGTGTAATCATTTCTTTGAAATTGTCGAAGTACTTCTCTTCCTTCGGCAGTAATTTTTTAAACATTTATTTTCCCTCAATCTCATTCGACGGGGCAAAGATAAAAAATTATCTGTTATTAGAGAAATGTTAGAACAGATCGGTTTGGGATAATGGTTCCGGCAGACCCGATGCCGCAAATGAATGTATGGTAAATGATTGGGCCCTCCTGTTTTCAGAACCTTGATCATTTTTGTATATTTCCACTCAATTTTTCAAGTATTAAAGGAATTCAATGGCTAAAGAGAATGATTTGCTGGATAAAGTTGTATCACTATCGAAAAGAAGAGGATTTGTATTCCAGTCGAGCGAAATATACGGAGGACTTAACGGATGCTGGGATTACGGCCCGCTTGGAGTTGAACTTCTGAAAAACGTTAAAGAAGAATGGTGGAAATTCATGACCTACCGCGAGGATGTTGAAGGACTTGATGCTTCTATTCTTATGCATCCGCGTGTTTGGGAGGCTTCGGGGCACGTAGAAAATTTTACAGATCCTATGGTCGACTGTAAGCAATGTAAGGCCAGATTTCGTGTTGATCTGTTAGGCGACCTCATAAATGAGAAGAAAAAAACAAAAGCCATTGAAGAAGTAAAGAACAAAGTTACAGGTAATGCTAAGCTGTCACACCAGTACGAAAGTATTCTGGATGCTTCTGCATCGGGGGGAACAGATTCTGTTGATATTGCCTTTAATGCCATGCTGGAGAACCCGGAATTAAGTCCCATCCTGCTTTCAGAGCTAAACTGTCCGCAATGCGGTAATAAAGGCACCTTTACAGCAGCACGTCAGTTTAATCTTATGTTTAAGACATTTATTGGTCCGGTAGAAGATGCCGGCGCAGTTGTATATCTCCGGCCCGAAACTGCACAGGGTATTTTTGTTGATTTCCTGAACGTACTTAATTCCTCCCGGCAAAAAGTACCTTTCGGCATTGCTCAGATAGGCAAAGCCTTCAGAAATGAAATCAACACAAAAAACTTTCTTTTCAGAACAAGGGAGTTTGAACAGATGGAAATGCAGTTCTTTGTCAATCCTTCTGATGATAAGAAATGGTATGATTACTGGAAAGAACAGAGAATAAACTGGTATAAATCTCTTGGAATGACAGAATCAAAACTTCGCTTTCATGATCATCCGGTTGAAAAGCTTGCCCATTATGCTAAAGAAGCAACAGATATCGAATACCAGTTCCCGTTCGGATGGGGTGAGATTGAAGGTATTCATAACAGAACTAACTTTGATCTCAGCAGGCATGAAGAGTACTCAGGTAAGTCAATGAAATATAATGATGTAGAAGCCAAAGAAAAATATATTCCCTTCATCATTGAAACTTCAGCCGGGGCCAGCAGATCATTTATGGCCTTTCTTGTTGATGCTTATTACGAGGAGGAAGTTAAAGGAGAAACCCGTTCTGTGCTTCGTTTTCATCCTAAACTAGCCCCTGTAAAAGCTGCGATTTTTCCTCTGGTGAATAAAGACGGAATGCCGGAAATAGCCAGAGAAATCGAATCGGACCTCAGAAAAAACTTCAAGGTTTTTTACGACGATAAAGGAGCAGTAGGAAGAAGATACAGGCGGCAGGATGAAGCCGGAACGCCTTTCTGCATTACGATCGACACCCAGACGCTTGAAGATAGTACTATTACTGTGCGCGAACGGGATTCAATGGAGCAGGTAAGGGTTGCATCAACCGCCCTGAAGAGTTACCTCCTGGATAAGCTTACTATATAGATATCACACACGTGATCGGTATTATAGTAAATTCTTCTAATCCATCATACGTTGCTGTTGCAACTGATTTTCGGAAAACCGAGGAGAATTTATGCATAATATTTAGGGGGAGTTAAAGATTCACTTACTTTTTATTCGCCGGACAAATTTTTACCGGGAACCAGATCTACAAAATTTATTAAAATAGGACCGGGACAGGATGCTTTCGATCAGACTTATTTAAGTGAACCGTATGAGGATTCTGTAAGAGTTGATTCCAATTTGTATATCTGCTTAAAACAACGGAAGGATATTATATTAAAATCTGGGTAAAATCTATACATTATATAGCCGGATCGATTCCGCCGTATCATAATGTGGTTTTTTATTATAAAGTACAGCCCATGGCAGGCCTTAAGGTCCTGTAAGTTATAATTTCGACTGAAACTTTTATTTTGCTGCGGAGGTAATAGATTGAAAAATATCTCCGCTTTTTCATATATATGAAGTATCATTTAAAAAATTCCGGAGTAAGGTTGAAAAATATCCTTTTGACATTGCTTGCTTTAATATTGCTCTCATCTGCGGTTTACGCGCAGGGGACAAAATTTGATTCACTTGCAAATCGGGGAATAAGACAGATCTATGATATAAAATTTGAGCAGGCCGAAAAAACCTTCAGGGAATTGATAGCAGATTATCCCGATCATCCGGCCGGTAGATTTTTCCTTGCTATGATTGACTGGTGGAAGATCCTTCTAAATCCTGATGATGAATCACATGACGAAATTTTCTTTCAGAAGCTTGAAGATGTTATTTATCAGTGTGATCAGCTGCTCGATAAAAATCCTGAGAATGTTGATGCACTCTTCTTTAAAGGCGGCGCAATAGGATTCAGGGGAAGACTCAGGTCCTTAAGGGAAAGCTGGCTGAAGGCTGCAGATGACGGGCGGGAAGCCCTGCCGATTGTTGAACGGGCGAGCAATCTTGATCCTGATAATAAAGATGTTCAGCTTGGCTTTGGAATTTATGATTACTATGCTTCAGTAATACCCGATGAATATCCGCTTTTAAAACCACTTATGATTTTTTTCCCTTCCGGAGATAAAGAAAAAGGACTCAGAGAGTTAAAGAATACGGCAGAGAACGGTAAGTATGCAAAATACGAGGCACGCTATTTCCTCATGACACTCTACTATAACTATGAGAATAATCCATTTAAAGCTTACGAATATGCTTCAATGCTAAATGATGAATTTCCCGATAATCCTGTCTTTGAAAGATGGAAAGGAAGAATTGCAGCAAGAAAAGGGGACTATGCCGGCTCCGCGCAAATATTCAAAGATGTACTGGCGAAGGCGGATTCCGGATACACTGGCTATACAGTTCTGCCTGCAAAAAGAGAAGCTGTTTATTATGTGGGACTACAGTATAAAAACACAGATGATCTGGATTCTTCGGAATATTATTTCAAAAAATGTGTTGATTACTCCAAAGATCTTGATAAGGATGGAGAATCGGGATTCTGGATAAACTCTGTTTTATACCTCGGTATGATAAATGATCAGATGGGGAACAGAGGAAAAGCACTTGATTATTATAATGATCTACTGGATATGAAAGAATATGGAAGCTCCCATTCGCTTGCCAGGAAATATATCGAAAAAGCTTATCATCCCTAGAAGGAGAAAGCAACTGAAAGAAGAAGAAGCTTAATTCCTGATAATTCCGACCGGACTTGCCTGCCCCGGTTTATTGGCTTTCCGTTCTGCGCGGGGAGGTGAAGGAGAATTCCTGAACGGAGTCAGCAGAACTTTATATACTTAAAATGTAGTAGCCACACTTATTCTGTGCAGAGCGCCTATTGTTCCAAGAGAACTGAAACCATAATCAAAAGTATAATCGGAAATTACGAGTCCTAACCCTGCGTTAAAGCCTGCGATGCCAGCTGTTGTTCCAACCTTAAGTTCCGATCTTTTTTCATTATCATATCCGAAACGAAGACTAACAACTTTACTGAGGTTGAATTCTGCACCGACAGTAAACGCTTTGAAACGCTGTGAAAACTCATCCCGGGTTTCATTCAGTTTATGAAAGTCAAGTGAGAGCCGCACAGGCAGATTTTCGAGCCTTTTCGAAATTCCGATTACGACATCAAGAGGAAGAGATTCTCTGGTATTATAATAAGTGGTAAGCTGGGACCCCATATTCAATGCTGCAAATCCTATATCAACCATTGCAGAAGGAATAGCATAATGCAGACCTACATCTGCTGCCAGACCTGTTGAAGAACGTTTCTCTATTCCCGAATAAATAAACTTGACATTAGCTCCATAGTAGAAATTTTCGTCAAGTTGATTTGCATAACCGATTATAAAAGCAACCTCTCCGGCTCCAAAATCTTCAGTTTTATTTCCCACGTCGTCGGCACCTGTGAAAGTACCGTAGTTAATATATTTAACCGCAGCGCCGAACCGGCCGATTCCTTCAAATTCCCGGGAATAGCTGAGACTAGCAAGATTTATATCCAGCAGGTGTTTTACAAAAGAGAAGGAAACAGGTTGACCCTCCAGCATATCAAGTCCTGCAGGATTATAAAAAATAACATTAGGATCATCATCATTTGACACAAAACTGCCGGCAAGTGCTCCTGCTCGCGCGCTCATATCAAGCCTGAGAAAATCATAGGTATTCTGTGCAGAGACCATACACGGTGAAAGAATTAGAATTGAAAGAAGGAAAGCGGCTGCTTTTTTCATAAACTCCCAAAATTTTTCGTCAATATTTAACCATATTCGCAAATAAAGGCAAGGGCAAAACATTTATTAACGATTATTTTTCTTTTGTTTAGGCCGAATTATATTTATTTTGGCAGGTACAGACCAAGTATGACCCCAGGCAATGAACTGATGACTCACGAATTATAAATAATCTAATAAAAAGTGAGAAAGGATATTGAATGAATGAGTCTAACAAATTCGTTTCGCCATCCTTATTCCTCTTAGCCGCCCTCTGCTTTTTTCTCCCATTTGTAAGCTTTACATGTCAGGGACAACGGATAGCCACTATAACGGGAATGGAATTAATAACCGGTACAAAAATTGAGAAATTTGAAATGGAGAAACTGGATACCGGTCAAACAAATCCCGATCTGGATAAAGAGAGGGATGTTAACTCTGAACCTCTTGCCGTGGCCGCTTTCATTTTTGCCCTCGTAGGAATAGTGGTTTCACTCATCCCGCGCTATTCAAGAATGCTTTCGTTAATTGCGGGCGCACTGGGAGCATTAATGCTGCTGTTTCTCAGATCGAGCATAGGAGGGGAGGTGACCGGAGATTTTGATTTTAAGATCATTGAAGTATCATACAGATGGGGATATTATTTTTCGCTGCTTCTGTTTATTGCCGCATTTGCTTTAAATCTATATCAGGTAATATCTGAAAACAGGGCGGCCGTTACTTCAATTGATGATCTGCCTTTGTCAAATACAGTCTATTGTCCCAGCTGCGGTGCACAAAACGAAGCCGGAGCCATTTTCTGCTCAAAATGCGGTCATACGCTCACTCCTCAGGGAAACCTTTAACCTGCTTTAATTGTTTAACTATTGAATGAACCTGCCCGTTGTTTTACGGGCAGGTTCATTTCCTTGAAATAACTTTACTCATTAAGTAATTTTGAATTAAAATATCGGAGAAAAAATGAATACCCTTAAAACTGTCTTTTTGATGACAGTGATGATGATTTTATTCCTGCTGGTCGGATACCTCCTCGGTGGTTCCACGGGCATGACCATAGCCTTTATATTTGCGCTTATGATGAATTTCGGCAGTTACTGGTTTTCTGATAAGGTAGTCCTTTCAATGTACAGGGCGAAGCAGGTAACGGCGGAAACTGCCCCTAAATTTTATATGCTTGTTGAAGAACTGGCGGCGAGTGCTAATCTTCCGATGCCTAAAGTCTATATTATTAACGATCCGACTCCCAATGCTTTCGCAACGGGCAGAAATCCTGAGCATGCAGCAGTAGCTGCCACTACAGGGATCTTAAAAGGACTAAGCAACGAAGAACTTGCCGGTGTTATATCCCATGAACTTGCTCATGTGAAACACAGGGATATGCTGACCGGTACAATTGCAGCTACTCTTGTCGGTACAATAACGTTTGTTGCACAGATGGCAGGATGGGCTTTGATGTTCGGAAGAGGCAGAGATGATGATGAGGGAGGATTATCAGCACTCCTTTTGTTAATACTGGCGCCGATTGCGGCAACCCTTCTTCAGCTTGCGGTTTCAAGATCACGTGAATTTGCCGCTGATGCCGGCGGTGCGGAAATATCAGGAAATCCGTTAGGACTGGCTTCAGCCCTTCGAAAAATATCGGCCGGCAATGAAGTTAAAGCTCTGAACAATTCCAATCCTGCGACAGCTCACATGTTCATTATCAACCCTCTTCATGGCGGCGGTGTTATGAAATTGTTTTCTACCCATCCCCCGATTGAGGAAAGAATAAAAAGACTTGAAAAGCTGGCAGCTGAAAAGATATAATACTTCTTGTAGATAGACAGGAGAATTACCTAAATTAACACTTCAGTTTTCCGTAAGAAAAAAGATTATCCTTTTGCTTAAAAGAAAAATAACAGCCAATCTTTTGAAACTCATTACAGGAATAATTCTCCTGTCGGTACTGACATGCAGAGCACAGGACAAAAACAATCTGCAGGTATTTTACCAGCTAGTGGATTCTTCTATTGTTGAATTGACATCCTTAATTCCGGATACTGTCAGGAATATCAACGTGGATCTCGAAGAGGGGACTTACGACGTATTTAATTCGCAGATTATTTCTGACCTGACAGGAAGAGGATATAAGCTGGTAAGCAATGATAACGCTTTCAGACTTCAGTATGTTGTCAGAGAAGCTGTAACTTCATACGGTGATATATTCAGGGATGGTTTTCTGGGAGACTATCTTGTGCCCAGGACACTATCGCTTTCCGGCAGCGGCAACTTTTCAGGTAATACTATAACCACGCACAATTTTAAGTTTACTTACCAGGATACTATTGCTGTTGACAGCATTAAATTCCTTTGAAAATCCGGCATATTCCTTCACTCATGGAAGGCTTCCATCCGAACCATTTTTCTCCAGTATCTTCGAACCTGTGATAGCAGTCGGTACAGCTGCGCTCGCAGTGATCCTTTTCTTTACAATCAGGAGTAAGTAGCGATAAATACCTTTGACTACTATGTTAATTTGGTTATTTTTCTAAATTAAATTTTAATAAAACCGCTTTCTATGAAATATATATTTTTTATTCCTTTATTATTTCTACTTGTATTTGAGGGTTGTTCCTCTGGTCCTGACACTGCAAATATGACTGGTGAAAACCGTCTCTCATACGCCATCAGCCTTTACAACGATGAAGATTATCTTGAAGCAATTAATGAACTTCAGGCTATTCTTCTGCAGTATCCCGGAAGCTCAATTTCAGATGATGCACAGTTTTACCTTGCTAAAACACGTTTTGCAAGGAAAGAGTATATAATGGCTGCATTCGAGTTCAGCAAGCTTATTAAAAATATGCCGGCGAGTGAATTTGTACCGGAGTCGCAATATATGCTTGCGGATTGTTATTACGAGCTTTCACCGAACTATAATCTTGATCAGAAATACACCAAAAAAGCGATAGCGGAATTACAAGCCTTCATTGACTTCTTCCCAACCAATGAAAAAGTTCCTGACGCTGAAAAAAAGATTGCTGAACTTAATAATAAACTGGCTGAAAAAACTTATTCTATTGCCGGTATATATGAAAAAATGGATTATCTGAAAGCCGCCATCATTTATTATGATGAGGTGATTGAAACCTATCACGATACACCCTACGCTCCGTTGGCAATGTACGATAAGATAAATGTACTGGTTGAAAGAAACAGAAATGATGATGCGATTGCCGAGATTGATAAATTCATCGAAAAATATCCTGACAACAAGAGAGTAGATGAGTTGAAAAATCTGAAGTCCAAACTCGAAAAACAATTATCAGCATCCAGATAAATGGCTGTCAAAAAAGTTAAAGAAAGCAAAATGATAATGACCGAGCTGGTACTGCCACATCATACCAACCAGCTAGGTAAGCTTCTGGGAGGACAACTGATGCACTGGATAGATATCTGTGCGGCTCTGAGCGCTGCGAAGCATTCAAATTTTATCTGTGTAACTGCTTCTGTGGACCGCATAGACTTTCATCATCCTATAAATCTTGGTGATGCTGTTACTCTTTATGCTTCGGTTAACCGGGCATTCAATACTTCAATGGAAGTGGGAGTTAAGGTATTTGCCGAATCATTCAGAGAAGGGAAAAGGATCCATACAAATTCTGCATATTTAACTTTCGTAGCTGTGGATCAGGATGGAAAGCCGGTTAAGACGAATGAGATTATTCCTGAAATGAAGGATGAGAAAAGAAGATTTGAAGAAGCACTTAAGAGAAGGGAAAACAGACTTCAGTCCCGTAAAAGGAAAAGTTAACTTCCTGTTTTTTTTATTACTGTTGTCATACAATAGTTATCCTCAGGTACCGATCAACGGCTTCTGCAGGTATCAGGATTTTCAGGTCGACTCCGGGTACCAGAAATTATTTTCCCTCAACTATAATGGAGATTCATACACGGATCTTCTTTTTTTTAATCCTGCCGGCGGAGCAATTACTTCAATTGATGGAAGTCAAAACGCTTCTTTCGGATCATCACACACCTTCAGTATCGGGAAAGAATTTTCCGTTTTACAGTATTTAAGGAACAACAACAATAAGATAACAGGGTATGCTTTCATTTCCCGAAAACAAAGTACTGCCGGGGTGTTGAAATTTAGTGATGAAGGATATCCAATTGAAGAGAACAGGATAAAATTCAATACTTATCCTGAAAATCTCAGCACAGGTGATGTAAACGACGATGGTATACCCGAACTGCTGGTTTCCGGCAGTGCTTTCAACGGACTTTCCCTCATCTACCAGGAAAATAAGCTTCGTGAAAAAAAGATAATAGAAAAAACAAGTTTTGCCGAAGCTGTATTCGCCGATCTGAATAATGACGGTTATCCCGATATCGCAGCAGTTGAAATGTTCACTGATAAACTGCAGTTCCTTTATAATAACAGCAAGGGAAACTTTAACAAGGTAAGGGAAATACCTTTCAGCCGTCCGGTAACTTCTCTTCAGCCGGTTGATATTGATCTTGATTCATACACGGACCTTATATTTACCGAAGATAATTCTATTGTTATCTATTACGGTGACTTTACCTCCTCATATGAGGATACAGTTGTTATCAATACAAAATACGGTATCGATAAAATTATTACCGGCGACTTTAACAGGGATGGTCTTATAGACCTGGCATATATTAACCGGCAGAACGGAACGCTCTCACTTATCTTCGGAAAAGATGCCCGGAAATTTTATCCTGAAATTATTTACCTTAAAAAGAATTCACTGGCCGATATCATACCTTACTACAGCAAATTTATTAATGGGCTGATAATACTTAATGATAAAGGGAAGTATTTTCTCGTATCAAACCTTGCTTCGATCTCGGATAAGGTTAGTCTTGTTGCAGGTGCATATCCCGCGTTTGTAACATATTACGACAGGGGAAATAACAGCATTAACGATATCTGTTTTATCGACAGTTTTGACAAAACACTCAATCTTATAATAAGGAATAATTCAGGTATACCGGAAACCTGGTTCCCTATTCCACTTTTTGAAAATGAGAGTGCAGTAGTGGTAAATAATAAACTTCCCGGACAAAAAACTTTTTTCTGTTTCACAAGAGAGAAGAAGTTAATTGAAGTAGTTGTAGTGGATCTCTTAAAGAATAAGTTTACAAGAAATTCGCTTTATGCATCCGGCAGGATAAAAGATGTCAAGTTTAATGAATTCACCGGTCGACTTTATGCTGCTTTTGTAAAAGACAGCAGTCTCGGCGTAACAACTTTTGTAAATGAGCAGGGGCAGTTCCAGTATTATACATTTGCGGGTTTACGGAAGAATGTTTCAGATGCGGCTCTTTCAATTTATAACAGGCCTGAAGTTTTCTATGCGGTGGAGGATTCCAATCTTATAATAGGCGAAAGGTTTCTGGAAGCAGGTATTAAAAACGACGAATTTGAAACAGATATCTCAGGAGGATACGGGGTAACACTTTATGCCGGAAATTTCCTTAACAAAGAAAATTCGGCTCTATATGGCTTTTTAAATGCAAAGAACAGGAACGATCTGATTTTTTTCCTGGGTCCCGATGCCTTTATAGTGTCCGGAAAAAAGACTCAGGCTCAGACTCTTAGGATAAAAGATAAAAATCAATTATTTTTTGGCACTCTTGGATTTAACGGCCGGCAGAAAGTCTGTTACTTTAATCCCGTTCAGCAGAATATTAAATCTCTTGGACTGACAGACGGGGATAAGACTATTACGCGAACTCTGTTAATGGAGAATGTAAATTCAAGATCTTTTTTTATAAAAAATATGAATTCCCGGAATTATCATGTTGTTTACATCGATGACAATCAAAACTGTATCACGATCAGAGAGCTTAAATGAGTAAAAAGATGCTGCTTCTGCTGATCCCTATTTTATACGCCACCGGATTTTCTCAGGAGTGGAACAGAAACAGGCTGGATTCACTTTTTAATTTTTATGTAAGTAATCACAGTTATGAAGCTACTGAAACACCAGTGAATATAAGTGAGGATACTACACGTATTAAATGCGGATTCGGAGCTGCCGCAGAAGTGTTTATGCACTTACATGAGTTTACTGAATCCCAGCAGGGATTACTGAAGATTCTTACTGAACGTCCTTCCACGGATGCAAGCATAGTGTCACCATCCGGATTTTTCCGTATTCATTATTATTCAACAGGTATCTACACTCCGCAATATGATATTAATGCATTTGCACAGGCACTCGACTCGTCTTACAACTTTGAAGTCAATTATCTTGGCTATCCTCCTCCGCCCGAAGATACTCAGCCCGGAGTTTCTCCCGATAGTGCAGGCGGCGACAGTAAGTATGATGTTTATATAGTTCCAATGGGAAATTTCTATGGAGAAACGTATTTCGAAACCCAGATAGGTTCTGAACCGCGGTTTACGTCTTTTATCAAGGTGGATTATAAGTTCGGAGCAGGTTTTTATACTCATGGAATTGATGCTGCAAGGGTTACTGCTGCACACGAATTCCATCATTCAATACAGGTAGGAAATTATATCTACAGGGATGCCGATCTTTTCTTTTACGAGATGACATCTACTTCTATGGAAGAGTTCGTCTTCGATTCCGTAAATGATTATTACGGATATATGAGTGATTATTTCAGGAACACCGAGCGTGCTTTTGCTGAGAATTCAATGGTTATAACCTTGCAATCTGGAATATTTACCTGGAAGCGAGGTTCGGTTTTGGTATAATTAAAAGCCAGTGGGAAAAGATGCCGCTAATGAGGGCCATAAATGCTATAAATTCCTCGCTTTTTGATCAGAGTACAAGTTTCGGAAGCGAGCTTAATAAATTCGGGATATGGACATTCTATACCGGTTACAGGGCCATTCCGGGACAATATTTCGAGGAAGGGGCAAACTACCCCGTTATCAGTCTTTCATCTGTTATTGAGTTTAATTCGCCATCTGTCTATGTAACGATGAATGCTCATCCTACTTCAAACAACTTTGTTGATTTTATTGATCGGGTAAAAGGTGATACCCTGACAGTGCTGGTTACAAATACAGACTACGCGAACGGTATAGATAACACACTGAATTTCTATCCCTTTACATATTATATTTATGACTATGAAGAACCCGGCAGTCAGCAGCTTACAACGGTTTATTATTCAAAACTTGAAACTGATAAACCTTCGATGTGGACATCATCGGAATTTTTCAATAATTACCTGATCAGGGAGGGTGAGATCCCGCTGGAAATTTCCGATTATGTTTTTCCAAATCCTTTCAGGTACAGCAGAAATGATTTCATGATTTTCCCGGTCAGCAGCAGCGGGCAGACCGAAGCAAGTCTTAATGTATATACCTCGGCGATGGAACTGGTATACTCTGTTACAAAACCATTTGATTATGTGTCGGGACAGAAAGTTGTAAGGTGGAACGGACTGGATATGAAGAATCAGCGCGTTCCTTCCGGAGTCTACATTTACATAACCCGGACGGGCAACGGAAAGAAGATAGGGAAACTGGTAATATTTAATGACTAATTTTTCAATACACGCAGAATCATTAAGTAAAACATTCGGAAGGAGACTCATATTTTCGGGACTCAGTTTCGGATTTGAGAAGAACGGAGTCTACGGGATTTCGGGCCCTAACGGTTCAGGCAAATCAACCCTGGTTAAAATTATTGCAGGTCTCATCTCTCCGTCTAAAGGAAAAGTTAAGCATTCTGTTGAAGGGAAAGAGATCCCTGCCGAAAAGCTTCATAACTTTATCGGATTCGTATCACCTTATCTTGTTCTATATGAAGAATTTACTGCATGGGAGAATCTGGAATTGTTTGCTGATATAAGAAATGTACCTTTCAATAAAGAAAGGATAGAGTATCTGCTCAAAGTATTTTTGCTTTATGACCGGAAGGACGACCTGGTGAAAACTTATTCATCCGGTATGAAGCAGAGAATGAAATTTATATTTGCACTTATGCACTCCCCGAGACTGCTGATACTGGATGAACCAACATCAAATCTTGATGATGAGGGAAAGGAATCTGTTTATAAGATAGTACGCGAATCAGGACAGGACAGTATTGTTCTTATTGCATCAAATGAGAAAACCGACCTGGAACTTTGCAGTGAAAGGATAGTAATCCAGGATTATAAAAATATAACAGTACAGGATCTGAAGTGAGCTCAAAGCCGTATTCATTATTCCTCAAAGATTTTCGTTCTGAGCTCAGAACGCGATATGCAATAAACTCTCTTGCGATGTTCATAATTGTTGCAATCAGCGTTATTATGTTTTCCATCGGGAATGAAAGAATAAATGAGAATCTGACAGCGGGATTGTTCTGGGTGGTTATATTTTTTACGGCAATGTCGGGACTGGCAAGAGCGTTCGTTTCCGAGGAGGAAAGGGGAACATCGCTTACATTACAGCTGATAGCATCTCCTTCAACAGTATTTACCGGTAAACTGATATTCAACCTGGTACTTGTTTTTTGTATGAATATCGTTATTGCCATACTATATTCAGCAGTTTTTGATGCATTTGTAATAAGAAATTTTCCCCTGTTCCTGAGCGCCTTTATACTAGGTAATATAGGCCTGGCGATATCATCAACGATAATTGCGGCAATAATTTCGAAGGCCGGGGCTAAAGGAACACTTTATCCGGTTCTGTCTTTTCCTATATTATTACCTTTAATTTTAACTTCTGTACAACTAACTTTGTTCTCTATCGATGGCACAGGTTTTGAAAAATCTAAATTTGAGCTGGCAATTGTAATCAGTTACGACGTAATTATGTTAACTGCATCTTATATGCTGTTCGATTTTATATGGAAAGATTAGTAATTTTAATTGAATATAAACTATGAAATCAATTCTCTGGAAAAGTTTCCTTTTTTTGCTTCTCGCCTTCGTTTCCGTGGCGGGAATAGCGTTTCCCATAGTTGAGAATCCAACTCAATGGTATCAATTTCCCTTTATTAAAGGTCTTGGCGAAAATGCAAAAATAATTTTTTTCCATGTTCCAACTGCCTGGCTGACAGTCGTTGCTTTCCTGATGTCGACTATTTATAGTTTTCAATATCTCAGGAAAAGGGATATGAATGATGATATTAAATCATATTCTGCAGCCCAGCTTGGGATAATTTTCTGTATTCTTGCAACTATCACAGGATCTGTCTGGTCGAAATTCGCCTGGGGTTCGTTTTGGAGCTGGGACCCACGTCAATCCAGCATATTTGCATTACTGTTAATTTACGGGGCATGGTTTGCTCTAAGATCCTCAATCGAAAATGAAGAAAAACGAGCAACACTTTCGGCAGTTTATGCAATTATTGCTTTTGTTACGGTTCCGTTCTTCATTTTTATTATGCCGAGAATAATGCTTGGTTTACATCCCGGATCCGAGGAGATTGTGGATGGTAAGATTGTCCAAAGTTCGAGCCCCATAATCGATTTTCGAATGAACACGAATATGCTGCTCATATTCTTTCTATCGTTAATCGGATTTACAATTCTGTATTTCTGGATGTGGAGACTCGGCTATAAATCATTGATGTTCAAAGAAAGATTAAATAAACAACAAATCAGAGGATAAATTGAGCGGACTTTATGATTTCCTGCAGAACAATGCGATCTATATAGTTATGATCATTGTGTTGATTGTATGGGCAGGAATATTCTTTTTCCTGAATAATCTCGATAAAAGAATAAAGGTTGTAGAAAAAGAAATTAAAGGAGATAAGCATGAAAAATAAATATATATTCGGCGGAGCTATCATTGTTCTCTTCCTTGGTTTAATGGGTTACCTGTTTACTCAGAGTAATATTAAATACGAAAGTAATTTTACCAATGTAATGAATACTGATAAGACCGTTAAAGCCACAGGAAGCTGGGTAAAGGATAAAAATTACCAGATAGATAAAGTTAACAGAACTTTCAGCTTTTATATGGCAGACGAAAACGGCAACCAGATGAAGGTTGTCTATGACGGAACAATTCCCAATAACTTCGAAACAGCCAAAAGCGTAGTTGTAACAGGACAGTATAAAGATGGATATTTCCATGCAAGGGATATATTGACGAAATGCCCGAGCAAATATGAAAATGAGAAGGCTAAAACCTCCAGTTTGTAAGTCCATCATTCGATAAGAACAGTTAACATATAACTTTAATTAAGATAACACTGAGGAAGATATGGCAGGAAGTATTGTACTATCAGTTGCGTTAGCATTCAGTTTGATCGCAATGGTAATGTATTTTCTTTCGTACCGGGGCTATAAAAATGCCGTTAACTACGGAAGGATTGCTTACCATGCTATGGCAGTGCTTGTAATAGTTGCCGCCACGATTTTATGGTATCTGATACTTACTCACCAGTACCAGTATCATTATGTATACAGTTACAGTCAAAACAGTCTGAAAACCGGGTTTCTTATAGCTTCATTCTGGGGAGGGCAGGAAGGCAGCTTTATGCTATGGCTTCTGCTAACATCTATCGTTGGGATATTCCTGCAGTCATATACCTCCAAGAGAGGCGATCTGGAACTCAGAGTGATGACCGTATTTACTCTTGCTACAACATTCCTGCTTATAATGGTATCACCACTCTTTAAAAATCCTTTTGCTTTTATCTGGACAGAGCCGGTGTTTATACCTGTTAAAAGCATTAGCGCAGGTTTTCTTAATCTTCCATGGATTCAGTCATTTATCTTCAGCGATGGTTCAAGCGGACAGACATTCGTTAAAATGAGCAGCGATCTTTATGCTAAACTTTCGGCCGCAGGAATATCTGTTAACCAGTTTATTGCAGATGGAAAGGGATTAAATCCCCAGCTGCTTAATTTCTGGATGCAGATCCATCCGCCGATATTATTTACAGGTTTCTCTATGTCGACCGTTCCTTTCTCATTTGCTGTTGCGGCATTGATGAAGAACGATTATAAAGACTGGGTACGTCAGTCGTTTCCCTGGGTACTGGCTGGAGCAGGAATATTGGGACTCGGAATTATGCTCGGCGGATACTGGGCATACGAAATGCTTGGTTGGGGCGGTTACTGGGCATGGGATCCGGTCGAAAATTCAAGTTTAATCCCATGGCTCGTTGGTGTTGCCTCCGTTCATACTTTGCTTGTTCAAAGAAAAAGTCAGGCAAAAGGCGGAATAGGCAAATACGCGAAGACCAATCTGATATTATGTATTATGACGTATGTGCTTGTATTATACAGTACATTTTTAACGAGAAGCGGGGTGCTTGGTGATGCTTCTGTGCACTCATTCGTGGATCCCGGAATGCTCGTATACCTTTTCCTGGTAATATTCATCGGTACTTTCATTGCTCTCGGTTTCGGGATGCTTATCTACCGCTGGAAATATTTAAATGAAGTAACTGCCACTGATGAGGATTTATTATCCAGAGATCTTGCATTATTTACTGCAACAATTGTCCTTGTTGCCTCTGCAGTAGTAGTACTGGTAGGTACTTCAGCCCCATTATTCGGGGTATCTGTCGATACTTTCTTTTACAATGAAATGAACCTTCCTATAGCAATAATTATAGGATTGCTGAACGGCTTGAGTCTGCTGCTTAAGTGGAAGCAGACCAGAGGACAGGAACTTGTACGGAAATCGATACCTTCTGTTGCGATTGCATTGCTATTCACAGCCTTTCTGATAATCTTCGGCGGGATGCATGAGATTATGATGATACTGCTGGCATTCTCCGCTGCATTTACAGTTGCAGTAAACGTTGAAATTGCTGTAAAGGTTATCCGCGGAAATATGAAAATGCTCGGTGCCTATGTTGCACATATCGGAATTGCTCTTTTCATTCTTGGTGTTATTGGTTCAGCTGCTTACGGCAGCGAAACCGATATCGACCTCATTAAGAATCAGCCCAAAGAAGCATTTGGTTATAAGCTGACTTTTACCGGCTATCACCCGATAGAGAATAATTCAAAGTACGCTTTCAACATTCAGGTTGAAAAAGGAGATAAGAAATACACTGTATCTCCGGTAATGTATATAAGTGAATTCAATAACGGTTTAATGAGAGAACCGGCCATATTGAATCTTCTTACCAAAGATTTTTATGTATCGCCTCTTGGCTACGACGATCAATCTCAGGATCAGGCGGCGGAAGGACTGGATGTAAAACTTAATGTCGGTCAGAAAACAAATGTTGAAGGCGCACAGATAGAATATACAGAATTCGTGAAGCCTGATATGAGTGTAATGATGAGCGGCGGTGATTTTGAGATGGGGGCAAACCTTAAAGTAGTTAAGGATGGTAAGACTTATAATGTGGAGCCAAAACTGAAAAAAACAGGCAGGGATTTTATCTATGTCCCGGTTCAGATTTCTGAAGCAAATATTAAAATACAGCTTAAAAAGATAGATCCTACTACCCAAACAGCAGACTTTATTGTCGGAAAACTGAAGGGCGAAACCACAGCCAAACAGCAGCCTAAAGAAGTATTAACTGTTGCTGCAAGCGTTAAGCCGTACATCAGTCTGGTATGGACAGGGATCTTAATAATGGTTGCCGGTTTCTTTATAGCTGTCTCAAGACGGTTAAGAGAATCACTAATAAAAAGCAGCTAGAGTTCATTTATCCCGACCGGCCTGTCCGGATTTTGCGGCAAGATAGGGAGAGATCTTTGAAAAACAGACTTTGTGAAAACATTTGATTTATGCCCGCTTATGTCGGGCATTTTTTTTAATTTTACTGAGACAAAGAAAAAAAATCAGGGAAAATCATGAATAAGGTTTCATTAGGGTTCGCAGGTAAAACACTGATTCTTATTTCATTCCTCTTTCTGGCATTTACCCCGTTCCGGCCCCATGAAGGGATGTATCCTCTCACGGAGATCAGGAATCTCGATTTAAGGGAAGCAGGTTTAAAAATTCCTGTTGATGAAATATATAACCCAACGGGCGTAAGCCTTGTTGATGCCCTGGTTAATATCGGAGGCTGTACAGGTTCATTTGTTTCTCCTGAAGGACTAATAATTACCAACCATCATTGTGCTTTTGGAGCGGTTCAGAAAGCAAGCACCATGGAGAACAACTATCTTGAAAACGGATTCCTGGCTGAAAGCAGGGAACAGGAGATACCGGCGGAAGGAGTGACCTGTAAGATCACACAGTCGTACGAGGACGTAAGCAATGAAGTATTAAATGCAGCAAATGCGGTGGCCGATGTATCGGAGCGTGAGAAAGCTGTCGAGGATAAAATAAAAGAAATTATTAAAAGAGAGGAAAAAAAGGATCCTTCTATTGAAGCGCAGGTTTCAGAAATGTTTATAGGGGAAACGTATATACTTTTCCGTTATAAAGTTATAAAAGATGTGAGACTGGTTTATGTTCCGCCGAGAGCGATTGGTGAATTTGGAGGTGAGACCGATAACTGGGTGTGGCCGAGACACAACGGTGATTTTTCATTTATGCGTGCTTACGTAGCTCCAAACGGCAGCGCTGCGAAATATTCTAAAGAGAATGTTCCTTACCATCCGAAAAAATTTATCCAGGTTAATCCCGAAGGGGCAGAGGAAGGCGATTTTATTTTTATTCTCGGTTATCCCGCACGAACTTTCAAACATCAGCCTTCGGACTTTCTGAAGTATCAGTATGAATATCAGCTGCCATACGTTCAGCAATTATATTCCTGGCTGATAAATCTGTATCTGGATAGAGGGAAAAGTGATCCCGAATTTGAACTGCAGTTTGCTTCAAAAGTGAAAGGACTTTCAAATACCGAAAAGAATTACCGGGGCAAGATAATCGGCATTAAACGTCTCAACCTTCTCGAGAAAAAACAGGACGAGGAAAAATACCTCCAGCAGTTTATTGAATCAAACCCTGAATTGACGGAAAAGTATGGAAAAGTATTAAGCCGGATCGATTATGTTTACAAAGGGATATTTGACGACGGAATTCTTCCTCTTTTCCTTTCGCAGATGCAGCGTCAGGTTGATATTTATAAACTGGCAGATATATTTGTAAAATATAAAGAAGCTCAGCACCTTCCCTGAATCGGAGAGAGAAGATACCTACAGAGATAAGAATTACGTAGAGCTCGAGAGCAAGGTCAATTCAATCTACTCCTCCTATTATCCTGCACTTGATAAAAAAATATTGAAGAAGATACTTAACGATGGGATTCAGCATAAGGAAATTTCAGCACTTCAGCCGCTGGCTGTATTTGCGAGGAGTATGAGTCCTGTAAACCGCATCAACAGCTTTGTAGATTATATATATGACAGCACTTTCGTAAGCAATCCGGAAAAATATATTTCCATGCTCAGGGATGATTCGGTAAAACTGGCAGATATCAGTGATCCTTATATTAACTTTGTTAAGCAGATGCTTGAGGTTGAGGAAAACTATAATAAAAGAAAAGAAGAAAGAGATGGCAAACTGAATCTTCTGCTGGCGCAATTAATGGATGCGAAGAAACTCTGGCTAAACAAATCATTCGTTCCTGATGCCAACAAAACTCTCAGGTTAACATATGGTCACATCAAGGGATATTCACCCTCGGATGCTGTATACTATGATCCTGTGACAACATTGAAGGGTGTAATTGAAAAGGGTAAAGAATCGGGCGATTTCAAACTGCCTGAAAAAATTAAGGAATTATACAATAAGAAAGACTTCGGTCAATTTGCCGACAAGAAGTACAACGATGTTCCTGTCGATATATTATATAATACGGACACAAGCGGGGGCAACAGCGGCAGTCCAATTATGGATGCATACGGAAAGCTGGTGGGAGTAAACTTCGACAGGGCATTCGAAGCTACGGTGAACGACTATGCCTGGAGTCCCGACTACAGCCGTTCAATCGGTGTAGATATCCGCTACATCCTATGGGTTACAGAAAAAATAGGAGGAGCAGACTTCCTGCTGAAAGAGATGGGGGTTTCGCCATAGGAACAATAATATGTATTCATGCATAATTAAGTTGCAATCAATACATAGATTAAGTTATTTTTGAATCCTTTTAATTGTCTATTGTGGTATTAAATAGTAGTGATAAAATTGCCGGGTCAGTTCTTTCAGTTTTCACCAGCCAGATTACTTTTTCTGATCTTACTTCTCAACAGTATTTTTCTTTACGGGCAGGAAACGGGTAATTTTAGAGGTACAATAACAGATTCAACAACAGGGGAAGCACTTGCCTATGCCAACGTTTTTGTGAAAGAAGCCGGTGTCGGAACAGCAACCGACAAGAGGGGTAATTTCTTGATAATCGGACTTCCTGCGGATCATACTTACGATGTGGTATTTTCATTCATAGGATATAACAAAAAAGAATTAAAAGTTAAGATTGAGCCTGATAAAATCACTCACTTAAATGTGCAGCTGGTACCGGTAAATATTGAATTGCAGACAGTAGAAAAAATCGGGGAAAAAATTATTCAGAAGAATGCCACAAATATAGGCAAGCAGACTATCAGCATCAGACAACTGGAAGTTATGCCCAAAGGAGTTGAAACTGACGTACTAAGATCCTTGCAGTACTTATCGGGTGTTCGAACTACAGGTGATGTTTCAGCCAGGTATTACGTAAGAGGGGGCACAGGAGACGAAAACCTGGTGCTGCTTAACGGTGTCCCGGTTTATAATCCGTTTCACGCTCTTGGTTTATTCAGCGTGATTGATCCCGATATGATAAACAGCGTTGAATTCTATAAGGGTGGTTTCACGGCTGAATATGGGGGAAGACTATCTTCAGTACTCGATATTACTACAAAAAACGGGAACCAGAAAAGCTATGATATGGCGGCTGAAGCCAGCTTTCTGACAGGCAAGATGCTGCTTGAAGGACCTTTACCTCATGGCTCATTTATTTTTACCGGAAGGAAGAGTTTATCAACAGGCATTCTGAAGAAACTTTTAAATGATCAGAGTGTTCCAATTAATTTTTATGATGCGTCATTCAAGCTGAACTTCTCAAATCCAGAATTCCTGAATAACGGGAGATTCCTCCTTTTCGGATTTTTAAGCGGTGACATAATCGACTATGATAACCCGGCAAGAGAAGATTTCAACTGGAAAAACAATCTCCTTGGATTCGAATGGCTGCAGGTTTATGATGTCCCTCTTTATTCAAGACTTGGATTGTCCTTCAGCGGTTTCAACGGAAAGGTGAACCCGAACGAAAGTAACATTAAACCTAAGGAAAACCAGGTTACGGATGTCAATTTCAGTTTTGATCTTACAAATGTATTTGAGTCTAAAGATGAGCTGGGTGCGGGATTTAATTTCAAGGCATTATCCACCAAACTTAACCTTACAAATAAACAGGGAATTGCCACCGATTTGAATGAATTCGGAGGCAGCTTTTCAATTTACGGTAAATACAAATTTTTAAGATTTGAGAATTTCGGACTGGATGCAGGAATAAGGTATAATCTTACCGGTGTTTCCAAAAACGGCGGAGGGATTGCCGAGCCCAGAATAAGCGCGACTTATCGTCCTTTACCTTTCTTCGCACTCAAAGGAGCCTGGGGAATTTATTCACAGGAAGTTTCAACAATTGCGGACGAGAATGAGGTTATAAATCTTTTTGAGCCCTGGGTAATTACTCCCGAATACCTTACTCCATCCACGGCGCTTCATTACATAATCGGGACGGAGGTCAATATAACAGGGGAATCTACTATAGATATTGAAGGTTATTATAAAATAGTGCATAATCTTCCCCTGATCAACCAGGAGAAAGTTTTATCCACCGAACCTGATCTTATTTCAGGGAGAGGTGAATCCTACGGATGGGAATTTTCCTATAAATATGTTACTCCCGCATTAAGTATAATTACCTCGTACACGCTCAGCTGGGCATACCGCAGTGTTGGTGATTACTTGTATTACCCGAGGTACGATTCAAGACACGGAGTAAATCTCAGTGTCGCTTATGATTTTGGAAGCGGATGGCAGGCGAGTGCGGTATGGAGTTTTAACTCGGGTCTTCCTTTTACGCCGCTGGCTGGATATTATGATAAATATTTTCCAACTGAACCCGGAACCGGCTGGTATTCGGATGATTTTTTCAGACCCTATCTTATACTTGGAGACCGTAATATCGAAAGGCTGCCTTCCTATCACAGACTTGACCTGAGCGTATCAAAGTCTATGCAGCTTGGGTTCCTGAATCTCGCTATAGACGTAAGTGTTTTAAATGTTTATAACCGTGAAAATATTTTTTATTTCAAAAGAGAAACCGGGGAAAGAGTAAATATGCTGCCGGTTATGCCGACGGCGACTATAAAAATCAAGATATGAAGAAATTTTATATTATATCGTTCTGTTTACTTTCACTTCTTACATTATCTTCCTGTGATCAGAGCCTGAATCCAAAAGGTGATTATTACGAAAGATATGTGCTGAATTGTATATTATGCGGGGATACCACTTACCAGGTTGCCTTGATCTCTCACAGTTATGATGTTGCCGGATATGATCCATACGTTAACACAACCGATCCGGCAGTAACAGGGGCCGACTTAAGGCTCTGGTACAAAGACTCGGTTTTTGTCTTCCGTGATAGTATTGTAAGCAGACTGGGAGACGCAATGTATAGCGATTCGCTCAGGATTTATTACCTTAAAAATGTTCATATTGATTATAATAAACCGATTGAAATCGAAGCATTACTTCCAAACGGGAGAAGGCTGAGTTCTTCAACAACCAGTGCTAAAGATATAAATTTTGACGATAGGAACAGCTCAAAAGTAATTCCCCCTGTAAATACTCCTCTTATTAATGTTTACTGGAACATGAATGAATCAAATGGTTTTTATTTTCCTGTCTTTAAAGTTACCTACTATAAAAATGTAAACGGACAGCAGGAGAAACATATTTTAGATATACCATTGAGATATAAACAGGAAAACGGAGAAAGTGTTCCGGTATATCCGGGAGTATCCAGGCAGTCAAGTATTGTATATGATCCGGATATCATCAGGCAGGTTCTGATGTCGATATCAGACGGAGACCCGGATAAGAATAATTATTCGATACTTGTTAATAATCCGATAAAGGTGTATTCACTCGATGGAAATCTTGAGCGGTACTATTCTTCCACGACTCAGGATAATAATTTTACGGTTAGACTGGATGAAAACGATTTTTCGAATATCACCGGAGGCTTCGGAGTATTCGGTTCGTATGTAATAAAAGACTATAACCTGAGATTTACACCGGAATTCATAACAGAGCTGGGCTATAATACTGTTTATTAGAAAGGCGAAAAAATTATCTGATATGAAAGATGAGTTTCCATTTACATCATTAAATGTATTTTTAATAAGTATTCTTATACTTTTATTGAGCATTACGGGATTTGTCTGTGATAAAGATGTTACTGTTACTCCGCCTCCCGGACCGGTATCTACAGGCAAAATAACGATAAATTCAATCCCGGAAGGTTCAACCATATATTTAAATGGAAGGAACACCGGCAGAAAAACTCCCGACAGTCTGACTTATCTTGAAGACGGAACTTACCAGATTACGCTTAAAAAACAGTACTTCAGGGATACGTCCATAGTTGTGAGTGTTACTGAAGAAAGCCCGGTTGATACAAATATTAATTATCTTTCAAACCCGCTAATGTACGGCGGCCTTTATATTACTTCTACTCCGGATAGTTCGGAAATATCTATTAACGACAGTTCTCTTGGACTACGGACCCCTGCCACCATACACGGCTTAATTCCAGGCATTTACAGGATCACAATTAAAAATAACGGGTTTCGGGATGCTGTTATAAATAATGCTATTGTGGAAAGCAATAAAGTTAAAACACTATACGCCGCTCTGGAGGATACCACTGTATGGGTAAGTTTCCAGGCATCCAACAGCGACATTCCCACAAATGTATTGACGTGTATTACGGTAGATCTGAATGGAGTAAAATGGATGGGAACACGTGAATTCGGATTACTCCGATTTGACGGAAGTAATTTTGAAAAATATGATAAGAATAACTCGCCGCTGCCTGACAACAACATTCTGTGTCTTACAGTCGATCCTTCAAACAGGCTCTGGATAGGTACAAATGATGGTCTTGCAGAATTAACCAACGGAAACTGGAATGTTTACAGAAAAGATAATTCCGGCCTGCCCATCAACAGCATTAAAGCATTAGCAGCTGAAAACAGCAATACGATGTGGATCGGTACATCGCTCGGACTAGTAAAATACGACGGCAGCTGGGAGGTTTATACAATCAGTCCTAATATCACTAACTGGGTAAATACTATTTCAGTTGATCAGGCAGGAAATAAATGGCTGGGAATAAGTGATACGAGCATAGGTATAGTATCATTCGATGGATCAAATTTTACAGATTATCCTAAAGAAGAATACGGCTACCAAACCAAAAATGTGGTATGCTCTGCGGTATCACCTTCCGGTCAGATATGGTTCGGGTGTAATCCATTTAACGGTGTATCAGGGGGATTGACATACTATGACGGAAATAATTTTGCAAATGTAAACCTGTCTTCCTTCATATTGATAAATAGTCTTTACGTCGGCAGCACGAATATTACATGGGTATCTACAGCAAGCGGATTATATAAAATAACGGGTACTTCACAAATAACCAGATATTATACTGATAATTCGCCCATACCCTCAAATGATATAAGAGGGGCGATCGAGGATAACTCAGGAGTTATCTGGATTGCAACGGGTACGGCAGGATTGGTAAAATTTAAAACTGGCAATGGTATCTAACTTCCATAATTCGTTATTGTTAAATATTTTGAAATATAAACAATATTCAACAGTAATAACTTATCGCGCAGAAATATTCTCAGCTCACTCTTGTTGAAACAACATTCATAATTAACATAATTATTTAATATTATTGCTGCAGCCGGAACAGGATGAAGTGAAGACAAAATCTGGAAAACACTTTGATTTTAACTTTATTCACTATTTTTTATATTTGAAAGAAGTATAATTCATTAATTCTGATTTCATTTATTTTTACTAATAGTTCGGATAGTTATTCAGTATTTGCACATTCATATAATTAATTAATAATGAAGAAATTGAAGCTTCTGCTTATTGAAGATAACCGCCTTCTCAGGGAAGGCATTAAAGTAATGCTTTCAAAGCAAAAAGATATGCAATGTGTAGAAACCGTCGGTAATGGTGAAAATATTTTAAATTTACTGCAAAAGCACAAACCCGATATAGTCCTTCTTGACCTGGGGCTGCGGAACCGGAATAGTTTAAATTTAGTGAAAATGATTAAAAAAAAGGTTCAATTCACCAAAGTAATAGTGATGGATCTGATCCCGGCGCAGCAGGACGTCCTTGAATTTGTTCAGGCAGGGGTTTCAGGATTTATCTTAAAAGATGCAACAGTAAGTGAGTTCCTCAAAACTATCAGGGCTGTTTCCAAAGAACAAAGTATACTCCCTCCAAATTTGACCGGTTCACTTTTTTCACAAATTGTAGAAAATGTCTTAAACGGATCAAATCATTCAATAATTATGGAGTCGGTTAGAATGACAAAACGCGAAAGACAGGTAATTGGGTTAATCTCAGACGGCTGTACTAACAAAGAAATTGCTCAGGAACTTCATCTCTCAACCTACACAGTAAAAAGTCATGTGCATAATATACTTGAAAAGCTTGCATTGAGTACGCGGGTGCAAATTGCAAAATATGTACATGATTCAGTAAAAAAAGACAAAGCTGCCGGGGATATTTCCTTAATGGATGATTAAATACTAAACCAGCGAACTAATTCCTATTTCATTCCAAAGCACTATTTACTTCCACTCCTTTTCTCCATATATATGTTACGAAAGGATACTCTTATGTATTTACTTAACAATAAAGGAAATTGGATTGCCCTCAAAAAAAGGATTAGACTAGCTTATCCGGAAATCAGTGAAGACGATTTAAAGTTAAATGACGGCAGTGAGATAGATCTGCTGATCAGACTGCAAGAAAAATTTTCAAAGACTCAAAGTGAAATAATCAGAATGATTGACAGGCTTTAACCTTCAGTTATCATTTATTCAATAGGACAGATTTGGACTCATTCGAAAATCGGTACAGGAGACTTTTTGAATCGGCTAAGGACGGTATATTGATCCTTAATGCTTCAAACGGGATGATTGTTGATGTTAACCCCTACCTGATTGAAATGTTAGGTTATTCAAAAAAAAGATTTCTTAAAAAAAACATATGGGATATAAGCGCTTTTAAAAATAGAGATTATTCAAAACAATTGTACGAAGAATTGCAGCAGAAAGAGTATGTCCGGTATGAAGATATACCACTGGAAGCTTCCGATGGACATCTTATACATGTAGAAGTTGTGAGTAATGTTTATTTGGTTGATAATGAAAAAGTAATCCAGTGTAATATTCGCGATATTACAAACCGGAAAAAGAAAGAAAGAACTCTAGAAGAGGAGATTAAAGAAAAGGAAGCTTTAATTACTGAAATCCAACACCGAACCATAAACAGTTTAACTATAATTGTTAGTCTTATTAAACTAAGGGGTGATATGGTCGATTCTGCTGAAACAAAATTGATTCTTGAGGATTTAGAAACAAAAATAAAATCTATTAGTGATCTATACTCTTTACTATCGAAGTCCAATACATTTTATGAAGTTAAAGTTAATAAGTACTGCGATAAAATAATTGAAAGAATGTCTGAATTATCAAATAATATTGTAATCAATAAAAATATCTCAGAAATAACTGTTTCAAACAAAAAGGCAGCTACAATAGGAATGATTCTGGTTGAACTTTTATTTAATGCCATCAAATATGCATTTCCCGGATCTCAAAAAGGTTTAATAGAAATAACTTTAAAAAGTATTGACAACCGGATATCACTTATCGTTCAGGATAACGGCATAGGTCTGCCTGATAATTTTGATGTTACTAAACTTAAGAGTTTAGGACTTGACCTGGTCAGATTAATGGTAATCCAGCTTAACGGGATAATTACATTTGATTCGGTAAAAGGGGCAAGAATCAGTATTGAATTTCCTAATTGAAATCATTGTTCAAAAAAACTTCTAAATATTCTGAATAATCAAACCCTCCTGAGATGTAGTTCTTTTTTCATCCTTTTGCACGATTTACTAATTTATTTCATCTAGGTAGTTTAAATAAAGACTTGAAACAGCACAGGCTCTTCTTGAGAACTACGCTGCTAAAGAAAAAGCCAGGAAGTTATACTTACAAATTAATAATTATCCACTAAATGAAAGAACCACATTGAAAACACAAATTGCCATTTTTACCGTGCTCCTGATATTTGTTCAGGCTATACCTTCGAATGTGTATGGTCAGGGTCAACTTCAAAAATATTTCAGCGATACGGCCAACAAAGTGAAAGCAACTGAAAATCCCGTAGAGAAGCGTCAGATACTTAAGGATTCATTCCAGGATATGTCCAAAGCGCTGGACAAGATGCAAAATGTTGGGGTGCTTTCAGACAAGGATAGTAAAGAGCTTCTTCAACTACGTATTACATTGCAGGACAAACAAGATGAACTTGCAGGAGTGAATGGTTACGAACGGGTCCCAGATTCTCAACTCAATAACTTCTCAAATTACGTTGTGCAGAGTATGGAACAGGCGGACCAGACTATAACCATCAGTCTCATTGCAGCTTTACTGATACTGATTTTGCTTGTTCTGATATTATAATGGTTGCGAATTTTTCGGTAATCAGTTTATTTCAACTTTTGGCGGGCTGCCGGGGAATTCTGTATTCTTAACATGTAAATCTCGCTGCGGGAACGGAATCTCGATATTATTCTCCCTGAATTTTCTGAATATTTCAAAATAAAGTCTGCTCTTTAGAAATCCGGGGGTGGTTATGTAACTGCTTGTCCAGATCAGGAGACTAAAATTAAGTGAACTATCGCCGAATTCCTTAAAAAGCACAACAGGTTCCGGATTTTTTAGAACGCCATCTTCCTTATCTGCAACTGCTAATAAAATTTGCTTAACATTTTCAGGATCTTCTTTATAAGCAACCCCAACCGGAATACTGAATCTCACCTTCCTATCATTGTGACTCCAGTTAATAACTGTTGATGAAATAAATTCAGAGTTAGGGACAATGATAGAAATATTATCATTTGACACGATCATTGTAGATCTCATAGATATACTCATAACATCACCAAAGACTTCTCCAACCTGGATCCTGTCACCTACTTTTATCGGTCTTTCAAACAAGATTATTATCCCGCTTACTAAATTGTTGGTAACATTCTGTAAACCGAAACCTATACCAACACCCAGAGCACCTGCAAGTATAGTAATGGTACTCAGGTTAATTCCGACGGTCTGTATAACAATAACCAGTCCGAATATCAGAACAGCATAACGAATAATCGTACCAACCGCGAGCCGCACTCCAAGTTCTACCTTACTTTTAGAAAGGACCTTATAGATCATCCATTTTCTAAGCCTTGCAGTAATGAAGAAAAGAAGCCAGGCGAGAATAATAAAATAAATCAGCGTCCAGAGTGTTATTGAAGTATTCCCAACATCAATAAGATGAATGCTGAGGAAATCTTTAATATTGTTAAAATATTTTTGTATGTACTTAAAAAATTCATTCATCTAAATATCACCTGATCAGCCTTATCCTTATTATTCAACACGATATAATATATAACAAAGAACAAACAATCACCTCATTCAAAAGATGTAGTTCCTTTTTCATCCCTTCGTATGATTGTCAAATGCTAAACAGGTATATATATTATAAATAATAGATTACTATAGCTTTTTGTAAAAAGTCCGATAAAAAAAGGAAAGGAATTTATATGTTATACACCATCGCCGTAATATTAATTGTTTTATGGTTGCTAGGGTTTCTCACTTCTTTCACCATGGGTGGAATTATTCACATTCTGCTAGTGGTTGCAATTATAATGATCCTATTCAGAATCATCAGCGGACGACGTGCATTCTGAACCCAAGTAATCACAATAAAATTATGAATACGGAAAGTAAATCTTTTCACGGATTTCGTATCCTTCTTGGCAGTGCAGCGATTGTAATAATCATCGCAGGCATTCATCTTGCTCAGCCGGTTGTGGTATTGTTCCTTGTCTCTATCTTCCTTGCAATACTTGGAGCTCCGCCTGTACTCTGGTTAAAACAGAAGCGTATCCCATCTGTAATTTCAGTGATGATTGTTATGGCATGTATGATAATTATCTTAATAGTAATTGGTGCACAAATAGGAACATCCTTCAGCAGTTTTTCCAATGAACTACCTTTTGTGCTGGCGCAAATCCGGGAGCAGGCTATAGAACTTAGTATTTTATTACAAAGCAAAGGTATTTCCGGCACAAAAAATTACTTTCTGGAATATATTAATCCGGAAGCTGTAATGAATTTTACTGCCGGTTTGTTATCCGGATTGAGCTCAATACTTTCCAGTCTTATCCTGGTCCTGCTTATTGTTGCTTTTATTCTGCTCGAAGTATCGAGCTTTCCCAAAAAACTCCGAAAAATACTCGGTGATCCCGATCAGGTTTTTCCACGTTTCACAAAGTTCGTTATTGATATGAAAAGCTATATGGTAATTAAAACTCTTATCAACCTGACCGCCGGAATTATAATCACCCTGTTAATGCTTATCCTCGGTGTCCAATATCCTATTTTATGGGGATTCCTTGCATTCCTTCTTCACTATATTCCGAATATTGGAGCAATTATCGCCGCTATTCCACCGGCAATCCTCGCACTTGTTCAACTTGGAATGGGAAGCGCAATACTTGTTGTTGCAGGTAATATTCTGGTTGGATTTACAATAGGTAATATAATTGAACCCCGGTTGATGGGGAGGAAACTTGGACTATCTACATTAGTTGTTTTTGTTTCGTTGATATTTTGGGGAAGTCTGCTCGGTTTGATGGGTGCAATTCTCTGCATACCCCTTACAATGACACTGAAATTTGCATTTGAAAGCAATGAAAGTACAAAATGGATTGCTGTTTTACTTGGATCAGAAAAGTCGGATGAATTGGTAACGAACACAAATAAGACAAAAGAACAATAATAATAATCTTAACCAGATTTAATTAATCCAGAACCTTTCTTCCTGATCTTCGATGAAATTGTTGATTTTGGACCGAAATGGATCAGAACTATCGGTCATTAGGATTAGCCCATTATTCATCCTTTTGCCCGATTGTTTTTGCCTTACATCCTGCCATATTTTTTGTTGTGACTACAAATCTGAATTCTTAGAAATTTGTGAGAGTGCTTATAACTTAAATTTATAAAAACAAAGAAGGATAAAATGAAAAAACTAATTTACTTAATAGTTCTTATTGGTTTGGTTGCAATGAGTCAGCCTAACCAGGCACAATTAAAAGATTGGGGGACCAAATTCGGAGCAAGGTACAACATGCTTCTGCCTCAAAACGAATTTCCGAATGTCGGTTTCGGGGCCAATGACAAATTTTCTTTCGATAATTATACAATGTCCTGGTTACTTGAAGGTTTTTTTGGTTTCGAATTAACACCTGCACTTGAGCTGGATATTAATGCCGGTTATGGTTCTTATGCCGGTTTTCAGTTTAATTATTCAGGTTATTACAAATCAGAAATTATTCCGGTCAATCTCCGGTTAAGAGTTGCCCCATTTGATCTTAAAGGATGGAATCCCTATTTATACCTGGGGGGCGGGATTATGCACTATAGCAATAAGTACCCGGAACTAAACAACGCTTCTTCGCCGGTAGATGTTAAAAGCGACGGATGGGTTGGAATATTTCCCTTAGGCATTGGTACCGAGATTGCAATTAGCGATCTGGTCCTGGCAGATATTTCACTCGGTGGTGCTTTTTCTTCTACGTCTGCCCTCAACAATTACGAGGATAACAATAATATTCTGGATGCCTATTATAACCTGGGAGTTGGATTAACTTTTACCGGGGAAAGCTGCTCTTCAGACAGGGATATGGATGGATTAGGTAAATGTGAAGAAGAAAAACTTGGAACGAATCCAAGAAATCCTGATACTGATGGTGACGGCCTGACGGATGGCGAAGAAGTAAAAGTTTATAAAACTAACCCTTTGCTGGCAGATACTGATCTGGATGGTTTAAGCGATTTTGATGAAGTTAAAAAATACAAAACTGATCCATTAAAAGCGGATACTGATGGTGACGGCTTAAATGATGGTGAAGAAGTATTGAAATATAAAACTGATCCTCTGAATCCTGATACTGATGGTGACGGTCTAAAAGACGGTGAGGAAGTAGTAAAGTACAAAACCGATCCGACTAAGGCTGATACAGACGGTGATGGATTAAAGGATGGTGCAGAAGTTTCCACCTATATGACCAATCCATTAAATAAAGATACTGATGGTGATGAATTATCAGATTATGATGAAGTGATGACATACAAAACAAATCCATTAGTTAAAGACACAGATGGCGGTTCAATTGATGACGGAGTCGAAGTAAAACGCGGAACCGATCCCCTTGATCCTTCGGATGATGTTATTAAAATAGGAGTTCCTGTTATACTCGATGGTATTACCTTTGCCACAGGCAAGTGGGACATCACCCCGGAATCAGAGAATACTTTACGTAAGGCACTTAAAACATTACAAACATATCCTGATATCACGGTTGAGATAGCCGGTCATACTGATAATGTTGGAAGTGATGCTTCAAACCAGAGGCTTTCTGAAAGAAGAGCGAATGCCGTAAAAGACTGGCTGGTCCGCCAGGGAATTATTCCCGACAGAATTACTGCTGTGGGATATGGTGAATCAAAGCCGATTGCCTCTAATGATACGCCTGAAGGAAGGCAGAAGAACAGACGGATCGAGTTCAAACGAATTAAATAAGGTGAGCTTAATATGATTGAAGGGTGCCCATGGGCACCCTTTTTTTATCTTAAATATAGGGTAATAATGTAGTCCTTCTTTCATCCTTTTGCTCTATTGATATACCTGGAGAATTATTATAAAGTATGATTACATATAAAAAGGAAAAACCTATGAAAAATCTAATTCTTATACTTCTACTATTGGTTCCATTTTCGTTATTTGCACAGGATAAAGATGAAAGCAGTAAGATAATGATGAATGATGAAACTAATGTCTGGATGAACAAAATATCATCAGACTCTGAGATGCGCATTAAAATGATGGATATGATGATAGAAAAAGCAAGCATAAGCAAAGAAGAAATGATGAAGCTTGCAAATTCAATACTGAGTAATTCCGAACTAAGTAAAATGGTCATCTCCGGAGAAAATGTAAAAACAGGTAAAGTTTCACTGGAACCGGAATCACGCGGAATGATGAGTGATAGTGTAAAGAATAAGGCAATGGCTCCGACTAAGCCCGTTTACAGGAAATGAACCAAAGCACTTATCACTAAATATAGTCCTTAATTCAATTTATGTATCAGGCTGGATAAATAGTCATCAGACCTATCAGGAATTCATCAGATAAAACCGATTTAAATCACCCATAAGATGTAATCCTCTTTTCATCCTTTTGAAGGATTGAATTATCTCTCGTATAGAGGCATATTAGTTCCGTCTAATCAGGCTGCAAATATTTGCTAAGAATGCCTGATCGGAATTTCATTTTAACAAAGTAAAATATTATGAAAAAAATCAGATTACTGCTTATAGAAGATAACCGTCTGCTTAGAGATGGAATCACTTCTATTGTGAAATCACAGAAAGACATTCATATAATTGCCGCATCCGGGGATGGCAAGAGTACACTTTTGAAAATTAAGCAGCTCAAACCGAATATTGTTCTACTGGACCTGGGCTTGCGGAGCCAGAACAGTTTACACGTTGTGGAGATAGTAAAAAAAGAATTCCCGGGAGCAAGAATCATTGTAATGGATCTGGCACCTGTTCAGGCAGATATACTCCAATATGTAAAAGCGGGTGCAAACGGATTTATTCTGAAAGATACATCCCTTAAGGAGTTCTTAATCACAATAAGATCTGTTGCTGAAGGCTCAACAGTTCTTCCCCCGGTTTTAGTTGATTCACTTTTTTCCCAGATTGTTGATTATGCAATAAGAGAAGGTGATCCTCTACTGAAAGAATCTGTAAAAATGACTAAACGGGAACGCGAAGTGATAATACTGCTGGGTGAGGGTCTGAGCAATAAAGAGATTGCACAAAAAATTCGTGTCTCAACTTTTACAGTCAAAAGTCATATTCATAATATAATGGAGAAACTGGCGCTGCATACCCGACTTGAAATTGCAAACTACTCCTATTCGGCAGAGACACTTAAGACGATTGCTAAAAGTATTTCCACGATAAGTAATTGATAAGTTAATAAAAACCGTCTCTAAGGCGGTTTTTCTTGCTGGCGAGAAATTCAAAGTGAATTTCTCAGTTAGAAAGGGCAGTTTTTTTTAATTAAAACATTATTAATAATAATTAAAAATTAAGATGAATATACTTTTAGTCTATCCTATGTATCCGGATACTTTCTGGAGTTTTAAGCATGCTTTGAAGTTCGTTTCAAAAAAAGCCAGTTTCCCGCCTTTGGGACTGCTTACCGTTGCTTCGATGCTTCCTGAAGATTGGAATAAAAAATTAATTGATATGAATGCATCTGAATTAAAAGATGAGGATATTCTCTGGGCAGACTTTGTATTCCTTAGTGCGATGTCTGTTCAAAGTGACTCTGCAGATCAGGTCATTGAAAGATGTAAAAAATCAAATGTGAAAATTGTAGCCGGCGGACCTTTATTTACCAGCAGTCCCGAATATTATGATGAGGTCGATTATCTTGTTCTTAATGAGGCCGAAATAACCCTGCCTCAATTTCTGAATGATCTGGACAGGGGGGAACTCAAACATAAATACACAACTGAAGATTGGGCGGATGTTTCCACAACTCCATTACCTCTTTGGAGTATTCTGGCAAAAAACGATTACACTTCAATGAATCTTCAGTATTCACGCGGGTGTCCTTATGACTGCGATTTCTGTGATATAACTGTTCTGTATGGGAGAAAACCGCGTACAAAAACAAGAGAACAGATTCTGGCTGAATTAGATATAATCTATGATACAGGTTGGCGCGGACCCGTATTTTTTGTTGATGATAATTTCATCGGCAACAAAGTGAAACTTAAGAAGGAAATACTGCCGGCAATAGCTGAATGGATGGAAAAAAACAGAAATCCTTTCTACCTGAATACGGAAGCCTCTATTAATCTCGCAGACGATCATCAGCTCATGAAACTGATGGTTAAAGCAGGGTTTGAAGCAGTCTTTATAGGCATAGAGACTCCTAATGAAGATAGCCTGGCTGAGTGCAACAAAACCCAGAACAGCAACCGTGACCTGATTTCAAGTATAAGAAAGATACAACAGGCAGGGCTGGAAGTACAGGGAGGCTTTATAGTAGGTTTTGATAATGATCCTCCTTCAATTTTTGAAAAACTGACCAGCTTCATACAGGAAAGCGGCATAGTGACTGCAATGGTGGGATTATTAAATGCCCCGAAGGGGACAAAGCTAGAAAAGAGATTAAAGGGAGAAAGCAGAATGCTTAAAGATTTTACGGGAAATAACACTGACTTCTCAATTAATTTTATCCCGCGGATGGATTTAAATGTTCTTCTTGATGGATACCAGGATCTTCTTCGCAAAATTTACTCACCGAAGTATTATTACAAGAGGGTCATGACGTTTTTGAAGGATTTTAATCCGAAACAGAAAAAAGTGTTTCACCTTAATCCCAGTTATATTCTCGCATTGTTTAGATCAATGTTTAAGCTTGGAGTCATTGGAGAGGAAAGGATATACTACTGGAAATTATTTTTCTGGTCACTATTCAGAAAACCACAACTATTTTCACTTGCAATACTCTTTACAATATATGGTTTTCACTTCAGAAAAATATCTAACGGGTTTTAAATAAGTTCAATCCAGTCCAACGGGATCCTATTGTTTTTCATCTCTTTGACCTGCCAAAGCAGTAGTCCATCTTTCATCCCCCTGCTCTATATAATACACAGTTAATAATTAGTACATTAAAACATTAAAAAACAATTTTCGGTTCTTGAATTAACCTTAAAATTAAATTGGAGTATATAGTGAAGAAAATAAAAATTATCATATTAACCGGGAGTTTTCTCTTAGGTTTAGTGGCTATAGGGTGCGGCAGCAGTCCTGCCGTGATAGATAAGGAATCGTCTACATCCTCAATCCGGGCAGCAGAAGAAGTAGGTGCGTCCGGTATTTCCAGCGCATCGCTCTATCTGCAGTTGGCTAAAGAGGAGTTAGAAAAAGCCCAGGTATTTGCAGCAAATGGTGAGAAAAAACAAGCAGACTCAATGTTACTGCGTGCAAGTGTAGATGGCGAACTGGCTGTAGCATTGTCACGGAGTGATGCTGACAGGAAGGAAGCAGCAGATGCGATGGATCGTGTGAATAAACTTAGACAGGACAATAACTTATCTGAAGAAAGGAATTGACCAATGAAACTCATGATATATCTTATTGCACTAGTATTTACCGCGCTTATTGGTTGCAGCGCAAGTTTACCCCCGCAGGAATTAGTTGATGCACGGCTTTCCTTTCAGCAGGCAAGTGCAGGACAAGCCGCACGATTAGTACCGGCAGAATTGCACAAAGCAAAAACAGCTCTCGACCTCGCCGAGAAATCTTTCCTGGAAGATCCCGATTCTTACGTAACGATTGATCTTTCATATGTAGCAGATCGCAAAGCGAAGATAGCCGAAGCCCTTGCTACTACATTTGCTGAAAACGAAGCAACAGAAAAAGCTAAAAAAGATTACGAAGTTGTTCAAAACGAAATTATGAAAAAGACAGCAGAGCAGCTTTCAGTTGAACAAAAAGCACGTATTGATGCTGAGAAGGTAGCGGCTGATGCACTGGCAGATCTCGCCAAACTTGCAGCTGTTAAGGAAGAAGCCCGGGGCCTGGTAATCACCCTTTCAGGCAGCGTACTTTTTGCTTCAAACGAATGGACACTCCTGCCTGCAGCACAGAACCGGCTAAACCGGGTAGCTGATGCTCTCCTGTTGAACAAAGAACGCCAGCTGACGATTGAGGGATTTACCGATTCGCAGGGATCTTTCGAATATAACATGGTGCTATCTCAGAAGCGGGCTGACGTAGTGCGCTCATATTTAATATCGCGCGGATATCCGGGTAATCTTATTCAAGCCAATGGTATCGGTGAAGAAAGACCTGTAGCTAATAATACAAGTGCTGAGGGCCGGGCGAATAATCGTAGGGTAGAAATAGTAGTAGCAAATCCAACCAAACTGTAAATACGATTAAAAAGTATAAATCAGGACCCGGAAAATAGCCGGGTCTTTTTTAAGGATACATTTTCGTTTTAGGTATAAGGAAGGAAACAGTAACAATCGATTATCTACTGCTAAAGGATTAAGTCCTTTTTCATCCCTTCGACGGATTGTAAGCCCCGGCATATTCAACTAATTTATAAATGTAATTCAGTAAAACCCTCAACATAAAAAGCACTTTTACAGGATTACGATTTGAAATTGAAATTATTAGAAGAGTTAATCTTATTAATCCTCATTAAACCGGCAGCCGCTCAGAATAAGGATTGATTTTTAAAAAGAAGATCGGCTTATATATGTCTCATTTTTTTGGTCTCGGTATAATTATGTTATGGTCCGTTGGATTTTTAGTTCCATACACTCTTCTCGGTTTTATGGAGATCCTTCTTATAGTATCGTTTTCAATTTATCTCCTGAATAGAATTCCAAAGATGAAGTATCTCTTCTCTAAGAAGTCTGAAAGCACCTTGTAAATTATCTATCCCAAGAGTTCAGTATGTCAATTATTTTATATGCTTTGATTCAATTACCCATATTTCAAATGATCGAGTGAGATTATTAAACATAAAACAAGGAAGATTATGAAAAATAAAAAGTTCATCTTTGCAGCCATCTTATTAATTGCGGGGTCATTCTTAACCGGTTGTGACAATAGCCGTGAAAATGCAAGTGAAAAAGTCAAACAAGCAAATCAGGATATGGTGGATGAACAGGCTCAATTTGAGAAGGAATGGCAGCAGTTCAAAAACGATACTGAGTTAAAAATCAATGCTAACCAAAAAAATATTGCAGATTTCAAAACGGCGATGAAAACAACCAGTGAAAAATTCAAAGCCAGGTATGAAAATGAAATCCTGACGCTGGAACAGAAAAACATCGAATTACAAAAAGAATTGAATGATTATAAGTATGAGGGAAAAGAAAATTGGGAAGAGTTCAAACAAGAGTTTAATAATGATATAGATAGTGTTGGAAATGCGCTCAATGCTTTATTTGAAAAGAAAGTTTAACTATTAATCCTAATATAGCTCAAAAGACGTAGTCCCTTTTTCATCCTTTTGACCGATTGTACGGGCTTATATTTCTGTCTAACATCATTCATAAAGTATTTATAATAAATGTATATACGAAAGAATGATATTGCCCCAGTCGCCCGATGAAGATTATAAACCAGTAAGTGAAGCCTCCCCAGCAGCTGTCCCTGATTCATTACTTACGACATTCCTCTTAGAAGTGCATTCGCTCACTGTTTTTGTGCTGCGCTTTTTCAAAGAAGTGTTTAGACCGCCGTACGAGTTTAATGAACTTCTCAAGCAATCCTTTATAATTGGTTATAAATCATTTCCCCTGGTTGCAATTACAGGTTTTATAATCGGACTTGTGCTTACCATTCAGACAGGACCCACATTAGCAAAGTTTGGAGCAGAATCCTGGCTGCCTGCAATGGTAGCCGTGTCAATAATCCGGGAAATCGGTCCGGTTATTACTTCACTGATATTTGCAGGAAAGGTGGGTTCAGGGATCGGGGCGGAACTGGCCTCAATGAAAGTAACTGAACAGATAGATGCTATGCAGGTGTCAGGCACAAATCCCTTCAAATTTCTTGTAGTTACGAGAATACTTTCTGCCACCATGATGCTTCCGATTTTGGTAATTCTTTCCGATGCATGTGGATTATCCGGATCATACATTGCGGTAAACCTGAATGGCAATGTAAGTGCCTATTTGTTTTTTTCTCAGATATTTCAAAGTCTTCAATTTGCAGATCTGATGCCGGCATTCATAAAAACTTTTTTCTTCGGATTTGCGATCGGAGTTATAGGATGTCATAAAGGATATTATTCAAATAAAGGTACTGAGGGTGTTGGCAAAGCAGCTAACTCAGCCGTTGTATTTGCATCCTTAATGGTTTTTTTAATAGATATGGTAGCTGTGCAAATGACAAGCCTGCTTCAAAATTAAATTAAGTAATCATAAGAATGACACAGAATAAGGACAATATTGAAATTAAAAATGATAGTAAGCTCAAGAGTTCTGTTGTACTTCAGATGGAGCATCTTAAGAAATCTTTCGGCAATAATCATGTATTACGGGATATTAATCTTAATATTCCAATAGGGGAAAACCTTGCGATCCTTGGTAAGTCGGGAACGGGTAAATCAGTCCTTATTAAATGTATTGCGGGATTGGTTGAAATTGATGAGGGGAAACTATTTATCTTCGGACAAAATATTTCTGAATTAAAAAGTGCTGAACTATCTGAGATTCAAAAAAAAATAGGATTTCTTTTTCAAAGCGGTGCCTTATATGATTCGATGACAGTCAGAGAAAACCTTGAATTTCCGCTTAGAAGAAAAAAGCGATCAATGAAAAAAGATACGATGGAACTTTTAATAAAAGAAGCTCTGGAGAATGTAGGACTTTCTAAAACGATTAATGAGATGCCTTCAGAACTCTCCGGCGGGATGCGCAAAAGGTTGGGTTTAGCCCGGACTTTGATACTAAAACCCGAGATAATGCTATATGATGAACCTACAACGGGGCTGGATCCGATAACATCCAGAGAAATAAGTAAGCTTATCCTTGATGTACAAAAGAAATATAAAACAACTTCAATCATCATCACTCACGATACCGAATGCGCCAGGCTCACTGCCAACCGGTGTATAATAATTAAGGACGGAATTTGTTTTGCAGAAGGATCGTACACTGATCTTATCAATTCAACAGACCCATGGATAAAATCATTTTTTGAATAGATAAAGAAATAAGAAGAGATAGTTAAATGAAAAACAATATAAGTAGTAAAATCAGACTGGGAATATTCATTAGTCTTGGAATTGCAGTATTTATTGCTGCAATATATTTCCTCGGTGCGAAACAGCAGCTGTTCAGAAGCACTTTTCGCTTAAGCGGCGTATTCAGAGATGTTGGGGGACTTCAGGCAGGAAATAATGTGCGTTTATCAGGAATAAATGTTGGAACCGTAGAAAATATCACAATGATCAGTGATACTTCTGTAAGAGTTGGCATCCTTATTGACGAAAACACCCGGGAGTTCATAAAAAAAGATGCGCTGGCAACTATTGGTTCTGAAGGCCTTATGGGGAATAAAGTTTTGATTATCAGTCCGGGTACAGGCGGAAAAACAGGAATAGAAAATAATGATGTTATACAGACAGCCCCTCCAATTAATATGGACGATATCCTGTATTCATTAAAATCTACAATTGATAACGCATCAAGCATTACAGGTTATTTAAAGACGATTACAAATAATGTACAGTCAGGACAAGGAACGATCGGAAGGCTGATAATGGATAAGTCGTGGAGGGAAAATTTCGATTCAACTGTTGCGAATCTTAAAGACGGCTCAGTTGGATTTAAAACATTTATGGAAAAAACAAATGAACTGAACCTTCTTCTGGCGTCATTAAATAAAACTGTTGAGAATGCATCTGAAATCACGTTAGATCTTTCTAAAATTACTAACAATATGCAATCAGGAAAAGGAATAATGGGAAAACTGTTAATGGATAAATCCACAGGGGAGAATTTCGATACTACCTTAATTAATCTTAAAAACAGTTTAGCCCAGTTTGAAATATTTATAAAGAAAGCACAGGATAGCTGGCTTCTGGGATTTTGAGAGAGGAGCCGATAATAGGTTGAACAAATGTGAACATTTTGTTTCAAAGATTGTAATATGGTCTTTATCATTTTTCTGAAGGGAATATTTATAGGTTTTGCGATGGCAGTTCCCATCGGGCCTATTGGTATAATGTGTATTCGGAGGACACTGACCGAGGGTCGATTACGCGGTCTAATTATAGGCCTTGGAGCTGCCACTGCGGATCTGATTTATGGTTGTATTGCAGCCTTTGGACTTACGATTATTTCAGATACTCTTGTCAGCCAAAGAATTTGGATACGACTTGCAGGAGGAATACTCCTTCTTTACCTGGGTTTAAGAACATTCAGGAAATTACCTGCCGATCCCAGGATCCCAATACACAATACGGGGATTTTCAGAACATATTTAACAGCTTTCTTTATAACTCTTACAAATCCCTTAACAATTTTTGCTTTTCTTGCCGTATTTGCTGCCCTTGGATTGGGAAGTGATCTTGGCAATTTTTCTGCTTCAGCTCTTGTTGCAGGTGTATTTATAGGTTCGGGGTTATGGTTTCTTGCTCTAAGTTCCGGAGTTTTACTTTTCCGGAAAAAGCTTGACTTAGCCGGACTTGGGTGGGTGAATAAAATTGCCGGTTTACTGATTATTCTTTCAGGAATTATTGTTATGGCGAGTTTGTTATAAATGCTTAATCAACAAGAATATTACGAAAACCTCCATTGTAGAAAACAATATATTTCCATGAAGGGATTAGTTCCTTTTTCATCCTTTTGATCGATTGAACAACTAATTCACACTTCCTACATTATAAGAAATCTTGAAAAGATAAGTTCTATATGTTTAAAGTTATGACTAATACGAATTACAGATTCGCAGGTTTTGCGTTGCTGGCAGCTGCGCTTATGTTTTTATGTCTCCACGTCGGAACAATGATAAATGTCGATGGAATGGTGAGGCAGAATGGATGGCTGATTATGTCAGGCGCTATTGGTATTTTTATATTAGTTACTTTTTTACTTTTCCGAAAACGCCCCTTAATAGACAAACATTCATAGAAGTTAAAAAATTCTTTATCATTCCGGTATCAATTTTAATCAAAGGAGAAAATAAAATGAGTAAAGGTCAGAATACAAAAAAAGGTTCGAAGAAAGTACCGTTAAAAACTTTAAAAGAAAAGAAGGCAGCTAAAAGAGACAAGAAAAATGAAAAAAATAATTCCGTAAGTCTGGATAAAAAATTCAACTGATCGGATGTTCCCGGCAATTTAATGTATTAATTCCATTCAGTGTTTAAGTAAATCATTTCATAGACAATCAAAGTTTTTGATACACCTGGGAGGGAAGGTGTAACGTTTTTTGATTCATTAGATTATTGAGTATGTCGTTCAATTATATTATTTTATAACAAATAATATGATACACCCCGGGGTGACTAAATAAACAGACCTGGATAAGGGATCTACAGCGATACGGGGAGTTCTTTTAATCCTCAAATACTCCTGCAATCAGCAGTTAAACAATATGTTTAACAACTTGAAATAGAAGCTATGGCAAGTAAAGGGTTCATCATCTCATTGTTGTTAGCAATTATCCTGATATCCGGCTTGGAGAGCACTTACAGTCAGAAATCAGGCCCTGTTGCCCGTATAAACATTAACCACATCAATCTGCCTTTTGATAATCGGGGACATATTGCCGATGTCATAGTCCCTGATAGCGGAAGAACAAATGGCTATTTTCAAGATCACGAATTTGTATTCTGCGCAGACATTATTTTAAGCGGATATACTAATGACAGTATATGGGCAAATGCAACAGGTTATGGAGAAAGATCCTATCAGCCAGGAGAAGCTGGAATGGAGGCCGATGATCCCCGGGCTTCAATTTACAGGGTAGGGGCAGACGATACGCCATTCGGAACCAGCTGGCAGGACTGGAAAGATGCAGTTGATCTTGGAGCCGATTTTTATGATGGGAATAATGACGGACTATACGATCCTGTTGATCTGAATAACAACGGAATCTGGGATCCGGATGAGGATAAACCTGATATGTTAGGTGATGAGAGTTTCTGGTGTGTATACAATGATGGTGTTTCTTCTAATGAAAGAAGGTGGGGATCAGAACCGCAGGGGATTGAAGTCAGACAGACAATCTTCGGGTTTGCATCTGCCGGCATTCTGGATAGTGTTATCTTTATGAGATTCAGAATTAAGAACGTCGGTCTACAGGCAGATACCCTTAAAAACGTTTTCTTCGGCCACCTTGCTGATGTTGACATTGGAGAATTATCTGGATATGAACACACCCGCATTGGGTGTGATACACTTCGAAATGCAACTTATGGTTACCACAAGGAACCCAGTCCTCTGGATTGGGGAAACAATCCTCCCTGCTTCCTTACCAATATTCTGGAAGGACCTTTAACTTATCTGCCCGGAATAACCTTCGAAGATCTTAACAGCAACAATATTTATGACGAAGGAATCGATGCGGCGCTGGATACAGCCCGCAGCTTCAGAGGACCATTGGGGGCAAAGATATTTCCGGGAGCACAAAACTTAAATATGACCGGTTCAATTTTCATTATCAATGCAGCACCAGGATATAGTGATCCAAGAAATATTACTGAGGCCAGAAATTATTTACAGGGATTATCACAATATGGAGAAGTAGTTGATCCCTGCACTTTTCCGGTAGCCCATGTATCAGGAGGAATACCCTGCAGTGAAATAAATCCCTACTACTGGTGTTCAGGTGATCCTGTGGCAGAAAGCGGGTGGCTAGCTGACATCGGGGCGAACGTAAGGAAAATTCAGTCAACCGGTCCTTTTACCCTGGCAAAAAATCAGGAAGTTGAGATATTAATGGGTTTTATTGTTGCACGAGGAGACTCTGCACTGGGCTCGATAACTGCAGCAAAGGAAATCTCTGATGATGTCCAGAGCTTCTATGAAAATAATTTCGGATATCCGTTTGACCTGAATGGTGGTAACGAACCGTCTCTGGATCCCGATTATAAACTTTTTCAAAATTATCCCAATCCTTTTAATTCTACTTCAAAGATCAGGTATACAATGCCGGAAGACGGAATAGTAACCATAGAAGTTTATAATATTCTCGGACAAAAGGTAAGTACTATACTGAATAAGTTTCAGAAAGCAAATCAGTATGAAGTTAATTTTAACGGCACATCACTGGCAAGCGGTATTTACATATGCAGGATAAGAGTAAATGATTTTATTTCGACTAAAAAAATGGTTTTAATTAAATAAATAAAAGGGAATCAGCGATGAAAAAGATTATGATATTATTGAACGCAGCGTTAATTATTCTTTTATTTTCGCTTGAAATATTCAGTCAGAATGCAGGTAAAAAAAGTTATATTAATATCAATAATATCTACCTGCCTTTTAATAATGCCGGAAATATTGCAGAGGTTAGCATACAGGGTTATCCTTCAGCGGGATATTATCAAAACCATCAATTTCTTTTTTCTGCCGGATTCTGGCTCAGCGGATATACAAATGACAGTTTATGGGCTAACGGGGTTGCGCCGAGTGGACTGGTTAAAGATTACCAGCCGGGAACCGTCGGCATGGATACGGCAAGTACTCTGGCTTCGCTTTACAGACTTAATTCAACTGATGTTCCATTCGGACAGAGCTGGCAGGAATGGAGTGATGCAGTTGCTCTTGGTGCAAAATTCTACGATGGTGATGGTGATGGAGTATACAATCCTGTTGACTTGAATAATAACGGCGTCTGGGATCCTGACGAAGATAAACCGGACATTATTGGCGATGAAACTTTCTGGTGCGTATACAATGATGGAGTACCTGCCGAACATAGAAGGTGGTTGGGTGAACCCCAGGGTATAGAAATAAGACAGACGATTTTCGCGTTTGCCACCTCTTCACAAACTCTCGGAAATGTTGTATTCGTGAGATACAGGATAAAAAATACCGGAAATATTGCAGATACTCTTAAGGACGTATATTTTTGTCACTTTGCCGATGCTGACATTGGGGAACTTTCCGGATACGGTCAGAATTTAGTTGGCTGCGATACACTCAGGAATGCCAGTTATACCTACCTGATATATCCAAGTCCGGATGACTGGGGAGATAACCCTCCCTGCTTTTTGACGGATCTGCTGACCGGACCAATGGCTTACATACCAGGAGTATCATTTGAAGACATAAACAATAACAATATTTATGATGAGGGCGTTGATCTACCATTAGACACTGCTTATAGTTACCAGGGACCACTGGGTGTTCCAATTTACCCCGGTGCAATGAATCAGAAGATGACATCAGCAGAATACATCATAAATAGTGACCCTATATTAAGAGAACCATCCAATCAATTGGAAGCCAGAAATAACCTGCTTGGATTAATGAGTACAGGTTCGATTGTTGATCCCTGTAACTGGCTGTACGGAGAGGTGATCGGAGGTGTTTCCTGCGATGAGGTTAATCCTTATTACTGGTGTTCCGGTGATCCGGTTCAGCAAATCGGCTGGATCTCAACAGTAAAGAATGACGTGAGGGACATCCAGACCTCCGGTCCATTTCAGCTGGTCAAAAACAATGAAATAGAGATCCTGGTAGCATATGAAATAGGCCGCGGTACATCACCTCTCAATTCTGTTTCTGTTGTCAGGGATATTTCGGATGAAATCCAGACTTTCTATGAAAACAATTTCGATTATCCCTATGTGCTTGGAGTAAATGATTTTCTGAATAATAAATTAGATTTTTCACTGTCACAGAACTACCCGAATCCTTTTAATCCTGCAACAAGGATAGGATATACAATTCCGAAAGACGGATTTGTAACGATAGAAGTTTTTAATGTTCTCGGACAAAAGGTAAGTACCCTTGTGAATAAATTCCAGCAGGCAAATCAGTATGAAGTTAATTTTAACGGCTCATCACTGGCAAGCGGTATATACATATACAGAATGAGAGTAAATAATTTTATTTCGACTAAGAAAATGATTTTGATTAAATAAAGGGATCGCAATGATAAAGAAGATTACAAAATTGATCTTCTCCTGAACAATTATCAAGATCGTTCCTTGCATCAAACTTTAAACTAATTTATTCCCAATAAATAGGATTAAGTCTTTTTTCATCCCTTTGCCTGATTGTTTTGACTTGCGCCTTCCCGTAGTTTCCCATGAGTTTAATAAAAACTATATGCACAGAAACCACAACATAAATGTTCGTGTAAAAGCGATAAGCACATTAACGATTTTTATTTAGAATATTAAAGAAAGAAAATTTAACAATGAAATTCACTAAAGAAAAAATAATTCATTTCGCAGCTCTTTTGATTTTTTTTACAGCAGGCTTATTCATTTTTGGCTGTTCTGACTCAACTTCACCAGAACCCGGGAGAGGTCAGCTAAAGCTGACAATGGTTGATTTTCCCGCAGGTTATGACGAGGTAAATATTGTCGTAACAAGAGTTGAAGTTCATAGATCCGGATCTGATTCAAGCAGCGGTTGGTTCTTGATAAACAATAGTCCTGCTACTTATGATTTGTTATTATTAAGGAATGGGGCAAGTGTTGTGCTTGGTGACCATTCACTTGAGGCCGGGCACTATACACAAATAAGATTAATAATTGGTACGGGAAGCAACATAGTTGTTGATGGAGTTACTCATCCTCTTGAAATTTCAAGCGGACAGATAACCGGTATTAAGCTTAATCACTCTTTTGATATAGAAGATGGTATTGTTTACGAGCTATTACTCGATTTTGACGCTGAGCGGTCAATAGTAGCTGCGGGTAATGGAACATATAAGTTGAAACCCGTCATAAGAGTAACGCCTGCTGCAATCTCCGGAAGTATTTCGGGTGAAATAAATCCGGTAAGCACTGCTGGTTTTGTTTATGCAATAAGCGGAACAGATACCTCTCTTACAATTGCTGAACCAATTACAGGGTCATTCAGGCTAATGGCATTATTGCAACAGACTTACAGGGTGGAAGTATTTTCTGCAGATCCGGCTTATTATGATACAACCATTGTTAATGTAAATGTTGCTGCAAATCAAAATACTGCTTTAGAAACAGTCAACTTAAGAATTAAATAATTTTTGAAAAAACGAAAGAGGCCTTAGTTATGAAAAAAAATATATTATTCTGTATGGTCCTGGGATTGATGATGTTCCTGGCTAAGCCAGTTACAGCGCAAGACCACGGATTTGGCCTTGGAATTATTTTAGGAGAACCATCAGGGCTGAGTGCTAAACTCTGGACGTCAAAGGATAATGCTTTTGATTTCGGTCTTGGTGTCTCCCTTGGCGGCGACCGTATCAAATACAAGGGAAACTACGATAATTCCGGCCGTGTTCACTTTCATATGGATTATCTCTGGCACGCATTTAATGCAATCCAATCAACTGAAAGATTTCCGCTTTATTACGGATTTGGAGGCAGGTTCAACACCGGAGGCGGTTATGACGGATCATTTGGTATAAGAGGTGTATTTGGAATTGCCTGGTTACCTCATTCAACTCCGATCGATGTATTTTTGGAGCTGGTACCGGTATTTCAGGTTACTCCGCTTGCCGGACTGGGGATTGACGCAGGGCTTGGTGTAAGATATTTCTTTGAATAAGAGAAAATAATTGTTAGCGGGTATTAAAAAAAGGAATTTTAAAAATGAAAAAAATAAAAAGAATAATATTAGTTGTAGTGGTAGCAAGCCTTGTTATTTTGGGTTACAGCTGCGGTACAAGCAATGCTGTTAAAGGTGGAGTAATAGGCGGTGTTGGCGGGGGAGTGGTTGGCGGAGTTATTGGCGATCAGTTGGGTAATACCGTACTGGGAGCAATAATAGGTGCTGCCGTTGGCGGTACTGCAGGAGCTTTGATTGGAGACTATATGGATCAGCAAGCCGAAGAAATGGAAAATGATATTGCGGGGGCAAAAATAGAAAGAGTCGGCGAGGGCATAAAAATTACTTTCGATTCCGGGATCCTTTTTGAAACCAATTCTTCCACACTACAATCTCAGGCTAAAACAAATATTCGTAATCTTGCTGTCATTCTTAACAGATATCCCGATACAAACATTCTGGTAACGGGGCATACCGATTTTGATGGCACAGATGCATACAACCAGACCTTATCCGAAAGAAGGGCTGAGTCAGTTTCAGATTATACTAAAGGACAAGGCGTTAATTCCTTCAGACTTTCAGTTCTGGGATTGGGCGAAAAAGAACCTATAGCATCAAACCAGACAGCCGAAGGCAAGCAGCTTAACAGAAGAGTTGAAATTGCAATTTTTGCAAATGAAGATCTTAAAAAGGCTGCGGAAAGAGGGCAACTTTAATTGAGAATTTATTTTTATTCCTGTTGATCAATAAAGGTCAGCAGGTATTTATTGTCAGATACAGATGAATAGACTGAGTACGGATTTGATAGTGTTTGGGGGTGTTATAAAAGATTTAAATAATCAGGAAGTGGGGTCCTATTTAACAAATTCCTTAAGGCAGAGGTGGACTGTCCGGATTTCATATTTTAATAAAACCAGGCCGCTGCGGGATTTAGCTAAAAGGCTTGACAAAAAGCAGAATTGGTCTTATGTTTGAATTCCTTTTTTAAAGGAATTGTTTGGAAATTATGTGATAATCCCGGTAAATCGGGAGAAATTCCGCGATAGCTCAATGGTGGAGCATCCGGCTGTTAACCGGAGGGTTGCAGGTTCGAGTCCTGCTCGCGGAGCTGTTAATTTAGCCCTGAAATTCAGGGCTTTTTTATTGTCCCCCGGCTGCATTCCGAACCTTTCAAATCTAAATACCGCTAACGGTTAGTTAACTCTCAACTTTTAAACAAAATAATTTTCTGATTCCTGCTTATCCCTGTATAATAATTCCTCTTGCCGAATCTCACTAATTTCTATATGTTTCTTCCATTTCTTTGGGATCGGGCATTTGTGACTAAGATGAAACTACGGCTTAAAATAAACTAAGATAAAATTGTCATTAAACTTTCGGAGGAAAAATTAATATGAGTAATCTCCAGGATGTTGCCCAAGCCTATTTTAATGCATGGAATGAACACAACTCTGAAGCAATCGCTAATGAGTTTAATGAAAATGGCGAGTACAGTGACCCGAATATAAGAATACGGGGGCGTGATATCGGCAGGTATGCTCAGAGTCTATGGGAGGCCTTTCCTGACCTTTCGTTTGAAATAGTCAGCAAAGCAGAAACAGGTGATGGGATGGTTGCAGCGCAATGGTTGATGAAAGGAACAAATAAGGGGGTATTCCGGGGATTACCTCCGACAGGGAAAGAAATTTTACTTTCAGGAGCTGATTTTATTAAGATATCAAACGGTAAAATTGAATCTGTGGTTGGGTATTATGACAGTAAAGCGGTACCGGATCAGTTAGGCCTACAGACATTGGTTCAGCCGAATGAGCTCGGTCCATTTTCATTTGGCTATTCCGTTTTTGCGCAAACCAGAAAATTAAATAAGCCAGGTGCATTCGCTATTACCGGAATCTGGAATAAGGATGAGGAGACCCCGGAGATAAGAGATCGGGGACGGGATACTGTCAAAGAGCTGCTGAAAATGGAAGGTTTTATCGGGGCCGCATTGGCTCGTGCGGGTGAACGCAGTATTACGATAACTGCCTGGGATCACCCGGAAGATGTTCATCAGATTTTGCATAGTCCGTCCCATAATAACGCTAAGAAAAGATTCTGGGATAATCTTGCTAACGCTGCTTATTTCAGCGTTTGGGTGCCTCATCATATTAATCCAATGTGGGTGCGATGCACTGATTGCGGGAAAATGAACAGCTACGAAAAATCAAATGGGCTGTGTTCCTGCGGTGGTAAACTGCCGGTTCCACCACCTTATTTTTAATAAAATGGTTTTTAATTTCGTCTATTAGCCGGAGCTGAGACTTCTATATTCAGACAAAGAAAATGATATTGATGGAGTAGAAAAGGCTTAAGAATCTGATAGATCTAATTCCTTCTCTCAGCCTTTATTTATCTTTTGAATCAGGGACTCAATTGCTTTTTCTTTCAACCCGGCAATTCGTTCTGCAGTTCCATCTGAATTTATATATAAAGTAAGAGGAACGATACCTGCTCCATATTTTTTCCTGAATTGAAATGCAGAATCTATAAAGTATGGATACTTTAAGGAAGTTTCTTTCCGGAAATCTTTTATTTCACTTGTGTCGAGCCTTGAAAATAAAACCATCGTCGTTATAGCACTATTATTTAATTCAGATTCGAATTTTTCTACAAGCTTTTTACAGTAGGGGCAGTCAGGATGCGCGTAAATCACCAGCAAGTTTTTCCCTCGCCAGTTTCCTAAATTAACTTTTATTCCGTTGGAGTCCTGAATCTCAATTGAATAATCCGTGCTATCGAAAAAATAGGGATTTTCTGATCTGGCGGAATCAGATATGAAAGTATCATTCTTTGGAAGGTTATCATTTTTGACCGAGTTGATTTCAGAATTTGCCGGATTTATTGATAGCAGATTAAAGAAGGCTAACAAAATCAGATATGTTTTCATTAAAAATCACCGTTTAACTTTTTTCTAAATCTTCCAGTTTCTTTTTGCCATAAGCAATCTTTGTGATGACCACAAACAGAACAGGCACAATAAATATTGCAAGCATAGTAGCGGCCAGCATTCCTCCGACAACCGTCCATCCTATTGTCTGACGTGCCTGTGCACCGGCACCGCTGGCAAATATTAATGGAGATACACCAAAGACAAAAGCAAGTGATGTCATTAGGATTGGACGCAGCCTGAGTTTTACCGCATCAATTACAGATTTCATTAATGGAATTCCGCTGTCTACACGGGTTCTGGCGAACTCCACAATAAGGATTGCATTTTTAGCGGCAAGTCCGATTAAAGCTATAAGACCGATCTGCGCATAGACGTTGTTGCTAAGGTGCGGCAGAAAGGTCAGCGCTATAATCGCACCGAATGCCGCTATGGGGATTGCAAATAATACCGCAAACGGAACAGACCAGCTTTCATAGAGTGCAGATAGAAATAGAAATACGAATAATATTGACAATCCGAATAGTGCAAAAGTGGTACTTCCCGCATTTATTTCCTCTCTGCTTAATCCCGAAAATTCGTAACCATATCCTGAAGGCAAAACTTTGTCTGCTACCTCTCTCATTGCCTGTATAGCTTCACCGCTGCTGTATCCCGGGGCCGCACTGCCGTTTATTTCGGCTGACCTGAACAGATTATAATGAGAAATTATTGGTGCACTTTCGGTAACATTAAAATCAGTAACAGTGCTTAGAGGTATCATCTGCCCCTGACTGTTTTTTACATAATATTTAGAGATATCATAAATGGAGGATCTATAATCTGTGTCGGCCTGGGCTACCACATGAAAATCTCTGCCGAAGATGGTAAAGTCATTTACATAATTACTCCCCAGGAATGTCTGAATTGTGCTGAATACCGATGCAACGGATACACCCATCTTGGCGCATTTTTCCCGGTTTACAGTTAGTTTATATCCCGGAGAGTTTGCTGTAAAAAATGAAAAAGCCCGGCTTATCTCAGGACGTTTATTCGCTTCCGCCACAAAGTTTCTTAGTACATTACCAAATTGTTGTATGTCGTTATTACTTTCCTGCTGTTCAAGCTCAAACGTGAACCCTCCCGTAGAACCCAAACCCGGAATAGCCGGAGGAGAGATGACAACTACATTTGCATTTTTTATAACTGAAAACTTTCTCTGTAAATTGGCGATAATTGAAGTTAGCTGAAGATTACTGCCGGATCTTTCTCCCCAGGGTTTGAGCTGTGTAAAAATAGTTCCGCTGTTTGATTTGGATGCAAAAGAAACAACATTTAATCCACTCACTGCGGCAAAATGAGCGACACCGGGAGTATTTTTAACTATTTTCATCATTTCGTTCAGAACATCAACAGTTCTTGTAGTTGAAGCAGCTTCGGGTAATTCAAATGTTATATATAATCTTCCCTCGTCTTCGTTTGGGATAAAAGCGGTTGGTTTATTCAAAAATAAAATTACGGTCCCTGCATACACCATAACCAGTATAATTAAAAAATACGGAGTCAACTTTATACATTTTTTAACCCCTTCAGAGTAATTATTTGTTGTTCTTACAAACCATGAATTGAAATTTGAAAATATCTTATTAATTCCATGAGGTGAGCCCTTTAATTTTTCTTTGTCGACGGGCTTTAAAATGATTGTACATAATGCCGGGGTTAAAGAAAGAGCGACAAATGCTGAAATTAAAACCGATACAGCAATTGTTATAGCGAATTGCTGGTATAATTTTCCGACAATACCCGGGATGAATCCTACAGGTATAAAAACGGAAGCCAATATTAATGCTATAGCAACAACAGGACCTGAAATATCATTCATTGCTGCTTTTGTTGCTTCTTTCGGAGAAAGATTTTCTTCATCAATGTGGTGCTGCACGGCTTCGACAACAATGATTGCATCATCTACAACAATTCCTATTGCCAGTACAAATCCGAACATTGTAAGTGTATTTATTGTAAATCCAAGCGGAATAAAAAAAGCAAAAGTGCCGATAATAGATACTGGAATTGCAAGAATAGGGATTAGTGTTGCCCGCCAGGTCTGAAGGAATAAAAATACGACAAGTACAACAAGTCCCAGAGCTTCTAATAAAGTTGTGACTACCTCAGATATTGATTCCCGGACTACTGATACGGCTTCAAATGGAATTTCATAATCAACATCCTCCGGAAAGGCTTTTTTCAATTCCCGCATTTTAGCATAAATACCATTTGCAACATCAATCGAATTGCTTCCGGGAGCCTGAAACACAAGGAGGAAAGAAGATCTTTGTCCATCAACATAAGAATTGTTAGCATAGCTTACTTTACCGAGTTCAACTCTGGCTACATCTTTTAAGTGAACTTCAGATCCTGCCTGCGGATCTTCACGAATGATCACATCTCCAAACTGATCTACTGTACTCAATGAACTATTCGTGAAAACCGTGTATTCAAAAGTCTGAGAACTATTCTGAGGCGGGGCTCCCACTGTTCCCGCTGCTATCTGCAGGTTCTGCTGCTGCAGCGCAGTTATTACGTCATTTGAAGAAAGTCCCAATTGTGCCATCTTATCAGGTTTTAGCCAGATACGCATGCTAAATTCATCCGCCCGAACAAAAATATCCCCTACACCATTTACTCTCTGCAATGCATTTTTAATAAATATATTTGAGTAGTTATCAAGGAACCTGATGTTATGAGTGTTGTTGGGAGAATAAACAGCAACTATTAATAATATGCTTGAGGTTCGTTTTCGTGTAATAACTCCCAGCCTTTTTACTATATCCGGCAGCGCGGGCGCAGCAATATTTACGCGGTTTTGGATATCGAGAGCAGCAACGTCAGGATTAGTTCCCACATTCAGAGTTACATTAATTGATGATTGTCCGCTGTTTGTGCTGTTGCTCGAGATATAGGCCATTCCGGGTGTTCCGTTTATCTGGGATTCTATCGGGGTGGTAACTGTCTGCTCAACTGTTAATGCATCAGCGCCTGTAAAAGAACCGGATACCTGCACCGAGGGGGGAGTAATATCAGGATACTGACTAACGGGCAAATTAAAAATTGAAAGAACGCCGATCAGTACAATCACTATTGAAATTACAATAGCGGTTACCGGTCTCTTTATAAAAGTATTTGCTATCATTATCTGCCTGTTCTAAACATCTTTAAAATCAGAATTACGATGAGGTCGTCTGGCTCGAATCAGCTAATTTAACCGGAGAGTTATCCCTCAGCTTCTGCACACCATCAACCACTATTTTTTCTCCCGGCTTTAATCCATTTTCCACAATAACATTATCCTTAATAGATCTGCCAATTTGTATTCTTCTTTGTGAAACCGTTTTCCCGTTGATTACAAATACAAAATATTCTCCCATCTGAACCACAACAGATTTATATGGAATAATTATGCTTTTTGAAGTATCATTATTTAAAACCTTTACATCGCAGGTTAATCCCGGTTTCAGTAATCCCTGTTTGTTTGGAAATTCTAATCTTGCCGTAATTGTCCCTGTCTGTGTATCTACTGCGCGGTCTAATAAAATTAGTTTTCCGGGATACGGATAAATTGATTGATCGGGCAGCTGCAATGTAAATATTGAATCTTTTAAGGCTGATTTATCGTGCAGCAGACTGGTAAATTTAATGATTTCAGTTTCATCAACAGCGAAATCGACAGCCATCGGATTGTCTGAAGAAATCGTATTCATTAAAGTCTGACCCGCCGTTACTGCAGAGCCCAGTTTGACTTTGGAAATTCCGATTGTTCCGTTGAATGGTGCGTATATCACAGAATTACGAAGGTTTGTTTCAACAGCCTTCAGATTGCTTTCTGCTGCGTTAAGATCCGCTTCAGCATGTTCAAGAGTTTGTTTGGCAATTGCATTACTGTCTGCCAGTTCCTGGTACCTCTCATAATCCTCTTTGGCCTTATCATAATTAGCTTTTGCAACATCATATTCAGCCTTATACTGCTGTTGATCTATGGCGTACAGCTTCATACCTTTGGTTACATATTGCCCGTCATCGAAATAAATATTTGTAAGATAACCTGATACTTCAGGCCTCAATTCGACCTCATTCAAAGCTACAACTGTGGCTGGATAATCAATATAGTAGCTTGCCTTTTCTTCCTGAACGGTATATGATGTGACAGGTGTAGGCGGAAATTGCTGTTGATTCTGCTTTTTCCCTCCACACGAAATTAAAAGGAAGGAAAATAAAATTGCAAACACTGATAAGCCGGATATTTTTCTCATGTTTATTTTTAATATTGAATTGTTCCTAATGCTTTCTCTAAATCTACTTTACCGCTGAGAACCTGGTAGAGGGCATTTATATAATTTACCTGCGTTGTTCTTAAATCAGTTTCTGAAGTGATTACATCGAGATAGGTTTTCACTCCGGATTTATACTGAAGCTGAATTGTATTATACACATCCCTGGCGAGCTTCAGGTTTTCCTTTTGTGCATAAAAGCTGGCAAGATCGCTTTTGTAATTTGCCAGGGCCTGCACATATTCAGTGTTTATTGAGTTTTTTAAGGCAGCGGTTTCAAAATCAAACTGATCGATTTCCAGATTTGCCTGCTCTAATTCATGGATTCTTTTGGTACCTTCAAAAATTGGAAAAGATAACTGCAGTCCAATGTATGAACTCGGATAATCCCGGTTATATAATTGTGAAAATTGATCATTATAATAATTAAAATTATATGCACCTATTGCCGACAGGGAGGGGATGAAGCTCCATTCATAATAATGAAGGTTTGCTATCTGTAAATTCTTTTGAGTCTGCAGAATCTGGTATTCAATTCTGTTATTAATATTTAATGACTGAGTTGTATCGATGAATATATCCTTTTCCATCCCGGCCTGGTCGTAAACTAATTCTATTTCCGCCTGCGAAGGATATCCCATTTGTTCTTTTAGAGCGGCCTTGCTTGTTTTTAAAAGTTCTTCATCGTGTTTCTTTTCAGCCCGTGCATTGTTTAAAGCGATCGTAGCACGTTCGTAGTCTGTTTTATCCACTATACCGTCTTCATACTGATTATATGCATCCTTCTGACTCTGCACAAGCCTGGTGATATCCTGGTTGACAAGGTCTACCTGATTTTGAGCCAGCAGTACTGAATAATAAGCTTTGCTTACATTAACAATAACATCAATTTTGCTGCTCGCTGTAGACTGTGCTGCCTGTTGCCTGACATCACCTGCGCTGGATGCAGCCAGCAAAACATCTTTATTAAATATATTCTGGCTGACAGCTAATTGTCCGTTTGAGGTGTTGTAGGAGCCCAGATGCACCGTGTTGCCCTGGAAAACTGAAGTAGGCAATTTAAAGTAGTGCTGAACGTTAAAATTTAAGTTGATCTGCGGGTACCAGTCAGCCAGTTTACTTTTTATTTCCTGGTCAACTATCTGTTCATTCAGCAAAGACTGTTTAAGTGAAGGTTGATGCGTGAGTGCAAATTGAATACAAACCTGCAATGTTGCCTGCTGCAGAAGTGTATCTTTTACACTTTGCGCAACTATAATAGTACTATAAAAACCTAAAAAGATAAAGATGGGCAGGCTTAATCTTTTCATATTACAGCATAAATAATCAAATCAGCTCAGACAATTTTCAACATCTTCGCTATAATGGAACCTGGATTTATTCTTTTTCAGCTTTTCAAATCTTATCAAAACTTTAATTTTATAATGTATTACCTGTCACTTTCCATCCTCCTGAAACACAAAATTCAAATGCCAGTTAATTGTCTGACAATGAATACTACGAACTACAGCTTTCAGATTTGAGAAATATTTAATAGATTCATTATACATTATTCGGAATAACAATATGAGCTCAAAAGATAATTTTATTGAAGACTTGAATAAAAGCTACTCTTTTAAGGGAGAATACATTACCCTTGGTGGAGCTATCTTCGAGCAGCAGCCGATAAAAGATCTTAAAATTAATATACCTTTAGTTACACTTAACAGACACGGTTTGATTGCCGGAGCCACAGGAACAGGGAAAACTAAGACATTGCAGGTGATAGCTGAGAGACTATCAGAAAAAAGCGTCCCGGTTCTGTTAATGGATATTAAAGGCGATTTAAGCGGGCTGGCGGCCGCGGGAACAGTTAATGCTAAAATAGAAGAGAGACATAATAATATCGGGGAACCATATAATCCAAAAGCTTTTCCCGTTGAACTGCTTACAATATCGGGACAATCAGGTGTAAGATTACGTGCAACCGTATCTGAATTTGGTCCGGTTCTTTTCTCAAAAATACTTGAGCTGAATGATACTCAGTCGGGTATTGTCTCGCTGATCTTCAAATATTGTGATGACCACCAGCTGCCGCTTCTTGATCTTAAGGATTTTAAGAAGGTGCTGCAGTATGTTACTAATGAGGGTAAAGAAGAAATTGAATCCGAATATGGTAAAGTATCAACTGCATCGACCGGAACGATCCTGCGTAAAATAATTGAGCTTGAACAGCAAGGAGCGGATATATTTTTCGGTGAAAAATCTTTTGAGGTAGATGATCTGTTAAGAATTAGCGAAGAGGGGTATGGTATGATCTCTGTCCTGAGATTGAATGATCTCCAGGACCGACCAAAATTATTTTCCACTTTTATGCTTAGTCTTCTTGCAGAAATATATTCCAGTTTCCCGGAAGAAGGTGACCTTGACAGACCCAAGCTGGCTATTTTTATAGATGAGGCTCACCTGATATTCAATGAGGCTTCAAAAGCTTTGCTTGATCAGATAGAAACAATTGTAAAGCTGATTCGTTCGAAGGGAGTAGGCATATTTTTTTGTACTCAAAATCCGACAGATATCCCTCCATCCGTTTTGAGTCAGCTCGGTCTTAAGATTCAGCATGCATTGAGAGCTTTTACCGCACAAGACAGAAAAATGATAAAGCTGACGGCTGAGAATTATCCTATCTCTGAATATTATAAAACAGATGAGCTGCTTACTTCCCTTGGTATTGGAGAAGCAGCCGTATCAGCACTTGATGAAAAAGGCCGACCAACTTCACTGGCGGCAACTTTGCTGTGCGCACCGAAATCAAGGATGGATATACTGGAACAGGAAGAAGTGACCGAAGTAATTTCAAAGTCGACGCTTGTGAAAAAATACAGTGAAGTGATTGACCGTGAAAGTGCTTACGAATTATTGAACGCCAAACTTACTTCAGCAGCAGTCTCCAACATGCCGGATAAAGCTGCCCCTTCACCTTCGAAAAGACGAGCTCCCAGGAGTACTGTAGAGACTATCATTGATAGTCCCATCGCCCGCCAGGTCGGTCGTACTGTTGCAAGAGAATTAACACGAGGAATTCTCGGGGTTCTCGGGCTGGGAGGAACCACAAAAAGGAGAAAGAGCCTTTTTTAGGATTGTGTGATTATATCTCGCCAAAACCTCATTTCAGTTTTTTATTTCATCAAAATTTTTGGTGAGGTCGATCTGATTTTACAACTATATCGAAAGTTCGGTTGTAATATTTCTAGCAGCAACGGTTTTAATAAAAATCCCCATCCTTCAGCATGACGAATGGGGATTTTTTATCCTTAATTGAATCCGGAATGAGGATATGCCGTTGAACAAATTAATGCAGAATTTTATCTGCATTAAGATGGTATAATTTTTCAAGCGTCTCATCTGATAAACCCAGACCATAGAGCGCCCAGTGATAACCGAACAGCTCAATGTTATAAAAATGCTCATCATTCGATTCGAGTATCCTGAAAGTGGTTTCATACATACTCTTATCAAAGCCCATATCAGTTCCGTACAACAGGCGGTCGTTATACTTCTCCATAAATGCTTTGGTATATCTGGGAACAGGTGCATTCTCAGCGTAGCGTGCGCTTATATCCGCATAAAAGTTCGGATAAAGATCAAGAAGCCTTCCCAGTTTTGCCAGGTCGGTATTCTGGTTTGCAAAGTGGCATGCTATAAATAAAGTTTTGGGATGTCTCTTCAATGCAGACTCGAGAGTTGACAAAACCTCATCCAGATTGAGGATACCTTCCTGGTTATCGAGTCTCCATGTATAGGCGTTCATCAAACCATCGTTAGTCGAATCCATCTTTTCATAAAACCACTGCGGTTCTCCAACGTGAATATTAATCGGCATTCCCAACTCGGCACATTTTTCCAATAGGGGATCCAGACGGGGATCATCTATGTGCATTCCGGGGGCATGAGGGGTACAGTACAACAGCCCTTTGCCTTTGTCCCCAAGCTCGCCAACACCTTTTGCGCCTTTATTAAAGCATCTTACCAGTTCCTGGACAGCGGCAGGACCATAGCCTGGTTTGTCATATCCGGTATAATCAAATCCGCACCAAAGCTCGAATCTGTCAGGATATTTTGAATAAAAATTTACCAGTGAATCGAACTGATTTCCGTGTGCGTATGTTAAAAGAATAGTTTTGGTAATTCCTGCTTCATCCATATTCTTTACCCATAAGTCAAGATCTGCTTCGCTGGCTGCGTAGGGATGGGAATGAGCATCAAAAACAGGGTATTTAGCTTTAGTAATCTTTGTTTCAGGAATATTGTAAATACTTTTTGGTCTGAAATCTTTAAGGAGAAGATTTTCAGGGCTTGTCTGGGCAGACATTGAAAAAGTGATGAATAAAATAATTGAAATAATCTGTAATGTTCTTTTAAGAGTAATCATAATTAATAATCCATTATGTTTAAAATTTAAACCAGTATCACCTTGATACCTTTGTTTTGTAAACTCTTAAATTCATCCTCAGGCAGGTTGGAATCAGTGATGATCATATTAACCTTTGTTATAGGTGCAATATGAACGAAACTTTTTCTTTTAAACTTGCTTGAATCGGTCACGATAACTACTTCATTTGAAGCCTCAATCATCAGCCTGTTCAAATTTGCCTCTTCAAGGTTCGGGGTAAATATTCCTGACTCTGAATCAATTCCATCAACACCAAGAAAGCATTTATCGCAATAAAAATTCCTCATGTTGCTTTCTCCTATCGGTCCAATCAATGAGAGAGAGGATGTTCTCAGGATCCCTCCGAGCAGAATAACTTTAATTTCATCTCTTATCAGCTGACCGGCTATATTTAATGCATTTGTAATAACAGTCAGGTTATTTACACCATTAATGTGTTTAGCAATTTCAACCGTGGTTGTTCCCGAATCGAGAATAATTGTGTCGTTATCCTTGATTAACTCAGCAGCCTTTTTCCCGATTGCAACCTTCTCTTTAGAATTGATCTGTGCTTTTTCATTCAGCTTCTGATCTATTCCAACACTCTGAGTTTTCAGTCCTCCACCCCTGGTCTTGATTAATAGATTCTTTTCTTCAAGGTGTGACAGATCATTACGAATAGTTACCTCGCTTACATTAAAGATCCTGCTAAGTTCATTCACGGACACCTGTCCTTCTTTATTTATCATTTCCAGGATCCTTACGCGGCGATCTATAGTTGACATTTGGAAAACCTTTTTTAATAAAAAAAATCAAAAGCTTTCGAAAAATAAATAAATGTTAAAAAAAAGGAAATAAAATCTTGATTAATATTAATAAAAATATTAAATACGCAATGAAAGGTTTCATAAATTAATAATAAGGTTTCGTAACCAAAATGGAAGTCTATAATAAAAGTTTCGGAATGGTAAGCGATTCCTACACAGAATCAGAGATTGCCAGTCAACCGGAACTCTGGGGAAAACTATACAGCGAGTACCATTCTTTTAGAAAACAGCTGAAGAAATATCTCTCAAACTCACTTAATGACAGTAATACCAGGATAATTTTGACTGGTGCGGGTTCCAGCGCATTTATAGGTGAAGTACTTCTGGGTGCTTACAGCAGCAGATTTAATAACCCGGTAAGTGCTGTTGCGACCACCGATCTCGTTACCCATCCAGAACTTTACTTTAATAATAAAAGCAAATATTTGTTGATATCTTTTGCCAGATCGGGTAATAGTCCCGAAAGTGCACAGGCAATAATAGTAGCTGAAAAATTATCGTATAGTGTTTCTCACCTGATAATTACCTGTAATAATGAAAGTGAGTTATTAGAGTCGGTTAAATCAAAAAGCAAGTTCATCTTTATTCTGCCCCCTGAAGCTAATGACAAGGGGCTGGCTATGACAGCAAGCTTTACTTCAATGCTGCTGGCGGGACTCCTGGTGACCAGGATAAATGAAGAAGAGGATGACCTTGATGATCAATTCAGTCTGCTCAATAAATACGGCAGGAGGATACTGAATGTTTATTCCGAAAAATTACAGAAAGTAGCAGCCTCTGATTTTAAAAGAGCAGTATTCCTTGGATCCGGAATGCTGAAAGGCATTGCAAGGGAATCACAGCTTAAGCTTCAGGAATTGACCGACGGAAAGATTATATGCAAGCACGACTCTTTTATGGGATTTCGTCATGGTCCAAAAGCTGTTCTGGATGAAAACACACTGATAGTTTATCTTTTTTCAAATAATCCTTATGCGAGATTATATGAAAAGGACCTCGTTTTGGCAATCGAAGGAACCAGAAAGCCGCTTTATTCTATCGGTGTTATGGAACATGACTCATTTCCGGTAAATCTTGATCTGAAAATTGTTTTGTCTGATAACGGAATGAATATTCAGGAAGATTTTCTTTCTGCTTCTATGGTTATGATTGCACAATTACTTGGATTATATAAGTCATTAAATCTGGGACTCGATCCTGATTCTCCTTCAGAATCAGGGATGATACACCGGGTTGTACAGGGAGTAAATATTTATCCATATACGAATGTTAAATAGTGATAGCTCTCGAGAATAAAATATTACAGATCACGCGTACCCATAAATCAGGGCAAAGAATAGGAATAACTTCTATATGCTCGGCAAATCCGTTCGTAATAAAAGCGGCAATTAATCATTCGAAGAAAAATAACCGGCTCCTGCTTATCGAAGCGACATCTAACCAGGTCGATCAGTTCGGCGGTTACACGGGAATGACTCCGGAACTCTTTAAGAAATCAGTACTTACCCTGGCTCAAAAAGTTAATTTTTCGGCTGAAAATCTCATTCTCGGAGGCGATCATCTCGGACCTAACAGGTGGCAGAATGAAAAATCAGAAACGGCGCTGGAAAAAGCACGGGAACAGATTTCTGCTTATATTAATGCAGGGTTTTGTAAGATTCACCTGGATGCCAGCATGAAATGCGCGGATGATGGTGACAGAAATAAACCTCTTGATCCGGCAATAGCGGCAGAGCGGTCAGCCATTCTCTGCAAAGCCGCCGAGGATGCTGCCGGATCACAGAACAGCGAGACCCTTCCGGTTTACATAATCGGAACTGATGTCCCCCCGCCGGGCGGGGCAAAAAAACAGGCTGATGATATGCACATTACACAGGTCGAGGATGTCGGGGAGACAATCCGACTTACCGAAAAGGCTTTTCAAAAATACAATCTGACTGACGCATGGGAGCGGGTAATCGGGATAGTAGTTCAACCAGGAGTTGAGTTCGGAGATGCAGAAGTCTGCGAGTACGACAGGAATAAAAGCAAAGATCTCGTAGAATTCATTGAGAAGTTTCCCTCTCTCGTATATGAAGCGCACTCAACTGACTATCAGAAAAAGGAATCACTGAGTCAGATGGTTAAGGATCATTTTGCGATCCTTAAAGTAGGACCCTGGCTTACTTATAAGTTCCGTGAAGCCGTTTTTTCTCTTGCTCTGATAGAAGAAGAGCTGCTTGCGGGGAAGAAAGGAGTCGCTTCATCAAATCTTATCGAAGTGGTTGAAAACAGAATGCTGGAATACCCGGATTACTGGGAAAAATATTACAGCGCTGATGAAGCAGAAAACAGACTTAAAAGAAAATACAGCTATAGCGACAGGATAAGATATTACTGGTCTGATAAAAAAGTGAATGAATCATTAAACAGATTGATAAGCAATCTTTCTGAATATCATATCCCTCATACATTATTAAGTCAGTATTTGCCGGAAGAATATACTGCTGTCAGGGCAGGAACCATCCTTGCAAATCCTGAAGAAATAATTCAGCACAGGATCTCAGGTGTCTTAGACATTTATCATAATGCAACAACGGGAGGTTAATTTGAAAGTTCGTCCTTGGCTGCTCTATGCGATCATTACAACTTTATTCTGGGGGGTTTGGGGAGCGCTCATTGAAATTCCTGAAAAAGCAGGTTTTCCTGCAACGCTAGGTTATGTGGTATGGGCATTGACTATGATCCCTCCTGCATTGGTTGCTCTAAAAATAATCAATTGGAAACTGGAAGCAGATAAAAAATCTATTTTCCTGGGCTGCCTGATCGGGTTTACAGGTGCGGGGGGCCAGCTGGTTTTGTTCCAGGCTCTCAGAACCGGACCGGCATATCTGGTTTTTCCATTTATTTCCCTGTCGCCGGTAATAACAATCGTTTTATCGTATGTCTTTTTAAAAGAAAGAGCCTCACGTAAGGGCTGGATCGGTATCGTTCTTGCTCTCGTTGCCATAATATTTTTATCCTACCAGCCGCCGAATGATGTAAATAGTTCCGGCTTCCTCTGGGTAATCCTTGCATTAGTTGTTTTCTTTGCCTGGGGGATTCAGGCTTATATTATGCGATTTGCAAATCAGACAATGAAGGCCGAAAGCATATTTTTTTACATGATGCTTACCGGTTTAGTACTTATCCCGATAGCTCTGCTGATGACTGACTTCTCACAGGAAATTAACTGGGGATTCAAAGGACCTTATTTAGCAGCGATGATACAGATATTGAATTCAATAGGTGCTTTGATGATTGTTTATGCTTTCAGGTACGGCAAAGCTATTATTGTAAGTCCTATGACTAATGCAGTAGCCCCTGTTATAACAATTATAATTTCATTGATCATTTACCAGGTTATTCCTCATCCAATTATTATTACCGGAATGATCCTGGCACTGATCTCAATCTTTTTAATGGCAATTGAAGATAATCCCGAAGAAGATGCAACAGAAATTAGTGCGGAAAAGGCAAATGAAAAACAAACAGTTTGATGTACTTGTTGTAGGCGAATTAAATGTAGATTTAATTCTTAATACAATAGATTCTTTTCCTGAAATGGGGAAAGAAAAAATAGCCAGGCAGATGACGCTGACATTGGGGAGTTCTTCTGCAATTTTCGCAAGCAACCTGAGTACTCTGGGTGCAAAAGTTGCTTTTGCCGGAAAGATCGGAAACGATGCTTTCGGTACACTCGTAAAGGAAAGTCTGGAATCCAAGAAAGTAGCTACTGATTTCATAATTACCAGCAGCAAACTGAATACCGGCGCCACAATCGTGCTAAACTATTCCGAGGACCGGGCCATGGTTACTTATCCCGGGGCAATGGAAGATCTGACAATCGCTGACCTGGACGAAAACGTAATTAAATCTGCCCGCCACCTGCATTTTTCTTCATATTTCCTGCAGCCGGGAATTCAATCCGGGCTGCTCTCACTCTTTAAGACAGCAAAAGAGAACGGACTTACAACTTCACTTGATATGCAGTGGGATCCGGCCGAAAAATGGAATTTTAATTACAAGGAAATACTTCCTTATGTCGATGTATTCCTTCCCAACGAACAGGAAGCATTGCTGCTTACGAATGAAACTGTATTGGAAGATGCTATTAAAAAGCTCACCTGTGACGGAAACCTGGTTGTAGTTAAGCTGGGCAGTAAAGGTTCAATCACGGCAAATAATAAGAAAAATGTATTCAAGCAATCCTTTTATAATGATAAGGTTGTGGATGCTATCGGTGCGGGCGACAGTTTCAATGCGGGATTTATTTTCAAATACATAAATGGATGTAAGGTTGATGAATGCCAGGAGTTCGCAAATCTTACCGGTGCTGTTAATACAACTGCGGCCGGAGGCACTACGGCATTTGAAAGTTATGATCAGGTAATCAGTATTGGTAAAGAAAAATTCGGATATAAGAATTGAAATTACTTAACAAGTTAAAAGAAGTACAGGAGAACGGGAAAGCTCTTATAGCGGCGAATTTTTATAACCTGGAAACCTGTAAAGCGATTGCACAGGCTTCAGCTGAAACCGGAAATCCTGTAATTCTGCAGGTTACTCCTGCTTCAATTGATTACATGGGATTAAAAACAACATATGCTATCGCCCGCACTGTTTCAGCAGAGCAGCATATTCAGTCGTGGCTTCACCTGGATCATTGTTCAGACCTGATATTAATCCAGAGATGTCTCGATGAAGGTTTTGATTCCATTATGTTTGATGCGAGTGATAAAAGTATTGAAGAAAACATTGCCTTAACCCGGAAAGCCGTAAAAATTGCTGAACCTTACAATGTGAATGTGGAGGCGGAACTTGGATATGTTCCCAAACCAGGACTTGAAATTGACCGCAGCAGATTTACAGAGCCTTCAGAAGCAAAACTTTTTGTGGATGAAACCGGAGTAAGTTCGCTTGCTGTTGCAGTAGGATCGAAACATGGATTTTATTCAGGGAAACCTGAACTTGATATTCAAAGAATTACTGAAATAAAAGAACTCACTTACGCTCTCCTTGTACTACATGGCGCCTCAGGCATTCCTGATGATCAGCTTCAGGAGGCCGCGGGCGCCGGTATTTCAAAGGTCAACGTTGCTACAGATACCAAAAACCTATTTATGAAATCAGTGAAGGACATATTACTTAATTCCGATGAAATTGACCTCAGGAATGTATTTCCTTCTGCTATAGAAACAGTTAAAGATATGATCGTTCATAAAATGAAAATATTAAGCGGCACGCACAAAAAGAGCATCAGCTTATGAAAATTTCTACATTAAGTATTTTTATAAAAATTTTCATTTTCTGCTCGTTTGCCAATCTTTATGCACAGCAGGACTGGACGCACAAAGTCAGGATCTGCGGTAATCCTCTCACTTATAACGAAATCGGCAGCATCATTCAAAAGGCGGGTGACAGCTTTGTTTACGGTATTGAAGTAGATAATGATATCACAGGGAGATATGAAAGCTTCCTCGATCCTACCGAGAAGCTTGAGGCGATACGGAAAGTAACTGAAGAAGCTCACAAAATAAATAACCACACCTTTGTTTATATAGCAGGACTGGAATGTATAACAGCGGATGCTGATAATAAGGAACATACTTTCTTCAAAGATCATCCCGACTGGGTTCAAAGAGATATAAACGGAAAACCAGCTGTATTCGGTGCAGACGATGCTTTCTGGATTGTTGAGGGAGATGAGGATGTCTGGATCAGTCCATATGCTCCCGAGTGGCGAAAAACATATATGCAGAGAGTACGTGAAATAGCTGCAACGGGAATAGATGGTATTTATGTGGATATCCCTTACTGGATGACGCACTTTGAGGGCTGGGAGGATACGTGGGCAAGTTTTGATGATTACACAGTTGCGGAATTTGAAAAAACATACCGGTCTGAATGCCAAAACAGATATTCAGTTAGGAAATTATGAGGATCCGGGATTTATCAAATGGATTAATTTCAGAATGCAGACGCTGACTGATTTTATGGCTGAAATCGATCGGAATGTCAAATCGATTAATCCCGAATGCAAAACCATTGCTGAAATATATCCGGGCATTTCTGAAGAAGCTGTAAGGGTAGGTGCAGATGTGTTTAAAATGTATGATGTCGTCGACGTTATAGCTCATGAGTACAGTGAAGGTGAATACTACGCTTCCGACAGAGAGCCGTACGACTGGTACAATTTCATTCTGGGTATGAGTACTTTCAGAGCATTTGCTGAAGGTGATCCTTCCTGGATGCTGTGCTACTCCTGGTATGATAATAAAAAAGTTGAACCATCCGAGGCAATGAAAAGCCTTTTCGCATCAGAACTCTTTACAGGCACGAATATGTGGGATGTGAAAGGGTACGTTATGTCATCCACGAATGATATGGAGACGAGAACGGAAGTATATAAATGGGCATCTCAATATGAAGATCTGTTTTATTCCAACCGCGTTCCGGTGGAACCAATCAGCGTTTACTTCTCTGATGTAACAAGAAACTATTTCAGCGAAGATTTTATTAACAGTTACCGTGGTATAGTAAATTTACTTACCCATTCTCACCTTCCTTTCCAGGTTGTAACTTCCCGAACCATAGATAAGATGGCACCCAAAATTCTGATCCTACCCGATGTAAAATGCATTAGTGATAAAGAAGCAGGCTCAATTAAAAAATTAAGCGAGAACGGTTCAAAGCTCATAATTACGGGCGGGTTTGCTGAATATAATGACAATCGTGAAAAGCTTAATACTCATGAACTTCAGGGTAATCTTTCGTTTGTAAAAGAAATCTCTGATAAACCGGGTGCTGAAAATTATTTGGTATTGAAAAAAAGTCCCGGAAAAAGTTATACCGAAGCAATGAAAGATGAGCTGAATAATTATTTCAGATCAGGTGGAGAGCTGAAGAAAATGAAATCGATCAGGGATGAATTCCTGGCTGAACTTACAACATTTACTTCGTATGCACCCGAAATAAAAATTGATGCCCCGGTTGATCTGATAGCTGTACCGGTACATAATGACGGAAACATCAACGTATTTCTGACCAATGTACGGGCATTAACTACTGTATATGATATGCCCGTGAGAACACTGAAAGATATAAAAATCAGCTTCCCGGCTGAGGGTTCTGATGAAGTTTACATACTCCCGTTTCTCGGAGAAAAAGAGAAAATAGATACCCGGGTAAACGACAATGAGATCAGTTTTACCGTTCCTGAAATAGACAGGGGAGCGGTAATAATGATCAAAAGAAAATGAGATAAGAACAAAACGGCTGAAAAACAAAATGAAATATATTTTTAAGACTATCCTGATATTTTCACTATTTGTTTTCAATCTGTCTGCACAGAGTACAATAGTATATGAGGGAACCGACGAAATAATCTTTAATCCCGAAAGAGGATTTTCCGCATACCGGAGTAATCCGGTGACCATAAACTTAATCAACACGCTTAAGGCTCAAAATATATCTGTAATACAAAGGATATATACCATTCCCCAGTATAACGATATTCCGCTGCCGCAGTCATTCCTTGATATTGTCGAGTCTGATTTAAATACTGCACGCGAAGGCGGCGTTAAGCTTGTTATGCGTTTTTCGTATACCAATAATCAGAACGGTGAAGATGCCGCACTGGATACCATATTGCTTCACATCAACCAGCTTTCCCCGATCTTTCAGCAGAATTATGACGTTATTGATTATGTAGAGGCAGGTTTCATCGGAGCCTGGGGTGAATGGTACTATTCCTCTCATAATCTGAATAATACTCAGAGCAGGAGAGCTGTTACATTTGCGCTGCTTGACGCTATTCCGGAAAAAAGAAATGTTGTTGTAAGAACACCGGATTATAAACGGAAAATATTTGAGGTTAATGATCCTCTTGATTCAACGCAGGCCTTCTCCGGCATCCGGCAGTCCAGGGTAGGAGCCCATAATGATTGTTTTGTTTCTGATGCTACCGATATGGGTACATACCTCTGGAATGATGTAGAAGGAGATAAGGATTATCTGAACCAGGATAACAGGTATGTTCCGCAGGGAGGTGAGACCTGCTGTGACTGCGGATATGCCGGCTGCGAGAACTCGTTAATTGATCTGGCAAGAATGCACTGGTCAGTAATAAACAAGGACTATCATCCCGATGTTATTGCGAGGTGGATAAATGAAGGATGTATGGATGAGATCAAGAGACGCCTCGGATACCGGCTGGAACTGCAGCAGGCGATAATCTCAGACAGTATCAAACCCTCCGGTACTATTTAATCTTGATTTTCAGATAGCTAATTATGGTTTTGCAAGTCCTTTTAATCCGAGAAATCTCGAAATAATTTTACGAAATACAGAGAACGATCAAAGATACAGACTTATTACGGAGAGCGATCCCCGGTTCTGGACGGCAGGAGATACTTCCTATGTAAATATAACTGCAGGAATTCCTGATGACATGCCGGAAGGCAGTTATTCAGCTTTCCTGTTTTTGGCAGATCCCGAGAACAGACTGCACGATAATCCCGATTATGCAATCAGGCTTGCAAACCAGGATCTGTGGGAAGATTCAACCGGTTATAATTCTCTTAACCACGAGATCGTAATATCAAATACTGCAGGCGGTGAAACGTACACCGGAACAAATTTCTTTGAATTGTTCAGCGGTGTATCCGGTATTCAGCAGGACAAATCTTCGGTACCTGATGAATATAAAATTGAATCATATCCTAATCCATTTAACGGAACAACAACCATCGAATACAACATAAGACCGGGAGATATTACCGAAGCGATGGTTTTTGATATACTGGGCAGAGTTGTAAAAAAATTTGAACCATACGAGTACACAGGTCAAAGAATTATCTGGAATACCAGTGGAAATATTTCAGGAGAATTAAGCAGCGGCGTTTATTTTTTCGTACTCAAAACAAAAAAAAACTTTTACTCTAAGAAACTCTTATTACTTAAATAATTAATCAATCATTAAAACCAGGTGATCATCATGAAAAAAGTCTTTACACTGATCTCTTTCATTCTTCTCCTCGGCTCGGCATCCGCTCAAATTACAATTGACGGCGATATGCTCGACTGGGCGGGAATAGATCCTCTTGATACCGGGCTTCCCGCGGAAAGCTACGGCGTTGTTGTGGATCAGCAGTACGCAGATTTTAACGTTCGACATGTGTACATAACGCATGATTCTGAAAATGTCTACTGCAAAATTGATCTTGATCCAACTGCCAGTTTCAGTAATTTCTTCAACTTCACTAACCCCCCTGTATTTGAAATGGATTTCGATACAGAAATCGGTGATACAACCGGTTTTGACTGGGGATGGTGGAACAATGCTTATAATTACAGCATAGATCTGGCACCTACTTTGAATCCTGATTCAACGGATAAACATGGGATATTATATCTCTACACCGGCAATAGAAATCCAACCTACGTTGAAGGTGAATTTGTATTTTTGGCGAATGTCCCGATGGCTATCAACAGTGATAATAATCAGCTTGAATTTTCAGTACCGCGCAATCTGATCAATTTTGGCAGTGAATTCAGGCCATGGATCTATTCAGTGGGTGATTACCAATGGACTGACGGAGCGTCACAGCTTCCATTGGAAGGCGGAGTTTCAATGTTGAAATACGATTTCTGGTACGGCGGAACTGTTTATCAGCATCAGGGTGACCAGATCATGTCGGATATAACTATCGACGGCGATCTTCTTGATTGGGTTGCTGCAGGCATTCAGCCGGCTGACGTTGGTGAATGTGCCGAAGAACTGGGTGATATGCCGACCGGTCCCGAGTTCGATGTACAGGATATGTATGTAACAAGCGATTCAACATACCTTTATGTCAGAATCGACATTGATCCTTCAGCTACATTTGCAGGAATGTATAATAATTATGAAAATGCTCCTGTATTTCAGTTATTCTTCGAGGTTAACTGGGGAGATACAACCGGTTTGGGTTACGGCGGTTTCTGGAGACTCCCTGTTGATTATATGGTCGACCTGAGCGCAGCCCTGCATCCTGATTCCACAGGTAATGAAGTTCCGGTTTATAAATATATTGCCGACTGGCAGGGAGCCTACGAAGAATTCGCCGAAGTTGAAGGAGCGATAGCGACCTTTGCAAAGAATTCGGAGGACAATGTAGTGGAGATAGCAGTCCCAAGATCAGTGATTAATGCCGGAACAGATGTAAGGCCGTGGCTCTATGTTGTAGGCGATGAGAACTGGGACAATGAGGAATACGTTCCAAACAATATTATAGAAGATAACGTATCCCTACTACGCAATCAATTATAATTTCATTGACGGACCAAGCGTTCACAGGCTGGGTGATAATTCTGTTGTCGGCGTAAAAGAAACTAAGGATATAACCAGAGCAGAAGGATTCGGCCTGGTATCCAATTATCCTAATCCGTTTAACCCCACAACCACAATCGAATTTTCTCTTCCTGAAAGAACCAAAGTTAAAGTTGAGGTATTTGATATTCTTGGAAGAAAGGTCTCAACCTTAATAAATAACCAGGAGCTTAATGCCGGTTCGCAGAGACTAGTATGGAATGGCAAAAATGATAATGGTATTCAGATGGTAAGCGGCGCGTATATATACAGGATCAGCACTGACAAATACAGTGTTGCCAAAAAGATGATGTTAATTAAATAGTAATAACTATGGAGGCTGACCCGGAGACGAATGAAGATTGTAATGCTAAAACAAGTCCCGGGACAGCCGCCAATAATTAGAAATTTTATGGTGAAAAAAATGACCAGGAACATTATCAAACTAATTCTGATCACTGTTGCTGCATTAACTCTTAATTCCTGTGTCCCCGACAGGATGCCGCCTGCTCCTACAGAAATTGACAGGCCTGAATTTGCAAAGATAGGATTTGATGTTTCAAATCTTGTCTTTCCGCTTGATCAGCAGGTAAAGTTCTATTTTAATGAAGCAATGGATCTGAATAGTTTTCCATCAAACATTGTTGTCGAAAGCATCAGTGGAAAAATTGACGGTACATTTTCCTACGGTGAATCGGATACTATAGTTGTATATACCCCATTAGAGAATTATAAACCGGCAGAATTTTATACGGTTTCGGTTAAAGGGGGAGTAATGGATGTACACGGAAATTCAATGATCTCACCGACCGAAGAGGATGTACCCGAAACGAGCTGGTTTTTTACCGGCGGTGAATATTCGGCCAATGGTTATCCTCTGGGCTTCATAAGGGATAAATCAAACCGCAATATGATTTATAAAATAGGCGAATTTGATGAATTCATCGACAGCCTGCGCCTTCCTGAACCGGAGGACTACCAGACCGCGGCACTGGAGATTGAAAAAAACTCAGATAAGCTTTTCATTGTAAGTATAAAACTTAGCGACGGATTGGTTACTGTTGTCAATCCTGAGAATTTTTCAATTGAAAAACAGATTACTGTTGGGTTAGGTCCGACGAACATTGAATTCGGAAATAATAAAGCCTATGTAACAAATGCATCTGCAAAATCTTTTTCGGTAATTGATCTGAATTCACTTATTGCAGAACAAACATACGTATTTGCCGACGATTTCAGACCCAAGGATGTTTCTTACAGCACCGCTACAAACCGCCTTTACTTCTACAGTACCACAAATTCTGATATCAAGGTGGTTAACGCTGACAATTATGATGATTCACATATAGTACCATCCGGTTTATCCTCGAAACCTACCGATATCGAGATCAGTGATGATGGCAGCCATCTTTACATTCTCGGTACTAACTCAAGTGTATTATCGGTGTTCAATGTTCAGACTGAAACACCTGAAGTTCTTGATTTGGGCTACCCATATCTAACCGACGGTACAATGGGCAAAGAATTTTATTATGCGGCTTATTTCAGAGGTACAGGAGGTGACAACGTGGGAGGCATTCTTAAGATCGATGCGGCCTCCAATACTGTTGCCGATCATCTTGAATGGGAATACCAGGTTGATCAACTCAGGTTAACTTCTGCTGAGGAGCTGTTGTATGCTGTTACTCCGATCGATTCTACAGTGAAGATAATCGAAACAAAAACAATGAAACCGATTTCAAGTGCGAAGGTCGGCGGCAGCTTAAAATACCTGGCAATTACGAAAAATAACTATTAATCGCATTTAAACTTACGGTTATCCTATGAGTAAATACATTTTAATTTTATGCACTACACTTTTACTCTCCTTCCAGGCGGCAGCCCAGAACGGCGGTAAGATTGTAGGAAAAATAACTGATGCTTCAACAGGTCAGCCTTTGGTCGGGTGCAGTGTCTTCATCGAAAACCTGATGGTTGGTGACGCAACCGATGAAGACGGTAATTACCTGATTCTGAATATTCCTTCAGGAACCCACAATGTCAGGGCTAAAATGCTGGGATATAACACTCAGGTAATTGAAGGCGTAAAAGTTTCATCAGGTTTAACTGTCAATCTTGATTTCGACCTGCAGCCTGAGTCAATAAAAATGGAAGAGGTTACCGTTACTTCCTATAAGATCCCCCCTGTACAGAAAGATCTGACGAGTAAATTACAGGGCAGAACGGCTGAAGAAATCGCACAGATCCCAATAACAACGGTAAAGGATGTACTGGTTCAGCAGGCTGGTGTGACCAGGCAGATACTGACCCGTGATGTATCAAGTCTGCCTGTATTTGGTCAGTTTGCCACAGTACCTTCGGACGGACTGCATTTCAGGGGCGGCAGAGAGAACGAAGCTGAATACCTGCTGGACGGAATTAATGTCGGAGACGCCTTGTGGGGTGACTTCAACATTGACCAGATGGGCGAATTGGCCATCAGTTCAATGGAGACATTCACCGGAACATTTGCCCCCAGTACGGTGAGGCAATGTCGGGTGTTGTTAAAATATCCAGTGCGAGTGATATGTCAACCACTCCCAAATTTGCGATAAAATCGTTTACTGACAATTTAGGTATAGATGCAGTTTCAGAGAACACTAAAAGTCTTGAGTTCTCAATGTCAGCGGCTCTTCCTTTCTATAGTAATCTCGGTTTTATGTATTCTCACCGAACATTCAGTACAGACGGATATATATTCGGGTACATATACCCCAATTATGTGAACAGTGAGGGTACTGATAAAAGCGGTACACCTAAGAGAGTCCCTATGCAGTTCAGCGATACACAGTTTGACTTTGCCAAAATAATCTGGCAGGCTGTGCCCAGTTTCAAGGTGACCATAGGAGGTTTCTATTCAAAGGCAAACAAAGGAGTGTACAACCATTATTTCAAGTACAATCCTTACGGAACACCTCCTGTCAGGTTAAACGACAACCTGGGATATGTAAAGTTCAATTATCTGATTAACGAGAGGAGCTATGTTGAACTTGCACTAGCCAATTATGAAAGAAAATTTAAGTCAAGTGTATATGATGACCTGTCGCTTTACAGTATAGTTCCCCAAAACGGTACTGCTGAATTTTCAACTATTGGTGAGGACTGGGTTTTCTTCAATACCTATTTCAGCAGGAAGGAAGCCAAACTTGATTACGTCTGGCAGATCAACAAAATTCATAATCTTGCTATAGGATCAACCCTTCAGCTGCTGAAGACTGACCTGACAAGACGTAATCCTGACGGAGGCGAGGCACTTGAGCAGTACAACTACAAGCCTTACCAGGTAGACGGTTATGTTAACGAAAAAATGGAATTTGAAGACATGGGTATGATAATCAACCTTGGAGCAAGGTTCGATTATATAAATACCAACAGGAAAGTGCTGGTTGATATTAAACAGAATGGCAATCCAAGCGCACCTGTTGAGGATGCAAAAGCTGAATTCTATGTAACACCGCGTCTCGGTATAAGCTTCCCGATTGCCGATAAGGCTGCGGTAAGGTTCGGGTACGGGCATTACTATCAATTCCCCAACTATTATAAGGTATTCCAGGGTACGTATTATATTTCAGCAAGCGGTCAGTACAGACCAAATCCCCAGCTGGAAAATACTCCTCTTGCCTCAACAACCATAGAGCCTGAGAAAACGGTAAACTATGAGTTCGGACTTCAGACAATGCTGAGTGATTTTGTTTCGCTCGACGTTACAGCATTTTACAGGAAAACAAATAACCTGATAGGAGTACTTCTTAACGAAACGACAGAAGGAAAAAGATTTCAGGTTATGGGTAATATCGATTATGCAACTGTAAAAGGGATCGAGTTCTCACTGAAGAAACAGTTCTCGAATCATTTCTCAGCTTTCTTCAATTATACATTATCGAATACTCTTGTCAGTACATCGATATTATTTGAGCGTCCGACCGATGAATCAAGAACTTTTCCTGCAAACTGGGATCAGCCGCATGTTTTCCAGGGGAATATCCACTTTGAAATGGATAACGGACTGGGATTTTCACTTTACGGAAGTATTTCCTCCGGTTTTCCTTACACACGCTCATCATTTGACCCGAACGGTGAACGCTCACCTGCTGTACACCAGCTTGATATGAACCTGTTCAAGAACTTTGATTTCTTCGGCTTTAAACAGCAGCTGTTCGTACAGGTGACAAACCTGACCAATGACAGGAATATATGGTGGGTATATGCCGATTCCGGTGTTGCGGGAACAGATGCTAATGAGGCCACCTCATATGATTACACAAATAATCCGAGTATGTACGGACCGGGCAGGACAGTCCGGTTGGGAATAAAAATATGGAATTAGACTTATGATTTTTAACAAGAACATAACGTTTTTCAAAGCTGTCGTCATAATAGTTCTTTTATTTCTGCCGGTTATCCGGGCCCAGCAGCAGAATCCTATGGATAATAAGAGGTGGAATAAACTGGATATAAATAAAGTAGCAACTGTTTTCGACAATGTAGGTATGCTATGCGACGGCGATAATCAGAATTATAACAATGCCAGGTCGCCTTCCTTCGAATTTCCTCAGGGAAGCGGTAAGGAATACGGAACCTGCGTTGCCGTGGTTGTCGGGGCTCCGTTTCCACAGGATCCCGCAGTGGTAGGTGGTGTTAACCCGGAAAATTATCCATATCTCGACGGAACAATGGATGAAGGACCTGCCGATTTCTGGAATGAAGAACATTTTGCGCCTTATCCGGAATTTGTTAACCCTGAAAAAGCGAGCATAAGCACTGATCAATCATCGTGGCCATCAACCTGGCCTGCTTCGCTGCCGAATTATTACCCGGTAGATGGTATGTCGAATGACAAAATCACCAATAATAATCTGCCGACTGTACCAATACTTTTGGATCCTGAAACAGGATGGCCCGGTGCCGGAGAAGACGGCAGAACATTAGGCGATCAGGAATCCTTCAGCTATATGTTCGGATGGGGCGGAACGGATCAGCTTGGATCGGGAAACAGCCAGACCAGGTGGTTAAGGACGCAGATGATGATGAGAAGTATGGCGTGGGAAGGTTCCCTTTATGAAAGTTTCATCGTTTGGGTGTTTGTTATCCGTAATCCTACCGACAAACCGATTGTTGATATGTCGATGGGAATTCATGCCGACTTCAGTTTCTTTCCGGCGTTTATACCAGGAATAGGACAGGATGCCGACAGGCACTACTACGACCCAAATCTGCAGCTTGCGTACGGATGGGACGATGACGGCTACGAGGAAAATCCAATTGGAGGAGGCGCACTTAACGCTGAAGACATTGGCTGGGGAGGAGTAGCTGTTTTAAAAATGCCGGGCGGCGACGGTAGAATAAAAACTTACGATGCAGCCCATTTCTGGGAAGGTCAGACATCTAATTCAGGCAGCGGCGGCGATCCTGAGATGTACTATAAATGGAATCTGTTGAATCAGGATGATCCGCAGGACAGCGACGGGGATGGTATTGATGATGATTTTGACGGAAATGGAATTCCGGATATTCAGGACGGCGGTCCCAATTATTATGTGGGAAGCGGTGCCGACGGTCTGCAGGTTATCGGTTCGGATAAATTCACACTGCAGCCGGGTGAAATGGATACTTTAATTTTTGCTACAATTTTCGGTGCAACAGAGCAGGAGATAAAAACAAATACACAGCGTGCGATCTCTTTGTATGCAAATAACTGGCAGCCTTTAAAAGCGCCCGATCCGCCGGTAGTTGAATCTTTTATTGATGATAAAAAAGTAACCCTGATCTGGGGAAATAACAGTGAGCATGATCCTAAATTTGAAGGTTATAAGATCTTCCGCTCGCAGGATGACGGACAAACCTGGGGTAGTGAAAGTTTCGCAGACTTCCAGGGCGGTATACATTACGTTCCCCTTGCCCAATTTGATCTGGAAAACGGTATTAAAGGATACTATCAGACATTACCTGAATATGCATGGTATTACCTGGGGGATGACAAATGGAATAATCTGCGCTTTGTTGTAAGCGGTGATTCAATACCAGGTTTCGATCTCGGGAAGCACAGACTTGCTCACTTTCAGAATGGTGATACCGTAAATGTTTACGTAGACAGAACGGTGCTGAATGGGGTTGATTACAGGTATTATATTGCAGCCTACGACTCCGGTAACGGAATTGTAGGTCCTCTCGAAAATTCAGCCGCATCAAAACCTGAGGAATTTAATAATACTGTCAGTGTTCGTCCGGAACTCGCCGTCTCCAGCGGAAGTCTGGACAATATAAGAGTGGTACCCAATCCCTATATAATCAATGCGATATGGGAAACAGGCTGGAATGAACACGTTCTGCAGTTTACTGGATTGACAAGGAAGGCGACAATAAAAATCTTCAACTCAGCCGGTGAACTGGTAAAGACACTGGACAAGGATAACAATTCCAGCATAAAGGAATGGGATCTGAAGAACGAGTATAATCAGCTGGTTGCCCCGGGTGTTTATTTCTACGTGATCAGTTCACCTGCCGGCACTGTAACCGGGAAATTTTTTGTAATTCTTTAACAGGAACAGGCTATGAAATATTTATATACCTACAAAATGATCAAAAGAATTTTTTTAGCAGCCATGTTATCATTCTTAGTCATCGAAAGTCAGACATTTGCCCAGCAGGATGTTGATTACTCTGGAACATCGGCTGCAAATTTTCTGAAGATCGGCGTCGGCTCAAGACCGATGGCGATGGGTGACGCGGCAATCGCTACGATAGCATCGCCCGAAGCACTATTCTGGAATACAGCGGCGATGACAAGGATAAATGACGATTTCGCTGTATCCATTTCCACAATGGACTGGCTCGTTGAAACACGGAACTCATATGTGGCAGCTGCCTATAAAGTGGAAGGTGTCGGTTCCTTCGGTATGGATCTCCAGTACCTGGATTACGGAAAGATTGAAGAAACCACTGTATATGATCAGGATGGAACAGGGAGATTCCTTTCAGCAAGCGACCTTGCGGTGGGACTCGGTTATGCAAGGGCATTAACCGACAGGTTTTCATTCGGCGTGAAAGTAAAATTTATTAACCAGACGATCGCGAATGCAACAGCAAGCGCTTTTGCGGTGGACCTTGGGGCGGTATTCCTTACATCATTCTTTGATAATAACTTCAGGTTTGCGGCATCTCTTTCAAACTTCGGAACCAAGATGCAATTTAAAGGAGAAGATTTGTCGATCACTTATTCTGTACCCGATAATCCCGGCAACAAACAGATCCCTGCGGAACTTTCAACTATTGAATGGGACCTTCCTCTGTTATTAAGATTTGGAGTATCAGAATTTGTACTGGATAACGACAAGATATCGTGGCTTTTAGCTTACGACCTGTTTGACAGCAGAGATTACAAGGTAAGACACAATGTGGGAACCGAGATAGGTCTTTACAGAATGGTTTACCTGAGGGGAGGTTATAAGTTTAATTATGATGAAGTGAATTATACAGCAGGCTTCGGGTTAGATTTTCAAAATATAATTGATTATAAACTGAAACTGGATTATCTGTTCCTCGATTATGGCGACTTTGGTATATCTAAATCAGTTTACACTTCAGTTTAATCTATAGTTAATAAAAAGGACAGGTCATGAAAAAATATTTATTAGCTATAGTCTTTATCTCAGGCCTTGGATTCGGTCAGAACAATCCTATGGTCAACCAGCGCTGGAATATCTTTGATATTAATAAAGTGCGGACTACTTTCAATAACACAGGCCTGCTTTGCAACGGTAATGAACAAACAACCTCCCTGGCGAGAGAACCCTCTTTCGAATACCCTGCAGGAAGCGGTATCAGCTGGGGAACCGGTGTGGGCGTTCTACTTGGAGCTCCTATCGACCAGGATCCCGGTGTAATAGGAGGCTATCCCGATCCGGCAGGCGACTATACTGCCTTTTGTGATGCTACGCTGGATGAAGGTCCCGCTGCTTTCTGGGATGAAGAGCATTTTTATCCCTACGCAGAGTTTGTTAATTCACCATCAGCAATACTCAGTACGGATCCTTCAACATGGCCTGACCCATGGCCGGCAGCATACCCGGTACTGAACGATCCTATTGAATTTGATTCTGTAACCGGATGGCCGGGATTTGGACCGGGAGGAAGACAGCTGGCAGACCAGGAGACGTTTTCTGTTGTTGAAGCCTGGGGCGGTACGGATCAGCTTACATCAAGCAACGCTCATCCCAATTTTCTGAAAACCCAGATGATTATTCGTGGAATGGCATGGGAAGGAACGTTGTACGAAGATTTTATTGTATGGGTTTATGTAATCAGGAATATCGGGACTGCGCCGATCACTGATATGCGCGCTGCGATCCATGCTGATTTCAGCTTTATACCCCAGTTCTATCCGGGCATCGGGTATGATGACGACCGCCATTACTACGATCCCGAACTGCAGCTCGCTTATGGTACCGACGATAACGGCTACGAGGAATCACCGCTGGGAGGAACAATTCCACCCGATAAAATAGCCTGGGCGGGAGTCGTGTCTTTACAGATGCCGGGTCCTACGAAAAAAGTTGCTACATATGATGCATTTCATTTCTGGCAGGGAGCAACAACACCTGCGGGAAATGGTGCCAGAACCGACTGGTACTTTGAATACAACATTAAAAATGTGAATGATCCCGAAGACAGTAACGGCGACGGCATAGATGATGACTTTGATCATAATGGCGTGCCTGATGCGGATGAAGGCGGTCAGGGATATTATTTAGGACTTGGAGCTGACGGACTTCAGACACTCGGTTCAGAACCTTTCGTACTTAATCCGGGCGAAAGTGATACACTTATTTTTGCTACAGTATTCGGAACCAGTGAAAAAGATATAAAAGTAAATGCCCAGAGAGCAATTACTTTATATAATAATGACTGGCAGATAATTGAAGCCCCTAAAGCCCCTGTTGCTGAAGTATTCACAGGGAACAGGAAAGTTAAAATTGTCTGGGGTACCAGGAGTGAGCGGGAACAGGATTTTGAAGGTTATAAAATTTACAGGTCGGAAGATGACGGAATTACCTGGGGTACCAGAACCTTTAAAGATTTCGAAGGCGGTATACATTATATCCCTCTTGCACAATTCGACAAAGAGGACGGCATAAAAGGTAATTACCGTACGATTCCTCAGTATGCCTGGTTTGATCTGGGAAGTGATAACTGGACTCAATTACGTCAGGTGGTAGATGTAGATACATTTAAGAATTTTAATGTCGGGGATACCATAAATGTTTTTACGGACAATGATGTGGTTAACGGACTGAGTTACCGTTATTATGTGGCGGCTTATGATACAGGTAATAAGATTATCGGTCCTCTCGAAAATGGCTTCAGCAATACTCCGAACAACGCAAACAATACCGTTGAAGTTACTCCGCAGGCACCTGTTGCCACACAGAACCTTGACAAAGTTTCTGTTGTCCCTAATCCATACAAGATTGCCGAGATATGGGAAACAGGATTAAGTGATCATCAGATCCAGTTCATCAACTTACCGGCCGAAGCAACAATAAAGATATTCAATTCAGCGGGTGAACTTGTCCGCACATTACGTCATACATCATTGAACAATGATGCTCCCAGCATAGAAAAGTGGAATGTTAAGAATGAATACAATCAACTGGCAGCTCCCGGTGTATATTTCTACGTGGTTTCATCAAAGCTGGGAACTAAGACAGGTAAGTTTTTCGTCATTTTATAGAGAGGGAGTCAGTAGAAAAAAACTCGGGGAGATGGAATAACAGAGTAGAGAATTACAATTAATAATTATTTCAACATAAATATTTACCAGGTAATGAAAAATTTAATAACCCTTCTATTATTAGTATTAGTGTATCCTTTATACGCATCTGAAGATCCTCAGCTTTCAGACGGTACAATTACAATAAAATATGATAAAAATATGCATAGCCAGATCAGCTCTGAGCTGCAGGGCAGTCAGCCTGTGATGGAGAAATATTTTCCTTCCGAGCAGCTGATGCTGGAGGAGAAAACAATTTCAGACTTTGAGCTTACAGATCGGAAAGAAGTAAATAAGGAGAATGTAAAAGGATTGGTTCTGGAAGGAAGATATTCTGCAGGCGGACTCAATATTGTAAAAGAAATAAAAGGGAAATTGAACCCGATGTACCCGGGTTTTCTGATGATGACTGTTACTTATAAAAACAGCGGGAATGATACTATTACCATTACCGGCTGGATTAATAATTATTATAAATTCCTGCCGGCTGAAAATGTTCAGCCTTCATACTGGTCATTCCAGGGGGCGACATATCCTGACAGGAGAGACTGGATCCAGCCTGTAAATATGGGATTCAACCAGTTAAATTATCTTGGTATGAATGCCAGTGACTACGGCGGAGGTACTCCTGTTGCGGACTTATGGAGACCGGATATGGGTCTTGCAGTGGGGCACATTGAAACCTCTCCGAAACTTGTATCGGTGCCTGTTGAGTTCACCTCGGGAGAAGATGGAGCCAGTGTAGGTGTTTCATATAAATTCCTTGAACCATTAAAGCTTGCCCCGGGAGATTCTTTTGAAACCTATGAAACGTTTGTTTCAGTTCACAAAGGAGATTATTTCAATACCCTGAAGACATTCAGTAAAGTAATGCAGGACAAGGGAATCAGGTTTGCTAATTTTACCCCTTCAACTTACCAGGCTGAATGGTGTGCCTGGGGTTATGAAAGAAACTTTACAATTGATGAAGTGCTCGGGACACTTCCGAAAGTATCTGAAATGGGCTACAGCTGGGCTACGCTGGATGACGGCTGGCAGACTGCCGAAGGAGACTGGCATCTTAATCCTAAAAGATTTCCAAAAGGCGATGCCGATATGAAGAGTTTTGTAGATGAGATCCATAAAAACAACCTGAAAGCAATGTTGTGGTGGGCACCAATGGCAGTTGATCCGGGTACGGACCTGATTAAGGAACATCCAGACTATCTTTTACTGAATAAAGATAGTTCAAAAGTAGATATTTCATGGTGGGACAGTTATTATATGTGTCCCGCTTACCAGCCTGTTATCGATTACCACGTTAAACTGGTAAAGAAAATTATCGGCGAGTGGGGTTACGACGGCCTGAAAATAGATGGACAGCATCTTAACGGAGCGCCTCCTTGTTATAACCCGGCTCATCATCATTCATATCCGGAAGAATCTTCTGAGAAACTTCCTCTTTTATTCAGGGCCATAATTAATGCTGCTTTAAGTATCAAGCCGGATGCTGTAATTCAGATCTGTCCCTGCGGTACCGAGTATTCATTTTACAACCTGCCTTATCTGAACCAGACAGTCAGCTCTGATCCTGAATCTTCCTGGCAGATCAGGCTTAAAGGGAAAACGCTAAAAGCTCTGATGGGATGTAACGCTCCGTATTTTGGCGACCATGTTGAATTGAGCGATGGGGGAAATGATTTTGCTTCGGCCGTTGGAGTCGGTGGAATTGTAGGTACAAAGTTCACCTGGCCGACCGACCGACTCGAGCATAAGAATTTTGTTTTGACTCCTGAAAAGGAAGTGATTTGGCAGAAATGGCTTGATGTTTATAATACAAATAAACTTCCTGAGGGGTGTTACAGAGGAGACCTATATGATATTGGGTATGACAAACCTGAAACCCACGCAATTCAGAAAAAAGATACAATGTATTATGCTTTTTACGCCGATTCATGGAGCGGTGAAATTGAACTTAGAGGTCTTTCCGGGGGTAAATATAATGTAATCGATTACGTAAATGACAAAAATATAGCGTCTGTTGAAGGTGCAAACCCAAAAATTAGCTGTACATTCAAAAAACATTTATTAATTAAAGCAGTTCCAACCGATTGAGGATTGTTTCGGTATTAATAATTTAGACGTTCACTCAATACCATTGTATGATATTTTGCGTTTTCATTACAAGATTTAATAATCCAGGTATTTAGTACGAAGCGCAGAGAGCGATGGTTACGGAATAGGGGGTATAGAGCACAAGGGAGAATTGTCGGTAGGTGAATCACGAATTAACGGGAGTTAAAAATGAAAAATAAAATTACGCGCAGGAATTTTATTACGCTATCTGCAATGAGCAGTGCATTTCTTGGTTTCTCTCCGCTTATGCCCAAGGTAAACAGTCGTGAGTTGTCTGATAAGATAGAACAATTTTCATCAGCTCCGGCAGCAAAAGGCAAATCGGTTATTGGATTATCGGTTCCTCCCATCAAACAGGTTAAGGTGGCTTTTATAGGACTCGGAAACAGGGGAACTGATCATATAACACTGGTAGATTCACTCACGCCCGATAAAGCTGTAATTACCGCAATCTGCGATGTTCAGAAGGCTAAGACTGACGCAGCTCTTGAAGTACTGAAAAACTCTGGACATGGTCAAAAGCCGGCAGTTTATAATGGTTCACTTGACATCTGGAAAGAAATGATAAAGAGAGATGATATCGATCTGGTAATCATTGCTACTCCCTGGGAATATCATACTGAGATGTGTGTTGAGTCGATGAGAAATGGAAAGCATGCGGCTACAGAAGTACCTGCCGCGATCACTCTGGAAGATACCTGGAAACTTGTGGATACTGCAGAGGAAACGCAGCGTCATTGTATGATGCTGGAGAATGTCTGCTACGGGGATGAAGAACTATGGGTACTGAATATGGCTCAGCAGGGTTTATTCGGAACACTTGACCTATGCTGAGTGTGCATACATTCATAATCTCCGCGAGCTTATGTTTAGTCCCGATTATTATTACAATATGTGGCGCATCCGGCATCACGAAGTAAAAGACGGCAACCTTTACCCCACACACGGACTTGGTCCCGTTGCCCAGTACATGAATATCAACAGGGGTGATTCATTTCAAAAGATAGTATCTATGAGCTCATTACAGGCATCTCTTGATGAATACTCGAAAGAAATTGAAAGTACCAATGAATTCTACGGCCGATCAGGATACAAACATGGAGATATGAGCAGCACGCTTATAAGAACACATAAGGGAAGGATGATCCTTGTAAAACATGATGTAGTCACTCCGAGGCCTTACAACAGGATTAATGCCCTGGCAGGAACGCGGGGATACCACGAAGGTTACCCGAGCAGGCTGTCGCTCGTCGATATTGATAAAGGGCATGAATGGATGAGCGAGGAAGATTATAAAATGTACAAAGAAAAGTATCAGCATCCTCTCTGGCTTGAAACTTAAAGACGGCATCGAAAAATACGGGGGACACGGCGGAATGGACTTTGTGATGATATACCGTCTGATAGACTGCCTTAATAACGGCTGGTTTCTCGATGAGGATGTTTACGATGCTGCCAGCTGGTCGGTTGTAGTTCCGCTTTCAATTTTATCTGTAGAGCTTGGCAATGTGCCTTTGCAGTATCCTGATTTCACGAGAGGAAAATGGAGTGAAAACCGTGAGCTTGGGATATTGAAGAACTCTTAATCACTAAAACATTTTCACAAAGTCATTGAGGATCGAATGTATTTTGACTGGATAACATGGTCTATATGGCTTGTTGGATTCATAATAATGATAATCTGGATACTTGTTCCCATAAGAGAATTCAAAAAGCTGGTTCAGCAGAAAAGGGCTGAGAGAAAAGCCGAAGCAATAAAAACGGAGCAGCACATTGATAGCAATTGACTACATCATCGTTTCAGTTTTTCTGGGCGGAATGTTTTATGTTGGATCGATTTTTTATAAGTGGGTTGGCAGCTCCGATGATTTCTATCTTGCCGGGAGAAAGCTGACGCCTTTTATTCTGGCCGCTGTTCTGGCTGCAACAAATGTAAACCTTTACAGCTTTGTGGGACAGGCAGGTATTGCCTATAAGGAAGGCATTCCTATCATCTGGCAGACGTGGACGGGGAATATGGCTATGGTTTTCTCCGGATTGTTTGTGATCCCTATTTTCAGAAGACTGAGGATCAGAACCATACCCGAATTCCTTGAAAAAAGATACAGCAGGGGAGTACGAACTTTTGTTGCAGGCTTATGGATCCTGCGCTTAAGTTTCTGGCTGGGAGTTGTTTTGTACACTGCTGTGGTGGCGGCACAGGCAATATCGGGTTACGATTCCTTTACTGTGTGGGTATTAATTTTTTCAGTAGTTGTAATTCTCTATACCATTCTGGGCGGGATGTGGTCTGTTGCCTTTACGGATGTTATTCAGTTTGTACTTATGCTTGCAAGTGCACTTATTCTTCTTCCGCTTGTAATGAGTGCAGTGGGGTGGTGGCCGGGAATGGTGGAAAAACTTCCCCAGGGTGCATTGACGCTGATTAAAGATAACGGGACATACGACTGGAAATTTGTACTGGCAATTTTCCTGCTGGGAATAGAATGGGCGTGTGTTGACCAGGGTCTGCTGCAGAGAGCATTCGGCGCCGAAAGTACAAGAAGTGTTGCGAAGGGACTGGTTCTGGCGGGGATAATTACTACACCCTTTGCGCTGTTGTGGATACTGCCGGGCCTTGCGGGAAGTATTCTATTCCCGAATCTGGCAAATGCCGATTCCGCCTTTCCGGTGCTTATCACCTCCCTGATCCCGAATCTTGTAATGGGTCTGGTGGTAGTGGGATTATTATCCTCACAGCTTTCTACCATTTCAGGAAATTTAAATGGAGTTGCAACTATTTTTTCCAGTGATGTATATGAAAATGTTATCAACAGAAAAGCCACCGACAAAGATGTATTGAAGGTAGCCAGGAGTAATAACCTTCGTAACCGGGCTGGGAATGATTCTGTTTGCATACCTGGTTCCGATCCTTGGCGGAGCAGTAAATGCCTATTTAACTATTATTGCTATAATGGATATGCCGCTCTTCGTAATAGCGGTGATATACGGATTGTTATGGAAAAGAATTAACTGGCAGGGAGCCGTTGGCGGCTATATTGCCGGGGCTGTTTCGGGTGTTATTGGTCAGTTCTTTTACGGTTTGAATTTCAACGTTACAACATTCATAACTGCAGGAACCGCTCTGGTTATAACCCCTGTAATCAGTCTCCTTACTAAAGAGGAATCTAATGAAAAAATCGACGAGATCTGGAGGGCAAGAACGATAAGCGATGAAGAAATAAGCAGCAACAATGTATATAATATCATCCCGAAGACCTTTAAAGGGAAATTAAGCTTAGCTGTATTCGGTTCGGGACTTTTATTATTTCTTGCGGGAGTATTTTTAGGAAGTACCGGAAGTGCTGCTGCATCATACCTTGCGGTAATTGGAATGATAATTTATTTTATCGGCGGATTGTTCAGGACCTACACAAATTGATCCGTGGATTAAGGGTATGTCGAAACTAATAAATGAACTAGCTATATCTACTCCCGGAAGAGTTTGTCTCTTCGGAGAACACCAGGATTACCTGCAGCTTCCCGTACTGGCAGCCGCCATTTCACTTAGGATCACAGTGACGGGCAGAAGGCAGGATGATCGGCTGATCACTGTGGAACTTCCTGATATATCCGACCGGGAAGTGATCAATTTAGACAAACCGATTACTTATATAAGAGAACGGGACTACTTCAGAAGCTCACTGAATATACTTCTAAGGGAAGGATTTACATTTACCGGCGGATTTAATTGTACTGTGCACGGTAATATTCCTATCAATGCCGGCGCCTCAAGTTCCTCTGCCCTTGTTGTAAGCTGGATAAACTTCTTATCAAGGATGAGCGACCAGGCCGTAATTCTATCGCCGGAACAGCTGGCTGTTTATGCTCACCAGGCTGAAGTACTCGAATTCTCCGAGCCGGGAGGGATGATGGATCATTTTTCTACGGCAATAGGAGGGATAATTTCAATTGATTTTTTACCTCAATCCAAAGTGAAGAAGATAGAGTCGCCTCTGGGAACTTTCGTATTGGGGAATTCACTTGAACCAAAAAACACCAAATATATTCTGGCTAATGTGAAGAATCAGATCATTAAAATTAATGCCTTATTGAATAATGTAGATCCTGATTTTTCCCTGCAAAGTATAAAAAAATCTTCGCTGATGGAATACGCGAAATATTTAACGGAATCACAGTTCCGACTTCTCAGCGGAACGATAGAGAATAGAGACCTGACCGGGGCAGCCAGGGAGGAACTACTGAAGCAGGAACCAGATGGCAGGATGATAGGAAAACTGATGAACAGCCACCAGGAAATATTAAGAAAAGTTCTTGGCATTTCAACGCCCAAAATTGACAGGATGACAGAAGCCTCATTGTCGGCCGGGGCTTTAGGTGCAAAAATTAATGGCTCCGGCGGCGGAGGCTGTATGTTTGCCTATGCTCCGGATAATCCGGTTGTTGTGAAGGAAGCAATTGAAGCTGCCGGCGGCAGAGCTTTCATTATTACGACAGAGGAAGGCTCACGCGAAGAACCGGATTACTAAGAATTCCCTGACATTTCAAATCAGAGGCCGTCTTAGAAGCGTTATTCCGAATAAGAAGCTGCCTCATAAATGTCATTACGGATCTGAGGCTGCCTCATAAGTGTCATTCCGAATTAGAAGCTGCCTCATAAATGTCATTCCGAATCGGAGGCTGCCTCATAAGTGTCATTCCGAATTTATTTCGGAATCTCACTATTTGATATCGGACTTAGAACCTGAAACCAGTTCAGGCTGACAATATCAGACTTTTAAGACAGCCTCAGGATTTATCTGTGAGGGAAATATTCAATAAGTAATATTGTAACTTATGCCTGATAAAAAACCCGAACAATGCAAAGCGGAAAATTAGTCATATTAGCCGGCGGAATTTCATCCAGAATGAGAAAGCCATTAGCTCAGAGTAAGGAAATTGATTCCTCTGATGGGACGCGTCAGGTAATAAACGAAAAACTGATCAAAGATGCTGATGAGAAATCGAAGTCGATGATCGGGGTGGGGAAAAATTTCCGGCCGTTTCTTGACTATCTCCTGTTCAACGCGCGGGAAACAGGTTACCGCGATATAGTTCTCGTCATCGGAGAAAATGATAATTCCATTAAAGAATATTACGGCAGCAAGGAGAGGAATAATGAATTTAAAGGATTATTGATCTCTTATGCGGTTCAAAAAATCCCTGCCGGAAGGGTTAAGCCGTTAGGGACGGCGGATGCACTTCTCTGCGGATTAAAATCAAAACCCGAATGGGCCGGAGGTAAATTTACTGTATGCAACAGTGATAACCTGTATTCAAAAGATGCATTTTTCCTGGTACAGAATTCAGGTTACCCGGGGGCGTTAATCGATTATGACCGCTCGGCAATGCAGTTTGAAACATCCCGCCTCGAAAAGTTTGCAGTGACAGTAAAAAACAGTCAGGGTTTCTTAATTAAAATATTAGAGAAGCCCTCGACTCAGCAAATATATGAACTGAAATCAAGGCATGGATATGTAGGAGTAAGTATGAATCTTTTTTCACTTGAGTACGATCTTATACTTCCTATTCTTGAAGACCTGCCCGAAAATCCTGTGCGCAGGGAAAAAGAACTTCCGGAAGCGGTAACTCTTCTGGCAAATCAATACGAATCCGGCGTATTTTGTTATCCCCTCAAAGAGCATGTCCCGGATCTCACCAGCAAATCAGATATCACAGAAGTCAAAAAATACCTGGATAAAAATTACCCTCATTTTTCTTTCTGATAAAAATTGTAGCGAATCATTTATTTTTTTATTAAACTCATTCCCACAAGTCTACATTCCGGATATTCATTTTACCTGTTCAAGCAAAATTCTATTTGTATAGGAAGATATTTAACAATGTTTATCGTATTAAAATGATCGGCAAAAAAATTCTGCATTATGAAATTCTGTCAAAGCTTGGAGAGGGGGGAATGGGTGTCGTATATAAAGCGGCAGACACAAAGTTAAAAAGGGAAGTGGCGATCAAATTTTTACCGCATCATATTACGACGAACGAACAGGAAAGGAAGCGATTTGAGATAGAAGCCCAGGCAGCTGCTTCCCTGAATCATCCCAATATTGCGACCGTCTATGCTATTGAGGAATGGGACGATAATGTATTTATTGTTATGGAGTTTATTGATGGAATTGAATTGAAAGATAAAATTAATGAAGCGCCAATTCCAACTGAGGATACAATAAATATTGCCATTCAGATTTTAGAGGGAATTTCAGCAGCCCACGAAAAAGGAATAATACACCGGGATATAAAATCACAAAATATAATGCTGACCGCAGACGGTAAAGTAAAAATTATGGATTTCGGACTGGCGAAGCTGCCCGGTCAGACAAAGCTGACGAAGGAAAATACTCTGATGGGAACTTCTGTATATATGGCCCCTGAACAGATAAAAGGTATTTCGCCTGGTTTTCAGACAGACATATGGTCATTTGGTGTGGTTTTGTATGAAATGGTGACTGGTCAATTGCCGTTCAGGAGTGATTATGAGCAGGCGGTACTTTACTCAATACTTAACGAGGATCCGGACCCAATTGATAAATATAATAAGACGCTGCCGGAGAAATTATCCCAAATAATATTCAAGGCTCTTAAAAAGGATCCAACAGAGCGTTTTGCTTCCGTAACCGAGATTCTGGAACTTTTTAAGCATATAAAAGAGAAAGACCAATCTGAAGATAAGCGAAGATTCAGTTTGAATTCAGTCCTGAGTAAACCAAATTATCTCATTCCACTTATTTTTGTCCTGGCTCTTGCCGTGATCGCGATTTATTTTTGGTTTAATCACCAGTCAAAAACCCAATGGGTCCAGGATACTGCGCTTCCTGAAATCGAGAGATTAACTGCGGATATAAATGTCTTTGGTGAAGGTCCAAATTCATGGAAGGCATATCAGCTCGCCCTGGAGGCGGACAGCTACAATTCAGAAAGTCGTGTACTCGGTCGTTTGTGGCCAAAGTTCTCAAGGTATGTAAAGTTTTTTTCAGATCCCGGCGGTGCTAGTGTTTATGCAAAGCCTTATTCTGATACTGAGGCGGCCTGGAAATACATTGGGATGACGCCGATTGACAGTATCAGATTTCCTGTCGGCTTTTCAAGAATAAAACTGGAAAAAGAAGGATATTCGTCTGTTAATGACATTATAAATAATGTTATTTTCTTTTCTGATAAGTATTCTTATAAAATGCCCGGGATAGCTAGTCTGCCTGACAACATGGTATATGTTGAGGGAGATGAAGTTACAATGGATCTTATGGGACTAACTTATCTGAATTCACAAAAAATTGACGACTTCTTAATAGACCGGTATGAAGTTACAAATAAAGAATACAAACGATTTATAGATAGTGATGGATATAATAATCAAAGTTACTGGAAAGAACAGATTACTGATAACGGAAAAATTATACCCTGGAATGAGGCTATGGATCGCTTTGTTGATAAGACAGGAAGGCCGGGTCCCGCTACGTGGGAATTAGGAAATTACCCGGAAGGAGAAGATAATTACCCTGTAACCGGGGTAAGCTGGTATGAAGCGGCTGCTTATGCGAGGTATGTAGGAAAAAGTTTACCGACAGTATATCATTGGAACTTTGCAGCTTTTTTCTGGGCCAGTTCCGGGATTATCCCGCTTGGTAATTTTAATGGTAAAAAATCAATACCCGTAGGGGCCAGCCATTCAATGAATCGTTTCGGAACCTATGACCTGGCAGGCAATGCCCGCGAGTGGTGTCTCAATAAATGCGGAGAAAAACTGAGGTACATTCTTGGCGGCGGGTGGGATGATCCGGGCTGGACTTTTAACGATGCTTTAGCACTTTCTCCATTCGATCGTTCACCAACGAATGGATTCAGATGCATCAGGTACCTTAAGTCGGACGAACAGCGTTTAGCTCTTGAACAAGATGTTCAGATATTGACACGTGATTATTCAAAAGAAATTCCGGTTGGTGATGAGACTTTCAATTTTTTTCTTCACCAATTTGATTACGACAAACGGCCTTTAAAGGCAGCTATTCAATACAGTCGGGAAGAAGATAACTGGAGGCGTGAAAAGATTTCGTTCGATGCTGCTTACGGGCAGGAAAGAATGACGGCATACCTATTCCTGCCTAAGAAGGGGAAACCACCCTACCAGACCGTAGTTTATTTTCCGGGTTCAACAGCTATTAACACATACTCAAGTGAAACTTCACTGGAGTTCCTCGCTGACTTTCTGCCCAGAGATGGAAGAGCAGTTGTTTATCCGATATATAAAGGAACTTATGAACGAGGAGACGATTTGAGTTCTGATTACCAGAACAAGTCAAATTTCTATAAGGAACACGTTATAATGTGGGCTAAAGATCTTAGCCGGACTATCGATTACCTGGAAACGAGGAACGATATTGACACTTCCAGGCTGGCATATTATGGATCAAGCTGGGGTGCGGCAATTAGTCCCATCATGCTTGCAGCAGATAAAAGAATTAAAGCTGCTGTATTGCGGGGAGGAGGACTTACCTCTGAACCGGTTCTACCTGAAGTTGATCCCTTCAATTACCTTCCGAGGGTTAAGATACCGGTACTTATGCTAAACGGGAAATATGATTTTTTCCTGCCGATGGAAAGTTCACAAAAACCTTTCTTCAGATGGCTTGGAACACCAGATAAAAATAAAGTTATACGCCGCTATGAATCAGGTCACGGTGTCCCACGGATTGAACGTATAAAAGAGACTATTGCCTGGCTGGACCGATATTTTGGACCAGTAAAATAATCCGCGTTCTCAACATCTCATAAAATTTCATTATCCCACTGTCTTATCCGGGATTAAGTACAGAAATTTACCCCCCGTACTAAAAAAACTGTTTAATTCTGATGAATTCATCAATTGTCCCATAAATGTGTTAATTACCCCCAAAATAGCTCTCAACTGCGCTTCAACTGCGCTCCAACTGCGCTTCAACTCCGCTCCAACTGCGCTCCAGCTGCGCTTGAAACACATCATAAAAAATGGTATATTTCGAGTGTAAAAAGGAGGAAAATCATGGCTTCAAATAAATCTTCAGTTATCGGAATACCCAGCGGTAAGGTTGGGAATGTTATAATCAGAATCCGGAATGGAAAACCCTTTTATTATTCCCTGCCGGCAAACTTTAAGGCGAGTAAGTCAAAGGCAGCTGTTCGGGGAAGGAGTAACTTTGCTGCAACAGTAGCTATTGCCAAAACTGCGAATGGTACTCCCGAGCTTCAGGAAATCTGGAAAAATGCGAAGGTTCCGGGAACTAATTCATACCAGCGGCTGATTAAGAATAATGCAAAACTGGTAAAAGACGGGTTATTGACCACTTCAAATAAAATTACACCGGAGGGACTTCCTCTGATCCTGAATTCGGCGGCTATTGAAAACAAGAAACTCAATCTTTCATTCAACTGCCCTTCAAATCCCGATCTTTCATTTCCGGCCACACTATTCGTATTTATTTATTTCGGAAATGAATCGGGCACTATCATACCTTTATTTAAAAAGATATCCGAACCTGCATCGGGGGGAAACTACAGCCAGGAAATAGCATTGGACAGTATGAGCAGGAAACTGCTTACAAAAGATCCCTCACCGGTAGTATTCATTGCACTGGCAGGAGGTACGCAGAATAAGAAAAAAGTGTACTGGACCAGTACTGTGTCAGTAAAACTCTGAGAATTTTGAAATAATCAGGACTGTACTACTTTTACACACAGTATTAGGATTATTCTGAATTGAAATGAGGCTGTCTCATAAGTGTCATTCGGAATTTATTTCGGAATCTGATTATTCGATTTCGAATCGGAATTAGAACCTGAAACCAGTTCAGGCTGACGATATCAGATTTTTGAGACAACCTCTATTTTTTATCTGCATAGTGGATCATTCTGATGCATAGCTATCTCCAAAATCACGGGTAACATTTATTTAATATACTTTACAGTGGAAAACTATTGCTTTTTGTAAATATTTCCGCTAATATCACTCCCATCATTTACCCCATTAACCTATTCAACTGAGTTACTGTACTGTGCTCTATCATTTTCACTCAGAGTGTTGTGAAAATCCATAATTATGCACGATTTGTCCTAACGCAGGATTGATTAATTAATATAGTTTAGGATCATATAATATTAGAAATCGCAGGAGGCGTACTATGAAGTTAAAAGACAACTTTATTGTCTTTGGGGTATTCTTTGTCTTCTTTATTCAATTCACAGGCTTAGCCCAATCATACCAGGCTGAAGTTAAGGCCCTATCCAAAGGTGCGGATGTAATTCTTACCGGCAAGGTAACCAAGCAGCAGTCGGAATGGGCTCAGAATAAAAGCAGGATAATAACAAAGACAACAATACAGGTTAGTGAATACTTAAAGGGAAACGGAACGAATGGAGTTATTGTGGTTAACCATCCCGGCGGAGAGGTTGACGGAGTAGGAGAATTATACTCACATATGCCCGAATTTCAGAATGATGAAGAGGTGCTGCTCTTTCTGAAGAAGGATAATAAGAGTAATGACTATAAAGTGTTTGCCGGTGAGGACGGGAAAGTTTCACTTCTAAAAGATAAATCGGGCGAAATGATGACGGCTTCGAGAATCCCGCTTAACTCACTGAAAGCTGAGATCAAAAGCTACACTGAATAAGATCCCGCATACACGGAAATATGGCAGCAATAAGAAAAAAGTTAGGCTAAAACATAAAAATTTGAGGGCATTATGAGTTTGTTTTTATTTAAGAAAATATATTTAATTATAACAGCTTTTGTTATTCTATGGGCAACGGGGATTTACGCTGATTCAAATAATTCGTATGTATTTAACGGTACCACAGGAAGCGCAAGCATTACTGATGGCAATCCTATCCCTTCAACTAATGCAAACCAGGCCGGTTATCAGTACTTTGATAATCCGGCATACAGCAACGACAGTATTTCTGTTGAAGCCTGGGTTTATCTGCTTGGAGATAATCCGGGTGTGAAAATGCCGATCATTTACAGAGGATTTGATGACGGCTATAAGACTTTCTCTTTGTATATTCAGGACAAAGTTGCTTACTTTAAGATCGGAAACGGAGCGGGACAGGTAAGCACAAGCGGCCAGGCACCGATTCCTGCATTCACGTGGGTTTATATAGCGGTAACGTATGATGGCCAAACGCTAAAATTATACTATAATGGCAGTAATGTTAAAACTGTCAGTGCAACATTGGGTGCAGGACATAGTTCGGGTCAGGCGGGTTATATGTTGGTCAGTCAAGTGAGGGTACTTTTAAAGGTTTAATTGATGAGATCAGAATCTGGAGAATTGCACTTGGTGATAATAATATAAATGGTTCGGGCGGTAACGGTAACCCATCAGAACCCTATCCACAGTCGCTCTCCGCTTATATCAATGGCCAATGGTCATTTAATCAATTTACTTATTATAACGGGGTAAAAGCGCTTAAAGATTATTCACCCTACAATAACCATCTCAGAGTATATAATATCGATCAGATAGTTGATGATAAACATCTTCCATGGTTTATAGTAAATTCAACAGGCGATGCCCCCGATCTAAACCCGGGAGACGGCACTGCTGATGCAGGCAACGGACAGGTAACACTGCGTTCTGCTATAATGGAGGCTGATGCACTTGCAGGATATCAGACTGTTTATTTCTACATTCCCGGTAATGCTCCTTATATAATACAGCCTGCGACACCGCTTCCGGCAGTAACCGAGGCTATAACTCTTGATGCAACAGTTCAAAATGGATACGTTGGTATCCCGGTTGTACAAGTTAATGGAACTTACGGAAACCTCGCCATTACAGGCGGAGGATCGACAATACAAGGCCTGGCCATTAGTAATCCTTCAGGCTACGGTATGAACCTTTCGACAGCCGGCGGAAATATTATTAAGGCTAATAAAATTTCAGGTATATCGATCAGTTCAACCGGAAATAATATAAATGGTAATGAGATTACGGGTTCGTCATTAAATGGTATTAATATTACTGCCAATAATAACACAATCGGAAATTTATCGGCGAATAATATTCATGGCAACACAGGGATTGGAATTGCACTTACTAATGCAAATAACTCTCCGATTACAAATAACACCATCTCCTCCAATTCAGGCGGTGGAGTTTCTTTAACAGGCAGTACTTCAACTCTCTCAGGAAACACTATCAGTCAGAATTCGAATTTCGGAGTATCGATTATTCACCGAATAACTGTCAGATAACAAACAATGGCATTTCATCAAATTCAGGTCCTGGAATAAGTTTGACAGCTGCAGCCAGCTGTCTGATTTCTGATAATAATGTTGTCTCAAATACTGCAGGAGGTATGTTACTGAGCGGAAGCACTGGAGATATCACGGGCAATACTATAAATCAGAATCTCAATTTCGGAGTTTCACTTAACTCTGCAAGTCCAGCTGCCCTGACACAGAACACTATTTCATCGAATGCAAATTATGGTGTATTTATAGACGGAACCAGCGGAAGTAATATTTCTCAGAATACGATCAGCGGCTACCTGACCTCAGGCGTTGCAGTGAAATCGGGAACAGGAAATAAAATTCTTGCTAATTCCATCTTTTCAAATACAGGAATTGGAATTGATCTGTGGGCCGGAAGTCCTCCCCAGCAGGACGGAATAACCGCAAATGACGGCGGCGACGGCGACACAGGTGCAAATAACCTGCAGAATTATCCTGATCTTTCGGCAGCATATACATCAGCTCAGGGTACAGGTGTTGTTGGAAATCTTTCCAGTACACCTTCAACTCCACTTACCATCCAGTTTTATTCAACTCCCACGGGAGGAAAGAGGGCAGGACAAACGTATCTTGGTGAGAAACAGGTGACTACTGATATTTACGGACAGGTTCAGTTCACAGCTAATATTGCAAATGTCCCGGTAAACAACTCGGACTATATCAGTTCTCTTGTTTATGATGCTTCCGGAAATACTTCTGAGTTTTCAGCATCCATCCCGATTTCAACAGATGAAGGACTTCACTATAAAGTAAATAAAACCCTTGCGGGTATCCCTCTTCACTGGGAGGGCGGAAACAGTACTTACTCAGTTGCTCAGTCGATTGTAAGCAGAGGCTATGATGATGAAGTTCAGACTGCGTTTAATACATGGAGTTCTCTTGACCAGCTGACATATACCAGAGCATCATCAGATACATCCGAGCTGTGGGGCGGTAATCCTGATGGTATCAACAATATCGTCTGGATCCCGAATTCAAACGACTGGGAAAGCATTATCGGAGCTCCAACGAACGTTATAGCGGTAACAAGAGTAAGGTACAATGCTTTTAATGGAGAGCTTACCGATGTTGATATGGCTTTTAACGGTGATCCTATATCGCTTACAGGACAGGGACATTATACCTGGGCTACCGACGGATCAGCGGATAACCTCGATGTACAGAATACAGCAACACACGAGGCCGGTCACTATTCAGGTCTAGCGGATCTTTATGATCCGGGAGATCTTAACCTGGACTCCCGATCTGAAAACGAACAACGAAGATGCCACGATGTATGGTAAGATCGGTAAAGGCGAGACTTATAAAAGGACGCTGATGCCTGACTCATATGTACATCAGTCTGATGTTACTACTTATGATATAGGCGGAATAAATTATATTTATAACAACCTCGGGCCAATTTACTATGATATTGTGCTTGTCTTTGATGGTTCAGAGAATTTTACATCTCCAGACATACTTGACGGATTTAGCTAAATCTCAAGAATGCCTCAGTTGAACTTGTGAGTAAGACTGAGGTCCGGCGATCAAATAGGAATTGTTAACGGTACTGATGACTTTTATCGCGATCGGCGGTGATTTCAGCACCAAAATCAACATACCTTACAGCACTCCAGCCTAATTCATCGCGGCGGCAACCTGGCGCAAAGGATCAGTAAAGCGGAACAAATGTTCTCACCTTCGTCCGTTCATAAAAAAGTAATCATACTGTTTAGTGCCGGAGAAATTTCAAATGTTGATTTAATAACTGACTCATTAACGTACAATCCGAATATTAACATATATACGATGGGATATAACGATCTTGAAGCAGGACAGGATCTGATGAGCTGGCTTGCAAATAAAACCGGCGGTCAGTATTCGGCAATACAAAAGTCGGCTGAAATACCTGATGTGGTTAATACAATATGGCTGACGTCTGCTTGGTCTTGAAATATCCTATCACTCAGGTGATATAAACAGCGATATTATTTCTCGAGGACTTATCCTGGCTGGGTGGGTTATCCTGGGAGGGCGGATTATCTGGTTAGGGTGGGTTATCCTGGGAGGGTGGGTTCTCCTGGCAGGACGGTTTATCCTGGGAAGGCGGATTATCATGGCAGGGCGGGCTTTCCTGGCAGGGAGGATTATCCTGGGAAGGTGCATCTCTCGATATGGGATTAAGCTGGGAGGGAAGTGAATTTGATATCATACCGCTTCCCCCGGGAAGTATAATGAACTCCCCGACACTTCCGCCAGGAGCTATCACAAAGGACAATTACCAGAACTCGCCTTACAATGTTACTTATGTAGATGGTTATGGAACTAACGGAGTACCTTACAAGTATTTTCACATAAATAACCCGGGGCTCGGGCAATGGACATATGCGATTGTTCAGACTACAGCTCCTGACTCAACGGAATCATTACATGTTTATATGGACAATCATTCCGATTATGTATTTGATGTGAATACTAATAAAGAGCGTTACTATATAAGCACAGATCAAAATGGAGTAGTTACCCCGGCGACTGTTAATATTGCAGCTACTCTATTCCAGGGTGCTGAACCCAATACCTCGGGCGAACATACAATAACGATCAGGCTCGTATATAGATGATGCAGTTGTGCTGGTCAGGATCACCTCTCCGGATTATGGTCAGACAATAAGGCAACTAGCGTTTACTTCGAACGGGACCTATACGGCCTCATTTACAACATCTGATCTGGGTGCGTATAAACTTGAATTTATTGCATCAGATAATGGCGGCGGCAGCGATACTGTTAATAATCAGTATCTACTTACAGCTGAGCATTCAATTTATGTTGCTCCTGAAGCCGATCCTTTCTCAATTTCAGGCAAGGTATATATTCAGTGGGCACTTGATAATCTGAACTGGATTATGTCGCATTATTGTCCTTCAAATAATAATTGCAGTCTGGATAATAACACCAAGAAAGACCTTAATAATGCAATCAGTCTTTTAGAAAGTGCTCTAACCTACTTCCAGTCGAATGACAATGACAGACTGAAGACAAATAAAGGATTATCATTCTACGATAACCTCACGACTGCTTCAAATAAGATTTATTCTTATATAAGCAATACTAATTTCGGCAGCAAGATCGATCAGGCAATTGAATGGCTGAAGCTTGGCGGCTACCGTATAGCAGAAATTTCAAGAGATGATGCAACCGAACCCGGAGCCTGTGTAGTTTCCAACTGCGAAGAACTACTGGCAAGTGCTAATACTGAGCTTGGCAAGGCCATCGACTCCTTGAAGCAGGACTAATTATGTGTATGTCTTCAATCATTTAACAAATGCCTGGAAGTTCTCACAGAATATGATGGGAGCAAACCTTAAGAAGAGTACCGGAGAAAATGCCCTGGTACCGAAGGAATTTGGAATGTCGCAGAATTATCCTAATCCTTTTAACCCCACGACAACTATTAATTATCAGCTGCCGGTTCAAAACCACGTATCCCTAAAGATCTATGATATTCTCGGGAACCTGGTTAAAACCCTGGTTGATGATGAGCAGGCTCCCGGGTACTATAATGTTACCTGGAATGCGAGCGGATTTGCGAGCGGCGTTTATTTCTACAGAATAATCAGCGGTTCGTACGTCTCGACCAAGAAGTTACTGCTGCTGAAGTAATAATTAAATCATTAAATCCCCGGTACGTAAAGTCCCGGGGATTTTTTTATTTGGAAAATTTGGATAGTTTTAAGCTCGCAGAATTTATTCGATCGACCAGAAAAAAGATTTATCTTACCGGAGGATCTGACTGCTAATGAAGTTCAGATATCTGATATATATCCTGCCGCTGTTTTTACTAAATACCTTGCAGGCGCAGAATCATATTGCCTTTAACCATCTGACGGTTGAAGACGGTTTATCACAGAGCTCCGTTACCTGTATTTTTCAGGACGCCGAAGGGTTTATGTGGTTTGGTACGCAGGACGGACTTAACAGGTATGATGGATATAATTTTAAAGATCTTTAAGAATGATCCCGAGGATTCAACCAGTCTTATTAACAACTTCATCTTTTCAATTTATGAAGATACTGCAGGTACATCTCTACATAGAAACACCAGGGCGGCGGCTTTCAGAGATATAATCCTCGTACCGAATCATTTGCGCGAATTCCAAAAGACAGTCTTAATCTTTACAATGTAAGGTACAGTACTTTTGGGGCTCTTATGGATTGATCCTTCCGGAGTACAGTGGATTGGCGGTCAGGGTTCCCCAACAGGACTTAAAGAAGTTGACCCCTCTACAGGTAAAACTACTATTTACATGCATAACCCGGCGATCCTTCCAGCTTGAGTGATGATAAAGTTTTTTCTGTATATCGTGACAAAATTGGCAATCTCTGGGTAGGTACGGCGGGAGGACTTGATGAATTTAATGAGGATACCGGTACTTTTAAACACTACCGCAATGAACCCGGAAATCCTAACAGCCTTTCGGATAATAATGTATGGCCGATTTTCGAGGATTCGCACCACAATTTATGGGTTGGTACTGCCAACGGAGGACTTAATAAATTTAATCCCGCAGATAATACATTTATCAGTTACAAAAATGATCCTTCGGATCCAACCAGTCTTAATGATAATTATATCCTGTCGGTATATGAAGACCGCAGCGGTATGATCTGGGTGGGAACTAACGCAGGCGGAATAAATTACTTTAATCCTGCTGCGCAGGTTTTTAGTCATTTCACTCATGATCCGTCCGACAACAACAGCCTCAGCGATAACTTCGTGCTCTCAATGTGTGCTTCCGAAAAAGGTGTTTACTGGATCGGAACCAGGGGCGGGCTGAACAGATTCGATTATAAAACAAAACAGTTTAAGAAATATCTTTATGATCCTGCAGTAAAGAACGGGATTTCGAGCAATTCAATACAGACGCTCTATGAAGACAAATCGGGCATATTATGGATAGGGAACCTGAGAAGCGGCCTTGATGCTTTAGATCTTTCTACAGGTAAATTCAGTCATTACAAGAATAATCCGGCCAGTACAAATTCTCTCTCGGATAACAGGGTATTTGCGATAGAGGAGGATAAAAATGGTGTGTTATGGATAGGTACTTATGAGGGAGGGCTTAACAGTTTTAATCCTGCCACAGGCAGTTTCGTCCGGTATATGCATGATGATAATGATTCAACATCTATTAGTTCGAACCGTGTTTGGTCGCTTGCTTTTGATAAATCGGGAAAACTATGGATAGGCACCTTCGGCGGAGGTGTAAATATCTTCGATCCTGTAAGTCATAAAAGCGTTAAGCTGAAAAATAATCCTGATGATCCTAACAGTCTTGTTGATAATAATGTAGTCAGAGTGTATGTCGACAAGGATGACAATGTATGGGTAGGTACAACCAAGGGACTAAGCAGGTATGACAGGAAGAGCGGAAAGTTTAAGAACTACCGTGAGAAAGACGGGCTGCCTAATGAGTTCATATTCGGAATTCTCCAGGATAATTCCGGCAGCCTCTGGCTGAGTACCAATAACGGACTTTCCAGGTTCAACCCCCAGACAGAAATCTTTACAAATTACTTTTACCAGGACGGACTGCAGGGTAATGAATTTAATCAAAGCGCATTTGCAAAGGATAAAAAAACCGGCAGACTGCTGTTCGGAGGCAACAATGGATTCAATATCTTCAACCCTGCTGATATAAGAGGGAATACGTTTGTTCCTCCAATAGTATTCACGGAATACACACGATATAATACTGACGACAAAGAAGGAAAGCCTATTATTGAAAAAGGAATTTCTGAGAGGGATAGTCTGTTCCTCACCTATAAAGACAACATTATAAACCTTCAGTTCGCTGCATTAAGTTATTATAACAACTCAGAAAACCGTTTTAAATACAGACTTACAGGTTTTAATAAAAACTGGATACAGCTTGGTACCGACCACACTATAACTTTCACTAATCTCTCACCCGGTAAATATACTCTGAAGGTTATAGGTTCAAACAACGACGGAATATGGAATAATGCAGGCACAGATCTTTTTATTGAGGTAACTCCCCCCTGGTGGAAGACGAAAACTGCCTACGGAGTTTATATAGTAATCTTTCTCGGAATTCTTTACGCAGCCAGGAGAATAGAATTAAACAGACGCGAACAGAAAGCACAGATACGTGAGAATCAGCTGAGGCTTAAGGCCACAGAAGCTGAGAAACGGGCGATTGAAGCAGAAAATGAACGTAAGACCAAGGAACTTGAAGAAGCCCGGCAGATGCAGCTGTCGATGCTTCCCAAAACACTGCCGAAGCTGCCTAATCTTGAAATAGCCGCATTTATGAGGACGGCTACGGAAGTAGGAGGTGACTACTACGACTTTATTCAGCAGGAGGGCGGTCCCCTTCATATCGGTTTCGGTGATGCTACCGGCCACGGACTGCAGGCTGGTATCATGGTTACTTTGATGAAAGGATTTTTTACATCTGATGCTGCCAGACTTGAGCTTAATGACTTTATGAGTCACTGTACAAGGATGATCAAAGAAATCAAGCTCGGCAGAATACTTATGTCGTTTAGTCTTTTAAGAATTACAGACCATAAGCTGTCGGTTACCAGCGGCGGTATGCCCCCGGTTTATTATTATAATAAGGATACGAAGGAAGTTGAGGAGATACTAATACAGGGTATGCCTCTGGGTGCGATGAAAAGGTTTTCGTACCAGGTAGTAGAAAAGGATCTAAAGCCCGGAGACACTCTTCTTCTTCTTACGGATGGATTCCCCGAACAAATGAATCAAAATGAACAGATGTATGATTACCCGAGAGTAAAAGAAAAGTTCAGAGAGCTTGCTGAGTGTCCCCCTGAATCCATTATTGAGAGCCTGGTAAAATCTGCAGATGAATGGATGGGCGATCGTATGCAGGCAGATGATATCACGTTTATAGCTATGAAGGTAAAATAGAATAATAATTTGAGGACGATAGAAGTAAATTTTCCTCTTTACTTTTTAACATAAAATAATATTATATTCACTAAAACCCGAAAAACACTAATGGATGATAACTTTAATCTGAAAATCAAGCTTCCCAACATACCCAATATTGAACTGGTAGCCATTGAGGGACTTGAAAGAATGGGCAAGTATCTCGGTATAAGCAATGAAAAAATTGGGGAAGCAAGAATTATAGTAAATGAAGCAATAATTAACGGGTTTGAGCATTCTGGTGTGGACAATCCTTATGTGAATGTAGAATTTGAGATGACTAAAGAAAAATTAACAATACTGGTTTCTGATTACGGAAAGGGCTTTGAACCGGAAAATGTCCCGATCCCGGAAATCACAAAAAAAATCAGCAGCGACAACAAACGCGGATGGGGAATAAAACTGATGAAATCTCTTTCTGATTTTATGACGATTGAGTCAAACTCATCGGGTACAAAAATATCAATAATTAAAAACTTAACTTAGCAGAATTAACATGGACGGCGAATTTAATTTACAAACAGAAAAACTCGAAAATACTTTCCTTATTAAAACGGAAGGTTACATAAACAATACAGCAGGAGAAAAAATAGCTCAGTTTTTTGCCGAGAATCCTATTAAGAATGCGATCTTCGATCTTGAAAAATCAAAGGTCATTAATTCTATAGGGATTTCTTACCTGCTGGAGGTTATCGAGCAAATTAGCGACAGGGAAGGGAAGATAATCTTTCTGAACCTGGATCCATCAATTGAAAAAACATTTAAGATAATGGGTTTATTCCAGTTTGCACAAATGGCGGATTCTCTTGACTCGGCAATGAAAGAACTGGCATAATAAGACTCAGTTGTAAAATATATAAATAATGATGGTATTATAATTTTGGAACAGAATTTATTAGTTGAAAAGCTTTCGCTGCAGGCAGAATCTTTCCAGGAAGGATTTAAGCTGTTAACGCAGTCTGATTCATTCGAAGGCATCTTCAGGAATTTTGCGAATCTGCTCAGAGCTAATTTCATGATCACAAATCTGCAATTGCTTCATAAAGCATCTTCGAAATCTGACTGGAAGGTTATAGGATCACATAAACTTGATGCAGAAGATAAAAAATACCTCGATAATCAGAAGCAGCAAACAACTTATTACAACGATGGAAAGTATAATGCTTCTATTATTGTGCCCCTTACTGACTCTTCGTTTCTCGGAATCCTGCTGGGGAATAAACTCTACGGCGAAGGGCTGTCTGATTTCGATAAGATAACACTGCAGATACTTCTGCAGGTTTTTGCCAGTGCATATGAATCATTCCTGAATCAGAAAAAAGAGAAACAATTCATTTTTGATCTGAATGAAAAAATCCTTCAGCTTAATAACCTTATAGAAACAGGTATTGATCTCGCAAAGTTTGAAAACCAGAATGTACTCTTCGAGATGGCGCTTGCCAGGATGGTTTCATTAACCAATTCTTCGGCGGCACTGATAAGCATATCTGACGGCAATAAGGAACAATCTGAACAACAGTTTACTTTCCCCCCAGGCATCCCTTCAGAAAAAATATTAAGCAGTAAATATAAAATAGAATCCTCCTTTAAATTCAGGGATATATCGTACAGGTTTGTTCTTTCAGAAAAGGAAACACGTAAAGGCGTAATTGAATTCAGCGATCTTGATCAAATGCTGCTTGAGGCTATTTCGCGGCAGGTGCGGACTGCAATTGAAAATAACTACCTGTTAAAAGAATCTCTCGAAAAAGAAAGAATTGAAAAGGAACTGCTGCTTGCGGCTTCTATTCAGCAGAAAATAATACCTGATAAACTGCCGGTAATTGAAGGATATGAACTGGCCGGGGAGAACATACCCTCGCGCGAGGTTGGAGGAGATTATTACGATTGTATAGACATGGGCAATGGCAAATATGCCCTTATTATAGCTGATGTTGCGGGTAAAGGAATTGCGGCGGCCCTGCTGGTGAATACTCTGAATGCTTCATTATATTCATACCTGGATTTTGATCTGCCATTGACGGATTTGGCTGACAGATTGAACAAACTGATCTACAATGCATCTCCTCCCGATAAATTCATAACTTTTTTCATAGCTGTACTTGATCCAAAAACCGGAGAACTGGATGTTGTAAATGCAGGTCATAATCCAATACTTCTGCTCAGGAAGGACGGGAAACTTGATAAAATTGATGCCGGTGGGATTGGGCTGGGTATGCTCGACTTCGGTATACCTTACCAGGGTGAAAAACTGGTTATGAATCCCGGTGATAAGCTGTTCCTTTATACCGACGGAATTCCCGAGGCTATGAATAAAGATGAAGTGGAATATTCAGATGAAAGAATGATTGATTTCTTTCAAAATAATGCCAATAAATCAGCTAATGAATTTATTGACGGAATAGTTGAGGATGTAGGTAAGCATGTAAAAGGGGAACCTCAGAGTGACGATATCACTTCGATGATACTGAAAAGAAATTAATAACCGATTCCCTCCGGTATTGCACTTTGTAATGCTGCGGACAAGCGGTACCTTTCGTTACAACATTTCTTTAAGCAAATTTTTATATTATCTCCAAACAGAACTATTTCTTTTTGTTTAAAATACATTAGAGGGCAATGTTATGAAAAACGAAAAGTACAGAAGGCTTGTGGAACAACTGCTGGATATGGCCGACGTAAAAATAAACGGGGACCATCCTTTTGATATACAGGTTCACGATGACAGGTTTTATAAAAGGGCCGTTACAGAAGTAGAACTGGGAATGGGTGAATCTTATATGGACAATTGGTGGGATTCTGCGAAACTTGACGAACTTATTTACAGGGTGATACACGCCGATTTACAAAACAAGATTAAACACAACTTTAAGATAGCCTTTCAGCTCGCCGGTTTTTATTTGATTAACATGCAGTCGCGTCGAAGGGCTTTTATAATCGGGGAGAAACATTATGATCTTGGCAATGATCTCTTCAGGCTGATGCTGGATAAAAGGATGAACTACAGCTGCGGCTACTGGAGAGATGCTTCAACACTTGATGAAGCACAGGAAAATAAGCTTGATCTGATATGCCGGAAGTTGTATCTAAAACCGGGAATGCGGGTGCTAGATATTGGCTGCGGATGGAGTGCATTCGGTAAGTATGCTGCAGAGAAATATGATGTTAAAGTTACAGGTATAACTGTGTCGAAGGAGCAGGCAGCACTGGGGAAAGAACTTTGCAAAGGACTGCCTGTGGAAGTAAGACTTCAGGACTACAGGGACGTTAATGAAAAATTTGACAGAATTGTTTCCATTGGCATGATAGAACACGTAGGTTATAAAAACTATCTCGAATACTTCAGAACGTCGGCGAGGAATTTAACAGAGGACGGGTTGTTCCTTCTTCATACAATAGGAGACGTACGCTCAACAAAGAATACCGATGCCTGGACGCACAAATACATATTCCCAAACGGGATGCTTCCCTCTGTAGCCCAGCTCGGGAAAGCCATTGAAGGGCTGTTTGTAATGGAAGACTGGCATAACTTCGGTGCGGATTATGATAAAACTCTTATGGCATGGTATAACAACTTCATTAAAGGCTGGAATATTCTGAAAAATAAATACAATGACAGGTTCTTCAGAATGTGGAACTACTTTTTGCTTTCAAGCGCCGGTGCTTTCCGCGCCCGAAATAAAAATCAACTGTGGCAGCTTGTGCTATCCCGGAATGGTGTCCCTGGCGGTTACTGCTCAGTCAGGTAAATTTTTTTAGCGATCACAGAAATAATTTTCAAGCCTCATGCAAAAATAATTTTATTCGATGTGATATTTTGCATTGAGACATTTTTCTTTCTGTTAATTGATCTAGCAATAGCCGATATTTGTAATTGAGAGAAAGAGAGAGTGAATGAGGTTGTATTGCTATATTCTCCAAAGATTCTGATAGTTGAAGATGTCGGTTTGATCGCACTCGACATTAAAACCATGCTGATTTCAACTGGTTTTCAAAATATAAAAATTGCCTATAACGGTCCGGAAGCGATTAATATCTCAGAGGCATATGTGCCTGATCTTATTCTGATGGATATTATTCTGGGAGACGGCATAAATGGTATTGAAACAGCAAAGACAATTCGTAAGGATCGACCGGTACCTCTCATCTACATCACTGGTTCCACAGATATTGAAACCCAGAAAGAAGCGCAGAGTACATCCCCGGCCGCGATAATACACAAACCTATTCATCTGCCTGAACTTGAATATTCGGTAAAATCAGCGCTTGGAATGAATCCGGATTTAAGTTTTGTGGTTACCTAGAACCTTCCCTGGTTAATTCTATTGCTTCAAGGAGAACCCGGGTTGAGAATCCCTCAGTGAACTTTTCATAAGTCCTTCTTAAAATTATTGCAGCATCTGAAGCTTTCTCGGTATTAGCCAGAATTTTAGATAGACTCAGGGCAGCATTCAATTCAAACATTAATGTTTTTTGTTCTTCTGAGATCTTAATTGATTCGCGGAATAACGACTCAGCTTCTGCATCATTAGCGGGGGAAATCATATGAAGAATTTCTCCTTTGATCCCGAAGAAGCTTGCTAAAAGCGGATTGCCTGAATCTGTACCTATTATTTCAAGTGCACCATTTATAAATGAGAGTCCCTGCTCCGGCATGCCAGCCCTAATACAGGCGCCCGCTCTTAGTGAAAGGAGAAGCGGCCAGAATACGGGAGGAGTTTTCAACTCCGTATAAAGATTTATTCCAAGTTCGATTTCTTCCAGCCCTTCATGTGTCTTGTTTAATCCAACAATGGCTACACCGTGAAGTGCATGGGCAGCTGCTTTCCATATAGGGAAATCATGTTTTTCGCTTATATCAAGCACGAGCTGTGCATTCTTCTCTGTTATTTCAGGTTCTTCCCGCCACAGGTGAAGGAGTCCCGTATGGAAAAGGGCATAAGCATCACTATAAGGATAGTTTAGCTGAGCAGCCATCTTAACCGATTCCTTCGAATGATAAAGTGAACGATCGGGGAAACCCATCATCCACAAACATAATGCAGATGTAGTGTGAGATATTACCCCCGGATTATTTCCAAAACGAAATTTGAAGGATTTATCCTGCTGAACTTTATAAGAAGAAAGGGCCTCTTCCAGCTGCTTCATACCGGGTTCCAGATCACCGGAAAAAATCTGACTATAGCCCAGTACGAGATGACCCTCAGTTTTTCCGGCAGCATTATCTGAATGTATTGAGAGATTTATAATTTGTTCTCCCAGTTGAGCGCTCTTGCTGAATCTTCCTGTATACACATAAAAACTGGCAAGAGCTCTTAAAATAGAAAATGATTGAGGAATTTCACCGTATCTCTGACATAGTTCAAGCGCACGGTTGAATACCTGTTCGACCTCTGCTGTACAGCCTTTTAGTGCCATCAGTACACGTCCCAGTGTCATCTGCAGCATAATTTCGCGTTCAGCCCGTTCAGGTGTTGAAGGGACCGAGGTAAGAACGTTCAGCAGATCATTTGTAAGTTCTATGCTATAATAAAACCATCCCCGGGCTTCATAAAGCAGCCATAAACAATCGGTTAACTTCTGCAGCTGTTCAATATCCTTCCTCTCCAGCAGGTATTTCCACGAAGCACGAACATTCTGAATTTCTGTTTCAAGATCATTTAAAGCTCCGTCGCGTTCATTACCGGTCAGTCGTTTCCATTGAACCTGTGCAAAATCAACAAAGTATAGAGCATGCTCGCGATATACTTCGGCCTTATATTCCGGATCCGCATCTAATTTTTCCGATGCATATTCCCTAATTGTCTCCAGCATTGTCAGGCGCTGATTCACGCTGCCGCGGCCTGAGTTCCGTATAAGACTTTTATCTATAAGTGAAGAAAGTAAATCAATGATGCCGGTTTCAAATTTGCCTGCCTCTTCAGTTTTTTCTGCTACCGATTCTACCTGTTCGAAAGTACACTCAGGGAAAACAGATAACAGAACAAATAATTTCTGTTCATCGGAACCGAGCATTTCATAGCTCCAGTCAATGGTATCCCGCAGAGTCTGTTGTCTTTCAGGAAGATCACGCGCACCACCTCTCAACAGCTTAAGACGTTTGTCCATTCGTTTAAGTAAAGCCTCGGGTGAAAATAAATTTATCCGTGAAGCAGCCAGTTCAATAGCTAAAGGAAGTCCGTCAAGTCTGCTGCAGATTTCGACAACAGCGGAAATATTCTCTTCCGAGATTCTGAAATCAGGTCTTACTGATTGAGCCCGTTCAGCAAAGAACTGAACGGATTCGTTTTTCATTGTTTCAGAAACATTATGTTTTAGTGAGCCGACTTCAGGAAGCTGAAGGGGAGGGACGGGAAAAATCTGTTCACCGCGCAGTCTCAGTGGTTCCCTGCTTGTTACAATCAGCTTAAGCTGAGGACAGCTCATAAGCAGGTCATAAACATGGGGAGCAGTCGTTGTCAGCTGTTCAAAATTATCCAAAAGCAGCAGTATTTTTCTATTCTGAAGATATTTTTTAATCTCATCAAGCATATCCCGTTCACTTATTTCTCTCAACCCAAGTGTTCGTGCTATAGCTGCAAAGAATGAATCGGTATCAGTGACAGCAGAAAGGTCGACGAAAAAAACACCGTCATTATAATTATCCATAAGGTGTGACGCCAGCTGAATTCCAAGACGGGTTTTACCGGTGCCCCCTGGTCCTGTAAGAGAAATTAAACGAACATCCTCACGCTGCAGCAGATCACTAGTGATCTCTAGTTCCTTATAACGTCCTATGAATGGTGTGATCAACGGCGGCAGATTATTTTTTACCCCGCTTTTATTTGGCTTGCTGATATTTCTCGAGTGTTCGGGCTGTAAATTATCGATTCCGATACTTGTAACTTCGTTGGGAAGGGGAATGCCGAACATTGAATGATAGCGCTTTAAATGTGCAGCCGCGTAAATTAGTCCAGCCAGTCTTTCCTGTTCGGATATAATGACTTTATTACAATAATTTAAACCGGCGCTTACGGCAGCCAGCCAGTATTGTCCCCACATATCATCCGACAAACTCGAATACTTTTTCTTGACAAGGTCGGCGAATACTCTTCTTCCGGAATTTATTACGGAACAAATACCTGCAAGTTCGATAGGAACGTTCTGCGGATCCATAATATCTTCAGTGGCAAAGCGGGTGACAAAGTCTATCCATTTTGTTAAAGAAACTCTTGTTAGTTCCCGAACCAGATAAGACATTTCAAGATAGCAGTTATCGTACATAAGAGGCATACCTGTTTTGAAGAGGGCAAAATCGATAAGATAATACCCGGTTAGTTCAGCACCATTACCTTCAAATTTTGCCAGTATATTGCCAATGTTAAGATCTCCATGCTGAAACCCTGTTATTGCATCTATGGGTCGTATTGAATTCCAGAGTTCCGGCTTTCGCGCAAATATGTAAGGATTGGGAAACACATTTCCCTGGATCAGCAAGGCGGGTATGTCATTTGCAACCTGGCAGTTATGCTCAAGGAAAAGTTCGATGTTTCCGCCGGGATTAAGCCGGTAACCGAGCCAGGAGGAAAGTATTTTCTGTGGATGAACAGCCTGTTTGAAAACGGCCTTTGAATTCCATTCAGAAAGAATCATTCCCGTTGTCATTCCAAACAACTTTTCAAGTTTATCCTGCTGCTGGTAACTGGCGAGAGGACGGTAGTTGTTAAGTGATTGTCCTGCTATATCGTAGAATATTGCCACTGAGTTATCAAGTTCAATTCTTTCAAAAGCGAGACCCGCAATATGATTTTTCGAGAAATCTCCCGGTGCCTGCTCAACTGCCGTGCGGTGCCTGGCAAGTTCATCCATTCCGGATTTACTGCTTTTATGATCGAGCTTAAGTACAAGATGACGGACTTCGTTGGAATCAGGGATAGAAACACTTACAAGGAAGAGACTGGCCCCGGTCTGACCGCCTTTAAGTTCCTGGAGCAGGGTAACTTTGATATTTTTTGATTCCTGAGCAAAACTGAGTACTTTTTGATATTCAGCGGGAAGAGAGAGAAATTCTTTTGCCAGATCATTCATAATTGTTGTTCTTTCTTTTTACAAAAATTAACCTGCAGCCAGCGTAAATTCTGGGGAGTCCGGGCTGTGACATTATAATCCCGATGAGTAAGAGATTCTTCGACAGGAATTAATTTAATAGACTAATTGTGATTTCCTGACGAGTGGATTCGAACAAGCAGTTTCTGAAGATTGAGTGATCTGACGGAATCAACAGCATATTCAATGCGGCCATCTTCACAGAGTCCTTTAATTCCGGCTTCTTCATATGCACGAACGAATTCTTTTGTACATTCCGCTCTTACTAATTCGGCGGCTCGTTCAATTTCCTTGTTTAGTTTGTAAGTCATTGCTAAGACCTCAGTTCTTTTCCTATTCTCACAACTTCTTTTGCAAGCAGGTCAAAATCCTCCGTTCTGCTTCGATGATTAGCAATAGCAATTCTCAGGCAGTATATTCCTTTTAAGGTGGTATATGAAGGCACAGCGATTCCCTGCTCATGCAGTTCAAATAATATTTCTTTATTAATTCTGTTTAATGTCTCAGGATCAAGATTCCCGGGATTAAAACGGAAACATACAATATCCAGTCCTATCGGGGCAATCAATTCCATATTAGGATCATTCTGCACCAGTCTGCCGAAATATCCTGCCTGTTCAATATTCCGGTCAATCATTCTGCCGAATTTATTAAGACCTTGTTCTTTAACAGACATCCAGATTTTGAGTGCGCGAAAGCTCCTTGACAATTCAAGTCCGTAATCAGAGAACCACAGATCTGCACCTGGTATACCCCGTGTTTCGTGAGCCAGATATTCGGGAGTAAGGGAAAAAGATGCACGATGCTCACTTGAATGACGAACCAGTACGCATCCAGCTTCAAAAGGAACGTGAAGCCATTTATGAAGATCAAGTGCAACCGAATCAGCCTGCTCTATACCTTTGAGCAGAGGTTTGGCATATTTTGATAACACAGCCACTGCCCCGATGGCCCCGTCAACGTGAAACCAGAAGTTTTCGTCCCGGCAAAGTTCTGCCAGCTTTTCAAGATCATCTATTGCCCCGGTATTTATGGTGCCGGCATTACCGATAATGCATATTGGCAGTCGGCCCGCTTTACGGTCTTCTTTAATTGCCGATTTCAGCACATCAAGATCGATGGTGTAATCACTTTTAACTGATACAAGATGGAGACTTTCTTTCCCGAGTCCCAGCAGTTCAAGGGCTTTCTGATTTGAACTGTGCACTTCGGTAGACGCATAAACTACAAGAGGTTTTTGAGCGCTGCGCATTCCGGACTCTCTGACATTAAATCCGGCTTTTGTATTTCGGGCAACTGTCAACCCGATAAAATTAGCCATCGAACCTCCGCTGACCAGCAGTCCGCTTGAACCAGCAGGAAGTCCCAGCATTTCCTTCATCCAGTTTATTACCTGTTCCTCAACAAGGGGAGCAGCATGTTGTCCTCCGCCCAGATTAGAGTTCATTACAGAAGCCATAAATTCTGCAAGGGCTGCAAAAAAGGTTCCGCTTCCCATATACCATCCCCAGAATCTGGGGTGAATATTCCCCATCGGGTAGGGGAAAATATCCGTAAGGAATTCGTTGTACACATCTGCAGACGGAGATGGATATTTAGGCACCTGAGATTTGAATTTCTTTTTTATGTTCTCCGGCAGCGGCTGCCAGACAGGCCTTTCCCCAACATTTTCGATATAATTAACAGCATCGTCAACCATACGATGAGCCAGGTGCCGCAGATCGTCCCAGCTTTCCGGATCGAGTGTTTCGAAATTTTTCATTTTATAATTTATCTTTTTGGGAAATAATATCTATAATACATAATAATTGTTTATGAAGGTAGAGGCCCAGGAAAAATCATGCATAATTCCGGGGAATGTCCAAAAGTATGAACCCGGGCTCATTTTTTTGGTGAGATTACTCAATAAAATAAAATTGACTTTAATTCAAAAGAAAAGTAGATTTTCTACACCCCTTGAGAAGGCAGAAATAACAATCGGGTTGCAGCAAGAATATCCGGTGGGTTATTAGTATTTAGTTAATGCTGACAATTTGCTGGTTCTTAAATGAAAATAAATAACATAAAACATTTACATTAAGGTGTCTTTATGTTCAATATAAATCTTCAAAATGAAAATGAAGTTATTATTTCCGGTCGTTTTGATGCTGCACAGGTAGATAAAGTTAAAAGTGTGCTTGATGCTGTCTCAAATGACTGCATAGTTAACTTTCAGGACCTTGAATATATTTCAAGCGCCGGACTCGGATCATTACTACATCTCTATTCCAGACTGAAAAATTCGGGGCATTCGGTGCAGCTTAAAAATCTTAATAAACACGTTCGGGAGGTATTTAAATACTCAAAACTTGATGGTGTATTTAACATCCTCGAATAATTTTTCTTTTTCCTACCAACTTTTTTTCTTCTGAGTTGTAATTAATTATGAATGTAGCTGATAATGATCTGGTAAAAGAGAGTCTTCAGGGAAGCAGAAAGTCCTTTGAAGAAATTGTAAACAGGTATTATAAAACTGTTTACAGGCTGGCATTCAGGATATTACGAGATAATGACAATGCAGAAGAAATCACACAGATTGTTTTTGTTAAGGTCTTTGAAAACCTTGCTTCTTATAATCCTAAGTTCAAGTTTTTCAGCTGGTTATATAGAATTGCCATAAATGAAACTCTCAATTTTACCAAAAAACAAAGCTATCTGGAAGACTTAAAAGATGGTTTTGCGGCAGACGAAGAGAATCCCGATGAAATTTACGGAAAACACGAGCTTGGTGAAAAAATTGAAAATGCATTAATGGAGATTGATCTGCTATACAGAGTTCCGCTGGTTCTTAAACATTTTATGGATTATTCGTATAAGGAAGTTGGTGATCTTCTTGAGATTCCTGAAAAAACAGTGAAATCGAGACTCTTTACGGGAAGACAGCTATTAAAGGATGTTTTAATTAAAAATAAGGTCTTAGAAAAATGATAGACAAAAAATATATAGAATTGATGAACCGGGAGATTGATGCTGTGATTAATTCTGATGAAAAGCGGGATCTGCATCATTACCTGTCTGTAAACCCTGAGGCCGCCGAATATTTTGATGAATTGGTTTCTGCAACCAATGCTTTGAACCAGGTTCCTGAACCGGCAGTCCCTGAAAATCTAGGTAAAAGAATTATCAATTCAATCGATTTTAGCAGGTATGCTGTCAGGACCAAAAATAGCAGAGCCTTTGGCTTTATCCGGGGATTCAACTTGCGGTATGCATTTACTTTTGCGGCAGGACTCCTGGCCGGAATTTTTATTTATACTCTTTTTGCCATCACAACAGAGAACTACAGCCAAAATGATGTTGCCGGTACAATAGGAATTGAAAATACAGTCACTCTCCGGGAAGTTCCTATAAATTTGAATGATATTCAGGGCAATATATCTCTTAAAGAGAAAAATAACCTTTACTATTTCGAAATCAGCCTGAACTCCAGTTCTATGGTGGATCTCACCGTATCCTATCCTGACCAGTTAAAGCTTGAAAATTTCAAACCCGGTATTCCGGGAAGAATCAGTTTAGTAACTGCCGGTAATTTTATAAAAGCTTCGAACAGCGGATCGCAGGAATACCTGTTTTCCTTTACCGGTATCGGCACAAACCCTTCTCCTGTCCATATTGAATTGGCTCGTCACGGAAAAAAAGTATTTGAACGTGAATTTGCTTTGAATTGATAAAAAATGATGTGAATCCTGTTCAGGGAACCATAATCAGGCTTCCTGGAAATTATACCAAGATCTTCGCCAACTTTTTCTTTTTCCAGTTGTATTTATCATAGAACGTAGATAAAAAGTATTCAAAAAAATAATTAATGGAGGTCTGTTATGTCAGGAACAAAACAACGATTCGATAGAAAAACCAAAATCTTTATTGGTGGATCAACTTTAGCTGTTATTATTATACTGTACTTCGCTGCATTTTACCCATGGCCGGTAATCAATGCAGATATGTCGGGCACAATAGGAGGTGTCGAGAAGGTTAAGAAATACCAGAAAGAGCAGATTAACTCAGGTGATGTAGCCGTTGAAACAGGCGACATTCAGCAGCTTCTCCAGAATGATAAAATCCAGACTTTAATAAATGATCCTAATTTCCGTACCGCCGTTGATAATGAAAATTTTAGAAGAGAATTCAACAGGAACTTTGCTTTCCGGCAGGCAATAACAAGAAGTGCTGTTTACAGAACTGTTATGTCGAACAGAAACTGGGTCGATGCACTAAGGAATGAAGGTTTCAGAAGTGTAGTTGAGAGCGGTGCTTTTGCCAAGATAGCGGCCGATGCTTCTCTTCAGATGGCATTGAGAAATGCTTCATTAAGAACCCAGCTCGCCGGTTCTAACTACAGCATGGCGCTGAGGAATGAAGCCTTGAGGCAGATATCAAAGGATGCTTCCTTTACCGAAGCAATGCGTGATGCATCTTTCAGACAGCTTTTAACAAGCAGTGCAATGAGACAGATGCTCAGCGACCGCCAGTTTACCGAAGCTTTCAGAACAGACGCTGCAAGAACGATTTTCAGTGATGCTGCATTCCAGATGGCTCTCCGACAGGAGATGTTCAGAAATGCTGCTTCAAGTGAGAGCTTTATGAGAGCGATACAGAGCGATGCTCTGGCAAAATACTGGGACAATAGTGATTTCAGAACGGATGTATTCAGAACAGAAGCCGAAAGAAACATTGAAGCTCAGAGAAATATGGATGCCCAGAGAAATATTCAGGGTCAGCGCAGTATCGAAGCCGGGAGAACAAACTCAAAATAATTAACTGAAAAAATCAGACCTTTGTTGAGGAGAAGCTGCTTTGGAAAAAGCAGTTTCTCCTTTTAATATTTTTAAACCTCTCTTAAACCATAAATATGGGAACCACAATTAAGAATAGTCATTCTATAATTACGTTTATAATTATTTTTCTATTCATATGTGTTTTTGTTCAATCGGAATTAAAAGCACAGCTCCTTGAATACGACACCCCGGATATGAGACTCATTTATACCGGGGAGGCAGGCAAATACCTTGTGAAATATGCGGGTCAGTGCTATGAAAATGCATTACGGTGGAACAGTAAATTATATGATTACCATACAGATGAAAAAGCTACTGTTCTTGTGTATGATCTTAACGATTTTGGTAACGCGGGTACAGGAACGATTCCCCGCAACCACATAATACTTTCAGTAGCCCCGCTCGATTATGAATACGAAACAGCACCGGCAAATGAAAGATTTAACACCACTTTCAATCATGAACTTGTCCATATGGTTACACTCGACCAGTCTACTTCAGGTGACAGGTTCTTCAGAACGATCTTCGGCGGTAAGGTGGGAGAAGAATCCGACGATCCCGAGACCATTTTATATGCCTTTCTTACTGATCCCAGGCGAAGTACACCCCGCTGGTGGAAAGAAGGGATTGCGGTTTTTCTTGAGACCTGGATGGCAGGTGGAATAGGCCGGGCTATGGGCGGATATGACGAAATGGTTTTCAGAACCAAGGTGCTTGAGAATGAACCTATTTATGATCTGCTTAGTCTCGAGTCTGAAGGTACTCAAACTGATTTCCAGGTCGGTGCCAATTCCTATCTGTATGGTACCAGGTTTATGAACTATCTGGCTCTCAAATACGGACCTGAAAAACTTATAGAATGGACGTCAAGACACGAGGGCAGCGATGCCTATTTTACTTCTGACTTTAATCGTGTTTATAACCTTTCACTGTCAGATGCATGGGATCAATGGATTGAATTTGAACAAGAATTTCAGAAGAAGAATATCGAAATATTAAGAAGCAATCCGGTAACCGAATACCGTCCGCTATCTCAGACTCTTGGCGGATTATCCAGGGCATTCTTTGACAAGCCTGACCAAAAAATTTACTGTGCGATTGATTATCCCGGACAGGTAGCGCAGATCGTAAGTATCGATGCGAAAACAGGCAGAATAGACAAGCTGCACGATGTGAAGAGTGAAGCTCTTTACTATGTAACCTCTCTTGCCTACGATCCGGAGTCTGGCACTCTATTTTATACTACCGACAATAACGAGTGGAGAAGTATTTATTCACTTGATATAAAGTCGGGCGATGCAAAGCTTCTGTTAAAAGAGCAGCGGATAGGAGATCTAGCTTTTAACCATTCGGATAAGTCGCTTTGGGGGATAAGGCATTATAACGGGCAGTCGACTATTGTTAGAATTCCTTATCCCTATACCGAGTGGAATCAGATCTATTCCTGGCCGTTTGGTCAGGATCTGTACAATATTGATGTTTCTCACGATGGAAAGTTACTCACCGGCGCTCTTGCCGAAATAAACGGTCAGCAGCTGCTGGTTAAAATGAATATCGACAGCCTGATTTATGGAAATTTTTCTTTCGATACATTATTTAATTTTGAAAATACTATACCCGCTAATTTTACCTTCTCCGGGGATGATAAATATTTATACGGAACATCTTATTACTCAGGCGTATCCAATATATACAGGTACGATCTCGGTAAAAAAGATATGGATATAATGAGCAATGCCGAGACGGGATTTTTCAGACCCACCGAGGTAAGCAAAGATTCACTGCTTACCTTTTTGTACACAGCAAAAGGATTTCAACCGGTGATGATTGCAAACAGACCGGTCTCTAATGTAAGTGCGATAAATCTGCTGGGACAGGAGGTAGTCGAGGCGCATCCTATAGTTAAACAGTGGATCGCTCCGCCGCCTTCTTCTGTTAATATTGACTCACTCATAACTGGCTGGGATGATTACACTGTCTGGAAGCACTTCGGCGTAGTATCTTTTTACCCGGTTGTACTGGGTTATAAAGACTATTTCTCATACGGACTTAAAGTAAATTTTGCGGATCCCATAGGATTCCAGAATATAAACTTTCTCGCCTCCTATAGTCCCTATAACCAGCTCAATATGAACGAACGGTTCCATCTCGATTTTGTTTACTCTTACCTGAACTGGAAGTTTGAATCTACTCTCAACCGTGCTGATTTCTATGACCTTGCCGGCCCTACCAAAGTTAGTATGAAAGGATACTCGGCAGGGCTGGAGTACCATAAGAGTCTTATTTATGACAGACCTTTATTTATGGACTATTCAATCCATTCAACTTTTTATGGAAATCTTGAACGGCTGCCGTCTTACCAGAATATTACCGCATCATATGATAAGCTGTTGAACATTGGAGCTGATTTCGGGTACAGGTACGAAGCTGCCTCGCTTGGCTCGGTTGACAAAGAAAAAGGTTTTAACTGGAAAGTTAGTCTTGATAACAACTATGTGAGAACAACCGCTTATCCGCATATTCATAACGAATTTGATCTGGGATTTGCTTTACCGATAAACCACTCCTCAATCTGGCTCCGGAGTTCTGTTGGCTATTCATACGGCAACAGGGAAGAGCCGTTTGCAAATTTTTATTTCGGAGGATTCGGAAACAATTATGTCGATTTCCAGGATGAAAAAAGGTACAGGGAATATTATAGCTTCCCCGGCGTTGAACTTGATGAAATCGCCGGTACAAACTACGGCAAGCTTATGGCGGAGTGGAATCTTCCGCCTTTAAGATTCAGCAATATCGGTTTTACATCTTTTTTCTTAAATTATGCAAGAACTTCTTTATTTTCTACGGTGATATCAACCAATGTGGATGATAAGGAGTTTCGGAGGTCATTGCTTGACTTCGGTGCACAAATCGATTTCAGGTTTATCCTTCTATATCACCTTAAGATGACATTCTCTATAGGATATGCCGCTGCCGTTGAACAAAATACCAGACCTTCTGACGAATGGATGTTTTCACTTAAAATATTATGATCCGGTATGATCAGAATATTAATCAGTCTGTTCCCTGTACTGGTTTTTCTGTCTGCCTTAATTTATTTAGACAGCTTCAAACTGGTTAAAAGATCACTCGTAATTCAATCCATCTTTGCCGGTATTATAGTTGCGGGTTTAAGCTACTTTGTTAATACCTATCTTCTTGCCAATTTAAGTATTCACACGTCTGCTTATAAGTTGTATATATCCCCTGTAATTGAGGAGGCTCTTAAAGCCTCCTTTATCATATATCTTATAGCAAAACGGAAAGTCGGATTTATGATAGATGCAGCTATTTACGGATTTGCTATCGGGGCGGGATTTGCGATCATCGAAAATATATATTATCTGAATGCCGTTGAACAGTCTAATCTTCTGATCTGGTTTATAAGGGGATTCGGTACTGCGGTTATGCATGGAGGTACAACCGCAGTCTTTGCAATAATCACCAAGAATATATCCGACCGCAGAAATGAATTCAAGCTTTCACATCTATTACCCGGCTTACTTTTTGTGATTTTGTACCATTTGTTTCCCGGCTTGATATTAGCAATCGGGATACATTCGTTTTTTAATCATTTCCTTCTGGCACCCGTAATGCTGACCCTGCTTCAGCTTATAATACTACCCCTGGTAATTATATATGTCTTTTACAGGAGCGAAAAGATCCTGAAGAACTGGCTGGAATCAGGATTAGATACCGATGTGGAACTGCTTGAGCAGATAAATGAAGGCAAATTATCGGAATCGCATATAGGGCAGTATTTAACTTCGCTCCAAAACAGTTTTTCTCCCGAGGTTATTGTGGATATGATAGCCTATATAAGAAACCACATTGAACTGGCGATCGAAGCCAAAGGCGTTCTGCTTTTAAAGCAGGCGGGCGTTCCTGTCACTATTGATGAAGATACCAGGGCCAAGTTTACCGAGTTGAAGTACCTCGAAAAAAGTATAGGGCAGACAGGCAAACTGGCAATTTCGCCGATACTTCATACAAGCACCCACGACCTCTGGCAGCTGTATATGCTTGAACAAAGCTGAAAAAGTACTTTTCCCACTTCTTCCGATTTTTTTACAATTATATGACAAATTTCTGACAAGTGTGTATGTGGATTGAGTTAAAATAATCCCGGGTAATTGCAGACTAAAGTACGTCTGCGTTTAAATTAATTTAACCAGGGAGTATTTATGAAAAGTGTATATATTATTGCAATTTTCATCACGTTCTCAATAATATTGAAGTCACAGACCATCCTCGATTATGAGCGAACAACATTTACGGGTACCTATCAGGAAATTTCCGGGTATCCCGGGCCTTGGGGTGATGATGCAGCAGAAAATTATACTCTGCCCTTCATATTTCATTACATCGACAATGATTATAATCTGGTCAGAATTTGTACCAACGGCTGGATTGAATTGGGATCTTCTACATATCCTTTGTCTTATTCAATCTCGAACTGGTGCGGGGATTTGTTTTCATCCTACGATCTGAACAATACCATTGCTCCCTGGTGGTGCGATCTGGCAGCCTATAATTATAATGTTGAATATACCACTTTTGGTTCTTCACCAAACAGAGTGTTCATAGTTCAATGGAAGGAGGTTTATTCTCCCTACTATACCTATCATACTATTAATTTTCAGGTCAGGCTTTATGAAACATCCGACATTATTGAATTTTGGTACGGCAATGTTTCCGGCAGCGGTGATTATGATTATGCCGCGTTTGGTATAGAGGATCAGATAGGAGGGAGCGGCCACTTTATCGATGGACCGACAGGTTCCAATACATATGGGACTACAGGATTAAATTCTTATCACAACTGGCCTTCCGTTTTCTATAAATTTAGTCCCACTCCGGTCAAGGTTGTTCAGCCGAACGGGGGAGAGCACTTGTCAATAAGTTACCCAGACACAATTAAATGGGCAACAACGGTTAACAATGTCATGCTTGAGTATTCTACCAATTCAGGAAGTTCCTGGAATTTAATCGAAAGTTCATTACCGGCTTCATCAGGACAATATGTATGGACTGTTCCGAATACACCCTCTGAATATTCTTTGGTTAGAATTTCAGATGCTTCTGATCCATCTGTATATGATGTAAGTGATAATGTTTTTTCGATCTCCGAGCCCCCTGTTATATCTGTAATCCCTGATTCCATCTCCCTTACCATAAACGAAGGAGACAGCACCGAATTACCATTGCAGCTTTCAAATACGGGAACAGGTAATTTATACTATGAGATCTCAATTGGAAATGTCGATCTGAAATCAAAGAAGATATTACAGGCTCCTTCAAATGGTCCCTTCGGTAACTGGAAAGAAAATTTTCGGCTCTCAAGAGAAAAACTTGTGAAAGGCTCCGGACATAAACCTTACTCCATTAATTTACCGAAAGAAAATCTCCCATTGATTATAGCTGATCCTGTTGGTGACGGCGATCCTGTCGATATAACAGAGATACGCGGTCTTGCCAGATCAGACAGCCTGGTTTTGCAACTTATTTTTGAAAATGAGCTTAATGTGTATGATTTCGGGGGTTTTATTGGATTTGACATCGACCGGAATATTCAGACGGGAATATTATATCCGAACAGTCTCCCGGTTCAAACCGTAGGCTGCGAGTATTTTGCCGGACTTTATGATATATATTTTAATGAGATTTATGTATACGATCAGTATTTCAATTATGTTGGGTCCTTTCCTGCTCAGTATGATTTACACAATGTGGTATTTTCAATACCGCTCTCGGCGCTGGGAAATGACGACGGAACCATGAATCTGGCAGCGGCAGTAGGCAATTACAATGGCCCAACTGACTGGATCCCGGACGAAGGCTGCGGAATAATAGGAGGTAACCTCTGGTTAAGTCTAAATCCACTATCAGGTATGATAGTTCCCGGCAGCAGCGAGGACATTCAGGTCAGGATAAATACTGAGTACGTAGATGGTGGAGAATATTACGCAAATATATTGATAAGCAGTAATGATCCTCTCAATTCAGTAAAGACAATCCCTGTTCATGTTTCTGTCATCGGTCAGCCCGATCTTATCGGACCTGATTCATATATTTTCGGAGATGTTTTTGTCGGATTTCCGCAAACAACTTACCTGAATCTGAGAAATAACGGGTCTGTAGATCTTGATATTTCCGATATTCAGTCGTCGAATAGTGTCTTTACAATAGGAGGGAGTACTGCTTTTACTATTCCTCCTGTGTCAACTTATCAATTGCCGGTTGTTTTTGATCCTGTGACTTCGGGAATGGAATCCGGTACTCTGAGTATAATTAGTAACGATCCTTCTTCACCATTCATTATAAACCTTGCTGGTGAAGGAATCTTTCCTCCTTCCATAACTGTGTCTCCCGATTCATTTTTCTATGATCTGAATGTGGGTGACAGCGTCAACACTCTTTTAACAATTGATAATTCGGCTGGACTGGGGGAACTGACTTTCCAGATTTCGGATAAATATATTACTGGTAGTAATATAAAAAGGAATCCGCACCAGGATTTCCTCAGACTAAGAAAACCAGGCACTGATAAACACAATGTGTTCGGTGCTGATCCGCAAATCTCTCCAATATCCGGAGATCAGAAGAAGATGCAGAGAAACTCAAAGTCTGATCGATTACTTAATTATCCGGTATTAATTCAGGATAACCTCGGGGATGGGGGAGAAGCTGATATCCGTGAAATAAGGGGGCAGATATATAACGACAATCTGGATATTGAATATGTTTTTGCTGACGGTGTCGATATCTATAACGATATTATTGCTGTTCTTTACCTTGATGCTGATAGAAATCCGCTGACAGGAGAAACCGATCCTTATTATTATCACGATCTGGGTGTCGATTATGAAATTGTTTATTATCCTTATTATATGGGTTCGGAGATTCAGGTTTATGAATATTCGACAGGAAATTATTATCTCTTCTACTGCAGTACTTCCGGCACAACCATTTCTTACAGTATTCCGCTTTCTATCCTGGCTAATGATGAAGGAGATATGGATTTGCTTGCTGTATCAGGAGATATGAATGCAGGAGCCACAGACTGGGCTCCGGATGAAGGTCATGCAACAATATACAATGATGCCACGTGGCTGAATGAGAATCCTCTTTCTGGTATAATTCCAGCAGGCGGAAGTTTAGCAATAGAGATTAACGCCAATACTTCCGCAATGATCGGTGGAAATTATCTGGCGGGAATAGATATACAGAGTAATGATCCGGCACATCCGGTAACTGAGATACCTTTCAGACTCCATTTAACCGGCATTCCTCAATTATCAACATCTCCTGATTCCCTGAACTTTGGTGAGACTTATATCGGTTATTCCAATTCATTGTCAGTCACTATTTCAAGTACGGGGACAGACTCTCTCATAGGAAATCTCGTTTCAACCGATCCGCAGTTTATCATAACTGATTCAACCTTCAATCTGCCTGTCGGTGGAATAAAAAATATCGAAGTTCAGTATCAACCTGAGGATACTGGTTTTGTATCTACTTCTATAACAGTCAATTCAAACGGAGGCTCGCACACAATTTATCTTTCCGGTACGGGATTAATTGCTCCGAATATAATGACCAGTCAGTATCCGATGCATTTCGTTTCAAATGCAGGGGACACGCTGCAAGAAGGTTTTACACTATATAATACAGGAGGCAGTAATTTAAATGTCCGCATAAGCGATGAATTGTTTTATGGTGCAGCACAACGATTATTTGCCTGTGCAAATAATACGATTTACGAAATCAGTACTGATAACGGGGCTGTTATTAAAAGTTTTTCTTCACCTGTAAATACAAGCTATTATTATAACGGTCTGGCTTTTTCCGGAGATAAATTGTATTTCAGCAGTCCCGATTTTTCTTCGAATATCTTCGTTATCAATCCCGAGAACGGAAATTTTTCCGGGTTCCCGTCTAATTGCGGATATTGTATCGGGCTCGCATATATCGACCCATATCTATATGCATTAGACAGCTATAATTACTGTATTAATGTTTTGAATCCTTCTAACGGAGATGTCATAAAAACAATATATCCCGCTGCTTATATTTATGCAGATATAGATGGCGGCAACGGCAGGTTGTTTGCGAGTGATGGTTCTATGATATATGAATTGAATATAAACGATGGAAGTATCTTGAATTCCTTCTATGCCATATATTCTGTAAACGGAATTGGATTTACCGGTTCGAGGCTATTTGCTTCCACACTCTATTCCGGAATTGATGAATACAATCCTGACTCCGGGGAATTTATACGAACACTATCAACTTCCGGGTATACAGGATTGGCAGGAGCTGAAAACCGCGATGCTAAGTGGATTACCGAAAGTCCGTCAGTTGTAAATATTCCTGCAGGCGACAGTGCATACATTTCTATGAATATTTGTGCACAGGATACCGGACATCATTCGGCCAGCATAATACTTGAGTCAAATGATCCCGATGCTTCTGTGGTGACTCTCTCTGTAATCCTGGATGTACTTACCGGAATAGACAAAGAGAATAGCATACCGACGGAATATTCTCTCTACTATAACTATCCAAATCCATTCAACCCGTCAACTACCATAAAATACGATCTGCCGAAACAAAGTATCGTTACTCTCAAGATATATGATATTCTTGGTGCGGAGATTGCTACTCTAGTAAATACAGAGCAGACGGCGGGTAGATATAAAGTTGAATGGAATGCAGACAGGTACGCCAGCGGAATATACATTTACAGACTGCAGGCTTCTGATTTTGTTTCAGTAAAGAAGATGCTGCTTGTGAAGTAATAAGACTGGTGCAGGCCTGTACTTTCTGTGTTTTGTGATCAGCAGAAGCCCGGATTAACCGGGCTTCTTTTTTATACTTTCAAATTTGCTGTGGGGAGGAATTCGGGTTTCTTTCGTGCTTTTGAAGCCTGCTCGAAGCCGTAAGCAATTTTAAGCAGCGCAGATTCGCTCCAGGCTCTTCCAAAAAAAGAAATTCCTATCGGTAATCCAAATACGAATCCTGCGGGTACGGTTATATGTGGATAGCCGGCAACAGCAGGCAGCGACGAGCATCCTCCAAGAAAATGATCGCCGTTAACCAGGTCGGTCATCCAGCCGGGACTATCAGTCGGTGCCACAAGTGCATCCAGATTATATTTATCCATTACGAGATCTATGCCTTCATCTCGCGTAAGTCTTTGGTTCTTTACCAGTGCTTCAATGTACTCATCGTCAGTCAATGGTCCTTTTTCCTCAGCCTGCAGGAATAGCTCCTGCTTAAAATACGGCATCTCTTCAGCTTCATGCTTTCTGTTAAATTCTATGATATCTTTAAGAGAATGAACTGGTGTGTCAGGACCTCTTCTATCAAGATATGCCTTCATATCGGCTTTAAGTTCGTATAACAGCACCGTCAGTTCGGAATCGTCAAACTTGCCGAGGGATTCAATCTCAACAGGATCGATTAGAACTGCTCCATTCTTCTTAAGTATATCCAGTGAATCTTCAATTATTTTATCAACCTGCGGCAGAAATCCGAAATATTTGCGAACGACACCTATGCGTGCACCTTTGAGTCCGTTATCTGAAAGGAATTTAGTATAATCAGAGTAAGAAACCCTTTCCTTATCTCTCGTTGCTTCGTCCTCGGGATCGATACCTTCCATTGCTCCAAGAAGAATGGCTGCATCTCTTACGGTTCGCGCCATGGGACCCGCAGTATCCTGTGAATGAGAGATCGGAATAATGCCTGTTCTGCTTACTAATCCTACTGTGGGCTTAATCCCTACGAGACCATTAATAGAAGAAGGACTAACCACCGAGCCGTCGGTCTCTGTTCCGATAGCAACAGCACAAAGGTTGGCAGATGCGGCTGCGCCTGATCCTGAACTTGAACCGGATGTATTGCGGTCGAGTGCATACGGATTTTTGGTTAACCCTCCCCGTCCGCTCCAGCCGCTTGTTGAATGAGTCGAACGGATATTTGCCCATTCACTCAGGTTTGTTTTCCCAAGTATCAAAGCTCCCGCTTTGCGCAGCTGAGCTGCAACAAAAGAATCTTTCGGCGGTCTTGATCCCATCAGCGCAAGCGAACCCGCGGTGGTAAGCATTTTATCAGCAGTATCAATATTGTCCTTTATAAGAACGGGGATACCGTGCATAGGGCTTCGTGGTCCTTTTTCCTTTAACTCTTTATCCAGTTCATCCGCAATGCTTAAAGCATCCGGATTCAGTTCAATAACACTATTAAGAGCAGGACCATTCTTATCCATTTCTTTTATCCTGGAAATATAAAGTTCAGTTATCGCCCGTAACTGTGTATTTGCCGGTCTTATAGCCATCGGATAATTCGCTTACAGTAATTTCATCAAGTTCAAAAGGGGGCGAGCTGAATAATTTGTGCTGGCGTAACCCCGGACCGGCAGCAAATGAGAGGGAAGGCAGGGTAAACGCGGCAATGCCTCCGGCGATTCCTGTTTTTATAAATTCTCTTCTGGTTTTATTACTTGAGGTTCTTTTTTTCTCGCTCATAAATCCTCCCTTAAATAATTTGTTTACTCGTTATTAACGAATCTGTGGAATTAACTGAATCAAATTATATAAAATTGCATCCAAACTCAGATAATTGTTACTTTTATCTGCTGTCTTTATTTAGTTTTGCAGCTTCGGAAGTAAAATATAATGTTTCCTGAATAAAGAAAGAACATGGAAATCCTCATAATACTGCTGGGAATACTTATAAGCGGCTTCGGTACCATCGTCGGCTTTGGGGGAGGGGTGTTTATGATTCCTCTGCTGGTAATTGGATTTAATGTTCCGCTTAACATTGCGGTTGGCTCGGTGCTGGTTGCCTTATTCCCCAGTGCACTCATCTCAACTGTTTATAACTGGAGAAAGAAGTTAATTGACTTTAAGACCGGACTCCTTCTTGAAGTACCCACGGCCTTCGGAACTGTTCTTGGTTCTTATCTCTCTGTTATCATTCCTATTTTAATACTTGAACTGGTATTCGGAATATTTGTAGTGTATCTCGGTATTACTTTTGTCAAAAAATCTTATGATACGAAACCAAAGAATATAAGGGATACTATTTTTTATAAGTTAAATAGAATCGGTCCGTCGGTTATCAGGAAAACCAGCTATGGTGCTTACCGGGTTAGTTTTATGCTTGCACTTGCCTTCGGGATCATTGCAGGAACGATGGCGGGTTTATTTGGAATAGGCGGAGGGTTTCTTAAGGTTCCTATAATGGTCGGGGTTTTTTCTACGCCCACACAGGTCGCTTCGGCAACAGGATTATTTATGATCGTAATTACCAGCCTCACCGGAAGCATCAGTCATTATTTCCTGGGGAATATTCATTTCGGTTATGCTATCCCTGTCGTCATCGGTTTCGTGATCGGTGCTTTTCTCGGTAACTCTCTTTCCACAAAAACAGATGAACATATGCTGAAAAGACTGATAGGGATAGGACTTTCTTTATCGGGTTTGGTTTTTCTTGTTTATTCTTTCTTTGCGTAAACTATATTTTAGAAGGCATATTGTATACTCATAAGCGGTATTTCAAGTCCCGGCGGTACACCCCCGGCAGAACCGGATGCCGGCTGAAATTTATCCCTGTAGTATTTGCCTATTGTTGACCCTATTGCATAACTCATAAACGCTGCCGCTACTGCATCTGAGAACCAGTGCATCCCCCCGCGGTGAAGAGAAGAAACCCCGTACATCATATAGGCCACAACGGAATATCCCGCCACCTTAAGCCAGGTCTTTTCCGAATAAAAGGAAGTTAATGCAGATACCACAGCCATAGCCGAAGAAGTATGGCCCGAAGGCCACCCCCAGAATATTCCGCCCCTCATAAAACCAAATCTGAATGTCTTGCTTAATTCTTTCATATCGGTGTGATGCTGCCAGTCGGGATTCGGCCGGCCTGTTAAGGCCTTTAATAGTGAATTATAGAGAAAGGCAACAAGACTCGATTGAAGTACTGCAAATGAAGCCGCTACAGCCCGATCGTCCTTGCCGAGTTTTCCATAGGCATAAAGAGATCCGCCTGTAACGAATGGTATAAACATTCCCGCACGAATTATCGGCATCGCTGCATCACCATATTCCGGGTTATCATAAAAAAATTTATGTACATGATAATCAGTGTTGGTAGTTACGATTAATACAGTAGACGCAATTCCTGCAAGGTGGAGATAAAGGTTATTGCCCTTAAAGCTGTTAAGAATATTATTCCCGATATTACCGAAAAGCTGAAGGTCAGGATGCTGATTTTGGGTAACCGATAAATTCTTTTGAATCAGTTCATTTCCTTCCTGGAGACAGACCGCAATGTTTTTACGGAACTGAGCTTCCGTATGATTTGCCGATGAAAGGAGTAGTATAAATAAAAGAAATTTCATTTAACTCAATAAAGTTATTGTCGCAAAATTAACAAATATGAGGTGTCACGACAAAATGAGCAAAAATTGTGTATAAATTTTTATTGAACTATTATGCTTTTTAATTTTACATAATTGTCTCAGTAGTATCTGTACAGTTTTAATGAATCAGAAAAGACTCTTCCTCGACAAAAATCTTCAGATAACTTTCGGTGTCACCCTGATGGCCGTTCTCGGTGTTTCCAGTATAACACCTGCTTTTCCTGATATTGCAAGGGAATTTAACATAACTTCACAGCAGGTAGGACTCTTAATAACATTTTTTACTTTGCCGGGAGTTATACTTACACCAATTCTTGGTGTCCTTGCTGACAGGCTCGGCAGAAAAAAGGTCCTTATCCCCTCATTATTTTTATTTGGAATAGCAGGATTTCTATGCGCCTTCGCAAGGGATTTTCATGTGCTTCTTTTATTACGACTGCTGCAGGGAATAGGTGCAGCATCGCTCGGCTCATTAAACGTTACCCTTGTGGGTGATTTCTTTGAAGGCCGACAGAGGGCTGCAGCAATGGGATATAATGCAAGCATTTTAAGTATCGGTACAGCGGCTTATCCCGCTCTCGGTGGTGCACTTGCCGCGGCTGCATGGTATTTTCCTTTTACGCTGCCGATACTTGCCCTGCCGATTGCATTCCTTGTGCTTTTTTATCTTGAGCGGGCTGAGCTAAAAAGCGAGAAGAAATTAAGCGACTATCTATCAGCAGCCTGGAAGAATATCAGGGACCCCAGGATCATAGGGATATTTATAGCAAGCGTATGTACTTTCATAATTTTATACGGGTCTTACTTAACTTATTTTCCTTTTCTTCTGGATGATACTTTCAATGCAAATTCGCTCCTGATAGGCATTCTTATGTCCGTTATGTCGGTTTCAACAGCAATCACTTCATTCCAGATCGGCAGATTAACATCAAAATTTTCAGAAAGAAATTTGCTTAAAACTGCGTTCGTGCTGTATACTATTTCACTGATAATAATTCCACTGCTCCACCATATTTGGCTGATGATCATACCGCTTATCTTATTCGGTGTTGCACAGGGATTAAATATTCCAAGTCTGCAAACCCTTCTCGCCGACCTGGCACCTTCAGAGAACAGGGCCGCTTTTATGTCGATTAACGGAACGGTTCTTCGCATGGGGCAAACGCTGGGACCCTTGGTGATGGGAATTATTTTTACAGCGTGGGGTGTTCCGGGAGTTTATTTTTCAGGCGCTTCACTTGCTGTTGTAATGTTCATACTCGTCGTAGTGATGATCAAAAATAGGGCTTAGGGAAAAGGGTTTCATATCAAAATATTATCGCTGAGAAATTCAACAAGTATGACAAATCTGTCATACTCAAGTGTATCCGCTTTTTTACTCGTATTTATCTGCCTTTTGTCTGCCTTTTGCACTCAGAATGAGACACTCTTCATACCGCGAAAAAATGCAATATTCGAAGATTCTCTACTGTTGGATAAATATACAGTATGACAAAATGTCATACTGTAAATTGTTCGAAAGATATGGTTACAAACCGTAGATATTAAAAAGTTATCTCTTTTTTTGAAGTCTATACATTTACAGATTTCATTGCAGTCTCAGGATACCTCAGTCCGCTCGCCGCATCCATAGGGAAGATATCCTCAATCTGCTGCAATTCATCATCCGTAAGCCCGATCTCAGCAGCTTTAATATTCTCTTCTATATGTTTAATCTTTGTGGTTCCGGGAATGGGTATGATATCTTCGCCCTGTTTCAGAACCCATGCGAGAGCCAGCTGTGCGGGAGTAACACCCTTTCTCTTTGCAAGTTCCTTTACTTTGTCTACAAGCTGCAGATTTTTTTGAAAGTTTTCTCCCTGGAACCGAGGTGAGTGCTTTCTGAAATCATTTTTTCCGAAATCATCGGGACTCTGGAATCTTCCTGTTAAAAAACCTCTGCCAAGAGGACTATAAGCCACAAATCCAATTCCCAGTTCTCTCACTGTCGACAAAATCTCAGCCTCAGGGTCGCGTGTCCATAACGAGTACTCAGTCTGCAGCGCAGTAACCTGATGAACTTTGTTTGCACGCCTTATTGTTCCTGCCGATGCCTCCGACATACCTATAAATCTTACTTTGCCTTCTTTAACAAGATCAGCCATAGCTCCGATCGTATCTTCAATCGGAGTATCCTTATCAACTCTGTGCTGGTAATAAAGATCGATATGATCAACGTCCAGTCGTTTTAACGATGCTTCACAAGCCGATTTTACATATTCCGGTCTCCCGTTTATGCTGCGCGATTGCGGATCATCTCCTCTTACTATTCCGAACTTGGTTGCAAGTATTACATCATCTCTGATGCCCTTAAAAGCCTTCCCTACAAGCTTTTCATTCTTAAAAGGCCCATACATATCCGCCGTATCAAAAAAGTTTATTCCAAGATCAAACGCCTTATGAATAGTTTTAATTGACTCAGCCTCATCCGCATTTCCATAGAATTCAGACATCCCCATACATCCAAGTCCAATTGCAGAAACTTCCGGCCCCTTTTTCCCTAATTTTCTTTTTTCCATATAAAATCCTCTCCTAAATTTTTAATTGATAAACATCTTCTGTTTAATCTATTGCCTTTGATTTCTCTTTATATAAAAAAGATTTATGACATCTGCATTAATCTTTAGCACCAACAAGTTCGTCTTTAAGCATATTAATAATATTAAGCTCAAGTTTTACGGGTGCAGCAAAGGTCTCCAGTCCCTTGATGATGCCATGCTTGTCGTCATAAAGGCCCCGCAGCTCCAGTCCTTTAAGGACATGGTGAACACCCTCTTTAAGGTGAATCGATTCTTTATTCGAAATGAAAGCTTTAAGCAGGGGATATACTGAAGAATGACCAATTTCAATCAAACCCTCTGCCGCCAGCCATCTGACATCAAATTCCTCATCCTCAAGTGCATTTATAAGGATTGGAATTGAATCCCTGGTGCCGATCTCGCTTATTGCTTTAACTGCTTCCCACCTGGCAAGATGTTTTTCAGCTCCCTGCAGTTCGATAAGATAGTCGAGCGCGGGGTTGCCCATTTTCACCAGTTCATAGCGCGCCTTCTGCCTGGTTATACCATCAGGGTTAGAAAGGTCTTTTATTAATTCTTCTATTGCTTTCGACATTTTGTAATTCTCCGTTGTTATTTATCTGTTAGACTATTTAACCCGCAGATGGGTCCCGGGTTGTGATACAGAACAATGAGCAAACAACGCTGAGGTATTTTAATCTTCATTATACGCTCCCGGCCGTTTAGCAAAATAATTCTTGATTCTCAGATAGTATTTTATAAAGTTAAACAAACGAATTCATCTCATTTATATCTCTGGGGAGATTATGAAAAAACTCTACTATCTATCTGCAATCCTTGTTTTATCTTTCACTGTTATTTTCACCTCATTTGCTCAAAGCAATAACAACAATGGCATTCAGTCCAACGTAATAAGTACAAGTACTGCCGGAACTACAATTGAATTTACTCTGAATAACTACACCGAAAGAAATGTAGAAATTGATGGCAATTCAACTGTACTTTATACCATCCCGGGAAGTGTCTGCCTGATGGATAAGGGCTTTCCACAGCTGCCGGTGCACAGAACGAGCATAATCATCCCCGATCTGGCCGGAATGAACTACAGGATCATCTCACAGGAATTTAATACGATTCAGACAATTAAGGTTACACCTTCAAAAGGACATATAACCAGGAATATCGATCCTGAAAGTATACCATATACATTCAGCGATATCTATAACCAGGATACCTGGTACCCCGAAAATAGTATTTCGCTCGAAGATCCTTATGTTGTAAGAGAACTAAGAGGACAGACCATTCAATTCAACCCTATGCAGTATAATCCTGCGCAGGGTAAGCTTAGAATATGCACAAAAATTACTGTCGAGGTTTACGCTGATCAGTCAGTTGAAGTTGTCAACCCCCTGATCAGAACCAGTCCATTCGACGGAGTCTCACGCGAGTTTACCGGTATATATAAAAGTTTGTTTATAAATTACGGCGATCCTGGTTATGACTATGTTACGCTGGATGAAACAGGACGACTTCTCATTATCTATCCGTCTGCATTTGCTTCTAATATTACTCCTTTCTACGACTGGAAGGTAGAAAAAGGACTTGTTACTCTTACCGCAGAATACCCGACTGAAACCGGTTCGGGTTCGTCATCAATAAAGAGTTATATTCAGAATCTGTACGATTCTCCCGAAGGGTTAACTTTCATAATCCTTGTCGGAGAAGCGGGTCAGATCCCCACAATGAGCGGAACCCTTGAAGGCGCACCATCAGATCCCTGCTATGTAAAGCTTGCTGGGAGCGACGCGTATCCGGATGCTTTCATTTCCCGTATTTCACCTTCATCAGCTTCAAACCTCGATTATATACTCTACAAGTTTATTAAGTATGAAAAATATCCTGATACCGGTCCTGATGCCGGCTGGTATTTGAAAGGAACCGGTGTTGCAAGTGACCAGGATGGGGGCACGGGTTTATATGACTGGGAGAGAATGAATCTTCTGCGAGATATGCTTATGCAGAACTTATTTTTTACTTCAGTAGATCAGATATATGATCCGGGTGCTACAGCTTCTCAGGTTACGGCTGCAGTTAATGACGGCAGAAGCATAGTTAATTATATCGGGCATGGTTCGGGAACTTCCTGGAGTACAACCGGATATAGCGTATCTAATATTGCGGCATTGTCAAATCAATACAAGAATCCTTTCGTGCTGGATGTTTCTTGTATGAATGGTGATTTTACTTTGAATGAGTGTATGGAGGAAGCCTGGATCAGGGAAGGTAGTCTTGCGAACCCTAAAGGAGCTATCGGAGCATTCGGCGCTTCTACAAATGCCAGCTGGGTTCCACCCTGCGATATGCAGAACCATGCGATGTTCCTGCTGACCACCAGGGCAAAGCAGACCGTTGGAGGAGTGTGCTTTAACGGAATTATGTATGCAATGGATCAGTGGGGAGGCAGCAGCGGCGAAGGCCTGAGACTGATGGAGCAATATAATATTATGGGCGACTGCTCGATGATGCTTACCCTTGGTATGGAACCCGATTCAACAGCTCCGGATCAGATTACCGACCTGGCCGCAGTCGATCCTACTTCTAATTCTGTTACTCTTAACTGGACATCCCCTTATGATTCTTCCTTCGGAGGGATTGTTAGTTATGATTTGAGATATTCAACAGATCCTATTCTTACTGAAGAAGATTACGGAAATGCAAATTCAATTCCTGTTCCCGGCGGACCAGATTCTGCCGGAGTAGTTAAAAGCTACACTATTCATAATCTCGGTTTTTCTACCCAGTTTTACTTTGCGATTAAAGCATCGGATATCTGGGGCAATAAATCAGTTATGTCTAATGTGCCTGTCGAAACTACCTGGCAGGCTCCTGAGATCTCAGTTGCTCCCGATTCTATTTACTGCCTGCTTACTGCCGGAACCAGCAGCAGTGATTCAATAATGATCTCTAATATTACTTCTGCAAATTCAACTCTTGATTATACAGTTGAACTCGCAAATAATACTTTTCCCGGTGACGTAGTTGCGAAATTTATTCCTGTAAGGAACGATTTAGTGAACCAGGCAACAAAAAATAATCCTCCCGAAACAAGAGGAAGCAGTCTCAGAGGATCAGGCGGTCCGGATTTATTCGGTTATGAATGGATCGACAGCAACGATCCGCAGGGCCCGACATACCAGTGGAATGATATCTCTGTAACGGGAACAGAAGTAACAGGATGGACGCCGACATCAACTTTCGATCCTCTTGATGAAGGCGTTGCAGGACCAATCCCGATCGGTTTCAATTTTAAATTCTACGGTGAACCCCAAACCGGTGTTTATGTAAGCTCAAACGGATTCCTTTCATTCGAGAATATTACTGAAGATACTTATACAAATGACGCTATTCCTACTCCCGGAATGCCCGATAATATTATCTCCCCGTTCTGGGATGACCTCGACGGCAGCGGACAGGGAACAGTCTATTATCAGCAGACCGCTAATCAGCTGATCATTCAGTATACAAACTGGCAGCGTTATCCTTCAACCGGTTCGCTTACATACCAGATCGTACTTCAGTCAAACAATCAGATATATTTCTATTATAATAATATGGCTGCAACATTGAACTCTGCCACAGTCGGGATAGAAAATATGGAAGGGTCAGACGGATTGGAAGTAGCATATAATTCAGCATATGTTGAAAACGGACTAGCTGTTATGTTCTCGGCTGAACCCGAATGGCTTGTTGCAAACAACTTCTCGGGCACTATCTACAATGGAAATTCATATGCTCTGGTTCTGGATTTCATAACAGAAGGACTTGAACTGGGCAATTATTCAATGGATGTCGTAGTAACAAGCAACGATCCTCAAAATCCGCAATTAGTTGTGCCGGTAACTATGCAGCTAAGTGAAGTTCCTGTAGAGCTGATATCATTTACTGCACAAAACAATCAGGATGCAGTGATACTAAGATGGAACACTGCCACAGAGAAAAATAATATGGGATTCGACATCGAGCGGAAAGCAGTGAATCACTCAGCCGTATCCGGCACGTGGAAGAAGATCGGTTTCGTTCAGGGCAGCGGTACAACTACCGAACCGCGGATATATTCATTCAGAGATGACGATGCGGAGGACGGCTCAGTTTCATACAGGTTGAAACAGATCGATCTTGACGGTACGATCAGTTATTCAAAACAGATTGAAATTGAAGTAAATAACCTCCCGAAAGAATTCGCTCTGGCGCAGAATTATCCTAATCCTTTTAATCCTTCAACTGCGATAAAATATGATGTGCCGGTGCAGTCGCTGGTTACCCTTAATATCTACGATGCGCTGGGCAGACTGGTGAAATCGCTGGTATCAGAGTTAAAGGAACCGGGAAAGTATACTGTAACCTGGAATGGAAGGAATAACTATAATCAGCCGGCGGCTTCGGGATTTTATATTTACAGAATTAAAGCTGGAAATTTCTCAGCAGTGAAGAAAATGCTGATGCTGAAGTAGCAAAACACCCTGATTCCCCAAATACACATGCCGGCAGTCTCCCCCTGCCGGCATTTTTATTTACCATTCATCATTTTGATGTAGAAATAGAGGAATTGGTTTACTAATTTAGGACCCGGAACAGGGGAATGTTGAATTCAGTTAAAAGACACTTTGACTAGTACTTTCTTAAAAATATCAAATCAAATTATCCATTCACTATCTGTAGTTATATCATGAAGAGATTTATTAGTATATCAATAGTTCTTTCTATCCTTTTTTCCGTAGTAATTATTGCTCAGGATAAGGATAACAAAGATTCTACAATGGCAGAAACGGTTGCCGGCTTAAAATGGAGGAGCATTGGACCTGCATTTACATCCGGCAGAATTGCAGATTTTGCAGTAAATCCTCAAAATCATGCTGAATATTACGTTGCAGCTGCAAGCGGTCATATCTGGAAAACCATCAATGACGGAATAACCTTTGAACCTGTTTTTGATCATTACGGCGCCTACTCAATTGGATGCCTCGCTATAGATCCGAACAATCCTTATGTAGTGTGGGCAGGAACCGGCGAGAATAACCACCAGAGGGCTCTTGGTTACGGCGACGGTATTTACAAAACTACAGACGGCGGAAAATCATGGAAGAATATGGGGTTAAAAGATTCGCGTCAGATCGGTGAGATCGCTATAGATCCAAGAAATTCTAATATAGTATTTGTTGCTGCTGAAGGTTCTGTTTGGGGACCCGGAGGCGACCGGGGTTTGTATAAAACCGAGGACGCTGGTAAAACCTGGAACAAAGTGCTTGATATCAGCGAGAACACAGGTGTAAATAATGTCATATTCGATCCACGCAACCCGGATGTTATGTATGCAACTTCGGAACAGAGAAGAAGACACGTAAACACGAAGATCGGCGGCGGCCCTGAGTCGGCGGTTTATAAATCGACAGATGCAGGAAAGACATGGGATAAAATTATGAAAGGTCTTCCGTCTGTAGATATCGGCGGTATGGATATCGCATATGCACCTTCCAATCCCGATATACTCTACATTATTATGGAAGCCGCCGACGGTAAGAGCGGTTTCTTCAGGTCTACTAACCGCGGTGCTAGCTGGGACAGGATGAGCGATTACGCTTCGTCAGGTCAGTACTTTAATGAGATTTATGTTGATCCCAAGAATCCGGATAAAGTCTTTTCTACTGAAACTTTCTCTAAAGTAACTCTTGATGGCGGAAAAACCTGGAACAATGTCAGCACAAAAGACCGTCACGTTGATGATCATGCAATGTGGATTGATCCTGATTACACTGATCATTTCCTGATCGGCGGTGACGGCGGTGTGTATGAAACATATGATGACGGCAAGACATTCGACTTCAAAGAAAACTTACCAATCACCCAGTTCTATCGGGTCGCTGTTGATAATGCGGAACCGTTTTATTATGTGTACGGCGGTACACAGGATAATAATAGTATGGGAGGTCCCTCGGCTACAATAAGTGAAGATGGAATTGTTAACAGCGACTGGTTCATTACAAACGGAGGAGACGGATTCTGGAGCGCAATTGATCCCGCAAATCCTAACATCGTTTATGCTGAAGCACAGTACGGAAATATGGTCCGTTACGACAAAGCAAGCGGAGAAGCGATCGATATTCGTCCTGAACCGGCAGAAGGTGAATTAACATATAAATGGAACTGGGATACTCCGCTATTTGTAAGTCCCCACAGCCATACACGACTTTACTGCGCCGCAAACAAAGTATTCAGAAGCGACGACAGGGGAGATACCTGGCAGGAAATTAGTCCCGACCTTACTGCACAACTTGATCGTAACCAGTGGCCTGTAATGGGTAAATACTGGAGTGTTGATGCGGTTGCAAAAAACCAGTCGACCTCGCTTTACGGCACTATCGTCTCCCTTACTGAATCGCCCGTTAAAGAAAACCTGCTCTATGCCGGAACAGATGACGGGGTAATCCAGGTTTCAGAAGACGCAAAAACATGGACAAAGATCGACGAATTCCCGGGTGTTCCGAAGTATACTTATGTAAGTGATATCTGCCCTTCAAAGTATGATGAGAATGTTGTCTTCGCCTCATTTAATAATCTTAAACGAGACGACTTCAAACCTTATCTGCTTAAAAGCACCGATAAGGGAAAATCATGGACATCCATTGCCGGCAATCTTCCTGAAAACGGAAGTGTTCATACAATCGAGCAGGATTACGTAGATCCCGATCTCCTTTTTACAGGAACAGAATTCGGGATATTCTTTTCTACGGATGGCGGCAAAGTATGGACCCAGCTGAAGTCAGATATTCCTACAATTGCTGTCAGGGACATCGCTTTCCAGAAAAGAGAGAACGATCTTGTTATAGCTACATTCGGAAGAGGCTTTTATATTCTTGATAATTTCACTCCTCTTCGCGAAATAAATAAATCTACTCTCGACAAAGATGCTTATATTTTTCCGGTTAAGGATGCTTTAATGTTCCACAAAACCGGCGGCAGGTACGGGCAGGGTGCTACCTATTTTAAAGCTTCCAATCCCGAATTCGGAGCCGTCTTTACTTACTACATAAAAGAAGTTCCTAAAACACTGAAAGAAGTAAGAAAAGAAAAAGAGAAAGAATTATTCAAGGATGGTAAACCCATTCCGCAGCCCGATAACGCACAACTGAGAGCGGAGGATGAGGAAATTGAACCTTACCTCTTATTCACTGTTAAGGATGAGGCAGGTAATATTGTAAGGAAAATTACGAAATCTGCTTCAAAGGGAATTAACCGCGCTGCATGGGATTTACGCTTACGAAAGCACATCACCTGTTGAAGTAAAAGACAAGTTTAATCCTACGGCGGAAGCTCACGGAAGCACGCTGGCACTTCCGGGCAAATATACTGTAACAATGGCGATGATTAACAGAGATGGTGAGAAGCAGCTTTATGGTCCTGTTGAATTTACTGTTAAAGCCCTCAATAACTCAACACTGCCGATTGCCGACCGCTCAGAACTTGTAGAGTTCCAGAAAAAAGCGAATAAGCTTGCAAGGGCTGTCAGAGGAACCGAAAGCTTCCTGAATGATATGATGAAGAGAGTTACCGATATTAAGCAGGCGCTGATAAATACACCCGAGGCACCTCACAGCCTGATGGTAAGAGCAGACAACCTGTGGGATACTCTGAAGGATATTTCTCTGAAGTTTAACCGCGAATCGAAATTCCCCAGTACCGAAGAGAACCCGCCGTCACCCGTAACATTCAATGAAAGACTGGCGGTACTTTCTTACACACATTATCGTTCATCATCAAACATTACACAGAACGAGCGTAATGCGTACAAGATCCTGATGGATAAATTCCCGCCTGTACTCGATCAGCTTAAGAATCTCTATAACGATGATTTGAAATCCTTAGAAAATGATATGGAAAAATACGACGCCCCATGGACACCCGGCCGGATCCCCACTTTAGACATTGAATAAATAGTTAACACATTTCATCTCAATCCCGTACTGCCTGACAAATGTCAGGCAGTTTCGGGTCTTAAAGCTTATCTTAAAAGCATCATTTTTCTTGTCTGCGTAAATGAACCTGCTCTAAACTGGTAGAAATAAACTCCGCTGGCTAATTTTGATGCATCGAAATTAATCTCATATTCTCCTGCAGGCTTTTTTTCATTAACCAGGGTTGCTGTTTCTCGGCCTAAGATGTCATAGACTTTAAGAGTTACGAGGCTGACTCCATCCTTTGATACGTTTGAAGGGATTGCGTATTTAATTGTTGTTGCCGGGTTAAAAGGATTCGGGTAATTCTGGTAGAGGGTAAATTTAACCGGGTGAGGGAAATGCTGGATTTCTTTTATGCCTGTGATACCATACGATGGGTTTCCCCACGCTAATGAATCATACGGTATGGAGCTGAGAATATCAACCTTCTGCCTCATATTAACAATACTTGAAATGTATGATCCTCCGAGTCCCGGCACAAGTGCTGCCATCGCCCACTGTGTATCCTGCGGTGCTAAGTTAAAAGGTCCGGAGAAGAAAACAAATCCTGCTCCTCCTCCGCTGTGGCCCGGAAATAACCAGCCCTGCTGAGTTACCGGATCGCCATTGAAAGGAAATTTTGTTGGTGCATTTGTAACCGGGTTGATTATAATATTCCCGTCTAAATCAAACCCCCTGGCACCATTCCATGCATCACCCGGTGACTTTACTGGACCGGATAATGCCGTCGGGTCCGAATCATCACCAATACCGTGATAAGATGTCATTGCTAAATTTTTATAGCCGGGTAAATGTCTTCCCTTGAAAATTGCTGTATCGCCTGCTGAGGCAGCAACAGGACCATAAAGCAGCTGGAAACCAACGGCCGGTTCTTTATCAACATAATAAGTGGTATCACCCCAGCAGTATGCTAACTGAGTGGAACTATCAACAGCCGGTTTGTTATCGATTGCCAGGTCGAAATCTATATCAGACCATAAACCAAAATATGCGGAATCGATAGAAACACTGCCTTTGTTAATGATCGTCCATTCAATAAACATTACATTAGAAAAAATATTCTCTGTATCTGCATAGTTTCCTGCATGAGAAAAGACTGTCTGCCTGATCTCAACAGGCAGCGGCGGGAAATATTCGCCATAAAAATTTCTTGAGCTGAGGGTAGAGTCAACTCCGTTGTAAACTGTCCATAATGTCTGGTCTCCATAAAGTAAGGGATCTCCGTTCTGGTCAACCGGAGCTCCGAGGGTATCAGGCCATTCTGCATAATCGGGATTGGTATTATCATCTCCTCTGTTGATCTTATAAACCCTGAAGGTTAAAGAATCTTCAGGCTGAGCGATTATTCCTGCTTGTCCGTTTATTATTGGACCTGGTGAATAAAGAGTAAACCATTCATTTAGTGATCCTGCAGGTATACCGTTCAGTTTGCCGACAACCCATGGACCCATATCAAACACGATTGTGGAATCATTAGATAACTGATTCCATTTTGCCGGATACACAAGATTTCCGTAATTGTTGAATGAAGCACTGATATTATTAGTATCGGCTGTTTTGTAGTTATAAAAATGATCAAATCCCTGCTGAGCAAATGAGATAGTACAGAAGAGTACGGCAAAAAGAATGGCAAATTTTTTCACAGCTTTCCTCCTTTTTTTTAATGTCTGCTCCGGAATTGAATTTCAGCGGTTGTATCCAGAGCTTACTCCATTGATTTCCCTTACTTTTAATATATTTAAATTACATCTTTCGTTTCAGTAAATCAATAATTGAACAGAAGTGACCCCATCATATATTGAACTGATAAATTCAGGTGTTTTTAAGAAAAGATTATCGAAAGCTGAAAGCATTCTGCATTCGTGCACGAGCTGTCCCAGGAATTGTAATGTTGACAGAACAACCGGCGAGTACGGCATATGTCAGAGCGGTGATCTTCCTGTCGTTTCCTCATATACGCCACACTTCGGTGAAGAACCCGTTCTAAGCGGCAGCAGGGGAGCGGGGAATATCTTCTTCGGCAACTGTAACCTGCGCTGTGTCTTCTGCCAGAATTACGTGATAAGTCAGAATTATAAAGTTGAAAGGAAGAATGAAGTTTCTTCCGAACGTCTGGCAGAAATAATGATTGAGCTTCAGGAAAAAGGCTGCCATAACATAGGACTGGTTTCACCGACCCACTTTTCAGCCTCCATCCTTAAATCGATTTATCTTGCAGCCGTTAAAGGACTTCGGCTTCCGATCATTTACAATACTAACGGATATGACAGCGTTGAAATGCTGAAACTCTATGAAAATGTGATTGATATTTATCTTCCTGACTTTAAATGGGGGGAGAATTCAGTCGGAAAAACTTATTCACGTGTAAGTGATTATTTTGATGCTGTTAAACCTGCTGTTGAAGAGATGTACAGGCAGGTCGGCAGCGAACTGGTATATGATAACGGAGTTGTTGTCAGGGGTCTGATTATCCGTCATCTTGTTATGCCGAACGGACTTGCGGAAACAGAAAATGTATTCCGCTTTATAGCTGATCTGGATCCGAAAATTCATATTTCCTTAATGGCTCAGTATTACCCTTCGAATAAAGCAGAAAGATATCCGTTGATAAGCAGGAATATTTCATCTTCGGAATATTACAGGGCTATTGAATTGCTTGATAAATTCGGACTGGAAAACGGCTGGGTTCAGGAGACGGAAAGCAAAGAATCCTACCGTCCTTTCTTTGAAGAAACAAGGGAAGATCCATTTAGAAACAACCCGGTTCCTGATTAACCGGCCGCAAATATTGCCTTCCCTATAGTATATTATCCTCTTATAACAATCGAATGGACAAACCCCTGAGTGGTCAGTAGATTACTGCCGAAAGATTGTTTAACCATTTTAATGGGAGGCTGATATGAAAACCTTAGTTTTAATACTTCTGCTCTCCTCCTTAATGTTTGCCCCACTCCTGGCTGCCGGGGCTGATCGTGCACCCTCAACCGACAAAAGCGCAATAGTACAAAGTCTTGTAAACGGAATCAGTTCTGAAAATGACGGTTTACGAACAAGTGCTGCTGTTGTTATGAAAGAGGTGATTGATAGAGCTATCGTTCAACCTGAAGATTTTTCAGGTTCTCTCATTCCGCTGCTCAAAATGCTTGATACCGGAAGAACGGATGATGAGAGAATTGCTGCTGCGGTTGCTCTCTACAGTCTGGATAATGGTATAGGTATTTACAGACTAAGAGGTTCTGCGAGGTTCGATAACAGCGAGAAAGTCAGAACTGTTAGTAAAAACCTGTATTATTCTTTCCATACTCTGCACCATTCAAAGTACTTCCTGGATTTCTAAAATGTTAAATTCACAGCAGGCAGTTGTATAAAAAACTGCCTGCAGGTTTATTGATTTTACTTGCCTATGCCCCGGCGTTTATTTAAGTTTTTTATGTAATTTAACTTAAAAATTAAACTACCGGGAGAAATATGAAAGATAGAAAAATAAATGTACACTCCGATGCCGGAGGGATGTTCTGGATAATGGGCTGGCTTTTTTCCATCGGTTTTCTGGATCTGTCGTTCTGGAATGCCGTCCTTGGAATTATAATCTGGCCTTATTATATAGGTCATTACCTTTATTTGATCCAGCATAATGTTGTGTAATACATGTTGTGATAGTTTATCCTCTGCAAGGTTCGAAGGTGCATCGTAGATGTTCTACTGCTGCTGCAGGATAGTTGAAAGTTGAAACCGGAACATTGCAGATGTTCCATTATTAGAGGATACTTATGACGGAAAAGACCAGGTGCGGCTGGAGCACCTCAGATCCGCTGTACATAAAATACCATGACGAGGAATGGGGCGTTCCTGTTCATGACGACAGAAAGCTGTTTGAGTTCCTGATCCTTGAAGGCTTCCAGGCTGGACTAAGCTGGCTTACGATCCTGAAGAAAAGGGAAAACTTCAGAAAAGCATTCGATAATTTCGATCCTGAAAAAATTGCCCGCTACGGCAAAAGTAAGATAAACTCTCTTCTGAAAGATGAAGGAATAATCAGGAACAAGCTTAAGGTTGAGTCGGCGGTAACGAATGCCCGTGCATTTCTGAAAGTACAGAAAGAATTCGGCAGCTTTGATAAATATATCTGGCAGTTCGTAAACTATAAACCTGTTAAAAATAAATTCAAATCACTTAAAGAAGTCCCAGCCAGTACGGAAATCTCCGATATAATGAGTAAAGACCTTAAAACGAGGGGTTTCAGGTTTGTGGGTACAACAATCTGTTATGCCCATATGCAGGCAACAGGGATGGTCAATGATCATCTGATCACCTGCTGGAAATATTAATTTTGACCTATAACAAAATTCTGCTTATCTTCCCGCATACCCATAAATAATTGCTAATTTGGTAATATATCCTACTCCAATCCCCGGTATATACCGTTTAATTCTGGGTCCTTTACAGTAACAAAAAAAGGAACACGATTTGGATCCGGTAAAAAATGTCGACCAATTAATTGAAGAAAACACCCGTCTCAGGGCTGCTGTTGCAGAGCTGTCAATACTGAATGATATAGCAACTGCAATAAGTTCAACACAATCTCTCGAAAAGATCGTCGACCTGATAGTTCATAAATGCGTTAAACATCTGCGTGTAGAGCAGGGGGCAGTGATGCTTCTTAACGAGAAGGATATGAACAAGCCTTTCCATACGATGATCAGGAGGCAGGATTCTGTTATAAATTCACTTCCATACCGGCTTGATGCCCAGCTGACAGGCTGGATGCTTAAAAACAAATCACCATTGCTGGTGAATGACCTTGAAACCGACAGCAGGTTCAAACTATCCCCCGATGATAAACTCTCCATTAAATCGCTGCTAGGGGTTCCTTTAATGCTGAAAGGACGAATGACAGGAATAATAAATGTTTTCAACAAACACGATGACAACGGCTTTACTTCGAATGATCAGAGACTGCTTTCGATAATAGCGGCACAGTCTGCCCAGATCATTGAGAATGCCAGGCTGCACCTTGAGGAGCAGGCTCTGCAGCATATCCAGGAAGAGATGAGGGTAGCAAAAAATATACAGGAGAACCTTCTCCCTAAAGAAAATCCTGTTTCAAAGTCGTACCAGTTTGCCGGCAGAAGCATTCCTGCAAAGGAGGTCGGCGGCGACTATTATGATTTTATCTCGCTCAAAGACGGCAGAATTGCCTTTTGCCTGGGAGATATCGCCGGTAAAGGAATACCCGCTTCGCTGCTTATGGCGAACCTCCAGGCTTCTTTACGGGGACAGGCCTTTGTAGGAAGTGAGTGTAAAGACTCTGTATCTTTTGCCAATAATATCCTCTACCACAATACTGATCCCACCAGATACGCTACTCTTTTCTATGCAATCCTTAACAAGGATGATCACCGTCTCACTTACTGCAACGCAGGTCATAATAGTCCCTATGTTTTCTCACCGGACAATGAACAAAAAAGATTAAGTGAAGGCGGAATCGTTGTCGGTATGATGCCCGACTATAACTTTGAAGAAGCGTCAATTGAATTCGGCCCTGAAAATGTTCTCGTTCTTTATTCCGACGGTGTAACCGAAGCTATGAACTTTTCTGATGAAGAGTATGGTGAAGAGAGACTTGAAAATGCCGTAAGAAATAATCTGCATCTATCGGCAGAAGACATGATTAAAGAGATATACAAAGACGTTGAGCGTTTTACCAAAGGTGCTCCCCAATCCGATGATATAACCATGGTGATTATCAAACGAGTTAAATAGTTCATAACCTTTATTGAGGGTTAGATGAATATTAAAGAACAGTATGGAACGGTAATAATTGAGCTGAAAGGTAAACTTGTAGGCGGTCCCCTGGCTGGTCAGATGGACCGGACACTTACCAACCTGCTCAACCAGGGTAAAAAACATATAATAGTTGACTTAAGTCGTATCACAATATTAAATAGTTCCGGGATGGGAATACTGATCAGCGGATTTACAAAGGTAAAAGAGAACGGTGGAAGCCTTAAGCTTGCAAATGTTACAAGTAAGATCAGGGGTTTATTATCTATTACTAAACTGAACAGCATTTTTGAACTTTATCCCTCGGTGGATGAAGCGGCACAAAGTTTTGAAAGGAGATAGGACCTATGTTTATGCGACTTGTACAATTGAATGTTGAAAAAGAGAAAATTGATAATTTTCGCGAGACATACCAGGTGGATATCATTGGAAGACTGCAGAAGACACCTGGCTGCCGATTCGTAGGCTTGATTGAAAGCGGATCTGAAGAATGCGAGTTTATTTCATTAACATTATGGGATAAACAGGAGCAGGCTGAAATCTATGAACGAAGCGGAGTATATGATGAACTCCTTGCAAAAGTAAGACCATACCTGCAGAACTCGTCCGAATGGAAAATTCAACTGTCTGAAAATCTTGAACTGGAATATAAGCAGGTCCAGGAAGAACCGGTCATAAAAAAGTTTTCTGTACAGGCGCAGGGAGATAAAACCGGAGACAGAGGCATCGACTCACACTTGTATGTAAGAATTGTTTCTCTATCCATACAGGAAGGGAAAGAGGATGAGTTCAAAAAGATATTTTCGGGCGAGATCATTCCCGAACTTCTTGCCACTCAGGGATGTAAATATGCCTACCTTACCAGGAGTACTCAGGATCAGAGCTCATTTATTTCGGTAACAATCTGGGATAGTAAAAATGATGCTGACCTCTATGAGAGTTCAGGCAAATTTAAATTACTGGTTGATAAAATAGCCCATACCTTCTCACAGTTCTACAGGTGGAAAATGGCGCTTGAGCAGGATTATGATGCAAGCATTAAAACCTCTGAGGATATGAAGGTTGAGCGATACAATATTGTAACAGGAAAGAATTTCTATTAAATAAATAAAATAACTGTATGCAGACAGGATTAGAACTAAGTAATCTTACTAGAACGATTGGTGAATTTCCCCAGCTTTATAAACATAAGCTCGAGTACGGCGATCAGATCTATCTGAAGACATTAAATTCACTTTATATTATCAAAGTTACCGACACCGGGGAATACCTTGTGTCCGGAGGATGGTTCGATAGTCAGAATCTTTCTCCGTATAAAATTAATATCCGCGGATGCACATGGGGCGGTACCGCGATTAAGACAGATATTATAGCAGCCCCGGGTCTTTGTATTGAATTCAGTAACAATCTTATTACAAGCAAGATAACAAAGGTATTTTACTTTTCCTTTAAATCGGGTAATTAATAATGGTTATCCTAAGGGACTATCCAATGAGTAATTCTGTAATAAAGATTTTATATCGACGATCTCTGCCAGTGTGGAGTAAGGGGGTATCTTTAGAAATAAGACATCTCAGCAGCCGCGACTCTGCTGAAGAAGAACGAAGAGAGGAGCTACCTGCAAAATTATGATCGGCCAAAAAATCCTTCAGTATAAAATATTAGAAAAATCCGGCGGCGGAGGTATGGGCGTAGTCTATAAGGCGAGAGATGAAAAACTCGACCGGATTGTTGCATTAAAGTTTTTACCTGCTCATCTCCTGGCAGATGAAGATGCGGAAATACGTTTTATGTCTGAAGCAAAGTCAGCCTCTTCGCTCGATCATCCCAATATCTGTACTATATACGATATCAATAAAACTGATGATGGTCAGCTTTTTATTGTAATGACATATTACGAGGGAGAGACTTTAAAGAAAAAAATAAACCGCGGTAAGCTGTCGGTTGATGAGACTATAAATATAGCTGTACAAATTGCAGCGGGACTGGAACGCGCACACAGAGGAGGTATCGTTCACAGGGATATAAAACCCGCTAATATCATGATCACAAATTATGGAGAAGTTAAGATAGTCGACTTTGGTCTTGCTAAATCAAAGGCCTCGGCGGGTGTTACAAAATTCGGTTCAACTATCGGAACAGCTGCCTATATGTCGCCTGAACAGACGCGCGGAGAGGTGGTGGATCAGAGAACCGATATCTGGGCTCTTGGGATCATAATTTATGAGATGCTTACCGGGGCGAGTCCTTTTAAGGGTGAATACGAGCAGGCCATAATATATTCAATACTTAATGATGCACTGCCTGAAATTAACGGCATTCCGGAAGAATTAAATCAGATAATAAAGAGATCTACGGCAAAGGATCCGGCCGACAGGTACAGCACAATTGGAGAAATGTACGATGATCTGATGGTGTTCAGGGGTGACTCAGGTTCAAGGACATCAAGAGTAGTAATTAGCGATTCTAAAATTCCCTCTAAGCCCAGGGTACAGAAGCGGGTTAAGAATACTATATGGATAGCTGCTGCGGTTGTGATTGGGATCGTAATTGCCGCCTGGTTTTATTTTGCCAAAAGTTCCCCTGAGGAAGTTGGGCAGGTAAATGTAAGAAAAGTAATAGTGGTTTTACCATTTGAAAATTTAGGATCAAAGGACGAAAATTATTTTGCGGATGGCGTTACCGAGGAAATTACAAGTAAACTTGCTTCTATCGGCACTATAGGAGTAATCTCCCGCAACAGTGCTGAAAAACTGGTAAATACTAAAAAGAGTACCGCGGAGATCGGGAAGGAACTGGGCGTTGACTACATATTAAGCGGAACAATAAGATGGGCAAAAGGAAACGATAAGAAAAGCAGGGTAAGGATTACCCCGCAGCTTACCAGGGTTTCCGACAATACAATAACGTGGTCAGATTCATATGATAAAATTCTGGATGATATATTTAGTGTGCAGAACGATATAGCCCAGAAAGTTGTCGATCAGCTTGGAGGCTCTATACTCGCTAATCAGGTTCAGAAAAGTGCTCCCACCGATAATCTTGATGCTTATGATTTTTATCTGAGGGGACTTTCTTATGAGGCAAGAGGTTCTTATACCAAGCAGGACATTCTGAACAGCATAAACTTGTTTAAAAAAGCAATAGCGCTTGATGATAAATTTGCCCTGGCTTATTCTCATCTCTCAAGAGGGCAGTCATCCATGTATTGGTTCTTCTATGACCGGAGTGAAGAAAATGTTAAAGATGCATTTGACAATGCACAGAAGGCTTTTCAGCTTGATCCGGAGGTTGCCGAAACTCATCTGGCTTTCGGATATTACTATTACTGGTGCAAACTTGATTATAGCAGAGCCATAATGGAATTTACAAGAGCAAAGGAAATCCAGCCGAATAATGCCGAGGCATATTTTGGAACAGGGGTGGTCTACCGACGAATGGGAAAATTTGATTTGAGCATCAAGAATATGTTAAAAGCTGCAAACCTTGATCCGTTGTCAAATGAGTATTCACGTAATCTGGGAGAAACTTATGGACTGATAAAGGATTTCAATAATGCCTCCAAATATTATGAGCGGGTGGTAGAACTTAGTCCTGACTTGAAACTGCCGAAAGCAGAGTATGCCTATCAGTGTGTCTGTCTCAGGGGTGATCTCGCCGGGGCGGAAAAATTACTGAAGAATATAAACAGTGATGATTATGTTGACATAATGCTGAATTTGGAGGTTTATATTGAAATATTAAAACGCAGATATAATGAAGCTGTAGAAGATCTGGTTAAGCATGGAAAACCTTATGAAAACGGTCAGTTTCGTTTTACCCCTGAATCTCAGATGATCGCAATGATTTACGGATATCAAAACAAGCCGGCACTATCCAGACAATATTTTGATTCATCCAGAGTCGTACTTGAAAAAATGCTGCAAGAAAAACCAAACGATGAACGTCTTCACAGTGCACTCGGGATAACTTTTGCAGGATTGGGATTAAATGATAAGGCAGTTTTCGAAGGTAAAAAGGGTATTGAATTACTGCCGCTTGAAAAGGAAGCTTACAGAGGGTTTTATCGTCAGTGGGATCTTGCCGTTATATATGTACTTGTTGGTGATTATAACAACGCTCTTAAACAGATAGATTTTTTACTTTCAATACCGGGAACATTTACAACCAATTTATTGAAAATGGATCCCTTATATGATCCGCTGAGAAACTTACCAGGTTATAAAGCAATAATACAGAAATATTCGATGGAATGAGGATTCGAAGTTTAGAGTCGGAATCAAAATACTATTGTAAGTTTAATCATGCAGCTTAATCGGTATTAAGGTATGGATGGTGCCGGGTTAAGCCCGCAGTTATCTGCCTTTTAAAGGCCGGATGTAGGCCGGATGTGGCTGAATAATGGCCGGGGATTATTCGCGAAATGGAATTTTGAACCTCGTTAAATCGATTCCTGATTCTCAGGTTCCGATTTAGGGATAAGGTAAAAATGTTGGATTCAATTTAAATAAATGAACTGAAAAATCAACATCATACAGATTCGTGTTAAACAGCAATACTATGCAGCTGTTTTTAGATACAGAAGCTTATTTAAAATATAACGGAGGTAATTATGATTAATGAAGCAGTTCTTGAACAATTCAGGAAAAACGTAAAAGGTCAGATTTTGAGTCGTAAAGATAACGGATATGATGAAGCACGGAAAGTATGGAACGGAATGATAGACAAGCATCCTGCTGTAGTCGTCAGATGTGCTGATGAGGATGACGTTGTAAAAGCATTAGAGTTCGCACGTTCAAATAAACTTGAAATTTCCGTAAGCGGGGGAGGGCATAACGTTGCTGGATTTTCAACCTGTGATGATGGTATTGTTATCGACCTTTCACCAATGAAAAAAATTGAGATCGATAAGGATTCAGGTACTGTTACTGCACAAGCTGGATTAACCTGGGGCGAGTTTGATAAAGCAACACAGGAAGCCGGACTCGCAACAACAGGCGGATTAATTTCAACCACAGGCATTGCCGGCTTTACACTTGGCGGGGGATTCGGATGGCTTGTAAGAAAGTACGGGATGACAGTTGACAACCTGCTTTCCGCTGATATGATTCTGGCAAATGGGAAATCGTATTTCTGCGAGTTCTTCAGAGAATCCCGATCTTTTCTGGGGTATAAGAGGCGGTGGTGGAAATTTCGGAATAGTTACCTCTTTTAATTATAAGCTTCACAAAGTCGGACCACTTGTTTACGGCGGTGTTCTATTCTATCCTGCATCAAAAGCAGAAGAGCTTCTGAAATTATATAATAGCTGGATTCAGACAATACCGGATGAACTTTCTACGACTGCAGCTTTTATCACTGCACCGCCCTTGCCTTTTGTACCTAAAGAACTGATAGGGACCCAGATGATAATTGTTGCGACTTGTTATACGGGAGAAAAAGAAGAGGGTGAAAAACTTATGGAACCATTGCGGGCTCTGGCACCCGCTATAGATGTACTAGGACCGATACCGTATGTTGAATTACAAAAAATGTTAGATGATTCAGCTCCAAGGGGAATACATTCGTATTGGAGAACAGATTACCTCAATGATCTTTCCGATAATGCTATTAAAACTCTAATAAAAGGTACCTCAAATTTAAAAAATCTTTCTCCCTTCAGTGCTCTGCATATCCATCACTGGGAGGGTGCTATTGGACGTATAAAACCTGAAGAAACAGCCTTCTCTAATAGAAATGCCCGTTTCGTAATCAATATTGTCGGACTCTGGACGGCTGAGGACGATGCTGATAAACATATAAATTGGGTGAAGAACTTTTCCGATGATATAAAACAATATTCAACCGGAAATTTATATCTGAATTTTTTAGCGGATACCGGCGAAGACAAAGTTAAAGCTGTATATGGTGAAGATAAATATGCAAAACTTGTTCAACTGAAAAATAAATATGATCCGGAAAATTTATTCCACTTAAATCAAAACATAAAACCTTCGGATTAAAGTTTGGTTCAGCCAATGAATTGTTAATAATCATTATTCCAGTATTGGAGAAATAAATGATTGGTGAAAATATTCTTCACTATAAAATACTCGACAAGCTCGGCGAAGGCGGGATGGGCATCGTCTATAAAGCCCGCGAAACAAAGCTCGACAGGATTGTAGCCTTAAAGTTTCTCCCGGGCTATTTAAGTACTGATGCCAATGAGCTTGAGAGATTCTACCACGAAGCCAGGGCAGCAGCATCCCTGAATCATCAGAATATTGCGGTTGTTTATGAAATAAATGAGTATGAAAAAAAGATCTTTATTGCAATGGAATACCTGGAAGGCAGAACTCTTAAAGACCTGGTGGAAAAAGAAGGTGCTTCGCTAACGATAAAAAAGGTACTTGAAATTGCAATTCAGATATGCGAAGGACTGGCAGCCGCACACGAAAGAGGAATAGTCCATCGCGATATCAAATCCGATAATATTATGATTACACTCAGGGGAAATGTTAAAATAATGGACTTTGGTCTTGCAAAACTAAAAGGCAGTTCCAGATTAACCCAGGCGGGTTCTACAGTGGGTACTGCAGCATATATGTCGCCTGAGCAGGCTCAGGGGGAAGATGTTGATCACCGGTCGGATATATTTTCATTAGGAGTAGTCCTTTACGAATTATTGACGACACATCTTCCTTTCCACGGTGAACACCAGGCTGCTCTTGTATACTCTGTTGTGAATGAGGATCCGCAGCCGCTGGCTCGTTACAATAATGAAATCTCGGCGGATCTGGAGAGGATAGTTAACAAAGCTCTGTCAAAGGATAAAGATGAAAGATACCAGCACGTTGATGATATGCTGGCGGACCTGAGAAGGGAGAGAAAGAATCTTGAATTTGTGCAAGCGGGTTATGTAAAATCATCAGATCTCAAAACTCAAAGCGAGAGTATTGCTGTTCAAAAAAATAGAAACTCAGTGAAAATTATTCTTCCCGTAATTGTTGTAGTGTTAATATTAGCTGCTTTCTTCTTTTTTAATCCATTTAAAACGGATGAGGGTGATTCACAATCAGAAAATCCACACGCGAACTCTCTTGCGGTTATGTATTTTGAGAATATTCCGGATCCTGAAGACAAAGACCACAACAGCGAAATGCTGACCAACTTATTAATAACTTCTCTTTCACAGATAAAAGGACTTGAAGTAATCAGCAGGGAGCGTCTGCTGGATTTGCAGAAGGACCTCGGACAGACAGATAAAACAATCTCATCATCCTTTGCGAACCAGATTGCCAGCCGTGCGGGTGTGACTACAATGCTCATCGGCAGTATCCTGCAGGAAAAACCTATGCTGGCAGTAACGACTCGTTTGATAGACGTCCAGACAGGAAAAATAATTAGTTCCCAACAGGTTACAAATTTTAAATCGGAGAGAATATTCAACCTGGTTGATACTCTTTCTCTGTTAATCCAGAATAACCTCAATATAAATCCCCGGTATCAGGGTAATATTAAATCTGTAACAGAAGTAACAACGAATTCACCCGAAGCTTATCGTGCATTCGCTGAAGGACTCGAATTGAGAGAAAAATTATTTATCCCTGAAGCAATCGCAGCTTTTTCAAGAGCCGTCGAACTCGATCCGAAATTTGCATTAGCATATTATTATTTATCGGATGCGCAGGAATTTTATGGAGTGACGGAAGCATCCCAACGTTCATTGAAAAAAGCTGTTGAATTGGCTGACAGAACTACTGAGCACGAAAAACTTAGGATACTGACTTATAATTATTTCCAGCAGGGGCAGTATTCGAAGGCTATTGAAGGATATAATCAGTTGATACAAAAATATCCGCTGGATATCTATTCTTATATTCTGATGGGGTTTAATCTATATTCTCTTTCTCTCCTTGAACCCGAAAAAGGATTAGCACTGTTAAAGCAGGGATTAACGATTGAACCATCTAACAAAACCATTTATAATCTTCTTGGCTATACTTATGCTCGTTTGAAAAAGAAACAGGAAGCCATCGGTGCTATAAATAAGTACATTAACCTTGCGCCGGCAGAGCCGAACCCTTACGACTCAAAAGGTGATATTTATGCCTGGTTCCTGGAGTATGATTCAAGTCGCGCCGCCTACAAAAAAGCACTAAATATGCGCACTGATATCTCAACTAATGTGAAACTGGGAGTGTATTCAATTCTCGATGGTGATTACGAAAACGCGAGAAGGTACTTTGATGCTTTTCATTTTGATGTACCTCTCATTGAGGTACATCGAGGCCGTATTATAGAAGCGGAAAAAAAGTTAGCAGCAATGGAGCATCCTATTTTAACAAAAATTAACAAATTCCGGATGAGGATAAATTTCTTATACGAATCAAGACAGTATCCTGAAATGCTTAAGGTTGCCAGACAGCTCTCTGCTGAATTACAAAAAGATCCTACCGACAAAATATTTGGAAGAGACTATCTTGTCTGGGCACTAATAAAGAATGGAAAGTCATCCGAAGCAAACAGCATATTAAAGGAGCTGGAAAATGATGTGAGTGGAATCTCAGGTGTTACGGGGGTTACCACTGATTATCTAAAAGCTCTGGTTTTGTTTGAAGAAGGAAATTATGAACCTGCTCTTGAAACATTTAGAAAAGTGATTAGGGCTCTTCCACCGAACCATGAACCAAATTTATTTTTTGGCATTACTTTATTAAAAACCGGACATATATCTGAAGCTATTAGCGAACTGCAGAGAAATAAAAACTGGCCTTCATTTACGGATCTTAGTACCGTTCAGGGTCTTCCGGGTACTGACCTGGATTATCCGGTTCCGGCAGTTAAATCACATTACTGGCTTGGAGTTGCGTATGCGCAGCAGGGAAATAAGGAAAAAGCTAAAGCTGAGTTCAAAAAGTTTTTAGATACCTGGAAGGATGCTGACTTTACATCTGCCGAACTGAAAGATGCTAAAATTCAGCTTCAAAAACTTGAAGGTATGGCAAACAGATGATTGACAAGACCATATTACATTATCGTATAATTAAAGAACTCGGCCGGGGAGGTATGGGGGTAGTGTATCTTGCAGAGGATACAAAATTAGATCGTAAAGTTGCAATAAAATTTTTACCAGATAAGATTGCTCGAAGTTCTGAAGAAAGAACAAGATTTAAAATAGAAGCAAAAGCTGCCGCAGCATTAAATCATCCAAATATATCAACCGTTTACGCAATAGAAGAATCCGGTGACGATGTATTTATTGTAATGGAATATATAGACGGAATTGAGTTAAAGGATAAGATCAAATCGGGTTCGATAGGGATTGAAGATGCAATAAATATTGCAATACAGATTGCTGAAGGACTGGAAGCAGCACATAACAAAGGAATAGTACACAGAGATATCAAATCCCAGAATATAATGATCACCGGTGATGGTAAGATAAAGATAATGGACTTCGGACTTGCAAAAATAAGAGGTGGACCGCAACTAACAAAAATAGGAAGTACTGTGGGTACTGTTGCATATATGTCACCTGAACAGACAAGGGGAGAAGAAGTTGATTATAGAACAGATATATGGTCCTTTGGAGTTTTGCTGTATGAGATGATTACCGGGGAGCTGCCATTTAGAGGAGATTATGACCAGGCAATAGTTTATTCCATTTTAAATGAAGAACCTGAAGTCATAGATAATATTCCAGAACGATTAAAATTAATAATGAATAAGGTTCTCGAAAAAAATCCCAACGACAGATATCAGGACAGTAAAAAATTGGTTTCCGATCTCATGCTGTTAGTCCATAGGAGTGAATCGCAAACCTCTGAATCTTCTTCGATAATAAACAAGAAAAACAGATCGTCGAATCTGGTAAAAATTATTTCTGGTTTTGCAGCAGTTATTGGAATAGCATTAATCATTTTTTATCTTTTTAATAATGTTGAGAGCAAAATAAAATCACTGGCAGTTCTTCCATTTGAACGCCCGCAAAAAGATACTTCGGTCTCCTATTTGTCAGATGGCATTCCTGAAAATCTCATCAACAGACTTTCCTCATTCCCGGATGTAAAAGTGTTTGCACGTTCAGCTACATTTAATCTGGCGGATACTTCCAAAAGCATAAGCAGCATCAAGCGATTACTGAATGCAGATGCAGTTCTTACCGGTCAGATAGCACAATACAATGGAGCGTATTATTTAAGCTGTCAGTTGGTAGATGCGGAAAACCAAAACCAGATCTGGGGAAATAAGTACGAGCTGAGCAATAATAATATATCAAGTATTGAAGATTCCATTCTGGCTTCATTAATGAATCCGCTGCAGATTACGCTGGTCAACAAACCTGGGGGTATACAGAAAAAGAAACAGGTAAGACCTGCAGCTTATGCTGAATACCTGAAGGGAAAATATTTGAGTTATGGCTCCACACCACAAGAATCAGAAAAAGCCCTGGCCCATTTCAGGGAAGCTATCCGGATAGATCCAACCTATGCAGCAGCCTATGCGGCCATTGCTAATGAAAAAATAGTCCAGGCCCTTTTTTCAACTGCCACACAAAAAGAGATAATTAACGAAGCAAGAACTGCAATTGAAGCAGCGAAAGCAATGGACCCAAACCTACCTGAAATCTATACTTCAGAAGGCGCTTTAAAATTTTATTATGATTGGGATTGGAAAGGTGCAGTTGAATCTTATAAAAAAGCATTGGATCTGGATCCACATAATGCTACCATATATATAAGATACTCCGCGACATTAGCTGATGTAGGAAGATATAAAGAAGCCCTCCCACTTGCTGATAAAGCGGTAGAGCTGGATCCGGTCTCGATTTCAAGTTTGCATAACCTGGGCTGGACCAACCTGGTAGCCGGTAATTTTCGAAAAAGCGTTGAAGCATTTGGTAAAGCTCTTGAACTTCATCCAGATTGGATTTGGGGATATATTAAACAGGCTTATGCATTTATTTTTCTGCATGAATATGAAAAGGCATTACGCAATGCAGAAAAGGCGGAAAAATTATTTAAAGATGGATGGGGATCTGAATTGTTACAGGTGACACTCGCATTTATTTATTCAAAATGTAATAAAAAAGAAAAAGCCGAAGCAGTAATAAATCGTTTTCTGAAATATGCATCTCAAAATACGGTTGAAGACCCGTGGGATCTATCCTATATTTATTATTTAACAGGTGATTATGAAAAAGCATATGAATGGGAAGAAAAAACAATCGAGGCAAGATCGTTAGGTGCCTACCTTTTAAACATTAACATTTTTTATGATAAAAAATATTTTGAAGGTCCGGAGCATCAACGGATTTTGAAAAAAATGGGTTTTGTAAATTAATAACCGGAGATAGTGGTATATGAGTGAATTGGCAGGACAGACAATTCTACATTACAAGATTATAGAAAAGCTCGGCGAAGGCGGGATGGGCGAGGTATACAAAGCTCAGGATACCAAACTCGACCGGTATGTTGCGCTTAAATTCCTCCCGGCCCATCTGACCACTTCTGAGGATGATAAGTCGCGGTTCGTTCAGGAGGCTAAAGCTGCCTCTGCAATGAATCATCCTAATGTATGTACTATATACGATATCCAGGAACTTGATGGACAGCTGTTCATAGTAATGGAATATGTCGACGGCAAAACACTTAAGGATAAGAAAGACAGTTTATCGGAGAAACAGATACTTGAGATAGGAATACAGACGGCAGAGGGACTGGCAGCCGCCCACGAGAAGGGAATAGTACACAGGGATATAAAACCGGAAAATATAATGATCCGTAAAGACGGAATAGTGCAGATAATGGATTTCGGACTGGCAAAGCTATACAAGGAAAGTAATGTTTCTCGTTTAACGAAAGCTGGAACCACAGTGGGGACGATGGGATATATGTCTCCCGAACAAATTCAGGGACTGGATGTTGACCATAGGACTGACATATTCTCCCTTGGAGTAGTTCTTTATGAGCTCCTCTCTGGTGAAGCTCCGTTTAAAGGAGTACACGAAACAGCAATGCTGTATGAAATAGTGAATGTTGATCCTGTCCCGATCTCGACAGTAAAAGAAGGAATAGATCCGGAGGTAGATGAAATAGTACTTGAGTGCCTTGAAAAGGATAAAGATGAAAGATGCCAGTCGGCAAAAGAACTTGCTAAAGACTTGAGGCGAGTAAAAAAATCTACAGGACACAGCAAAAGCCGTATTTATAAGGTTGCAAGCGGATCCGCTGACATCCGAATCCGGTTCTCAGCCTGTGAGCTCATCCTCATCTGCTGCAATCGAGATCTTCAGCCGAAGATATGAATTAAAAAAGTTATCACCGGTTTTATTCATTCTGATTACTCTTGCCGCTCTTTTTTTCGCTTATAAGTATTTTGAAAAAAATGATGCTCCCCCCGGTAACACCGTTCAATTTCAGATTTATCCTCCGGCAGGGATGAAAATGGTTAACAGCATGCCGACGATTTCACCTGACGGCAATATGCTTGCCTATGCAGCAGCTGATTCTTCAGGTAAAACAATGATCTGGCTTAGGCCAATCGGCTCGGTAAAAGCAAGACCTCTTGAAGGTACCGATAATGCGGGCCATCCGTTCTGGTCTTATGACGGCAAACAGCTGGGTTTTTTCGCTGACGGTAAGTTATTGAAGCTTAATTTATTAACAGGATTGAAAAAGGTTATTTGCGATGCTTCCAGCGGCTGGAGAGGAGTATGGGGAAGAGATGATCAGATTATTTTTATCCCCGAATTTTTTGCTCCTATTTATAAAGTAAACGCCGGCGGGGGTACCGTATCCCAGGCGACATTTCTGGATAACTCCCTGGGAGAGGAACATCATTTGCCAATGCAGTTTATGCCGGATAATGAACATTTCCTTTTCACTTCAATGAGCAGGAACAAAGGGCAAAGTTACCTATATATTGGTTCTATTAATGACAAAAAAAGAAAACAGATAATTAAAGGTGATAATATTACGGCTTTTTTTATAAAACCGGATTATCTTTTATTTAATCAGAATAGAACTCTCTTTGTCCAAAAATTCGACCCTGATAACTTTGAATTAAAAGGAGAACCCCGGATCGTCTTAAATGATGTTTCTGATTTTGATGCTCGTGATAATTTACTGCTGGCTACAAATAGCTCAACCCAATCGCTTTCAGAAGTCGGTTACTACGATCGTAGCGGTAAACTCCTGAATAAGATAAATGATCTTGGTCTGATAGTAGAAATTTCGCTTTCACCTGATCAAAAACGCTTTGCTTATCACAGGGTTTCCGCTGTGGATGAAGATTTTCCCAACCAGGACATATGGATATATGATATGCAGAGGAATTTCAGTGAAAGGTTTACATCAACATCTGCTTCTGATATGTCCCCGGTATGGTCACCGGATGGCAATAAAATCGTTTATTCTTCTTCACCCGACTCAGTATATAATATTTATGAAAAGAATTTTGAAACTAATAGTAAACCCAGATTAATCTTCGAAAACAACTTTACTGTTAAAGCCCCTGTAGACTGGTCTTCCGACGGCAAATATATTTTGGTAGGGGTGCTGCCCTCAGTCACCGGGAGTGGTGATATATGGGTATTACCTGTCTCAGGCGATGAAAAACCTTTTCCCTATTTAAACACAGACTTTAACGAAATTCCGGGAGGATTTTCTCCTGATGGTAAAAATGTGCTTTATTCTTCCGATGAAACAGGACGTTCTGAGGTTTATATTCAAAGTTTCCCGAAACCTTCAGAAAAGGTCGTGGTTTCAACTGATGGAGGAATATGGCCTGAATGGAGGAGGGACGGTAAGGAGATATATTATATATCCTCAGATAATTTTTTAACGGCTGTAAGTTATAAACCTGGATCACCTCCGGAAATCGGCACTCCTGAAAAACTATTTAAGTTAGAAGGGATAAGATTTTTAAACATGTACAGGGAAATCGATAATGGCCGGCGGTTTATTATAAATGAAATATCATCTGGTTACAACATAACCTCGTTAATAGCAGTTCTCAACTGGAAGTCAATGTTTGAAGAGAATAAAGAATAATTAATTGCCTTAATAAGGTGCAATATGATCGGCGAAACTATCCTTCACTATAAGATACTCGAAAAACTAGGCGAAGGCGGAATGGGTGTGGTATACCTTGCGGAAGATCTGCACCTCGAACGCAAAGTGGCCATCAAGTTTCTGCCGCATAATATTTCCGTCGGGATTGAAGATATCGAGAGATTTAAAGTGGAGGCTAAAGCGGCTGCATCACTCAGCCATCCCAATATTACCACGATACACGCAATTGAAGAATCCAGTGATCAGAAATTTATTGTAATGGAATATATAGAGGGGATTGAATTAAGTGATAAAATAAAGTCGGGTCCCTGTTCGATCGAAGATGTGTTTAATATCTCATTAAAAATAGCCGAAGCCCTGGAAGCCGCGCATAAAAAAGGAATTGTTCACAGAGATATAAAATCTCAGAACATAATGATTACGAGTGAGGGGAACGTAAAGATAATGGACTTCGGTGTTGCGAAAATAGGGAAAGGTTCGCCGACTACTAAAAGCGGCGTTACAGTAGGAACGATGGGATATATCCCTCCCGAACAGATCCGTGGTGCAGAAGCGGATGCAAGATCTGATATTTTTTCATTCGGCGTAGTCATTTATGAAATGTTAACCGGAACACTTCCCTTCGATGCAGAATACGAAGCAGCAGCTTTTCATCTGATTCTCAATGAACCTCCAAAGCCGATTAAGAACTGTGGATCTGATGTGCCGGAAAGATTATGTAACATTATTCGGCGTTCTCTGGAGAAGGATCCCAATAATCGTTACCAGTCGGTATCTGAATTATTGACCGACTTATACAGAATGCAGGAGCCGGTATCGGGAGAGAATGTGACTCAACCCAAGGTTAATACAGAAACCGGTACCTCACACAAAAATCCTGTTAGAGTGCTGACCGGTATTTTAGTGCTTGTTATAATATTTTCCTCTTACTTTTTATTTTTTAATAAGAGTGAAAATGTGAAACCGCGGCATGAAGCTGTAAAATCTCTTGCGGTGATGTATTTTGAAAATCTTTCTGATCCGCAGGATAAGCATCATGTAGCTGAAATGTTGACAAATCTTTTAATAACAGCTTTATCCCAGACAAATGGATTGGAAGTCATCAGTCGTGAGCAATTATATAAAACATTGGAAGACCTCGATTTATCGGACAGCAAAGTAATAACAAAGAAAACGGCAATGAAAATTGCCCGGAGTGCTGGTATATCAACAATAGTGGTGGGCAGCATTCTGAAGGACGTACCCTCGCTTTCAGTTACAACAAAACTTATTGATGTGAACTCGGGTCATATTCTCGGATCACAGAGATTAGCTGGTTTTGGTTCCGAAGAAATATTCTCCTTCGTAGATTCACTGTCTCTTCTTGTCAGAAATGACCTGAGAATTGCCGGGATTGACTCTGTAAAAACAAAACCTGTTGCCGATGTAACTACCGATTCTCCTGAAGCTTACCGTGCATATGTGGAGGGCATTAACTACGGTGATAAGCTTTACTTAAGGGAATCACTGGAGTCATTTGAAAAAGCAATTGAACTTGACAGCAATTTTGCAATGGCATACTATTATCTTGCGAAGGCTATTCACGATCCGGTTAAATCCAGGGATATAATTAAGAAAGCTGTTGAACTGGCAGATACTGTGACTGATAGAGAAAGACTTTTAATATATGCTATCAATTATTAAATGCAGGCAAAACGTAAACAAGCTGCGGAAATTTACAGACAGATAATAGAAAAATATCCGCATGAAACCGAAGCGTATAATCAATTAGCTCTGATTTCTGATATCACGTAGGTTAACATCTTACTGCGGGGGGTTCAGGTTAATCCTTCCGCCAAAATACTATGGGACAATCTGGCTATAAGTTATGCGATGAATAATCAGAAAACAGGAAGCTCTCGATGCTATAAACGAATATATAAAGCTTGCTCCTGCAGAACCCAACCCTTATGATTCAAAGGGTGAAATATATGGGCTGTTTATGCAGTACGATTCGAGTGAGATATATTATAAGAAAGCTCTGGAATTCCGGAAAGATTTCTGGAATGTTGCTATGAAGCTGGGCAATTATTATGTGCTTAGAGGTAAATACGATGAAGCACAGAAGTACTTCAATATGGCCGGGCATCCGGGACTTAAATATCCTTCAGTAAATGTCCATCGGGGGCTTCTCAATTCTGAAATTACAAGATTAGAGAGTATGTTAAATACAATTACTGATATATGGGATGTTGCCTGTACGAGAGCCATATTAATTAACCTATACTATGAAACCGGTCAATTCTCCAGGATGCTTCAGATTGCCAAAGTGAGTACAGAAGATTGGCAAAAAATATTTCCTCATGATCATTATGGACGAAGTCTACTTGTCTGGGCATTGGTTAAAAATAATAGATTGGCTGAAGCTGAAACGATTATTGCGGATCTGGAAAATAAGAACGCTGAGAATTTCCCCTGGGTAAGTATCTTTGGCTTATATGCTTCAGCTGTTCTTTCCTATGAAAAAGGTGATTATGAGATTGCACGGGAAAAGTTTAATAAAACGTTCAGCAAATTGAAACCCCTCCACGAGCCGAATATATTCCAGGCTGTCTGTTTACTGAAAACCGGACGGATTAAGGAAGCCAAAACAAAGTTCGACGATTATTAAAAACTGGCCGATGACTGATTTATCATTTCAGCTACTTTTTGTCCCGGGCGACATGTTCTACGGCTATATAAATAATGTAAAGGCTCATTACTGGCTCGGGATTGCTTACGAAAAACTCGGTGAGAATGATAAGGCTTAAAAGAATACAAGACATTCCTTGATATCTGGAAGGATGCTGACTTTAATTCTCCTGAATTAAATGATGCAAGAATCAGATTGGCAAAATTGGAATAGTTAAATATGATTGGTAAAAAGATTTTACATTATAATATTATTGAGAGACTTGGTGAAGGGGGGATGGGTGTGGTGTACCTCGCCGAGGATACGAGACTTAAACGTAGGGTTGCTATCAAGTTTCTGCCCGATCATATATCAGCGGATACGGAACAGAGAGCCCGGTTTGAAAATGAGGCACAGGCTGCTGCTTCGTTAAATCATCCTAATATTACAACTATACATTCAATTGAAGAGTATGATGAACACCTTTTTATTGTCATGGAGTATATCGAAGGTATTGAGTTAAAGGATAGAATAAGAGCGGGTACGGTTCCGATTAAAGAAGCTGTAAAGATAGCTATTCAGATTGCAGAGGGATTGAATGCCGCTCATAAAAAGAAGATCATTCACCGTGATATTAAGTCTCAGAATATTATGCTGGCAGCAGACGGGATTGTAAAGGTGATGGATTTCGGTCTGGCGAAGCTGCCCGATAATGTTCAAATAACAAAGACCGGTTCAATGATGGGTACGGCTGCTTATATGTCTCCTGAACAGGCTCAGGGGGAAGACACCGACGAACGCTCTGATATTTTTTCATTCGGAATTGTTTTATATGAACTCCTTACAGGCTCGCTTCCATTTAAAGGTGAATACGAATATGCTCTGGTTTATTCCATTATAAATGAGGAGGCTGATCCGGCAGCGCTTGAAACTAATGCGGTGCCCGAAAAGCTGCGTGATGTGGTTCTTAAGTGTCTAAGCAAAGAAAAAGAATTAAGATATCAGTCATTCGACGCAGTCTTAAAAGACCTCGTAGACTGTAATATAGCTCCCTCGTATTCGCAGAGGAATTCACTTCCCGCAGACCGGACACTGCTTAAGTCTTTTGTCCCTCAAAACGGTAGTAATTTTATAGGCAGGGAGCAGGAACTTAAAACTCTCACTTTCATTCTCGAAAACTGCAGACGTAACAAAGGTTCGGCCGTTTTTATAAGCGGTGAGCCCGGCATTGGAAAAACCCAGCTTATGTCGGCCTTAATAAATAAGTACAACCCGGGTGAGATTAACTTTCTTTACGGCAGGTGTCTTTTTAATAATGAAGGCGGACTGCCATATCATCCTTTCGTGAGTGCCGTAAATAATAGTCTATTTTCTACTCACGGACATTTTATTTCTACGATCACATCACTGGCCGAGCAGAACAATATCAATATTTCAAACAAGATCCCGCAGATAAAAACTTTTCTTAATTTTTCAGGCGAATACTCGAAGGCGATAATGCATAAAGAACAGTTGTGGGAGGCTGTGCTTAACATGTTTACGGTTATCGCTGCTGAAAAGCCTCTTATACTGATCCTTGATGATATCCAGTGGGCCGATAAGACCTCGCTTGGTTTGTTTGCCTATCTTGCAAGGAATATCAGAACCCTGCCGATATTATTACTCGGCTTATACCGTCCTCCTGAACTGGCTCTTGATGATGCTGATCTCACCGGTACTATCCGTCAGTTGCGTATTGAAGATGCAGCTTCAAAGATTGATCTGCTCAGGTTAAATGAAATAGACACCCTGGGCGTCATTAAAAAGATACTCGGTGATAATCAGGTTGATAAAAAAATTGTCTCCGAAATTTATCGTCAAAGCGAAGGTAATCCTCTTTTTATATATGAACTGACACGACTGATGAAGGACAGAAATGGCATCAGAAAAGATAGTAATGATAAATGGGTGTATAACGAGGAAGCTTCGCTCACTAAAGTAAGTGATAAAGTTCAGGATGTAATAAGACAGAGAGTCGACAGACTTGATGATGAATCGAAGGAAATTCTTCAGTTTGCCTCCTGCCAGGGAGAATACTTTCAATCGTCTGTATTAACCGACTGTCTTAAGCTCGATAAAATATCTTTGTTGAAGAAGCTGCAGCACCTTGAGAAAGAATACAATGTTATCCATTATGAAGATAAAAGCTACCGCTTCGATCATATACTGATAAGAGATGTTCTGTATGAATCCGTACTTCCGGAGCTGCGGGAGGAATATCATAAGATGATAGCCGATTCGCTAATAAATACTTTCGGTTCTAAAGACGAATATGCCTCGGTTATTGCTCATCATCTGATTTCGGGAAACGCTGAAGGGAAAGCCGTTAAGTATCTGCTTACAGCCGCTAAAACTGCACGTGAACTTTATGCCGTTGAGGAAGCTTTCTCATTTTATAAGAAGCTCTTAAACATTGATAAGAAGACCGGATTGGATACGGCTTGTCGGATGTCAATGGAGGAAGGACTGGGGGATATAAATTTATTTACCGGTAATCCCGAAGAGGCTCTGGTTCACTTTAAAAGGTTTTCGGAACAGGTTAATAGATCTGATGATAAAAATGGAAAGATCAGGAGTCTCAGAAAATCTGCTGAGTGTTTCAGGATCACCGGTAAACTTAATGAAGCTGAAGAGCTAAGCTCAAAAGCTGTGGAGGCGGCCTTTGGGAATGATAATATAGAAGAAAAAATCGAGGCTCTGAATACTCTGGCTTCTGTGTATCTCAGCAAAGCTGATTATGATAAGATGATTGAGGTTTCTAATCAGTCGTTAGAGCTGTGCAGGCAGATAGAGGATGATAAAAATTTGTCTGTTTGTCTCGGTAACCTTGGTACCGCTTACTGGCATCTTGGTAATTATCCCGTGGCATCCGCTAAACTGAATGAAGCGGTTTCTATACAGAGGAACATTGGTGATACCAGGGGCTTAGCTACCACTCTTAATTTCCTTGCCCTCGCTTTTATGAAGCAGGGTCGCTTTGAGTCCGCACTCAGAGCGGGGGAGGAATCGATTGAGATGAAAACAAAGATAGGCGATGGACAGAAAATTCCCGGGGGACTTAATGCAATAGGCGATATCTATAGAGAGATAGGAGATATTGATCGTGCAATAGAGTATCATCAGAAATCGCTGGCCCTCGCTAAAGAATATAACAACAAGGGAGCTATGTGCGACAATATTAGGGATCTTGGTGAGGACTATTTTCTGAAGGGCGATATGAAGCAGGCCTTAAGTTATTATAACGAAGTAATGGAGCTTGCGGCATCTTCTAAAATTAAATGGTATGAAACGAGAACATTTATTTCGCTGGCTGAATTTTACCTGCAATATGGCGACCTCTCCGAGGCTAAAAATTATATGGAAAAGGGACTTAAATTTTCGTATGATATAGGTGCCCGGGATCTTATAATTGAGGCCCTCTGGAATAAGGCCAAGATTAATTCTAATGAAAAAGCCGGAACCGTTGATGAATTGTTTAATGAAGCTATCGCAAGCGCCAGAGCAGTGGGTCATCAGGCTTTTCTCTGGAAACTGCTTGGTGATTATGGAAAACATTTGTCCTCTGCCGGAAAGTCCGATCAGGCCGATCCCGTCTTCAGAGAAGCCGGAGAAATTGCCGAAACCATCTTGAATGATTTCTCGGATGAGACTGTAAAAAATATCTTTAGAAAATCTGTAGAAAATAAAGGAATCAGATTAAATGCAGACTGAACATCCTGAATTGGATAGAGTTAGCCTTGTCACAATTTAGTGACTTTAGATTTATTTTTTAATATCTTATCCTCATATATATCACTTCCTACAGCCTGCTAATCATTCGTGATCCTGAGAATAATTCCGTTTGTGGATGATAATCCGGAAGAAGGGTTTCAATTAAGATAAATTTAATTTATGTGTAAGAATCAACAAAACGGAGGGTTATATGAGCCTCAATCTCACGGAAAATTACAATGCTTCAGTAATTCATCTGAAGGGCAAACTGGTTGGCGGCCCGCTTTCGGCAGAATTCAGCGAAATGCTTCACAGCCTGTTAGACAAGGGTAAGAAAAACGTGGTAGTTGATATGAGCCATGTGGGTTTTATATCCAGTTCTGGACTCGGAATCCTGATAAGCGGATTGACCTCCCTTAAAAAAGGAGGCGGAGATCTTAAACTTGCCGCTATCAGTAATAAGATGGAAGGACTGCTGTCCATTACCAAGCTTGATCAGATATTTGAACAGTATGAGACGGTAGAACAGGCTGAAGCGAGTTTTAATAAACCTGCCGGCTGATCACCGTGATCAGGCCTGACCAAAAAATAAAAGAACTCGAAGAAAAGATATCAAAGTTAAAGTCCTCTGTAGAAGAACTAAGGGTTCTTAACGACATTGCTGTTTCATCCGGGAAAGCAGTAAGTGTTGATCAGATCCTCAACCTGATTGTGCACAAATCCGTTAATGCTGCCTCCGCCGAACAGGGCTCAATTCTGCTCGTTACCAAAAACACCTCGAAACCTTTCAAGACAATAGTACGCCAGGATGATACAAGCAGTCTGAAGCATAATTATCATATCGGAATGGACATCACCGGGTGGGTGCTGCATAACAAAAAACCTCTGATAATTCAGGACCTTTCAACAGATGAAAGATTCCATCCGGGCGATGAAGAGAAAAAGGAAATTCGTTCGGTGTTGTGCGTGCCTATTTGGTTTGAAGGAGACATTATCGGCCTGATGATGCTTGTTAATAAAAAGGGCGGAAAGTGTTTTACCAGGGAGGATATGACTTTGTTTTCTATCATCTCTGTACAGGCGGGTCAGCTCATTAAAAACCTGGAACTGCAAAGGAAATATTTGAAGGAAAGAGTAGACGCTGAAAAGCTGCAGGAGATGGATAAGCTTAAAACTAATTTCTTTACTAATATATCACATGAATTCAGGACTCCGTTAACAATGATCCTTAGTCCTGCGCAGCAAATCCAGGAACTTAAAGATGTTGCTAAAATCAGGGAACTGGCGGATTTGATTTACAGCAGCGGACTTAAACTTAAGCAGATGACTGACCAGATTCTTGATCTTTCTAAAATTGAGGCGGGACAGGTTCATCTCGAAACTGCTGAAGGAAATATAATTGAAGTCATTGATAATATTGTTTTGTCTTTTCAGTCCTACGCAGAAACAAAAGGTATTCAGCTGAACTTCTGTTCTGATTCCAAAGCAGTTTTTTGCTTCGACAAAGATAAGGTTGACAAAATACTGGGCAATCTTCTTTCAAATGCTCTTAAGTTTACCAAAAGTGAAGGCAGTGTAAATGTTACCGCCGCGGTTCACAATTCTGAGCAGGACAATAATGAGTCGGAAAGTAAAGTATTTGAAATTACTGTTGAAGATACCGGAATAGGAATTCCTTCCGGTCAGTTGAGCAATATTTTTAACAGGTATTACCGGGTTGAAAAAGGCACTGGTGAATATGAAGGTTCCGGTATCGGTCTTTCTCTGGTTAAAGAACTGGTAGAGCTTCATAAAGGAACTATATCCGTTGAAAGCAAAGAGGGGAAAGGAACAACGTTCCGGTTAAGACTGCCGATGGGATTGAAACCTGCTCTTCCTTCTGTTAAATCATCTCAGACTGAAGCAGAGGAGACTGCTTCGCTTTATGAGGCAGCTGAAGTTTCAAATATAACCGGCGTGAACCGAAATGTTAAAGTACCCGATTTGAAGACAGTATAGATTCAGAGTTAAATGATAAAGTTAAACCTGTGCTGCTTATTATTGAAGACAACGCAAAACTCAGGAAATATGTATCGGGCATTCTTGGCGATCTGTATAAGATCGTTCAGGCTGAGAATGGAAAGACGGGACTCGATAAAGCCTTTGAAATTATCCCTGATCTGATAGTCAGCGACATTATGATGCCTGAATTGGACGGCATAACACTTTCAGGAAAATTGAAATCCGATCTGAGAACAAGCCACATCCCGGTCATTCTGCTTACTGCCAGGTCGGCTGTTTCCGATAAGATCGAAGGACTGGATTCGGGCGCAGACGATTATATCGTTAAACCTTTTGAAGCATCCGAATTGCTGGCAAGAATAAGAAATTTGCTGGCACAAAGGCAGCGGATTCATCAGCATTTTAAGGCGAAAGGAATTATCCTGGATGATACCCGCCTCACTTCGATAGATCAAAAGTTTCTGCAGGACGCGGTAAAAATAATAAATGATCACGTTTCAGATATCAGCTTCAGTGTTGAGATGTTCGCGGCCGAACTGGCTATAAGCAGATCAGTACTTCATAGGAAGATGGATTCACTTATCGGCGAATCACCCAGTGACTTAATCAGACGGTTAAGACTGAACAAGGCTGCCAGACTTATAGAGCAGAAGTGGGGTAATATGGCTGAAATATCTCTTGAAGTTGGATTTTCCAACCCTTCTTATTTTGCCAGGTGTTTTCAGAAACAATTCGGTTTCCCGCCTTCCCAATATCATCAGAGTAGGGTATAAAAGGGACTCTGAGACGAAATTATCATTCTTTAGTACGAGAGTGGTAGAACGGCCTCCCTTTTTAATTTATTATAGCATCAGCAAGGTCATCAAGACTATTGATGACAATTTTTTAATTAACCCGGGAGGTTGACATGAAAAGGGTAATCTTATTTCTGGTGGTCTTCTTTGTAACAGCTGCGTCTATATCATACGCACAGGCTCCTCCGAAAGAACTGTATGCCAGCAAGGTGTACCACAAAATTGAGAGTAATTATTTAAAGGGATTGGCTTCTGAAAATCCCAGTCTGAGGGTAAGCTGTGCCTATTTTCTTGGGGAACTTCAGTCAGAGAAAGCGCTGATTCCTTTAATGGAATTATTCCGCAATAGTAAAAATGGAGGTGCAAAGCTGGTTGCAGCATGGTCATTGTTAAAAATAGGAAATCCGCGCGGAGTAAATCTGGTGAAACGGGCGGTTGATCTGGGAGAATGCAGCAGCAATATTAGCTGCATGCTCCAGTACCTTTACAAGGACTATTGTCTGAAAACCAATGGGAAGATTGACCATAGCTGATACTTTTATTGACACATAATAACCTCGCTAAATCCCGGGATAATTCTGCCTGCCCCGACACAGGCGGTATCCCGGGGTTTTTTATGATCTGTACTTTCCGATACGGTGAAATGAACATTGCTTACCTTTGTCAATACGGCGGCAATGAAACCCGTAGATGTTCTATTATTGTAGGCCATTAACACCCAAACCATAAAGATCCTCGTGAAGGATCATTATTGTACCCTAACATCGTGTACCTGTCTCTATGCGGTTAATTAACCTCGTAGATGTTCCATTATTGCAGATCATTGCCGGTAAAGTTTTCTCCGATCCCTCCCGGATTATGAACCCTCCCTTCAAAATTTTCAATTTTCTGCATCTTTTCCGGCCCGGGCTTCAGGCAAAATTTTTGTTTACATTTAACGTTTGAAAAATATAAATCTATATACGGAGGCCAGGTTGAAAGATTCATTTACAAAAATATTACTCACTGCATTTTTGATAATTATGGTTTCGGGAACTATTCTGCCGCAGCACCATCAGAAATACGATGACCGTAAAACTCCTATGTATTCGGATAGAACAGAAAAGCTGATTGACAGGATTAAAGACAAACTTGATGATCTTGATGCCGACTACCTTACGCAGCTTCACCAGAGAGAGTACGTAAGGGCGAGGAGGGACCTGCATAAAATTTATGATCTGCTCGAAGCATTAAGAAATCAGCAGGATGTTGAAGTTGAGCCGGTCATTACAGCAATGCCCGATCCCGATTACCGTACACTGGTAAACAGTATAAATAATGAATCTTTTGAAGAGAATAAAGTTTCTGTTCTGCAGGCATCTGCAAAGTATAATTATTTCAGTGTCGATCAGATAATCGGATTGATGGAGTTGTCATCCTTCTCAAGCTGGAAGCTCAAAGCACTTGAAATGACCTATCCGTTTGTGGTGGATAAAAATAATTCTTATAAGATTATCAACGCTTTAACGTTCTCGGAAGATAAACAAAAGGCCCGCGAGATCATCGACCGTAATTGATACAGTGCCGTAGAGCCTGTATAATTCAATTATAGGTTTTTCAAAAGGTAAGCTGCAATTAACCTGTGTCCCTTGTTGTTAAAGTGTATCCCGTCCCCGTACAGGTAATAGCTCCGCGAATCTTTATAATCATCCCGGAAGGCTTCCCTGAGATCAGTTACGGTGATATTAAGTCCTTTTAATTTTTCTTTCATCAGTTCCTGCGGATAAAATATTCCCTGCCCGCTCCGTCCGGATTTACTTACACCGTAATTCCTTACCTGGTATTCATACGGCAGCAGAACCACCCGCAGCTTTACTCCAAGGGAATCGCAGGCTGATGATATCTGCCTGATATTATTCATTGAACCTGACACCAAAGGATTATTCTCCGTATAGAACTGCCTGTCGTAATCGTAATATGCTTTCGAACGATCGCTGAACAAATTCCTCAGGAAGTGATACGCTTTTGAATTATGCCTGAAGAAATTAACCACGCCATTAAAGAATCCACCTGAGGAAAATCCGGGCTGATTTTCATCCGGATAATTTGAATAAAGATCGTTCAGCGTCCAGAAAAGAACAACTGATGAAAATCTAAGATCGAATCTGTTCTGTTCTACAAATGAATTAAACACATTCAGATAATCCTTCGAAGAATATCCTATCAGTGAGGGATTAACAATTCTTACACTGTCGTTATTGTTAATGATCCCGGCATAAGTAGAATCGTTTTCTACACTGATACCCATTGTTACCGAATCACCAAGGTAGAGAAGCCGGCGTACACCGCCGTTAACTGGTTTGAAGTATTTCCACGAGTGGTAATCGTTGGTCGTTTTCTCAACACCGCCGGAAGTGCCGATTGTATCCGATCTTATTCCCGGTGAATCATTATAGAGTGAGTCAACCACAAGGTTTGCACTCGTTCCCGAAAGATTTATGCCGGGCACAAAAATCCTCACCGCACCCTCAAACAGCAACGCGAGGATAACTATTACCGCTATATTATATAAAACTATTAGTAGATATCTTTTCATTTTAAGCCGTCAATTGAACAGGTATATTTCTGTGGCCTCACAGGTCGGCCAATTACAAGTCTTCCACCCGCTGAGCCGGCATCCTCTAATTTCAATAAGCCGCAATTCATTTTTACCGTTATTGTGATCTGCATATGATTCTTTCCGATTACAATTGACAAAGTTCCGAAATATTTGGTAAATATATAGAAAAACAGGAGTTAATTATGCAAATACCTCTCGAAATATCCTACCGTGATGTTAAGAAAACTGATTATATAGAAAATTTAATTCGTGAAAAAGTAAATAAATTAGAAAGAGTATGTGATCATATGACAAGCTGCCGTGTGGCAGTTGAAAAACCTCAGCGAACAATAAATGCGGGGAACCCTTACCGGATAAGGATCAATATGCGTGTGCCGCCGGGACATAAACTGGTTGTGGAAAGAAAACCCGGGGAAGGCGCAATGTCCGATAGTCTTGAAAAGGTTATCCGCTATGCCTTCGATGCCGCAAAGAAGCAGCTTGAGAAAATTACACAGAAGCAGAGAGCTAATGTGAAGCAGCATCCTCAGCAGGAGGTTGCGGCTATAGTTGACAGGATCTTCCACGAAGAGGGTTATGGCTTTCTCAGAACGATAAACGGAAGAGAAATTTATTTCCATAAGAACAGCGTGCTGAATAAGGACTTCGAAAAGATGGAGACAGGAATGGGTGTGAACTTCTTCGAGGAGCAGGGTGATGAAGGCCCCCAGGCCAGCACCGTCCACGTCATCCAGAACGCATAGCGCAGAGCTTTTTTCCTTTTAGTTCATATAGGCGGACACTTAAAAATTTTATCCCGATCCCTCTCTTTGCAGGAGAGGGACTTTATACCCGCATCGCGGCCCATCTTACCAAAAATTTTTCTATCTTCCTCAAAATTTCCTGCTGGGATCAACTATCGCAGCCAAAGATATAAGAAAATAATCACCCAATCCTCGTTAAGGATCCACTAACCCGGAAAACATATTGACGAACCTTATCGATAAATCGAACGGCAGGAAACTCCTCTTCGCTTTCCTATACCTCAGCGAAGGTGCCCCGATTGGTTTTATCTGGTGGGCTCTTCCTACTCTCCTCCGCCTCCGGCATATTCCCGTTGATCAAATCACCTCACTTACCGCCATCCTTGTCTTTCCCTGGGCGTTAAAATTTATATGGGCGCCTCTTGTAGATACGCTTCATTCATCGCGCTGGGGGTTCAAAGGATGGATAATCTCTATGCAGATTATAATGGGAGTAACCTTTCTGCCTCTGATGTTCCTCGACCTCACCGCAAATTTCGATCTCATCAGGCTCTTCCTTATGCTCCATGCCTTTGCCGCTGCCACACAGGATGTATCCATAGATGCTTTTGCGATAAATACTATTACAGAGGACGGAAAGAGAGAGATCATCAACGGGTATATGAACGCCGGTATGCTCACAGGCAGAAGTCTCTTCGGCGGCGGCGCACTCCTCGCGGTGGCGAGCTGGATAGGCTGGAAGGGCATCTTCCCGCTGCTGGTTATCTTCATCTGGGCATCTATGTTTCTGCTTTTTCTTCGTTAAGGAACCTGGAGATAAGAAATAGGAGAATAATAAGAAGTTCAGCGACTTCCTGAACCATTTTTTAGTTGCCTTAAGGAAGCCGTCGACATGGTTCGGAATTATGTTTGCGTTTATCGTAAGGACATAGGGATTTGGGGAGCGTCGGTGCGCTGGCGGGACCATTCCTTGTCGACGGAAATGTATCGCAGGATGTGATGCGTAACTTTCTTCGGCGTCCCTTCGGTGCTTGCGATGCTGGTCGGTGGAATAATCGGCGGAACAGAATATTATAAAATAGGAAGGAAGAAAGCCGTTAGTTTGTCGCTTACCGGGTTTTCAGTAAATTGAGTATGCTATTTTTTTGGTTGATACCGGCGATTATGGGTATCACGGCCTACGAGAAACATTACCCATTGCGACGCTTACACTTTCTTATTAGCCTGTCCGTGGGTTATTTTCACCGCGTCGTCCTATGCATTGTTTATGGACCTTACCAATCCGAAGCTGGGAGCGACAAAGATTGTCTACATTTATGGCGGCAACAAACAGGTGCGAGGCATCGTGAGCATGGGCAGGCGGTAATATCACGGCGGGTGCCGGGTATGCAGCAGCGTTTATTGTAATGAGTTTGCATTCATACATCGCCTGATTCTTCATTAAAGAAGATCAGGCTGAAGGAGTAGGTAATAGATCCTCTACGAACGGGGATATTATCTGAATTGATGGTAACGGGTCACAATAGTAGATCCGCTACGTTGTTCGTTTAATTTTGCAACCAAACCTGCCGCAATACAATTATTTGATATCGGATTACACCTCGTAGAGGCTGTTCAATCTTACTCTGCAGTCCAGAGGAAATTTGGACGAACGAACGCTACCTCAAAACCCATCTTCTGAATGTTCTGCAGCGACTGTGATCTCTTCTCTTCATTATCCTCTGCCGTTTCCACTGTCAGCACCTTGCACCCCAGCTCAGCCGCATCCTGAATTCTCCGGGCAATCAGCGCCGTCTGCGCTCCCTTTCCGCGGTAACCGGGCAGTGTACTCGCAAAAGAAAGCCACCCGCAGTCATCCTTCACATACATAGAGGCAGCTGCAACAGCTTTATCTCCTTCCAAAGCGAGATAAGTC
>CAVRHV010000005.1:267500-515484 GCA_963721075.1 uncultured Ignavibacteria bacterium | reverse complement strand
TCCAGAAACAGAACCTTATCAAACAGAAATTAGAAAAAGATAAAGAAGAAATAAAATATTACAAACCGGATTACCTGAAAGATGAAAAATAAATCCGGAGACTATAACAATCTCATAAAAAAAGAAATTTCAATATGAAAAATATTATATACCTAACAGCTTTTTTATTTCTTTACAGGATTATATTTATCCGGCTGTGAGTTTGGTGTTCCGGATGAAAATACTAACCCGGAAGTTCCGGATGCTACTATATCAGGACAAATAGTTGAATCTGTTTCGGGTGACCCGGTTTTTAACGCGACGGTTAAAATAACTGACGGCATGACCCAGGTTAATACTACAACGGGCAATGACGGCTCATTCTCTGCGAGCTTCCCCCTTATCGGAAGATAAGGAACTGACAATTGTATTTTTTAAGATCCGGATATGATACCGATACCACAAGTATCTATGTACCTGTCAGTGGCAATATTGAATTACCGGTTTTAAAACTTACTCAACAGCAGGGAACCGGTGGAGGAACATCATCCGGTCAGGCAGCCACTATTTACCTTTATGCTCAATCAGCTCAAAATGTAGGAGTAAAGGAAAGCGGCGCTAATGAATCTGTACAATTTATTTTTGAAGTGCTTGATTCAAATGGAGTAGCTATTGGTTCTGATAATGCTATTGAAGTTAATTTCAGTCTTAGTTCAGGCCCCGGCGGCGGTGAATATCTCTACCCTGCCTCGGTTGTAAGTAATGCACTTGGCAGAGCTTCCGTAACTTTGAATACGGGTACTAAAGCGGGTGTTGCACAAATTACTGCTGGGTTTACGATAAATAATATTATCGTTAAATCGCAGCCGATATTAATTGCGATATATGGCGGATTTCCCGGATCCAAATCATTTTGCTGTTGCGTCAGATAAACTTAATTATCCTAATTATGGAATTATTGGTGTTGAAATTCCTTTTACGGCATTTGTAGGAGATAAATATTCTAATCCTGTCAGGCCAGGAACAAGTGTATATTTCGAGACAACATCCGGAATTATTGATGGGTCAAATACCACGGATAACCTTGGAAGAGCTACTGTTACAATGTTAACCCAGCCATTTCCTGATTTAAACGAACAGGGTTATGGACCTGGATTTTTCAGAGTAACTTCTTCAACGGTAGATGAGAATAATACCACTATTCAGACTTCAACTGTTAGACTGCTTACCGGGCTTCCTGTTATCACTGTTGACCCTATCTTCATTTGATATTCAAAATGGCGGCTCACAATCGTTTAATTTTACTGTCAGTGATGGTAATGGAAATCCAATGTCCTCAGGTCAAACGATATCAGTCAAAGTTAATAAAGGAGATCTTGAGGTTTCCGGAGATATTAGATGTAACAATGCTTGATACGCAAAGTAAAGCTTTCACAATGTTCAGTTTTATAGCTATAGATTCTAAACCTGATACTACTCAGCTTCAGCAGGCAATCATTGATATTTCAACTTCCGGTCCTAATGGAGAGAAAAAGATAAGTATTTACGGGACCTCCCGATAAATAATTATTTATAATTCAGGATAAAATAAAAATGGCTGCCTATGGCAGCCATTTTTATGTTAATCTTTAAGTAAAAATATTAAACAAATTTTCTTCTGAAGACCTATAAATTCTCCATCCTGGTAAACAACCTGGTTTATTATTTCTCCTCTTTCATCATAATAGGTCCAGATCCCATCCTGTTTCCCGTCTCTATATTTCCCTTCACTTTCTTTTGTTCCATCAGGATAATATGAGATCCATTTCCCATCTGGTTTGTTACTTTCAAAATCTCCCTCACTTTCTATCTGACCATTTGGGTAATAGTATTTCCAGGTTCCCATATTTTCATTGTTAATAACATAGCCGGTTTTTTCTATCTGGCCATCCAGGTAATAGGTTCGGAATGTTCCGTTCTTTTTTCCGTCGACAACCTGAAATTCGATTATTACATCTGCAGTGTCAAGGACAGTTCCTGTGAATAACTGATCATTATTGGAATTGTAGATTAATCCATCCTCTCCCCAGCGGTAAGCATACTTCGATTTGTATGTTCCGCAGGACATAAGGATAAATGATGAAGTAGTTAAAAGTAAAAGAGCAGTTAATAGTTTAAGCATAACAATCTTCGTTTTTGTTCATTTTATCAATATAAATGCCATATAAAACCTAGGATTTTTTAAGAATTTCAACGTTTCATTGGAGGTGTCTTTGGAAAATATTACATAATTTTTTATGGCATCTGTAATAAGGTATAATTCTACCCGGTCAGTTCTATCCATATTGATCACATCCTTTAATTATTTCATTCTCAAATCACATAATTTTCAACTCTACCCGCTGTTCCTTAAATTTGTACTTAATTATAAGCTAAATGAGGATTTACAAATGGCACAGAACCATTCATTTGATATTGTTTCGGAAATCGATCTGCAGGAAGCGGATAATGCTGTTAACCAGGCACTGAAGGAAATTCACCAGAGATATGACCTGAAGGATTCTAATACAACGATGGATCTTAATAAAAAGGATAAGCAGATTTCCATTAATACAAAAGATGATTATTCTTTAAAAGCCAGCATTGATATCCTTCAGACAAAGTTCATTCGGCGTGGAATTTCGATCAAAGCTCTTAAACTTAATGAACCTGAACCTGCTGCCGGCGGAAGACTGAAACAAATCATCGATCTTCAGAGCGGCATCTCGAAGGATAATGCAAAGAAGATTACTAAAATGATCAAGGACTCCAAGCTTAAGGTTAATGCCCAGATCCAGGATGAACAGGTAAGGGTTCAGGCACCTAAGATAGACGATCTTCAGGCTGTTATCCAGATGGTGAAAGATGCGGAACTGGACTTCCCGACCCAGTTTGTGAATATGAAGTAATTCACCTTGAGATGCTGAAATAAATTCAGCATGACATTGTTGGGAGATGCTGAAACAAGTTCAGCATGACACCTGACGTTTTGAGATGCTGAAACGAGTTCAGCATGACGCCAATAGCTACCCTGCGTAGGCCTGGCGGAGTTTTTCTTTGCCGAGGGAGCTGACGAGGCGGAAGTCTTCTTCGGTTACTTTTTCTTCGTCGCCGTAGTAGTTGTGGTCAACGCTGTCTTTTTGTATGCTTTCTCTTATGGCAATGGATGAAAGTACCTCAAGCTTCTCAACAATAATGTTATTAGCGTCCTCGCTGTCAATTACTCCTTCAATAAGATATGGCCCCATCGACATTGTAAGCTCCGCACAGCGGTAGTATACGTTCGGAAATATGACTGCTTCAAAGGTGCCCGTCATATCTTCAAGTGAAAGGAACTTCATTATATCCCCCTTCTTCGTTCTTATTCTTTTCGAGGTCATATACCATCCTACCATCTTTACCTTCCTGCCGCGGTATTTTTCCTTATCCTTCGCCTTTGTGATTGAAGGATCATTCGCCCATTCTTTATAAAAATAGAGAGGATGGCGGGTTATCATATAATTGAACGTTTCGTACTCGGTGCGGCACATCTCGGCTGCGCTGAAGTTGATGTTTGTCCTGACTTCTTCTTCAAGAGCATAGGTCTCGTTCATAAAAAGATCGTTGGCTGTATGGTCCAGAAGTTTTCTGCGGTGGATATAGATGTCAAGGAGACGAAGCAGCTCGGGACGTGTCTGCCTGAAACATCCCATCGCCCCGCACTTAATCAAAGTCGCCGTTTCTTCATACCCTACTTCCGTCCTCACCAGAAAGTCAGCAAGCGAAACATACCTGCCGTTATTTTTCCTTTCCTCAATAATTTTTTCGATTGAGGAATATGATAGATTCTTTACAGCCATCAGTCCTATGCGTATGGTCTTCCCTCTCCCGATATATTCATAAACACTGTGATTAATTGAAGGAAGTTCGATTTTAAGTCCCATCCTTTTTGCTTCCCATATATACACAGCCGATGAATAAAACCCTCCCCCGTTATTGAGCACATTAGCCATAAACTCTGCCGGGTAGTGCGCCTTAAGGTAGGCAACCTGGTAAGAGAGAAGCGCGAAGGAAGCACTGTGCGCTTTGCAGAAGGAATACCCCGCGAATGATTCGATCTGCCGCCACAATTCGTTTGCGGTCTCTTCACTGTGCCCCTTGGCGAGACAGGAAACAAAAAACTTATTCGTTATCTCCTTCATTGCTTCGTGCGAACGCATCTTGCCGCTCATTGCTCTTCTCAGGAGGTCGGCTTCCTCCAGCGTTAGTCCCGCAACATGATGCGCAACCTTAATTACATCTTCCTGGTAAATCATCACACCGTAGGTTTCGCCAAGATGCACTTCCATTTCAGGGATAAGGTACTTCCGGCGCGACGGGTCTTTGTGCCGCGCAAGAAATTCCTGCATCATTCCGCTTTCGGCTACACCGGGACGAATAATAGAGCTTGCCGCCGTAAGCATCTCAAATGTTTCAACATCCAGCCGACGCAGAAGCGAACGCATTCCAGGCGACTCAATATAGAAACACCCGATTGTCTGCCCCTTCCGCAGAAGCTCCTTCGTCTTCTCATCGTTGAACAGCATCTCAAAATCAAATATATCAAAGCGGATATTGCGGGAATTTCTCGGGATCGGGGGCAGAAGCGAGTGCAGTCTTACCCCCTCCCGCCATTCGGGCGGAACCTGGTAAGTTAGAAAATCAACCGTATTTGCATTATTTTCGGGCATAATATAGTGTACATTTGAACACTAATATAATGAAAAATTAAAAATTAACAATTGAAAATTGCAAGGGCTGGTTTGACTATAATGGATGAAATTTTTACCATACAGGTGAGCTTAAATTATACTTTTCAGGTGAGTTATGGAAGAAGAACCCGAATCGTTTCAAACAGACGACGATTTTGTATGGACGTGCCAGTACTGCGGAGTTAAAAACAGCGTCTGGGTGGATTTAACAGTGGAAGGCAAGCAGGACTTTGTAGAAGATTGCAGAATCTGCTGCAGACCGAACAGGATCATAATTACAAAGGATATCGAGAATAACACGTTTGCCGAGAGTCGTCCCCTCGACGAATAATCCCGACCTAAACGATCTCCTTTGTCACAACAGATTCCGCAAGATTAATCCATTATCATACGTAAGAATGAGGAGCTGTCTTCATCATCATCGTTATCCTGCTCTTCTTTCTTCTTGGCTTTCTCTTTCGACCAGCTGTAGCGCGATGCATCAAACTCGAATCCGCTTCTGGGAGTTTCCTCTTCTTCTTTTTCTTCTATATTCGATTTCGGACTTTTTACACGATAGATTGTCGGAATTTCAAGATCCTCTTTATCTATCTCGTCATTTGATTCGAGGAAATTAAATCCGCCGCGAAATGTTTCTTCTTCTTTCTTTTTAGGAGGTGCGATTGAAAATGATTTCTTTGCATGTACCTGGTGACCCGAGTCGAAACCTGTTGCAATTACTGTGTAAGATACGTAATCGTTCATATCTTCTTTCTGTACACAGCCGAAGATTACGTTTGCTTCCTCACCGGCAGCCTCGAAGATGACGTTGTTGCCGTCGTTTATTTCCTGCATTGTAAGGTTGCTTGAGCCTGTAACGTTAAGAAGTACACTCTTTGCACCCTTAATATTAACACCTTCCAGAAGAGGACTTGAAATCGCCTTCTGAGCTGCCTCAATCGCACGGTTCTCACCGCTCGCGATTCCGCATCCCATCAACGCATCGCCGCTCTGGTTCATAACTGACCTCACATCGGCAAAGTCGACGTTTATCAATCCTTCAACGGTAATAATATCAGCAATTCCTCTGGTCGCTTCGTACAATACTTCATTCGGTTTATCAAAAGCAGCAAATGCATTAACTCCTTTATCGAGAATGTTCAGCAGTCTCTCGTTGGGAATAACAATAAGACTGTCCACATGATTTTTAAGATCCTGAATTCCCTGCTCTGCATTCAGCATACGCTTCTTCCCTTCCCATCGGAAAGGTTTGGTAACTATACCTACAACAAGAGCACCGATGCTCTTTGCAATTGATGCAACTACAGGGGCACCGCCCGTTCCTGTACCGCCGCCCATTCCTGCAGTAACGAAAACCATGTCGCTTCCGCCAAGAACTTCGGATAATTTCTCCCTGTCCTCTTCCAATGATTTTCTTCCGACGTTAGGATCAGCTCCTGCACCAAGTCCTCTCGTTATACTGGAACCACACTGGATCTTATGTGTAGCACTGCTGCCGTTTAATACCTGTGCATCAGTATTAACAGCAACATATTCCACTCCACTGAGCCCGCGTGCGATCATGCTTTCAATAGCATTGCAGCCGCCGCCGCCAACACCAACCACTTTCAAGATAGCGGACATTGGCTTGCTTCGGTCAATAGTTGCAAATCGCGACATAGTTACCTCCTATATAGAATTTATAATTCATCAAAAAACTGTTGAACTCTTTTCACTATCAGGGATATTGTGTTTTTGTTCTTCTGCTTTTTCGCTTTAATCAATCCCTGATACTCACTCGATTTTCCTCCGGGAATTCCCCGGATTAAACCCGCTACCGTGGCGAATTCGGGACTCTCGATCTCGTTCGAAAGTCCGGCGCCTAATTCCTGCGGAACTCCCATCCTCGTCGGAAGTCCGAATACTTCTTCCGCCAGTTCGGCACATCCCTTAAGCAGAGATCCGCCGCCGGTTAATACTATACCGGCTTTTATTTTATTCTTAAATCCTGCGCTCCTGATCTCGTTATCAACCAGGATAAATAATTCCCTCATTCGCAGACTGATAATCTGGGTAAGCAGACTTATAGGGATCTTTGTATTGCCCCTCGCACCTACACCTTTTATCAGAATGTCTTCATCCTTTATAATCGCATTCTCAGTTGCGTAGCCAAAATCCTTTTTAAGCTTTTCGGCTTCTTCAGTTACTACTCCTAATGATTCTCTTATATCATTGGTAACCTGGTTTCCTGCTACACCTATTACCTTAGAGTGTTTGATAGCCTTATTATGAAAGATCGCGATATCAGTTGTCCCGCCGCCTATATCGATCAGCGCTACGCCTAAATCTTTTTCACTTTCTTCAAGTACCGAAGTGCTCGATGCAATCGGCTGGAGAATGTAATCCTGTACGTGAAGTCCTGCCCGCTCAACCGACTTTCGTATATTTTGGATGGCCGGGATTGAAGCAAGCACGATATGATTTGTGGCTTCCAGACGTGATCCCGACATACCGATAGGATTCTCAATGCCCGGCTGATGATCTATCGAAAATTCCTCCGGAATAATATGAAGGATCTGACGGTCTGAAGGTATGTGTATTGTGCGTACGTCATTTTCAAGTCTTTCCAGATCGGCTTTTGTGATCTCTCTGTCTTCGCCGCTTATCGTAACATAATTCCTGTGACGCATACTGGTTATATGCTCGCCCGCAACACCGACATTAACGTGTGTAATTTCAAATCCTGCCCTGTTCGATGCGATCGAGACTGCACTTCTTATTGCTTCAGCGGTTTTTCCTATATTAGCAACCAGTCCTTTATGTAATCCCTCAGAGGGTGCTACACCAAAACCAAGGATATCAAACTTAGTTTCATCAAGTTTCTCTGCTATAACCGCACAGACTTTTGTGGTTCCTAAATCAAGTCCCGCTATAATTTCTTTTCTCATTCAGTTAAATCCGTTTTATCATAATTACCGAGAAAAATCTCATTGTTAAATCTCAGGTCAACATATGAACTGTTCATTACCATCGCTTTATCTGCATCATCAGTATTTACTAACTGATTAAAGGCATACATTTTCTCTGCAGTATTGCCTTTGCCTAATATTACCGGAGGCCTTATTCCCGAAAATAGAAGTATAATGTCTCCTCCCTTCCTGAGATTGATTTCAGAAAGAGTTTTTGAAAGTCCTCCTCCGGTCAGCTCAGCAGCATCCATAATTTTATATGCTTCAACCAGTCCGGGGGTTTTTAATATTTCATTTTTCTTTAACAGAATATCACTGCTGAGATTTGTAACAACCGGCATATTTGAAATCTTAGTATTCTGGATAAAAGGCAGTATCTCAAAATTTTGTGTTGCAAGAAATAACTCGTTATCGCTCACAAGCACTGCCTTTATTTTTTTCTCATTCAGATTAATATGAACTTCATTATTTCCTATGAACTCAACATCAGCTCTTTTAATGTAAGGATGTTTTTCGAGCCTGGATTTTATTATCGGAAGCGTAACATCTTCTGAAATTTCACTCCCATTCAGCTTTGCAAAAGCCAGGTAATCATTTTCGTTAAGAAGACTGTTGCCCGTAACTGTAATCGACTTTATTTGTTCATCAATTTCAGGTCTTTGCACAACAAAAGAGAGATAAAGAATCCAGCCTGTTAAAACCGCAAACAGCAGAAGTCCTAATATTTTGCTTCTGGTTTCTTTCTTCAATTTTTGATCATCCTAATAAATTCCTCGCCGTATTTCCAGATATCTCCGGCACCCATAGTTATTATAATGTCGTTATCCTGCTTTAATTCATTTAACACCGAAGGCACATTCTTTTTATCAGGTACGTAAATAACATTCTTATGTCCGAATTTTTTTGCCGCATCTGCAATAAGTTCACCCGAGATCCCTTTAATAGCTTCTTCACGGGCAGGGTAAACATCTGTACAAATAAAAATGTCGGAGTTGAGAAAACTTCTCCCGAATTCCTGGTAAAAGTCCCTGGTCCTTGAGTAAAGATGAGGCTGAAATACGGCAATCAGCCGTCTGTTCCATCCTGCTCTCACCCCGGCAAGGGTAGCACTGGTTTCTGTAGGGTGATGGGCATAATCATCAACAACAAGTATCTCCTTGTTATATTTTATTTCGAACCTTCTGTATACTCCGGAGAATGATTCCAGGGCTTTTTTAATTACAGGGAATTCTATTTCAAGTTCTTTCGCAATAATAACTGCCACAAGTGCGTTCTTAACGTTATGAACACCCGGAATGTTAAGTTTTATCCGTCCAAGCTCTTTACCTTTATACCTGACTGTAAATTCGCTTGAAAATTGTTTATGGACTATATCCAATGCGCGGACATCCGCCTGCGGTGTTAACCCGTAAGTGATAATCTTCTTATTTATTGAAGGAATGATATCCTGCAGACCGGGTTCGTCAAGACAAAGAACTATAAAACCATAGAACGGAACTTTGTTGGCAAACTCAGTAAAAGCTGACTGGATATCAACAAGATCCTTATAGGTATCGAGATGCTCACTCTCCAGGGTTGTTAATGCCGCTATAGTTGGAGTCAGTTTTAAAAAGGTTCTGTCGAATTCATCTGCTTCCACTACAATAAAATCTCCATGCCCCAGCCTTGCGTTGGTACCGCCCAGACCACTGAGCTTACCTCCTACTATAATAGTGGGATCAATATTTCCTTCAGTTAAGGTCAGACCTACCATTGATGTTGTAGTTGTCTTGCCATGAGTTCCCGCTATACCTATTCCGTATTTCATTCTCATCGATTCAGCCAGCATCTCTGCACGCTTGATCACAGGTATCTTTCGTTCAACAGCCGCTTTTACCTCAGGATTATCTACAGTTACCGCAGATGAGTATACCAATACATCTACATCTTTCAGGTTTTCAGGAGAATGACCTTCATATATTGTAATTCCCAGTTTGGAAAGGTGATCCGTAATATCGGTCAACGCCCTGTCAGATCCGGAAACCTCAAATCCCTGGCTGAGAAGTATCTCAGCAAGACCACTCATCCCGATGCCGCCGATTCCAACAAAGTGTACTCTATGTATATTCTTAAACATTAAACTTCTTCAATCCGTGCTTTTAGTAGTTCAAACTTCCTCAATAATTTCTCCTCATTCTCGTAGTCATAAGGTCTTATAATTACTGAGCGTCTTCTGTTTTTTAATTTTATTCTTACAAGTCTGAATGCATGATTATGTATTCTTTCTCTCTGTCTGGAGATTTTCACTCTTTTTATCTGATCAAGTAATATTTTCTTTTCGCCGAATCTGGTTACAAAGGCAATTCCTTCCCCGCCTATTTCCAGGTATTTATTCTTATAAATATTATAAAGCAGACTTACCAGTGAAATAATCACAATAGCGCCAAGCAGATAAATAATTGGATCTTTCGTGATCAGAGTAAAAGTTTCCTCAACAAACTCTCCCCGGATGACCAGGTAAAGAGCAAATACAACTAAGTAAATGATGGTCGACTGATAATAGAAAGACATATTATACTTAAAGGTCTCTTTTGTATTTAATTCATCAGTGTTCATATTGCGTCTGCAAATTTTATTGCACTATCCGCTATTAATGAAGCAGCATCAGGTTTCGCAAGTCTGCCCGCATTTGTTTTCAAATTTTCTAATTTATTGACATCAAATATTGTCGAAATTATCTTCTCCGCCAAAATGTTCTTTACATCTTTATCTTCAATCAGTAATGCTGCATTTTCATCTTCAAGTGATTTAGCATTATAGTACTGATGATTCTCTGCAACATTAGGAGAAGGAACCAGCACAGATGGTATACCAAGCACAAGCAGTTCCGCTATAGTAGTTGCACCGGCCCTGGCAACAACTATATCTGCTGCTGAATAAGCCAGGTTCATATCTTCGATAAAGGGAAGCACGTGAATTCCGTTGCCATTAAGCTTGCTGTACTTCTCATAATACATACTTCCGGTCTGCCAGATTACCTGGAGTCCTTTCTCTTTCAAAGCATCCACAGAAGCGGCAACAGCTTCATTGATTGAGGCTGCACCAAGACTCCCGCCCAACACTAACAGTGTTTTTTTATCCGGAGTCAGATTATAATGCTTCAGTGCTTTTTCTTTGTCCTTTTCACCAAGACTCTCACGCACCGGGTTTCCTGTTACCTTAATCTTATCTTTGAATCTCAGATACTTCTCCGAATCGGAATAACTTACATGGATTTCATCGGCGTATTTTTCGAGCAGTCTTGTTGTTACTCCGGGATAACTGTTCTGTTCGAGCAAAATTATTTTTGCTCCCATAACAGACGATCCCCAGATAGCAGGACCGGAGACGTACCCGCCTGAACCGATTGCAACCTTGGGCCTGAAACTCATATTTATCATGATCGACTGAAATAATGACACAATCAGTTTTACGGGGAAAAGAAGATTCTCAATGTTAAACTGCCGGCTGAATCCTTTGATCCATATCGACCTGAATTTGTATCCAAGTTTGGGAACTACTCTTCCTTCAATTTTATTTTTTGTACCCACGAACAAAATATCAGCTTCCGGAATCTTTGCTTTAATTTTTTCGGCAACAGCAACAGCAGGAAACAGATGCCCTCCTGTTCCTCCTCCCGCAAATAAAAACCTGTATCCTGTTTTTGATGATGCCATTAGTTAATCCTGAACCGCCTGAGCATTATTTTTTCTGTTCTGAATCATCGCATTGGTCATTCCTATATTCACAAGTATTCCTGTTGATATACACATAAATATCAAAGATGTACCACCGTAACTAATAAAAGGGAGCGGCAGACCTGTTGTCGGTACTAAACCTGTGGCCACTGCAACGTTAATGAACGCATTAACCAGTACCGAAATCGAAATTCCGAATGCGAGGAGCTGCCCGAACACATCTTTACATTTTTTTGCAATCAGAATTCCGGCAACAAATAGAACAAGATAAGCAAATAGAACTATCACTGAACCAATGAACCCGAGTTCTTCCCCGAGAATAGCGAAAATGAAGTCACCGTAAGCTTCGGGGAGGAAGAGATTGCTCTGTCTGCTGTGGCCCATTCCAACACCAAGAATGCCGCCGCTGCCCAAACCTAATAAAGCCTGTTTAACCTGAATATTTATATCACCGCCGCTGCTGAAGCTGTGAATAAATGTTAAAATTCTTTCGCGCGAGTGAGAAAACAGCATCGCACCGATACCTCCGGCAAATGCACATACTCCCATTGAACCTAGTATATGCTGTATCTTAGCACCGCCTACAAATAAAATTGTCAGAGAAATTATGAGTACCAGAATTCCGTTGCTCAGATTCGGCTGAATAAATATTAAACCTGCAACTATCATTACCCAGATGAACAGATATATGAATCCGTTCTTAAAATCCTGAATTTCTTTACCTTTGCTCTCAAGTAATGCAGCAAGGTGAACTATAAGCGCCAGCCTGGCGAAATCAGACGGCTGAAATGTGATAAACCCGAGGTTTATCCAGCGCCCTGCTCCCTTGATATCGGGTGCAATTATCATTGTCAGTACAAGCAGAGCAACTGCAGAGATTAAAACCGGCTTGCTGAATTCTTTGTATATCTCATATGGAATCATCGCAAAAGCTATCATCAGGAAGATACCTACAATAACCTTAAAGAAATGCGAATTAAATAGATGAAAAAGACTGTCAAACTTGAAGGCGCTGTAGGTGCTGCTTGCACTCATTACGAGTACCAGTCCTAAAAGGGTCAGCACAAATGCATCAAGAAATATTGTTAATGCCAGTTTTTTCATTATAATTTATTTACCGCTTCCTTGAATACTTTTCCGCGATGTTCATAATTATCAAACATATCGAAGCTTGCACAGGCCGGTGAGAGTAATACTATGTCACCTGGCCTTGCTTCCAGGTTCGCTGCATGAACAACATCTTCCATAGTCTGCTTAACTTCGACTTTAATATCTTTATGGAAGAAATTGAATACTTTATCCGCTGAAGAACCTATTGCATAAATTTTTATTACTTTTTCAAGTACCAGTGGTCTGATCTGGTTGTAATCGTTGCCTTTATCCTGACCGCCGAGAATCAGAAATATCTGTCCTGTAAAGCCCTTCAGTGCGTACCAGACCGAATCGACGTTAGTAGCTTTTGAATCATTAATATATTTCACGCCTTCAATTTCTCTCACAAACTCAAGTCTGTGCTCAACCCCCTCAAACGTCCGTAAGGCTTTAATAATTTTATCGTTATCAAGTCCGAACAATTTAGCCGCCGTTACTACAGCCATTGCATTTGCAATATTATGTTCTCCAATCAGATTTATATCCGTTACTTTACAGCTGAATTCAAGGCTGCTTTCCCTGTTAAAAAATATATCTTCACCCGACAAGTAAGTACCGTTGTTCAGCGTCTCCTTTAAGGAAAAATAAAATGATTTGCTTTTATGCTTCTGTACAGAATTCATAAGTGTCTCATTATCCTTATTCAGAATAAGAAAATCATTTTCATCCTGATTTCGGTAAATATTCAGTTTCGATTTAATATAATTTTCAAGCTTGTTCTCATACCGGTTCAGATGATCGGGAGTAATATTCAATATCATCGCAATCTTCGGCTTGAACTGATCTATCAGGTCAAGCTGAAAACTCGAAACCTCAAGTGCAACAAATTCATCTTCCTTAACATCATGAGCAATTTCAGAAAATGCGAAGCCTATATTACCTGCGGTGTACGTTTTCTTACCGCATACATTAAAAAGATGACCGCAAAGACTGGTGGTTGTGGTTTTCCCATTCGTTCCAGTTATCGCAATAATGTTTCCTTTGCAGACAGAAGAAGCGAGTTCAAGCTCGCCGATAATCTTAATCTTTTTCTCTCTTGCTTTTTTTATTATATCGGCATCTGAAGGAACACCGGGACTAACAACCATAAGGTCGCATTCTAATGCTCTTTCAGAATGCTGCCCTGTCTCAAATTCAATTTTGTTTGAACGGAGAATTTCCAGGTATTCATCCAGCGCTTTGCCTGAAGCTGAGTCGGTTACAAAAGGCTGACCGCCGAGTCGGGCAATTAGTTTTGCCGCACCGGCACCGCTTCTTTTAGCCCCTACTACAGTTACTTTTTTACCTGCAATGTTCATTTTTTATCTTATCTTAAATGAGGCCAGACTAATTATGGCCAGTATAATTGCTATTATATAAAACCTGATCACTATCTTGGGCTCAGGCCAGCCCATCATTTCAAAATGATGATGGATCGGAGCCATCTTGAAAACTCTTCTTCCTTCACCATATTTCTTTTTTGTCACCTTGAAATAAACTCTCTGAATTATGACCGATATTGTCTCCAGGAAAAATATTCCTCCCAGTATCGGTATCAGCAGCTCTTTTTTTATAAGAACAGCAAGAATTCCGAAAGCACCGCCCAGTGCCAGCGAACCTGTATCCCCCATAAAAACCTGGGCCGGATAAGAGTTAAACCATAGAAACCCAAGCGACGCACCTACAAGAGCAGCCACAAAAACTGTTAGCTCACCCGCTCCCGGCAGATAAATTATATTCAGATAATTTGAGAAAATCGAGTTACCGCTCACATAGCTGATAATTGCGAGAGTAAGCATAACAATTGTAATTACTCCGATCGCCAGACCATCCAGTCCGTCTGTCAAATTCACCGCATTTGATGTTGCGGTTATGATAAATACAACCACTGGGATATAAAAGAACGAAAAATCGAAGTTAACATTCTTAAGGAACGGTACCGTAGTCAGCGAATGTATTCCTTCAAACTGCGGAGCAAAATAGATTACCGAACCGATAATAAGTCCAATAATTATTTGTCCAAGCAGTTTATAACGTGCTATTAAGCCGTTCGGGAGTTTTTTTACAACCTTCAGATAATCATCAAGGAATCCGACAGCGCTCAGCCAAATTGTACCTGATAAGATCAGAATGATGTAAATGCTCAGGATATTTGACCACAGCAGCACCGGGATCACGACGCACAGAATTATGATCAGTCCTCCCATTGTTGGAGTGCCGGCTTTTGACCAGTGAAACTTTGGTCCATCTATCTTTTTGGCTTCACCGATCTGGTGCTTTTGAAGCACACGGATGATTTTTGGTCCCAGGTAAAATGACAAAAATAAGGCGGTAATTGCCGAAAGAGCCGACCTGAAAGTAATAAACCGGAAAACATCGAATCCGGGAGGATTAAAAACTTTATTTATATATTCCGACAAAAAGTAAAGCATTATTATCCGGTTTTTTCTTCAATTGTTCTGACAAATTCTTCCATCTTCATTCCCCTTGAACCTTTTACAAGTATTACGGATTTACTTAAGTCCTGTTTCTTAAGAAAATCATTAAGCTTCTTACGGCCGCTGAAGTACTTCACATTAAATGATTCATTTTTTAATTCCGCATACAGGTTTTTCATAAGCGGCCCGATCAGATAAACTTCGCTGAACTTATTCGCCTTAACCGATGAAGCTAATTTCCGATGAAATTCTACGGCTTCATCACCAAGCTCACGCATATCTCCCAGGATCGCAATTTTCCTGTCGTACAACTTTATCTTACCTGCCAGGTTCATTGCTTCTTTCATTGAAACAGGACTGGCGTTGTAGGTGTCATCAATCAGAAGAATATTTTTACCGCGCTTAACATTTAATCTCTTTTCAACCTGCCTGAGTTTGCTCAATCCGGCCGTTACTTCCTTTACAGACAATCCCATGGTAAACGCTACTGCTGCTGCTGCAAGGAAGTTTTTTGCATTAGCCTCTCCGTAAAGCGGCATATCGACCTTGAGTTTATTCCTTTTATAAGTAATCTCAATTTCAGATCTTCCATCCTCAGTAATTCCGCAAACCTTACCTCTTACAGCAGAATTTGAGTTGAACCCGTAAGTAACTTTCTTTTTATAATTTCCGGCTGTTTTCTTTAATAATTTGTCATCCTCATTAATAATGAGAGTCCCGTTCATCTCAGCAGTTGCTTTGAAAAGTGCCGATTTTTCTCTGAGCACACCTTTTCTGTTCAATAAGAACTCAAGATGAGAATCTCCTATATTAGTTATCATTGCATAATCCGGAAGAGCTATATTCGCCGTGTATTCAATTTCCCCGAAATGATTTGTACCAAGTTCCGCAACCAGTACATCATGCTTCTCGTTTGTGCTGAAGAGAGTCAGAGGAACACCGATGTGGTTGTTGTGGTTAGCAATAGTTTTGTTAACCTTATATTTTGTACTTAACAGCATGGCCACCATCTCTTTTGTTGATGTTTTACCTGCACTACCGGTTATCCCGATTATTTTCGTACTTAACTTTTTCCTCCAGACTCCGGCCAGTTCACCTAAAGCTTTAACTGTATCTTCAACAGCTACTACCGGAATATCTAAATCCCCCAGTTTATTTAACTTCATTTTATTAACCAGAACAGCTTCCGCACCGTTAGAAACTGCATTATCTATAAAATTATGACCATCAAATCTTTCACCTTTGATGGCAATAAACAGGCAGCTGCCCGGTATATTCCTGGAATCTATAGATACCTTTCTTATTGTCCTGAAGCTATCCGGATTATAAAGAACAGCTGATTCCAGATTAAATAAATCCTCAAGCGTTATTCCGATCCTTTTCATACATTCAGATATTTCTCAGCGATTTCCCTATCGGAAAAATGTCTTCTGACTCCTTTTATCTCCTGATAAGTTTCATGTCCTTTGCCTGCTACTAAAATTACTGCGTCGGACTCTGTCTGTTTTATCGCCGTTTTTATTGCCTCTTCCCTATCTTCAATTATTTCATAGTTCTTTTTGTCAATACCGGCTTCAATATCTTTTATAATATCCATTGGATCTTCGTTCCTTGGATTATCGGAAGTTATGAAGACCTTCCTGCTTAGCTCCGAAGCGATTTTTCCCATTACAGGTCGTTTCGTTTTATCCCTGTTGCCGCCGCAGCCGAATACTGTGTACACCGGGTGTTTGCCTGAAACTATATTGCCTATGGCTAAAAGCGTCTTCTCCAGGCTGTCAGCATTATGAGAATAATCTATGATTATCTTCTTCTCGCCTTTGGCTGTTATTTCGAACCGCCCGGGTACCTGTGGAGTATTTTTGATCCCCTTTACTGCCGTCTCGGGATCTATTCCCAATAAAGTAGTTACCGCAAAAGCGAATGCTGCGTTATACGCATTGAATTCCCCGACCAGAGATGAAGTTACTGCATAATTCTGATTGTTTGTTTTAATCGTGAAATAAGTGCCTTCAAGGTCGTAGGAAATGTTACTAATATTAAAGTCTGCACCCGGTAACTTACCTAGTGAATATAGAGGAGCCACTCTATTTTCGATGATTCTTGGGGAAGATTTATCATCAACATTGTACACACCGAATGCAGACAAACTCAGGTTATCAAATAGTATTTTTTTCGCCGATAAATAATTTTCAAAATTCTGATGGAAATCGAGGTGATCTGAGGAGATATTAGTGAATACAGCGGCCGAAAAGTTGAGACCAAAAACACGTTTTAATGCAAGAGCATGAGATGATACTTCCATAACAACATAATTGCAGCCGTTGTTGTACATCTCAAGCAGAAGTTCATTAAGATCATTTGATTCGGGCGTCGTAAGCGAAGACTCTATTTTTTTATCTCCTATATAATTTGATATCGTTCCTATTAATCCGGTTTTATTTCCGGCTGTTTCAAGAATACTTTTTATTATGTATGAAGTAGTTGTTTTTCCTTTGGTGCCTGTTATTCCAATCAGCTTAATTTTTTCAGATATATTTTTATAAAAACCTTTCGATAATTCAGCAAGAGCCTGCCTTGTATCTTTAACCAGAATTTTTGCAGATTCCGTATGTATAAAAATCTCATCGGGTACAGCATTATTGTCTTCAAGTACAACAGCAAGTGCTCCCTTGTTCAGAGCATCTGTTATAAACCTGTGCCCGTCAACATTAAAACCTTTTACTGCAACAAATACGGATCCTTTAACAACTTTGCGCGAATCATAAAATATCCCGGTAACATCTTTTCTCTGAACATTTCCCACTACCTGGATAACATGTACACTATTTATTAATTCAGTCAGCTCCATCAATAAACAGATGTACCATTAACTGATATCTCTTTACATTCCAGCCTGCAAAGCTGACCCTTCTTAATTTTAGAACCCGGGGCAAGACTCTGTGAAACCACCATTCCGGTTCCGTTCATAACATACCTTACTCCCAGTCTCGATAATATTGTAATAGCGTCCTTTATATGATAATTACTTAGGTCAGGCATTATCTTTTTTTCCTGGCAGATAGAAATCAGATCAGGATCCGGCTGATGGTAAGCCGCATTTGTATATACAACATCGTTATCCTGTGAATTTCTGACTCCGGCAACCTTCAGATCCTGGTTAATCTTCTCATTGTCCAGAGGTTTTATTATTTCCGGATCACGTTCAATTATTCTCCGGACTACATTTTTGAATACCGGGGCTGCTGCCAGTCCTCCGTACCTTCCTACTTTTGGTGAATTTAAAAGAATAAGGCAGACGATCTGCGGATTTTCAGCAGGAAAGAATCCTATAAATGATGAATTATAACTTGCCTTTGAGTAGCTGCCGTCTACCAGACGCTGTGAGGTTCCGGTTTTTCCTCCGATTGAGACACCATCGATCTGTGCATTTTTACCGGTGCCGTTTTCAACAACTCCTACCAGAAGCTTTCTCATTCTCAGTGAAGTAGATTCGGATATAACTCTTCTAACCTGACGCGGTGTATTATTTACTACCGTTTTTCCGTCCCGGCTTACTTCCTTTAATAGTATCCTTGGTTCATACAATATCCCTCCGTTCACAATAGCACAGTATCCGGTTATTAACTGGAGAGGTGTTACGGCTATTTCATAACCAAAGGACATAAATGTTTTGGTAAGACTTCCCCACTCATCCGGTTTTTTCAGAGTACCCTTAACTTCTCCGGGAAGAGAGATAGAAGTATAATTTCCAAACCCGAATCCGCGTGCATATTTATAAAATGATTCATCATCAAGACGCTGTACCAGCTTTGATATGCCGATATTGCTCGACTGTTCAATAATACCTTTAACAGAAAGGTATGCATGCTCGTGCGTGTCACTTATATAAACTGACTTAACTTTATAACGACCGTTCTCCACAAAAATGGTTTCGTTCTCTTTACAAAGGTTCTGATCAAGCAATGAAGCCAGGGTAAATGATTTAAATGTGGAGCCGGGTTCGTAGGTATCAGTGATTGCCCTGTTTCTTCTCTGGTCGTCAGAGTAATCCCAGTAATTATTCGGATCAAAATCCTGATCATTAGCCAATGCAAGAATTTCACCCGTATTGGGATTCATAATAATACCAACGCCTGATGCTGCATCGAACTCCTTAACACCTGCTTTAAGTTCATCTTCAAGTATCGACTGGTAAGCCTTGTCAATTGTGAGATAAACATTAAGACCCGGAACTGCGGGTTTTGTCTGCTCCTCTTCAACTGTGATCATATCGCCTATGGCATCCCTCTCAACTATCATCGCACCATCTTCACCTGAAAGTACATCATCAAAGGTTTTGGCTACTCCGCTTACACCGCTGTAATTATTATTAACATAACCTAATATATGAGAGGCCAGATCTTTGTAGTAATAAACTCTTGTGGGGTCGTCAACCGAAAAAACCGAAGGCATCCTTACACTTTTAAGCAGGATAGCCTTTTCTCCTGAAACTTTCTTCTCAAGGCAGACATTCCTTCCCTTTGCTTTCATAAGGTTGAGGTAATGAGTTTTCGATTTTCCGAATACCGATGAAAATTTATCAGCAATTTTAATTTTATCCGCTGCTGAGGTCATTCTCATATCGGCAAAGAAGGTAATGTCGTCCCTGTTGTAAACAAGAAGAGAATTATTCCTATCGTATATAAGTCCGCGCTCCGCTTTTATCTTATCTACTGAAGTCTGCTGCCTCTCCGCATAGTATCTCAGTTCTTCACTTTTTACTATCTGAATATCCACCAGTTTGATTACCAGTATCACAAAACTGATAATTGTAAAAAGGACTATAAGCAGCAATCTTCGGTTAATCATACTTTTCTTTTAACTGATTTTCAATATTTTCAATTTGTTCTTTATCAACTTTAACTTTTAAGACCGGCGGGCCTCCTCTAATCATTCCGAGTTCTTTTTCTGCGATCTCTGTAATTCGTTCTTCCGAGGACAGATACTGCTGTTTAACTGTCAGGTTTACCTGCCAGTTGCTTTTCAGATCCAGTTGTTTTTCTGACAGTATTTTTTCTTTAGTAAGCTCTTCACACTTCAACTTTATACCTACATAAAAAAGCACCAGTACGATAAAAGAAGTAAAGAGCATAAGACTAAAAAAAAGAAAAGGTTTGGATCCTTTTTTTTTCATACTCTCTCCGCTGCTCTGAGTTTTGCGCTCCTTGCCCTTGGATTTTCTGAGATTTCTTCATTCTGGGCTGTAACAGGTTTTCTGGTAAGTATGTTTAATCTCCTTTCCTTATCGCACTGACAAACGGGATATTCTTTAGGGCAGATACAGTCGAGCATTTCATATTTAAAAGTTTCCTTTACTATCCTGTCTTCAAGCGAATGATAAGAGATAACCACAATCCTTCCGCCCTTTTTAAGAAGACCTACAGATTTTTCCAGAAAGGACTTCAGAACTCCCAGCTCATCATTTACATAAATTCTCAGAGACTGAAAAATTCTTGATAATGTTTTATTCTGGTTTTTTAACGGAATTACTCCTTTAATTATCTCCGTCAACTGCGATGTGGTTTCAATTCTCCGCCCAATCCTCTGCCTTACAATCTCCCTGGCGATTCTCCTCGAAAGTCTTTCCTCACCGTAACGAAAGAAAATATTAGCAAGATCTTCCTCAGAAAATGAACTTATTATGTCGGCTGCGCTGACAACTCTGGATTTATCCATCCTCAGATCCAGTTTTGCTTCCTCTCTGTAGGTAAATCCCGAAGAGGGATTGTCGAGCTGAAACGAAGAAACTCCAAGATCTGCAAAAATTCCGTCAAAGAACCCGAAAGATTCTATCTTTGCGATAACATCTATTTCAGAAAAATTAAAATTATAAAGTCTTGCCCGGTCATCTTTAGAAAATTTTTCTTTTGAAAAGCTGAATGCATCTTTATCTACATCAGTGGCAGCAACAACCGCGTCTTTATTCAGAATATTTAAGAACGCTTCTGTATGTCCGCCGAATCCAAGCGTTGCATCAAAATACTTACCTGATTTGTCGGTTATCAGATATTCAATACTTTCATTCAATAAAACGGGCGTATGATGAGTCTTCATCTTTACGCCATAACTTTTGCAGCAATCTCTTCATAAGTTTCAGAAGATTGTTCCAGATATTCCTTATAAGTTTTGGGATTCCACAATTCAATCTTCTTAAGAGCACCTAACACTAAAACTTCTTTTTCAATTTTTGCATACTCCAGTAAGTTTGGCGGAATTAAAATTCTTGACTGGGAATCAAGCTTATCTTCTGTTGCAAACTGAAGTATCATCCTGATAAACTTTGCTTCCTGCGGATTAAAAGGATTGAGGTCGATTAGTTTCTGCTCAAAGTGCTGCCATTGGTCCATAGGATAAACATCTATACAGTTGGCCGTCCCCTGTGTCATAACAAAGGTATCATTAGCTTCGGGTGATAGCTGACGCCTTAATTTGGCTGGTATACTTAACCTTCCTTTGGAGTCAACTGAGTATGTGTATTGTCCTCTGAACAAATTTTCAACCTTTACTTGGAAAAATTCACCACAATTCCCCACAACTCCCCAAAATTAACATAATTTAATCTGGAAAGTCAAGATTTTTTTTTCATTTTCACCACAAACAGTAAAAGAATTTTACCTGCAGATCTCAAAGTCGGGCCGGATGACTTAAGCCGCCGCAAAGATGCCCCAAAATGGTGGAATATAGTGAACAGAAGCACACGGGTATTTGATAGTTATAAATGGTGCGCATATAAATTGGAGTAGGGTAAAAATAGTTTTAGTTTTGGAAATTATTAATAATTCGACAACTAAAAACTTGCAATAATTAAATGACAGGTAATAAAAATGTTCACAAAAAAATATTATTTAGTTATAATCCTGCTGGGATTTTTCGTGGCAGGATGCAGTAACAACAATAAAGAGAATAATGAAGCCCCGGCTTCAAAAAAAGACACAGTGGTAACAAATTACTTTGGAACAGAAGTCTCCGATCCATTCCGCTGGCTTGAAGACAATAACGATCCGGAAGTGCAGCAATGGATAGCGGATCAGAATAAGTACGCAGACAAGACGCTCTCAGGATTTCCGGAAGCTGATAAAATTGAGAATAGGATCAAGGAACTGGAACAAACAGGAATTGAACAGTATAGTCCTAAATTGATGAAGGATCAGTTATACTTTATGCAGATGACTCCCCCACAGGCTCAGGCAGTTGTAGCTGTTAAATCCTGGCCCGAAGGTAATGCAAAAGTTCTTGTAGATCCTAATACGATGGGAAATGATGTGGCAATCACTGGGTTCTGGCCCTCTCCAAATGGGGATTATCTTGCATATGCAACTGCCGAAGGCGGTACCGAAGCGGCAACAATACATATAAGAGATCTGAAGTCCGGAAAAGATCTGAGTGATTCTCTTGTGAGTGCAGGCGGAGGAGCAACTCCTGCCGGTATGGCCTGGGATGCTGATGGAAAGGGATTAACATATGTTCGTCTTCCGCTGCCCGGAACAGTACCTGATTCTATATCTCAGTTTAATGCTGCACTCTATCATCATAAATTAGGTCAGGCGCAGGAAGACGACAAACTGACTTTCGGCAAAGATTTGTCTAAAGTGGCTGAGTATACTTTTATCCCGTCCGTGGATGGGAAGCGGGCAGCAATGTTTGTTCATTTCGGTGACGGCAATCCTGATTACGTTTATATCAGACAGGGTAAAGAGGAATGGAAACAGGTACTCGACACAAGTGCTAATGTCAGAGTCTCCGATGAGATAAACTCAGGAGCAGTATGGGATGCCGATGGTAACCTATTGGTAGTCGCTTACGGTGATGCCCCTCTCGGTAAACTTTTATCGGTTAAAGAAGATGGTACATCCAGGGTCCTGGTTCCACAGGGCGACTGGGCCTATAACTCGGTTGCTGCTGTTAAGAACGGACTCCTGCTGATTAAAGTTAAAGGCCCTGCCTGGAAAATAGATCAGTATGATAGCCAGGGTAAGCTTATCAAAAACGTGGGACTTCCCCAGGATGGTATAGGAATAAATGCAGTTGTCTCTTCTCCTGCAGCAAGCCATGCCTTAATTACTTATGAAGGCTGGACATTTCCTGAAAAATGGGATGCTTATAACGCTGAATCAGGAGAACTTAAAACTATATTTGAAGTTAAGCCTGCGGCTGATTATTCGAAGATTAAGTACAGCGTAATAGAGGCAACATCAAAAGATGGAACAAAGATACCTGTTACAATCGTAAGGATTGACAGCGTTACTCCGAATGGCCAGAGACCTACTATTGTTTACGGTTACGGCGGGTTTGGAGTAACCAGGAAACCTCACTTTATAGGCCCATATTTGGTCTGGCTGGAAAATGGCGGGGTCTTTGCTTTTACAAACATTCGCGGCGGCGGAGAATACGGTGAAGGCTGGCATGCCGCAGGAATGCTTGGAAATAAACAGAACGTATTTGATGATATGTTTGCAGCAACGCAGGCAATGGTGGAGAACAAATGGACAGACAGAGATCATCTCGGAATAATGGGCGGTTCCAACGGAGGACTTCTGATGGGTGCCCTTCTTACTCAGCATCCTGATGCTTTTAAGGCTGTAGTCAGTTTCGTCGGTATCTATGATATGATAAGGAATGAGCTTTTCCCCAACGGTCAATACAACATAAGTGAATACGGTACTGCGACAAACCCTCAGAGCTTTCAGTGGCTGTACGCCTACTCTCCGTACCACCATGTTAAACCAAATACGGCTTATCCTGCCGTGCTGCTTGAAACGGGAATGAACGATCCCCGGGTTGCGTCATGGCAGTCAAGAAAGTTCGCTGCAGCTCTTCAGGACGCAAATACATCCAATAATCCGATTATATTATTAACAAGAATGAATGAAGGTCACGGTGTTACAGCCTCTTTCAGTCAGCGTGTAGGTAACTATGCCGCATCGATGACATTCTTCGCCCACGAACTCGGATTAAAAATGAAATAATCATTTACACTTGTCTTTAGTCAGGTGACAATTATGCCTTGAGCAGATTGCACCTGACTTCAGGCAGGTAAGTAAAGCCGGGTGAGTCATATTTGTTCAGTACCGGGGCGATGGTTACGCAACTGGACGAGGTCAACAGATGTCCGACTGCAGAATATGGATTTTGATATCTGAAAGATTTACCCCAATATTTTAGAGCCAACTGCCGGAATCGAACCGGCGACCTACGCATTACGAATGCGTTGCTCTACCAGCTGAGCTAAGTTGGCTTTTAAAAATAAAAATGGCAAATGCAAAATAACCATTTACCATTTTATTATACAAGACGATACTGAGTAATTATCTTAATTTCTTTTTATGACGATTCTTTCTCAGTCTTTTTTTCCTCTTGTGTGTAGCCATTTTATGGCGTTTACGTTTTCTTCCACAAGGCATTATATGCTCCTATTTTTTATGTGATTCTAATAATTCCTGAGCCTTCTTCCCTATATCGGAGTTAGGATCGATCTGGACGGCCTTTTTCAGCCATTCCTGACTTTTTTCAAAATTTCCAGCAGTTAAGTTAACAATTCCCAGGTTTAAATACCCAATCTGATGATCCGGAGAATATGTGAGTGCTTTTTCCATCTGTTGAATAGCTTCATCGTAATTGTGGAGGTTGTAGTAACAAACTCCCATATCGATCCGTGCATCAGGGTCAGAGGGGTTTTTTTCCAGGTATTTCTGGTAATCAACTATTGCCTGTTCGTATAGACCTGAATCATTTTTTAAGTGGGCCAGTTCAAGCAGACTCGCAGTATCATCGGGATTACTTTTAACCTTGGCCTCCAGAGCATTTATTCTCTGAATGTTATTAAGATCTACTCCCGAACTTTGACCGGTTACCTGGGTTTGTGCAACCTGCTCCGGCTCATTAGAGCTCAATACACCTGATGACCAGAGAATAATAAATATAACAACGAGAACTCCTCCGAAGATCATGAGGAGTTTTTTCTGATCAAGTTCTTTCGGTTTGGCAGGAGGTGATTTCTTAACAGAGGTTGTTTTTAATTTATTTTGTTTAGGCCTGTTCTCTTTAGTCTTATTTTCTTTCGGCCTGCTCTCCTTTATCTTTTCTCTTGAAGGTTTCTTTTCTGTAACAGTCTTTTCTACCTGTTCCCCCTTCAACAGCGCACCGCAGTACTTACAAACCCTGTTATCGGCAGGGTTCTCCTCACCGCAGTTATCACATATAACAACTTCCTCTTTATGAGTTTCCTGAATTTCCTCAGCGCTCTCGCTTTCAGAAATATTTCTTAGATCAAAACCGCACTCAGGACAAAAGTTATATTCCTGCTCAAGCTTCGTTCCGCAAGAGGGACAAAATTTAACCATTAACAATTAACCTTCTTTTTCTTTCATTCCCGCATCAACCATCTCCTTAAAATCTTTGGAGAATTTAAATGTGGGAACATAATGTTCGGGCACGAAAACCTGCTCTCCTGTTTTAGGATTGCGGGCCTGCCGCTCTTTTTTCTTCTTAACTTTATAACTGCCGAATCCGCGGATCTCTATATTCCTTCCCTGCTTAAGGGCATCAATTACTGTTCTGAAAAATCCTTCAATAATTGCCTCGGTTTCGAGCTTTGTCAAACCGGTCCCTGTTGCAACTTTATCAACTATGTCTGCCTTTGTCATATTCTTCTCCCGCTTACTACTTGAAAATTATTCTAACTCATTGTTATTTAACGAGTTAAATTATCAAAGGGTTGGAAGAAAATCAATTCTTTATGAACCTGGGTAATATACAACACATTGTTCTTACAACAGTTACAGCGGTTTGTTTCATCTCAAAATGATAATTTTTCCCATTTTTTGATGAAATGGACAGCAAATATACGTTATTTTTTTATTTTATAAATGGTACAAATCTTGAAACTTTTACTGAAAACTCATCTCTCGTGTGTCGATAAATGGAACTTATACAAATAATTGAATCTACTGTTTTTTTCTTCAGCCTGGGACTGTTGGTCCTGCTCATAATGTCTTACCTTCTTTTCAAGGTAAAGAATCGTTCGGTAAATTTTCCTCTGGAGAGTATTGAATCCACCGGGGAACCGGGAATTATCTATGAGAATACCCCTGAAGAAAAAACTGATGATGAGCAGATAAACAGACTCAGGAAAAGATTCACCGTTGTAAATGAAACTGTGAATGAATCTGGCGGTCCTCAGCGACTATCGAGGGGCTATGAAATGAACTCAAGATTTTATATCTATAAACCCGGACGTAACAAGATAGTCACTAATCTTCAGCTGTCAAGGATTAAGGATTAAACCGACTTCCGGAACATCAGTTCAAAGTTATTTTAAGTGAACAGTAAACACTTCATCCCAATTTAATTATAGCCTCAATCCCCGCTGCCTGCTTATTCTTCCCCAGCCGGTAAAAACATTATTCCCCTGACTGCTCAAAGGCTGTGTTAGTTACCATCTTATGTGAATCGTACGGTGCTGCGGCGCCTCCCAGGTATTTATGAAACCATTCAAGGTGAGCATTATAGTACAAAGGCATCGATTTAACAAAATCAGGCCAGTGTCCGTCGTTTTTAAAAATGATAAGCCGTGAATCTATTCCCAGCGTTTGTAATGTTGTAAAGAACTGTATGCTCTGAGTGTATGGTACCCGATAATCTTTTTGTCCGGTAATAATTAAAGCAGGTGTCTTGAAATTATCCACATAGTTTGAAGGCGAATATTTTTTATACAGATCCGAATTCCACGGCTGGCCTTTCAGATCCCAGTTTACAAACCATAGTTCTTCTGTGGCGCCCCACATAGATTCAAGATCGAAAATACCCATCATAGAGGCGAGACATTTGAATCTGTGAGTCTGTGCTTCAAACCAATCCATCATATAGCCTCCGAATGACCAGCCCATTGCCCCTACTCTGCTTGTGTCAACGTAAGACAGAGTTACAAGCGAATCAGTCACTTTCATAAGATCTTCAAATACTTTGCCTCCCCAGTCCCCGCTTATTTCTTCGGTATATTGCAGCACCGAAACCAGTTGAACCGTGAGGATTAGGAAAAGCCACAACATAGCCGGCACCAGGATAAACCTGCCAGTCGCCCCGGAATGAATCCATCCATTGTCCCTGCGGTCCTCCATGCACATTCAGTATAAGGGGATACTTTTTATCCGGATCAAAGTTGTGGGGTTTAACGATAAATACCTGAACCTTATGACCTCCGGCTCCTTCAACCCACATCTGCTCCGCCGGCTTCACATCCACTTCCTCAAGAAATTCTTTATTCATTGCAGTTAGAGCTTTATAAACTTTTGTAGCTGTGTTTGTACTATAAATTTCTGAAGGCTTTCCTACCGAACTCGATAAATAATATAAAGAATTCTGATCCGGGGATATTTCATACCCGAATACCGAAACGTTGCCAGTTATCTGTTTAATACTATCGCTCTTCATATTAAGCTGATATATCGGCGCGGTACCCTGGTAGGCCGCCGTGAAATAAAGTGTTTCTGAATCGTCTCCCCACTTTTCTGCACTGATGGTATTGTCAAAATTTTCAGTGAGGTTAGTAATTTGTTTTGTCTGCCTGTCATATACGGCGATGCGGTATCTGTCAGCTTCATACCCGGGTGTAAGCTGCATCCTGAAAGCTATATATTTGCCGTCTGGTGAATATACCGGAGAACCGTCCCATGATTTATTGGACGATGTTATATCAACTAACTTTCCTCCTTGCGCCGGGACAATGAATAAATCGGAATTAGTGGAAAGAGCCAGATTTGAACCGGGATTGTTCACAAAACATAATTCTTTACTGTCAGGCGAGAAGGCATACTTAACACTTCCTCCCAGCTTGTATTGATCAGAAAGAAGCTCGCTATGTGCTATATCAGTATATTTTCCGGTCTCAAGATTGTAAACAAACAGATGGGTTTCTTTCTCCCCTCTGTATTCCGTCCAGTGCCTGAATAAGAGACTGTCAGCAACGTATGCCTGAATAGGACCGTCTTTGGCAGACCTCAGAAGTTTTTCATTACATTCATTATCATTTCCGCATTCAGGAAAAATATCGGTGGTAAACGCAACAAGTTTTCCATCCGGGGATAGAACCGGGTCTGATATTCCGGTGGATAAATTTGTCAGCTTTTCTGAATTCCCGTTTTTCAATACATATTCATAGAGCTGATTGTCGATCAGATAATATAGCCTGGTGTCATCGTTCGACCAGAAAGGGGCCGTTTCATTTTTATCAGTGGCTATTGCTTTCCTAAGATCGGACCCGTCTTTCTTCATAATATAGATATCCGAATTCGACTTTCCTTCTTTCATCTTATAGATTGTTACAGTAAAGGCTATTTCGTCACCGGAGTGAGAAAGTACCGGCTCACCGACGTATTTAACCCTGTAAAGATCTTCTATTGTGAATGCTTTTTTCTGAGAGAAAAGAGGTGATGAGAAAGTTAATATTACAATAATTGAAAAAATGAAGAGTTTCATCGTGATTATTCCGGAAAATTCAAAAAATAAATTTATTAAAAATTAAACAAGCAAATCAATTATTGCTGGTGACAGACAACATGAATGTCAAATACATCATCTGAGAAATACCATGATCGAAGAATTGACCAAATATGGTAATTTGAGCGGAGTTGAAGCGGAGTTGAAGCGCAGTTGAAGCGGAGTTGGAGCGGAGGTGGAGCGGAGGTGGAACGCAGTTGTAAAGTGATTTGATCGTATGATAAATGTCGGTTTATTGTATTGTGCTGGTTCTAAGAAGCCCGGTCACGCAAAATCGACTTATCTGCGAGACACCGGGCAGCTTGCAGGGATTTTTCAGCTTATACAAGAAGTTAAGGGAGGTTTCTCCCGACTCTCGAATGAGCCGGGAGTGAAATAATATTTAGCTTTTAAGTTTTTTTAGATCTTGGGAAGGCGTTCAAGGTATGAACTGTTGCTGAGGATTGCAAAGGTATCTATTTTCCTGAGTTCTTCAAGATTAAGGCAGTCCATATAACTCATCGAGCTTCTCAATCCGTCTGATATCCCGTCAATTACATTCTTTACTACACCTTTATAAGGCACCATCGTCTCTTCCCCTTCAATGAATTCATTTCTCATCTTTACGCCGAACGATGCCGAACCGCGGTATTTCTTCCAGAGTTGTCCGTTGTATTTAATTACTTCACCGGGTGTTTCCTTGGTCCCCGAAAGCATTCTTCCAAGCATCACAGCATCTGCACCGAGAGCAATTGCTTTGGCAACGTCGCCGGGACTCTTAATCCCGCCGTCCGCTATAACTTTTATCTTCAGCTTTTTATCATAACGTGAATAAAGCACATTAAGCAGAGAAGAAACCTGTCCTATGCCTATACCTGTTTGTATCGAGGTTGTACACACACTGCCGCTGCCTATTCCAACTCTCACAGCATCGGCGCCTGCTGATTCAAGCTGCTCCAGCGAAGCTCCGTGTGCAATGTTTCCTACTATGATCTTTATATTAAACTTCTTCTTAATTTCTTCGGTATGACACAATACAGCTTTGTTGTTAGCATTAGCAGTATCGATACAGATCATATAATCTTTCTCCGCAAGCTTCTCAACCTTATCCATTGGAGTGTTCAGTGCAACCGATACGGCCTTCAGGTTCACCCCGTTTTTTTGATCGTGAAGTACTTCTTCAAGTGAAGAATCGAACCTGTTCAGAATGCCAATGCAGCCGAGCCGGCTAAGTTCTTTTGCCATTTCGATTCCTGTAACTGTATCCATGGGGCTCGATAATACGGGTAAATTTAGTTTTTCACCTAAAAATTCACACAGCGTGTTTGCTTCGGTTCGTGATTTAATACGTGACACTGCGGTTGGAATAAGACTAATATCATCATAAGTTAATGACTGGTGGAATTCGTTTAACTCTCTTTTTGTGTAAACTTTCATTTGACTCTATATCCGGAATAAATTCTTAATTGTTAATTGCAAAATGTTAACTGTTAATTAGATTTTCTGCTTCATCAAGCAGCATATTCATTTTTTTTGTAACCGCCCTGATCGGATCGGGAGAATTCATATCAACACCAGCACCCGCAAGTATGTTTATTGAATAATCCGAACTGCCCGACCTTAAAAAATTCAGATATTTCTCAACCGCCGGCTGACCTTCTTTTAACACCTTCTGGGCTAATACCTCAGAAGCCGCGAACCCGGTGGCATATTGATATACATAGAAATTATAATAGAAGTGAGGGACCCTGGCCCAGGTATATTCCTCTTCCCTGTCTATTACCATTTCAGGTCCCCAGTACTTTTGATAAATATCCTTGTATAAGGAACACAGGTCCTCAGAATTCAGCGCCATACCTTTTTCGGTTTTATCATAAACAAGCGCCTCAAATTCCGCGAACATTGTCTGCCGGTAAAAAGTAGATGTTACATTGTTAAGGTACTTTTCAATAAAATATAATTTCTCTTCTTTTGTTTTCGCCATCTTAATAAAATACTCCAGGAGAAGCGATTCATTGAAGGTAGAGGCAACTTCTGCAAGGAATATCGTATAGTTTGAATAGACAAACGGCTGGGTTTTTCCGGTATAATATGAATGCATATTATGACCCATTTCGTGACTGAGTGTAAAGACATCATTCAGAAGATCCGTCCAGTTCAGAAGCACATAAGGATGTACGCCGAATGTTGTTCCCGAAGAATATGCCCCGCTCTTCTTTGCCTGAGTTTCATAAACATCAATCCATCGTTTCTCAAATGCGGTCTTAAGTGAATTAAGATAATTTTCTCCCAGGGGCTTCAGAGATTCCAGAACGATATTTTTTGCTTCTTCATAAGGATATTTCCTGTCGAATGCAGCCGGGAAAAGAGTGACATATACATCATAAGGATGCAGTTCTTTTAGTCCCAGAATTTTTTTCTTCATAGCTGCCCAGCGGTACATAGGTGAAAGATTCTCATTTACTGTTTTCACCAGGTTATCGTAAACAGAAACCGGAATATTGTTCCTGCCAAGAGCCGCTTCACGTGCACTGCCGTACTTTCTCGCTCTGGCGTCAAATATATTCGATTTAAGACTGCCCGAAAATAATACCGACAGCGTATTTGCATATTCAACAAAAGGTTTAAAGTAAGCTTGAAATGACCGCTCCCTGTAAGCCCTGTCTCCCGAATACATTGCAGCATAGAACCTGCCATGCGACAGCTGTACCTCGTTCCCGTTCTCGTCTGCAACAATGGGGAACTTCATATCGGCATTCGTAAACATTGAAAAAACATTATAGGAAGTAGGAGTAAGTTCACCCGCAAGTGCCAGTATTTCTTCTTCTTTCTGAGAAAGTGTGTGCGATTTCTTTCTTAAAAGATCCTCGATTGAGTGACGATATACTTTAAGCTCTTCCTTCGAATCAAGCATTTTACTGAGCTTATCTTCCGGTATGTTCAGCAGTTCAGGTCTGATAAAAGAGCTGACTGTGGATACACGGGAATAGAGCGACTTAACCCGTTCGTCCATCGATTGGAACTTCCCAACTCTCAGATCGCTGTCTTTTGCCAGCATTGTGTAGAGATACAATCTCTCCAGCTTAATACCTACTTCGTCGTCAAACTTCATGCAGCTGAGCAGGTTCTCGGAACTTTCGCCAATTTTTCCTGCGAAGCTTTTATAATTATCCAGATTATCCTGTATCCATTTGAAGTCGGCTTCCCAATCTTCTACTGAATCATAGATATCTTTTAAATTCCATTTATATTTTTCCTCTATTTCTTCTCTTGAGGGGAGAGCTAAAGTCCCGGCTGCTTCCGGGAAATATTCTTCCTTCTGTAATAGGTTACGCATATTTGATAAACCCCTGTCAGGATTTTTATAATGAAAAATTATAGTTAATTAGAAATTATTATTTTATATATACCATCTTTCGTGATAATACCATACCCTTTGACTTCAGTTGATATATGTAAATTCCGCTGGATAGACCAGCTCTATCAGCACTAAAAGTTACTGAATAATCTCCCGCATTCCTATCACCTTCAAACAGTGTCATAACTTCGTTACCAAGAATGTCGTATACTTTCAAACTTACATTTCCGCTTTCAGGAACTCTGAACCTTATCTTTGTTTCCGGATTAAAAGGATTTGGATAATTCTGCAGAAGTTCAAAGCCGAGAGGTGTATTAACTCCTGTTTCAACATCCGTTATCATTGGTATAAGTTCAGTTTTTAGCCCCGGCACATTAACATTTCCGAATCCAATAACCGTAAGATCAAAGGATTTGGAAGGCATTATTTCCTGAACTAACCATGTGTTCTGGGCAAACCATTTTGTTGTTTCCAGCCTGATAAATTCAATGGGAACCCCAAAGAAAATATAACTGATTGTGGTTGAAAGTAAAAACTTTTTGCAGTCGAACGTACCGGCTTCCGTCTGTATTGTTTCATCATCCAGTCTTTTCCCAAGATATTTAAAGCGCAGCGGCAAATCATTACCGTTAAAGTTAAGAGTCGTATCCTTCGAAAATATAGTGTACTCATTGTTAACCGACTGTCCGAACCGGAAAACAGAATACCAGTTTTCAAGCGATTGAATAACTCCAAGTACTGTTGAATCAAGTCCGATCGAATCAAGAAGCGTTGTCAGGTTTCCGAGATTAGAAACTCTGAAATACTGGTAACCATCGGCATTCTCGAATGAAAAGAAAGAACTATCAGTATAGGGCAAATAATTGATAAGATTATATGTCCCGTTTTTAGACAAAACTATATTGGAATTCCGCCCCATAAAATTTGTGACAACTGCAAATGAATCAACCCTGAAATACGTCAAAGAGTCAATTTCATTGTTGGCAGAATCAAGGGGTATTACTTTGTAATCCCATCTGAAGCCCTGCGACTGAGGAAAATAGTCCCCCGCCTGCTGGGCAAACCCGAAGGAACCGGCTAAGGTCAATAAAACTGAAAGTATAAATCTTTTCATTTTACAACCAATTTTTAGTTAAAGTTCAACCGGAAATTACAGCACAACCTTTGCAATTTACTGAAATACATTCTCAATTTCTAAATAAAACCTTCTGATTTTTTTCAGCTGATTTTTTTACCGGAAAGCACCACATATAGTAAGGTAATAATCAATAAAATGAAGGAAAAAGCAGGAAATATGAAAGGCGAAAATTGTCGGCCCGGCATTAAAAAATCCTTCCCATTTGTCGTACTCCCTTGCAAAGAATATGTTAATTATAGTCGCTGAACTACTACCGAATAAAAGAACCGCACTCCACACAGAACTGAATAGAATAAATGAAAACCAGTATATATTCTGAAGCCTGGTAACAAAAAAAGAAACAGTCAAAGCCAGCAAAATAAATGAGACTGCACTATATAAAGAGAATTCATTATTTATGGGAACAAACTCAAATCCGAACAATAATACCAGTCCGGCAAATACTTTCAAAAAAGATAAATTGCCGGAACCTGAAATAACTGAGAGTACCATAAAGAGCATACATAACTGAGGAAAATTCCAGCCAAGGTAAATTGGGTAGTCAAATACAGAAGATAAACCGAACTCGTAGAAATAATCGGGATCTGCAGGTTTAATCTGTTTTATTAAATACAATGCAGCTGATACAATAGCTAAAGAGAATAACAGCAGGAATAAGGGAATTAACTTTTTGCGGAAGGAAGGTTTCTTCAAAGCTTCCCACAACACAACCAGGTTCTCTTCAGTCATCAATAGTAAAAAAGGAATAAGACAGCTGAGATGAAAGCGGAATCCAAGTAAAATGAAGTAGGTATCCAATCCGAAATATCTCAGGGAAATTCCCGCCGCATTAACTAATACTACCGCAAGAACGATCCTTGAATAACTCAAGCCTGCTGCCTCCGGTTTATTTAATTTCATCTTTCTTGAGCTGAGTCCCTACCCCATGATCATAAACCAGCTTTCCGCCATGATCGCCGGTCTGATAGATTAAATACAAGCCGACAACCGCAAGCAGAATGAACAGATATTTTACAAGCCCATTGAATTTCTTTTTAACAAAAAGAAAAGTTCTCAGCACAAGAAGTCCCGTAAAATACCACATAGTAATTGTGGCATATTCCTCATGTTCGGAGATCAGCCTGGCTGGTATATCCGCCCCCTGATTTTTCCATCTCGAAGCAACTTCGGCTGCCTGATTACCTGTAATTAAAGCTGCAATCGCCGATAATACTCCAAGAAAAAGAAAGAGGTATGCGGCTTTCTGAAAGAATTCCTTTCCTGTCAGTATACCGGTTATTTCAAGCACCGCATAAATTGCCATAAAAGCAATCGGGAAATGAACTACCTGAGGGTGAAGCTGTGAGAGGAATTCCATTTAACTCCTAATTTTACAAACAACTGACTTAACTTAATACTTAACTTTGAAAAGAAATAATCCTTTTGCGGGCACGGCTTCGGCAGCCTTTTCCCGATCGCGGGATTGAATAACCTCTTCCATATATTCTTTCCCAAGATCATTCTTTAACGCAAAAAGCAATGTCCCGGTAATAGCACGCACCATACCATGCAGAAATCTGTCAGCCGAGATATAGAATACCACCAGATTCCGTGTCTCCTTCCAGCGCGCTTCGTAAATTTCACATATTTTATTTTTCGTATCGGTATTCTTCCTGGAAAAGGAACTGTAGTCCTGCTTTCCTGAAATTGATTCCGAAAGCAGATTCAGTTTACCACAGTCTATATCAAAGTGATAAAACCACGAATATTTATCGTAAAAAGGTGATTTATATTTTGATATAAGGTATATATACGACCGCTTTTTTGCATCAAACCTTGAGTGAAATTTCTCATCTGCTTTTTCCAGATTTATAACGGAAATATCTCTGGGAAGTATCGAATTTAAAGAGTAAAGAAATTTATGCTGATCTAGCTCCTGCTCTGTTCTGAAGTTAGCTGTCTGCCCAAGAGCATGCACACCGGTATCGGTTCTACCCGACCCTACCAGGTTTACCTTCTCTTTCAGTATTGTCTCAATTGATTCCGTGATCTTCTGCTGAACGGTCATCTGACCTTTCTGGATTTGCCATCCAAAATAATCAGTGCCGTCGTACTGGATTGCTAGTTTATAGTTATTCAATGATTTGTAAACAAGTAAATTATTGCGGTAAAAATAACCATATCATCTAAAAACAGGAAATTAAATCTGTTTTTGTCAGTTCAATCGTGGTCACATTGCTGATTTACTGTGACTGTAATAATAGTGAATAGAATTACTTAGCAATATCTTAACCAGTGATAATAAAAATTTGAGGAGTAGATATGTTGTGGACTATTTTTGTGATTCTTTTGATACTTTGGCTGCTTGGAATAGTAACTTCTTACACTCTGGGCGGTTTTATACACATATTATTAGTTATCGCTGTTGTAGTACTGATAATCAGACTTATACAGGGACGTAAAGTAGTATAAATCAAAAGAAAATTTAATTGACAGAAAGGAACAATCATGAAAAATAAAATTGTTCTATCACTTTTTTTAAGCGTGTTTACGTTATTCTTATTCAACTCTTGTTCTGACAGGAATAATGAAAACATGAATAATAGTGACAGAACCGCAGTAAATGATAATATGAATTCTAATGCTGGGGAAAGTAATACAGTTATAATATTCAAATATGATAAAGATTATACCTATGATCAGAGAAATGAACTGAGAGACGATCTTAATGATGCGATAGACAATCTGAACCAAAAAATAGATGATATGCAGGTTAAAGCAGATAATGCAAGTAAGGAAACACAGGACTGGTACAATAAAAGGATCAAAGACCTTAAAGAAAAAAGAGATGATCTTAAAAATAAAGTAGATAATCTGGACGATACTTCAGAACAGAACTGGGATCAGTTCCAGGCGAGCCTGAGACAGAGCTGGAATGATGTACAGCAGTCCTGGAATAATATACTTGAGCATATGAAAGCAGATACAGATAACAAGTATTAAAATTAACCTTCATTACCTCACGTAAGGCAAGAGGCTGGGTTAAAATAGTGACTCAGCCTTTTTTTTGCCTTGTCTGGTCATTGCAGCAAGTCCCCATAACATTGTCATTGCGAGTCATCAAAAAAAATATCTGCTCTTTTCGATCGTCAGGGAGAAATCTTTCACGCACGTCATTAGTAACGAGTCCTTTAGTGAAGCAATCTGCTGCTTTATCCCGCGGAATATCTATACCAGCACGAATACCATATAAATTATCGATATAACCGAAAGAATCCCCAGTCCGGTATATGTATATTTTCTTATTTCTTTTGCACCCCAAACCGCGGAAATTATCGCCTTAACTACGTTGTTGGAAATGGTTGCTATGATTACTGCAGTCATTGCCACTTTCGACGATACACTTCCGCTTGCAAGTTTAGCCAGTGAAAGCACAATAGCATCAACGCTGGTCAATCCTGCCAGTCCGCTTGCTGCATAAAGTCCTCCTGAACCCAGGTAAACCTGCCCTGCCTTAGATGCGAATATCACGATCCCGAAAATCACTCCGAACAAAATCGCAGATTTTAGTCTGAACGGGTTATTAAGTTCTATAGTATCGTGTTTTCCATTTGTAAACTTCTTAGACATTATCAGGCTTACCACAAACCCCGCTGCGGTGAATATTAAGAGCGGGAGCCATAGCACTTCAATCAGTTCACTATTAAGAATAAGTACAACGATAAAAACCCTTGAATACATGATTGTTGATGCCAGCAGAATACCTACGCCGAACTCGGGCGACAGTGAAGCGTTTTCTTTACTTTTTTTCGATAAGGAATATGCCACAGCCGTACTTGAAACCATCCCACCGAGCAAACCGGTAATAAATATTCCTTTCCCTTCGCCGAATACCTTGATCAGAACATATCCCACAAAGCTGATACCGCTTACCAGGATTACCATATACCAGATAAGTCGTGGATTTAATACATCAAACGGACCATAGGTTTTATCAGGAAGAAGCGGAAGCACAATAATTGTAATTATTGCCAGCTTAAGGGTAGCGTATAAATCCTCCTCGCTTACTTTGCCAACAAATTTGTGAAGCTGTATTTTAAGCGTAAGGAAAAGGGTGACGATTACAGCTATGACAGCTGCCAGTATTATAAAATTAAAATAGACTACGGTTCCAAGCAAAAAAACGATTAGCAGGGCTACTTCCGATGTGCCGCCGGGTCTTCCCGATTTTGCCGAGAAAATGTGAGATGCTGTAACCAGTGAAGCAAATCCGGCGAAAATTATAAAGTAAACCCAGTAGGAAGTAAAAGATGCTACCAGCCCTGCAACAAACCCGAGTAAAGCTATTAGAGGAGTAGTGCGTACTCCGGCGAACATTTTTTCGTCCTGGGGACGCGAGTGCTCCCTCTCTAGTCCTATCAGCAGCCCGATAAGGATCGCCACACCGAGTTTCTGAAGCAGTATGAAGAGGTCTGCCGAAGTCAGTGCCGTATCATTCTTCAGTAAATATTCAGGTAGAAGTTTTAATGTATCCTGCATAAATGATAAACCTCACTGTTAAGATATAATTTATTCCTTAAGTTTTCTACAAAAAGGATTGATAATGAATAAGATTTATATAATTCCAAAAGATAACAAATGGACTGTCAGAAGGAACGAGGAAGATAAACCGATCGATGAGAAAAATACAAAACAGGAAGCAATAGAAGCGGCTAAAGAAATAGCTGTAGGACTTGACGCAAAACTCGTAGTTTTAAGAAAAGACGGTACAATTGAGAATCTGGGCCAGGATTCGGTTGATCCTTTCCCTGATAAGGATAAGGGTCCTGATTATACCGACTGGGACGAGGGAGTTTAATCAAGACGTCAAGAAAAGCAATCTCGGGCTACTTCACATATACCGTTTTAATGTTTACAAACTCGTGGATGCCGAAATAAGAGAGTTCGCGGCCATATCCTGATTCTTTTACACCTCCGAAAGGCAGTCTCGGATCGGATTTCACAAAAGCATTCACGAAGCAGTTACCTGCGTTCAATTCTTCTCTTGCTATTCTCTCCCCTCTTTTGACATCATTTGTGAAAACAGCGGCTCCCAATCCAAATATTGAATCATTAGCTATCTTCACAGCTTCTATTTCATCCTTTGCCCTTATGAGCGAGGCAGCGGGACCAAATAGTTCTTCATCATAAGCGGGCATACCCTGTCCTACATTTTCCAGCACTGTCGGCGGATAGTAAGCACCTTTCATCTCCGGTATCTCTCCGCCTAAAAGCAGTTTCGCACCCATCTCAACACTTTTCTTAACCTGCTGATGCAGTTCGTCGCGGAGATTGTTTCTTGCCTGGGGACCAAGATCATTCGATTCATCAAAAGGATCCCCCATTTTCTTTGCTTTCATTTTCTCAACAAACAGACCCCTGAACTTGTCATATACTTCTTCTACAATGATAAACCTTTTTGCGGCGATGCAGCTTTGTCCTCCGTTTATTAAACGTGATGTCACACAGGTATCCGCTGCAGCCTCAAGGTCGGCATCTTCCAGAACTACATAAGGATCGCTTCCTCCCAGCTCAAGCACTGTTTTCTTTATGAGTGATCCTGCTTTGGAAGCAACTGCCTTTCCGGCCGGAACACTTCCTGTAAGAGTTACAGCCCTTATCTTCTCAAGTTCAATTACTTTTTCCATATGTTTAGAAGAGACTACCAGGGTTCTGAAAAGATTTTCGGGAAATCCTGCTTCTCTGAAAACTTCCTCAATGGCAAGAGCGCAGCCGGTAACATTTGAAGCATGTTTCAGGACGCCGGCATTTCCCGCCATCAGCCCCGGCACTGCAAACCTGAAAACCTGCCAGTATGGGAAATTCCATGGCATAACAGCCAGCACTACTCCGAGAGGCTGAAAAGTTACAAAGCTTTTTGAGGCATCACTCTCTATGTTTGTATCTTTCAGAAATTTCTCACCGTTCTCCGCAAAGTAGTCGCATAACCAGGCGCATTTTTCAACTTCCGAGCGTGACTGTGCGATCGGTTTTCCCATTTCTTCCGTCATTAGACGGGAGTGCTTTTCAATGTTCTTCTTTAACAATTCGCCGGCTTTTTTCATCAGCTGCGATCTTGTGCTGAAGGATGTCCTGTGCCATTCGCCGAAATCACTGTCAGCCGATGATACAATTTTTGAGACCTCCTCAAGGTCCATTTCTTCGTACGATTTTATTTCTTCTTCTGTTGCGGGGTTAATAGATTTGATCATTATTCAACCTTTTTGAAATTTTATGTTAAATAATAACCATTTCGAAGGAAAATTTCCCTGAAATGAAGGAGGGAATCAGTCCGTTGTTATGCAGATCAATTATTTTTCTTTATTACAACAATTGTCTTATCGTCAGAATACTGGCCGCTTTTCGAAAATTTTATTACATCCTCAAGGATTGCGTATGTAATCTCGCGTGGTAACTTATCTTTTACACTCACAAGAAGTCTTTTCAACCTCTCTTCTTCATACATCTCAAAATTCTCATTGGCCGACTCTGTTACCCCGTCCGAGTAAATAAGCAGAATATCATTCTTCCGGAAATTTATATTGTCTACTATATATTTTCCATGAGGAGTAGGACCCAAAACAGGGCCTGTGGGAGAGAGTTCTAAAATTTCATTAGTGTCAGACTTGAGGAAGAAAGGTGGGTTATGTCCTGCATTTGCGTATAAAAATAATCCGCTTTTATCGGGAGAAAGCTCGCCGTAAAAGAGTGAAGCAAACTTATCGTCTGCAAATATCTTATTTACCAGCTGATTCATCCGTTTCATCATAGGTGATATCTTCAGCTCAAAGTTGCTGGCCATCCTCAGGGCACCGGATATATACATTGCCTCTGCCGAAGCACTCACTCCTTTACTCGCGGCATCACCTACAGTAACACCGAGACGATCATCACCCACTTCAAGATAATCGAAAAAATCACCTCCTACTATTTCTGCAGGGTTGGTAACTCCGAATATCTCGTAGTCGAAAAAATGATATTCATGTTCAGGAAGAATACTTTTCTGAAGTTCTCTGGCTTTATCCAGATCAGCTTTCAGATGATAAACAGATGATGCAGCCCTTCTCTGTTTTATGCGTGATGTTAATGCAGTAGCAATTATATTGAGGGTAATTCTGAAATCATCGTCTATATTCTCGCTGTTCAATGCAAACAGGTATTCATAATAAGGTTTGTCATTCACCTTTATCTTATCGCCTACGCCGGAAGCAGAGTACTTGAATATCCCCTTTTTTCTCAGGATTTCATTGGTTTCGTTTCCCAATACCGTCCGTTCTTTGGCAATGAAGTCAAAGATCGGGTACTCGCTTATAACAATTCTGAATTCGGGATGAATCGCTTCTACCGAACCGGTCTGGTATAATAAGGCATAGCTGCCTTCATCGACTTTAAGTTTCCAGATCCTGCCGCCGTTCACGTCAATTTCTTCATTGGCAATTATCTGGTTAAGCACCTCAATCATCATCGCCTCTTCCGAAGGGAATTTCTGCGAAGCTATCGTTTCTACTGTTTTATATAGTTTTCTCTGATCCATAAATCCGGATTTATTAAAAAATTAACTGGGATTGACAAATATAGTATTAAATCTTAAGGCTACCTAAAGATTGTGATCTTATAGCCACTCTGCCAAAATCGATATATAAGGTACCTGTTATTAGATTCCAAAATAAATTCGGAATGACAGCTTTCTATTACCACTTTACCTACCGCGTAAGGAAATCTATCATTCTCTGAATGGCCCTTTTGCAGACAGGACAAAAATTATTCACTGTTGCAGTTTTCATACTACAGTCCTCCATCGGTCTGTATATACCTTTCGCAACATATCCACCTCCCTCAAAAACTCCGACTTTATCAGCATATTCTGCTGTATCAGGAGTAGGGATGGGTGTATCCTTATCAACCATATCTTTCCATTTTGAGTCAAAATCAACCAGCGTTGTGATGTTAGGTTCAAGCGGTTCAACATCTAAAGGATAAAAATCATTATAAGCTACATCCGATGTATAGTACTCATCAGCCAAAAAAGCAAAGCCATGTCCGAATTCATGCGAAAACACATACTCGCTGAAAATATTATTGTTAACACATACTGAATAGTAATTATATATTGCTCCTCCGCCGTATTTATCGGAGTTAACCAGAATATAGATCTGATCGTATGGGGCATTCGCGGCCAGGTCGCGCACGGATTTATAATCAGATGTCATCAGGTACCTCTCAAGGTCGAAGGTATAAAACTGAGTATTCATCAGTGTCTTTTTCCATATTCCTCGTTCCGGAATATCTGTGCCTTCCTCAGGAGAAGGAGCCTCAACTCCCCATATGTTAAACTTGTCTTTATTTTCCGAATAGGGAGATACTTTAAAAAGATATCCGGCAAACTTTTTACAGTCAGCTTTAAACTCGTCCATCTCATCTTTTGTATAACCTTCCGGCAGAATTACGATGTCTACCTTTACGGCAGGATTACCATTGTGAACCACTTCAAATGAGGGATATTCAAGATGTCTTTCGGGTGAAATAAAATAGTTATCGGGATCAACATTGTATTCGAATTTTTTGTGGAGCTCATTCATCCTGTCCCGGCTGTAAAACTCTATCCTGACCTTCACCTTCGGATAAGGCATCGTCACAGTTTCATTGAATGTTTTTACAGTATGTTTTGCTTCATCTGTTGTCTGCCATTCATCAAATAATGTCGAATAGGTGTGTGAATAGATCAGCTTATTTTCCTCCTGGTCAAACACCTTAACTTCATAACGCCCGTAATTAAAAGTATCGATAAGATTGGTTTTAGATCCTCCCCAGTAAGGTTCTTCCTTAAGCTCGTCAATAGAATAAGAATCATTAAGACTATCACCCGTATGGAAGTAATCAACCCTGAGAGTATGATCTTTAAAATAATCATCGAAATTCACCTGCGGGAACAGGGTAATTGATGCAAAGAGAAAAATAAGGATAGTTTTCATTGTCATTCCGGAATAATAATCAGAACATATCCAAAAATAAAAAATCAGACTATAACTTTTCTGGATCCCGGTTTGACCACCGGGATATTTTCTTTACAGAGCGGACATTCCTCAGGTGTATAAGAAACTACCTCCATTTTCATAGTGCTTTTCTGAGGATATCCGAAATCGACTTTCCCGTTGCTGCGGTCGACAATGAAGCCTACTCCTACCACTTCCCCGCCCAGGTCTTTAACAATATCAATTACTTCGAAAACAGAACCGCCGGTAGTCACTACATCTTCGCACACCAGTATCTTTTCTCCTTTGTCAATGGTAAATCCTCTTCGCAGAGTGAGCTTTTTGTCTTCTCTTTCTGCAAAGATCGATCTTTTATTAAGCTGGCGGGCAACTTCCTGACCTACTATTATGCCGCCCATTGCAGGTGAGATAACTGTATCGATATCATAGTCCTTAAAATAATCTGCAATTATGCTGCATACCTGTTCTGTATATTCAGGATATTGAAGCACTTTAGCGCACTGGAAGTACATATTGCTGTGTCTTCCTGAGGTGAGTAGAAAATGTCCCTGCAGTAAGGCCCCGGTTTTTTTGAATATTTCAAGAATATCGTTTTCATTCGAGATCACTTAGGAAATCCTCCATTTCTTTTGCTGATTTTTTATCCCCTGTTTTATTTGCTGCTTCTATCCCCCTGCTGTATAGTTCTTTTGCTTCTTCAATTTTATCCTGTTTTTCTTTCAGCTGAGCATACTGAAGGTAGCCCGGAACATATTCCGAATCCTTATCCAGCAGCAGCCGGAAATATTTCTCCGCAGCATCAAACTGCTGGTCGGACATATATTCAAGTGCAAGTCCGTATAAAGTAAAAGGATCGTTCGGATCCTTTTTATAATACTCCAGCAGTCCTTCAAGTCGTTTGTTCATTCTCAGATATTTTCGATTTTCTCAGCCAGCTTAAAATCATTCTCGGTAACGCCGCCGGCGCTGTGGGTGGAAACGGTTATCCTCACTTTATTCCAGTCGTGCAGAAAAATATCGGGATGATGATCCATTTCCTCTGCCCTGTCGCCTATTTTATTCACAAAGCTCAGCGCTTCCTTAAAGTCCTTCAGTTCGTACTCTTTCCCGATCTGTTTGTTCTTGTACTCCCAGCCTTTCAGACCATTGATCTTTTCGTTTATTTTTGCTTCTTCCAGTACCTGCATCATCGCCTCCTGTTGTTATTATAATTATTCTGTTATCCATAAGATTCCTCACATTCGTTCGGAATGACATTTACTGTCAAGTCGTGTCGGAATAACAATTCGTGCATGAAATTTAAATAAAAAAAAGGCGTATTAAAAGAAATACGCCTTTCAGTGTTTACGGAATGTAACCACTCACACAATATTATGAGCCTGACTCACCTTTACCGGGTTGTTGTTCTTCTTCATCGGTAATATTTATATCCATATTATCATTTACAAAGATGAGTTCTTCCATATTCTCGACATGTTTTGCTACTATATTGGAGCCTTCTTTGAATTTACCTCTGAGTATTTCTTCGGCAATAGGATCCTCCACATACTTCTGTATGGCGCGTCTTAAAGGTCTCGCACCGAATTTCTGATCGAATCCTTTTTCAACCAGGAATTCTTTCGCTGTCTGATCCAGAGTAAGCTCCATCTTGTTGTCGTGAATATTCTTGAACAGATCCTCCATTTCGATATCGATGATCTGAAGTATATCTTCTTTCTCAAGATTTCTGAAAACAATTGTTTCATCAACACGGTTAAGGAATTCCGGATTGAACAGCTTCCTCATAGCATCTTCAACTGTGTTCTTCAGACTCGAGTACTTGTTCGCAGCACTCTCGCCTCCGAAACCGAATGAGCTGATATCCTTTATATCCCTTGCACCGATGTTCGATGTCATTATTATGATTGTATTCTTAAAGTCTACTTTCCTTCCGAGACTATCTGTAAGCATACCGTCGTCAAGTACCTGGAGAAGTATACTGAATATATCCGGGTGAGCTTTTTCGATCTCATCGAAAAGTACTACCGAATATGGTCTTCTGCGTACTTTCTCTGTAAGCTGACCGCCTTCTTCATATCCAACGTATCCGGGAGGCGCTCCAACCAGTCGTGAAAGCGAGAACTTCTCCATATATTCACTCATATCGATTCTGATGAGTGCATTCTCGCTGTCGAACAGGTAACGGGCAAGAGCCTTGCAGAGTTCGGTTTTACCAACGCCGGTAGGACCGAGGAAGATAAAGCTTCCGATAGGTCTGTTCGGATTCTTCAATCCCGCTCTTGTTCTGCGGATCGCTTTTGTAAGCTTGCCTACAGCTTCATCCTGACCTACGATCTGTTTCTTCAGAGCTTCAGTCATATTCAGAAGTTTTTCTGATTCAGTCTGCGCCACACGGTTAACAGGAATACCCGTCATCATAGCAACAACAGTGGCAATATCTTCTTCATTAACATCGTGTACTATATCCTTTGTCTTCGCTTCCCATTCCCTGCGCGCAATTTCAAGATCCGACTGAAGATTTCTTTCTTTGTCTCTTAAACGGGCAGCTTCTTCATAATCCTGCCGTTTAACAACAGCAGCTTTTTCAACTCTTACCTTTTCAATACTGTCTTCAAGATCAAGAACTTCCTGGGGAACTTCAAAGTTGCCCATATGTACTCTTGATCCTGCTTCATCTATTACGTCAATTGCTTTATCAGGCAGATGCCTGTCGGTTATATACCTGTTGCTGAGTTTTACAGCTGAATCAATAGCATCAGAACTGTATCGCACATGATGATGCTCTTCATATTTAAACTTAATATTATTGAGTATCTGCAGTGTTTCTTCGTATGTCGGCGGCTCAACCATTACTTTCTGGAACCTTCTGTCGAGTGCTCCGTCAGTTTCAATATACTTACGGTATTCATCAAGTGTGGTTGCCCCGATACACTGTATATCGCCGCGTGCAAGAGCGGGTTTGAACATATTTGAGGCATCCAGCGACCCTGAAGCACCGCCTGCACCAACAATAGTATGCAGCTCATCGATGAACAGAATAACATCTTTTGCTTTCTCAAGCTCATTCATCAGTGCTTTCATTCTCTCTTCAAACTGGCCGCGATATTTTGTTCCCGCAACCAATCCTGCAAGGTCAAGAGTAACAACTCTTTTTTCCTGGAGGATACGCGGAACTTTCTTCTGCATAATTCTTAAGGCAAGACCCTCGGCTATGGCAGTTTTACCTACACCCGGTTCGCCGATCAGCACAGGATTATTCTTCTTCCTTCTGCTCAGGATCTGCGCAACACGTTCGATCTCTCTTTCCCTGCCTACAACGGGATCCAGCTTGTCTTCAAGTGCAAGCTTGGTAAGATCACGACCGAAATTATCAAGAACGGGAGTTTTGGTCCTTTCCACTTTCTTATCAGCGGGAGGAACTGCTCCTGCCGGATCCTTCGGATTTTTGCTGCTTAACATTGAATTAAGTTCTGCTCTTGCAGAATCGTATGTCACGTTAAACTGGTGAAGTATCTGCGTAGCAATATTGTCTTCATCCCTCAAAAGCGATAAAAGTAAATGCTCCGTTCCGATAACATCTGCCTTATAAATTTTCGACTCAATCTGCGTAATTTTCAATACCTTTTCAGCCTGTTTCGTAAGCGGTATGTTTCCAATTGTTAGAGTGCCGCCTGACGTTCTGACGGTATCTTCGATTGCTTTCTTTAGTTTCATAAGATCGCAGTCGAGATTCCTAAGAATTCTAACAGCTACACCCTGTCCTTCCCTGATTATTCCTAACAACAAGTGCTCAGTACCGATATAGTCATGGCCCAGCCGAAGAGCTTCTTCACGGCTTAACCTGATTACATCCTGTAGTCTGTCTGAGAAATTTCCATCCATAATGATTCCTTACTTTCAAATGAGGTTTTTTACGCTTCTGCTAAACTCTCTTGTTAATATATAAATAGATAATTCTGCAATCAAGCTGGCAAAAATTCAAAAAAACCCCTCATTTATTATTATTTATAATTACTAAAATTCACTTCCTTAATTAAAACCATAAATTTCTGCATCAAGTTCATTCTCTCTGATAGATAAACAATTATTATACCATTGAAAGTGAGGTAGGTTGCATGAGTCTCTGAAATCAATTTTTAAGCCGAAATCCCATCTTCTGTTTAAATCAGATGTTCTGAAAAAAAGAAGATATCTGTCTAAAATACTCTCCATTTATTGCTAATAAAGGAAATATATATTAAAATTAAAATCCAATTAAATATTCTTGGGAGCTCGCAATGGAAGCCTTAACCGGACTATCAATCGTTATAATAATCGCAATAATACTCTTTTTAATCGTTTTCCTGTATTTTGTTCCAATAGGACTGTTTATTACGGCCTATTTTTCCGGGGTAAAATTAAAAATCTTTAAAGATCTGATCGGAATGCGGCTGAGAAAAGTTCCGCCGGTGGTAATCGTCAGAAGTATGATTACTGCAACTAAAGCCGGTATTAAAGTGGAACAGAATAAACTGGAAGCTCATTATCTGGCAGGCGGAAATGTTGTAAAAGTCATCAATGCACTGGTTTCGGCAGACAAAGCGAACCTGGGTCTGACATTTGAGCGTGCAACTGCGATAGATTTGGCAGGCCGTGATGTCTTAGAAGCTGTCAAAATGTCAGTCATCCCTAAAGTAATTGAGACACCGGTGGTCGCTGCAGTGGCAAAAGACGGCATCCAGCTGAAAGCAATCGCAAGAATTACTGTTCGTGCCAATATTGAGAGACTCGTGGGCGGTGCGGGAGAGGCTACAATCCTGGCCAGGGTCGGCGAAGGTATTGTTTCTACAATAGGTTCCAGCGATTCTCATAAGCATGTTCTGGAAAATCCTGACAGAATATCCAAAAGTGTTCTTGCGAAAGGACTTGATTCAGGTACTGCTTTTGAGATACTTTCGATCGATATTGCTGATGTTGATGTTGGTGAGAATATCGGCGCAAAACTGCAGACTGACCAGGCTGAAGCTGATCTTAAGATTGCCCGGGCGAAAGCGGAAGAAAGACGTGCTGCAGCTGTGGCAACAGAGCAGGAAAACATCGCAGAAGTTGCAAAACAGCGTGCAAGAGTGGTTGAAGCCGAGGCTGAAGTGCCAAAAGCAATGGCTGAGGCATTCAGATCAGGAAATCTCGGAATTATGGATTATTACGGGATGAAGAATATTCAATCAGATACAGACATGAGAAACGCTATTTCCAAACCTGAGAGAAAAAAGGATAAAGACAGCTGATGAGTGAGTATATTCAGATACTTATTTACCTGTTCATAATATTCGCATTTCTTAACTCTCTGTTTAAGAAAAAGGATAAAGGGAAAACTCCGCCCCGCCCTTCTAACAGTCCTGATAACAGCACGAGGAATACATATTCTTCACCGGGTTATCAAAAAAAAGGAACGCAGGGCGAATACGATATCCTTAAAGAAATCGAAGGTTTGTTCAAGGGAGAAAGTGATTATACCAGTCAGCGGAAAATGGAATCGGATGCCGAAATAGCTGAGATGAGAAAAGTACCCCCCTCAGAACATACGGAAGATAAAGAATGGCATACTGAAGATTCCGAGTGGCATTCGGAGGATTCTGAATGGCATTCGGAGAATGCGGAATGGCACAGTGAGTCGGAGGAATGGCACGAGCAGTCAGCGACAGAACATAAGCTGGATAAGAGCTGGCACAGCATTACCGATTATAAGAGATCAGTAAAAGTTGATGCGGCTATTGAAAAAGAAGCAGAAAGATTTGAACGCATGCTTGCTGACCGCAATAAGGAAGTACCTTATCCTTTTGATGATTTAAGAAAAAAATTATATTCTCCACAGTCATTAAAAGAATATATAGTATTTTCAGAGATATTAGGAAAGCCGAAATACCTGCGTAGATGATTCAGAAGAAATATAAATTAAAACGAATACACGAAACGGGACAATCCGGTTTTATTAAACGTGAAATGGATGAGTCCCGTTTCACAATTAATTACCAGAATGAACTGAACCCCGCTCAATACGAGGCTGCATCAGCTGTTGAAGGAGCTTACCTGATTATCGCCGGAGCAGGGACCGGAAAAACAAGGACATTAGTTTTTCGTGTTGCAAGACTTGTAGAACTTGGCTATGATCCCCAGTCAATTGTGCTGCTTACTTTTACCCGTAAAGCTGCTAATGAAATGATGAACCGTGCATCCATCCTGCTTGATAACCGGTGCGCAAAGATAAGAGGCGGAACATTTCATTCGTTCGCTAACCTTACACTTCGTAAATATGCTAAGGCGCTTGGTATAAATCCATCATTTACTATACTGGACCAGGGTGATAGTGAAGATGTCATCAACCTGATAAGAAATCAGTCGGGACTGGTAGGCAAAGAGAAGAGATTCCCCAATAAGCAGACTCTTAATAAGGTATACAGCCTGAGCGTGAATACAGGTCGAAGGGTAGAAGATATAATTGAAGAGGACTATCCTCACTTCATTGAACAGCTTGATAAGATACTTGCTATCAAAAAAGTCTTTGAAGAGTATAAAAGAAAAAATAACCTTTTTGATTACGACGATCTGCTGGTATACCTCAACAAATTTCTTCAGGAACTTTCTCCCGGAGCAAAATCGCTTTTATCTACTATAAATTTTGTTATGGTAGATGAATATCAGGATACTAACAAGCTGCAGGCAGATATTGTAAAAGGACTGACACAGCATAATAATAACGTTATGGTTGTGGGTGATGATTCCCAGTCAATTTATTCTTTCCGGGGAGCGAATTTCAAAAATATTATGGAATTCCCGAAGCTCTTCAAAGATGTAAAGATCATCAAGCTTGAGGAGAATTTCAGGAGTATTCAGCCGGTACTCGACTTTACCAACCATATAATTGAAAGAGCTGCCGAGAAATACGAAAAGCATTTATATACCAGGAAACCCGGCGGGGCGCTGCCCAATATTATTGCTGCTTCCACCGAGAACCTTCAGTCGAAATTTATAGTTGAAAAGGTATTGGAATTAAGAGAGGAAGGTGTTCCTCTGAATGATATTGCGGTTCTCTTCAGATCGTCTTTTTTCTCTTTTGATCTTGAAATAGAATTGGGCAAAGCCAACATTCCGTTTCAGAAGTTCGGAGGGATGAAGTTTATTGAGACAGCACATATTAAGGATGTGCTTGCCTTTCTGAGAATCGCTGCAAATCCGAAAGATATAGTAAGCTGGTACAGGGTGCTTCTTTTACACGAGGGAGTAGGACCCAAAACAGCACAGAAAATTCTTGATGAACTTGCACTGGCAAGACTATCTATTAAATCCAGTCCCGATCAGCAGCCATCTTTCAAATACAATGACCGGATGGTAAATCTTTTTCAGCTCCTGTATAAGCTTCATACAGAAAAATCGCTTCCGTCAGAAAAACTTCAGATGGTGCTCGATTATTATCATCCTATCTTCAAGCAGAAGTATGATGACTTTAATAAGCGTAACAAGGACCTCGAGATTTTCCAGAACATAGCTGAGAACTATAAAACACTTGACACACTATTAGCTGATATGGCAATTGAGCCGATTATAGACAGCGTGATAGATATTGGCCCCGCAGATAAAGAAGAAGAGTATCTGACGCTTTCAACGATTCATTCTGCAAAAGGACTTGAGTGGCACTCGGTTTTTATCATTCACGCGGTTGAGGGATTTTTCCCCTCCTACAGATCGGCTGAAAGTATTGATGCACTGGAAGAAGAGAGAAGGCTGATGTACGTAGCCTCGACGAGGGCCAAACAGAATTTGTTTATCACCTATCCTATGAATATGTTCGACCGCGAAGCCGGAATGACGCTGTCTAAACCTTCAAGGTTCATAACCGGTATCAAACAGGAACTTGCAGAAGGATGGCTCCTTGAAGATGACTGGGAGTGAAAACAGCTGTGCACCAGGCCCTATGCCCTCTGCTATTTTATAAGCAGCATTTTCCTTACTGAACTGTACTCTCCCGCCTTCATTCTGTACAAATACACACCGCTGGGTAAATAACTCCCGTCAAATTCAACTGTGTAGCTTCCCTCTGGTTTGTACTCATTTACCAGAGAAGCCACTTCCCTGCCAAGAATATTGTACACTTTTATCGAAACTATTCCGGAAGAACTCAGGCTGTAGGAGATACTGGTTGCAGGATTAAAAGGATTAGGATAGTTCTGAGCGAGATAAAAAGAAGTAATGACATCAGAGGCAATAGTTATACCATTAGGTTTCTGATAAATGTATCGTACAATATCTCCATTATCTCCAACACCGAAACCATGCATAGAATCAGGAAAAGTTATGTATGAAATAAGGGTGGAATCCGGTGTCGGAATCTCAGACCAGTTTTCGCCTGAATCTGATGTATAGATGAATTTCCGCATTCCAGCCAGCGGAGCCCACCCCTCACTGCCAGTTCTGAATCCAATACTATAGGGGAATCCTAAATAAGTGATACTTCGATACTGCCAGGTAGAACCTCCATCGGTTGTGGTCCCCTGAATAGTCCCGTGTTCAGGATCACCACCGATAGTAATTACGCGAAGTGAATCAAATATATTAAGATCAAAAAGTGGTTCGGTTGGAAAAAATGAAATATCCACAAGTGATGTCCAGTTCATTCCAGCGTCTGTAGATTTCCAGATAACTCCCACGACATCAAATGCTCCTCCACATGCATATGCAATTTGATCATTTTGAAATCTTATTTTGTAAGGTGTAAATCTCACAAAATTTGATGAATCAAGACCTACGGGCAGCCAGGATGAGCCGCCGTCTGTTGTGCGGATAAAAACGCCCTGAACACCAGCTGCCAATCCATTGAGCGAATCCTGAAAGAATAATGAGTATATATATGCTTCTCCTATTCTCATAAATTTCTTACTCCATGAGTTTCCCCCATTCATAGTTTTCAAAAGAAAGCTGCCATAAGGTTCAAGGAAACTTTGAGCCATAGCCCAGCCGATCTGATGGTCAAGGAAAAAAATGTCGACAACTCTTATTGAATCATTTGAGAATTGTGTATTCCAAAGTGTCCCTCCATCGGAAGTATGAATGATCAATCCGGAATCTCCTCCGGCCCAGCCATTCAGACTGTCAAGAAAATGTACAGTATTTAACCTTTTTGTTGTAGGACTGTCTATCTTCTCCCAAAAGTTCTGAGAATAAAGGTTTGATAGAAATGAAAACAAAAAACAAAATGATAAAACGATTTTTTTCATCTTTATTTAGTATGCAAGAAAAGAAATAATATAAAAAAAGACTGTCTGTGAAGACAGTCTTTTTAAAGAACAATTTAGATCAGATGCAGATCATTTCATTAGCAACATTTTCTTTATACTGGTATTCGTTCCAGCTTCCAGTTTATAGAAATAAACTCCGCTTGCAAGATTTGAAGCATCAAAGTTTACTTCATGCTGACCTGCTTTTTGTATACTATTAACGAGGGTTGCCACATTCTGACCGAGAAGGTTGTAGACATTAAGTCTCACATGCCGATCCTGAGGTATTGAATATTTTATTGAAGTTGTCGGGTTAAATGGATTTGGATAATTCTGATCCAGCGCAAAAATTGCCGGAGCTTCAACTTCAACCTCAACTTCATTCGAATATTCAAAAGTACCGTTTAAATCAACTTGTTTTAACCGGTAAGTATAACTTCCGGTATTCAGATTATTGTCGGCGTAAGAATATGTTCTGGGTTCTGTTGTTGTACCTGATCCCGATACAAAACCTACTTTCTGAAATTCAGTATTAGCCGATTGACGTTCTATTTCAAATCCCCGGTTATTTGTTTCTGTTGCTGTAGCCCAGCTAAGGAGAACTTTACCGGAATTTGCAACAGCATTAAAAGATGTGAGTTCTACAGGTGTAGCATAGGTAATCATAATATCGTCAACATACCAGTGGTCAATATTGAAGGAATTTCCATTACAATATAAGATTAGCTGGTAAGTATCTGAAGTCGGTTGGAAATCAACAGTAATATCTTCAGGACCAATATTTCCGCCAACTGGTTGGAATTCCCATATGCTCGTGCTTGTAGCTCCGCCGTCATAGGTAACTGCCAGTCCCATATATGGCGCTGGATCATCAAAAAAATCACAAAAATGTTTTAATGATACATTATTCAAATAAGCTGAGGAAGAATTAATAGGACAGGAGAGTAATTGTGACAGACCATTAAACTCTGGAGTCCAGTTCAAATGCAATTCTGATGTCGGTGAACCGAGTGCATTATTACTCTGTGATATTAACCAGTTGGTTGTACCCATTGGTCCTATTGCTGTCCAGCAGTTAAGATTATCGAATGGTTCATCAAATACCGTTACAAGATTCGGATCCTGCATTGTTGTAAATGACCAGGTATCACCACTTACGCTACAAGTATCATTCTTACCTACAACTTTCCATAGGTAAGTAGTATTGTAAGTCAATGGTTCATATGGGGCCAGCGAAAGTGACGTAATTGGTGAACCGTCATAAACCTGAGTAAGACTGCCGGTTTCTCCAAACCAAACTTCAACCTGGTTAGCTCCCGCACCATTGGTCCATGATAGTGTATTACCTGAGATCGGTAGGTCGGTTGCAGCATCTGCAGGTGACGGATTAGTCGGCAGATCAATCGGGCAAGGAGGACCAAAACTAAATGAAGCAATTCTTGTTTTCCAGTTAAAACTGCCGGTTGACGGTTGATATTGGTTAACATACCAGAAAGTCTGTCCGTCAGGGTCAACAGTCATCTGAGTATAATCACCCCATCTGGTAAGACCCCCGTTTTGTGCTCCTCCACTGGCATAAATAGTCTCTTCAGGAATAGTCATTAATCCAGGAGCATCACCTGACAGCCTTCCTGTATAACGGATTTCAGGATATATTGTACTGCTGGATACCGAATATCCAATTGCAATAGCTCCATCTGCGTTTATAGCGATACTAGGCATCCATCTGTATAATCCATCGTCCGGAGCAAAGGTGCCCTGCTGGTATAATGTCCAGCCGCTTCCGCTATTTCTGAATTCATACCATCTTACTCCTGCACGACCGCCTCCGACATCAATTGTATGACAGGAGACCATTGATGCATAGGGTCCAAAATTCCGGTAATTCAAACGATTCATTACACGATCACTCAGATCGTCAAGTGTTGTCCCGCTGAGCTGCGGAATTCCGTTAACATGGCTGAATGGATTCGTAGATATGAATGTTGGACCCGTAAAGGTAGAATTTCCGGGTGTTGTCCAATCAACATGGAACTCAAATATATCATAACCATCAGTCCCTCCGAATTGGGCATTATCATGAATTTGTCCAAAATAATTCGGAGCTCCTGCCGGAGGTGTAACGGTACCATCCCAATCTGACGGAAGTAATGATCCAGAAACCGAACTTGAGCTCTGGAACATTACCATTTGGGCCGGTGCACCAACCAACATACTATCTCTCTGAAATACAGCGTTTGTTGTACCTGCAAAGCCAGCAGCAAACCTATTTGCAGAAACATAATATCCATCAGGCCATACTCCATACTTAGGATAGTCAGGAAAATTAGGGAATTCAAAACCATACCTGTTCCAGGTACCAGTTGGATCCTCCGTCTGAGAAACTGCAACTAATATATAGTTAGGTCCTGTGGTACCGGCCGGTAAAGAAAACTGGGTAGCAACCCATCTGCCTGCTACTTCATCATATAATATGACAGGATCACCATTGTTGAGACTACCGGACCATTAACCAGGAAAATTAGCCCATAGTGTTCCAAGATTAAGAGGACCCAGAAGAGATGTGCCTGTCTTATCCCAAATCTGGAAACGGACATTAACCATTTCCATGTAGTAATTGGGACTAACATCACCACTATTGTCTGGCGGAGCATAATTCAGAGCAGATACACCATCCCAGCTTTGAACAATGGCAGAAATGCCGGTTGAACCCATTACCGATTGCAGAGAAGGATCTGCCTGACGATGATCCGGATATTTAGGTTCAATCTTCTTAAGCGGAATCACTCCGTTCGTCCATGGCGTCGGAAATAGTGGGCTTTCTGCCATTTCCCTTAATGGAGGGGACGTGTCGTGATTTATTGCATTAAATACTTGAGGACTGCTGCTTACCTGTGCCGAAGTGGTACACCAGGAAAGAGCAACAAGCACTAAGAGAATAGGAACAAATTTTCTCATTATATCTCCATTTTTGTTAATTAATTAGATTGATGATTAAATCGCGATCAAAATAGCTATATAGGTATAAATCAGGTTATCTGCTCATAAAATTAAAAGTTATTACCGTACATTTAATTTTTAGTAAAATTGAAAAATAAAAGTTGTCATTTATAAAATAATACTTAGATGGGAGCAATTGTGAAAATAAATAATGGCAAGGTGTATTGTATAAAAATTCTGATATATTGACCTTCCCGTCGTTGCTAATTTTATACAGATTTAATTTAAGCTTAAAATAATAATTTTTATTTATAAAAAACAAAATTATTTTTGCTGATAATGCTTCTTTATGAGATTCTTTTAGAATGGTGAAAAATTTCCGATCAGTATCCTTTTGCGGTTAATGAAGATTACTAATAAGACTGAATGACCCGATGTTAACCATTATTATAGTTTTTATAATATTTTATTTAATTCTGTTTGGGGGATATCTTGGATTCATTTCTTTAAAAATGGAAAACACGCAGTCGTCGAAGGTATCTGTAATTATTTCTGCTAAAAATGAAGCACCGGTGATTAAAGCCTGCCTCAATTCTCTTAAAGAAGTTGATTACCCGTCACAAAATTTTGAAGTGATTTTAGTAGATGATCATTCATCCGATGATACTTATGCAATCATATCAGATTTGATCAGTCAGGTAAATAACTTTAGAATTATTCGGGCAGATAATAAAATCCTAATGGGAAAAAGAGGAGCTATATTGAAAGGAATCAAAGAAGCCAGATTTCCATATATAATGATCACTGATGCTGACTGTTTTCCTTTACCGGGGTGGCTGAAAACTGCTTCCGGATTGTTTGAACAGGGATATGAATTTATATTCGGACCTGCGCCTCTGATCAGGAAAAAAAATAATTTTATCGGCAGTCTTTCATGTTTGGAAAACCTGAAGAATCATTTTCTTTCATTTAGTCTTGCCTCCCTCGGTCTGCCTTATACTGCGGCTGCCAGAAATATGGGCTTTTCTAAAGAAGCTTTTTTCAAAATAGGCGGGTATGATAATACACTTGGTACGCTTAGCGGAGATGATGATCTGCTTCTGCGTGAAGCTGTAAGAAATAAATTGAAGATAAAAGCGTTCTATGATAAGAATGCAATGGTTTACTCATATACTGTTGACAAGCCTCCTGATTACCTTAAGCAAAGAGCACGACATACCCAGACTTCTCTTCATTACAGTCTTAAAAATAAATTGATTCTTTCAGGATGGCATCTGTTGAATCTGATAATGCTTTTCTCTCCTGTCCTGATGTTCCTCGATTTTAACTTTTTCTGGCTATTTATTGTAAAACTTTTAACGGATATTCTCGTCTTATATTTCGTCGGAAAAAGATTCAATCATAACTTTAATCCTTTCCGGCTGCTGTATCTGGATATTGCTTATGAGATCTTCCTGGTTATAAATTTTTTCAACTCATTATTCGGAAAGGTTGAATGGAAACAGAGCAAAATGAAGCCTGGCTGGATCATGAACATCCAAACTATGAGCGATGGAGGAAAGGGCGAGAACTTCGGCATAAAAGAGCCTCTGTTGTTAAAGAAATTATTTCCACATCTGTATTTTGTGAAAACCTGGATATCCTCGACCTCGGTTCTGGTGAGGGTGGGACATCCGCACTACTTTCTGAAAATAATGATGTGGTAAGCTATGATTTAAGTCTTTTAAGATTAAAAAGGCAGCAAAGCGCCTATTCAGGTTATCCATTAATTAATGGCTGCGCCGAAATTCTTCCTTTCCGACATTCTTCTTTTGATCTCGTAATTTTACAGGATGTTATTGAACATATTGAAAAGACTGATTTGTTCATACACGAATTATCCCGGATACTACGAAATAATGGTTTTGTTTATATAAGCACCCCGAACAGGAATTCATTCTTCAATATAGTTTCAGATCCCCACTGGGGGATGCCGATGCTGGCATTGTTTAACAGAACCCGCATAAAAAAATATTTTCTAAGGTTCTTCAGAAAAAGCGAACTTTCCAGAAATGATATAGCCCGGCTGTTATCATTGAGACAGTTAAAATATTTATTCAGAGAATATGAGCTGAACTTAAAAACGAAGGAAGCTGTAGATGTTCTTGATCGAAATCCGGAGGGTATTCTTTGGAGCAGTTTTCATCTGTTGCTTATCGAAATTATCCGCAAAACCGGGACATTTACTATACTGAAAAAAGCAGCTTCGAATAAAGAGGGGTTCATTAACAATTGTTTTACACCTACAATCTATGCGGTACTTAAAAAGATACCGGGTAAATAGTTTGAACTTTTTATTTAATGCCATATTTTTGCCAGTAAAATTGTGGTTATAATGGAATATAAGGAACTCGCAGATTTAGCCGCTGCAGCAAAAGAAAAAGCAATTCCCACCTATTCGAAATTCAGGGTAGGTTCAGCGTTATTAACGGAGGACGGTAAAGTTTTTACAGGCGGTAATATTGAAACAAGCTCTTACAGCCTTACCCTGTGTGCCGAACGGGTCGCTCTCTTTAAGGCTCTCTCTGAAGGATATAGAAATTTTAAAGCTATTGCTATAGCAAGTGATGATCCTGACTTTTGTCCTCCCTGCGGATCCTGCCGCCAGGTTTTGAATGATTTCTGCAAAAGTATAGATGTAATCCTGATAAACCACAGGAGTGAATTAAAAATTTTCAAACTTGGTGAACTTTTACCCTTCCCTTTCGGGGATGACAATTTAAAATAAGAGAAATTTATGATGGAATATACCCCCCACTCTCTCCCGAGGAACACCGGCTGGATTGAAGTAATTGCCGGCTGTATGTTCAGCGGAAAAACAGAGGAATTAATACGAAGACTCCGCCGTGCCGAAATTGCCCGCCAGACTGTGCTTGTATTTAAACCCCGTATAGATACAAGATTTTCTGCCAAAGCAATTGTATCCCACAGTGATCAGTCTCTGCCTTCCCTTCTGATTGATGACCCTGGCGATATTCTTGAGCTTGCGACGGATATCCAGGTTGTAGGTATTGATGAGGCTCAGTTCTTTCCGATGAGCATTGTGGATGTCTGTAATACTCTTGCCAACCAGGGAAAACGCGTGATAGCGGCAGGACTTGATCAGGATTATAAGGGTGTGCCGTTCGAACCCATGCCTCAGCTGCTTTCCATAGCAGAGTATATTACAAAAACACTTGCTATATGTGTAGTATGCGGTAATCCCGCCGATAAAACGCAGAGAAAAACTCATTCTGCCGAACGGGTAATTGTCGGAGCTTCTGATATTTATGAGGCAAGGTGCAGAAAATGTCATTTTATTCCTAAGGAAGAAGGTCTTTAATGGATATAACAGGAATCCTCCGGGGTATACTCGGATTAATTTTGCTGGTTGGAATTGCTTTCCTTTTTTCAAATAATAAAAAGAACATTAACTGGCGGCTGGTAATAAGCGGTATTGTGCTTCAGGTTATTTTCGCTATTCTTATCCTTAAAGGTGATTACCTGGGTACATTATTTTCTCCGCTCGGATGGCCAAAAGATTTTTTCTACTGGGTTAGCGGGTTCTTTGTTCTGCTCTTAAACTTTACGACGGAAGGTGCAAAATTTGTTTTCGGAAATCTTGCGGTATCTCCCGGACAGGACGGTAGTTTGGGCATGTTTTTCGCATTCCAGGTTCTGCCTACAATTATCTTCTTTGCCAGTCTCATGTCGATAATGTATTATCTTGGTATAATGCAGCGGATTGTGCAGGGAATGGCATGGGTGATGGCAAAATTTATGGGAACCAGCGGAGCCGAATCTTTATCCTGTACGGCAAATATTTTCGTTGGTCAGACAGAAGCTCCACTTATGATAAAACCTTTTATCAAGGGAATGACACGCAGTGAGATACTTACTATAATGGTCGGAGGTATGGCTACAATTGCCGGCGGCGTTATGGCTGCTTATATTCAGATCTTAGGTAATTCATATGCCAATACTCTGGGTATACCACTTGACCAGGCCAGACAATTATTTGCAACCCAGCTGCTGGGGGCGAGCGTAATGGCAGCTCCTGCCGCACTTGTTATTTCAAAGATCCTGTTTCCGGAAACAACTGAACCTGAAACAAAAGGTACGGTCAAAGTTAAAATTGAAAAGAATGCATCGAATGTTGTTGAGGCTGCCGCAAACGGAGCATCCGACGGACTTATGCTTGCACTTAATGTCGGAGCAATGCTCATTGCTTTTATTGCACTAATAGCGCTGATCAATTATCTGCTGCTGGGTATCGGGGATATCATGGGATGGAATCAATCCCTGAAGGAGATATACGGGAAGCCATTAAATTTTCAGTTGGTGCTCGGCTGGGTACTGCAGTTCATCGCATTCGGCATCGGTGTCCCATGGCATGATGCATTGAATTTCGGAAGCCTGCTGGGAACCAAAATTGTTCTGAATGAATTTGTTGCGTACCTTGATCTCGGAAACTTAATAGAAGCCAAACAGATCCTTGACCCGAAAACCATATTGATGGCTACTTATGCTTTATGCGGTTTTGCAAATTTCAGTTCTATCGCGATCCAGATAGGCGGATTGAGTCCACTTGCACCTTCCCGTAAACCTGACATTGCCTCGCTTGGATTAAAAGCTGTTCTCGGTGGTTCACTTGCCACACTGATGACTGCAACGCTGGCCGGTATATTATTTTAATGTATGCTTGATATCGATTTTAAATATAAAGATCTTATTTCTCACCTGAGAAAAATTAAACCCTTCGACCCGGAAATTGCCGTTATTCTGGGAAGCGGATTGGGAGATTTTGCTGAAAGTGTTGAATTAGATCTTAGCGTTTTAACATCAGAACTGCCTGCCTATCCACTCTCAACTATAGAAGGACACGCGGGTAAAATTCATTTTGCTCATTTCGGTGGAAAGAAGCTCCTTCTTTTCCAGGGACGAATTCATTTTTACGAAGGTTATCACCTGTCGGAATGTATACTTCCTGCATATATTGCTGAAAAACTCGGTGTGAAATACCTGATTGCTACAAATGCCGCCGGTGGAGTTAACCGCAATTTTTCGCCGGGTGATCTGATGCTTATTACCTCATTTATAGGTTTTAATATAAAAAGAGAAATGACTGAACTGCTGGGCATCTCAGGCATTAAAGAGAAACAAAATTTCCTTGATTTTCCGTCCTCTGTGCTGAATTCAGTAATATTAAAAGCTGCGGAAAACGAAAACATTAAATTGCGGGAAGGGGTATATTGGTACAATAAAGGTCCGGTTTACGAAACCCCTGCGGAAATTAAAATGACTAGGAATTTTGGTGGAGATGCAGTTGGAATGTCAACTGTGCCCGAAGTTTATTTTGCCGCTGCCAGGGGGATTATGACTTCTTCCATCTCCTGTATAACAAATTATGCAGCGGGGATATCAGATAGTAAATTATCGCATAATGAAGTTACTGAGACCGCTGGCAAAGTAAAAGAAAAATTCGAGAGATTGATAAAAACAGTCCTCTCTCTTGAGTTCAGATAACCCGTCAGGAAATGCTATTGCAGATTTATTCCGGATTCTAATTATCTGATTTTGAATAGATAATGGAAACTCATACAGGTTTGTCTGACTTCAGACAGGCCGGGGATAACAGTCAGTCGCACTCTGTTTTTTTCTAAAAAACGAAAATATACCTGAATTTTCTACCCTGAAACCGGGGAGATATTATTATGTACCACCCTCATTATTTATTGACTTTCTTACCCTTATAAGGTAATTTTGACTCTTAATTATTTTTAACAACTCATTCAGAAACATAGTTAAATATGAAAGAATTCAGGTTCAAAATAATCATAATTCTGGGCGTAATTGCACTCTGTATATACCTTCTTTATCCCACTTACGTTGATTATCAGAATACAAAAGTAATGAATAAGGCCCTCGAACAGAGGAAGCAGGAATTGAAAAAAGACCATCCGGGGATGACAACAAGCCAGATTGATCTGAGACTTGCTGCAATGGAAGACAGCATTAAGACTGCTAATCCGTCTTTTGTTGAAGCACGTCAGAAGAGAATTAAGCTGGGTCTTGATCTCCAGGGAGGTATGCGTGTGGTTCTGGAGGTAAATACTGCAAAACTGCTTGAGAAACTGGCTAAGAATCCTGACGAAACATTCAGGTCGGTAATGAAAGAAGCCGAGAAGGAAGCTGCTACTACTGATGAATCAGTAGTTGATATTATGGGCAGAAGGTTTCAGCAGAGAGGAATAAGATTAAGCAGGTATTTCGGAAATATACGCCAGGATGATGCTACTATTCTGAGTGATTTGAAAAAAGATGCAGATGATGCTGTTACCCGTGCAATCGAAATTATTAGAAACAGAGTCGACCAGTATGGTGTTTCTGAACCGTCAATCCAGAGGCAGGGTACAAGAAGAATTATTGTTGAACTTCCGGGTGTAGCCCGTGAAGAAGAGGCTAAACAGCTTCTCCAGGGAACTGCTCTGCTTGAATTCAGACTGCTGAAGGATCCCGATCTTACTTTTTCCATTATGCAGAAGATCGATAAAGTGCTTGCCGGAAAACCACTTGAAGATACTACTGCTGTTGATACTGCCAAAGGTGAGACTACAGCCTCAAATGATACTTCTGCTTCTGATACCGGTATTGCTTCTAATGATACTTCAAAAAAACAATTATCAGAAGAAGAGTTCGCAAAAGAACATCCTTTCTTCTCCATAGCGATGATTGATCCGCAGGGAAGAACCGCAGATGCATATGTAAAAGCTGATGAAAGAAACAGGCTTGAGCTGATCCTTAACAGACCGGATGTTCAGAAAGTAATTCCTGATAATGTTGAATTTGTATTTTCTGCCAAGCCGATTACATATCAGGACGGCCAGGCAATCTACCAGCTGTACTGTGTAAATAAAAAGCCTGAATTAACAGGTGGTGTAATAACAGATGCCCGCGCGACTATTGATCCCAATACCTCTCAGCCTGTCGTTGAGATGGAGATGAATTCAGAAGGTGCAGCTGAATGGGCGAGAATCACCGGGGCTAACGTCAATCATCGAATTGCTATTATACTTGACGGGCTGGTGTATTCTGCGCCTAATGTAAGAAGTAAAATAACTGGCGGCAGGTCGCAGATTGAGGGAATCGGAAATATGGATGAAGCCAAACTGCTTGAGATTGTGCTTAAAGCCGGTGCACTTCCCGCTCCTGTCGATATAATTGAGGAAAGAACGGTAGGACCATCACTTGGTCAGGACTCTATCAGCAAAGGATTTAACTCAGCACTGATAGGTTATATCATTGTTGGTCTTTTTATGATTGTTTATTACCAGAGAGCTGGTACGGTTGCTGCAGCTTCTCTTGTTTTCACCGTATTATTTATCCTTGGTATTCTGGCAGGATTTAATGCAACACTTACCTTGCCCGGTATTGCCGGTATTATTCTTACCATAGGTATGGCCGTGGATGCGAACGTGCTTATTTACGAAAGGATCAGGGAGGAACTTGCAACAGGGAAAACAATTAAGGCTTCCGTTGACAGCGGTTTCTCAAAAGCATACTCGGCTATTATCGACTCAAATATTACAACTTTTATAACAGGTATTATACTTTATCAGTTCGGTACCGGTCCTGTGCAGGGATTCGCACTGACGCTTATGATAGGTATAGCCGCAAGTATGTTCAGTGCTCTTGTTATAGCACGGTTGGTATTTGATTTTATGGTTGCCAAAGGTCAGAAAATTACAATTGGTTAATTCAATTTTACTCTTTTAAGGAGCTAATTTATAAATGCGAATATTTGAAAATCTTCAAGTTGATTATTTAAGCAAGAGAAAACTGTTCTATATCATCTCAACTTCTCTTTTCCTGATAGGACTTATAAATATAATATTCCGCGGGCTGGTATTCGGAATCGATTTTAAAGGGGGAACCGAAATCGTTCTCCAGTTTGATAATCCCGTTGAGATATCCCAGATCAGGCAGTATGTCGATAAAATCGGTCTCGGAACCGTTGAGCTTAAAACTTTCGGCAGTGAGACCGGCGTACTGGTAAGAACTGAATTACAAAACATTCCACCGGCTATTTTTCCACGGGTTGTTACTAACATAAATAATGAAATTCATAGTATATATCCCGATCTGCCGTTGAACATTGTTGATTCAACAGCTAACTCGGTTACATATGAATTCGCTAACGCCGATACTGCGAACGTTTTAACAGATAAACTTTTCAGCGCAGGTTTTCAAACCAGTAAAGTTTCGGAGGAACCTGATAATAAAAGGATGATTGTAAGTGTGGGAATAGCTGACTGGATTAAGGAAAATCTGAAGGAGAAAGTTGAGAATAACTCCTTTAAAGTTATTAAAGAAGATCATGTCGGTCCTAAGGTAGGAAAAGAACTAAAAGAGGATGCTGTTATTGCAGTTGCATTATCTCTTATCGCCATTTTGATATACCTTGCATTCCGGTTTAAATTTATTTTCGCATTCGGTGCAGTGCTTGCACTTTTCCACGACGTACTTATAACACTGGGTTTATATTCAGTTCTATACAATGTGATTCCCGGACTGAATCTCGAAATAGACCTTACGGTGGTGGCAGCCTTCCTGACTCTGGTAGGTTATTCTATTAACGATACGGTTATCGTATTTGACAGGGTTAGGGAAAATCTTAAGATTCATAAGACAATGCCGCTTAAAGATGTGATCAACATGAGTGTTAACAGAACGATGAGCAGAACAATACTTACCGGAGGTACCACTCTCTTAACAATACTTGTTCTCCTTATATTCGGCGGTGAAGTATTGAGATCTTTTGCCTTTACTCTTTTCTTTGGTATTGTGATAGGAACTTATTCATCCATATTTGTGGCAAGTGCCCTTGTACTGGAATATGCAAACAGAAGCAAGAGAAAAGTCCAGTTCTGATAATTAAGTAATAAAGATTTAAGCCGGTTTAACAGCCGGCTTTTTTTTTGCTATTATCGTGTATGGCTGTTTGACAAATATAATGCTGGCAATATGAACTGGTTTCAGATTTATGCTCTATTTCAAAATCAGAATAATTAAAGTCCGGATGACATTGTTAATATGAACTGTGATAGAAATCCCCCTTCGGTTTCTTTTGTCTAATCCAAAAGTCTCTTAATCTTTTCTATAGTAAGCGGGGCGCTTCCTTCGAAATGATTATTTACATTCACATATACATCGACTTCCTTTTCAGAAAAGTAATGGATAATTGAGGGAAGTGTGGAGAGTTTCTCATCTCTTGGTAAGACAATTTTCGACCAGTCCTTGCCTGTGAGTTCTTCAATTTTTTTTCTGTCAGGTCCGTGCAATCTGATTATTACCGGGTTTCCTATCTTTTCCTGATACTTTTTGTAAACATCCTTGATTGGCGGCATAAAATAACCCTGGAGAAGAACGTGGGCAGATTTATTTCTTTCGATAAAGTCAAAATAAGTGTTATTAAGATAGTTTGGATTTCTGATCTCAAATGCATAGGGGTAGGGTTTATCAATAATTTCATAAAATGCTTCAAGCCTGTCCAGAAATTCTGCCTGTGAGTTCATCTTCTGCTTATTAAGATATTCAAACTGGAACATCAAAGCTCCGATTTTTGACGACATCGGCTGAAGAGTTCTGAGAAATCGGTGGAACAGATCAGGATTTAGAAAATTGCTATTTTCTTTCAGTCCCTTTATGTTTTTCGAAGGATAATAGTGGGTTAAAGTTAAAGAGTTAGGTACTTTTATGGTAAACTTAAAATCATCCGGAACAGAACTATAATAGTCTTTTACAGTTGATTCCTCAGGAAGTCTCACGATATCATCAAAAAGACTCCAAAACCACTGATCAATTTCCACAGTATTATACCTGGTACTGTATTCTTCAAGATAATTAATATCCTTTTTAGAAGAATATATTATTCCTCGCCATGAATCATACTTCCAGGAACAAGTGCCTATCCTGAGAGCGGCCATAGGAAATAATTATTTATTTAATCAGAATTAAAGAAAAAAATAAGAGATAGGCAATAAAAAAATAGATTTAATTGTACGACTGTGTATTAACTCATTAGAAATGTCAGTATGTAAAACTCTTTAGAAATGTCACTATTTAAATTAGTTAAACATTACAATTAAAGTAATCTCCCGGGGTAACGGAAGGAGGGCGTAGCCCGACTGTAGTTACCCCGAATGCGCCGCCAGATAGCTCCTTCTCTTTCCTGGTTTTAATCCTTCATTCATTTTTCTCCAGGGATGATCCTTTGGTGCCGGTCTAATGATATATTCTTTCTTCCCTGGTTTTTCTGTTACTTCAGAAAACTTAATCTCCTGTTTGTTAAAATATATATGCATCTCACCGGTTAACCACCTGCAGACGGTTACAACCTGAGTTGGAAGAGGCAGCGGTGCTTTACTCCGGAGCAGCTGTATATATCCGCTCTTAAAGTTAATCGTATAGTCGTTTCTTACCTTCCTTGATGTCTTATAGCAGAATATGTTCTTAAGGTCATAACCATCTATCTTCCTGTGGATATCAGGAACGTCTGTGTTTACTGCAAACCTCCTGTTATAGTCTTCAATAAAGCTCTTCTGAAGGAACTTATTTGCCCCAGCTATATTCGATATACCTTTCTGCCGTAAGGCTTTTATCAGACGATCCTGAAGTGTCCGGTTTACTCTCTCTACTCTTCCTTTCCCCTGGGCAGATTTGGCGTAAATCGTCTCTACATCCAGTTCCTTCATTGCCCGTCCAAAGTCAGTCAGGTTGTATTCACCCTTATAAACATTGTATCTGTCGGTGTATATGCTTCTTGGTATGCCGTATTTTTTAACATATTCCCATAGTGTCCACAGAACATCCTGGCTGTTCTCTGATACAGCGAACTTCAGGTAAACTCTTCCTGTTGCATCATCAACTGCGTTCAGAAGACAGCACTCAGCTCCTCTTCCTTCAAACCAGTCGTGATGACTGCCGTCAAACTGCAGAAGCTCTCCAAAGCAGTTTCTCCTTGGACGCTTCTTTCTATGAGGTCTCCTTTTCCTCATTGAGGTTTTTATCGATTGTTCTCTGAGCCATCTTCTTACTGTCTCGTGATCTACCGGGATCTTATGGTTTTCCACCAGCTGTTCAGCGAAGAGTGTTGGTCCGTAATCATCATAATTAGCCTTATAAAGTCCGATGACTCTGGTTTTTACTTCCTCCGAATATCCACGGTTGGATTTTCTGCCTCTGAGTTTACGGATAATCCCTTTGCTGCCTTCCTCCCTTACTTTCTATAGTACCCGGTAAGTCTGCCGCTGACTTATTCCCATAAGGTCTGCCCCCTCATCTACCCGAAGCTCTTTTTTCTCTATCTGCTTTATGATCTGCAATCTGTCCAGTTCTTGTGACTCATTGCCAGTATCCCTTCCATCTAGAGCTCTCCTCTGTTTAGAACCCTAAATATCTTCTATTTTTACTGACAGTTCTATCGAGTCGAATTACTGATATTTTTAACGAGTGATTACAGTTTAATTGTACGACTGGTCAAACGATCAGCCCGAAGTATTTATTAACTGCAGGCTTAAGGGTATTGGAGAGTATTTCGATAAGCTGACTTCGGTCGAATGGTTTTGAAAGGTAATTGTCAAATCCAACTGACAGAAGCTTTTCACGGTCGCCTGTCATAGCCAGAGCAGTTACAGCTATCACCGGAATCTTAAGATAATACGAATCCAGATTCTTTATTTTTTCCATAGCTTCTATCCCATTCATTCCCTTAAGATTTATATCCATTAACACTAAATCATATCTGTTTTTTTTACAATATTCAACAGCCGTCTCCCCGTCAGAAACGTGATCGATCGAACATAGCGGCTTAAGATACGACAAAATTATATTTGCATTTAATTCATCATCTTCAACCAGAAGAACCAATAAATCTTTTTAAATTTCAGTGACTTTGCGGGGAGGTATGCAGTTTCATCTTCTTTTTCTTCAGGGATTTCTCTCGAAACAGTCACGGGTATTTTTATAGTAAACCTGGAACCTTTTTCCGGAACACTTTCCAAATATATTTTCCCATTAAGCATCTTAACCAATTTGTTAGTTATGCTTAAACCCAGCCCTGAGCCTTCAAATTTCCTTGTATATCCTTCACTGACCTGGCGAAAAGGTTCAAATATAATTTCATGATAGTCAGCTGAAATTCCGATACCTGTATCGGTAAAGCTTACGATCACGTTTTCATCATCTCCGTTACTGGTAAAACTGAGTTCGACAGTAACACCTCCGAATTGAGTATACTTTACGGCATTATTAATAAGATTATTGAAAATTTTATGAAGGATCTCTCTGTCGGAATTTATTATCAGGCTTTGATCTGGTAAAATAGACTTTAAGTACAATCCTTTTGATGCAGCATTCGGAATAAAAAGATCGACAGATTCCTTAAGAGCTTTAACAACATCAACAGATTCAAATTTGAGTTCCATTTTTCTTGCTTCAATGCTCGACAGATCAAGTATTGAGTTCAGCGTTTCGATCAGACGCTTACCGCTTGAAAGCACCATTTTGGCAAGCTCTGTGTGTTCAGGGTTTGTTAGTTCTGAAACCAGTATATCAGCATAACCAAGTATACCGACCATCGGTGTCCGTAACTCGTGGCTCATATTGGCAAGGAAACTGGATTTAAGCCTGTTTGCTTCCTCCGCTTTATTTTTTGCCTCAACCAGATCTTCTATCATCTTCTTCTTTTCTGTGATATCTTCCTTAACTGCCACAAAGTTAAGTATCTTCCCTTCTGCATCTACTATTGGTGATATTATTGCGTTTTCCCAATACAATTCACCGTTCTTTTTCTTATTGTGCAGCTCTCCCGACCATGTATTTCCCGAAAGTATGGTTTTCCAGAGATCCTTATAAAAATCTTCACTCTGGCTGCCCGATTTTAATACCCTGGGATTTTTATCGATAACTTCATTCATTGAATATCCGGTTACTTCGGTGAACTTGTTGTTCACATACTGGATATTTCCATTCAGGTCTGTTATTACCACACAGACAGGACTCTGTTCTATTGCCTTTGTTAACGTTTGGATATGTTTCCCGGCAACAACACGTTCTGTAATATCCTGAAGCATTCCGATAGAACGTACAATTTTACCTTCGGCATTCCGAAAATGCCTGCATTCCTGATATACAAATCGTACTCTGCCGTTATTTTTTCGAACAATCCGATGCTCTAATTCGAATCCATCAACACCTTCTCTTCTGGAGTCATCATAAGCTGATAAGAGTGCTTTAAGATCATCCTTATGAACGAATTCATAGAAAGCCTCTTTCGTATTATCTAAAGTATCCTTTGCAGCTCCAAGGATCTGGTAAATTTCATCCGACCAGACAACATGATTTTTTTCATAATCATGTTCCCAGCTTCCCAGCCTCGCCAGGTGCTGAGTCTCGTTTAACAAATGACTCTGAATCTTCAGCTTTTCATCAGCTACTTTCTTCTCACTTATATCGGTAAGTATACCTCTGATACCTGTGAAAACGCCCTGTTCAAAAATGCCGGTACTCGAGGCGCTCACATTCCGGTATTCTCCCGATTTTGTAATTATTCTGTATTCACTAAGAGCTGATTTTTTAACTGAAAGATTGTGAAAGTTTTTTACAGCGATTGAAATATCCCCGGGATGAATAAATTCTGTAAAGAGTTTTCCGATTAGTTCGTGTGTATTATAACCGGTTGATTTCTCGACTGCGGAACTTATAAATGTGATTATACCATCCTCGTCCAGTGAAAAAACGATATCATTAATATTTTCAACGAGATCCCTGTACTGAGCCTCACTTTCCTTCAATTTGTTTTCTGCAAGCTTGCGGCTTGTAATATCCCTCACATATCCCTCAAAGTATCTGGTATTACCGGATTCATTCTTTACAGCAAAAGCATTAAGCTGAATCCAGATAACCGTACCATCTTTTTTCTTCCACTGTACTTCCCTGTCAGATACCGAGCCGGTTGGTTCAAATTCGTTAATTAAAATTTTCCTGTCTTTTTTATCGAGATAAACATCTGTAATGTCAGTTGTGCAAAGTTCATTTGAAGAACTATACCCAAGGAGTTTTGCGAGGGCGTTATTTGCTTTAATAAATTTACCTTCCAGCGTCGACTGATAAATCCCAACCGGGGCTGAATCAAAAATTGACCTGTACATTTTTTCAGACTCATATAAAGCATCCTCTATAAACTTACGTTCAGTAATGTCATGTAAAAAAGCCGCAACAAGTTTCTCCCCTTCTACCTCTATCATTGTAAGGGTTATGTCGGTATAAATCAGATTGTCGTTGCTTCTATGTATCCATTCGAATTTCTGGGGCTCGCCTAAGAGTGTTTTACTTATCAGCTCTGATGCCAGTTCGTTGGAACGTCTTTGCCCGGGCTGATACTCCGGAGAAAGACTTCCGGGAGTCTTTCCAATTATTTTCTTTCTGGGCAGATCATATAATTTTTCTGCACCGGGATTGCAGTCTATAATCCGGTCCTTATCAAGTATGACAATAGCTTCCGTAGCATTGTTGAAGATATTTTTAAATTTCTTTTCGGCTTCGGTTATTTTCTTGAGATTTTTGTAATTGGACCTGGTATAATAATACAAAAGCAGTATCCCGCCCAGGGAAATAAGGAGTCCCATTATAAGCAGATTATTTAGTGTACTGGAAGTAACCGGTTCAAAGATTTCCGCGAGATCCATCTTTGTCACAAGGTACCAGGGCGTGTTTTCAATCCTGTGTACATCGGCAATCACTTCTGCTCCACGATAGTCTGTTCCTGTAACTATCCCTCTGGCTCCTCTGATAACTCTGGCCGCAGGAAGATTGAAATCATTTAGTGACTTCCTAAGAATTATCGTTTCATTGTCATAGAACCTGAGGGGGGTAATATAAGTTATACTATCACCGGACGAAGTAACAATCAGCGACTCACCGGAAGAAGCGTCTAAGTACCAGTTGGTCACTGTAGGAAATAAAATTTTATATGGATCAACTTTCAGGACTACAGCCATTTTTCTTTCATTTGAAAGTAAAATAGGAACGTACAGATCAAGACAAGGTTTATTAAGACTTTTGTCAATGTAAAAATCCGAATTAACAATCCTGTTATTTCTTAATGCAGCATCCAGTGAATCCCTCATTATTTCATTTGATCCGGATGGATTAAGGTTCATAACCTCACCGGAAGAAGGATTTATTAAAAACAGGTTGGAATAATCGTGATTTTTGTAGATTGAATAGATCAGCCTGGAAATCTTTAAAGAATCTTCTGATAGTGATGCTGTAGAATTTAATATTTGATGAAGACTTTCGTTCGAGAATATGTACCGGGCATCGGCATAGCGTTCAGTATACCACTGCATAATCGCAGAATATTTCAATCTGGCGATAGATCCCAGTTCACGGGATCTTTCAGCAAATTCTATATCTTTATCACCCTGGTAAAAGTGAAAGCCCAGATAAATAAATAGGAGGATTATACCGAGATAAACGGAAAATAATACCCGAATTGAACGGAAGAACTGAAAAATCATCAAATTCCTTATGATAATTCCATTTTGTCCCCTAAATACACACAATTAGTGCCAGAACGGGTTAAAAATTATCTATGAGTGGATTTTAGAAGAGGAATTCTCATTTTGAGAATAATGAGGGCGAGTTAAAGATTTTACTTTCACAAGTACCATTGTCATATCGTCATTTACTTCGGCTGAACCTCTATGCTTGCTTATACTCATCCATATATCCTGGAGTATTTCCTGACTATTGAGTGAAGTCTTATTAATAAGAAGCTCAGTAAGTTTGTCCTCCCCAAAAAGATCCATTTTTTCATTCATTGCTTCTGTTATGCCGTCTGAAAAGAATGCGAAAATTTGATCCGGATTTAGTGGGACTTCCTCTTCACATAATGTTTTCTCGAAAATAATTCCTCTTTCCAGACCAATACCGAGCCCAACCGTTCTGTATTTATTTATTTTACCGTTCTTTGCTGCAAATACGGGCATATGTCCTGCCCTGCAGAATTTCACACTGTTCTTCTGCATATCAAACAGAGCTAGCGTCATTGTAACAAACCAGTTACGCTCCATCGATTCATAAATTCTTCTGTTGATCTCAATAAGAATATCCTTGGGTTCTCTGCCAGGTCTGCAGGCCGATTCTATCATCGTCTGTAATTTAGTCATATAAAGTGAAGCCGATAATCCCTTACCGGAAACATCCCCGACAACAACAAATAACTTATCGCTGTCTACCGGGATCAGGTCGAAATAGTCACCACCAACTTGCTGGGCCGGGATCATTTCACCCGAAATATCCAGTCCTTTTATAGCCGGGATCTTCTTAGGAAGAAGACTTTGCTGGATTTTCCTTGCAAGATCCAGATCTCTTTCTATTTTGATTTTTTCTGCTTCTGATTTATATAATCTTGCGTTTTCTACTGCAATAGCTGACTGATTTGCAACCGCATACAACAGTTCAAGGTCCTTTCCTGCAAATTTTGCCCCGGAATGTTTTAATCCGATCAGCATTAATCCAACGAGTTTTTCTTTTATGATCATAGGTATTATAGTGTAGACACCGGCATCCATAAGCATCTTATATCCTACGGGAAATGCCCTCTGAAGATCCTCTTCTTCAATAACTGGAGTTTTTGTGGTTGAATTTTTTTCAGAAATTACCTTTTGAACATTTATAGCCGGAATCTTTAGATTTTCTGCATCAATTCCCATACTCCGTGTAAGAAAGAATTCTCCTTCTCTGTTATCATAGAGCATAATACCAAAAGTATTTATCCTGAGAGATTTAACAAAAGTAGTTGTCATTGTATCCAGAATATTCTCGAGGCCAACGACTGTAGTAATATCGTTGCTGAAACTTACAAGAATTTTCTGGTAGGCAAATTGTTCCGGATAAAATTTTTCAGTCAGAAAATCCTGGAATTTGTCCTTCGTCGATTGAAAAACAAGAGCAAAGATTATAAAAATTATTCCTGCGATGACTCCTTTATACTCTGTACCTATAGCGGTGCTTATTATCTGACCAAGAAGATATATTACAAGGAAATAAACGGCAGCAATGCTGATTGTAGCAGCTCCATAAATAATTGTGTTTTTAACAACAACACTGACATCCATCAACTGGTATCTGAAAATAGAATAGCCGAATGAAACGGGAAGAATAAAGAGAATGATTATCGGCATGTAAAATTCAGGAGAATTATACACAGAATCCGTAATCGCGGGTGCAACAAATCTGCTATATATAATGACAAGTATCGCCAGGAAATATGATATAAGAATGATGGAAAGCGGTTTCGCTTCTGCTGCTGTTTTTAACCTGAAATAATTTACAAGAAGAGAGATAAATCCTGCAAGAAAAGCAATACCCGAGCACAATATTTGTAAGGTTATAAAATTTTTCATAATGCGATGTTCCTGTCCGGCGTATCATATACAAGCAAAAAGCGGTATATGATCAGTGCCTATTAAGATTACTGCCGGCAGCAGATAAAGAGAATAATTGACAGATTTCTTTTTTGCAAAATTGATATTCGTGCGGGAATATCCAGAAGAAGTGAAGGATAAGAAAAGGTCCGAATATCAGCCCTCCTGCATTAAGAAAATCAATCAGAACAGCAAGTGGAAATATTCCCATCACAAAAGGCAGGGTCTGATAATTATAAAGCAGCATCAGAATCAAGGTAGCCCCAACGGCGTAAAAAACTCTCTGGACTCTTCCGTCCGGTTTCGCCATCAGCACTATAAAAGCTATAAGCTGCCAGAAAAATCCCAGGAGACCAATGCCCAGCTGAGAAAAATTAATGAGCTTTTTTATGTAAACCTTAGTTTCAAAAAGTTCACCGTTTTTATCCTTTACCGTATACCTGGCATATTCTCCTGCCGCAACTTTATTAAGTATACTCTGAGCCTGCATCGGCTCATTTATCGTTTTCCCATTAATTGAAATAAGATAATCGCCGTTGCGTATACCCGCGTTCCAGGTCACCCCATTGATTTTGACGTTCTCAAACCTGATAGCCAATGAATCGCCCCTCTTAACCGGATACCAGAGACATTCATCATTTGAAACAGGATTAACTGTAGAGATTAGAAAAATATCACCCAGAGCCAGAAGAATGAGAAAGAGACTCATCAGAATAATTATCTTCGACCTGTACCTGGTTAAATATTTTTTTACCGGATCCACAGATTTATTATATCTTTATTGTTAAAAACGGGAATTAAAAAATAACGAATTATTTTACCTTAATTACCATAAGAGTAATATCATCCGACTGAACAGTACCGGAGGTGAAACCCAGTACTTCCTGCCTTATTTCCTGAAGTATATCCGCGGAAGATAGATGTGAAGTTTTTCTGGCAATTTCTTCAAGTCTTTCATCAGAAAACTCCTCTCCTTCTTTATTCATTGCTTCTGATACACCATCAGTAAACATAATAATTACATCATCCTTCTCAAGTTCAATTTCCTGATATTCATAAGGAGTAACGGTTTTCATTACACCCAGGATTATTCCTCCCCGGGTGAGTTTAATAATTTTATTTTTTCTTATCAGCAACGGAGGATTATGTCCCGCATTTACATAGGTAAACTTCTTTCCTGAGTCATCAAGTATGCCCCAGAAGAATGTAATGAACTTACCGTCAGAAGTATTTTCACTTACAAGATTATTTATCAATCCTGTAGCCTCATCCAGTGCCATTCCATGTCTTACAATAGTTTTCATGAAGGCCTGCAGGTTAGCCATGAGTAGAGCAGCCGGGACTCCTTTTCCCGAGACGTCGGCTATGGCGATGCAGACATTATTTTCATCAAGTCTGATCAGATCATAATAATCGCCGCCGACCTGACGTGAGGACACATTTATCGCTGAAATCGCAAAATTTCTGAATTCAGGTACCGAATGAGGAAGCAGATTTTTTTGAATATCCCGGGCTATATCAAGTTCATCTTCAAGTTTCTTCTTTTCGAGTTCTTCCAGAAAGAGTCTTTTATTTTCCAGCGCGATTATTGCAAGACTGCCTACCGAGTAAACATATTCGATATCAGCTTCAGAGTATGGCTGTTTATTAATCCGTTTCCCGAGAAAGATAAGACCTTTCGTTTCCCCCTGAATCTGCATCGGAACTACAAGTTCAATTTCCATTCTTTCAAGGTCTGAATATTTCTTGGATATTCCGTCACCGGTAATGGGAAACTCAAGCTCCTGCATATTTTTATCAGATATTACTTTCAGAAGTTTCTCATCGTCCATCTTCGATTCAAGAATTTCAGCCTCCGAATTATTGAATGTAATAACAGCAAACTTAGAGACGAAAAGTTGTCCGATAACCGAATATACAAGCAGTCTGGCTACCCGGGAAGATTCAGAGAACAGTGCAAACTCTTTACTTAATTCAAACAGAGAGTTTAAGCGGTGCAGCCTTGAATCCAGAATCCGGTTTACTTTTTTCAATTCATTTATAACTATGGAATTCTGGATTGCAGTAGATGATATATTTAAGATCGTTCTGAGGAATTCCCGGTCGTCCTCTGAATAACCTGTCTTGTTCAATTTTTCCCCCAGACACATTATACCGAGAACCTTATCGGAAGAAATTACTTTTTCTGTAATACACAGATCGCCGAGTCCGGGATATGATTTGTAATCCCCCTCCTCAAAAAGCTTCTCTACTTTTGGAAATTCAGAAAGCTTCTCAAGTGTTTCTTTTGAAATTCCCTTTGAAGAATGAATTTTAAGCTTTCCATTAAGATTAAGAGCAAACAATCCTTTTGTCGCAAGAAATTTCCCCATGCACGTAAGAAGAATGTTGTTTATAATGAAGTCTAGATCGGTGCTGGAGTTTGTTATGCGGCTGAATTCTACAAGAGCTGAAAGGTTTCTTTTTAATTTGATATTTTCGGTATCATCCATGCTGACTGGTATTATTTAGATACTTTGTGAGATAAACTTCGTTATACTTTCCCGGAATGGAATTATATCTTACCTCATCCATCAGGGTTTTCATAAGGTACATTCCCAGGCCGCCTACCCTGTGCTGTCTGTAGTACTTCTGCAGATCAGGGTCAGGAACACTTTCCGGATGAAATGATTTTCCATAATCAGTAATAATTATTGTAAGCTTATGATCAGAGTACTTAAGCTTTACAAGAATTTCGCCATCGGGATGAGATTTGTAAGCATGCTTAATAACATTAGTGCATGCCTCATCCACGGCCAGCATTACGTCTTCAGTTATACCGGGTTTAATACCAACCTGCTCTGCAGCGGATTGAATAAATTCGCGCACAACCGACAGATTTTCCGTTTTGCTGAAAATCTTAAGTTTTTTATCTATTTTATTTCTTGTCTTCAACGTTCCCGGTCTCTTTGAATTTATTTACGGCCTCGTCTTCCGATTTGAAGATCTCATACAATAGAGGAAACCCGAGGAGATCGAAAATATTATATACTTTGTCGCTCATTGCTGATAGTTTTATATCTCCGTCATTTTCCCTTATCTTTTCAATATATGCCATGAACACACCCAATCCGGCACTACTGATATAATTCAGGTCCTCAAAATTGACAACAATATTGTACTTGTTTTTGTCAATCAGCTCCGAAAAATTATTTTCAAGCTGGGGAGCTGTATGTGCATCCAGATATCCGTTGAGGTATATTACGCTTACACTTCCTTTATCTTTAATGGTAGTGCTGAATTCTGCCATTCTATTTCTCCGTCTGATTTAATTTTCGATTTCCACTTAAAAATTACCAGAGTTATATCATCATATTGCGAGTGACTCTGTGAAAATAAAGTAACTTCCCTGATGACTTTGTTAGCTATTTCATCAGGAGTGAATTCTGAATTTTTAATTAATATTTCTTCAAACTTATTTAACCCGAAATCTTCAAGGTCGGTATTTTTTGCTTCTGTAATGCCGTCTGTATAGAGAACAATAAGGTCATCATCGTCCAGATTTATTTTAGTTTCGTCCAGTGAGTTATCAAAATGTTCGGTAAAATTTAAGCCCAGACCGATTCCGGAGGGGCGAAGCGTCTCTGCGACTCCGTTCCGAACCAGTATTATTGGACAATGTCCTGCCCTTGAAATAGTGAGCGTCTTCTTCTCCCTGTCAATTATACCATATGCGGCGCTAACAAAGCTGCTTCTGTCAAGTGTGCGTTTAAGTATCTTATTCGCACTTATCAATATATCCTTCGGCCTGGTCATTGTCTTTGAAAGTGATTCAAAAATTCCTTTAACCTCAGCCATAATAAATGCTGCCGAAATACCTTTACCCGAAACATCGGCGATTACAAATCCAAGTTTATCCTCGTTTATCTCAAAGAAATCATAGTAATCACCGCCGACTTCAAATGCGGGTATAAAGACACTGGATATTTCCAGCCCCTTATAAGCAGGGTGCTTCGAAGGCAGAATTTTACGCTGGACTTCACGAGCAACATCAAGCTCTTTTTCAAGCCTCTCTTTTTCAATTGATTCCTCCAAGAGTCTCGAGTTATCAATTGCAACTGTTGCATAATCCGAAAATGTGTTTATTGCACTTATGTCTTCATCATTAAATATAGAACTGCCTTTTCTGGCAACTACAAGATATCCTTTGACCTCATTGTGTATCCTCAGGGGTGAGACAGCTGCACTCAGATACCTGTCCCCCGTCTGAGAGGGTCTTTCAAATTTATCAAGCGAAAAGATTTCTGTTCGGTCCGGCGATTTATTCTTTATTTTTTTATAAATATAATTTGATAGTTCCCTTGCATCAAGATAGCCGATATTCTTATGTGCAATAGTTGTAAACTCCTGCCCTTCGTTCCACAAGATCCAGGAAGCATCTGCATTGCAAACCTTTGTAGCTATGTCCGTTACTGTCCCCGCCAGGTCATCAAAATCAAGTACTTCTGTAATAAGCTTGCTGAAATACTGGAGAGATGAAACTTCCTGAGCTTTCCTGTCATATGCTTCGGCGGTTGGAAGATGAAATAATGTAGTAAAAAAGAGTACGCTGAAATAAATCGCACCATATATCATCAGGATATTAAGGAACTGTGCCAGGGAGGGAGAAAAAGAAGCCAGCATATGGTAATGAATATTCTCACCGCGGCTGTTCACAAGATTAACGATGAACAGTACAGCTATTACCACCGATATTATTAACAGATATACTTTCTCTTTTTTCTGCAGGAATGCTATCCAAGAGATCCGAACAGAATTGATTGCGATAAGCAAAATCGAAATGATAAAAAATGTATTTTTTATGAATGAAAGATCAGGTATTTTATCAAAAGCTGACGAGAGTGAGGTCAGTATAAAGAAAACTACCATAGTATTAAAATATGTATTTAGGTTCCTGTTTTGTTTGAGGAAAAATAATTCCCGGAATGTGAGAAATATATAAGCAAGAAAACTCAGGATAAGAAATACGTAGAAGAAACTTATAATTCTGAACATCAGACTCGATTGTTCCTGGAGGTTATCAAAGAAGAGGTTCAATATCGAACCTGAAAAGCTTATCATAAAAAATATTATCGCATTCAATATGCCTACATTCATCACCATTGAGATCGGATTGATTTTTTTGTAACCCATCAGCTCGATCAGGTATACGATGAGGGAGATGACGGTTAAGGCTACCAGCATTTCATTGATAATAACATATCCTGCTGAATCACCGGAAGGGATGAACAGTTTAAAAAAGAATAAGATTACTGCAAACCCCATAAACAGGCGGAATTTCAGGTTATGTGTGAGAACTAGAGAATTCATATTCTTTTTCAGTTAATTTTTCTGCGTAAAATACCACTATAATTTGTCCATTCAAAGACGCATCACAGCCATATTCTTTATTGAAATTAAGGGAATTACTTCATTTTGTAAAGAAAAGAATTATGAGCGGATTATATGTATGATAGAGAAGGTTATTTCAAGATAAAAATAGCCTCTAAAACCTTAAAAACGGCCGTTTTTATTAAATTCCAACTTCAGAATCAGTCTTCTCTTTCTTAAGAGTATCCTGGCGGATCTCAATTCTCAGCTTTTTCATTTCTTCTCTCATCTTCTCCATCTCTTTCTGAAGCTGTTTCATTTCCTTCTTAAATTCACCTTTATCAAAAATCATTAGCGAATCGTCAAACATCTTAAACATAGATGCCAGGGAGTCAGGCACAAAATGGTTATCCTTTCCATTGAACATAAGAGAATCACCATTAAAAACTCCTATACTTTTAAGGATTGAATCTACATTTGGAATCTGAATCCTTACCGGATGTTTGGATGAATCGCCGTACTCATATTTGAATGAGTAACTTTTAGCACCCTTTTCGCCCGGAATATCTATAATTATCGGTGGAATATTCTTCATTGCTTCTTCAACCTGCGCGGAAATGCTGTCAAAATCGGGAAGATGAATATCGGGTATATCGAGTTTCGATATGTGAACACGGACGATATTTGAATCGATGAAAACCTTGAAGCCCTTTCCCCAGGCCGGATCATTTTTCAGTCTCGCAAAGCTGCTATCAAGCTTCAGGTTTATCTTAAAATTCTGCATCGATTTCTTAGCTTCTTCCATTCCCTTTTTCATCTCTTCTTTAGCTTTTGCCATCTCGTCTTTGAATTTTTTCTCATCGAAATTGTACGGCTCAGTAAAAATAGTATCCGGAGTAAAGAATATATATTTATTATCCCTTGTATCTTTAACCTTATTGACAAGAGTCCTTACATCAGGATTATTGTATGTGAAGTATCCTGCCGGTACAATTTTATTGAATTCCTCTTTGTTCGCGTCCCGGGCAAAAGACATTATATCCGCAACTATAGCCTTATTATAGTTCCACAAATTGGGATTAATAGCAACAGTATTTTTATCATTGACCAGCACCTGGGTCTGGAGATCTTCTGCATAGGATTCAAGTATGGAGTCAACCTGCTGACGCTGCCTGCTGTTCAACTTTAGTTTAGCGGCAAATTTTTCCAGATTATTTACGGGACTACTGTTTTCTGCAGTATTTATTTCAAAGAATTCCTTGCCTGATTGATCGTAGCCGAGTTTCAGATACTGGCCATTCGACTTGTCAAGCGGAAGTTGTTTGGTAAAAGCGAAGTTAAATACATCCTCGTTCGAAAGATTCGATGCATAAAATAATGGTCTGAGATTTTCCTGGTAAAAACCGGCCAGGTTTGTTTTCTGCTCTTCCACTATACGATCAATTATACCCGGATTGAATTTCAAAAATACCATGAGTACTATAGCCAGTCCTGCAAAACTGAAGGCCGGGACCCATCTGCGGATTTTATCCCACGATTTTCCTTTATGGTTGAGATTTGCGGCAAGCCTGGTTTCAAAATACGGAGCTTCGGGAAGCCGCTGAACCGAGGAAACTGTCAGTTTTTTAATTTTCTTAATTTCTTCGAGTTTCTCCTGCAGTTCTTTCGAAAATTTAATTTTATCTTCTAATTCCCTGGCTTCAGAAGGTGATAATTCTCCGTCAAGATAAGCCGATAATATTTCATATTTTGTATTTGAATTTTTCATAACATCAACTCCTCTTCATAGGGCCTAAGGATATTTTTTAATCCTTCCCTTGCTCTGAAGATCCTTGATTTCACCGTTCCTATCTCACATTGCACCGTTTCCGCAATTTCCTGGTAGCTCATACCTTCAATGTCCTTTAAAAGAAGCGGAATTCGTAATTTCTCCGGAAGTTTTCCAATAGCTTTCTGAACTATACCTTTGATATCATTGCTTTCCGGGGCTGAAATATCGTCTGTCTTTTCCTCAGCTTCTTTCAATGGAGTAAAAATATTCCTGATTTTTATCTTTCTCATGTAATCTTTGCACTTATTCACTGTTATTCGGTAGAGCCAGGTAGTGAATTGTGATTCGAATCTGAAATTATTCAGGTTCCTGTAAACTGTTAAAAAAACATCCTGTGCTATGTCATCCACAGAATTTGAGCTGCTCATTGTGAGATATACTATATTTCTCACTTTTTCTTTATGTCTCTGAACGAGTACAGCGAATGCAGATTCATCGCCGTCTATAAACCTTTTTACAAGGGAAAAATCGTCATCCAGGTTTAATATTTGAGCTTTCTGCAAATCTTCCTTCGTATTTTTCGTATCCATCTTTTTAGACGTAATTTTAGGTGACAGGTTCCGTAAAATATTTATTTTTAATTTAACAATTAAGCCAAAAATAATCTTCAGGCTTATTCCAGTAAACTTGCTTTGTTACTGCCATTAACTTAAATTTAATGCAAAAATTTTAGGAGTTGTTAATGAAAACAAAAGTAAATGAAAGGTACGAAGCCGTCGTCATAGAGTTAAAGGGAAATGTGATGGGCGGTGAAGATACTAAAGAATTTAATGATTTACTCCATAAACTGATTGACGAAGGCAAGAAAAATATTGTTGTGGACCTTTCTGATGTTAAATTCATGAACAGCTCCGGGCTTGGCATGATGATCGGCGGATTAACGACGATGAAGAAATCGGGCGGAAATCTTAAACTTGCCCGGGTTACTGAGAAAATCGAGAGCCTGCTTATAATTACAAAACTCATCACAATTTTCGAGTTCTACGAAAACGTAGACGATGCTATCAAAAGTTTTTCTAATTAAATTTCTTCATAAATCAGGTTTTGTGTAGTTTTAAACTCCGGATTTTATTCGGAGTTTTTCTTTTGGTCAAATTCATAAAATAAGAGTCATCAAATGCGAGTAACTGTTCTGGTTGGAAGCCAGTGGGGAGATGAAGGTAAAGGTAAAATAGTTGATATCCTCAGCGAAAATTATGACATTGTAACGCGTTATCAGGGCGGAGCTAATGCGGGGCATACCGTTACTATAGGCGACAAACAATATATTCTGCACCTTATTCCTTCAGGAATCCTTCGTGATAATGTAACCTGCGTGATTGGAAACGGCGTAGTAATAGATCCTAATGCACTGCTGGATGAAATTGAGCTTCTCAGGAAAAACGGAATAAGTGTTGAAGGCAGATTGTTTATCAGCCATAATGCTCATTTAATTATGCCTTATCATAAGCTGCTGGATAATATAAGTGAAAATAACGGGAATAAAATAGGAACTACGGGCCGTGGAATAGGCCCCTGTTATATCGATAAATATGCAAGAAAAGGAATAAAGATCGTTGATCTTCTGAACAAAGACGTTCTTAAAGAAAAAATAAGGGAGAATTTAAAGGAAAAGAACAATCTCCTTAAGAAAATATACAACCACGATGAGCTTGATGTAGAGGAAATAATCAGGGAATATGTTGAGTTTGATAAAGCAATTGATAAATATGTTAAAGATGTTCCCTCTTACCTTAACAATGCAATAGCCGAAGGAAAATCAATTCTGCTTGAAGGAGCTCAGGGTGCTCTGCTGGATGTCGACCATGGCACCTATCCTTACGTTACATCCTCCAGTCCGACTTCAGGAGGAGCATGCACCGGTACCGGTATACCTCCAACTAAGATCAATCTGGTATTCGGAATAGTTAAGGCATATACCACAAGGGTCGGATTCGGACCGTTCCCTACAGAATTAACTGACGATACTGGTGAAAATCTCAGGAAAATAGGAGCCGAATACGGGGCAACCACAGGCAGACCCAGAAGATGCGGCTGGTTTGACGCTTTCCTTGTTAAATATTCAGCTACAATAAACGGTATTGAGGAAGCAGCAATTACAAAGCTTGATGTTTTAAGTTCCTTTGAAGAAATAAAAGTATGTACAGGATATGAGCTTAATGGAAAAGCTTTGAAATCATACCCAACCGATGTACAGAGGTTATCTCAGGTTAAGCCGGTGTATAAAACATTTAAGGGCTGGAATTCAGATATTTCCGGATGCAGGTCATTTTCCGACCTTCCGTCAGAGGCTAAGGAATACCTCGAATTTATAGCCAACCATACGGGTATAAAAATTACGATAGTATCTGTCGGCCCCAAAAGAGAGCAGACTTTTTTTATTGCTTGATCTGAATCTGAATTAAAGGACTCCAGGTTCTTAACCAAAATAATGACTGGATTTTATACTCACAAAAGTGCGATACTTGGCTTTGTTTTTAATAATTCCGGGTAGAACCATTCAATGAAAATGTCCGGCGGTCCCGCTTCTTTAAATATCAAAATCAGCCTTATAGTAGTTGCTTTCCTTATAGCTGTGGGAACTCTTTACTATACCCAGAATCTTGTCAAAGTACTTCAGAACCGGGAGAGAACCATCGTTGAGCTTTACGCCAAAGGAATCGAATATGTTGCCAATACATCTGAACCGAATGCCGATATTACATTCCTGTTCGATAACATACTTAAACCTATCGACTTTCCGCTGATATCCACCGGACCCGACGATCTCGTTAAAATCGAGAATAAACATGATATAAAGGATGTGAGAAACATTAGGTACGACTCTACTCTTTCCAGAGACGAACTGGAGAAGTTTTTTAATCAGCAGGTTCGTGAGATGGATGAGGCACATAAGCCTATACTTGTAACTTACGAGGATACCCTTGTCCTTCAGAAAATTCATTACGGGGATTCCGATCTGATTAATCGACTGAGATTGTACCCTTACTTTCAGATAATTATCGCCATTCTGTTTATAGTTATAGGATATGTTGGTTTCAGCAGCATTAAAAGAAGCGAACAGAGCAATATCTGGGTTGGCATGGCAAAAGAGACTGCACATCAGTTTGGAACACCTATATCAAGTCTTATGGGCTGGCTCGAAATGCTGAAGATAAATTATCGTGATCCCGATAAAGTAATAGATATCGCTGATGAAATAGGAAGTGATGTTGAAAAACTGAATAAAATCACCTACAGATTTTCTAAAATCGGCTCTACGCCCGAGATAAAGCCAAGGAATGTCTATACCGAAGTTAAAAAGATCACTGATTATTTTCAGAGGAGGCTCCCGAACGGAAAAAGTGTGGAACTGACTATTGACGGCGATAAAGAGCTTTGTGCGGAGATGAATTCTGAACTTTTTGGATGGGTAATAGAAAATCTGATCAAGAATTCCCTCGATGCCATTGATCATAAAGCCGGAACAATTGCCATCTCAATTACCGGTTCGAAGAGTCATATTGAAGTATGTGTGTTCGATAACGGTAAAGGAATTGAATATAAAAGGAGAAAAGATATATTCAGACCGGGGTACAGTACCAAAAGAAGAGGATGGGGTTTGGGCCTGAGCCTTTCCAAGAGGATAATTGAAGGCTACCATGGAGGGAAGATCTATGTTAAGAATTCCTCACCCGGAGAGGGAACAACCATAGCTATCCTCCTGAATAAGTGTTAACTCATCTCAAGCATTCTTTCAATCGGGGTAAGAGCTCTCTTCATCAGATCAGGATCGAGTAAAATCTCCGGTTCTTTATTTTTCATACAGAGGTAAAGTTTTTCCATAGTATTGAGCTTCATAAAAGGACATTCATTGCAGCTGCAGTTTTCCTCGGGAGGTGCCGGAATAAGAATTTTATCCGGAACAAGTTTTTTCATCTGATGGAGAATGCCCGACTCGGTGGCAACTATAAACTTATCTGAAGAATCCTCCTGGACAAACTTTAATAATTTACTGGTTGAACCTATAAAGTCAGCTCTGTTCAAAACTATTTCTTCACATTCCGGATGAGCTATAATTTTAGCTTCGGGATGTTCAAGTTTAAGTTCAATTAACTTTCTCTCGCTGAAAGTTTCATGAACGATACAGGAGCCGTCCCACAAGAGCATTTCCCTGCCTGTCTTTTTTATCAAATATCTGCCCAGGTTCCGGTCAGGGGCAAACAGAATAGGTTTTTCAGGCGGAATCTGCTGAATAATCTTTTCAGCATTACTTGAAGTACAGATTATATCGCTGAGGGCTTTTACCTCAGCTGTACAATTGATGTAAGTTATAGATATATGATCCGGATGTTTTTCTCGGAAGGCCTTAAACAATGGAGCAGGACAACTTTCCGCAAGTGAACAGCCTGCTTCAAGATCAGGAAGCAGAACCAGTTTGTCGGGATTCAATATTTTTGCAGTCTCTGCCATAAAATGAACACCGGCGAAAACTATTACATCTGCGCTGGTTGATTTCGCTTTTCTGGCCAGATCTAAGCTATCGCCTACGAAATCGGCTATATCCTGTATTTCCGATTCCTGGTAATAATGGGCCAGAATAACCGCATTAAGTTCTTTCTTTAATTTTGTTATTTCCTCTTCAAGATTTAATTCAACAAGACTTTGATGTTCCGGCATCGGGGCTGCTCCTTCTTAAGTATCAAAATAATAAGCTTTAATTAGTTATTATCTTATAATGAGATTGCAATATTTGAAATTATGCAAAAAACGTACTTTATCAAATGGCATAGTACTTGACCTTCCTATATACGAAGTAGTTCATAGTTTAAGCATAACACCCTTCCAATTCTAACTGCCGGATTTGCGACAATTTCCGGCAGTTCCTTTTTTAAATAAGCCGTTTCAAAACTTCATGTAAAAATGTAATCACAGACTGTAATTCTTACTCTGAAAATTTCATCGTATACATTTTCAGTCGATTTTGCCGTCCTTTTAGATGGCATATTAGTTGAGTCTTCTAATGCGAAAATAGAAAATAGTTTTTTGCATAGTACCCCCTCCATAAATGACACACGAACTGTCGGATTTTCACCCTCAAAGATCCGACAGTTTCTCCTTTAAACCGAACATTAACTTTTATCGAAGAAATTCCTGGCCCTGTCAAATGCATACAGTATATCTCTTTTACCGGTGTCCACATCAAGAAGTATTTTCCCAAGGTCTGATAATAGAACAAAATTGATTTTTCCGTTGCGGTTTTTCTTATCTGCAAGCATTATGTTGTAAAGTTCTTCAAAATCGAAATCATCCAGTACATTTTTTAGTTTGAACTTTCCGGGAAGTTCCAGGTATTTTGTCAGTTTCTTCCGTGACAGAACACCTATTTTATTTGAAAGAAATAATTCTATCACTATTCCATAAATTACACAGAGACCATGCCTTATCTTAAAGCCGGAAGCTGACTCAATGGCATGACCAAAAGTATGACCAAAGTTAAGAATTTTCCGGAGCCCGTTTTCCCGCTCATCATTGGAAACAACACCAGCCTTAATCGCAGCACATTTAAGTATTATCTCGTCAATTATCTTTTCATCCTTAAGCCTGATACTGTCAAAGTTTTCATTAACCAGGTTATACAACTCCGGTGAGGAGATATACGCATATTTTATTACCTCCCCCATACCGGCAATGTATTCTTTCCGCGGCAGAGTTCTTATAAAATCAGAATCTATCAAAACCATATCTGGCTGATAGAAGGCACCGATAACGTTTTTATATCCATTAAAGTTTATAGCGGTTTTACCCCCGATTGAACTATCAACAGCAGCCAGGAGTGTAGTCGGAATGTTTATAAGCTGTAATCCTCTCATATATGTCGCTGCCGAATACCCTGCCAGGTCCCCGGTCACTCCCCCGCCGATTGAGATCAATAATGTATCCCGGCCGAAATTATTTTTTATGAGTGAATTATATATTTTTTTCAACTGTTCCTGCGACTTGGAACTTTCTCCCGGTTTCAACTCGTAATAGAAAATCTTCTTGCGTCTTCCTATTGCTTTCTTAATATCCTTTAAATGATGCTTCGCAACATTTCTGTCGACGACAATAAAAAAATTATTAAAACGGGCATACTTCTTCAGTTGAGGTTTAAGGTGAGTTAATATCCCTCTTCCCGCAAAAACCGGATAGGAAGAATCCGATACCTCCACATTTATTTTTTTCAAAGAATTATTCCTGATTATTTATTTTGATGATATTAATCTTGCAATTCTATCAACAGTTTTACCGACGGGAATATTGTCAGTCAGAATAATGTGATCGGCTAAAAGATAGAACTTTTCTCTTTCATTCAAAAGCTTATTTATTAATTCCATCAGCTCTTCTCTGGTCTCCGGAAAATCTCCGTTGATGTGTAAAGCCGGACGATCGCGTTTATATTTAAGCCTTTTATAAATTGCTTCCTGCGAAGCCTTAAGATAAAATATTTTTCCTGTTCTTTTCAGAAATATCAGGTTGTCTTCATTACTCATCGTGCCCCCTCCCAGAGAGATTATCACATTGTGTTCGGATGATATTCTCTCAAGCTGTTCGCGCTCAATCTTTCTGAAATAACTTTCACCTTTGGTTTCAAAGATCTCTCTGACTTTCATACCATCATATTTTTCAATCACCCTGTCCAGGTCGTAAAAATTCCATCCAAGTGTATTTGCGAGAATCGGACCTATAGTACTTTTACCTGCGCCCATAAAACCGGCCAGATAAATAATATCATCTTTCATTGGTTACAAACTTAATAAAAAAATTCAGAAGCAGGACAAAAATATAAGAGAAGTAAACATTCACCGGGCAGCATTTTAAATCCCGCTAAGTGTTTTGCGTGACTGGTACAAACATGCAGGGGAATAAGCCGGAGAAAGTTGGTTTACTTTTAAAAGAGATATGAGAACCCAAGTATGAAGGTAACACCATCAACATCTATTTTTGAATCGAATGTTTTCTGTGCCAGAAGTATTGTCTGATTTTCATAATTTACTTCAAGCTTATTGTATGCACTTTTCACTTTAAATTGAGGATCCCTGAACTTCATTTCTGAATGTACCGTTATATCATCACGTATCATATAATCCATAGAAACAGAAACCTGTATCCCATATGCAAAGTCCCTGCTCACGGTAGAGACTGAAGCATCACCGAAATTCCTTATATGTTCACCGTAATAATAACCCGCACCGCCGCCCATAAGGAATTTAAATTTCTCAGTCGAGAATGGAAGCAGATAATAGCCTGATATTTCAACCGGGATTAACAGAAAACCATCGTTAACATTTATAGTCACGGTAGAATTTCCGGAAAAAGCGGTAAGGTTAGGTCCCGAGGCAGTAGCCTTCATATATTCTGTCCCGACACCTATGATAATATCATCTGTAATTCTGTAACGAAAATCTAAAGCCGGATTAATAATACCGGCAATTTCAAAAGCATAATTACGGAGTATGGGATCGGATGAATTCGGGTTAAGATAAATTCGCGCCGTAGTAGTATAGACACCATTTACACCTATACTAAAACGTTTACTGCCAAACTGAGCATTCGCATAAGAAGTCAACAGCAGCAGTGATATAATCAGGGACCTGAGATACATTCTGTTATTTAATAAATTTAAAAACAAAACCCCTGTTTATAGACTCAGCTTCTAAACAGGGGTACAGAAAAAACTATTTATTTGTTATTGACCGAAAAATTGACTCCTGTTATCTACAATATCGGCTTTCTTTTTAAGTTCTTCAATCCATTGATTAAGAACTGTACTCTGTTTTTGTCTGATTATTTTATCCCTGATGGAATTTCTTTGTATCTCATACTTTGACGAATCAAAAGGAGTCCTGTTTGTAACCTTAATAAGGTAATAGCCTCTGTAGCCGTGAACAGGATCCGTAACCTTGTTCAGGGGAGCTTCGAGTGCTGTTTCAATAAATGCCCAGTCTTTCCCCAGGCCCGGAACCGTACCGGCAGGAGTAAAATCTTTTGCCTCGTTATAAGTTACTTTCGGGTTGATTGTCTGAGCTTTGCTTAAATCGCCGCCAACCTTTTGTTTAATCTCTTCAACGAGCTGTTTCGCTTTAGCATACTGTTTTTCACGTATTACCTGAGGTTTTATTGTATTTTTTACTTCCTCAAATGGTTTCACGCCTTCATTTGTAACCTCTGAAACCATCACTACTGCATAGCCTGTGCTTAACCTGAAAGGCTCGCTGACTGTATTCATATCATTATCAAAAGCGAATTCGGGAATATTTTTATTCTGCCCCAGTCCCGGAATAGCTGCCGCATCCTCCTGGAAAGCTCCCGATTCCTGAACTTTATAATTCATTAACTTAGCTTCACCCTCAAATCCGTTCTTTGTAGCTATATAAGCAAAATCCTGAGCCTGCGATTGAAGCAGATCTTTTGTAGTAGCAGAAGTTTCAAGAGGGTTGACAATCCTCTGAACAATATACTTCTTATCCGACTTATCAGTAACTTTTATTATATGGTATCCAAACTGAGTCTGAATAGGTTCCTGCACAACTCCGACTTTAGCATTCAGAGCAACTTTTTCAAATTCAGGAACCATCATCCCCTTACTGAACCAGCCAAGATCTCCGCCGTTTTGAGCACTGCCCGGATCACGTGAATACTCGCGTGCAAGCTTTGCAAAATCAGCACCGTCCTTCAACTGTTTGTAAAGTTTCATCGCTTCTTCTTTGTTGCTCTCTGCATTCCCATACTGATTGATCAGTATATGTGAAGCCCTTACTTCAGGCTTATCTGAAGGTAAAGTGCCTATTAAATGGTAAAGTGCATAACCCTGCGGGGTTGAAACCGGCCCAATGATCTTACCAATCTTTGCCTGTTCAATCTGACCGGTAATTTCCTTAGGAAACTGAGACATAGAGAGAGTATCAACGGTCATAGGGCTTGAGCCGTAATTCTCAGCAACGGTTTTAAAGTCAGAAGTATCCTGCTGGAATTTTTGGGCAATAATCTCGAGGTTTCTTCTGGAGAAGGTTGAATCTTCTGAAGATGGCTTAAAAGGAAAAAGTACATATTTAACTTTTCTCTGAGCTGCAACACTAAATTTATCAAGATTTTTGTTGTAGTAATCTTTAATGTCCTCATCAGTAATCTTAAAAGTTGAATCAGGGAATATGAAAAGCGGAGCGAGTACATAATCAGCAGTAATTTTTGTATTCTGATCTATAAAGTCTCTCCTGATCTCATCCTCACTTACAGTAACAGAAGCGAAAACCAGACTCTGGAGCTTCTCATTCAATCTTGTCTGCCTTACGCCTTCTTCTGCCTGGATTAAAACATCTTTATTCCTTGGATCAAAAAGGGCTGATTCATAGAGCTGTCTGTTGAACTTTCCCGTGGAATCAATAAAATTTTGTTTAAGAAAATCTGGAGGATTATCGCCAAGGATGATATCTTTTATTTCCTGATCAGATACACTAATTCCGTATTTGTTTATTTCCTTTTTCAGAAGTATCTGGGTAACCATTGCATCCCATACCTGGTTGCGCAGCTGAATGGTTTGTTCTTCATTAAGGTCCTCCCCATTCTGCTTTCTTAATTGTTCTCTTTGTCTTTCTAGAACATTATTAAAATCCTGGTAGGATATTTCTTCACCGTCAACTTTTCCAATATAGTTAGATCGTCCGCCCCCCAATGCCTCAAGTACATTCGAGTCAGAGATAACCATAAAAAGAACAAAAAGAGCACCTACAGAAATAATAAAAGCAGGAGCCAAACTCCGCATTTTCGCCATCATTGGCATAATTTAATTCTCTCCAGTCTAAAAATTTATAAATAAGTCGTCTAAAATAGAGACATAGGCCAAAAAAAGCAATGAAAATTGAAGTAAATATTATGCATAAAATCCGGCTAAAAGAGACGTAGATAACATCCGGGCCATACCTTTTTACTTATTTTGCAACGGTTTACGAAAATTGACTTTCATCAAACCCAAATTTATATTTCAATATTATTAAACTTTTCTGAAAAGAGGCCAAAGATATGCAAGAAAAAATCGATTTCTTAAAATATGTCCCTATTTTCTCCGAACTTGAAGAAAGCACATTAGAACAGATCTCAAGGTTAGGAATAAGGAAATCCTTCACAAAAGACTCGGTAATTTTGTTTGAACATGAAACCGGTTCAGCATTATTTGTAATCATTAAAGGAAAAGTTAAGGTTTCCAGAGTCAGTGATGACGGAAAAGAAGTAATATTGACAATACTCAACGAATCTGATTTTTTTGGAGAAATGGCTATACTTGATGGTATGAGCAGGTCTGCTAACGTAACTGCAATGGAAGATGCAGAATTGTTCATTGTCCAGAGAAGTGAATTCCTTGAGATGCTTCATAGTCATCCCGAAATTTCAATTGCACTTCTTCAGGAACTAACAAACAGACTCCGTTCTGCCGATATGAAAATTAAATCTCTTTCTCTCAAAGATGCTGAAGGAAAGGTTGCCACTGTAATTCTTCAGATAGCAGATGATGTTGGTAAAATCAAACAGGGCACCGTAGAAATAGAAAAACTTCCCTACCAGCATGATCTTGCAAATATGGCCGGAACATCAAGGGAAACAATATCACGTACTTTGCATTCCTTTGCAAAGAAAGGATTAGTTGAGCTTGACGGCTCAAAACTTCGTATATTAGATTATGAAAAATTTAAAGAAATGTTCAGTTGAAATAATTAATGCGTTCAAAAGTCGATTTACATTCACATACAAATTATTCAGACGGGTTTAATTCTCCCAGGGAATTAATAGATAAGGCTAAACAAAAGGGGATTGAAATATTAAGTATTACCGATCACGATAATCTTGCTGCTATAGAAGAAGCTTCTGAATACGGCAGGCAGGTAGGCGTCGAAATAATTCCCGGTGTTGAAATCAGTTCTGACATAATGGACAGAGAAATCCATATTCTTGGCTATTTCGTTGAGCCCGGCAATCCCGAAATTGAAAGATACCTTGAATTCTTCCGGGCAGAAAGACTCAAAAGAGCAGACAGAATAGTTAGAAAACTTAATACCCTCGGAATTTCTCTTAAGCTTGAAGATGTGCTGAAAATTTCCCGCAATTCAGCTGTAGGACGTCCCCATATCGCCCAGGCTATGGTTGAGGGGGGTTTTATAAATTCATATTATGAAGCTTTTAATAAATACATCGGGAATGGATGTGTAGCGTATGAAAAAAAGGTTCATATATCACCCAGAAGCGCATTCAAAATAATTTCCGATTCAGGGGGACTTTCGTTCATAGCACATCCGGGAATTATGCCGGAACATATTCTTAAAGAGCTGATCGAATCCGGTGTTGACGGTATTGAAGTTATTCATCCTTCTCATTCACAGCAGCTTGTTAAGTTTTACAGAGGAATAGCGAATGAATACTTTCTTCTTGAATCCGGCGGATCGGATTACCACGGCGGAAAGAGAGAGGATGAGAATAACTTCGGGAAGTTCTATGTTACCCGGACGGTTGTTGATGCAATGAGACAGAGACTCCTCAAAAATATAGCATAATAAATTATATGAATATAATTGAAGGCAATTCTTCCGCCAAAAATTTCAAATTCGCAATTGTAGTAAGCAGATTTAATGAATTTATAACCGACCGTCTGCTGGATGGAGCAAAAAAATGTCTTGCTGAAAAAGGTTATAACGAAAATGAATTTGACATCGTTAAAGTTCCCGGAGCATTTGAAATTCCTGTTACTGCTTCCACCCTTGCATTATCAAAAAAATATTCTGCAATAATCTGCCTCGGAGCAGTAATCCGGGGTGCAACTCCGCATTTTGATTATGTTTCAATGGGAGTAACCACCGGTGTACAACGCGTTTCCCTCGATTCCGGTATTCCTGTTATATTTGGTGTATTAACGACCAATACAATTGAACAGGCTATGGAAAGGAGCGGGGGAAAATCGGGAAATAAGGGCAGGGATGCAGTCTTGACAGCCATTGAAATGAGCGACTTGCTGAACAATCAGCTGAAATAGTCCTCCTCCTAACTCATTTAATATTAAGTAGATAAGAATTTTAACCTTTCAGCCAAGTTGAAAAATATTATTTTTATTACCTGTAATTTTCATTCTTAGTCATTCATTATTCCCAAACTTGCGGGGACATAAATGAAGGTTCATTTTTTATTACTTTTATTTTTTAGTATCCAATTTCTTTACGGCCAGGAAACCTACAACTGGAAAAACTATACTGATATGAAAAATGTCAGATCAATTCAACCGGCAGCGAACGGTATATGGGCAGCCAGCAGCGGAGGAGGATTTTTCTATAATACAGTTTCGGGCGAATTCCTCACCCTGCATAAAAATGACGGTCTGATAGGTTCTTTTTTAAATGCAGTTGCAATTAATCAGGATGGTAAGATCTGGTTTGGCGGTGAAGAGGGAGCCATAGATGTCTATGATCCTTCTACGGGTCAGACTTAAAACTATTCTTGATATATATAATGATACAGAACAGTCAAATAAAAGCATCAACAACCTGGAGTCAATAGGTGATACTATATATGTCTGCACCGACTTTGGTCTTTCATTAATAGATTCAAAAAGCTACTTCTTCTATGATACTTTTTTTAAATATGGAAATTTTCAGCCATATGTGAAGGTTAACAGTTCCCTTAAAGCTCACCTGATATATCTTGCAACCAGTGCTGGAGTAGCTATTCAGAAAGAAGGTGCCGAAAATTTATCCGCACCCGAATCATGGAATACTTATACTACTCAGAACGGTCTTCCCTCAAATAATGTTGTACGCGTTGTTAAGATGAATAATTCCATAATAGCTGCGACCGACAGAGGACTGTCAATAAAGAATGATTCAACATGGAGTTCGTTCCTTCCGCAGTTTAATAATATCCCTATTAATGATCTCCTTTTAGAAGGCGACTCATTATTTATAGCAGCGGGTAAAATGATTTATCTCTATAATAATACTAATTTATCAACATTTGACTCTGCAGCTGTTCAAATAAACAGGCTGGTTTATTCAAATTCTTTGGGATTAATTGCCGCCTCTAATGCAGGTGTTTACGAGGTGAAAAACAGAAAATATAATTATCCCAACGGTCCCCAGGCCAATCAATTCCCGGAACTTACAGTAGACAACAGCGGAAATCTGTGGTCAGCAAGCGGAAAAGATAATACCGGTGTCGGCTTCTATAAGTACGACGGAACCAAATGGACAAACTATAATCGTGCTACTACACCGCAGCTAATTACGAACGCATTTAACTTTGTCAGTTCCCCTGCCGATGATGAAGTTTATTTTGGCAGCTGGGGAAAGGGATTTACAAGTTTAAAGAACGGAACGTTTAGAAATTTTACAACAGCAAACACCCCGTTAGTAGGAGATCCCTCCAATCCTGACTTCCTGCTGATCTCAGGATTCGGAAAGGATTCGCGCGGGAATCTCTGGGTGCTGAACTACTGGCCGGGGGATTCGCGGGCTCTTGGAGTGCTTCATCCGGACAGCTCCTGGGAAACTTATGCAAATCCGTCAGAGTTCGGACAGGCATTTGATCAGCATTATTCACTGGCAATTGATCCGTATGATACTAAATGGTATTGTGTTCGTAATACAAACAGACTGGGGTTGTTCTATTTTAACGAAAACAACCCAACAGATTCAACTGATAATAAATTCGGATTTCTGAATACAGATGACGGACTGAACAGTAATTTTATATACTCCGTTGTGGTAGATAAACGAGGTGATATTTGGGTAGGCACAGGTACCGGAGTAAACATAATTACAAATAACAGTACCGTGTTTGAGAATACACCTAATTTCCGAATTTCTTCCGTATTTGCATTACGTCAGCAGACAATAAATGTTATGGCCGTTGATCCGCTAAATAACAAATGGGTCGGGACAAATCAGGGACTTCTCCTGGTTAATTCCGACGGATCAAGTCTCCTTGCAACATATGATTCAAAAAATAGTCCCCTGCTCTCCGATCAGATACGCAGTTTAGCAATTGATCCAAATTCGGGAAGAGTATATGTAGGTACGGATGAAGGACTCACATCTTTTGATACTCCCGCTGTGAAACCTGTAGATTCATTTTCCGAGCTATTCGTATATCCCAATCCCTTTATAATTCAGGAAGGAACCAATAAGCTTACCATAGATGGACTGATCAGGGATACGGATATCAAAATACTCAACATCGAGGGTAAACTAATTAAGGAATTTTCATCCCCGGGAGGTCGTATTGCTTCCTGGGACGGGAAGGATGAAAATGGCAATCTGGTCGGAAGCGGTATATACCTGGTTGTAGCCTTCGACAAAGAGGGTAATAATGTAATTACGGGCAAGGTTGCAGTACTGCATAAATAATTACTGAATATCTGATATAGATGATAGATCTCACCAATATTTCATTACAGTTCGGCGGAAAATATTTATTTAAAGATGTCAATCTGAAAATTAATTCCGGAGACAAAATTTCACTTGTCGGAGCAAACGGTACCGGAAAATCATCTCTTCTAAAAATTATTTACGGAAATCTTCAGCCCGAATCGGGCAGAATACAGCGGCAGAAAAGAACAAGCATAGGGTATCTTCCACAGGAAAATGTAACTCACAGCGGGTCTACCCTGCTTGAGGAAGCAAAATCGGCTTTATCAGACATTGTCTACTTGCAGGAAAAAGAAAAGGAATTGACCGATAAATTATCGGGCTCAGATTTATCACCGGAAGACAGAGAAGATCTCGTTCACCAGCTCGGGGAAGTTCATCTGCGCCTGGAGGAACTGGATTCGTATAGTGCTGAATCAAAAGTAGAAAAGATTTTAAGCGGACTGGGATTTGAGGAAAAGGATTTAAATCGGCTAACGGATGAATTTTCCGGCGGCTGGCAGATGCGTATCGCTCTGGCAAAAATACTTATTCAGCAGAATGATTTACTGCTTATGGATGAGCCCACTAATCATCTGGATCTTGATTCACTGGAATGGCTGATCAGCTTTCTTAAATCATATAAGGGAGCCCTGCTCATCGTCTCTCACGATAAACATTTTATCAACCAGGTTACCGGGAAAACTCTGGAAATATACATGGGCAGATTCAATACTTATAACGGAAGTTATGATGATTACCTGAAGTATAAAGAAGAAAGGGATAAGCTTACCGAAAACCAGTTTATTCTGCAGCAGAAAAAAATTAAAGAAACAGAAAGATTTATTGAGCGGTTCAGATACAAGGCTACTAAAGCAAAACAGGTACAAAGCAGAATTAAGCAGCTTGAGAAAATGGAATTAATTGAACTTCCCGATTCCAGTGAAGATATATATATAAAATTCCCGGAGCCTCCTTCAAGCGGCAAAGTAAATATAGAACTGAAGAATATCACGAAGTCATATGGGGATAATACCGTACTGCATAATCTTGACTTCACGGTAAACAGGGGTGAAAAGATAGCATTTGTGGGTCCCAATGGTGCGGGAAAAACCACCCTTTCAAAAGTTATTGCCGGGGTGTTAGACATCGACAGCGGACAGAGGATTACGGGTCATAACACTATAATATCATATTATGCACAGGATGTTGCCGATAACTTAAAGCCCGGGCTTGATATAATTGAGACAATCGAAGGGATTGCAGAAGAGAAAACAGTCGGCCAGCTTCGTTCACTTCTTGGCTCATTTTTATTTTCCGGTGATGACGTGTTTAAGAAAATCGGGGTATTATCCGGCGGAGAAAAAAGCCGCGTGGCGCTGGCAAAGATCCTGTTGACGAAATCTAATTTCATCATTCTTGATGAACCGACAAACCACCTGGATATTTCTTCAAAAAAGGTTCTTCAGAGAGCATTGATTGATTTTAAGGGTTCATTAATATTGGTATCTCATGATATTGACTTTCTCGAACCCGTGGTAAATAAGGTTGTTGAGATAAGGAAGGGTGAAATTAAAAGCTTTGAGGGAGGAATTGAGTATTATCTGAGGAAGAGGGGTATGCTGACTGAAGAGGATAAAGCGGCAAAAGAGTCAGCTATTAATGAATCAGCTTCGCGCAAAGATCAGAAAAGACTGGAAGCTGAGCAGCGGCAAAAAAGATATAACGCAACCAAGGATCTGTTAAAGAAAATTGAAGTACTGGAGAAAAGAATTTCTGAGCTGGAGAAAAAGGAAAAATCACTTGAGAAAGAGTTAACGCTTCCCGAAACTTACTCTAATCCCGAAAAAGCCAGAACCATCAATATGGAATTCCAGAACTCAAAAAAAGAACTTGAACTGGTGCTCGCCGAATGGGAAGAAACTTCAAACGAACTTGCCAGAGTGGAGAATCAATTCAGCTAGATCTTAATCTTCAGGAACTCTTCAGCAAGCGGTATTCCGCCATACAGTGCTGCATCATCTCCTAATTTAGTCGGCAGGAGCTTCAATCCTTTCGCCGAAGAAGCAAGAACATTCTCGTCAAATGACTCCTTAATTACCGGGATCATAAATTTATCAAGTGCCTCTATTACCCCCCCGCCTAAAATTATTAAATCCAGATTGAGCAGGTTCGTAATATCAGCCAGAACTCTCCCTATGGTTTTGCAGGCTTTAGACAAATGCTTGATTGCAAGTTTATCCCCTTTCCTCACTGCATTTGCCAGGGCTTTGCTCTTAATTTGTTTATCTGACCCGGCAAATTCTTTCAGTATACTTTTTTCACCATTTTCCAGGTCTTTCTTAATATTTCTATCTACCGCAGTACGGCTCGCCACAGCCTCAAAACACCCATGGTTCCCGCAGCCGCATAACGGTCCGTTCTTCTCAACCTTAATATGACCTATTTCTCCGGCGGCATAATCGGCTCCTCTAAAAAGTTTTCCGTCAAAAATAAATCCGGCCCCGATACCTGTTCCAATAAAAACCACGAGCATATCCTTCGCATCTTTTCCAAGCCCAAAATACTTTACCCCGAGAGCGCCAAGATTCACATCGTTCTCGATAAGCACTTTATAAGGAATGAGACTTTCAAGTTTCTTCTTGATGTTATAATTCCTTAGTCCAAGATTAGGTGCAATTGCAATTACACCGGTGAAAGGGTCAACACTTCCCGGAACACCCAGGCAGACGGCAGCAACCTGTTCTTTATCGATCCCTGATTCCTTTACCAGGTCTTTCACCGCATTTGCAAGATCATTCACATACTCATCCGCACCTTTACCTGTTCCGGTAGGCCTTTTCAGCTTTTTAATTATCCCCTCTTCAGAATTCAGATACTGCGGAAAGTATCTTTGTTCCCCCCATATCTACGCTTATAATATATTTTTTAGTCAGGGTCTGCTCCTTTTAATATTTTTTGTTCCGAGAAAGCTATGAATAAATTAAAATATTTTCAAAACTACACCATGTTTGTGTTATTTGAAACAATAAGTGCAAAAGAATTGTATCTGGTTCAATCTTCCATTAATTTTATTAAATGGAAAAAGTTAAACCCTTAAAAAGATTCGGCCAGAATTATCTCAAGGATAATAATATTCTTGATAAAATAATTAAGGAGATTAGTCCCTCTTCCGAAGATTTCATTATTGAAGTCGGTCCGGGCACGGGTGCACTCACTTCAAAATTAGCCTCGACAGGCGCAGAAATCACCGCCATTGAGATTGATAAAAGGGTTAAGGAAGACTTATCCGAAAAATATCCTTCGGTAAAATTCTACAATGAAGATTTTCTGAAAACTGATCTCATCAATTTTTATCACCGGAGCGGACGTAAACTCAGAATAGCGGGCAATATCCCCTATAATCTTACCTCGCCAATAATTTTTAAGCTGATAGAGGAAAACAATATCATTAATGATGCTGTACTAATGGTTCAGTACGAAGTAGCAAAGAGGATGACATCCTCCCGGGGATCTAAAGATTACGGAATATTTTCAGTATTATTAAATTATTTTTCAGAAGTTAAATTCTGCTTTAAGGTTTCACCTAATGTTTTTTACCCCAAGCCCAAAGTTTTTTCTGCTGTTATTCATATTTTTATGAAAGAATTGACAATCAGCAATGATTTAAAGAAAAGATTCATTGAAATTGTAAAAGCTTCCTTCGGAAAAAGAAGAAAAACTTTAAAAAATTCACTGGGAGACAGTATATTTAAGGATATTGATTTTTCTGAGTCAGGAATAGACCTGTCTCTTCGTGCAGAACAGTTAACTATAAAGGATTTCGAAAAACTTGCATTGTTCACACTTAATCATCCCTCTTATAATGCCGGCCGATGAAAAGATTTAAGTCTTTTATTAAAAATCTTAAAGCTTATGACCTTGTGGTGGTTGTTTTCTATGTATTCCTTATCATTATGAATATTATTTTTCATGATAAGATAGAGCACACTTCTACCTGGATGCTGATGAATATCGGGGTGATAGTATTTGCTTTCCTTATCTCCTTCCTCGAGAATAAGCAGAATATAAAACTGTGGAGAATAATTCACTACTGGTATATTGCCCCGCTGATATTCCTTACTTTCAAAGAGCTTTATTTTATGATAAAGCCAATTAGAGGACAGGATTACGACTGGCTCTTTATAAAAATAGATCAATGGATATTCGGGGCAAACCCAACACAGGTTCTTCAGACTATTGCATTTCCCCTGCTAACAGAAATTCTGCAGATCATCTACAGTATTTTTTATCTTCTGCCTATCATACTCGCCCTGGTACTTCTCAGGAAACATAAATACCTGGCATGTGATTTCGCAGTATTCTCTATAGTGTACGGTTTCTTTCTTTCGTACCTGGGTTATTTTGCACTACCCGGAATTGGTCCCCGTTTTACACTGCACAACTTCGCCGAACTTGATACACAGCTGCCGGGACTCCTTTTAACGAAATATCTTAGAGAATTTGTGAACCTCGGGGAATCTATATCATCCTCAACCGTAAACCCTGCTGAGTTTGTCCAGAGAGATGTGTTCCCGAGCGGGCACACTATGATAACCTTAATTGTTATGTACCTTTCCGTTCGTCTTAAAAGCCGTTCGAGATATTTTTTCATCCCGGTCGGCTCACTTCTGATTTTCGCTACGGTCTACCTTCAATATCACTATGTAATTGATCTTGTGGGTGGTCTGGTTTTCATGATTTTCTCGTTATGGTCGGGTAAATACATTTTTAACTGGTGGCGAAGAAAAACGGGTCTTGAGGAGTTTCAATACAACAAAATAAAATATGATTGAAAAGAAAAAAGAAGTAAAAAAGATATTTGATTCAATTGCCTGGAGATACGATTTCCTTAATCATCTGCTGAGCTTCGGAATGGATATTTACTGGAGAAAAAAAGCACTGAAGCTTACCGGGTTTAATTCAGAAAGTATTCTGCTTGATGTTGCCTGCGGAACTGGCGACGTAGCTATAGAAGCGAAGAAACAGGGAGCAGAAAAGATTTTCGGCGCAGATTATTCATATAATATGCTTCAGCTTTTTGAGAAGAAGAGTAAATGGATAAAATCAAGGACTGCTCAGATGGTAGCCGAAAATCTGCCACTTAAAGATGAATCAGTAACGAATATTACCGTTGCCTTTGGCGTAAGGAATTTCTATGATATCCAGGAAGGGTTCAATTCCTTTTACCGGATATTAAAAAACGGAGGGAAGGCAACTATCATCGAATTCAGACTACCTTCTAATGCAGTGTTTAAGGCACTCTATAAATTTTATTTCAAAAAGATCCTGCCGGTAGTAGGAGGTATTATTTCAGGTGATATGGCAGCCTATAAATATCTGCCCCGCTCTGTTGAAGAATTTGATGAGAAGATTGATATGCCTGAACTATTGAGGAATTCTGGCTTCAGAAATATCGAAATTTATCCGCTTACGATGGGGATTGTACAGACCATAATAGCGACCAAATAAAAATCATAAAGATCTCTCTCCCGAATTTCATCCGGGATCGAAATGATATGATCAAACATACCCACATTACGGGCGCTATTTGATGTTATATGATGTTAAGTTTTGAGTGATGACGGAAGTTGTATCCGATAGGTCTATTCCTCCGCCCGCAAAAGCATCGAGAATCGCTGCATTACCCTGCCACTTCATAATCCCGATCCCGTCAACCAGCCAGGCAAAAGCATTATATTCTGTGGTCGGACCGCCGGGAACCTTGATACTAAGTGTATACTTCAGTCTGACAGCATCTTTGTTTGTATCTCCAGAATTGAGATTCAACGTAATGTTCTCTGTTCCATCATAAGCCCCATCAACTGTCAGCACGTTAAGATTAAAAATTAAGTATTTAACAGATAACTGAAAAACAGACCATGTTTTATTTTCATTAACAGGAAATGAGAGAACCTTCATCTCTTTATCCAGACTGATGTTATTTCGCAGACTGTCAGGGATGAAAGATGATAGCCCGGTTGTATCAAGGAAATAATACAGACTATCATTTGTTTTCCGGAAATATGAAAGAGAGACAGAAGACAGACCCGAAATATTTAATGAATCGATCTGCACCTGATAAGTTGTTCCGTTTTTTACTTCAGTGCCGCTGTATTCAGTATTGCGCGTTCCTGTAGTCTGTGTACCGCTCGAATCAGTTTTTGCAATAGAATACGTGTAAGTGGTACCATCCCCGTCAGGAAAGTATCCTGTATAATTCTGAACAGGAGGATTTGTACTATTATCCTTATTACATGCGCTTACCAGTAAGCCAAGAATCATGATAATTATAAAACCTGAAAGTAACTTCTTCATATTAGCCTCAGATTAACTTTTCTTTCAATTTATTAAAAGCTTTTGCCCGGTGACTTATACTATTTTTCTCCTCCAGGGATAATTCAGCCAGTGTCGAGGAGTAACCTTCGGGTACAAATAAGGGATCATAACCAAAGCCATTATTTCCCTTTGGATCAAGAATTATTTCACCAATCAGTTCACCCGAAGCGGAAATATAGTTATTGCCCTCATAATAAACAGCGACAGAAATAAACTTTGCCGGATGAGGTGACGGCAGTCCCTTCAGCTCTGAAATCAGCTTTTTATTGTTCAGTTCATCTGAAGAATTTTCACCGGCATACCTTGCTGAATATACTCCCGGCCGGCCATTGAGCTGTTCAACTGAAAGGCCGGAGTCATCCGCAATAACAGGTAAGCCAAACATATTATAGATTTCAGCTGCTTTTTTTTCAGCGTTTCCAATAAATGTGTCCTTATCCTCAACCACTTCGGGAACATTTTCAAAATCAGTCAGACTTAAGAGAGTAAAAGGGAGATCTTTCAGTATTTTTTTTATTTCTCTCAGTTTACCCTGGTTAGTTGTAGCAATTATAATTTTCTTCAAGCATTTGCTCCTTTTGCTGATTGGAATTTATAAAACAAATTTATAACTGCTCCAACCGTTGTCATAGAATTCAATGTCGTAAACACAGCATCATGAAGAAAAATCGCATAGAGAGTGAGCGATACACTCCCGATAAAATTTAAGATCAGAAAGTAAAGGTTGATACTGCATCGTTTAAGCTTAATTGTTTCGATGGTCTGAGGTATCCATCCTGCAGCCAGTGCCAGTAGTCCGATTATTCCGATATATTCCATTATTATCCTGTTTATTTAAAGTTACTTTTTAGATTCTGAGAGGATGTCTTCCATTACTTCAAAAGCGTATCTTAGATGAGGAACAACGATAGATCCGCCTATAATCAGCGCGATATTGAAGGTTTCATGCAGTTCTTCCCTGCTTGCGCCTTCCTGTATTGATCTGTCTATATGATAGAATATACAGTCATTACACCTCATTACCATAGATGCAGCAAGTCCCATCAGCTCTTTTGTCTTAGCGGGAAGTGCTCCGTCAATATATGCTTTATTATCCAGGGCAAAAAATTTATTAAAATCCCTGAAGCCTGAGTTTAATATCTTATCATTCATGTCCAGGCGGTATTTTCTTGTTTCGGTAGTTGTTTTTTTCATTCGTAATGCCTCTTAAAGTTTTCTTTCCAATAAGTTCAATAAATGCCCTGTAAATTAAAAAAGTCTGATGAATTATCATTAAAGTATGGTGCGGCCGGGTCAATTATCGGGACTACTCCTGTGGTGAATTATCTTTCTTCCCTTTATCATATGAAATCTCAAGTTTATCGGGGGGTATATCATTCTCCTCAGCCTCCCAGTCGTATTTATAATGTTTATCTTTTTTTCGGAATAAGAAGGCGCAGACAATCCCTGTAATTCCGCCGAAAAAGTGAGATTCCCATGAGATTCCCGGCTGTCCGGGAAGAATTCCCCAGACCATCCCGCCATAAATAAAAGTGACCAGAAGCGAAAGTCCTATGGATCGGTTATCGCGTTTAAATATTCCGCTGAAGAACAGGAAAGCAGCAAAACCATAGATTAAACCTGATGCGCCGATATGATAGACTGAACGGGCAAAGAGCCACACGAGCAGACCGGTTGCCGCATATATAATACTTATAGCTTTATAGGCAGTTTCCGGATAAAAATATATCATACCGGCAGACAGAAGGAACAGTGGAAGAGTGTTCGATAATAAATGAGCATAACCGGCATGAATAAGCGGCGAGGTAATAATTCCTATCAGACCGGAAAAGGTTCTGGGATAAAGGCCGAACTCGTAAGGAAAGTTCAGGTTAAAGGTCTCCTGAACGATAAGAATTATCCATAACAAAATCACAAAGCTGCCGGGTATCAGCAGACTTTTAGCTGCCTGCGTATAGTTTCTGTTTTCTTCCATTTTTGTTTTCTTCAATAATACAAATTTAATATTATTAAGGTATTATTAAATATCAGGTACTGTGTCAGGGGATTTAAAAGCCGGCTGCCGCACCCGGTCGAAACTGAATGCGGCAGCATATGATGGAGAAAATCTTTATATGATTTGCCGAAGTTTTTGAATTTGCCTTTAATGCTGTTAGTTCAGGCCGATACCACTGCAGCCAGCATCAGAATGAACATAACTATATAGAAAACGTAAATGTTTAGTTGAATCCCTCTTCTCATCATTCACCTCCAGCACATTAATTTTTACACTCATAAAATATAATATCGTTTCACTGCAGGCTATTGGTTTAGGATGAACGGTATAATGAGAAGATGATAAGGCTGATAAACTAAATGACCAGCAGACACCAAACTGAGAGATTAAGTCTTGATGCCTGCTGATAAATTGAGAAGGTATAACAAAATGACAGTATCTCATTTTGTTTTGCAGGACTATTTAAGAAGTTTTATTTCATCAGAACCATTTTCCGTGTTTCAGTGTAGCTGCCTGCTTCGATCCTGTAATAATACACGCCGCTGCTCAGATTTTTAGAGCTGAAGCTGACGGTATACGTTCCTGGCGATTTTTCCTCGTTCACCAGACCGGCAACCTCTTTACCCAGTGCATCATAGACTTTGAGTGTAACAAAAGATGAATGCCCTACAGTGAACGATATCTGGGTGGAAGGATTGAAAGGATTCGGATAATTCTGTAATAAACTGAACTCTTTTATCTTAGTGACAGGATCCCTGGTATCGACAAGCTGATTAAGATCTACTTTATACATTGATCTTCCGTGTGTTCCGATTGCAAGGTAGTTCTCAACCGGGTGTATCTTCATATCATAAACAGAAACCACGGGCAGTCCATTAGCAATTGGCTGCCAGCTGCTGCCGCCGTTAAAACTTACAAATGCACCAACATCACTTCCAAGGTAGAGCCTGTCAGGATTGTTATTATCAACAGCGAAAGCATTTACAGGTGCATCCGGGAGATTACTGCTTATATCAGTCCAGTCAGTCCCCATATTCGTACTCTTGAATACATGAGGCTGCGGATCATGCCATTTAAGTCCCGAAAATGTTACATACACATTATTTTCATTATTCGGGTCAACTTTTACGCGGGTAACCCAGCGATACGGCAGTGCCGAGGAAATATCGGCCCAGCTGCTGCCATAGTCAGTTGTAACCCAGACATGACTGTCGTCGGTTCCTGCATAAATAACATTTGTATTCGTCGGCGCTACATCAATTGTTGTAATAGTACCGAGTTTGGTACCGGGAATTCCGTCTGTGAGGTCAGGACTAACTGCAGTCCACAAACCTGCACCATTGATAGTACGATATATCCTGTTCGTACAATAATAAAGAATATTATGATCAGCGGGATCCATTACAACAGGAGTCGACCAGTTAGTAGGTTCATTAGAATTTATACCGTTCCTTGCATTATAAAAATCATTTCCGCCGTTTGTAGATTTCTGCAGGTATCCCCACTGCGATTCGGCATAAATAATATCGGGATTAGTGTAATCCACAATTACGTAAAAACCGTCGCCTCCAATAAGCGGTTCCCAGTCGTCCAGATTTCCGGTCTGTGTTCTGACAGTATAATTATCCTGAGTACCGCCGTAGAGTTTTTGCGGATTATTGTAGTCAAGGCCAATTTCATAAAATTGTGTATTCGGCATCTCCAGCAAGCCAGCCCAGTTATTGCCACCATCGTTGGATCTATAAATCCCCCCATCATTCCCATCAATCATAGAAAGTGCATTTGAAGGATTAAAAGCAAGGGCATGATTATCCACATGATACATGTATTTAATGTCCCAGTTGGCGCCGCCGTCTTCAGAAACCATTAAATATACATCCAGGACATAAATTTTTTGCGGATTTGAAGGATCAATTCGTACCTGGCCAAAATACCAGCTGAAATTACTTACGCCATTTAATATTTCCATGTCAGGATCAGCATTTGTCCAGGATGAGCCATAATCAGTAGTTTTGTACAACCCTATATAGATTGCACCATCATTGTAAAGTGCATACGATATTTCGGGATTTGTCTTTGAGATTGCCAGACCAATTCTTCCTACATTAATTGATGAAGCATCAGGCAGTCCGGTAGAAGGTCCAAGCAGTTCCCAGGAATCTCCATTGTCAGTCGATCTGTAAATACCGCTGGAAGGCCCGTAGAGACGAGAAGAGTTGGGTCTTCTTACGCGTTCCCACATAGCAGCTAAAAGAAAATCCGGATTAGTCGGATCCATAACAATGTCGATGGCCCCTGTAGAATCGGAGATAAACAGCGACTGACTCCAGGTTGAGCCGGCGTCAGTACTCTTAAATATGCCTCTCTGGTGGGTTGGCGAAAAATATGAACCTACTGCCGCAACGAATATTTCATTCGGATCCGAGGGATTAATAATGACTCTTCCTATTGTCTCCGTACTGTCCAATCCGATTGGGAACCATGAATTTCCTGCATCAGTCGATTTGAACATGCCGCCCCCGGACATATTATTATGTCCTCCATTAGCTTCCCCCGTGCCGACATAAAGTATATCAGTATTCACAGGATCAACTGCAATATCGCCGATTGATAAAAATGCCTGGTCGTCGAAGATCGGCACCCAGGACGCTCCAAAATCACTTGACTTAAATACACCCCCTGTGGCTGCAGAGCAATAAACATAACGTGGATGCAGCGGATCATATTCAACATCCGTGATCCTTCCTCCTACGTTAACAGGTCCGGCGAAAGTCCAGCTTAATTCATCTGATTTCTTAAGAGAACTTTTCATTGCTTTAACCTGCTTCAGAGCCTGAGAATAAACATCAGGATCTGCCTGCATATATGGGAAAAGTCTTTGTGTCATCATCCATTCAGATGGTTCTGCTGCATCATTTTCATTTTTAATGGGGTGGGTAAAATGATTGAAATATAAAAACGAGATGAGAATAGATAGAAGCAGTGCGGCCGGTAAGATTGCATTCTTTAATTTCATTTTTTACTCCCTGTTTAAGCTGAGGTGAAAGATGTACAAAAATAAACTTGCATTCAATACTAATTTACATATTTTCAACCGGCTTTATTTAGGTTCGATTCTAAAGACAGGTTGCGATGTATTAAACCGTCTTTCACAAAGCTCACCGGGATTCAATTTAAGGGTTTCTATTCGATGAAAAGTGCAAGAATTGCAAAGATATCTATACCTATAAGCATCAGATTGACTTCATCCCATTTGCCTGTGAGGAGCTTGATGAATGTCCAGCTCAGAAATCCCCAGATTATTCCCTGCAAGTATAGGGTTATTAGCATAGATACCCATCATTACAGAACAGAATGCAGAAACGATAATGGTGGCGGTAAGAACACCGTTAAACGGCATACCCGACTGACTCAGAACAGAAGGATTAACTACGATTATGTACATTGAAGCAAGGAACGTAGTTATCCCTGCTATAATTTCAGTTTTTGCACTTGTCGTGTTAGCCGACAGCGAAAATAATTTTTCGAGCATTCAGTCTTTTTTTATTTCACATCCATTATACGTTTCAGATCCTTCTCATCCACTGTAAGGAGTCCCGGGTCTATAAGTCTCGGTGTAAGATCTCTCCAGTTCTCATCCATTTTAAAAACTTCCCTGAAAATCGGAAGTGATTCATCCACCTTACCATTATTTGCCAGAGCCACAGCATGCCAGTATTTCATTTCGGCGTTATCAGGAAACATTACTTCGGCCGCGCCATATTCTTCAAGTGCCTTTTTCATATCTCCCTTTTCAACAGCAAGATCACCTGCATTCATATGGTCGTATGCACGATGCACCTTAAGAAGGCGCTTCAGTTCCTTTATGGGTTCAGGACTATCATCCACGCGAAGATCAATCAGGCGATCCTCCCACACTTTTCCTGTTGATTTTCCACGGACTACAAGCATTGCGGCAGACTGCTTTCCGCGTATATCTCCGCCAGCTTCCTGTCCGGCTTCCAGTGCAGCCATCATCCTCTCGGCAAGAGGTCCCGAAGCCTTCTTAAAAGCCTCTGCCATTGCAGGCCATACTTTATCATTTATCATCAGGTTAGCCTGACAGGAAAAATTGTCGCCTATAATATTTCCTGCGGGCTGAACACATTTTTTTCCTGTAAATGATGCTGCGTTACCTTTTGAATCTATTATGGCTAGCTGCCGGAACTCTCTTCCTTCATCCGTTGCAAGAAGTGAATCCACGGCCTGCTGAGCAGTCATTCCATTCTTCAGCATCTCAAGTCCCCGGGGTCCAAACGATGCATTAACAAATGACTGTGTTGCTATAGCGCCTACACCTGCCTCTGCCCAGGTTACTATTGTACCGACAGAAAACCAATGAGACTGAACGGCAACTCCCATTTCACCCGTCTGCGGATCCCTTGCTACAATCGAGAACGTATGAGCAAACGGATCGTGGTTATAATAAAGCTGCGGGAATGAAACCGATGACATAAGCAGACAAACGATTAAAAAGTTAAAGATAGTCTTTTTCATTCTACTCTCCTGTGAAAAATGACAGATATATAATTAAACTTAAGTTTAATGCTTTAATAATTTCACGTGCAAAGAAGAAGGATATTGTTTCGAGTGATACAGCCTGATCTCTGCTTTCCTGAAATCTTTCTGCTCTGCTTTATATATATTTTTAACAAAGCTCTGGGGATTCCGATCGAAGAACGGGAACCAGCTGCTCTGTACCTGGATCATTATTCTGTGACCCTTCAAAAAAGTATGATTTATGTCCTGAAGACTAAAGTCCACTTTTGATACTTCCCCGGATTTAAAAGGTTCTGGTTTTTCAAAACTATTCCTGAATCTGCCCCGCATTATTTCGCCTCTTATAAGTTCCTGGTAATCACCCATCTCCACATCATTAGGATTGGGTTCCGGATTATCTGCATCCGCGGGGAATTCATCGATGATTTTAACAACCCAGTCACCGTCCGTTCCCGAAGTAGAAACATAAAGTTCAGCCTGCAGAGGACCCGCTAATGTAACGTTATCCTTTAGCGGTTCAGATTCATAAGTCAGTACATCTGGTCTCTCCGAAGCGAATCTCTGATCCTCAATCATATAATTCCTGTTATACATCCTTCTGGAGTCCAGTTTCCTATCCGTATACGGAACAGGTTTCATCGGGTCTGATAAATACTCATCATAGCCTTCTGTTCCGGGACTTTCAAACGACAAAGAATGATCATTGCCGAAATATATTTTGCCGTCAACAGCATCGGGCGGAGGCCAGGATGAGTATGTTTTCCATTCATTGATTCCGGTTTGAAATACATACGCATCGGGTTGATTAAAATCTCCTTTTCCTTTAAGATAATGTTCGAAAAACGGTATGAACATTTTCTGCTGAAAGAACTCGCTTGTTTTTGCCCCGAAAGAAATATCACCTAATGAATCCCCATCGCTCCTCATCCATCCTCCATGGAACCATGGTCCCATTACAAGGTAGTTGTCGCTTCCGGGATTTTTTTCTTCAATCGATTTATAAATATGAAGGGGGCCGTACAGGTCTTCAGCATCATACCACCCGCCGACAATTAGCATTGCAGGTGTAACATTATGAAAATGAGGAAGATTATTCTTCGCCTTCCAGTAATAATCGTAGTTCGGGTGTTCGATTGTTGAATCCCAGAAAGCAATGTTATGATGGAAAAAGTTTTTATTAACATTTGGAAGCGGGCCTAGAGCTGAGGAAGAAATTATATGCATCCGGCGAAGCATACTGCAAAGACTCGGGCCATCTCGTGGTCAGCGAATCCCTTGGCCGTCCGAAGTTAGAAAAAAAGTCGAAATTCATTGACAAGGAAAAAGCTCCGTTATGGTGCATGTCATCACCCATAAACCAGTTAGCGATAGGTGCTTCAGGAGAAACTGCAGCAAGAGCCGGGTGTGCATCGATTGAACCCATGGCAGCATAAAATCCCGGATATGAAATACCCCACATTCCGACTTTTCCGTTATTATGAGAGACATGTTTTACAAGCCAGTCGATCGTATCATATGTATCGCTGCTTTCATCAACATCGTTTTTGCTTTTTTTATCAGAGATATATGGTCTCATATTGACATATGATCCTTCAGACATGAACCTTCCGCGAACGTCCTGGAAAACAAAAATATAACCGTCCTCCACCATTTCTTCGGGCACATCAAAATCGTCAGGGTAGTTGTCTTCACCGTAGGGCCATGAAGTATAAGGTGTCCTGATCATTAAGATCGGATAATCAACGGAAGTATCCTTCGGTGAATACACAGCGGTAAATAATTTTGCACCGTCTCTCATTTCAATACGGTATTCATGCTTGTAATAGTGAGTCTTGATATATTCTTTCCCCTGAGGATAAACAGAGATTACTGAAATAAATACCAGAATGAGGAAAGTCTGCAGAAAGGTTTTGTGGTTCATTCTAAATAAAAAGCTTTATGAAGAATTATTATATATTAAATTAACATTTAAAATTAAGCATTTTCCTTTTAATTAGATAAGTTCATCGACATATGAGTATAGAGTACAGTGTGCTGGGAGATCCCGGGTGGGATAACGGACTTATTGTCAGGATAAACAGTGGAACGGGAATTTACCGGATGCTGTTCGACTGTGGTGAAAATATTCTGAAAGATATTGATCAGAGAACCATTAAATCAATCGACCACCTTTTTTTCTCACACTTACATATAGATCACATAGCGGGGTTTGATTATTTCTTACGGAGAAACTATGACAGGGATAAGAAACCGGTACACGTATATGGTCCTGAGGGTACTGCTGAGATCATACAGCACAGACTCAGGGGATTTAAATGGAATCTTGTAAAGGGCGTTCCCGGGTTATGGTACGTAACCGATATTATGGAAAACAGATGCTCTACGTTCTTATTTAAAACTACCGAAGGATATTCTGTTAAGCATCGGGCAGGAGAAAGAGCTTATGAGGGTATCCTGCTGGACAATTCCGATTTTTCGGTAAGAACGCTGCTTCTTGATCACAGAATTCCCTCTGCGGCATACTTTGTTAAAGAAAAACCTTCATTCAATATAAACAAAGAATCTCTTGAAGCGTTGGGGCTGACCCCCGGTCCCTGGCTTGAAATGGTTCGTGACCTGCGGGTTGCGACCGACAAGGAAGTAATGGTTGATGGGAAACACTATACAATAGAGTCACTGCGGCACAAACTCCTTGAAAGAACGGAAGGTGAAAGTATTGGTTACTTAACAGACTTCCGATACAATAAAGAGACTCAATCGCGAATTAAAAAAGTATTTAACGGCTGCAATACCATAGTTTGTGAAAGTCAGTATCTGGCGGATGAAAAAGAATTTGCGGAAAAAAATTATCATTTGACTGCAGGGCAGGCCGCACAACTGGCGAAAGCTGCGGGAGCTAAAAAACTTATTTTATTCCATATATCCGACAGATATCGGATAAAGGATTATACCCTTCTTCTAAATGAAGCCCGGGTAATTTTCCCGGATACCTTCTTCCCTTCAGAGTGGAAAATCAGACTTTAATTTTGTCTGACGCTGTCGGGGTTATAACAGACAACTATTTTTGAATTCGCAACAGCAAGCTCATCCGATGATATATAAATGAGATCGGGTTCTTCGGATTTTATGGGAGTCACCTGTATATAAGGAGCCTGTCGGTTTAGTGCATCCTGCAGATTGCCCTTATAAAATATTTTGATGTTATTGTCCCACCGCCATTTGGGATAATCCTGAATCAGGTCTTTATAAACACTTATTACTTTTTCAGCCGGGTCACTGCTTATCAGTGTTACCGTAGGAAGTTCAGGGTTTTGACTGTCATCTATACTTTGAGTTGACTGTGATGTATGAATGATTTTTGCCCCGGGATACGGCGGAAGATCAATCCAGTTCCTTTCAGGCGTATTCTGCTTCATATTTTCATAGCTGTTAGCAGCTCCATCGGGGATATCTTCTTTCAGCTGTGCCCACTGGGCGTATGGAGTTTGTGCGTAAGTAAAGAATGTTCCTCCAATCATTATAAACAAAATCAAAAAAACTTTCGTCAGTTTCATTTTCAAACCTCATGTTTTAATTATTATCAAAAAGCTTTATCCGGCTTCTGATCCGGTAAAACTTCTGCAATTACCGCTCAAACAGTGTCCAACTCCGCTCCAACTGCGCTTCAACTCCGCTCCAACTGCGCTCCAACTACGCTTCAACTCCGCTTTAATTACCTCTAAACCGGTTTTTGCAACATATGTTCCAACCGGCTTTCAGTTGAGTTTGGACAATCTTCTCTTGAGGAAAAATAAATTTTTTAAGAAAAGTAATTAGTGTTGTATATTTCACATCAAAAAAAACAGGATTTATACTTGTCGGACATCACTTCGGTTATTCTGCTGTTCATAATTGCATTCACTTCAGGTTTTATAAATGTTGGAGCAGGCGGGGGTTCTTCACTTACTCTTCCGATGCTGATCTTTCTGGGACTCGATTCCGCAGTTGCCAACGGCACAAACAGGGTCGGGATAATGATGCAGAATATTGCTGCTATATACTCATTTAAACAATCGAAGTTCAGCCAGTTCAGATTAAGTCTTAAGCTTTCTTTACTTACGTTACCGGGTGCAATAGCCGGGGCAATACTTGCCGTTAAGCTCAATGATGAGCTGTTTCAGAAGATCCTCGGTGTTGTAATGATTCTTATTATAATATCGATGTTTCTTCCGAAAGCAAAGAACACTGCGGATGGTGAAAGCAGCCAGAAGATCTCATGGTCAGTTTACCTGTCGATGTTCGGGATAGGATTTTACGGAGGATTTCTGCAGGTTGGCGTAGGATTTATGATAATGGCATCCCTGCAGCACCTGATGAAGCTGAACCTGGTTTATGTTAATATGCACAAAGTATTTATTGTGCTTGTGTTTACACTGCCCGCGCTGCTTATTTTTGCGTTTACAGGTAATGTTAACTGGTTCTGGGGAATTATGCTGGGTATTGGAAATGCTACCGGCGGCTGGTGGTCGGCCCGGCTTTCAGTGAAGAAGGGTGAAAAATTAATTAAAGTTGTACTTGTTGCTGCAATTTTTATCATGGCGCTGAAACTCCTTAATGTTTTCTGATTATCATCTCTTGCTTTGGGGAAATTAATTCCATTTATTAAGCTATCCCTGATAATTTAAAAGGTAGAGATGAATAACCGCAGCTCTGCTGTTGAGACATGGACGCTGACAGCAGCCATTCTTGCCTCAAGTATGGTTTTTATAGATTTATCAACTCTTAATGTGGCTCTTCCGGCTATACAAAGAGATCTGGGGATCAACGGGAAAAATCTGTTGTGGATAATTAATGCCTACGCACTGTTCCTCTCTTCACTTATGCTTTTGGGAGGATCACTTGGGGATATCTACGGCAGGAAAAAAATATTTGTAATAGGAATTATCATCTTCAGCGTATCCTCTTTTTTATGCGGTGTATCAAACGGGGTTGAGATGCTGATAATTGTAAGGGGATTCCAGGGAGTAGGCGGGGCACTGATGGTTCCCGGCAGTCTGGCTATAATCTCTGCCGTCATTCCTTCCGAGAGAAGAGGTAAAGCTTACGGTACGTGGTCTACTTTCAGTGCACTTACAACCTCTGCAGGTCCTGTACTCGGCGGCTGGCTGGCGGGAATCGGACTGTGGAGGGTTATTTTTTATATCAATCTTCCTCTCGCTCTGTTTACTATAATTGCATTAGTGGCGAAAGTGCCAGAGAGCAAAGATGAATCAGCGAAAGGACTGGATATACCCGGAGCTTTCTTCGCCACTATTGGTCTTGCCGGAATTACATACGGATTTTTAGAAGCATCTGACTCTGCTTTTACAGCTTTGAGGGTAATTATCTCAATATCTGCGGGAGTATTTTCACTCATTGTTTTTCTGATAATTGAAATGAGGAGCAGCCATCCTTTAATGCCTCTGAATCTATATAAATCAAAAACATTTTCCGGTGTAAATCTGCTGACTTTGTTAATGTATACTGCATTAAATGTGGGGCTCTTCTTTCTGCCTATAAACCTCGTGCAGATCCAGGGATACCGGGAAATGACTGCCGGTCTTGCTATTCTCCCTTTCGCCATCCTCATCTCGGCTATGTCTCGTTTTTCCGGTATTTTCGCCGACAAATTCGGATCGCGAAGGCCGCTGATAGTCGGGCCGATTGTAGCAGGCATCGGTATTTTATCTACTCTCTTTTCCAGGCGTAACAAACGGACCCTCAGATTACTGGCAGACCTTCTTTCCCGGCATACTTTTTTTAGGTTTGGGGATGGGAATTGTTGTTGCGCCGCTTACTGCTACAGTTATGTCGGCTGTACCTTCAGGCAATACAGGAATTGCTTCAGGAATAAATAATACAATGGCAAGGATTGCAGGACTGGTTGCCATCGCCGTACTTGGTTCCTTTATTATAATATCCTTCCGAAATAATCTTGAATCAGGTACGTCTGATCTTAACCTGACGCATAAACAAAAAATAGAATTAGCAAAAAACTCAGATGATCTTGCGGAAACAAAACCTCCTGAAGGATTAACTGAAAAACAGACAACCCGGATTAATCAGGAGATTAAACGTTCATTCGTAAATGCTTTTGATCTGATTTTATATCTCTCTGCCGCTCTTGCTCTGCTGAGTGCGATCACCGCATTTTTTACTGTTGAGAAAGGTATATTGAAAGAGTAAACATTTAATTATTTGGCGTTGAAATGGATCTTAAGCTTTTAACAGAATCTATCAGAAAACTTGAAATTAGTCTCCACCAGCCTGAAACACGAAAAGACGTATCAATGTTAAACAAACTTCTGGCTGACGAATTCATTGAGATAAGTAAATCCGGGAAGTTGTGGACAAAGTCTGAGATCATTAAAGATTTGGCGAACGAAACAGGTGCAGAAATTACGAGTACTGATTTTTCTCTTTCAATTCTATCCGAAAAATATTGTTCTGATAACCTACACCGCACATCAATCTTCAAAAGCAGGATCTTCTGTAATAACCTCAAAGCGCAGCTCTATCTGGAAATTATTCGGGAATGAGTGGAAAATGATATTTCATCAGGGAACCCCTATCATTTAGATCCTATCTATATTTTGTGATACCCAAAACATGCTTTAGAATTTTTCCCGTCTTTTTCCGAAATTGGTTTATAAATTAAGATGAGGACTAATATGGAATTAAGTATAGACGAGCCGTGAAAAATTAAACAGCGGAACAAAGATACCTGTATTTGGATTCGGCACCTATCAGTTAACGGGTGAAAAGCGTGTAAAGGAAGCCCTCAGAGCTGCCCTGGAAACCGGCTACCGTCTGATAGATACTGCGCAGATGTACGGTAATGAAAAGTTCGTTGGTGATGTGATTAGACAAAGCGGTATACCACGCGAAGAAATATTTATAACCACGAAGCTGGATAATGATCAGCATGGTTATGACAAAGCAAAACAGTCATTTGATAAAAGTATGGACAGGCTGCAGCTAGACTATGTCGACCTGTTCCTGATCCACTGGCCCGTTGAGGGATTGAGGCTGGAATCCTGGAGAGCACTGGTTGATATCTATAACCAGGGCGGGGCAAAAGCAATAGGTGTAAGTAACTATACCATCAGGCATCTAAAAGAATTGCTGAATAACTCCGAAACAAAACCTGCAGTTAACCAGGTTGAGTTCAACCCGTTTAATTTTCAGGATGATCTTCTCTCGTTCTGCAAGGAAGAAGGAATTCGTTTGCAGGGTTATACTCCTCTTTCACGGGCAAATAAATTTAATAACGACACAATTCAGGAACTATCGCGTAAATATTCGAAAACCCCGGCCCAAATAATGCTCAGGTGGGCCCTTCAGCATAACGTCATTCCCATTCCAAAATCTTCGCACCCTGAAAGAATAAAAGAGAATGCCCATGTCTTTGATTTTTTCATCGAAGATCAGGATATCGAAAAACTTGATTCACTGCATGAAAATTACCGGCTCGCATTGGATCCGCACGAAATAAAATAGTATTTATTTATTTCCCTGCATATTCCGATGTTAGCCGCTGCTTTATTTTATCAGCATCATTTTGCGGGTTTGTTCCAGCCCCCCAGCTTTGAGCCTGTAGAAATATATACCGCTGGCCAGACTCCGCGTTTTTGTGATATCAAAAACTGCCATATGCTCTCCGCTGTTCTTGATATCCATTCACAAGAACAGCAACTTCATTGCCCAAAGTATTATACACTTTCAGTGAAACATAAGCCGGCGATTTAAGATTATACATAATCATGGTCGAAGGATTGAAAGGATTTGGAAAGTTTTGTGAAAGAGTGAATTTAAAAGGAAGCTGATCCGCTACTTTAATTGCTGTAGGCATCGTGGCGGTAATAGTTCCAATCATACCCAGACTCTGATGAGGGGTGCAGTGATAATTGTGAGCACCCGAGGTTCTTATCACCACACTGAAAACCGGGACGCTGCTGCTGATAGGTGAATCCCATACATCTATACCGGTTATGCTGTCGGATGTGGTTGTGTGTGTTCCTTCAACCCACTGCCACTCAACCGTATCACCAACAGTTACGTTCAAATCCTGCGGCGTAAACACGAAATTACTTACCATTACTATGTGCTTTGTTTGTGCATTCAAGCCGGTTAACAGAACAGACACGAAGACAATGCTCAACCATATTCTTTTCATTCTATCCTCTCAATATTAATTATTTAAAAAACAGTTAATACAATCACCCGCATACGAGATGATTTTATTATCTTTAGGAAACTGTTACCTATATAGTTTTCTCAGGAGGAAAAAGATGACAATCGATAGTACAATCAAATTAAACAATAATATCGAAATTCCAAGGCTGGGCTTTGGTGTTTACCTTGCAAAACCCGGCAAAGACACGTTTAATGCGGTTACCTGGGCTCTTGAGGCCGGTTACAGGCATATTGATACAGCACGTGCATATAAAAATGAAGGTGACGTCGGCAAGGCCATAAAGGAAAGTAATATTAAGCGTGAAGATGTTTTTGTGACAACTAAATTATGGAATCAGGATCAGGGGTACGAAAGTGCATTAAAGGCCTTTGATGCCAGTATGGATGATCTGGGTTTTGATTATGTCGATATGTATCTGATCCACTGGCCTCTTGAGGGAAAAAGGCGCGAATCCTGGAGAGCTATGGAAAAAATATACCATGAGGGAAGGGCGAAAGCTATCGGTGTGAGCAATTATACCATTAAACATCTTAAAGAAATGGACAATTATGCCGAAATTAAGCCGGCAATGAATCAGGTGGAATTTCATCCATTTCTTTACCAGGAAGATCTTCTGGAATACTGTCGTATTAAAAATGTACAGCTGGAAGCATATTCCCCGCTTGCACGGGCTGAAAAGCTGGATGATCCTAATATTGAAGAAATAGCAGAGCACTATTCAAAAAGTTCTGCTCAGGTTATGATAAAGTGGGCGCTTCAGCACGATCTCGTTGTCATTCCAAAGTCGGTTCATAACGAGCGCATAAGGGAAAATGCTGAAATATTTGATTTTGAAATTTCAGAAGAAGATATGGAAAGGCTGAACTCGCTTAATGAAGAATTCAGAAGTGCATGGGATCCTACCAATGTTGATTAAAAATAAAAGATGACATCCGTCCCGCTAGTTCGGGATCAGATGTCATCTGTATTTTAATTAAGTTTTATAAATATTACTGTAAACTAAAAGGAATATCTATAGATAATGTAATATTCCTGCCTATGTTATGAACGCCCAGCGGCTTCAGTATACTAAGGTGACTGATATAATATTCATCAAACAAATTAGTTGCAACAATTGAAAAATTAACCGGAGTGTCCCATGCATTGAATGAGGAGCGGATTCCTGTATTTATTAAAGTATAGGATCCTGTTGAATCCTCCAGCGCTGCCGTTCTGTTCTGTTTGAAATAATAATCTCCGGAAACAAAGAAAGAGAAATTATAGAATACCGACCAGTCGGGTAGATTGAAATTTACTTTAGCCGACAGTTTATCCGCCGGCATAAAAGGCAGATATGACCCATCTTCCCTTTCTCCTATAACTGTAGAATATGATACAGAAAAGTCTGCTAAATCCGAAGGTTTAAAGTCGACACTTGCTTCCCCTCCCTGCAGCGTAGAATTATCCTGCATAAAGCGATATATCCTGTTTTCACCCTGGTACTCATCGGTAGGATTCAAAAAGATGAAATTGTTGACTCTGTTGTAAAAATAACTCACGTTAACACCGAAATTGTCGGTCTGAAAAATAATTCCGGCATCTATCTGGTAATTATGTTCGCTCTTTAACTCACTGCTGCCGATCTCATATCTGGTTGTTCCTTCATGTATACCATTTGATGATAACTCGGCAAGGTTTGGAGCTCTGTAACCGGTTGCAAAATTTAATTTACCAGTAAAGTACTTTGTGAAATTGTAGGATGCTCCCACAGCACCATTAAGTACTGAGTACTCATTATCAATAGGCGGCATCTCGGCTGAAAATTCAGTAGCAGGCATATGTTCGGTTTTTACAGTTTTATAATCATATCTCAGCCCAGTTTCCACGTTTATTCTTTCAAAATTTTCTTTAAGGTAAGTAAATGCCGACATTTCATTCATCTCAGCATTGGGAACAAGGATACGTCCGCCGTCATTTTCGTTATTCTGAAAATTACCCTGGGCCCCGACTGTCCACTCCAGATTATCTGTCAGCTGATGTATCCATTCAAGATTTGAGGTAAAGGTATTTAAGATCAGATCGAGCTCACCTGCATCACCCATAGCAGCAGCATCTTCGGCACCTTCTTGCTCGATCCTGTGATTGTTCTGAAATCCAAGATCCAGCTTGAATTTTGAATCACCGGCAAAAAATGTGTTTCTTAATGATATTATGTGGTAATCAATTGTGTGGTGCGGACCTTCAAATTCTCTTTCGAAGTGATCTTCTTCTTTGTCTTTAGGATTTTTTAGTTCTCCTTCCTCCACAACACCATAAATATTGTGCGCAAAGATGTAATCAAGGTTAGAGAATCCCCAGTCATAAAAATAGCCTATCATACCATTCGCGTTCAGAGTAAGGAACCTGGTATTAGGAACTCTCTCTTCTTTTCCGTCGAGGTAATCGGCATGAGACTGTCCGCCGACATGCAGCTGCCAGTTAATCTTTTTTGTTGATCCTTTAAATCCAAGTTCTGAATATGCACCAAGTGTATTACTAAACAGTTTAAGGTTATAGTTACCAAGTATTCTGCCTACGGGTGCACTTTTCTCGGGCAGCAGATTTATCACTCCACCAATGGCTTCAGCACCATACAGAAGCGCTGCAGGGCCTTCGATAACTTCAACCCTGTCTACACCTACTTCTTCCAGTCCGAACCCATGCTCTTCCTGCCACTGCTGGTTATCAAATCTTACTCCGTTAAGTACAGTTGCTATCCTGTAACCGTATAGTCCCCTGATAACGGGTTTTGATATTGCCAGACCATTTGACAAAGTGCTTATTCCCGGAAGTTCTGCCAGGGTTTGAGTGAGAGTTACCATTCCGTTATACCTGAGATCCTTTGCAGAGGCAACTTCAACTTTGTATGGAACTTTTTCCTGACTGAGTACCGAGTTACCCAGGACAATTACTTCCCCTATTTCCAGTTTTGTAGGTTCAAGTACGGCGTCAAGTTCATTATTTCCTTTTGTTATTTTTACGCTTTTTACTGCTGTTTTATAGCCGACATAGCTGAACTGTACCGTAAAATTTCCGGCGGGAAGATTCGTAAATGAATAGTTACCATCCATATCCGAAATTACTCCGCGCTGGAGTTCCCGAATAAATATATCCACGGCAGGCAGGGCGGTACCTGTTTTGCCGTCTGTTACTTTACCCGAAAGACTGTTCTGCGCATTAACGATAACAGTCAGTACGAGAAAAAATATTATTGTTTTAATGTAATATAATTTCATAGATCATTACCTGATTTTAACATTATTCAATAATTATAAGCATCTGCCGCTGGTTGCTGCAGGCAAATTCTCATAATACTATTAGATTTTAGGGCTAAATGATCTATACCTGGGGAGGCGGATAGATTTTTTCAGGAATTACTGATTGAGGGGACAACTGAATAATACCATATAATTGTTCGGAAATAATCTCAGGGGCTCCATTATTTGCACCCGGAGTGAGATAGTTTTTAAGAAGGTTTTTCAGAATAGTTGATGCCAGATTGTCAGGAACTGAAATCGGATTTTCATGAAGATCATTTAATGAACTGAAAACCGCGTGATAGCGGGTATCTTTTTTATCACCGATGCAATAAAATATGGTATCGTCACCAATATTCTTTTTGAAAACGATATCATACATTTCCTGATTACAGCTGATTTCACGCTCGTTTACAATCCGGATGTGGTCGGTCCTGAGACTGAATGCAACGAGTTTATCTGCGGGGATTGTCTCGGGATGTTCATCCAGAATCTCCAGATTTTCTCCTGGAGGATTGCTGTATCAGGCAGATAATCAGCAGGTTGAAACCGAAAGTATTAAGTATTATAAGTATGCTCAGAAGCGAGCTTATTAGTTTTCTCATCAGTGCAACAAAACTAAGAAAAAAAGATACTATACAAAACTTTAATTTTGCTTATGAGCAATTGTTATTAATTATGAAATTCTTTTTTAAGGTATTCCCCTGTAACGCTTTTTTTATTTTTAATAATCTGCTCAGGTGTACCCTGGGCAATTATCTTTCCGCCGAATTCACCGCCGCCGGGACCAAGGTCAATTATCCAGTCGGCTGTTTTTATAACATCCAGGTTATGCTCAACTACAACTACGGTGTTTCCTTTATCTACCAATTTGTTTAATACTCTCAGGAGTATGTTTACGTCCTCAAAATGAAGTCCGGTTGTGGGTTCATCAAGTATATAAAGTGTTTTGCCGGTAGAGACCTTACTCAACTCGGTAGCCAGCTTTACCCTCTGCGCCTCACCGCCCGAGAGTGTAGTGGCCTGCTGTCCCAGAGTAATATATCCCAGCCCCACATCGTGAATCGCTTTCAGTTTCCTCTTGATCCGGGGAAGATCGGTGAAGAACTCCAGCGCCTCATCCACGGTCATCTCCAAAACATCGGCAATAGATTTTGTTTTATATAGGATTTCCAGTGTTTCACGGTTATATCTTTTACCATGACAAACATCGCATTCCACATAAACATCGGGGAGAAAATTCATTTCAATTTTCTTAAGTCCGTCTCCATTACACTCTTCGCATCTTCCGCCGGGGACGTTAAAACTGAATCTACCTGTTGCATATCCCCGCATCTTTGATTCGGGAAGCTGCGAAAAAAGATCTCTTATAAAAGTAAATAGTCCCGTATAAGTTGCCGGATTAGAGCGGGGTGTTCTTCCTATAGGTGACTGGTCAATTTCAATTATCTTGTCAATATTCTCAAGGCCTTCTACTGTTTTATAAGGGAGAGGAACTGATTTGGATTTATATATCCTGTTCATTAAAATTTTTACAAGAGTTTCATTAACCAGTGAAGATTTTCCGGATCCGCTTACTCCGGTTATCAGTGTCAAAGTACCGAGAGGGATTTTCAGGTTGACATTTTTCAGGTTAAATCCCGAAGCTCCTTTCAGTTCAATAAAATTTTTGTTCCCCCCTCTTCTTTGAAGTGGTATAGGAATTTCCTTCTTATTTTTCAGATATAAAAGTGTCAGTGAGTCAAAACCATTTGCGGAGTTTATCAGTTTCTTAGTGTTGCCTGCAAGACAAAGTTTTCCTCCGTGTTCACCTGCTCCGGGTCCGAGATCAATCATAAAGTCCGAACTTTCTATTGTTTCCCGGTCATGCTCTACAACTATAACTGTATTTCCAAGGTCTCTCAGGTTCTTAAGAGATTTTATCAGCTTAATATTATCACTCTGATGAAGTCCGATACTGGGTTCGTCTAAAACATAAAGAACACCGGCAAGCTGTGAGCCGATCTGAGTAGCCAGTCTTATTCGCTGCGATTCTCCTCCTGATAATGTACGTGCTGATCTGTCGAGTGTAAGGTAATCCAGACCTACATTGAGAAGAAAATTAAGTCTTGTGGTAATTTCCTTAAGTATGGGTTTGGCGATTATTGCCTCCCTTCCTTTAAGCTTCACTTTCCTGAAGAATTCCCCGGCACGGGAAATAGAAAGGGATGTAACCTCGCTTATATTTTTGTCCATAAACTTAACGGCAAGCGATTCCTGTTTAAGACGTCCTCCACCGCAGGTTGGACACTTAACCGTATTCATATACGACTCAACCCATTCCCGGATATTATTTGAGCTGGTTGTATTGTAGTAATTCTTGAGATAATTTATTAAGCCTGAAAACTTATGGTGATATGTTACCGGTTTTCCGCCTCCGTATGAATATGAGAAAGCTATTTTCTCCTTGCTTCCGTTAAGCAGAACCTCTTTCTGTTCTTCAGTCAGGTCTTTTAGTTTTGTATCAAAATCGAAATTGAATTTATCCGCAACGGCTGTAAGCTGATTGAAAAACCAGATGGACCTTGGTTTTCCAAGTGCTGCAATTCCTTCTTCATTTATTGTTTTATTCCAGTCGGGTATTATAAGATTTATATCTAATTCTTTTTTCTCACCAAGTCCCTCGCAGTCAGGGCATGAGCCATAGGGGGAATTAAATGAAAATGAATTTGGGGCAAGCTCCCTGTAGCTGATACCGCAGCTTAAACAGGCGAGGTGACGGCTGTAAATAAAATCCTTCTGGCCGTCATTTATTATGATTATACCATTCCCGTAGTTGAGGGCTACCTCAACCGATTCACTGATTCTTGCTCTTGCAGTTTCGGAAACTGTCAGTCTGTCAACAACAATTTCGATGTTGTGGAGCTTGTAGCGGTCAACCTGGAAACCTTTGGATATCTCAGTAAAATCATTATCTACCCTTACCCTGAGAAAACCGTCAGATAATATTTCCTCAAATAGTTCACGATAATGTCCCTTCCTTCCGCGCACAACAGGGGCCAGAACGGATATCTTTTTACCCGGCAGTGTAGAGATTATTGAATCAATTATCTGGGCTGAGGATTGTCTGGTTACCGGTTTGCCGCAGTTATAGCAGTAAGGGATACCCAGCCGGGCGTAAAGGAGACGGAGATAGTCATATATTTCTGTTACCGTACCAACGGTGGATCTTGGGTTGCCGGAGGTGGATTTTTGTTCGATAGAGATTGCGGGACTCAGGCCTTCAATAAGATCTACTTCCGGTTTTTCAAGCATATCAAGGAATTGACGAGCATAAGCCGATAGAGATTCAATATATCGCCGCTGTCCTTCTGCATATATTGTATCAAACGCAAGTGAAGATTTTCCTGAACCCGATAACCCTGTAATTACAGTAAATGATTCACGGGGAATTTCAACGTCGATATCCTTAAGGTTATGTTCACGTGCTCCCTTTACAATTATCGTTTCTTTTTCCAAATCCCGAAATCCTTTATTAATAAGCTTTAAATATTATCGATTAGAGCGTATAAAATCAATTTAATTAGTAATGCATTATAGTACCTTATCCTAATATTTCGTTGTTTTAATGAATTAAGCTTATTTTTGCAAAAAACTATAAAATAAAGTAAATGCCGGTTCCGCAAACAATAAAAACGCTTAAAAAAACATCCGAAAAGACTTACAAAGAAAAAGGTTCTGAATTTATCGCCAGGGCTTTTCCGGTAAAATCAGAAACAGATGTGACCATCTTCCTGGAAGAAATAAAAAAACTAAATTATGACGCTTCTCATCATTGTTATGCATTCAGGTTAAAGGACGATTCAATAAGATATTCTGATGCCGGGGAACCATCCGGCACGGCGGGAATAAGGATATTGAATGCAATAGATCATTTCGAAGTGAAAGATATTCTTATAATCGTAACAAGATATTTTGGGGGTACAAAGCTCGGTGTAGGTCCTCTGGGAAAGGCTTATTATCTTAGTTCACAACTTCTGCTCGAAGAATGCACCTTTCAGGAAGAAAAACCTTTTATCCGGGTTACGATAAAAAGCGATTTCGATTTTATAAGCCTGGTTCACCGGGAGCTCTCAAAATATTCTGCAATTATTGAGGGTATTGATTATGGTGAAAGTGCAATTTTTAATGCCCTTATACCGCAGCAGGATATCAAAATGCTGAAAAAAGCCCTTCTGGATAACAGTAAGGGCCAGGTTGAGGTTACTCATAAAAATGAAATAATCTATCACATTATTTAAAAATGTGTTGATTTAATAGTCAATAAACCCGATATTTGATAATAACAAACAATTTACAGGAACAAGGATGGCCACTAAAAAGGGTAAAAGTGAAAATGCTTCGCAGCTTGCGGACCTAACGTTTAAATTATTAGCTAACTGCCAGGAAAAGGAAGCAAGGTTAGCAGAAAACCATGGACTGACACAGTCTGAATTCCGCTGCCTCCGGTTGTTTAACAAGGATGATGTGTTAAACAACAAACAGGTTGCTGAAAGAATGAATCTCAGCCCAAGTAGATTAACGAGAATTATTGATGGACTTGTCGCCAAAAATTACATTATCCGACAGATAGAACCTTCTGATAGAAGAAATATGAAGGTCACCTTATCAAAACGTGGAAAGGTCATCACACAGAAGCTCAATGATGCTTATGTGAAAATCCATAAAGAGATCCTCGAAGATATAGATAAGAGTCAGCACAAACCTTTGATAAACGCTATGGAGAATCTACTTGTAGCTCTTCAGAAATGGATCGCCAAGTAGCGGTTTCTTAATTAGTATTTGATCTTTTAACCTGGTTGAGGTATCTCTTAGTCCATTCAAGATCGCTCATCAGCTCCGTGAGATTAAACAGACTTTTCTGTGTAAGCTGCAGATAGCTTTCATTGAAATGTCTTTTATCTGATTCCTCTGCCTTAGATATCAGTTGTTTGATCATCTCTTTCACTTTTTCCAGGTTAACTGTAATATCTGCTTTAATCTGTCCCAAATTCTGTACATCTGCATTCCCTGATGCTTTCTCAAGAACTCTGAAAAGTCCCTGAACGTATTTGGAAGTGAAGCTGAGATCCTCCACCGTTTCTCTCATATCGTTGGAGTAGCCGAGAAACAGCAGTAAAGCCAGATCCTCCTTTCTTTTCAGTCCGTTTTTTGAAAAGACTTCAATTTCCTGTATAAGTATTTCTGTATTTTCCATTATACTTTAACACCCAGTCCTATACCGTCGCCAACAGGGATTATTGTAGTTTTAAGATTTGCATTGGATACGAACATTTCATTGAATTTCTTTATGTGTTTTGCCGATTCACTATAATATTCGGGAACCTCATCCGCCGCAGCATATCCATGCCATAAGCAGGTTATCGATAAATATTGTACCATTAGTTTTCAGAAGCTTTATAGAATAGTCAAACAATTTCATATAATCTTCCTTATCGGCATCCAGAAAAATAAAATCGTACTGTTTGTCAAGTCCGGGCATTAAATTCAATGCATCACCTTCAAGCACTTCAATCTTCTTACCTAACCCGGATCTTTTTATATTTTCCTTAGCAAGCTTAATATTATCCTTACTCTTTTCAATTGTTTGAATAACTGCATTTGCATTAAGATTTCTAGCTACCCTGATGGTTGAGTAGGCAATAGCAGTTCCTATTTCAAGCACCCTTTCAGGTTTATTCATTTTGATTAATACTTCAAGAAAGTCGGCTGACTGCCATGAAAGTATCGGGACATTATTCTTCCTTGCAAAATCTTCCATTTCAAGAATTAACTCGTCATCTGCTTTTTTGAATTTGTCCAGGTATTTGGCCTGAATCTCCTTTAGAATACTACTCATAATTTCCTCTAAAATATGAATAAATAAATTTAACCATAATACAGCAGAAAGTTCATATTTTTAAGAGAGACAGGAAGGATAGAGACGGCAGGCAAGTTAAAATGTGATCTTGTTTACTTCAGGTAAACCATCTTTTGCGAGTGTAATACTGCCGTTCAGGTTAAGGGTGTAGAAATAAATTCCGCTTGCCGCCTGATAACCCTGATCTGTTGTTCCGTCCCAGATGCTGGAGTTAGTCCGGGTAATGCGATGTTCCCTTAAATAATGTTTTAACTCTTCTTCCCAGGGCATCATATATCACTAATTCAGCCGGGTAAGTTCCTTCTGAAATAAAATTTATCGTTGTATAAGAATTGAATGGATTCGGGTAGTTATGGCTAAGCACATAATCTGCACGGGGCGCCAGCGCAATATTTAAGGAAATTTTCATACTCTCCGTAACGCATCTTATAATTTTTGCCTTCGGGATCACGTTGAATATTTCCACTTCCATCACTAAATGTAAAATAAAAATCAATTTCCTGGTTAAGTGAGAATACTGGGAGTTGTGTCCTGAACGCATAGGAATTCTCTGAACTCATACTCACTTCGTTAAAGTTTTATTATTAGTTGTATAATGAAAATTTACATCTGAAACTGGAAAGCTGTCGATAAATGCCTTATGAAGGATATAATTTCCGTTGAGGTTTTGGAGATTAGGAAATGAAATAGCTTTTGCCGCAGATAATAAGCCGTATCCCCTGTCATTATCAGGATCCTCCGAATTATCCGAAGTTTCGTGAAAGATGTCTCTTACCTGAACATTCGACAGGTGAGGAAAAGCTGAGAGAAGAAGTCCGGCAATTCCTCCTGCAATCGGTGTAGCCGATGAGGTTCCGGAGCCGTAAGTATAAAGATCCGGACCATTCGTGGAAGCACCGTAAACATTAACACCCATTGCAACTACATCCGGTTTAATTCTTCCATCATATGTTGGTCCCCTGCTGCTGAAGGCAGCAACAATATTATCAGAATTAACAGCACCGACTGCCATAGTATTAAATCCGTCAGCGGGAGCAATTATATATCGCCATTTCGTATTTCCCTCATTACCTGCGGCTGTAATTGTGACAACTCCGCGCTGGAATGCAAGTTCAGCCGCACGTGTAACAATTGTAGTCTTTCCGTTCATATCAGCATAAGTATATGAAGTCCCTGACGTAAACGTGTTATAACCAAGGGAACTGCTCGTAACGTCAACACCAAGATTCTCCATCCATTCGAGAGCTGCCGCATAATTATCCTCTTCTACGTGCGTCTCAGATCTTATATCTTCAGTTTTGGCTAGTATGAATGAAGATCCGTATGAAGCACCTATCAGCACGCTGTCTTTGTATCCGCCTATGATTGAAAAAACGTAAGTACCATGGTCAGCCTGTTTAGGCACATCCTGCGACCTGGTTCGCTGTCACACTGTCGTGGAAGACAAAATCATACTCATCCAGAACATGCGCGTTCATTAAAGCCTGGTGAAATTTCCAGTCGAATCCCGTGTCCAGAACGCCGATTATGATACCCTTCACCGGTTATTCCTTTAGAGTGCACATCAGGAACATTTGATAAGGCAAGCTGTCTCATAAGAATTTCCGTAATCCTGTTCTCCTGTATTTACGGTCTTTATAAGTCCGCTGTTCCCCGGCTGTTCATTCCTGAAGGTCAGTATTTTCACAGGAACGATTTTCCGGACAAATGGAAGATTTTCAGCCCGGTCTTTAAGGTTATTATCAAGGTACGCGGATACAGCATTAAACCAGTCGAGCTCGTTTACTACTTTAACACCAATAGCACTTAACAGTGAGATATAATCTTTACTTACCGGAAGATCCTCATAGGTGATCAGAGAATCACTGTTCATTACCTTTTTTCTTCTTTCGAGGGCGCGCGGTGAAATCTTCTCCAACGCTTTTTGATACCCCGGGGCAGATTTTTGGAGAGATGCATACTCCCCCTTGTCTTTGAAATATATAAAGTACTTTTCCTGCGGAAGGAGAACTACAAACGGAATGAGTAATAAAAAGGAATACAACTTTTTTCATCTGATTGATTTAAATAACCGGTCAAATCTTATCGGTTCCACAATATTGTAGAACTTCCGGTTTGGTACGTATGGATCCCACGACCAATATATGATGAACGCCTCACCAATGATCATATCCCTGGAGACAAATCCCCAGTACCGGCTGTCCATACTGTTTTCACGGTTATCACCTAAAACAAAGTAATAATCTTTGGTAAGAGTATAACCATGAACAGGCTGTCCTTCAATAGTAATAACTGTACCTTCAACGCTCAGTGTATTTTTTCCAAGTTCCCTGTCAATGATCGGTTTCCAGAAACGTGCATTCTGAGGAGTAAGATCAATCAGATCGCCTTTTTTAGGCACTACAATAGGTCCGTAATTATCTTTATTCCATGCACTATCATCGGGAAAAATTCCTGGTTCAGGAATACCCGGTTCCATCCTGTTGTTGCGGTCGATTTTAACTGCGAACGGGAAAGGCTGGGGTTGTCCGTTAATAAAAACTTCCTGTTTCTTTATCTGGATGGTATCACCTGGAAGAGCTTCAATCCTTTTAACCAGGTTTATACTGTTTTTATCAGGAAGTTCAGATCCATAGGGATACTTAAAGACAATAACATCCCCTCTTTCCGGATCAGAAACAGAAAAGAGATCGGCAGAAGGAATGGATATTCCTGTAAAAGGAATATAGCGCGGCGTGTGGAAGTCATATGCAACCTTGCTTACAAGAATATTATCCCCTACCAGCAAAGTATTTTCCATAGAACCGGTGGGGATCCTGAATGCATCAATAAAGAATGACTTAATAATGATTGCAGCGATCAGGACAATTAAAAAAATCCTGATGATAGTACCGAACCTGGATCTTTTTTTCCGCGGAGTATACTGCGGAGGAGGAGCTTCGGTATAGACCGTATTTTGAGAAGGATTAAACAAGTAATGCCTTCTTTTTATTATTCATCAATCTGCAGTACCGCAAGGAAAGCCTCCTGAGGAATTTCAACATTTCCGACCTGTTTCATCCTTCTTTTTCCCTCTTTTTGTTTTTCAAGTAATTTTCTTTTTCTTGTAATATCCCCGCCATAGCATTTAGCAAGTACATTTTTCCGGAGTGCTTTTACAACAGACTTGGATATTACTTTAGTGCCAATTGCTGCTTGTATTGAAATTTCAAATAACTGTCTGGGAATAAGATCTTTTAATTTACTGCAGACCTTTCTACCCCAGTCATATGATTTATCCTTGTGCACGATCATTGATAATGCATCAACGGGTTCACCGTTCAGCATAATATCGAGTTTAACAAGATCTGATTCCCGATATCCGATGTATTCATAATCGAATGATGCATATCCTCTGGTAGATGATTTCAGCTTGTCATAAAAATCGAAGATAATTTCTGAAAGAGGGAATTCAAACTGCAGATCGGCCCTGGTCGGATCGATATACGTAGTATTTTTATAGATCCCTCTTTTATCCATAGCAAGCTTCATTATGTTGCCAACATATTCACTTGGACAAACTATCTGAGCCTTAATAAACGGCTCTTCAATCCTTTCAATTTCGCCTATCGGGGGCATCTCTGCAGGATTGTCTACTATAATTTCTTCATTTTTCTTGTTATATACAATATATTCAACGTTTGGAAGTGTAGTGATTATTGATTGATCATATTCCCGTAATAATCTCTCCTGGACGATCTCCATGTGCAGCATTCCCAGGAATCCGCATCTGAATCCGAACCCAAGCGCAGCTGAGGTTTCAGGCTGGTAAACCAGCGCCGAATCGTTCAGTTTGAATTTCTCCAGTGCATCCCTCAGATCTTCAAAATCGTCTGATAGGGTTGGATAAAGCCCGCTGTATACCATTGGTTTAACATCTTTATAGCCGGGAAGGGGTTTCGCTGCGCCTCCTTTAGCCAGAGTGACTGTATCGCCTACTTTAGTATCGTGAACATCTTTAATTCCTGCTATCAGGTAACCGACATTACCGGCTTCAAGCTGATCTGCTTTAACTTTTCTCAATCCCAGTACGCCGATCTCTTCAGCTTCGTGTTCGTTCTTTGTAGCAAAAAATTTTATCTTATCGCCTGTTTTAACCCGGCCGTTAAATATCCTTATATATGCAATTGCACCCCTGTAAGCGTCGAATATTGAATCAAATATCAGAGCCTGTAGAGGTGCATCGGGATCACCTTTCGGCGGGGGAATTTTAGTTACAATTCTTTCCAGCAGTTCATCTATTCCCGTTTTGGTTTTTGCGCTAACCAGCAAAATCTCATCGTCTTCGCACCCTATCAGATCTATTATCTGATTTTTCACCTTATCAATTTCAGCGCTCGGAAGATCAATTTTATTGATTACCGGAATAATCTCAAGTCCCGCCTCAATGGAGAGATAAAGATTACTGATAGTCTGTGCCTCTACACCCTGCGCAGCATCCACTACAAGAACAGCTCCTTCGCAGGCTGCGAGCGATCTCGACACTTCATAAGAGAAATCGACATGCCCCGGGGTGTCTATCAGGTTAAATACGTAATCATTATTGTCCTTAGCTTTGAAATGCATCTGGATGGCATGGGATTTTATCGTGATACCCCTCTCCCTTTCAAGCTCAAGGTCATCAAGTACCTGGGCCTTGGCCTCACGTTCTGTTACTGCCCCTGTCCTTTCGAGAATACAGTCGGCTATAGTAGACTTACCATGGTCTATGTGTGCAACAATGCAAAAGTTTCTTATGTTGATCATTCGTTTCCTGTTATAGAATACAAATATATAAAGGGTGTAAATATATTAAAAGTTACTTAATCATAATGGAAATGACTAAAAGATGGATAATCTAAGGAAGATACCGGTGAAGTATGATCTTTTTCCTGCGGAAGGAGGCAACGGGAGACAGTTTTAGTCCTGCTTTAGTTACCGTTCAATATACGGTTTATGGGCTTTGTCTGATTTTAAACTGAAATGAAATATTGAAACAGTCAGGCCGAAATGAAGCGTTCTTAAGTACTTATCATTTATAACAGTATGACAATAGATGATCAGTATTGAAAAGTATTGATATCGGCTTTTGTAGACGCGGAAGTTCAATAGGCAGTTTTCACTGCAGTACTGCTTTAATTTAACCGTTCCCTCTGGCAGGAAAAAAATGGACGCATAATTTAAAAACGTCTTCTACAGCGATGTCGTCTATCAGGTCGGATTTCCTGATATAGACTTTATTCTCACCTATCGGAGCCCAGTTGAGGGGATTTGTAGGTCCGAATATAGAGATTTGAGGAGTTTTAGTTGTACCAGCCACATGCATTATTCCGGTATCATTAGAAATAAACAAATCAGATAAAGAAATTAACGCCGCAACTTCAGGAATTTTTCTGTTAATGAAGACAGGAAGCTTGAAAGGAACGTTTTCGGTAACAAATTTTATTTCTTCACGATCGCCTGAGCTTCCGGTCAGATATAAATCGGCCTTATAATTTTCTTTCAGCCTTTGGATAAGAGCTGAATATTTGTAAAGTGACCAGCGGTTCTGAGGTTTGCCTGCTCCAACGTGAAGACCCATCAGAAGGTTGTTATTGCTGTTTCGGAATGACTCAATAAACTTCCTGGCAGCCTTCAGATCATTTTCATCAAATGTGATTTCCGACCTGTAGTCGTTTGTTGTGATGCCGAAGGGTCTTATTATATCAAGACTTCTCTCGGAAACGTTTGAATCCGGATGTTTCCGCCAATCAATTTCCACTCTTCTGTCAAAGAAAAAAGCACTGTCGTTTTTTTTACCATCAAGGCTCTTTGCCCCGATCCTGATTTTAGCTCTGGATAGTCTTGCAATAAGGTTGCTGGTAAATGATATTGAAACCGTAACCGGAACCAGTGTTACATCATACCCTTCCTTCAACAGGCTGATGAACCTTGAAAAATAATAAGGGTTGTAGAGCTTCTTTTTATCGAAAATAAAAATCCTGTCGAGGAATTTGTTTTTTATCATCCCGGGGTAATTAAAAGGACTGACAATAAGAGTAATATGACTATCGGGATACTTTTCCTTAATCGCCCTGAATACGGAAACGCCCGCCAGAAGGTCACCGAGCTGGTTATGCTGCCTGACTATCAGAAATCTTTTAGGACTACCCAGATCGGTACTTTTATTCTCCGGAACAGAAAGAGACTTTTGGAAGATATTATAAAGAGCAGATGAAATGAAGTTTTGTTTTGCCATTTAGTTAATTTTTATCGTTCTCATCTTTCTTTTTTATCTCGGTAAACTCTGCTTCTTCAACATTCTCATATTTACTTTCGGGTTTTCTATCTTTCTTAAAATCGCGCTTTGTTTTTCGAGCCTAATCTGAAGTAGGTAATAAACAACTTCAGAACGAAATATATAACATAAAATAAAACAAAAAATAAAATTAATCTGATCATACTCATTCTATCCTCTTCGATTCGGGCTTAAAGTACTCCTTTACGCCTCTATCCTTTCTGAATATCTGCTTAAATAATTCATTAAAATCCTGATCATTGTTTACAAAATCAATTTCCGTAGAGTTGACAATCAGAAGAGGTGTGTTGGAATACCTGAAGAAGAAGTGAGTATAAGCATCGCTTAGTTCCTCTATATAGCTTCTCGTCAGGTTTCTTTCAATTTTCCTGCTTCTTTTTTTAATATTAAACATAAGTCTGTCAACGCTGGATTGAAGAAACACCACAAGGTCAGGCTTTCTTAAACTTCGGGAAAGCAGTGGAAATATGCTTTCATACAGCTTCAACTCCTCACCATTTAAGTTTAAGTAAGCAAAAATCCGGTCTTTATCAAACACATAATCGCTCACTATGTGTTCGGTAAATAGGTTCTCCTGGTTAAGCTCTTCCTGCTGTTTGAACCGGTTTATCAGAAAAAACATCTGTGTCTGAAATGCGTAACGCTTGCGATCGGAATAAAATTTTTCAAGAAACGGGTTTGCTTCGAACTGCTCAAGTATAAGTTCTGCATTAAGTTTATCACTTATTTTTTTTGCAAGTGAGGTTTTTCCTGCTCCTATTACCCCTTCGATGGCTATATATTTAACATCAGGATTATCGATTGATTGTTTTACCATTATAATTTGTAATCAGTTTTAGTGATTATATTTTTTTCGATTTTTTCGAGGTCGATTCTCTGAAACTTTCATTCCTTTTTCGGGAATCACAAAATCCCCGGCAATCTCACTTAACGGCACTATAACGAAATCCCGGTTCATAATTCCCTCATGGGGTATCTTAAGCTCATGATCCGAATAAATTGCATTATTGTAAAATAATAAATCCAGATCAATTTCCCTTGGTCCCCACTTCTCCCCCTTCTTGCGTCCGAGCTGTTCTTCCACCAGCTTAAGCAGACGGAAAAGTTCCTTTAGCCAGTAATCCGTCCTTAATTCAATCACAGCATTCAGGAAATTATCCTGATCCTTGTTCCCGAAGGGTTTTGTTTCATAAACAGAAGATTTAGCTGTAATAGTACAACCAGAATCTGATTCCAGCAGATCAACAGCCCTGGTAAGATTCTCCTGTCTGTTTCCCTTATTGGTTCCGAGCGCTATATATGCAATACTAGAAATATTATTTCCGGAATTTATAGTTCTTTTCTTTCTTTAATTACTTCAACTTCAACACAGTCTACCACACCCCCAAGGGGAGGGTTATTTTTTCTAACACGAACACATACCTTCTCAAGAGGCTTGAAGTTCAGCAGCAGTTCATTGGCAATTTTGGTGGCAAGTGATTCTATAAGATAGTGTTTTTCATCCAGCGCCAGCTTATATATAAATTTGTACACTTTGTGGTAATCAATTGTTTCGGAAAGGTTATCATCTATCGCTGCTTTTGAGAAATCAGTATATAGATCTACATCTGCTTCAAATTTTCCGCCGACAGTCTGCTCCTCTGATAAAACCCCATGGTATCCGTAAAAAGTTGCTTTTTTAATTCTTATAATATTCTGCATAAATTCTCCAATAATTAAGCGGGTTTTATCATCTGATGGCTATTACACCCAGTGCACGGCCGGATTTTTTACCGTCCCTCCTGTAAGAATGGAGGAGCTCTTTGTACTCAAAACTGCATAAACCGGATTTCTGTATCTGGGATTGAGGTACGCCTGAATCCAATATCATATCATAATTAGCTGTGGAAACATCCAGGTAAAGTTTACCATCCTTCTTATCAACATAGCGTTCTTCAAATAGATCTGCCACTTCTTTTCCTACTTCATAATTAACCTGGCTGACCGAAGGTCCAAGATATACAAATAAATTATCAGCTTTACAACCGAATTCTGACTTCATACGACCTAAGGTTTTTGCGGTGATTTTCTTTTCTGTTCCTCTCCAGCCGGAATGAATTCCTGCTATTACTCTTGTTTCCGGATCATATATGAAAATCGAAGTACAGTCCGCTGTGCTTATGCATAAGGGAATATTTGTTTTATTTGTAATCATGGCATCCGATTCGCCGACTTTCCCCGGTGCAGAAACAAAGGTGATAGTATCTCCATGTACCTGTTTCTGAAATGCTGCTCTTTCCGGAGTTAAACCGAGTGATTTGAAGAAAATTTTACGGTTATTAATAACAGTTTCTTTATCATCATCAACGGATAAGGAGAGGTTAAAGATAATAGGGCGATTCATAACCCGGACCAAATTTGGTGCTGAAACCAAATATTATTTCCGGAAATCCTTTAAATATATGTGGTCTTAGTACAAGCATAATAGAAATGTAAATTTAAGAAATATTTGCCCGTTATTTAATAATTAAAATAGAAATATTATTAGGTACAGTACTGTCTCATTCAATTGAGAATCCATAGGCCAAGTGTTATATTGGCATACTTAATTGAATCTTGATAAGGAAAAACATTGAAAATACTGGTAACAAATGATGATGGAATTGAAGCTCCGGGTATTGCAGCGCTCGCCGAGTCACTCAGCGAAATTGCAGATGTAACTATAGTGGCGCCGCTTAAAGAGCAAAGTGCCGTGGGGCACGCAATAACTATGCAGCTGCCCCTGCGTGTAACTGACTATAAAAAGAACGGCACTTTCTTCGGTTATGCTGTAAGCGGCACGCCTGCCGACTGTGTTAAAATAGGCATAAGAAATATAATGAAAACGCCTCCCGACCTGGTTGTATCGGGGATAAATCATGGGTCTAATACTGCTATAAATATCATTTACTCCGGCACCGTCTCAGCGGCACGCGAGGCCGCAATAATGGATATTCCTTCTATTGCTGTCTCGGTAACGAACCATGAGGCATCAGATTTCAGGTTTTCAGCAAAAATATCAAAACTGCTGGCAAGTGAGCTGGCAGGAAAAGATCTGCCGCTTGGAACTCTCCTGAATGTAAATGTACCCGACATTCCTGAAGAAATGATAGCCGGTATTAAGCTGACGCGTCAGGGTAAATCTAAATGGGATGATATTTACGAACAGCGCGTTGACCCTTACGGTAAGAATTATTACTGGCTTACCGGAAGTCTTATGGAAGTTGATACTGAAGTTGAAACAGATCAGGCTGCAATAAGAAAAAATTACGTTTCGGTTAGTCCGATCCATTTCGACTTAACCGACTATGAAACATACGAAAGAATGAAAAACTGGAAAATAGAGAATCTCCTTAATGGTAAAAAATCATAAAATATTTCAAATAGATGCATTTACTGAGAACTCATTCGAAGGAAATTCTGCGGGGGTAATGTTTGCTGAAAACTTTTCTCCTGAACTGATGCAGAAGATCGCCCGCGAAATGAATGTTGCAGAAACCGCATTCCTCTCCTCTTCCGATAAAGCTGATTATAAGCTGCGATGGTTCACCCCGGCAGTAGAAGTTCAGCTATGCGGTCACGCCACTATCGCTTCACTCCATTTCTTATATGAAAACGGCAGGATGAAGGACAATTCTTCTGTAAAGTTTGAAACAAAAAGCGGAATCTTAACCAGCGGCATGAAAGATGGCTGGTATTATATGCAGATTCCTATTTATCAGATTGATGAATTTTCCGGATGTAAAGAGGAAATAATTGATGCAGTAGGTGCGGAGAGAACCTCCGTTCCTGACGAAACGCCTTTTATAATATTGGATAACGGGAACCTTTATTTCAGGGTTGACTCACTGATGACACTGCAAAGTCTGAAACCTGATTTTAAGAAGCTCAAAAAGCTTACCGAGGATAAACATGAATTCGAAGGAGTAGTAGTTTATTCACTGGAAACAATAGACGATTCAAGTTTTGCGCACAGCAGGTATTTTGTTCCTTATTACGGTATAGATGAAGATCCGGTTACGGGATCTACAAACGGGCCTATGCTTATGGTATTCAGAAAACTTGGGTTTGTGGATGCCGAAGCCGAAAATCTGACTTTGGTTTTTGAACAGGGAGATACAATGGGCAGAAGAGGCCGGGTTAAGGTTTCATACAACAAACCTGACAACCAGCTCTATATATCAGGCAAGGCAGTTACAGTTCTTAAGGGAGAACTTACTTTTTAATGTTTAACTTTGAAAAAATCAATCTCTCCTTTTCATTCAACGGAATCTTTTTCTTCATAGGTTTAATCGCCCTTGCATCATATGCTGTATACACATACCGCTATACCCTGCCGCCGGTTAGTTCAGTAAAAAAGACAATCCTTGTACTTCTAAGAACATTCGCTCTGATTATTCTTCTTTTTATAATATTTGAACCTGTTGTTACGCTTGTCAAAAAAATTATTCTCCAGCCTGTCGACATGGTTTTTGTAGATAACTCGCACTCAATAAAAATTAAAGATGGAACTCAGAGAAGTGAAAATGTAAAACGGTTTGTGGATGGAATAAATAATAATAATCTGGCAGGCAGCTCAGAATTTTTTACTTTCGGCTCGCACATAACTCAGTTTTCTTACGACAGTCTTTCGCAATTAAGCTTTTCAGAAGGAAGTACTGATTTCTCGGAAATCTTTTCCTTCATCAATAAGAGAAAAGAGAATGTTGCCTCTGTGGTTATAATTAGTGACGGGGTAATAACTGAAGGCGCAGACCCGCTATTTACTGCTAAAAAGCTGAATATTCCGGTTTTTACGATTGGGGTTGGTGATACTACAAAAAGGAATGATATATTTATTAAAAATATACTCCATAATGAATTTATATACGCGGAAACCCCCACTACAATTTCCACAACAATTATGAACAGAGGATTCGGAAATAAGCCTGCCGTTATCTCTCTCTATGAAGAGGGCAGCCTGCTGGAACAGAGAACCATTACTTTATCTGCAGACGGCACACAAAATGAAACTTTTACCTATACGCCCAAAACAGGGGGTGAAAAGAAACTTACCCTGGAACTCAATAATCAAGAAGGAGAATTTACTTTTGAGAATAATAAGAAAGTATTTTATATAACCGTTCTCAGCAATAAAGTGAAAATCCTGATTGTTGCCGGCAGTCCTTCTCCTGACCTGTCTTTTATAAAAAATTCACTTGAAGAGGATAAAAACCTATCAGTAAAGTCATTAACTCAGACGGCGCCTGATAAATATATTGAAAACCTGAATCCGGCAGCCGCGCTCGATAGTGCACAGGTATTGATCCTTCTTGGATTTCCTTCAAAGCAGACCAGTGCTGAGCTGCTGAACCGGGTAAAGGATGCGGTTACGTTAAAGGAAAAACCTTTCTTTCTTGTTCTTGAGGATAATATAGATTTACAGAGGTTACAATCTCTGCAGCCCGAACTTCCATTCACTATTCAAAATATCGATAACGGGTTCTCTGAAGTTCAGCCTGTTGTTCCAACAAGCGAGAGTGAAAATCCTCTGATTCAGAATAATTCAGATAATCCTGCCGGGGCGTGGAATAATCTGCCTCCTGTCTTTATGACAAATTCTGAAATAAAAGCTAAACCCGAGAGTGAAGTGATTGTAAAGGCCCGTCTGAATAATGTTGCGCTGAATACTCCGCTCGTGGTCTCGAGAAGAATAGGAACAAAAAGGTCGCTTGCCGTGCTTGCAAGCGGTATATGGAGATGGAAACTTCAGACAGCAACCAAGGAACTAACCCTGTTTGACAGTTTTATTCATAACAGCATAAGGTGGCTGAGAAGTACAGAGGAGCAGAAACAGGTGTCGGTCAAAACGTCAAAAAAACTTTATTCCCTGGGCGAACCGGTAGAGTTTTCCGCAGAGGTTTATGATGCTTCCTATAATCCGGTTGCTGATGCTGAAGTAAATGTCTCTATTTCGCATAACGGTAAAAAGGACGAAGTAATATTAAATTCGCTTGGAAGCGGATTATATGAGGGCACATATCAAACAACTCAAACAGGTGACTTTAGCTTCATCGGTAAAGCCATAAGGAACAATAAAATAATCGGATCAGACGGCGGCAGTTTTAATATCGGCGAGGTTGATATTGAACAATTAAATCCGGTAACTGATTATGAGTTTCTATCTTCACTTGCAGAGAATACCGGAGGGAAGTATTTCTATTATACGGACATGAACCGCGTTTATCCCCTCTTGCAAAATATTCGTCAGAATGCATCGAAAGAAAAAACAGAGATTGATGAAATAAGACTGTGGTCGGATGAATGGCTTCTTATTATAGTAATACTCCTGTTTGCCGCAGAATGGTTTATCAGAAAACAATCGGGGATGTTATAGGGTTATATAATGAGGGAAATGGGGAACGCAATTCTTGATTTTCTGCTGCCGCGCTTCTGTCCTTGCTGCCGGCGAAAACTGCATTATTCTGAGCCTCCGGTCTGTGCAGGCTGCCTTTCCAAAATTAAGGAAGCTGAACCATTGAGAATCTCATCAGAGTTGAACAGAAAATTTACCGACAAAGGTATTATTAGCGGATTCACATCCTGTTTTGTTTTTGAAAAAGACAAAGAGCTTCAGCAAATCATTCATTCCATGAAATACGGAAAAAAATTTCTTCTTGGCTTGTTCCTTGGTGAACTACTCGGGGAAAAAATAAAAAAGGACTTTGCGGATTATCATATCGATATTGTCGTTCCGGTGCCGCTGCATCATCTGAGGAAGGCAGAACGACAGTTTAACCAGTCATATTATATCGCAAAGGGTGTAAGCAGGACCGCGGGCATTGAGTTAAAAAAAGGACTGGTTAAAAGGAAAAGATATACCGAGACTCAAACGACTATGAAAATATCAGAGAGGGAGAAGAATGTTAAAGGGGCGTTCAGGTCAAATAGAAAGTTGAAAGGAGAATCAATCCTGCTGGTAGATGATGTAATAACAACGGGTTCAACCATAAATGAGTGCGGCAAAGCATTGCTTCATTCGGGTGCAGGAAAGATATATGCTGCTTCAGCAGCAATTGCAGATTAAACAGATTACATTCTTTCAGGAGCGCTTACACCAAGAATAGTCAGTCCGTTTTTAAGCACAGTTCTGGTTGCAATAGCAAGAGCTATGCGGGCTTCTGCCAGATTCTTCTCAGTTCCAAGTATTCTGCAAAAAGTATAAAACTTATGAAATGCTGCTGCCAGTTCTTCAAGGTAAGTACACATCCTGTTGGGTTCACAGTTTTCAGCGCTCCCAAGTACCTCATCTTTAAACTTATTCAGCTTTTTAAGCAGCTGTAATTCTTCATCAACACTGAGCAGGTTGAGGTTTTCAACAGAAGGTTTCAGATCTTCCTTTTCTATCATCTTAAGGATCGAACAGATTCTTGCATGTGCGTACTGGAGGTAAAAAACGGGGTTTTCGTCCGACTGTTTTTTGGCAAGAGTAAGATCAAAATTCATATGTGTATTAATATTACGCATATTGAAAAAATATCTTACAACATCACTGCCCACGTCATCCAGCAATTTATCAAGAGGAATAAAATTCGCTTTACGAGTGGACATCTTCACTTCTTCACCATTTTCGATAACTGTAACAAATTGTTGAATCAGAACTTTAATCTTTTCTGTTTCGTATCCAAGTGCTCTTAATCCAGCAAGTACATCGGGATAGGTATCTTCATGGTCCGAACCAAAAATATCAACCAGTAAATCATATCCCCGATTGATCTTTATCTCATGGTAAGCAATATCCGGAAGACGATAAGTGGGTTCACCATGCGATTTTATAATTACCTTATCCTGCCCTCTACCCATTTCAGAAAGTTTAAGCCATAGTGCGTTCTCTTTCTCATAGCTAAGGTCTTTCTCTTTAAATCTGTCGAGAACACTTTTTATTTTGCCTTCAGAATAAAGGGTATTTTCGTTAAAGAAAATTTTATGATGGATTCCCAGCCTGTTTAAGGTTTTCTCAATATCTCTAAATATCTCAATTTCAGCTCTTTCCTTAAACTTACCCTCAGCTGGTTCATCCTTTAAAGAATCCTTATATTCATCAAATAAGGATACTGCTATTTCCCTGATATACTCACCCTGGTAGTAATCTTCAGGGAAATCAACTTTCTCATCAAGCAGTTCGAGGTAACGAAGTCTTACTGAATCACCCAGAACCCTCATCTGTCTTCCGGCATTATTAAAGTAATATTCGCGGTCTACTTCATATCCGATCCATTCAAGCATATTTGCTACGGTATCCCCGACTACTGCGTTTCTTCCGTGACCTACTGTAAGAGGTCCGGTGGGATTGGCAGATACAAACTCCACATCAGCTTTTTTCCCGCTATACTTATCTGATTTTCCGAAACTATCCTTTTCCTGCAGAATATTCTTAACAATCCCTGCGATAAATTCGTTTGTAAAGAAAAAATTTATAAATCCCGGACCCGCAATTTCTGTTTTATTTATAATTTTTTCGTCTATCGGTAGATTATCTATTATTTCACGGGCAATTTCCCGTGGATTTCTCTTCAGCACTTTAGTTAAGAGCATTGCTGCATTTGTTGAGAAATCACCAAATGATTCCTGTTTTGGAATCTCGAAAATGAAAGGGATCTCTTTCAGGTAAGGAAGCTTTTCAGAAGCAGAGACAAAAAGATTGTATAAGTATTCTTTCAATGTAATTCCGGATTTGTTTTATAACGAGAGGAGTATATTATTTCTCTACCGACCTGGCTTTTTTTGTCCCGGTTTTTTCTGCTCCGGGATCCTGAATATCTTCTAAAGGTGCATCTCCCCAGAGTTTTTCAAGCTTATAATATTCCCGTGCATCTTTCTTAAATATATGCACTACCACATCCACATAATCAATCAATACCCAGGTTAACGCTTTGTAACCTTCTTTATGCCAGTACTTTATCCCTTCGTCGCGGAGTTCCTTATCGATTTCATCGGCTACTGCTTTTACCTGTGTATCTGAATCAGCCGAACAAATGACGAAATAATCTGCAAAGGTAGCAAGTTTTCTGAGATCAAGTAATTTGACATCATATCCTTTTTTATTGAATATGAGACTGGTGATTTTATAAGCTAAGTTTTTTGAATCCAAATATTTTCCTTCTATTGATTTAATTTTTTATAATCTTTTCCTATTACTACAGAAACGTCGAGAAACGAATCATCATTTTTCTGCAGAATAACATTTTTATTTTCAATACCGAGTGCCGCAGCAACTTTTTCAGCGTTTGCCCTGTTGCCGGTTCTGTCAATTACCATCGACTTATCAATATCAAATGAAACATAATTCCCCATTTGCACCACATCGAATTTCTCTTTCCTCAGGTAATCTGTGAATTTCTCTGCAACTCCCGAAGCACCGCATCCGTTCAGTACTTCAACCTGGATAACAGCAGAGGCTGATTTAACATTTGTCGTTTTTTGATCGGATGAATGGCTGCTCAAACGGTTTACGAAGGAGAAGGTTAGGAATATTATAAGAACCCCAAGCAGAATGATTATAGAATTGAGAATAAGACTGGAACCTGAAAAGCTGCTTTTTAAATCGTTATTCTTGGGCTGGGATTTTTCCTTCACTTACACTTCACTATATAGTCAGTATTCAATAATATTACCATCCCCATCCGCTGTCGAAGAAATTATTCCGGTATCCGCTGAAAGGCGAGTAATACGTTACCGGCAGATTCCTGTATTGTACTGAAATGAAAACATCTTTCCAGGGCTGATAGTTTATCGCCGCCCTGCTTAAATATATTCCGTTTATATTATTTTCAAAAGTCTTTCCAAGCGTACTGTAAGGTGAATAAACAACACTTGCGTCTACCTGTACATTCAGATTTTTACTGAACTCGTATGACATACTGTTCGTGTAAGTAGTGAGAGCAAGACTGTTGCCGCCGGATGTAGCGTAGGAAACATCATAAGAATGATGCATCTGGAAGTTAGGTGAATTCAGAAATCCAAGCAAAGGTGTTCCCTGGCTTTGGTTTATAATCCCATCACTTATATGTTCTGTTGATAATCCCTGAGGTTTATACTGGGAGAGTCCCGTCCCTATCATAACCGCAAATACTAAGACAAATATTTTCTTCATAATTTTATTCCGTATTTTGGAACATTTTAATGAAAAGAGTATAAAAAATCAATGGAGCTTTTTTTATTAAGGTTCCCAATATCACAGAACTTTGCTTACCTTATTATTTTTATCCACCAGTATGATCTTTGGCTTATGTTTTTTAGCCTCTTCGTCGCTCATCGTTGTATAAGTTATTATTATCACCTCATCACCAACAGTGCCTAAGCGTGCGGCAGGGCCATTAAGACAGATCATACCGCTTCCGGCCGGGCCTTCGAGGGTATACGTTTCAAGTCGGCTGCCTGTATTAAGGTTGACTACCTGCACTTTTTCAAAGGGAAGAATATCAGCCGCTTCCAGCAGTTCTTTATCTACAGTTATACTTCCTTCGTAATACAGCTCGGCCATTGTGACTGTAGCCTTGTGTATTTTCGAACGGAACATTGTACGGTTCATATCAACTTTTTTTATTTTATCGTATAAATATACCTACTTATGAAATACAGTATCAAGGTAAGCCGAAATACAAAATGCCAAAATCATTAAAAAAACAGCTATTTTTTCAATTTTACAATCATTTCTATCTCAACAGGAGCGTTTTTCGGTAGTTCATTCACTCCGACCGCACTCCTGGCATGACTTCCGTTCTTACCGAATATCTTTTCCATCAATTCAGAAGCTCCGTTTGCCGCTGCCGGCTGATTTGTGAAGCCTTCTGCACTATTTACAAATACCGTCAGTTTTATTACCTGCTCAATCCTGTTAAGTTCCCCGATCACACCTTTAATGGCACTCAAACAGTTAAGAGCACATATTTCGGCAGCTTTTTTGCCGTCTTCTTCAGACAGTTCTTTTCCTAGTTTGCCGGTGTATTTTAACGCTCCGTAGGCGATAGGCAGCTGTCCGGCAGTAAAGACAAGATCACCTGCAATTACTGCTGGTACATATGCTGCGAGCGGTTTGGGAGGTTCGGGTAAAGTAAAACCGAGTTCTTTTATCTTCTCTTCGATCATTTATTCTCCTTTTATCAAGTTGATAGTTTTTCTATTTTGTCCATTCACGTTAATAATATTAATCAGAATGGAAAAATCAATAATGGTTGAAGCGAAATTTAAAGAATTATATGAGATAGTGAAAAGATTACGGTTGGAATGTCCATGGGATAAAGAACAGACGAATGATTCTATTAAAGCTAATACTATCGAAGAAGCCTATGAAGTGGTTGAAGCTATTGATGAAAAAAACTATGATGAGCTTAAAAAGGAACTGGGGGATTTACTCCTGCACGTTATCTTTCACTCAATAATCGCATCAGAAGAAAATCATTTTAAGATGGAGGAGGTGATCGATTCCATCAGCGAAAAGCTTGTAAGAAGACACCCGCATGTGTTCGGAAATGTTGAGGTAAACGGTTCGGAAGAGGTAAAAAAGAACTGGGAAAGCATAAAGCTTACTGAAGGAAGAGATTCTGTTCTGGAAGGTGTTCCTCGAAGATGCTCCCTGCATTACAGCGTGCTCACAGACTCCAGGAAAAAGCTGCCAAAGTCGGGTTCGACTGGGAAAAGAAAGAGGACGTATGGAAAAAAGTAATTGAAGAAATCGAGGAGATGCACATTTCCGAAAAACAGGAAAGCGCTGATGAACTTGAGAAAGAAATAGGAGACGTTTTCTTTGCACTTGTAAACTACTCAAGATTTCTGGGTGTAAATCCAGAAAACGCACTCAGAAGAACAAATGAAAAATTTATAAAAAGATTTAACTACGTCGAAAAGCAAGTAAACGGCAGCGGAAGAAAGATAAATGAATCAAATCTGGAAGAAATGGACAAGTACTGGAACGAAAGTAAAAAGTTCGATTGACCGTCATCACGAGTGAGTCCCCTATAAACAGTCCCGCTCCACCGGGAGCAAATTCTAACTTTGGCCGTCGGTATGTCTTAGAAATTCACAGCAATCAATCATTCTGAAAATCGGCTAATGCCTCCAATTCCTTACTGATTTCCGTTCTTATCCACATTAAATTTTTCGTAAGCGTCTATAATATCCTTAACCAGCTTATGTCTTACAACATCACCTTTATCCAGATATACAAAACCAACGCCGTCTATTCTGCTCAAAATTTCCTGTGCCTGAACTAGTCCGCTCGCTGTTTTAGGCGGAAGGTCAATCTGAGTAATATCCCCTGTAATGATTGATTTTGAATTAGCTCCGAGTCGCGTCAGGAACATCTTCATCTGGCCTGTTGTAGCATTCTGCGCCTCATCCAGTATAACAAAAGCATTGTTCAAAGTACGTCCGCGCATATAAGCAAGAGGAACTATCTCAATTACCCTCTTCTCAATGTAGCTTCTGAGTTTGTCGGACGGCATCATATCATCGAGTGCATCATATAAAGGACGCAGGTAAGGATCTATTTTTTCCCTGAAGTCACCCGGAAGAAAACCAAGACTTTCTCCGGCCTCTACAGCAGGACGGGCCAGCACAATCTTATTCACAACTCCTTTTTTGAGTGCTGAGACGGCTATAGCAACTGCAAGATAAGTTTTCCCCGTACCTGCAGGACCTATAGCAAAGCATATGTCATTCTTCTGCGCAGTCTGGATATAGGATGACTGTCCGGGTGTTTTTGCTTTTATCGCATCATTCTTTGTATAAAGAACAATAGCATCGAATTCTTTTTCACTTATTATCTCTCTTCCCTCAATAGTAAGGTCGAGTATTGTCTCAACATCCTGCTGTGTAAGAACCCCGTTAGTATTAAGTACGTACGACATTTCCTTAAGGATTTTTTCAATTAACTCTATTTCCTCAAGAACACCTTTAATGAAAACATTTTCGCCTCTTACAGAAATAGAAGCATTAAACCTGTCCTCAACTAATTTAAGGTTCGAATCATTCATTCCCAGCAGGGCCAGCATATCTACATTTTCAAGAACGATCCGTTTTTCTGCAGCGGTCATTATTCTCCCTGGTCTTTAAATAGAAAAAGCCCTTATCAAATTAATGATAAGAGCTTTTCCAACTAAAATAAAGTGAAACAACAAAATTAAAGAGACAATTTATTGAACAGGTGCAGGTTTATAGTTTGATCTCATTTTGTCGTATTTAGCTTTTTCTTCGTCTGTTAATTTTGGAATAGTGAATTCCTGTTTTGGATAAATCAAATCAGGATTCTTAATTTTGTCGCGGTTTGCCTTGTAAATCTTCGGCCATGCAAAACCGTTTCCATAATATTGATCTTTCTTAGCAATATTCCAGAGGCAGTCGCCTTTTACAACTGTGTAATTCCATTCCTGAGGTTCTTCTACCCAAGAATCGAGAGAACTCTGCATCTGATTGTGAACTTTATCGTAAAATTCAGGAAGAGCACTTATCTTATTAGATTTCAGTGCATCAAGATCTTTCTGCCTGTCAGCTTTCGGACCTTCTTTTCTCTGGATTTTTCCATTAAGCTCGTTTACTGCATTTCTGAAATTCTCTACATCAGCTTTGGTAGCACCTACCAGAGCATAAAGCTCATTCTGGCAGTCTTCATATGTCTGCATTCCCTGAAGCTGATCTTTTAATTTGCTGATATCATTCTGCAGATCATTTATTTGCTGTGTAAGAGCATCTTTTTGTGATCTGAGACGTGCCATTTCGGCTTCCCACTCATCTGAGGTCATCTCTTCTTCCTGCGCAACAATGCTTACAGTAAAGAGAAGCAGAAGAGACAGTACAGTTAATAAATACTTACTTATTTTCATAAAACTTTTCCTCCAATTAGGTAATTAAAAACTTATTAAACTCACATGCCCATTTTGCTCAAATTGGCTTTTGTTTCTTCTTTAGCTTTATCGCATTGCTGTAACTTTGAGTTTCTGTCTGCTATCTCTTTCTCTAAGCTAGCGCGTTGATCTTTCAATTGATCTGCCTGAGATTGTAATGAGTTAACCTCAGAGCGCAGGTCCTGAAGCTGCTGCATTTCAGCATCACTAACACCACCACAGCCGCTCATCACTGCAACAGTAAGTGCGAATACTGCAACGACAGCCGTGTTTCTAGCTAATTTGATTATTTTCATCGTTAGAACCTCCAATTATGTTTTTTTAGTAGGTTATTAAATATTATAACTAACCTTTTTTATTCAATTTATTTACGTTCCTAAATCTAATTTAAATAGGAACTTAGCGCAAATAGGTCACTTAATAATGCCCTGCTATATACGTAAATTGGGCTAAAAATTCAAGTTAACTTATTATAAATAAATAGTTTGTTGCTGTATTTCACAACTATATCAACCTTTTTTCAACAAAACTCGTAAACCCGTTTCCTGCTATTATTATATGATCAAAAACAGGTATATCCATAATTTTACCAGATTCCACCACTTTTTTTGTGATGGAAATATCTTCATTACTGGGTTCGGGATTTCCGCTGGGGTGGTTATGAATCAAAATGATACTCGCCGAGTTGTTGTCGATCGCTGCCTTAAATATTTCCCTGGGATGGACAACACTGGAGTTCAGGTTCCCAATCGAGATCACTTCATGTTTTATAATTTTATTGGCTGAATTCAAACAGACCACACAGAAGTGTTCCCGTAATTCATCTCTCAATAAAGGGACGAAGATTTCCGCTACGTCCTGCGGGGAAGTGATTTTTTTATCGGAAAACCATTTAGACTGAATCTGTATTCTTCTTGATAATTCAAATGCAGCAAGCAGGGTTGCAGCCTTGTCATTTCCTATTCCTTTATTCTTTTTCAGAGAAGAAACAGATCTTGAGGAGAGCATTGCAAGGTTCCCGCAGTCATTAATTAATTCCTGGGCTACCTTTACAACTGATCTGCCTTTGGTGCCTGTTCTCAGCAGAATTGCTAATAATTCAGCATCAGTTAAGTTTTGAGCACCCCTGAGAAGAAGTTTTTCCCTGGGACGATCGTCAAGGGGTAAGTCTTTAACTCCCGGAATAATGTACCTCCTTTTTTTATTCGCCCGCTTTAAAACGGTCAACAAGTTCAAACTTTCCGTCACTGTATCTGACGATATTAAGAAACCTGTTTATGTGTTCCTTTCCAAAAGCGATGTTGTTATGATAACCTTTAACTTCTATCCCTGATTCCATTGATGAGATCAATGATGATCTTGTATCTGCTCCGGCGTCAATTAGCGTAAGCAGATATTCGGCAGTATCGTAACCGTAAAGAACGTTTCTGTTGATGTCTGTTCCTGTCTCTTCTGTAAAATCGTGACTAAAAGAATTGAAAGATGTATCATTGTAATCAATGTAAAAGTCTGATGTAAAAGAAAGCTGGTCACTCAGGACAGAAGAAGTTTCGAAACCTTTTGCATAGAACCAGTCCTGATTCCCGAAAATCGAAGTATTAATATTGTACTGAACCATCTGTGACAGTACAGGCGCAGCATCTATTTTACTCGAGAGAGGGACATAGATCCCGTCAAGTACAAGCGAGTCGGATGCAATACTGGAGACAGGATTATTCAGATCAAACGATCCGCTGCTGTAAGTTCTATTTTTAACTATCTCCCCCCCAAGCTTTTGAAATTCCTCTGCAAATATGGAGGCAAGCAACGGAGAATATCCCTGTATCGCATTCAGTACGGAAATCTTCCGTTTCCCTGTAACGTAATAAATATACTGGGCCATCACTTTAGCCCTCATATAAAATGAAGGATTTGCCTGGAAGAAATTCTCACTCAGATCTACAAGGTCATTATCAGTAGCAGTAGGAGAAATAACGGGTATCCCTGAATTACGGAAATCGACTAATGTTGCCCGTACTTCGTCACTGAAAATAGGACCTATAACCGCTTTAATGGCAGGGATCATACTTAATTCTTCCGCTATCCCGCTGATGACCAGTGAATCATTTCCAGTATCCCTGATCACTAATCCGATCTTGCTGTCATGAATCTTATTGTACTCTGAAACAGCAAATTTAATTCCGGCAAGAATTTCATTTGCAGCCGCATTTTGTCCTCCCGTCTTAGAATCCGTGAGCGGCAGAAGCACACCCAATAAGTTCTGCGATCCGTACTCATCTTTAAGCATTTCAAGTTTGCTTAATAATTTCTTTGCATTATCTGACTGATCCGATGTCGGATAGTTATTTATCAGTTCCTTGCAGGTATTTACAGACTGCACGGTAATTCCCATCACTTTCCTGCTTGAGTGCAAGCACCAGCAGAAGGTAGGGTTTCAAAGTGGAATCTGTTGTAATGTCGTTAAAAGTTTTTATCTCATGCATTCCCAGATAATTTACGGCAAGGGTCTTACCTAAAGATTCAGCATAGTCTTTATACCCGGAAAGTTGTGCATTTGAAATAAGATGGAGAATTTCTTCAAAAGCTTCTTTATAATCTTCCTGCTTGTAGAATACCTTAACAAGAGCCAGATGGGCCTCGTCGCTGTACCTGCTCTCAGGGAATTTTTCCAGGAATTCCTGAAGATATTTTTTTGCCGGACCCAGTTCGTTCATCCCGAGATAAGTTTTCCCTGTAAAAAGATATGCTATGGTTGTTTTTGAATTATAAGGTGCCCGGGTTGCAATTTTCTCAAAGATTGGAAGGGCATCGTTATACTCACCCGACTGGTATAGGTCAACAGCAAGCTTAAACTGGCTATCTATATTTGATTGCTGTCCAAGTATAAGATCAGCCTGCAAAAATAAGGCTGCCGTCAGTAACATAATCAGTAGTTTGTTTTTTTTAATCATCCGGGGCCGTCTTTTTTATTACAATATCAGCGTTCTTTTTTCCTTCTTCAGCAAATTTATTCTCCGGATCGAGCTTAAGTGCTATTTCAAAATAAGCAAGTGCGTCAGCAGGTTTTTTAGATTTCAAACATGCTTCCGCCAGCTCAGTATAAATATCCGCATCCGCACTTTCACCCGCATCTATGTATGTCAGAAATTGTTTCTCGGCTTTCTGATAATCGCCCGTTTTAAGATATATTTTCCCTGCCCATTTGTGTGCAGAATTTTCCTGGGGATTGAGTTTCAGAGATTTTCCGACAGGTACCACAGCATGGGTATACATACCCAGGTTGTAGTAAACCACGGATATAAGAAGGTTCCATTCCCAGAAATTGGAATAAACAATCTCTGTTTTCTTTAAGTATTCCAGGGAGCTCTTAAAATCTCTAAGGTTTATATTTATTTTAGCAAGATAAAGGTTGGCCTCCTGAAGCATTTCATCCGGTTCTCCGTGTTTCAGAAAATTAAGGAAGTTAATCCTTGCAACCTCGTAATCTTTCTGCATAAAATGGGAATAACCAAGAAAAAAAGATATTACCGGTTCTTCTTCGGGAAGAATATAACTTAATATCTCATTGGCTTCATCCCATCTTTTATTTCTCATCAGGAATTCACTTAAGTAAATTCTTACTTCTTTATTCTCCGGATTTTTTTTCAGGAAGTTCCTTATCATTTCTACGGCGGGATTTATATTTCCGATTTTTTCATAAACTTCACCAAGTGCGAAGTAGGCATCTGTAAAATCGGGATTTTCAGCTATAACTGAATTGTAAATCTGGACTGCGTGAAGTAGCTTCCCCTGCATTTCATAATCAGATGCTAGTTTCATTTTATGAGTAATCTGATTGTCATCAAGCATTTCTTTTTATTCCCATTCTATTGTGGAAGGCGGTTTCGAACTAATATCATAAACCACCCTGTTAATTCCTTTTACCTTATTAATAATTTTATTGGAAACGTGAGCAAGAAAATCGTTATCGAATCTGAACCAGTCGGCTGTCATTCCGTCAGATGAGGTTACTGCTCTTAAAGCCAGAACGTTCTCATATGTTCTTGCATCGCCCATTACCCCAACCGACTGGATGGAAAGGAGAACGGCAAACGCCTGCCAGATATCATCGTAAATACCTGCAATTTTGATCTCTCTGATAAAAATATCGTCAGCTTCGCGTAGAATGTCAAGTTTAGGTTTTGAAATGTCACCAATTATCCTGACAGCAAGTCCCGGACCCGGGAATGGATGGCGATTAATAAAATCATCGGGAATTCCCAGTTCTCTGCCCACCTTCCTTACTTCATCCTTAAACAATTCTCTGAAAGGTTCAATCAGTAAAAGATGCATCTTTTCAGGAAGTCCGCCAACATTATGATGTGTTTTTATGGTAGTTGATGCTCCCTTAACCGAAACCGACTCAATAACATCCGGATAAAGAGTTCCCTGCACAAGAAACCTTGCATTCTCGATCTTCCTGGCTTCCTCCTCAAATACTTCGATAAAAGTATTCCCTATTATTTTTCTTTTCGTTTCCGGATCAGAAACACCCGCAAGTTTGTTGAGGAATCTGTCCGTCGAATCTATATAAATTACACGCAGCTTAAATTTTTCCTGAAACATTCGGAGAATATCTTCACTTTCATTTTTTCTCATCATCCCTGTATTTATATGAATACAGGTAAGATTTTCGCCGATGGCCCTGTCAACCAGCACAGCTGCCACAGTAGAATCAACTCCTCCGCTCAATGCACATATTACCTTCGAGTCACCGACGGTGTTTCGTATCTCATTCACTTTCTCGTTAATGAAATTTCCGGTTGTCCATTCCCCTGTGCACTTGCAGATAATAAAAAGAAAATTATGAATTATTTTCTTTCCCTCTTCCGTATGCATTACTTCGGGATGAAACTGAAGTCCGTATATCTGTTTATCCTCATCGGCCATAGCACAGATGGGCGAATGATCTGAGACAGCGATAACATCGAACCCTTTTGGTGATGATTCGAGGTAATCACCGTGACTCATCCATACTACCGATTCTTCCTTTACGTTCTCGAAGATTGGTGACCTGGTTTTTATCCTGAGATGTGCCTTGCCATATTCGCGATCGCTGGCAGGTTCAACTTTTCCGCCAAGCGTAAGGGAAATGAACTGAAGTCCGTAGCAAATTCCAAGCACAGGTATGCCCAGCTTCAATATCCCGGGATCAATTTTCGGGGCTCCTTCATCATAAACACTCATTGGTCCCCCGCTGAGAATTATTCCGGAGGGATTCATTTTCTTTATGCGACTGAGAGTTATTGTATGAGGATGGATTTCGGAGTAAACATTATTTTCCCTGACGCGGCGTGTGATTAACTGTGTGTATTGAGAGCCAAAATCTATTATTAAAATATTTTCTTTATGCTTCATTATCTGCTCTAAACATATGAAGTGCCTTTAATGAACTTCCGGATCGTACGGGTTAAGATTTTTCACCGTTTCCCCTGAAATTGAAATAACGCTTAACCGTAAAAGTGGGACCGTCAATAAGTTTCATTGTCATATCGAAAGGAAGTTTTCTCAAATGAGAACTCCCCGGCGATGACATTTCCTGAATTTGGAATATCCTTGTATAAAGGATCTGATTCTTTTACTGACCAACCTGACTTTTATATGCCCCGCTGTCCATCAGATCATCTAACTCAGACAATTCGTTTATTTCTATCTTTATCATCCAGCCTTTTCCGTAAGGGTCATTATTTATGAACTCGGGATTATCGGTCAGTTCTTTGTTCAGTTCCAGTACCTTACCGCTGCACGGAGCAAACATATCACTTACTGTCTTCACAGCTTCAATCGTTCCGAACGACTCGCCTTTTTTTATTTCGGTAAGATTAGGATCGATATCAACAAAAACAACATCTCCAAGCTCGCCCTGTGCATACTCAGTAATTCCTATTATACCTGTATTACCGTCTACCTTAATCCATTCGTGATCGCTTGTATACTTCAGATTATTCGGGAAGTCCATTTTAACCTCAATTTATTTTTCTATAGAAGTGATGAAATTAATTAAGTTGCCTTGAATTCAAATTTTTCAAGAAATCCTGTATCAAAATTACCGCTCACAAACCTGGGATCCTCAAGCACCTGGAGATGGAAAGGTATTGTAGTTTTTATACCTTCAATAATAAACTCCTCAAGAGCTCTTTTTCCCCTGGCTATAGCATGGTTCCTGTCCTTTCCCCAAACGATCAGCTTTGCTATCAGTGAATCGTAGAAAGGGGGTATCGAATAGCCATGATAAATGTGAGAATCAACTCTTACTCCAAAACCTCCGGGAAAGTGAAGCGATTCAATCTTGCCGGGAGAGGGTCTGAAATTATTGGCCGGATCTTCGGCGTTAATTCTAAACTCGATTGCATGTCCCAGGGGTTTACGCGGAAGCGTTTCTATTTTTTCTCCCGCCGCAACAAGTATCTGCTGCCTGATCAGGTCAACATCATAAACAAGTTCAGTAACAGGATGTTCAACCTGTATCCTCGTATTCATCTCCATGAAATAAAAATTCTTATGCTTGTCCACAAGAAATTCTATCGTTCCCGCACCTTCATAATTAACGGATTTAGCGCCGAGCACAGCCGTTTCACCCATCAGGTTCCTCATCTCCGCATCAATTATAGGAGAAGGGGATTCCTCAATCAGCTTCTGGTGCCGCCTCTGTACGGAACAGTCCCTCTCACCATAATGATATACATTACCGAACATATCGCCCAGCACCTGTATCTCTACGTGGCGGGGATTCTCAAGGAACTTTTCAATATAGACATCACCATTGCCGAAGGCAGATTCAGCTTCGGTACGCGCGGTTTGATAAGCTTTATCAAACTCGCTTTCCTCCCATACTATCCTCATACCCTTGCCGCCGCCGCCGGCGGAAGCCTTAATTATTACCGGGTAGCCGACTTCAACCGCAACTTTTTTTCCCTCTGCAACGTCTGCAATAACACCGTCGCTTCCGGGAATTACCGGTACGCCGTTCTTCCTCATAGTATCCTTGGCAAAGGATTTATCGCCCATTGCATTGATCATTTTAGGGGAAGGACCGATAAACTTGATTCCCGAGTCGGCGCAGATTTCTGAAAAACTTGCATTTTCAGCCAGGAAGCCGTAACCGGGGTGTATTGCATCGGAGCCTGTGATCTGGGCTGCTGAAATTATTAGCGGAATTTTCAGATAACTATCCCTGCTTGGAGAAGGACCAATACACACTGCCTCATCGGCAAAAGTAACGTGTAATGAATCCTTATCTGCTTCAGAATAGATTGCTACAGTCTTTATCCCCAGTTCTTTGCATGTCCTTATAACACGAAGTGCTATTTCGCCTCTGTTGGCGATAAGAATTTTGTTAAACAAATCTTCCTCAAACTTCCCGAGAATTAACTTTTCTCAACCAGGAACAAAGGCTGATTATACTCAACCGGTTTTCCGTTCTCAACAAGAATTTTTACAATCTTTCCGCTGACATCTGATTCTATTTCATTCATCAGTTTCATAGCTTCAACAATACATAAAACAGATCCCTGCGAAACCATATCACCCACCTGCACATAAGGATCGGCATCAGGTGCCGGGGCTCTGTAAAAAGTCCCCACAATCGGCGAATGAACTTCATGCAGTTTTTCTTTGGTTTCTTCTTTGGCCGGGGCGCTTTCCCCGCCTGCCTGAGCCGGTGAGGCCTGGGGAACTGGTTGTGAAGGAGAAAGAATCTGTGGTTGAGCTAAAGCTTTAACACCCCTGATTTTTTTCGCTATCTTGACTCTCAAACCATTTTCTTCAATCTCAAGGTCCGTAACTTCGCTTGAATCAACAAGCTTTACAAGTTTCCTGATCAGGTTTAAATCCATTGGATTCCTTGGTTTTTAAGATTTAATGCGTTCGACGTACTCGCCTGTTCGGGTATCAACCTTCAGCAGGTCATCGACATCAATAAATAAAGGAACATTTACACTCGCACCAGTCTCCAGCTCTGCGGGCTTCAGCGCGCCGGTAGCGGTATTGCCTTTGAAACCGGGTTCGGTGTGAACAACTTTAAGATTAACAAATATTGGAATTTCTACATTTATTATTTCAGAACCGTTAAAGAGGATATCAATCTCCTCTCCTTCTTTCAGGTATTTCTCACCGTCACCGAACAGTTCCATCGGAATATTGATCTGCTCGTAAGTATCCTGATCCATACATACCAGGAAATTTCCCTCGCGGAAGAGGAACTGGTACTTTCTTCTTTCAACTCTTACGATATCAATACCTTCACCTGCACGGAAAGTATTGTCAAGTACCTTACCTGTTCTTAGGTTTTTTAAGGTTGTTCTTACGAAGGCGCCCCCCTTACCTGGTTTTACATGTTGAAATTCAGTTATTGTATAAAGATCATTTTTAAATTTTATTATCAGTCCATTTCGGAAATCAGAAGTATCTGCCATAAATCCTTAGGTTTAAAGTTTAATAATAGAGTAAAAAAATAGACATATACCGCCTGAAAGTCAAGAAACAGGATATGAGAAAAATTAACAGTTTCAGGCAAAAAGTCGGCAGTTTTTGATAAAAAACCGTCTAAAAATGAAAAAAGCCGCCCAAAAGCGGCTTTCACAAAATTGCTTAATATCAAGCCTCAACCAGCGCCAGGTAGCGATCAGCCTCCCGACTTGCTGTGGAAGTTTTATAATCCTTCTTAATTGTATTTAACAGATCTTTTGCCTGCTCTTTTTTACCTGCACTAATATAATTTATCGCGCTTTTTAGCAGGTAATCGGGATTATCCACATTGTACTTGCTTACATGCGCAGCATCACGGTATAAGTCGCCGGCTTTCTCAAAATCATTCTTGTAAGCATAGTAGCCAGCCTGTCCGGCAAGCGAAGCAGCCTTCAGCATTGGAATATCACCCGAATAATCTTTGTAATATTTGAAAGCCTCATCAAATTTACCCAGCCTGTTATAGCTGTTTGCAAGATAAATTTTGGCAGTCTCGCCGTTCTCTGTACCGTCGTACTGCTCTACAATTTTCTTCAGACCAATCATCTCAGTCCCGGCCTTACCTTCAATGGCTTCCAGGTATGCACCCCTGTCATATGAATCAATGACTCTTGACAAGGCTACTCCCGCTTCCTGGTTTACTTCCTTCTTATGGTTCACATAGTATATCACGGCAAGAGCGATGACTACAAGTATACCTCCGTAAGTGAGCAGTCTTGATTTGTTTTCCACTATAAAACTTTGAGCCTGATAATATGTGGAAACGAGCTTATCCTCTTTAATTTCTTTCCGTGAAAGTTTTTTCTTTTTAGTGAGCATTTACGTTCTGTCCTACAGATTATTCTTAAAAATCAAAGCATTAAATCTAACATTAAATGAAGTAATGTTCCAATTAAAAATTCAGTATTAGTGCGCCCGGCAGGACTCGAACCTGCAACCTTTGGAACCGGAATCCAACATTCTATCCAATTGAACTACGGGCGCAGCAAAGGAAATATTTTCCAGATGTAAAATTTACTAAAAAAATAATGATTATATAACGGAATTTTTACATCACCGGCAGGAATTATCATTACATATGTCATCTCATCAAATCGCTATGCTGTACACAAAAACCCTGAATTGCCGGGACTCAAATCAAATATTACTCATCTCTTATTTAACCCTTTATAGCGTATTCACATCGTTTTCAGATCGTATTCAGAACGTATTCAGAACGTTTTCAAAGCGTATTCAGAATGTTTTTAATTACTTCTTATCCCGGGGAGCGGAAGTGATGTGGGTGCTATCGAATCGCTCTTATGTAACCCAATAAAGGAAATAACTATAGAAGTGATACCTGATAAAAAATTCAAAAATGGAAAAAGCAGCAGTCTGCCGTTTTTTCACACTACAAAACCTAATATGCTGGCGGTAAATTATTTTAGGAATCTGATGGGATTGGAATATATCCAGGCGTTGCTGTTGTGGAATACTTCGACTCTGTAAACTCCCCTGGATTTGACTTTCATTTCATAGTTGGATGATTCAGCTTTTGCGTAAAGCTTGCCGTTCCTGATTATTCTTATTTCTGCTTTTTCGGCAGGAAGATTAACGACCAATTTCATATCACTGGTAAATTCAGGAGTTTCACCCATATAATATTTTTGGTTTCCGGATTCTGCATAGAATTCGAATCCCTTCGAATCGGCATGGTAATCATTTGCTACGAAGCAACTGCCTTCTTCCAGAGCTTTGTATATTATTTCCTTTGCCTCTTTTATTCCCTGAGGTGAATTGTCTTTCTTAATTTTTTTGTCAGTCAGTATGTGCGTCCGGATCGATTTGAAGAGAACTTTATAAGGGAAGACCTCAACTTCGAGGAAACCCAATATATTGTATTTATGTGCGTGAGCATCTACACCGCCAATGCCTACCACTTTCCTTTCCTGGTTGAGTTCATCCCAGACTTTCAGAGTTTCTGCAGGCGGAGCTTCAATGGTCTTTAACGGATGCAGGAATGCCTTGTATTTATTTTCTTCAGTAAGATTCTCCATCCACTCCGACATATGGTTCCAGATCTCAATTCCGGTAAAATCTTTTGTGTCCCACTCGGTCCACGGATAAGGCGGATGCTCGGCCATATGGGTTCTTTTTTCGTGGGGATGCGCCAGGAATCCTATCCCTCCGACGTCTTTAATTTTTTTGACGTATTCTTTAGCGGAAATTCTTGTTGAGTAGGTTTCCTTTATGTTCAAAGCAAGATAGTGGTTCTTGTTTTCTTTATCGTTTATTTCGCAGCCGACAAGCAGCAGCGTTTTCCCGTACCATTTCTCGTAACCTTCTTTCAGAGCTCTAAGTGTATTATGATCGGTGAGGACGATGAAATCCAGTCCTACTTCATCAGCAAAGCCGGCTATATCTTCAACTTTCCCGGAACCATCAGAGAAAATTGAGTGCATATGGAGTGCTCCTATATACTCATACATGGAAGCTCCGAAGCGTTTTTGAACAAAGATCAGTTTTCATATATCTAAGTTATAAAATTATAGATAACAAAAAACTTCAGAGCAGGGTACCCTGGCTGTTCATCGATTAATAAAGCTCGAGGCCCATTTAAATGAGTCATACTCCCCCTAAGGTAAACTGATATAGAAATGACCTTAAATTTTTAGAAGCGGGTTGTAAGGTTGAGTAAGATCCTGCCGGAAGTAATGGTCTTCTCAAATATTCCCTCATAACTCACCGACAGAAAAACAGGGTTCAGCAGGAAGGTTGAAAGATCTACGGAGACAGAGTTCTGATTTAAATCTCCGATGGTGCTGTAGAACTTATATTGAGTATTTCGGTAGTATACCGACACGTCGAAGTAGTTCCCGATATTGCGGCTCAGTCTGAAACCGGCAACTCCGCCTTCTATATAACTGGTTATAAGTTTGGTATATGAAACTGTCGGCGTTATTTCAATTCCGGGTATCCGCGAATAGGTCAGGTAACCGCCAAAATTTCGTGCGGGTTTGATGTCCGATTTGCGGAACCTGTAGCCTCCTGTTAATCCCAGCATTAAACTATTAACCGGCCTTATGTTTATCCGTGCGTTAAACCCCTGCCTGGTCTCGTTCTCAAAAAGACTGTCAATGAAGTTCTTAAAAGTTTCGTAATAAATGACGTTCTTCCTTGCATCATAGTTAACGGAAAATGATACAACCCTGGAAGGAGAGTACCTTACAGAAGCAAAAAGACTTGTCAGCTGTAACTCGTTTTTTCTAATTCCGCTTATCTGCTTAAACATATCAACTTCGGTTGACAGGAATATATTGGTATTAGGCAGCAGTGAATTGGAATGCTGGAAGTACAGAAATCTTCTGTCCGTCTTAAATTCATTCGTCTGCTCGAAGAAAGCAGCTGTGTTAGTCATATATCCGGAGCTTAATGAATCTTCTCGCCCGATATAAATTCCGTACTCGAATAACTTCAGATTAAATCCAAGATCAGTATAATTCGGCCTCGATCCGGCCACAACACCCACATAATTTTCGCTTATCCCGGTTTCAAACTGTATTCCATCAATGGAACTGATATTTGATATTTTCCTGTTTAGATGTCTTCCAAGCCAGATAGTTGTTTTAGGATTGAAATCGTAACTTAATGCAAAATCGTAAACCCTGAGACTCCTGCCAAAGTTGTCCTTGATACGCGACCACTGATCGGCCCTGTAAGCAAAAGTCATATAATCGGAGAATGACAGCCTGCTTCCTCCAACGTTCTTCGCACTCAGAGCAAATGAATACCTCCATCTTTGGTTGTCGGCAAAGTACGGTGAGTTCGATAAATTAGAATACGACTGCATAGAGAACTTCCCGGTTACCACAGATTCCTTAGCTTTCCTGGTATTCAAAATTTTCTTTTATACTTTCATCTGCCGTTCCGGTTGAAACAGGGATTGGATTAGATGCAGTCGTTTCGTCTGTTACAACATCAGGGATTTCTCTTTCAATAATTGCATACAGCTTGTCATCAATCTTGAGATCTATGTTCCCAACTGCCTCACCTGCAACAGACTTTGTTGAGATAAACTGAACTATTACGGCAGGAGTTAATATGTTTTCTGTTTTTCGGAAAAGGGTGTCTCCCTTCATTATGCCTGCGGTGTTCTCAAATTTTATATATACGTTCTGTGATGATTTGTATGTTACAGTTCCGATCTTTTCTACCTTCTCGTAAGAAGAAGCCGGCACATTGATTCCGTACAATAAAATGACAGATAAAAAGATATTATATGTTATCGTTTTAAAGATCATATTAATCTCTTTTTAATCCTTTCATCGCGGGACCATCACCCCAATGCGAGGTTGAATGACAATCCCAGCAAGTTGTAGGATCACCCGGACTATGTTCTTCAAGAAAGTCATTGTAATGACAGCTTATACACTGCGGCTGATAATTAGCTTCAGAATGACAGTTGCTGCAATCCATAGTATTATGCGGGCTTGCCAGATTATAAAAACTGTGGTTGAAGCTTGCCGGCTGCCATGCATTTTGTGTATGGCAGGTAAGACATTCATGAGCGAAGTTCAGCTGAACATGAGGAGGATCAGTCGTTCCGTTGAAATCATCTGAATGACAGCCGTAACAGGTGTTCGGTGTATTATTGTAATTACCATTGTGGCACGAGTTGCAGTCATTTGCAATCGCCAGATGCGCACCGACGAACTGGAAGTAATTTCCATGATCGGGGAACAATGCAGGTGCCCATCCCGGATTTGTTGTATGACAGGTCTGGCATTCGGTTGAGAGCTGAAGCGCAGTATGACTCGGGTTCGTGGTGTTATTGTAATTAGTCTGGTGACACGCTGCGCATTCGGTAGGAGTTCCCGTAAATCCTGAAGCATGGCAATCGGAACATTGAACCGATAAGTGTGCCCCGGTAAGCGGGAAGTTTGTGTTATTATGATCAAACGATGCCGGGGTCCATGCGTTGAAACTATGGCATAAATTACAATTTGTCGGATAACCCTGAGAAACATGGTCAGGGGCCGAGTTGTATTCCGACTGATGACAGGGCAGGCAGTTAGGACTCAATCCGGTTACTGTTCCCTGGTGACAATCAGAACATTGTATCTGAGCATGAACTCCCTGCAGCTCAAATCCGGTTGTTCCGTGATCAAAGGTTGAAGGAATGAAGGCTGTAGTATTATGACAATCCTGACAAGTAGTTGGAAGTCCTGCTGCAGCATGGTTCGGGTTAGCAGCGTTATTGTAATCTGTCTGGTGACAGGAAACGCAGTCAGGATTTAGTCCCGAAACGGTTCCCTGATGGCAGGCTGAACACTGCAGCTGGGTATGAGCGCCGTCAAGTACGAATCCCGTCCCAGTATGATTAAAGGTTGAAGGTGTCCATCCATTTGCTGTATGACAGTCTTCGCAGGTTACAGGTATTCCGGCTGCCGTATGGTTGGGATTTACCGCATTATTATAGTCATTCTGATGGCATTGCAGGCAGTCGGTTGATGTAAGATTATAATTACCATTATGACAGGTATTACAATCAGTTACGGCCGCATGCTGTCCTGTCAGCTCAAAGTACTGACTATGCTGCGGGAACTGTGCCGGCGCCCATCCCGGGTTAGTTGTATGACACGTTTCGCAGTCGATTGCTATACCAAGTGACTGATGATTCGGATTTGTAGTACCATTATAATCAGGCTGGTGGCAGTCAGAGCAAACAGTTGAAGGCGGCTGTGAATATCCGTTCGCATGACACTGTTCGCAATTAACGGTTGTATGTGCACCTGTAAGCGGGAAGTCGGAAAGATTATGATTAAATGAACCGCCAGCTTCACCTGTAGGATGGCAGGCATAGCAGGCATTGCTCTCATAAACATATCCTTGCACTCCCTGATGATCATCATCTGTATCCTGCTGGTTATGCTCGTGGCACGTTATACAGGAGAAGACAGAATAATTGCTCGGCTCGGTATGACAATCGGAACACTCGTTCCACTCACCATTATGTTTACCTGAATATATCGGGAAATATTGTGCATCATGGTCAAATGTTGCGGGCTGCCAGGCATTCTGAGTGTGGCAGCTCTGGCAGTCAGTTCCGAATCCAACCGCCTGATGGTTTGGGTTGGTTGTATTATTATAATTATCTGCGTGACAGCCGAAGCATTCATTTGGTGTAGTATTGTAATTGCCGTTGTGGCAGCTGCTGCAGTCGGTAATGTTCGCATGGGCTCCCAGCAGTTCATAAAAATTATTATGGATCGGGAACAGAGCAGGCTGCCAGCCGGGGTTGGTTGTATGGCAGGTCTGACAGTCAGTTGTTATCCCAATAGCCTGATGGTTTGGATTTGTAGTGTTATTAAAATCTGTCTGGTGGCAGCTCTCGCATAGTGTGGGAGTTCCGCTAAACCCGCTCTGGTGACAGCTTGAACAGTCAACAGTCTGATGCGCACCCGTCAGGGGAAAAGCGGTTGCCGAATGATTAAAATTGGCATCATCCCAGGTATTGGTGTTATGGCACATTTCACATTCGTGAGGGTAGTTCTGTGAAACATGATTCTCTGCCCTGTTGTAATCTGCCTCATGACAGGAGAAGCAGGCAGGATCCGCATTTGCCGTTGAACCCTGGTGACAAGATGAACAATCGAGAGTTGTATGCCGTCCCGTAAGTTCAAATCCAGTAGATGTATGATCAAAGGTTGAGGGAATAAACGATGTTGTGTTGTGACAGTCCTGGCATTCAGTCGATATCCCCGCAGCCGCATGGTTTGGGTTAGTTGAGCTGTTATATGAATTCTGATGGCATGAATAGCAGTCCATCGGAGTACCGGCAAATCCCTGCGAGTGACAAGCCGAACAGTCGGTAGTTACATGCGCACCGGTTAACTGGAATTGTGTCTGGTTATGATCAAAATCCGCCGGAGACCAGCTGTTTATGTTATGACATTGGGTACAGTCATGATTAAACTGACCAGTACGTGATTAGGATCTGTCGTCGCATTAAAATCAGATTCGTGGCAGGAGTAACAGTCAGTTGAAAGACCTCCGAAGTTTCCGCCGCTTCCATGACAAGCAGCACATTCAATAGCGTGTCCTCCTTTAAGCGGGAAGAAATCATGGTTAAAGTTTGTGGCCGACCATACCATACTTGTAACATCATGGCATTCATCGCAGCTTGTGGAGAAGCCTGCGTTCATATGGTTGGGACTGGTAGTGGCCATATAATCGGCCTGATGACATGAGTAGCAGTCGATAGAAAGTACCTGGAAATTAAGATCCTGGTAATCAGTATGGCATTGTTCGCAGTCAGCCAGTTTGTGTGCACCTACAAGCGGGAACCTGCTTTCCTGGTGCAAAACATTAATATCCTTAACTATCCAGCTCTCCGGAGTGTGGCATCTCTGGCAGTCGTATCCTACTGAACCGCGGTGAACATCTTTATGACAGGAGAAGCAGTCTTCCTTTGCTTTTGCTTTTGAAAATATCAGTGATTCGTGGCAGGACTTACAGTTTACGTCTCTGTGCTGACCTATCAATTCAAATCCGGTACTGCTATGATCAAAAGTGACTTGTTCCGGAATAACTTTCCAGCTGGATGACTCATGGCAGAATGAACAATCAGTATCAAAGTTGTCTCCATGAGGCGACTGTGCGAATGATGCTGCAGGATATTGCAAAAAGAAATATTATGAATGACAGGATGCGCATCTGAAATCTTCTAACTTGTATTTGATGTACTGATTATTGCTTTTAATTACAACCGGATGACAACGCGAACATTCGAGTTTCTGATGAGCTCCCTCTAACGAAAATCTTGTCTTGTTATGATCAAACTTTTCAGGCTTCCAGTTGTTGAAAGTATGACATCTCACGCAATCTGATTTGCCGTTCTCTGTAAACTGCCCCATGTGCACATCATTATGGCAGCTTTCGCATTTAGAATCAAGACTAACGAACCGGAATACCTTTCCGATATTATTCTCCTCTTTATAATGACATTTCCCGCATTCCACATCCTTATGCCTGCCTTCGAGGGGGAAGGCTGTAAGTGAGTGATCAAACTTAATAGTATTCCAGCTGTCAGTAAAGTGACAGGCTGAGCAATTATTATCCTGCATAAATTTAATTGTTATCTCACTACCATGGACGTTTTTATGACAGTCGATGCATTTCACCCCTATATTTCTGAAATGCCATTTTTCAGTTTTATAATGACAGGATTTGCAGGGAACAGCCAGATGCGAACCTGTCAGCTTAAATTCAATTTTATCATGCTCTTTAATGGTGAAATCGGAGGGGACGAAGCCTTTAAGGTTATGGCAGGATGAACAATCACGTACTTTGGCTCCTTCAGTAAATTCACCATTATGGTAATCAGTATGACAATCGACACAATTTTGATGCCGGGGTTTTGAATTAAGATCGTTACCGTGACATTTTGAGCAGTTTACAAACCGGTGTTTCCCCTCCAGCGGGTAATCTGTCTTATTATGATCAAAAGCTTTTTGATTTATGTTCCTGAATCCTGTCGTGGAATGACAGTTTTGACAGTCATTTCCGAACTTTCCCAGGTGGACATCTTTATGACAGTTCACGCAGGAAGCAAATGCTATTCCCTTTAGTTTCAGCATCTCTTTACCATTGACAACCTGTGCCGGATGGCATTTATTGCAGGTAACATTTATATGGGCACCGGTAAGTTTGAATGCGGTTTTTGAGTGGTCAAAGTTTTCGATCTTCTTGAAGCTGGATGTGTTATGGCAGTCGGCGCACTGAGATCCGAGAGAGCCCTTATGCACATCCTCGTGGCAGCTCCTGCAGGCCTGGTTAAGTCCCAGCAGAGTGTTTTTCCGGCTGATCACCTCGTTCAGCTGGATGAATTCCTGTTTGTGGCAGTCATCGCAATTAACTTCGGCATGCTTCCCTGTTAATTTAAAGCCGGCCTTTGAATGGTCGAAGCTGTCTCTATCAAAGTTTACTATTCTGAAGTTTCTTCCATGGTGCTCGCTGTGGCAGTCCCAGCACTCTTTCTTTTTTACTTCACCTGATGAGTGATAACCCAGGTTTTCATCGATTAGCTTTTTAATCTCGGTATGACAGTCCAGACATTTCGACACCTGCACCTGTTTTCCCAGAACATGACACTTTGTGCAGTTGCTTATTCCTTCATACTTTGCATGAGCTGTAGTAAGGTCTCCCGGGGAGATCTGGCCGTAAACCGGGGAGAGAAAAAGAAAAAAACCTGCTAATATTTTGCAGAGTGTGTGTGAATTTTTTCGTGTAGAGTTTTTCAACAGGCAGATTTCCGCAATTGTTGTTAATTATAAATTATGGCACCGAGATAGGAAGTAATATCAATTTTCGTGCTTAAGGACTGCGTCGCCAAACTTTTTAGTTATTCGTATGCCTATCTTCTCAAGGAATTTTGTCGGGAGTTCTCCCCCTGCAAAAATATACACCAGGTCATTCTTCAGAGTTATTAAGTTGTCTTTTCCTTCAACCGAAAGAATAACCGAATCCTCTTTTATTTCTTTAACATTAGATTTAAAGATCGCCCTGACATCTCTTCCTTGAATTGCCTTATCAACCCTCTCTAAGTTTTTTGGTTTTAATCTTGAAAACGAATCATTGCGGTAGCTTAAAGTTACTTCGTTTCCCTCATCTGCAAGTAGAAGTGCATTTTCAACCGCCGAATCCCCGCCGCCCACAACGAGCACCTTTTTATTATGTATCAGTTCAGGCTCCAGTAGACGGTATGCAACTTTTTCCTTATCCTCTCCCGGCACTCCAAGCTTCCTTGGTGAACCTCTTCTTCCTATTGAGAGTAGTATCATCCTTGCGGTATATATTCCCCTGGATGTTCTTATCCTGAAGATTTCATCTTCCCTTTCAATATGCTCAACTTTCTCCTGCTCATTTATCTTAATATTATTCTTTGTAATAGCATCTGTCCATAAATTAAGCAGCTCACCTTTAGAGGTTTCAGACAATTTAACTTTACCATATAAAGGAAGATCCATAGCGGAAGTCATAACCACCTTTGCGCGGGGAAAGTTGAAAACTGTTCCGCCGAGACTGTACTGTTCCAGAGTAAGGTAGCGAAGTCCGGCCTTTGCAGCATTAAGTGTAGCTGAAATTCCTGCAGGACCTGCACCAACTATTACAACGTCATACTGAGCTTTATGACTGCTCCTGATTTTCTTTGAAATGTATTCAACAGCCTGCTTACCCTGTTCAACAGCGTTTTTTATTAGTCCCATTCCTCCAAGTTCACCCGCTATAAAAATTCCGGGAATATTAGTTTCGAATTCAGGACTGACATGGGGAAGATCCACTCCCCTTTTCTCTGTACCAATACAAAGTGTTATTGCCTGCATAGGACAGGCATGAAAACAGGCACCGTGACCAACACATCTGGAGGCATTGATTGTATGTGCCTGACCGCTTACAATTCCCAGGATATCTTTTTCGGGACAGGCAGCAATGCAGGCCCCGCTTCCGATACAGGTTTCAAGGTCAACTACCGGATGCAGTGAAACGGGCTCGTGAAACCCAAGTTCTTTAGCTTTCTGAATTTTCTGTGTGGTTACTTTTGTCCTCTTTTTGTAGCTGCTCAAATAAAAGAACAGGACAATAAATATCACAGCAATAATGATCGAATAGGCAGCAATATTTTCTAAAATTACTTCCATAACACTCAACTAACTGATGGAAAATTACAATTTTTCCAGGGAGGATTTTGCCAGCTCTGCTGCTTCATTCCCGGGATATGTGGAAACCAGTCTTTGCCAGATTTCCTTTGCTCTCGCTTTGTCACCCTTGCTTGCGGCTATCGCACCGAGGTTGTACATAGCCTGGGTATTGTTTTTATCGTTTTTTAATATACGGTTAGTGTATTCTTCAGCCTTATTATAATCCTGTTTTGTAAAATATATCATTGAAAGGCTGAATAGTATATCATTCCTCCCGGGATCAACTTTTAATATTTTTTCGTAGTAAGGAATGGCCTGCTCGGGTTTATGAGCGGCAGCAATAAAATCTGCATACTGCTTGATTTTAGCTGTGTCATTTGGATTGGCCTCAACATCCTTTTTCAGCATATCCATCTTTTGATAAAATTCCTGCGATACATTGCCTTTCGAAGGATTGCTTCCTCCCGGGTTCCCGAGTCCCTTATGTATATCGTCGTTTGGTACCTGCTGATTCTCAATATTTCCTGCTGCTGGTTCTGTATTAGTGTTATTACCGCCGGCCAGGAAAATCAGCGTTATAACAACTCCGGCCGCAAGTATTAAGTATAAATAAGCTATCCTGAACTTCAAATTTCCTCCTAAAAAATCCACTTATAACCAAAAATAATAGTAACAGCTATATGAATAAACATTATAACGAACATTGTTATGGCAAAAGGCAGGTGAACAATATGCCAGTACCTGAACAATTTTTGCGTAGTCCGCAGCATGCCGATTTTGCGTGAAAGATTGAGTTTTGATCTGGAGATCCTTAGAATTTCCTTTTCTTTCACGCCTCTGAGATTCAAATGCCTCAATTCCCGTTTAATCTGGTACAAAACCGAGCGGGTGCCGAAGTAGTCCTGTATCATCATAACAAAACTCGTTCCAAAACCCACCTGTTTATATTTATCCGTATATGAGTGTTTGTCAAGTTTTGCCAAAATATTGCCGTCTATCAAGTATTCCGCCCTGAGTTTTTCAGTAAGATTTTCATTCATTTCATTCATCTCATTTACGCTCAGTTCTTTTCCCTGGATCGTCCTGGGTATCTGCACATAAATAAATCTCCCGACAACACCGCTGGCAACAACAGCTACCATACTCCAGAAACTTACCGCCACGATACCGCCAAACTTAAATGCAGTATGGTAAAGAACCAGAATCGGTCCCACTGTGCACAAAAAAATATGAAACTCCAGCCAGTGCTTAAGGAAACCAATATTAAAGAAGCGCCTTACTCTTTTCCTGATCATATAAATTGCCACTCCAAAGATCATCATGAGACTGCCTATTATTCCGAACCCATGTCCGAGTACACCGCTTGGTTTCAGCAGATCATAATGAGGCTGAAAAAATCTTTCCTCCAGCGGAGTGGTATAATACTGGTAACCGTAGACACCCAGAAGAAGAGTGACACCGATACCGACAATAATAAAAAGAACTACATAAATACGGTGCAGAGATTTATTCATGTAAATAAAGCAATAATTAGTATTTAATTATTTAGTATAGTTAAAATAATAATTTTTTTGTGACATTTGTGAAAAGGCAAATATCAATGGGTCATCCCCGGGAGGAATAAGCGGCCGGTCAGCCGCTTCAGATTATTGTGAATTGTTGTTATCAAGTAGTTCGTAGAGGGTGGAATACCTGGTGCTTCCCTCAACTGTCATATCATTCAGTTTATTGATAAGAAGATTTATTCTTTCACTCTGATCATCATCAAATGCTTCGTAGGCTTCAACCGAATTAAACGTATACTGTTCCTGATAGTGATGATTTTTCCCTTTCGTCTCATAAACCGAATAATTTTCAAGTCCTTCTGAATTAAGCAGGTTCTTCAGCTCTTTAATAACCGAGATATAATCTTCTTTTTTATCTGCTGGGATCTCATATTCAATTGTGAAAATAACTTTTGGCATTTACGCTCCACATTTATAGATATTTATTTAGCAAAAACTCCCCGGTAAAAGTTGTTTTAACCGGACCATTCAAAGATAAACCTTTTATTGTTTTATCTTCAAATTTAAAATCAACAATTAATTCATCGCCTCCGTAAGTAATTAAAGAAACCGGGGGCATTATTTCTTTCCTGTAAAAACTTATCAATGCAGCTGCTGCGGATCCTGTTCCGCAGGCAAGTGTTTCATCTTCAACTCCCCGCTCATAGGTTCTGATACGCAATTTCCCGTCTCTGATATCAATAAAATTTACATTCGTTCCTCCGGGTGCAAATTCGGGGAGATAACGGATCTCTCTTCCTATTGAATAAACAGGTACTTCATTTATATCAGTGTAACGTGAAGCAGACTTATCGGGATCTTTCAAAATTTCATTTATATGAATGACCACGTGTGGCGAACCTGTATTAATGTAATCTGCAGTAATAAGCTGACCCGAAGCCTTAACCTTGAAATTTCGTTTGAGATCCCTGGGTTCATTGAAATAAAAGCGTACTGAATTATCAAGGATTTCTCCGCGGTATTCTGTCCCGTTTGATAAAAAACGGACCTCATTACTTAGTCTGAATACCTTAGCCGCATAGGTTAATGCACACCTGGCTCCGTTTCCGCAAAGACTTCCGGTGGAGCCGTCGGCATTAAAATATTCCATCACAAAGTCATAGTCATTTGATCCTGAAACGGTGATTATGCCATCGGCACCGATACCGTTATGCCTGTTGCACAGATTGCTGACCAAATCATTAGAAAGAACTAAATCAGGGTGGGAATCCTTATAAATAAGGATAAAATCATTACCCGCACCACTCATTTTTGCAAACGAAATTTTCTGCATCGTCTATGCAATTTAGCTCAATAACTTTTGCTGGTCAATAAAAATATACCTTCTAAGGTCATATTTTAACCTAAAAGCAGATTATATTGCAGAGGTCACAGAATCAAAGCAGTTATAAGAAGTGACCGGTGTCTTAATTTTAATTTACAAGTTCAATTGTACTCAAATATTTGCGTAAGGGTATCAACCCGGGCTCCCTTTTCTGAAATAATGGTACAGCTGCCAGGATAGCCTTCTGAATCATATGAGTAATTGTAATTTGCTGTGGTAGTTTCAAACTGGCTGTATATGGTGGAATAAGAGGTCACATTGTTTGGACTGACTGAGATGAGATAGAAGAAATTATCCTTTAAATTATGCCAGGGGTTAATTTTATCATCATAATTCATTGTAGTTATCTCATCATATCCGTCTGGAGTATATGTATGAGTCTCGGTTATATTATCCGCAGCATTATATTTATAAGTAGTTGTAAATAACATTTCATCAGAATCATTGTATTGCTCCTCTTTTACTGCCTGGTTTTTCTCGTTATAATAATATTTTATGTAACCGTCTTTTACATATCCTGAGGAATTAACTTTATGCTGAAGAAGAGTACTGTCCAAACGGGATAAGGAATCGTAATAAAAATTTTTAAGGAACTCCCCGTTATTACTAATGGAATTTTCCGATTTGGGTCTCTTCTGCTCTCCATACTGAAGGGTTACGGCTAGTGTTCTTTCTGTTCCATGAAATACCTCATATTTTATTAACTTATTCTCCTGGTATTCCAGTATCGAATAACTTCCATTATCTGAATTAATCGCGGTAAGATTTTTGGATAAAAAATTTTCTGCGGGGGAAACAGATTCTTCTTTAGTACATCCCGCAAGAAATAATACAATAATTAAACCTGATACTACAGCTGCCTGTTTTGGTAGGTACATAGAACTACTCCTTTTTTGATTAAGAAAAGAAAGTAGATATTAACGATAAGACTCCGCTTTATCTTTACAAGAATGTCCTTTATCTGCAAGCATACCCTGAAATCTCCCTAAAATAATTGCCTGCAATAACTTACTCTTTACTTCTTTTTTTGTCAATAGCTAAATAATAATCATAGGAATAAATCATTGCAGGTTTAAAACTTGTAATTAATAGTAATAGTTAACGAATTAAAATTTTGGAACTTGAAGTAAGGTGAACCCGCTTCCTGGGGCAGGCTTGTGTAATCTATACCAACAGACAGGGGTATTGTTGTGAAATAGTAAACTGGAATAATAATCCCCGCTCCATAAGTAAAATCATCTCTTGTTCGATGAGTGTCATCGAATGAATAATAGCCCATCCTTGCACATAAAATTTCCAGGAATTTAATTTCCGAACCGAAGCTGTACCTGCTGTACCTGCCTGAGTTCAGAACATCCATATACTCCGCCTGCAGAGTAACTATAAGATTTTTCATATCATTAAGAATTTCGGGACTATTAAATTCCATTATATACCCCAGGTCGTACCTCAGCATCTGTGGTAAGTTAATCGAATAGTACTCGTTTTGGTAAAGCTTAATTTTATTATTAGAACTGTAGCTGAAAATATTTGCTGCGGATAAACCAATGAAAAGCCGCTGGTTCAGGAAGACATTGCTATTTATATCATGGATATAGGATAATCCAAGACTGGCTGAATAATGATCATAGTTATTTATTATAAACTCACTATGGATATAATTTATTCCAAAACCCAAATAAAATTCCGGGATAATACGGCGTGAAAAATTAATGTTATATATCGCTTCTGAAATTCTTCCGCTCTCACCCGTGCCATCCGGCTGCGACACACTGGTAACCGGAAATTCTTCTCCATAGTCAAAATATCTCCGTGAAGCAGAAACTACTCCCAAGTCTGAGATTGGAATGTTTAAGGTGAAAGAGTGATAGAAAGCTTTGTCGGAAAAATATAATTTTTCTGAGTTTGAAGCAGAAATATTTAAATTATTAGTAAACGCTGGTAAGGATGGATTATAAGTTGACGCAAATGCATCATTAGAACTTAGAAGAAAGATTTTGCCTGAAGCTTCGGCTGAAGTACTGGGTTCCCGCAGAAGGAATATTTCCTCAAAATCACCCTGGTAGCTCTGACCGAAAGTAAAATAGAAATTGAAAAATGTGATTATTGTAAATGTAAAGAGTGTTGTTTTCATGTTCCGCCTTTAATATCCCGCTGATAATTGCACCCTAAAATTAACGATATATGGTAAAACCTGAAAACTTATGATTAAAAAAATCGGCTGAAGAAAAGAAATTGCCAACTAAGCTAACTGAAGCTTTCAGACATTATCGATGCTGCAGTTGGCCCCTTGTGCGTCTTTTTCAACCTGGATTGTTGAATGTCCGATTCCGAACTTTTTCTGCAGATCTCCGCATATTCCTTTCAAAAAATAATCTCCCGGATTTGAATCGGGCATTACAAGATGGACCGTGAGGGCGGTCTCAGTAGTACTCATAGCCCAGATATGCAGATCATGTATTTCAGTAACACCCGGAATTTTCTTCAGATGCTCCTCAACGTCTTTTAAGCTGATGTCTTTCGGGACTGCATCAACCGACATGAGAAATGAATCCCTGAGCAGATCCCAGGTACCGATTGTAATTACTAATACGATAACAAGACTTATTACCGGATCGAGCCAGAGCCATCCGGTAAAGGTAATCAGTAAACCGGCAATCACAACCCCTACTGATACACCTGCATCGGCCGCCATATGAAGATATGCTCCGCGTATATTGATATCCCTCTCTTTTCCTTTGATAAACAGCCAGGCAGTTACGGCGTTAATGATTACCCCGATGCCTGCAACGATCATCATTGTTGTTCCCTGCACATTTTCAGGACTAATCAGCCTCCTTATAGCCTCAATAGATATTGCTCCGACGGCTATCAGAAGTATTATGGCATTAAATAAAGCCGCAAGAATGGTGGACTTTCTTAACCCGTATGTGCGCTTATGTGTGGGAAGTGTTTTTGCCAGAAATGTTGCTCCCCAGGCAAGAAGAAGACCAAGTACGTCGCTGAGATTATGACCTGCATCTGCGATCAGCGCCATCGAACTGATTAGGAGTCCATATATCAACTCTACAGCAATGTAGATGATATTTAATATTATCCCGAATGCAAATGCCTTATTGTGGTTATAACTATTGTTATGCGTATGAGCCATAATATTTTGTATAGAAATTATAGTTCAAAGTAATAAACTTTTCAAAAAGATTAATGATTTTATTCACGAAATCAGTGCTAATGAAATTTTTTTTTGTTATATATATAATGAAATATTATTTATTCCCGGGGGAGTTATGATTCTTGATAAGGTTGATAATGTTCTGCTCTATGCTGATATGCATCCTACCATAGTCCGCGCATTAAAGTACCTGAGGGATACCGAATTCAATAAACTTCAAAACGGCAGATACGAAATTTCCGGCAGTGAGATTTTTTCTATTGTAAATAATTATACTACAAAAGACCTGGAAGACTGCAGACTTGAAGCGCACCGTAAATATATCGATATTCATTATATGGCAGCAGGATCTGAATTGATTGGATATTCTCTTTTCAACAGTCAGGAACCTGCAACAGAATATGATGAGGCAAATGACTTTATTCTTTACTGCGGGGATAAAAATTATCTGAAGCTTGAGGAAAGGATGTTTGCAATATTCTTCCCCTCTGATCTTCATATGCCGGGTTTGATAGTGGAGAAACCTGCAGAAGTTAAAAAAGTAGTTGTCAAAGTGAAGGTTCCTGAGATAAATTATTCACAGGTTTAGAAGGTACTTCTCATTCAGGTGTTGAATTTTTTTATAATCGGAAATTTCTTAACTAAAAATCTTCTGATTTATTTTCTTATTTACGACAATTTCTCATAAAAATAATTGCTTTTATTTACTTTTATCGTCCAAATGACGAATTTTAATTATAAGCGATTCAAATATTGTTAAAAAGCATCTTAATACTTGAATCAGAGCGAGTCTTAGCAGCTTTTTAATCCTTAATAAGACATTATCAATTCTGCATTCAGTATTAAGCCATTATTAATCCGGATCGGTACCGGTGCCCTCCCGGTCGACGATCCAAAATTGCGGGAGAAAAAGGTGGAGAAAACTTCTACTTATTTTAAGCGTTCGCTATTGAGTTTGCTGCCATTCATTCTTGTAATTCTGCTGCCCTACCAGGTAAACTCACAGACCGTTTCCTATACCGACAGCTGGCACAATGCCGGGATTTCCCTTGCGGGTACGTCTTCTATGGGTGTAGAGATCAATTATTCAACAAAACAATTTCAATTGGATGATATCGACATTAACGGTTCGGTAATGAAAAAAATTGTCCTGCCGAATGTCTTCCTGCCGAATAATGAAGGTGCTCCTGATCTTCCAGGTCTCAGCAGGTACATCGCGGTTCCTCAGGGAGCTCAGGTTTCTTTTAGCATAACTGCTTCAAGAACAGAAACCTTCTCTAATGTTGATGTTTCGCCGGCCCCGAGAATCCCGCTGGATACAGATACCGGACCATTGAAGTATAAAACAAATACAGATATTTACAACAATAATGCATTGTATCCCGAAAGCCCTGTTATGCTTTCAGGACCAATGAAAGTACGTGGAGTGGATGCTCGCATAATCGGAATTACGCCGTTCCAGTATAACCCGGTAACAAAGGATTTAATTGTTTACAGAGATCTGAATGTTAAAGTATCATTCATCGGCGGAAACGGTCAGTTCGGTGAAAACAGACTGAGAAACCGCTGGTGGGATCCCATCCTGAAAAATCTTTTTCTGAATAGTGAAGTTATTCCTGAGGTAAATTTTAAGCATGAGTCTGATTCCAGGACTTCTGATTTTGAATACCTTATTATCTGTCCGGATAATCCGGTATATCTTGCCTGGGCCGATACTATTAAAAACTGGAGAACTGAACAGGGAATTAGAACAGGAATTGTTACTCTGACAGATATAGGCGGTAACAATACCACAATGATCGAAAATTACATCGATAATGCTTATAATACCTGGGATATACCCCCGGTTGCTGTATTGTTCCTCGGCGATTATGGTACCGGACCGGCTACGGGAAATGGTATAATTACTCCTACCTGGGATAACTATTGCAAATCCGATAATCTATATGCTGATGTCGATGAAGATGAGCTCCCGGATATGACTGTTGCAAGACTTACAGCTGAGAATGAGGGCCATCTTGAGATATTGATTCATAAATTTATCAATTATGAGCAGCAGCCTCCTGTAAATCCCGGCTTTTATCAGAATCCGGTATCGGCTGGTGGATGGCAGTCTGACAGATGGTTCATACTTTGCGCCGATGTTTGCTACGGCTTCTGGGAACATGAACTGATGAAGACTCCCAAAAGAGAATTTGCAGGAACAAGCGGACCTCCTTCCTACTGGTCAACTAATCCAAATACAGGTATGGTTGTAGACTATTTCGGTCCAAACGGGCTTGGTTATATTCCTCAGGTTCCTTCGCATCTTACCGACTGGGGAGGCAGCGCCACAAGGATCAATAATGATATCAATGCCGGTGCCTCTATAATCATTCACCGCGATCATGGTGACTGGAACGGATGGTCTTCTCCTTCTTATACCATAAGCAATCTTTCGGGATTAAATAATGATGACCTCACTTTCTTCTTCTCGGTTAACTGTCTCACCGGTAAGTATGATAACTCGCCCGAATGCTTCTGTGAAGCACTGACAAGGTATCCTCATCGTGCACTTGCTGCTTTAGGGCGCAAGTGAGGTTTCATATTCATTTGTTAATGATGCATATGTTTGGGGTATGTGGGATTATATGTGGCCTGACTTTGATCCTGGCTATGGCGTCAGTGGTCCCGATCTTATCTATCCGGCTTTTGCAAACTCCTACGGGAAATATTACCTTGAGGCTTCAAGCTGGCCTTATAATCCGGGTGATAAGAATACGGTTTATTACCTTTTCCACCTGTTTGGAGATGCATTTACCACTGTTTATACCGAGATGCCTCAGAACCTGAATGTGGTTCATAATCCTGTAATGGTAACGGGAGTACCGACATTTGATGTTTCCGCCGATGAAAATTCATTAATTGCACTTACTTTGAACGGTGAAATTGTAGGTGTGGCAGAAGGAACAGGCTCAACAGTATCTATCGATGTTCCTGTTATAACACCCGGCAATGTTGTGACTCTTACTGTCACTAAGCAGAATTACTATAGGTATACCGCACAGATACAGGTTGTTCCGGCAGAAGGTCCCTACGTTGTTGTCGACAGCTGTATTGTAAATGATGCTTCCGGGAATAATGATGGCTTGGTTGATTATGCTGAATCTCCTCTGCTTTCTCTGCGTGCGTATAATGTCGGGGTTTCTGATGCAAGTAATGTTACGATAAATATTCATTCAAATGATGAATTTGTTGCTATCCCTGACTCGACTGAGTTTTACGGAAACGTTCCCGCCGGCAGTACAATCACTAAAACTGATGGTTATGCAATTGAAGTTGCGGCTGATGTTCCCGATTTGCACATAATTCCATTCTCGGTTACAGCTACAGATGGTGCAAATAACTGGACAAGCAATTTCAGTCTCAGAGCTCATGCCCCAGTATTTACTCTCGGCTCCTATACGATCTCTGACCCCGGCGGAAACAATAATGGTAAGCTCGATCCGGGAGAAACTGTCGATGTTTCAATTGAAATAAATAATGAAGGTTCTTCGGGTGCTGTTTCGGTATTTGGTGAGCTTTCTTCCACGGATCCTAACGTTGTAATAAATACTACAACTCAGGCTTACGGAAATATTGCGGCAGGAGACAACCGTAACAAAGACATTCAGTGTGAGTGCTGATGAAAATACGCCTACCGGTCATCCGGCACAATTCACGGTAAATATAACCGCAAGTCCCGGACTGAGTGCGCAGGGTTCGTTTAACATAGTAATTGGCCAGGTTCCTGTACTTGTACTCTGCCTGGACGAGAACCATAACTCGAGTCCTGCAATAATGGCATCTCTCGATAATCATGCCATTACGTATGACTATATGACCTCATTCCCCGCTGATCTGAGTATATACCAGTCAATTTTTGTATGCCTGGGTATATTCAGTTCAAATCATGTCCTGTCGAGTGCGGAAGGTCAGCTGCTTGCTGATTTCCTTAATGCAGGAGGAATGATTTATATGGAAGGCGGAGATACCTGGTATTATGATGCCACAACAGCTGTGCATCCTATGTTTAAGATTAATGGAACCAGTGACGGAAGTGGTGACCTCGGCACAGTTCAGGGCGTTACAGGAACATTCACAGAAGGCATGAGCTTCTCCTATATTGGTGAAAACAGTTAGATTGATCATCTCACAGCCATTTCCCCGGCTCAGATAATCTTTAATAATGTCAGCCCTGCCTATGGCTGTGGTGTTGCTTACGATGCGGGAACTTATAAAACAATAGGAACTTCGTTCGAGTTCGGAGGATTATCTGACGGAACTTCCATGTCAACCAAGGATCAGCTGATGGCTGAAATAATTGATTTCTTCGGTCTGAACCCGATTCCGGTTGAACTCACTTCTTTCAATGCCGATGTTAACGAAAACGGCATCACCCTTAAATGGGAGACAGCGACCGAATCAAACAATCTCGGGTTTGATATCGAAAGAAGCACAAATAATATCAGCTTTGAAAAAATAGGTTCGGTTAAAGGAAAAGGAACCACAACGGAAGCTCAGCAGTACTCCTTTAAAGACGTCGATATTACAACTGGTAAAGGTAAAGCATACTACAGGCTGAAACAGATCGACTTTGACGGAACTTCGAGTTATTCCGATGCCATTGAAGTTGATTACTCAATAATTCCCGTTGAGTTCAGCTTATCTCAGAATTATCCTAATCCATTCAACCCGACCACAACTATTAAGTTCGGAATCCCTAAGGAAGTTAAGGTTGTGCTCAAGATTTATGATATACTTGGCAAAGAGGTGGCAACAATAGTAGATCAGAAGATGGAACCGGGATATTATAAATATGAATGGAACGGAGTACCGTTTGCCAGCGGTGTTTATTTCTACAGACTTGATGCCGGAAGCTTCGTCAAAATTAAGAAGATGGTTCTGATCAAGTAAATCTTAGTTAAAAAAGCAGTCTCTTAAGGGAGACTGCTTTTTTATAAAGATTTATAATTTTCATTTAAATCTGTTTTAATTTATGCCTTTTCAGTAAGTTTTCCTGCCATTTCAATTGCTTTGATTATTTCATCGATTTTGAACGGTTTGGTTATATAATAGTCCATTCCGGCTTCATAACATTTTTCCCTTCCCTCAGTCGTAGCATCGGCAGTCAATGCGGTAATCATCGGTCTGTGGTTACCATAAATTTCGATTATTTTTTGAGTGGCTGCCAGACCGTCAAGTTCAGGCATCTGAATATCCATAAAAATGAGATCATATGATTTATTTCTTAATGATTCAATTACAAGCCGTCCATTAGATACAGCATCAGCATTGTATCCTAATTTATTTAAAAGGTGTAGTGCTACTTTCTGATTCACCGGATTATCTTCAGCAAGGAGTATATTGAGCGGAATCTCATCAGCCAGTTGTTTGATTTTTTCAGGAGTGTTATTAGTCGGTACGGAAGTATCTTCAACTTTACTGGACTTAATGAAAAATGAGAATTCGGTTCCCCTGTCTAATTCACTTCTGACCAGGATCTCACCGTCCATAAGTCTGACCAGCTTTCGTGAGATTGCCAGCCCCAGTCCTGATCCGCCATAATTCCTTGTGGTGGATGTATCCGCCTGACTGAATGACTTAAATAACTTATCCATAAAGTCTTCAGGTATGCCGATTCCGGTATCTTTTACTTTAAAGCTTATGGTATAAACATCATCTAAGTGTTCTTTCAATGATACGTTTACGGAGACTCCGCCCTCATGCGTAAACTTTACTCCGTTGCTGATCAGGTTAATCAGGATCTGACGTAGTCTTGTTATATCGCCTTTAAGTATTAACGGAACATCCTTATCGATGTCATAAGTCAGGGAGATACCCTTGCGCGAGGCTGTGTCTGCATTCAGCTCAATTGCCTCTTCAACGCAATGCTGCAAATTAAAAGGAACATTTTCCAGTTCTACTTTACCGGCTTCTATTTTGCTGAAGTCGAGTATATTGTTAATAAGATCCAGAAGAGAATCACCGCTCATTTTAATAGTTTCAGCATATTCCAATTGTTCCTCATTAAGATCACTATCAAGTAAGAAGCTCAGACATTCCTATAACTCCATTCATTGGTGTGCGTATTTCGTGACTCATATTCGCAAGGAATTCACTTTTAGCTTTACTGGCTTTCTCGGCAGTTTCTTTTGCAGATATTAATTCTTCTTCGATCTTTTTCCGGAAATTTATTTCTTCAATCAGCTCGCGGCTTCGTTCTTCAACTTTCTGCTCCAGCAGCTGTTCATGTTTTCTGATCTGAATTATTCTGAATTTGTAGGCCCAGTAAACAATCCCTGCAAGTAAAAGAATAATAAGTATGTAAAACCATATAGTCTGATAAAAATGCGGTTCGAGCTCAAATCGCAGGGAGACTTCTTTATTATTGCCATCATTATCAAAAGCCTTCACTACAAAGGTATATTTACCGGGAGGAATATTAGTATAAAATGCTTCTCTTCGTTTTCCGCCGTCAATCCATTTTTTGTCAAATCCTTTCAGCATATACTGGTATCTCATTTTTTCCAGGGCCTTAAAGCTAAGGGCAGCAAAATAAAATTCCAGATCACCTTTTCCTGGATTTACCGTTATACTGGAATCCGGGTTATAATATTCTCCGTTTATCTTTACCCTTTCAATAATCAGGGGAATATTTCTTACCTTTAAACCAAAGGCATAGGGATCAACCATTACCACACCTTTAACAGTAGGAAACCATAACTTTCCATCTTTTGTTTTCGTACAGGAGGGAAATCCGTTATTGCATTCTGTTGTCATCATCCCTTCGGCAGTTCCGTAAACTGACGGAAACAATGCTTCCTTCTTTCCAGAATCAATTGCATCAATATCTCTTTTTCTGATTCTGATTAAACCTATGTTAGAGCTGAGCCAGATATTGCCCAGGTTGTCGTCTATTACAGCATATATTAATTTTGTGGGAAGTCCGTTTTTCTCAGTATAGGAGTATACTTGGTTGTCTTTTATTTTATAGAGACCCCTCTCGGTTCCAACCCATATGTTGTTTTCATTATCAGGGTAAAGCGACCATATATCGTCAGCACCTGGATTTTTTGTAAAAGCAGAGGTAACCTGTCCTTTCTGAATTTTGTAAATACCGGATCCGTCACGTGTACCGATCCATAATGCACCCTTCTGATCTTCGGTAATGGAAGATATGAATTCCCCTTTCATGGCGGGGTCATCAAATTTATGGAAGGACTTATCGGTGTATTTTATGAGCCCGCCTCCATCTGCCCCAATCCAGATAGTACCTTCATGATCTTCATATATTGCCCAGATAGTATTGCTGACAAGACCATCCTCAATGGTATAATGAATGAAATGGTCATTCACCATTCGGTATATACCATCACCGTCTGTCCCGACCCAGATTTCACCATTCTTACGCTCTGTAACAGAAAGAATGATATTGTAATTAAGTCCGATATCTTTAAAGTAATTTGAAAATTTAGTCCCATTGAAGAAATTTAAACCCCGGCTGGTACAGATCCAGAGGTTAGATTCAGAATCGGCGTATACCGAGTAGACATTATTGTGACTTAATCCCTCTTTGCTGGTATATGTTGTTATTTCCCCGTTGGTAAATTTGCTTATACCTCCGCCTCTTGTCCCTGCCCATATATTACCTTCATAATCTTCATAAAGCGATGAGACACTGTTGCTCGGCAAACCATCCTGCTCATTAAATAAATCGAAAGTTCCATTGCGGAATTTTAACAATCCCCCATCGGTAGCTATCCACAAACTGCCTTGCTTATCCTGGATAATCTTCCAGATTATATTATCGGGTAAGCCTTCTTTTTCAGAATAGGTCTTAAATGTTTTACCATCATATCTGACAATTCCCATACCCGCTGCCCCAAACCATAGGTTCCCTTCATTGTCAGTCAGATTTGCCATAGTATAATCACCGGGATATCCGTCAGATGCCGAAAATACTTTAATACTATCTCCGGTAATCCGGGAAATAAAATTACCGTCGGTACCTATCCAGATTGCCCCATCCCAATCTTCGGTTATACTCCAGATATAATTGCCGGACAATCCGCGGCTGGTATCAATTGTTCTGAATTTATTGTCTGTCAGAACAGAGACACCACCTCCTCCGGTACCGACCCATATACTGCCCTTACTATCCTCAAACAGCGACCAGATAGCATTATCAGCTAAACCTTGTTTGGTACTATAGTTTTTAAAGACTTCCTTTTGAAAACTTACAAGTCCTCCGCCATTTGTTCCGATCCACAATATTCCCCTTGAATCAGTCAGCAGCGCCCATATTTCATTGCTTTTGATTTCCGGTGTATTCTTTGAATTAAATTCCACGAATTCCCGTCCGTCAAACCGGATCAGACCTTCCTTGCTTCCCAGCCATATAAAACCATCCGGAGTTTGTGTTATAGCAGTAATAGTATTCTGGGGCAGTCCATTCTCGTTTTTCCAGCTTTGTCTGACATACTGGTTAATTTTTTTTGTGGCATTAGAATTCGGGATGATTGCAGGTGAGATAAATATTATTAGTAACAGGATTAACCGGTATATATTCATTAGTTGTATCTTTTACTTTACGGGTTTCTGAATACTGTATTTACAGCTAATTTATAAATCCTTTGATAAAAACAGACAATTAGAGGTATTACCCTGGCAATTGAAATCAGTCCTGAAAAGCAATTATTGTTCCACAAAATGGCCTAATAACATACTATTTTTTTAAAGAATTGTGGGTTTTTGAAGGTGTGCTTTTCTAATCCGTGTAAAATATTCCAGGTTTTTGATCGGAAAGTGTGTTTTTTTCAATAATAAAAAAAGGACTACCCCTCAATAGTCCTTTATAATACTACCCTGGTATTTTATAATATTAAAACAATGGAACTATCTTATTTAGAATTCCTGCTAATGATCTTGATTCAGACGGCTTAAGATGACTATTTGCCAGCTTTTCTAATTCCATTCCGTTGCCAATTTGTCTGACGGGTCTGGCAGCGTAGATATTTTTGACGAAGTTTATTTTATCCTTAAGTGTGGCGAATGAAAGTGATATTGTATCACCGCTTGTACGGTGTATAATTTTGACTATGTAATCTTCTCTCACATCTTCGATATCCCAATCACTGGATAGGACAGTATAGTTTACGGAAGATGAATGATGGTCGAATCCGTATTGTGGATCTATATAAAGTTTGTTTTTATATGTATTCAGACTAACGTTGCTCTTATATAATTCTTCTGTTTTCATTTTACCTCCATGAATGACGGTGTTATGACAACCAATGTGCCAGAAGTATAATTTATTATGTATCAAGGGCTTAGGGAAAATGAATATAAAGTAGTTTGAAATAATTTGAGATTCATTTCTCAAAATGTGAATGGAAAAGAGAAAGTGTGACTATTTATCACATTATTTAATGTCTGAACGACAGAAATGGCATATGGTTATAATAGTGAAATATGAATATTTTTGAGCTGCTGAAATCATAATTTCTGAAAGGAGATATAATATTATAATGGATAATCCCTGGCTGGACGTTGATCTTTCTGATTATGTTAATCATATGAGCAGTCCTGAGGTAGGTCAATATCAGATGATTAATGAATGCTTTAAAAACATTCTCTTTAAGCTCCAGCCAAAGAGAATATTTGTCCCCGGATGTACAATAGGAAATGGGTTTGAATACATAAACTGGAAAAATGTTGATCGGGTTACAGCTCTTGATATCAATCCTCATTTTTTGCAGGTGCTTCGTGAACGGTTTCCAGCTGAAGAAAAGCTTGAGATAGTCAGCAGCGATTTTAATTTACTCAAAGCTAAAGATTGGGAGTATGATTTGATCTTTGCTGCGCTGTTTTTTGAGTATGTCGATGTCCACTCATCACTTATAAAAATCAGGGGGATGATGGATAATTCCTCTGTACTTTTTTCTATTATACAACTGCCTGCTTCAGGTCAGAGTAAGGTATCTGATATCGAAATTCAAATCGCTTGAGAAACTTAGTCCGTATATCAGCCTTACCTCTTCTGAAGAATTTGTCAGAGAACTGAAAAAAGCAGGACTGGAAATAAAAGATAGTTCAATAAGAACCCTGGCTAACGGAAAATCATTCCTTATTTCAGAGGCTATAAAAATAAAATAGAAATAAAGATATAGCACCGTCGTCTTTTGTAACCTATCCTGATTCAACCGACTCTATTCCGGGGCTTTAACCATTCTGCCAAATTTTGCGGTTCTGCGAAACAGTTGTTCAGTAAGGATAATATCGTCGCCGATCTGATAACCGGCTTTATTTAATCCTCTGGCTATCCAGGTATTGCAGGTGTTAAAAACAGTATACCATCCCTTCGATTTATAAAATTTAACTGATCCGCTAAGACGGCTGCTTAATAGAACAGGTTTATGATTTTCAGTAAAATAGAATGACTGAATATAGCTGCACAGACTATCATAACTCCCGGTACTTAGTACCAGTCTTTCTGCATAGTCAGTCCCGTTAAGGTAATCTTCAATTTTACGGTTAAATCCTGCAATCCTCAGGGTACTTGCAGTTTTAAGGAATAATGCTTTTACAGCAAGATCTAAATCAAAACCGGGATGCTGATAGAAGGCTTCATCACCCCATCCGACATCAACATAGGAGTAACCTTCAAAATCGCGGATAAACTTCCAGACTGATGTATCGACCTGATCGGTTTGAAAGATGATCCCGGTATGCCAGCTGATTTTGACAAGATAAATTACTTTTGCGGAATCTGAGGTCGGGATATCGCCCGTTACAGGCGGAAGAGCTGTGGTATTCAGAAAATAAAATAATATAGGGAAAATCACCCGCATATAAATTTTTTTGTCAAATCCTTTAAACTTCAGATTAAATAAAATAAATTGAAATTTGTTTTGCAAAAACCTTAAGAATAATATGAAACAGTTACGCAGTGCGGGTTTATTAATGTATCATGAATCAGCAGAAGGGTTGAAACTATTTCTTGTTCATCCTGGCGGACCTTTCTTCGCAAAGAAAGATGATGGTTATTGGGGAATACCGAAAGGGTTAATCGAAGCTGATGAGGAAATTCTGCAAACGGCAATCCGCGAATTTGAGGAGGAAACGGGGATTAAATCAAAAGGTGATTATATTCCTCTCGGAACAACAATCCAGCGTAATAATAAGATTGTTCACGCATGGGCATTTGAATCCGATAATTCCGAACAATTTGATATTGTTTGTAATACTTTTGAGATTGAATGGCCGCCTAATTCGGGGAAAAGACAAAAGTTCCCTGAAGTAGACAGAGGTGTGTTTTTCAATGTCAGTGAGGCAAGAAAAAAAATATACGAAGCCCAGCAGGTTTTTATAGACAGACTGCTGGATCATCTTCATATTAAAGAATAATATATCAGGAACATTCTCATGAAATACATTACTCATTTAATACTCCTTTTTATTTTCATCTTCTCTATTTCAGCTGCAACTCCTGCCCAGGTTAAGGGAAAATATACAATAGTCATTCATGGAGGTGCCGGAACTTTTGACAAATCATTTAATGATTCGTTAAAAGATGAGTATATGAATTCACTGAAAGAGGCTCTTTCAATAGGTCAAAAAATACTTGAGAACGGCGGAAATAGTATTGATGCGGTAGAGAAAGTAGTCAACTTCCTTGAGAATGATCCAAAATTTAATGCCGGTAAAGGCGCTGTATTTACATCCGAAGGTACCCATGAACTGGATGCGTCTATAATGAATGGAGCAGATCTTTCCTGCGGTGCCGTAGCAGGCGTTAAGCACATTAAGAATCCAATATCGCTGGCCCGGCTTGTAATGGAAAAGACAAAACATGTTCTTCTGTGCGGCGAGGGTGCGGATGCTTTCGGAAAACAAATGAACGTAGATTACGTAGACAATAAATATTTTGATACACCCAGACGGCTGGAGCAGTACGAAAAGATAAAAGGGTCGAAGCATGGTACAGTCGGCTGTGTGGCGCTTGATACTCATGGCAGCCTTGCAGCTGCAACATCGACAGGCGGTACCGGTTATAAGATGCCGGGACGTGTAGGAGATTCCCCTATTATTGGAGCAGGAACGTATGCCGATAATAAAACCTGTGCTGTTTCATGTACGGGCGAGGGAGAACTTTTTATTAAAAATGATATTGCCTTTAATCTTAATGCCCTCATTGCTTATAAAGATATGTCTTTGAAGGATGCCGCAGATGAATTAATTTACAAGAAGTTAAATGAAAATACAGGCGGACTGATAGCAGTAGATAAAAATGGTAATTTTGCAATGCCGTTCAATACCAGCGGAATGCTCAGAGGCGTGGCAAATTCGGAGGGATTGTTTGAAGTTGAAGTATGGAAAAAGCAGTCTGGTAATAAATAAACATTTATTTAATTGATCTGAGGAGGTCTATGGAATTCCCAAAACAAGGTGAGTATTCAGATTATTATTCGGTATATATAAACCAGATCCCCGATGCTGATAATATAATTGATGTGCTTGAGACAGGCAGAGAAAAAATAAATTCGCTTATTAAATCAATTCCTGAAGAAAAGGGTGGATATTCATATGCACCCGGTAAATGGAGTATTAAGGAAGTTTTGGGTCATATTGCCGATGTTGAAAGGGTGATGGCATACCGGGCATTGTGTATAGTCAGAGGAGAGAAAAAATCTCTTCCGGGATTTGATCAGGATGAATATGTTGCTTCTGCTGCTTTTAACAGTCGTCCCCTTTCGAGTTTTGCGGAGGAGCTCCTTCATCTTCGCAACAGCAATATAACTTTATTTAAAAGTATTAATGAAGAAGAAATGATGAGATGGGGTAAAGCAAATGACCATGATGTTACGGTAAGAGCATTTATGTTTATCATAGCTGGACACGAACTTCATCATATGAAGATATTGCGGGAAAGATACCTGAAATAAACTACGAAGTACCTTTATAATTTGAAGAGATTAAATTTTTCCTGCAGACGATCTCACCCCCGGATCACTTCGTATATTTCCTTAAGTATTTTCTTGGTAGCACCGAGATTTTCCCTAACGTACTCTGCTGCTATCTTACCCTTTTCCTCTCTTAGCTTATCGTTTGATAAACAGGTTCTGAGCTGACGGTAGGCCTCTCTCTGGTTTTTTATAATAATTCCTCCTCCCCGTCTTAACAGTTCACGCGATTCCTGCGAGTTATCAATCTTCGGCCCGAATAAAACCGGTACGCCGTAAACTGCAGCCTCCAGTACATTATGGATATTTTGTTTAAAACTTCCCCCCACGAAAGCCAGATCACTGTAAGCATATAATGTGAGAAGAATACCTATAGAATCAACAATGATTATTCTCTCATCTTTATATGAGTTCAGATGCGAAAACCGTATGGATTTCATCGTCCCTGATATCTCATTCTCAATTCTCTCGAGGTTGGTTATTGTAGGCTCGTGAGGAACAATGATCATTATGGTATCAGATGTATATTTTGCAAGTTTCATGAACGCCGGCAGAATTACATTTTCATCCATATCCCAGGTGCTGCCTGCAACAAAAATCTTTTTACCGTTAAACAACCCCTCCTTTATTATATTCTTGCCTTTTGCGGCAAGGCTTTTCTCGTAAACTCTGTCGAACCTTGTATCCCCTACCGCTGTAAGCTTTACGTCTTCTATTCTGAAATCCCTGAATCCTTCTACATCGTCATCAGAAACAGTCAATATCCTTGAAACATCACTGAACAATATTTTATGGAAATTTTTTATTACAGGAAGCTTACGGGGAGAATTCTTTTTCATCGTTGCATCAACGATAAAACAGGGAATATTTCTCTTCTTCATAGCCCATATGTGATTTGGCCATATATCATACCGCATAAGTATGGCAAGATCAGGACGTACAATCGAAATGAACCTTTCTGCATATGTCTTGCTGTCGAATGGGAGATAGGAAACAAGGTCGGCATAAGGATACTTGCGCGAATTTTCATACCCGGAAGGAGAAAAGAAAGTAATCAGCACATTAATGCTGTCATCTTTTTTAAGCTCCTGTATTATAGGTTTTGCCTGTTCAAATTCACCGAGGGAAGATGAATGAAACCAGATAAGTTTTTTGGTTTTATTGAGAGAGGCGGCATTGAGTATCAGTTCTTCAAAAATTCTTCTTCTTCCCTTTATACCCCGCTTGATCTTGGAATTGAATAAAGCTCCAAGCTGAAGGAAAATGTATAGCGGGGGTATTATCAGAAAGTTATATAGAAATTTCCAGATTGATTTCATCAGCTTTTAACAAGAGTCATGAGTGCTTCAAATGCCTTTTCCGGGGTAACTTCCAGCATACACCTGAAATGGCCTTTAGGACAAAGTTCCCGTCCTATGTGGGAACAAGGCCTGCAAGTTAGGGAATTGTTCTCTAAAATTAAATTCCTGTTTTTATACGGGGTAAATCCGAATTCTTTAACAGTTGAGCCGTAGAAGGCAAGAACCGGCACTCCGGCTGCACAGGCAGTGTGCATCATCCCGGAATCATTACAAACGATTGCTTTACACTCCTTCATATCCGCAGCTGTTTGCAGCAGGTCGTCCAGGTTACAGAGGTCAATTGCACTTCTTATATTTTTAGATAGTTCTCCGCACACTCCTACATCTTCTTTGCCCCCGAAAAGAACTATCGTGAAGTCCTCCCTGGCAAGAAGATTCCCCAGTTTTTCGTAATAATCCTTCGGCCACATTTTTGTAAAATGTCTCGATCCGGGTGCAAAGCCGATAAGGTTATTTTTTCCTTTCAGCAAAGCAGATGGTTTGTTCCCGGTAAACAGTTCCAGTCCCTCATCATCCAGTTGGATCCCGGGAATAGCAGCAGCATACCTTTCGGGGATTTGGCGAAGCATTTTTCAGCCGGTTGATCTTAAAATTAACCAGAAGGAATTTGTCAGCTGTTCTTTTATTAAATATATAGTTTTCTGCTTTAACCGCCCTTCTGATTTCAGCAGAACGGAAGTTATTCTGAAGATCGATAACCGCATCATACTCATTCTGCTTTAGATTATCGATAAGTTCAGAAATATCTTCTTTCCCCGGTTTGTATAAAAATAGATTTGAGATATGCGGATTCAGCTTAAGTACATCCTGATACTGGGTTTTTGTCACAAAATCCAGCCGGATGTCTTTATATTTTTTCTTTAATCTTCTTATCAGAGGAGTTGTCAGTAGAATATCACCCAGTGAACTGAGCCTTATTATCAGGATCTTTTTTCCCGAGAGGTCCGGTATATCTGTTTGTTTCTTCATACGACGGGTAAATTTAATCAAAATGCAGCAATGCCGCACTTGATTTACGGGGAATGAACCTCCCCTGCCGGATATATTTTCGGGAAGAAATTATGCAGTTTTAGCAGCGCAGTTAGAGCGGAGTTGAAGCGGAGTTGGAGCGCAGTTGGAGCGTAGTTGGAGCGGAGTTGAAGCGGAGTTGTAATGTATTAACGATATGATTTGGAGCTTTCCGGAAAAATCCGCTAAACCTGGTATTAATCAGGATTGAATAGATCCTCACAAATTGTATTATATATTAAAGGAGTGTTTAATGCTGATTTGCAGGAGTACGTGATTATTTAATTTGAGCTTTTTCTTAGTTCTGAGTATTTTTGTCCGTCACAAATAGGGAAGAAATATGACAACATTACCTTCACCGGGAACAAATCAGTTTCCCGATGATTCTGTTGAAAAACAGGTGTATAATATAGTGGATGGATTGAAAGAGTACCTCCCGATTATGAATGACAGGAACCGGCTTGGATTCTGCCTTTATAAATATATGCAGGGAGAGGGAGATTCTCCGGAAGTGATAGTTAAGACTAATAAACTCGTTCTCGAAAATATTACTCCCGAAGAATTAGCATCAAGAATCAGTACTGAGCTGGATAAACTAAAGAAATAATTTTTAACTGCGCTGAGTTGAAAGTTCCTCTTTTTCTTTCTCCTCTTTTGCCATAAACTCTTCTACCTTCAGAACATCATGTTCACTGCCTATGAATATTGGTGTTCTCTGATGCAGTTTTTCCGGCACAAGTTCGAGCAGCCTTTTTTTACCATTTGATGCCCTGCCTCCGGCAGCCTCAACTATAAAAGACATAGGATTGCATTCGTAAAGAAGACGAAGCTTTCCGTTTGGGTGCCTCGAATCGGCCGGATACATAAAAATACCACCGTAAAGGAGCGTGCGGTGAATATCTGCTACCATAGACCCAATATATCTTGTTGAATAGGGCCTGTCGGTTTCTTTGTCATATTCCTGCAGATACTTAATATATTTCTTCAATCCGGGGTGCCAGTAAAGGTAATTTCCTTCATTAATACTGTATATTTTTCCTTTTTTAGGGATTTTAATATCCTCATGAGAAAGAAGAAACTCGCCGAATGAAGGATCGAGTGTAAATCCATGAACGCCGTGACCCGCTGTATATACCAATATCGTGCTTGAACCGTAAACAATGTAACCCGCTGCTACCTGCTTGTAGCCCGGCTGCAGAAGATCTTCCAGAGTTCCGGGTTTTCCGTCAGGAGTAACTCTTCTGTAAATTGAGAAAATTGTTCCAATGCTTACATTTGCATCAATGTTTGAAGAACCGTCAAGCGGATCAAATAATAATACATATTTCCCAAGATCGAATTCATGAGGAATATGCATTATGTCTGCTTCTTCTTCCGATGCCATCACACAGAGATGTCCGCCATGATCCATTGCCCTGAAAAGCATATCGTGTGCAAATATATCCAGTTTCTTTACCTGTTCACCGTGAACGTTGTTATCCCCTGTAAAACCAAGAATATCAACGAGTCCCGCCTTGTTCACTTCAAGCGAAATAACTTTTGCTGCAAGTGAAAGGTCATGCAGAATGTTAGATAATTCCCCTGTTGCCTCAGGATGAAGTTTTTCCTGATCTATTATAAAGCGGGCCAGCGTCATGAATCTTAATTTTGACATGATGTGACTCTCCTGGTTAGTTAAAAATGGTGAAATTAGACAGCTTTAATGATCTCCTGATCTTTATATTGAAGCTGGTATAATTTATAATAAATTCCTCGTTTTGCAAGTAGTTCCTGATGATTTCCGGTTTCCCTTATCTCACCCTTATGCATGACTATGATCTTATCGGCGCTTTGGATGGTTGAGAGCCTGTGAGCTATAACAATTGCCGTTCTGCCCACAAGAAGCTTCTCGATAGCACGCTGAATGAGTATTTCTGTTTCTGTGTCAACACTTGATGTTGCCTCATCAAGTACAAGTATCCTGGGGTCGTAAGCCAGGGCCCTTGCAAATGAAATAAGCTGCTTCTGACCTACACTCAGAGTCGATCCTCTCTCCTTAACTTCCTCATCAAATTTGTTAGGCAGCAGGTTAATAAATTTGTCAGCTCCCACAAGCTTCGCGGCATTCACTACTTTCTCGAATGGAATATCTTCATTGTTCATATTAATGTTCGATTTTATAGTGCCCGAGAAAAGAAAAACATCCTGTAGTACAATTGAGATGTACTTTCTTAGCTCTCTTTTATCGATCGTTCTGATGTCTGTACCGTCAAGCAGAATGGAGCCTTTCTGAATATCGTAGAATCGGCTGAGTATGTTTATAATGCTTGTTTTACCTGCACCGGTATGCCCTACAATGGCGATCGTTTCTCCCGGATTTATCTTAAATGAGATATTCTTCAGCACATAGTCTTCTTCATTATAAGCAAAACAGACATCTTTAAATTCAATACCTCCTTCAACCTTTTCCAGTCTTACCGGGTTTTCCGGATTTTTAACGAATGTCTTGTTATCAAGCAGCCTGAATATCCTTTCGGATGAGGCCATAGCTGTCTGCATTATATTATATTTTTCAGACAGATCCCTGATGGGACGGAAAAACATTTCCGTAAACTGAAGGAATGCGAAAATCGTACCGATGGTAAGGGTGCTGTGTATTATCTCTCCGCCGCCGTACCATATGATAAGACCAATGGCGATTGAGCTTAAAATTTCCACACCCGGGTAGAAAAGTGCATAGTAGAAAACCGATTTTATATTAGCACTCCGGTAGTCCGAATTTATTGACAGAAACCGTTTAAGCTCGTCTCTCTCTTTCCTGAAGATCTGTACAACGTTCATTCCCGTGACGTGTTCCTGCATATACGAATTCAGTCTTGCCAGATGGAGTCTTACATCACGATAGCTCTCACGGGCTTTCTTCCTGAAAAGAAAAGTTCCGTAGATAAGAACCGGGAAAACCGATAATGTTACCAGAGACAGGTTGATATCCATATAAAACATGAATACAAGTATCCAGACAATATTAAAAATATCGCTGAAGATCATAACTATGCCGGACGAGAACAGCTCGCTTAAGGCTTCCACGTCGTTCGTAGTCCTGGTTACTATCCTTCCTATCGGTGTTCTGTCAAAGAACTTAAGAGCAAGCTTCTGCGTGTGCTGAAAGAGCTGTGTACGCAGATCATACAGTGTCTTTTGTCCCAGGTATTGAGTAAAATATGTCAGGAAATATTGTATTACCGCCTGAAATAACAGCACGCCGAGAAGGATAAGACTTATTATTACCAGACCATGATAATTTGATTTCGTTATATAATCGTCAACGGCCACTTTCGTAAGATAGGGACGCAGTGGAATGAGAGAGGCTACAACTATATTCATAAGAATCGCAAATATGACGTACTTCCGGTAAGGCTTGATGTAGCCGAGCAGACGTTTCATCAGTTTTGAATCGTACGCTTTGCCTAAAACTTCTTCTTCACTTCTATAATCGTTAGCCATAAATTATTTTAACTCCTCAAGCTCTTTTTCAAGCAGCTGCTTGTAATGCAGATCAGCATAAATTCCATTCTGTGACACTAACTGTTCATGAGTTCCTTCTTCGGCTATTTTTCCGTCAGAAAGAACAATTATCTTATCAGCATCTTTTACTGTCGATATTCTGTGACTTATAATTAAACTTGTTCTTCCTTTCATAAACTTTTTCAGGTTCCTTAATATTTCCTCTTCAGTGTTGGTATCAACAGATGAAAAAGAATCATCAAGTATCAGTATTTCCGGGTCAACAGCCAGCGCCCTTGCAAGTGTTGCTCTCTGTTTCTGACCACCCGATAAAGTAATACCTCTTTCCCCGCTGATGGTTTCGTATCCATGCGGGAAAGATTCAACATCCTTATCAAAATTGGCGATTGAAGAAACTTCTTTCACTTTCTCAAGACTTACCTCTTTTGCACCGTAGGAGATATTGTTCATAAGGGTGTCAGAAAAAAGAAAAGGTTCCTGCTGAACATAACCGATATTTTTTCTGAGCACATCAAGGGGGATCTTCTTAATATTCTTCCCGTTTATCAGCAGTTCCCCCCCGGTCACGTCGTAGAGTCTGGGAATGAGGTTTATTAGTGTTGTTTTTCCGCTGCCTGTAAATCCCATTACAGCTACAGTTGAACCTGCGGGTATTTTCAGGTCGATATCTTTCAGCACATACGGAAGATGCTCACCGTATTTGAAGGACACTTTACGGAATTCAATTTCTCCTTTTAATCGGGTGATATTTTTGTCGGTATTCTCATCATCTTCAATCTCATAAGGTTCATGAAATATCTTATTCAGTCTCTTCATACTCGCCTCGCCCTGCTGAACAATGTTCACAACCCAGCCGAATGCTATCATTGGCCAGATAAGAATACCCAGGTAAAATATAAATGCTGTAAGTTCGCCCAGATCCATTGAACCGGAGATTATTTTGCCGCCGCCAACAAGCACCACGATAATCAGTGAAAGCCCGGTAATAAGAAACAAAATCGGCATTAACATTGCCTGAACCTTCACCATCCGCATATTTTTTTCCAGGTAGTCGCGGCTCATCTCCTTAAATGATTCAATTTCCCCTTCCTCCCTTACATAGGATTTGATGACACGGATACCCGAAAAGTTTTCCTGCGCTTTTGTTGTAAGCTCGGCAAACTTTTCCTGGATTTTAGTAAACCTCTCGTGGATTTTCTTTCCAATCTTATAAACCAGGAAAGAAAGCATCGGCAGAGGCAGCAAAGTGTAAATCGTTAAGGAAAAATTCAGTGACATCATTAACGCAATCACCATTGTCAGTCTGATGGTAGTATCCATTGAGTACATTACAGCTGGTCCCAGGAACATCCTTACCGCATTTATATCATTTGTGGCATGAGCCATTACGTTGCCGGTAGAATTATTCTGAAAGTACCTCAGCGGTAGTCTCTGGATATGTGCCCAGAAGTCTTCCCGCAGATCGTATTCAATTTCTCTTGAGACAACAATTATAGTCTGCCTGATAAAGAACCTGAATGTACCGGCGAAAACTGCCGCAATTACAATAAGCAGACCATAGTGAAAGAGCTGATCCACTGTTACGTTTTTATCGAATGAATTGATTGCGTCCTTCAGCAGGAGAGGAATATAGACGGCCCCGATATTGGAAAGTATAATAAATACTATGCCCCAGCCAAGTTTTTTCCTGTACCTCAGGAAATATTTTTTTAACGTGAATAAATTCTTCATAAAGATAATACCATATCATACCTCTGTCCGTTATGGACAGGGTCAGAATGCCGTAAATTGTATCTGTAAACGCTCGATTAAACTAGTCTATAATATCAAAGCCGGTGTATTTTCGCAATACTTCAGGGACGGTAATTTTCCCATCTCCGGTCTGGTAATTTTCAAGTATAGAAACCATCAGCCTGCTTGTTGCTAGTCCCGAACCGTTGAGTGTATGAACAAACTCGGGTTTCTTTGTTGTCTCCGGTCTGAACCTTATGTTTGCTCGCCTGGCCTGGAAATTTTCAAAATTGCTGCACGACGAAGCTTCAAGCCAGCGGTTCTCTGCAGGCGACCATGTTTCAATATCATAGCACTTCGCGGCCGAAAAACTTAAATCGCCAGTACATAATAATAAAATTCTGTATGGGATTTTTAACGCCTTCAAAATATCTTCCGCATCGTTCACGAGAGCTTCAAGCTCATCATATGAAGTTTCTGGTTTCACCAGTTTTACCATCTCGACTTTGTTAAACTGATGTACCCGCAGGAAGCCTTTTGATTCTTTTCCGTATGATCCTGCTTCTCTTCTGAAACAGGCTGAGTAACCTACGTGCCTGATTGGAAGTTCACTCTCATTGATTATCTCATTCCTGTAAATATTTGTTATCGGGACCTCCGCTGTAGGAATAGGATAAAGCTCATCTTTATCGATAGCATACATGTCATCTTCCATCTTTGGAAGCTGCCCGGTTCCTTTCATCGATTCACGGTTGACCAGGAAAGGCGGAAACACCTCGGTATAGTTGTGGTTCTGCAGGTGATAGTCGAGCATAAAATTAATTAAAGCTCTTTCTAATGTTGCACCTTTACCTAAATATAGAGGGAATCCCGACCCGGATATCTTTGCTCCGCGCTCAAAATCCAGTATTTTTAATTTCTTTCCAAGCTCCAGGTGATCTAAAGTTTTACTTTTATTATCAAATGAGAATCCTTCCGGAGTCCATTGTCTTACTTCAACATTGTCATCAGCAGTTTTACCGACAGGAACAGATTCGTGCGGCATATTTGGAACATACATCAGGATCTCGTTTAAATCGTTTTCCACTTCACGAAGCCGGGTATCAATATCAGCAATCTGGTCAGACACAACTTTCATCGATGAAAGCAGTTCGGAAACATCCTTCCCCTGTTTCTTCAGTACCGGAATTTGAGATGAAACCTGGTTTCTTTCTGATTTCAACTCATCTCCCCGAAGTATCAGCTCCCTTCTTTTTTCGTCGAGACCCAGAATCTCATCGACTCTGTCTTTTTCATTCTTGTTATTTATGCCCTGCTTTACTGCTTCGGGATTTTCACGGATAAATTTTAGATCAAGCATTTAGTAAGTTTCTGATGTTTTGGGTTATAAATTCTTTTTATTTAACAACTATATTATAAATTTTATTCTTAACATATATTTCTTTCACAATGTTCTTCCCCTCGGTGTGTTTGAGTACCTTTTCATTCTCAAATACTGATTTCTTTACATCTGCCTGCTCACTGTTGAGCGGAACTTCAATTGTATCTCTGAGTTTTCCGTTAACCTGCACGGCAATGTTAACTGTATCAGCCACAAGAGCAGCTTCATCATATTTGTACCATATTGGGTTAACAAACAGTGACTCTGTATTCCCGAGTATCTGCCAGCATTCTTCCGCCAGGTGTGGAGCTACGGAACCAAGAAGTACAGAAAACCGGCTGAGAGAGTAAACTTTAATATCATCTGAACATTTATCAATATTTTTAAGTTCATTTATTAATTCCATCAGTGAAGCAATTGCTGTATTGAATCTGAAATTGCTTATCTCTTCTTCAAATTTCTTTACTGTCTGATTCGTCTTCCTGTAAACTGCTTTTTCATCTTCATTAAGTGCATCTATGTCAAATTTATCCTTTGCTGAAGTTTGTTCGGATAAACCGCTGAATCTGTTGAACAGCTCATAGCTTCTCTGCACAAACCTGTCAACTCCTGAAATACCTTTATCGCTCCAGTCGCCGCCGAGTTCGTAGGGACCCATAAACATAAGGTACATCCTGAAGACATCAGATCCGTAATTTGAGGTGAACTCATCGGGATTAACTACATTGCCGCGCGACTTTGACATCTTCGCGCCTTCATTAGTAATAGTACCCTGATGAAGAAGGTTCTGAAAAGGTTCATTACTGTCAGTCCATCCCAGGTCTCTTAAGAATTTATGAATGAACCTTGCGTAAAGCAGGTGCATTGTTGCATGTTCAGCTCCTCCCACATACATATCTACTGGCACCCATTTATCAGTTTTTGTCCCTGTTAAAAGGTGCGTCTTTTATATGAGGATCCAGATACCGGAAATAATACCATGAAGAATCAACAAAAGTATCCATAGTATCCGCATCCCGTTTTGCATCTGTTCCGCATTTAGGACATTTAACATTTATAAAATCAGGATTGGTTGTAAGCGGAGATTCACCCGAAGGTTTAAACTCAACTTCATAAGGAAGAGTAACCGGTAAGTCCTTTTCATCAACCGGAACAATTCCGCAAACCGGACAATGGATAACGGGAATGGGTGTGCCCCAGTATCTCTGCCTTGATATAAGCCAGTCCCTGAGTCGGTAATTAATTTTCCTTTTTCCAAATTTCCTGAGTTCAAGGTATTCGATAATCCTCTGTTTGCCTATTTCTGAATCCAGTCCATTAAACTCGTCGGAGAATACCATTTTACCTGTTCCGGTATACGCCTTCTCTAATTCCACATCGACATCTGTACCTGGTTCAAGGATCACTTTCTTAATGGGCAGCGCGAATTTCTTTGCAAATTCAAAATCGCGTTCATCATGTCCCGGTACTGCCATTACACAGCCGGTCCCGTAAGTCAGAAGTGCATAATCGGCTATCCAGATTGGTATCTTTTCGCTGCTTACCGGATTAATTGCATAAGCTCCTATCGGAGTTCCGGTTTTCTCTTTTACCGTAGAAGTTCGCTCAATTTCCGACAGCAGTTTTACGCCCTCTCTGTAGGCATCAACATCCGCTTTATATTCAGGTGCTGTGAGTTTATCAACCAGAGGGTGTTCCGGGGCGAGCACCACATAAGTTACTCCGTAAAGCGTATCGGGACGTGTTGTAAAAACAGATATCACTTCATCGCTCCCGTCAACCTTAAAGTTAACTTCCGCACCTTCACTTTTGCCAATCCAGTTTCGCTGCATTAGCTTCGTTTTTTCAGGCCAGTTTATGGTATCGAGTCCCTGAAGAAGTTCTTCTGCATATTCAGTGATCTTAAAAAACCATTGAGTCAGGTTCTTCTGCACCACAACTGTTCCGCAGCGTTCGCAGGTACCATCGGCTGTAACCTGCTCATTGGCAAGCACAGTCTGGTCATTCGGACACCAGTTAACGGGCGCATTTTTCCTGTATGCAAGTCCTTTTTCGTAAAGCTTTAAGAACAGCCACTGGTTCCATTTATAATATTCAGGATCGCATGTCATCAGTTCCGCATCCCAGTCATACATACAGCCCATTTTTTTCAACTGCTGACGAATGTCCTCAATATTCTGCATCGTACTATCATAAGGATGAACCCCGGATTTGATTGCATAGTTTTCCGCAGGCAGTCCAAAAGCATCATAACCAATAGGCTCAAATACGTTATAGCCGGTTAATTTTTTATACCTTGCCCAGGAATCATTGGGTCCGTAATTATACCAGTGTCCTATATGAAGCTTTGCACCGGAGGGATAAATAAACATCACCAGTGAATATAGCTTATTATCAGTTTTGCTGAGATCTGTTCTGGCTACTTTATTATCCGTCCAGAATTTCTGCCATTTAGGTTCAATTTCGGAAAAAGGATATCTCATTTTTTCTTCGGTCCGGATTTAAAAATTAACTTCAAATTTACCGAAAATGCGAGGGAATTCAAATAAATGCCGCAGGTCATCACATTAAGAATTAATTACTGTCATAGATATTAATAAATAAATTGCATATCATTAATAAATAATTTCAGGCAATTTAAAAATGAGAATTTCGCTTACTGACATCATAGCGATCATTGCAGCACTGCAGCTGTTCATTTTCTCCTTCTTCCTGCTTAACCTGAAAAAGGGAAACCGTTTAAATCAGCTTCTGCTCTCAGGATTCCTTTTTACAAATGCAATGTACCTCGTCGGTTACCTTTTATTTGCGTTCTCAGATTATATTATGCCTGAGGGCGTTCACTTCTTCTTCATTGGAACTTCATTTGGATTTCTTTTCGGACCACTGTTATTTCTTTATACAAAATCGCTTACAAAAGATAAATTTCAGCTGAAGAAGACCGATCTGCTCCATTTAATACCCTTTCTTGTGTATAACCTGTTATACGCGATTTATTTTCATTTTGAACCAACTTCTCTGAAAATTCAGATGGTGCAGCAGGGAAGCGTACTTCCCCATTCTCTTGGGTTTTGGATAAGTCTCCTCATGAATATTCAGATACTGATCTATATGACAGTGACACTGCTCCTGGTAACAAATTACAGCCGGAGAATTAAATCTTTGTATTCTATGATTAATCATCTGGAACTGGGCTGGCTTGAACTAGTTATATATGCATTCCTGTTCATGTGGCTGATTGATTTTTCGCATTTTCTGCTTCGTAATACAACCGGAATTTCTCCCGAAATCTCAGGCTATCTCACCTTTATATCAATTGCAATTAATTTTGTTTTCGCAAATCTTGTTATTTATAAAGGATTGAAGCAGCCGATGCAGTTTTTCGGTATTGAAAAGGAATTGCCTGACTCTAAAAATGATCATCCTGCTATTCCGGAGGAGGAGTCAGAAAAATACCTGTCGAGACTAATGAATTACATGTCATCTGAAAAGCCGTATTTAGCTTCAACCCTGACGCTTAAAGAACTTTCGGAGCGGCTGGAGATGAATCCAAGAATTTTATCGAAAATCATTAATGAGAAAAGAAATCAGAATTTCTTCGATTTTATAAACAGCTACAGAATAGATGATGCAAAAATGATCCTCTCTAATCCCGCTAAAAGAAAAATGACTGTTCTTGAGGTACTTTACGGTGTGGGATTTAACTCGAAATCGGCGTTTAATACAACATTCAAAAAGTATACAGGGATAACCCCAACGGAGTACAGGAAGAAATACCTGCCGTACCACTCACATCATTCGGTTCAGAAATCAGCTTCTTAGACCTTTCATCAAACCTCTGGTTATAAAAATGGTTCGGATTCGTGTATCAGGACGATTTTAGCTCCTCCTCCTTATAAATTTCTGCCAGAATTCAATAATAATAAAGTACGGAGGATTAAATGATCCGGTTTTTTCTGAGCCTGTGTTTTTTTCTTGGAATTCTTTTCCAGGGACTATTTGAAGCGAGAGTTCTGAATGTTCCTGATGAATACGGTTCAATTCAGGCTGCAATAAATGCTTCTCAAAACGGTGATACTGTCCTTGCTGCCGAAGGAACATATTTCGAGAATATAAATTTTTCAGGTAAAAATATAATTGTGGCAAGCAGATACATACTTGATAATGATCCGTCACATATTCTGAATACCGTAATAGACGGAAGCAGTCCGACTCAGCCTGATTCTGCAAGCTGTGTAAGAATTGTATCAGGAGAGGACAGTACTGCTGTACTGACGGGATTTACACTTACCGGCGGCACAGGAACAAAGTGGGTAGATGAGCATGGCGCCGGAATTTACCGCGAGGGAGGCGGAATACTTATAACTCTTTCTTCTCCGACTATTAAAAATAACCTGATCATAAATAACGAAGCGGTCGACCGCACGGGTGTTACCAGTGCCGGAGGAGGAGGAATAAGAGCCGGCGACAGTAATGCACATATTTATAATAATATCATTGCCAACAATAAAGGACACTACGGTGCGGGTGTTGTCTGGAATTATGCAGCCGGGGAGATGAAAAATAATATCATAATAAATAACAGCGGTGGAGAGGATTTCGGAGGCGGCGGAGTATGGACGCTGGCTATGGGAGCAACGGTAATTGAAAATAATGTAATTGCCTATAACTCCGTAACCGGAAGCGGCGGCAACAAGGGAAAAGGCGGTGGAATACTCATATGGTCAACTACGATTGAAGCTAAGAATAATATTATATGGGGAAATACGCAGACTACCGGCGGCCAGATTGCCCTCACCAGCGGCGGGACAGCCAATATAACTTACAGTGATGTTGAAGGAGGCTTTACAGGTGACGGTAATATTGATCAGGATCCTATATTTGGTGAGATGTATCTTCCGGGTTCTGATTCACCCTGCATTGATGCCGGAGATCCTTCTATAATTTATAATGATCCGGAGGACCCTGGTAATCCGGGGTTTGCCCTATATCCGTCACAGGGTACATTAAAAAATGATATGGGTGCTTATGGAGGCCCGATGAGCAGTATCCTTCCGGCAGTATTAACGTCTATTAGAGAAAAAGGATCCGGCAGTAATATCCCCGGTGGTTTTCAACTTTATCAGAATTACCCGAATCCATTTAACCCGGAAACAACTATAAGATTTTCAGTCCCTTCCAGAAGTTTTATTTCACTGAAGGTTTACAATCTGCTTGGACAGCCAGATTGCGGTACTTTTTAAAGGAGAGAAACAGGAGGGAACATATAGTATCAGATTTAATGCTGAAGATTTTAAGATATCGAGCGGAGTTTATTTTTATAGACTGGAATCGGGTAATTTTTCATCCACAAGGAAACTTTTAGTCGTTAAATAAGTATTCAGAGTTAAGATTACATCATTGTTTTATTCACCCGGCGGAATTCCAGCATTCCAATATACGGGAATTCAATAGTGTTACCCCGACAGCACACTAGCCGGGTGAATTTTTATCTTAAAAACAAAGAAATGATTAAGTTCAGGAAGAAAGTAAAGAATAATTAGTCCTCAAAATATTCTGACCCGCTTCTATCGATAAAACCCCACCTGTCTCCGATTTTTACAGAAATTAATCCGTTCCTTATCTCTCCGATCTCATCATATTTAATGGGGGTAACTCCTTTACCATTTTTATCTATCAAACCCCACCAGTCATTTAGCCGCACATATGTAATCCCGTTAGAGAATGAGCCCACATCATCGAAATTCCCGGGAATCACTTTTTCGCCTTTACGATTAATGAATCCCCATTTTCCTTTTTCCTTGATCGGAAGATAATCCTCTTTAAGTTCACCGATTTCATCATACCTGATAGGGGCTACACTCTGAGCTTTTGTATTAAGGAGTCCCCATTTTTCATTTAACTTAACCGGGAAAAGTCCATCCAGAAAATCACCAATCTCGCTGTACTGCACCGGGATAATTTCTTTGCCCGATAAATCTATAACCCCCCACTTGCCCGAAAAAACTACCCGACCGTCATTTTTCTTTATGCCGAAGTTTACTCTTGCAAATCCGATATGGAAATCCTCCACGTCATCATATTTAATCTGGGTAATTTCCTTCCCTTCAGTATCGATGAATCCCCATTTATCATTTAGCTTCACCCTTACGCGGTCCTCAATAAAAGAACCTACCTTGTCATATTTTACCGGGATCACGATTTCTTTTTTTGAATTGCAGAAGCCCCATTTATCTGCTTTGCGATAAGGAATAAGCCCCGGCAGGCTGGTTTTCATCATTACATCTCCTAAAAAAGTTGAACTATCCTCTCAATATTATTCATTCAGTATCGGGCGCTTTTTAAGTATAAGCTTAACGGCTGCTTATTTCAATATCGATTTTTACCTCTGATATGCACAAAATAAAAAACCCCTTAAGTGTGCTGCTTAAGGGGTGTTAGGCCTTTGTTGAGGGAACATGTATTTGCCCGAGGGGGAGGCAAATACCAAGCCAAATAAAAATTAAAAGTACATATTCAATAAAATCAGGACTTCAGCAGCAGCGTCCGTTTCTAAAGATTCGTTATTCAACTGCTGTGCCACTAAATTTTTTATCTTTCCAAAAAAATCAATATAAGCATCAATTACACCTTCAGGATCCGGATTCTGATTAATCCCTGAAATAAGAGTAGCTTTGTAACCGGCTATATTCTCCTGATAATCCTGGATATCATTTCCGGAAACTCCCGGGAGTTTAACAAGATACTCTAAAATCTGACTGCGATAACCGGCAAATTCATTAGCAATCTCTTCAGCTGACCGTTCACTTTCAATGTTTTTTTGAAGGATCTCACCTGCATCAATAACTTTATTTATTATTGATGGATCAGCTCCCAGCTTTTGAAAATCCGCTAATACAGAAGCATTTAAAATCCTTGCTCTTATCTCAGAAGTTCTTCTTAAACACTCAAATTCAAGCTGGGAGTTGATTCCTTCAATTTCTTTCAGAAAAGTCCTGATAGAAATTTCAAGTACTTTACTGAAAGTTTCAGACTGCAGGCCCACATCAACATAAGCATCTGAAACAGAACACAGGTAGTTGTAAAGTGCTGTCTGCCTGGCGTTTTCTGACAAAGCGTAGTAAAGATCTCTGTCAAGTGCAGTCTGGGCAGCGTTTTTTGCGACAATTATCTGCTGCCATTGTGAAGTAGTTCCGCCAATTTCAGGTTTCAGCATAGTTTCTTTTTCAGTAAAAAATCCAACATTAACAGCCGCAACAACTTTATCCATCAATTCTTCATTTTCCGCAATTACTGAAGCGATCTCGTTATTCATCCAAATCCTGATCTGTGTATAATTAAGCTCTGAGCCTGATTTCTGAGCCCGTATAAACAAATCAGCGGAAACAGTTGTTACATCGTCTAAAGGCTGAGAGTAAACGGCAATTCCGGGTTTTACACCAGCTGTAAGAATACCTCGCCACTTCTTACTTCCTTTTTCAGCTTGAACCAGGAGATTGCTTTCACCGTCAAGATTGGTCTCCAGTACAAATTTTCCGACAGAATTTGTATAAACATCATTCAGCGAAACTGTTTCGGGACTTCCCTGAACTCCTAATCTGAGCAGTTTTACCGGAATACCCTGAACCTCCGAATTATCTATGACTTTTCCAGCAACCTTTGCCGTTGCCTCTTCAGTCTCTACAGAAACTTCTTTACTGCAGCCAACTAAAGCCCCAATAAAAAAAAGAACAATTATTGAGAAATAAATCCTATTGTAAATATTTTGACTTTTTAAGTCTTTTTTTTTCAACATTTTTATACCTGGTGAAACACACTCTCCCCCAGGCTCTCCCGGTCAGAGGCTAAAGTTGTGCCAGTCACCAAAATGTACGATTATGGCTCATAATCAACGAAAATTAAAAAGTATTGTGTTATTGAACACGAAAATTATGCGGGGTTATGATAGGAATTGCAGGGTACGAAAGATCAGAAAGAATACTTCATATTAAGGGTTAAACCCCTTATTTGATTATAGTTAAGAGAAGAGTTGCTTAGAATTTTCTGCCCGGTACTCTGCTCCGAAAAAAACAGCAGGTCGAGCTGTGAGTAAAGCCAGACTACACCGAAACTGATTAAAGAAATATTTCGATACCTGTAAGCATCATTGTAATCTGCATACCTGGATTCTATCATGTCAGGATTTGTTTCGATCAGGTATGCTTTTTCCTTCTTATCTGTCTGAATAAAGTAATAGATAGAAGCAGCTAAAGATGCCGATCCCAGAACAGTGAGAAAAACACTCTTAAAATTAACATCAAGGTATAATTGCCCTAATCCCGGAACTATTAACGATCTTGCGATAGCATTTTTTAGCCTGCTCTCATGTTCAATATCATATTCCACCTTCGGAACATAGACAGTATCTATTCTGACTACTGTTCGGGCCTCGATATCCTTCTGCTGCTGGATATAATTTGTTTTAACCTGTTTAAAAAATGAGATGATTTTGGGGGAAACTTTGTTGGAATCGAGGGTATATGAAGTGTCATTTCTTAAGATCTCGATAAAACTTTTTTTTGCGGCATCATCTTCAGATAAAGAATAATGGGATATTCCCTTGAGTCTGTAAATATTAAGAATTTCATCTCTTGTCAGAGGAGTTTTTTTAAGAAGCAGTTGATTCGCAATAGAAATTACATCGCCGTATTTAAATTGGTCGAATTTCTTTTTCATTAAAGCCAGTGAATCCTGTGCATTGAGAGAATCCTGATTAACTGCTTTGACTTTTAGCGTATCCGAAGCAAAAGAGGAATCGGCAGCCGGTATAGGTGCTGAAAGCGAATCATTAACAGCGGAAGAATCATTTACCTGAGCTAGTCCTGTAGAAAGGTAAGCCGCTACTGCAATGACAATAAGAAAGACTTTAACAGTAGTATGCATAAAGTAAAATATTTTGCTTAGGATTTGGTAAAATTACATGAAAGTTAAATAATATGCATATTTTTTTATTCGGTGGGAGTATTCTCAAAGCTGAAAGTCACTTCAGTAGTGTCTTTCGCATTTATTCTAACCATTTTCTTTAATGTGTCAGCGTACTGCTTGTTCGTAATTTCCACATTATATCTTCCGGGATAAAGGTTTATGGGCTCCCGCAGCGGGGTGGTTCCGACATGCTTTCCGTCAATAAAAACCTCTCCCCAGGGCTGCACTTTACAGTCGAGACTGCCGGTTAATTCCTGGAAATTTATTTTTATCGACTCAATTTTATCATTCGAAATATTTATTCTTTTGACATAGGGAGGATAATCAGGATGAACCAGCTTTAGGACATGTTTTCCGGGATCAAGCTGTATATAATTATCCAGAGGTGTTGTATCAACTTTTTTGTTGTCTATATATACATCGGCATAAGGTTTGGCCTCAACAAACAGCTTACCCGGCAGTAAAGAGTTCTGTATTGTTGTTTTGTACGTTTTCTGTGTTATAGCTTTGCGAAAATATATTACGGGAGTTTTTGTCAGTGAAAGTGTAATTCTTTTCAGCCAGGTTAGGATTAATTACTTCTCCCTTTTCAGGCTTAACAAAATAGTATATGCCGGCAGCTATGATTATCATAAAAATTAGTACTGCAGCTCCTATCATAAAATATTTGCCGGTTTTCACTTCATCTTCATCTTCGATTTCTAACTTCAAATCATGGTTTGAAGCCTGAATACCCAGAATGCTTAAAACCTCTTCAGCCGATTGATATCTTTTTTCAGTACTCTTTTTAAGTAATCCTTTAAGTATAGTCTGAATATCCTCCGGAAGGTGAGCAATTTTTGCTGCGATATCCTCTTCTTTAAAAGTCAGAATTTTGTTTATTGTATCATTTATATCTTTCCCCAGGAAAGGATTTTCTCCTATAAAAAGTTCAAGCGCAACAATTCCCGCAGAAAATAAATCCGATTGAGGCTGCAGCGTTTCACCTCTTATCTGCTCGGGTGACATATAGCTTGGTGTACCCACAATTGAAGATTGAACCGTGAGTTTAGTTTCGTCCTGCATTAAAGCCAGACCGAAATCAGCTATTTTAAGTTCAAGCCTGGGATTGACCAGGAGGTTCTCCGGCTTAATGTCCCGATGAACAATATGATTCTGATGAGCAGCATTCAGAGCTTTCATCAGCCTGATTACAAGCGATCTTTTTTGTTCAAGGGTATAGTTATTCTGTCTTATTATACTTCTGAGGTTTTTGCTTTCAAAGTATTCAAAAGAAATGTAGAAGTGATTCTTATACATTCCGAAGTCGAGTACTTTAATCAGATTCGGATGCTCAAGCTGCGCAAGTATCTTTGCTTCTCTTTTAAAGCGGGCAAGAATGGTCTTATCAGAGAGTTCATCTGTATTCAGAGTTTTTAAGATGATCTTCTTTCCCAGATATATATGATTCGCGAGATATACCGTTGTATACACATCTTTTTTGATGGTATCGATTATCTCGAACTTATCATATAATATTTCCGTGGAGGTATTCTGCATTAAACTTTTTCTTCAATCTCTTTCAGTTTCAGCTGAACCCATCTTACAGAGACGCCCAGTGATTTTGCTGTGGCGGTCCTGTTGCCGTTAAATTCTTTAAGTCTTTTAACAAGAAGCATTTTTTCAAAGTCTCTCAGTGTACCGCCGAATTCCATATCTCCCGATTCTTCTTCAATCACAATATGCTCCGGCATAAGCTTATCAGAATCACATAAAATCAAAGCTCGTTGAAGAACATTCTCCAGCTGTCTTACATTTCCGGGCCAGCTGTATTCCTCTAAGTTTTTTAAAGTTGCCGAAGCAACCCTGATATTTTCATTTGAGTACTTTTTAATAAAATAATCTACCAGCAGGGGTATATCGGTTCTTCTTTCTCTTAAAGGAGGAACCCTTATAGGGAAAACGTTCAGCCTGTAGAAAAGATCTTCCCTGAATCCTCCATCCTTTACTAACTGCCTCAGATCTTTGTTCGTCGCAGCTATTACTCTTACATCAACCTTGATTATCTGGGTATCACCAAGCCTCATTATTTCTCTATTCTGAAGGACGCGAAGGAGTTTAGCCTGAAGCGCCAGAGAAATATCGGCAATTTCATCAAGGAAAAAAGTGCCTTCATCCGCTACTTCGAATAATCCCTTTTTATCGTTATTCGCTCCGGTAAATGCTCCTTTTTTGTAGCCGAACAATTCGCTCTCAAGAAGCGAATCCGGTATTGATCCGCAGAACTGGGCAAGATAAGGGAGCTCCCTGCGGTGGCTGAGGTTGTGCACAGCCCTTGCAACAAGTTCTTTTCCGGTGCCGCTCTCACCAAGAAGCAGAACTGTGGCATCCGTACCTGCAACTTTATGGATCAGTGTTGCCAGTTTCTGCATAGCAGGACTATCGCCGATCAGCTCCGGAATATTCTTAGAAGCCTGCAGCTGATTCCTAAGAATAATATTTTCATCTTCAAGTGCTTCAAACCTGGTTATTCTGTCGAGAGCCAAAGAAACAAGGTTGGAGAAGAAATCTAGAAATACCATATTTTCATCTGTGAACTCTTTTCTGTTTATGCTGCTGTCTACAAGTATAACTCCCCATACCTTGTCATTTTGCTTTATCGGTACACCAAGTATAGATTTTATATTGTGGATCTGGATACTTTCAAACTGTGAAATATTTGGATCGTTCTGGACATCGTGATATAAAACCGGATCACCTCTTTCAATCACCTTTTGAAGAATACCGGAAGAGAATACAGATATATCTTCGATACTTTGCTGTTCCATATTCCGGGCGCCTATAATAGAAAACTTATTCGTTTCATAATCGTATTTTACAAATAAGCCTCTGTCTGCGTGAAGTACCCGGATAATAACATCAAGTGTTTCTTTAATCAGGCTGTCCTGGTAAGTTGCGGAATTTAAAGCCTGACTTATTTTGTAAAGAGTCTCGAATTGTTCTTTGCCGATTTGTTTAATATTTTCGATCGTCTCCGCAGAGCCATTCATTCTCAAATTAATTCTCCATTATTGTACACTAAAAGCTGCCGGAACTGACCGGTCTTTGTTATTGAAATTATCGATGACCCAAATAGCCCACCAGTAGCTTCCGGTTTCAAGGTTCTCAATCGTAAATGTAGTATCCTCGGCTGAAACGGAATCCTGACTAAATACAACCTGACTTCCGTCACTCGTAGAAATTTCGATTTTATATCGGAATGGATAACCAGCATTAAATCTGTCCCAGCTCAAAACAAAAGGAACCGACGATATCACCTGATCATTCGACGGTTGTAACCCGCTTACCTGGTTTTTTATTATGCGTTTTACTCCGGTTCCATGTAAAACAGAAATTTCTCCCAGAACGTTTCTTACACGGAAGTCAAATTCCAGTCCTATAGTTTGTTCTATATCTGTTAAACCCAGTTCCTGAGGCGTCAATTGAGTTAAAAAAGTTTTTGACGCAATATCAAAATCCATTGCCTTCATCAAACCTACCTGATTATTTACCACATAAACAGTATCAATATCATTATCTACATCCTTAACCATTGTTTCAATAACAAGTTCACTCATCACCGACGGAGGATTAGCGGAATTAAGAACAATGCTATAAATAGAAAGACTGTCAAGTGTCGGTATTTTGTTCAGGTTCACCTGTTCATTAACTTCATGACCACCGGCCCAGTCAACCATCACCGTATCGTTATGATAGCCGTCTTTGCGAAAGATCAGCTGCCCGTTTTCGGTTTTAACATTAGGGATAGAGAAATTGCCTTTGACATCTGAATAAACCATTTTATTTCCTGGCTTCCAGAATACTTCAACGTCTTTGATCGGTGTATAGGGCAGGCTGAACGTTTGGACTGTTCCATCCAGCATTCCAAGCTGATTATCACTGGAATTTGGATCAAGCGGATTCTCTCTCGGCGCATCGCATGAACTCAGGAATAAAATCCCTGAAACGAGTAAAAAAACTATTAATCTTTTGATTTTTTCCTCGGGCAAATCCATATGTAAGCAGAAAAAGTTACGAATAATAAGAAAATTTTTCGCATCAACCTATAACCATAAGCACATTTTTTCGCACTAAATCTATAAAAAATATGGCTAATAAGTTAAGAAAAATTAATTAACTTGAATTTTTTACGGAGTGTGTACTAAAATAAGACGAAAAATTTGCTGTTTTTTGCGTGTTTTTCATTTCTCAACTATCAGTTTTATCCTATTAGTATTCAAAAGGAATTTGCTGGTCTTTTTCAGGATACGGCTGTAGTTCAAGGAGCCGAATCATGTATTTTCCTGTCATTACTTCTTTGGGCTCAAGATTGGTATTGATTTCCATAATCCCGGGATCTTCTCCAGGAAAATGAACTGAAATTACTACTTTTCCGTTTCCAGCCCAAACGCACTCCACTCCTTTGGGGCACCGTGAATCTTCAATAACCCTGTTAAAGGTTATTTTTAATCCTGATTCCCGGATCTCCGCTTTTTGTCCCGGTCTGATAAAAAATTCTGCATTTACATCTGTACTGATAATATCATCGCATCCGGTTAAAGCGATAAAAATTAAAAATCCGGCAAGAACTGAAAGCGCATTATTTTTTATCTTCTTAGGGCCTGCAATCTGGAAAAAAAATATGAATTAATCCACATTAATTTCTATCAATTCACGGATGAAATTGACTGCAATCACCAATCCCTGCCGTATTTAATCTGATTTTTAATTACAAAATTATTTCAGGAAAATGAAAATGCCAAAGTTCAAATCCTTATTCAGTCTGTTAACCTTATCTTTTCTTATTCTTATCAGCAGCACATCATATTCCCAATATTTCGGAAGGAATAAAGTTCAGTATAATGACTTTCAATTTAAAGTAATGCATACTCCTAATTTCGATATTTATTTTTACCCTGAGGAGAGTAAAGGAGCTCACATCGCCGCCCTGATGGCGGAAAGGTGGTATAAACGTCAGTCATTTTATTTCGGAGATTCATTGCATGGAAAGCAGCCTCTTGTTTTATATGGAAGTTTTCCTCAATTCGTTCAGACTAACATTATAGGAGGCCAGATAAGCGAAGGTGTTGGTGGTGTTACCGAACCTCTGAGAAGAAGAATAGTTTTGCCCCTTGCGGGTCCTCTCGGTGAAACAAATCATGTTATTGGTCACGAACTTGTTCATGCTTTTCAATATGATATTACCGGGGCTATGCGGAGTACATTCGGGGGCCAGGCGCCGCAGCTTTCAAAACTTCCATTATGGTTTGTCGAAGGTATGGCTGAGTTTCTTACGCTCGGACCCGATGATCCTTTTACTGCAATGTGGATGCGGGATGCTGTTCTTAACGAAATTCCAACGGTTGACGACCTTAATAATCCTGAATATTTCCCTTATCGTTACGGTGACGCATTGCTTGCGTATATTGCCGGAAAATGGGGAGATAAAAAAATTGCGGATCTGCTGACAACTGGAGCGTATCTTGGAAGTGTTAATGATGCTATCGACACACTATTTCACGTTACACCCGATTCTTTATCAAAATTATGGGCACAGGCTCTGCATACTCAGTACGACTCACTTAAAAGTATGACCAAAAGGCCCGCTGATTACGGAAAAAAACTTATCTCGGAAGATAACGGTGGTGAACTGAACATCGCCCCTGTTTTAAGCCCCGACGGAAAAAACCTGGTATTCTTCTCATCAAAAAATTTATTCGCTATCGATCTTTTCCTCGCAGATGCTGAAACAGGAAAGATTAAAAGAACTATACTGAGAACAGAACTTGATCCTCACCTTGAGAGTCTTGAGTTTATTAACTCCTGCGGCTCCTGGAATCCGCAAGGGGATAAATTCATTTTTCCGGCTGTTACCGAGGGAAGGCCCGTATTATCTATTATCAACATAAATACCGGGGATATTGAAAAAGAAAAAAAGTTTGAAGATCTTGGAGAGATATTGAATCCTTCATGGTCTCCTGATGGAAGGTACATTGTATTTTCCGGAATTCAGGGGGGACTTACAGATTTATTCATGTATGATCTCCAGACCGACTCGCTAAAGAGATTGACGGATGATTCATATGCAGAACTTCAGCCTTCGTGGTCCCCTGATGGAAGCAGGATCGCATTCGTAACAGACCGTTTCACTACTGATCTTAAAGATCTTGATATAGGAAAATACCATCTTGCGCTGATGAATCCCCAAAATGGAGAAATGACAGAAGTTGAAACTTTTAACGATGCAAAAAATATTAACCCGCAGTGGTCTCACGATGGAAAAAGCATCTATTTTTTATCAGATCCCCAGGGAATAACGAACCTTTATAAAATAAACCTTGATTCCGGAAAAATTACACAGATGACAAACCTTTTTGTGGGTATTACCGGAATTACTGCTATCAGCCCCGCTCTATCTGTTGCCGGACCCAATGATGAAATAGCAGTAAGTACCTTTGAAAAAAGGAAGTACAATATCTATAGATTTAATAATCTTAATCCTGAAAACCCTGTTGAACTAAGCGGACCTGATCCGGCAAAACTTCCTCCGGAACCAAGGGCTTCCACTCTCCTCGTTAACAGCTTCGCTGATCCTAATTACGGACTAATGTCCGACAGCAGTTTTAAAGTTACCGACTATTCCCCTTCTCTCTCTTTAACCGGAATAAGCCAGCCTTCTGTTGCTGCCGGAATCGACAGGTTCGGAACTTATGTGGGGGGTGGTATATCTCTTCTCTGGAGCGACATGCTTTCTGATTACACTATGTCAACAGCCCTTCAGGTACAGACTAATCCCGGTATATCTTTCTTTAATTCAATCTCTGCATTTGTGGGTTATCTTAATACCGCTCGTAGATGGCACTGGGGTGTCGCTGCACAGCAGCTGCCTCTCATCTACCTGGGATTTGGCGCATACGGTCAGGATATAAACGGTGAACCGGCTTATGTTGAACAGAGAATCATATACCAGGAAACCCACAGAGAACTAACCGGTATTCTTATGTACCCTTTCAGCCAGGTAATGCGGGTTGAATTTACCGGAGGGTATCAGAATATAACTTATAATAATAGTGTGGAAACCCGTGCAGTTTCCCTTAATACTGGACAGCTGCTGGTGGATAAGACTGAAGACCTGGGTGCTCCCTCGGCTTTAAACCTCGGTACTGCAAGCGCTGCATTGGTCTATGATAACAGCTACTTCGGAGCAACAAGTCCTATACTTGGCACCCGTTACAGGCTTGAAGCCGATGAATATGTAGGAACGCTGTACTGGACAAACCTTCTGGCTGACTACAGGAAATATATAATGCCTGTTATGCCCTTCACCCTGGCAGGCAGAATTCTCCACCTGGGACGTTACGGCAGAAGTGCCGAGGATGGAAGACTATATCCTTTATTCCTTGGATATCCTGACCTTGTCAGAGGTTATCAGTACGGAACTTTTTCCGCTTCTGAGAACGATTTGTTCAACAGACTGATTGGAAGCAAAATGCTTATTGCTAATTTCGAACTGCGCTTTCCTCTTCTGGGTTTGTTCGGAATAGGTGAAGGCTATTACGGATTTCTTCCGATTGAATTCGGCGGATTCTTTGATACGGGACTAGCGTGGGATTCAGCAAATAAACCATGGTTTGCGGGAGGAAGCAGAAAACCGATAAGCAGCACAGGTCTTGTAGCGAGAATAAATTTATTCGGATATCTGATTGGTGAGGTTGATTACGTTCACCCGCTTGACCGTCCTGCTAAAAGCTGGTTGTGGGAATTTAATTTTTCACAGGGATTTTAGTTTCAGCATGATCTTCCGGAGTTTTGCTTAATAGAAGACTAAAATCTTTGATCAATAAATCGAGCTTAGCTGGTATGCCGCTGATGTTATCCGTATAGAATGGTTTACTTATTTCAAGTGTTAAACCGTAACAATTCAGATAAACGTTTTTCAGCTTTAACTTCTGAAGCATCCTGTGCATCTTAATTAAATTTGTGTCTGCTTTATTGCAGATCAGGGAGATCATCAGCGGATGCCCCAATGTATAAGAGAATCTGAAAGAAGCACCTTCATAATTACCCCAAAGTACATATCTTATTTCATTATCGGGATTGCCGCCGTCATCCTTTTGCAGAAAAAAGCTGATCCTGTCACGATGAGCCTTAACAATCTGACAGAAAAGCATCCTTGTTTTATTATAGTTGAAGAATCTCATTATGATGATCATAGCAAAGATGGGTGCTGTAACAATGATTGCTCCTGCAATGGGATTAAATACCAGTTCGATAATATTATATTCCCACAGGTTAAGGAAGCAGCCTATCAGATAAAATATCAGAAAGATGAGAGCCGAAATCCCCAGCGTGAGGCTCATGGAGAGTTTTATCTTTTCATAATTCGAGATAAAATATTTTTTAAATCTCTTAAGCATTATTTATTCAGATGTGTTATCAAAGCATCCCAATAGCTGTAGATCCGAACCTGAATAGACGTTCTCATATGCTTTCCCTGCAAGTCCTTGCATATCTCAGGAGATAACTTAGCTTTTTCAGGCTAGTAAATCAATAAGCAGTGCTGATCTGTTAATTCAGATGAGATTTAAGATATTTTCCTGTCCATGATTTTTCATTAGCGGCTATTTCCTCGGGAGTTCCGGCAGCAACTACCTCCCCGCCCTTTTCACCTGCTTCAGGACCCATATCGATAATATGGTCGGCACATTTTATTATTTCCAGATTATGCTCTATGATAACAACAGAGTTATCTCTTTCAAGCAGAAGATTAAAGCAGTTCAGAAGTTTCGAAATATCATCAAAGTGCAGTCCTGTTGTCGGCTCATCAAAAATGAAAAGTGTATGCTTACGGTCCCGCTGAGATGTCAGGTGAGAAGCAAGCTTTAATCCGCTGTGCCTCACCTCCGGAAAGAGTATTGGACGGCTGTCCGAGTTTGATATATCCAAGTCCTACGTCAGAAAGCACCTGCAGATACTTAACTAATTTGTCATTTCCCTTAAAGAATTTCACAGCTTCATCAACGGTCATATTGAGAACTTCCACAAGGTTCTTACCCCGGTAAGTAATGTCGCGTATCTCTTTCTTATATCTGGTACCGTTGCAGTCTTCACACTCGAGATAAAGATCCGCAAGGAACTGCATCTCAACTTTTATGAATCCGTCTCCCTGGCAGGTCTCGCACCTTCCTCCGGGAACGTTAAAGGAAAAGTAACCCGGTTTATAACCTCTTGCCCTTGCCTGGTGAGTTGATGCAAAAAGATCGCGAATAATTTCGAAAGCTTTGATGTAGCTTATCGGATTGGAACGGGGAGTTTTACCGATGGGCGACTGATCAACTATTTCAATCTCATCTATGTATTCTATTCCTTTTATATCATCAAAGTTCCCGATCCTTGGAGGATTAAAACCAAGATATTTTGCTATACCGCCGTATAATACATCGTGTATCAAAGTACTTTTTCCCGATCCGCTTACCCCGGTGATAACCACAAACTTATTCAAAGGAATTGATATATCAAGATTCTTAAGGTTATGTTCCTTTGCCCCGGAGATCTTGATTTCTTTTGTTTTCCTTGTTCTTCTTTCAGAAGGTACGGGAATGCTAAGTTTCCCGGAAAAATATTTCCCGGTCAGAGAATTCTTCTCTTTCATCACGTCCTCAAATGAACCGGCAGCTACTATCTCCCCTCCGGCTTCTCCGGCTCTTGGACCCATATCAATTAGTATATCGGCAGACCTCATCATATCCGGATCGTGCTCTACAATGAGTACCGTATTTCCTATGTCACGCAGGTTCTTAAGGATGTTAATAAGTCTTTCATTATCTCGTGGATGAAGTCCTATACTTGGTTCATCAAGCACATAAAGGGTTCCCACCAGAGAAGAACCGAGTGAAGTTGCCAGGTTTATTCTCTGAGTCTCTCCTCCCGAAAGTGTGCTGCTTAAACGGTCGAGTGTCAAATAGCCGATACCCACGTTATTCAGAAATGTTAACCTTTTAATGATCTCTTTAAGTACTCTCTCACCAACCATAGCATCGTATTCAGAAAATTTCAGGTTGGAGAAGAACTCAAGCGATTGTTCAATGGGGATCTTAACAGTGTCATAAATCGATTTACCTTCAATTTTAACCTGAAGGGCTTCTCTCCTTAGTCGTGATCCTTTACAGGCTGAGCATGTAGAATATCCCCGGTAACGGCTCAGCAGAACACGCACATGCATTTTGTATGTCTTGCTCTCAAGTTTTTCAAAGAAACGATCTATTCCAACATAATCTCCGAATCCTTTCCTCACTGCAGTAACCTGTTCAGGTTTTAATTCCTTAAACGGAATATTTATCGGAATTGCGTACTGCTTGGCATTCTGTATCAGGTCACGTAAGTGAGTACTGTATTTGGCAGAACGAAACGGAGCAATAGCCCCATCTACAATACTCAGATTAGGATTCGGAATAACCAGGTTCATATCAATCCCTATCGTCTTGCTGAATCCCTGGCAGACAGGACAGGCCCCAAACGGATTATTAAAAGAGAAGAATCTTGGTTCCGGCTCCTCATACCTGATCCCGCAGCATTCATAGAACTTGTTAAATTCCTTTTCCTCACCTGTTTCAGCGTTGATAATAATCAGCCTGTTCTCACCTTCCTTAAAGGTTACCTCAATAGAATCAGCAAGTTTTTCTCTTATTTGACCGGGAGATACTTTAAATCTTTCAATTACAACGCGAATATCATCCTTCTTTTTAGGGAGGATCTCTTCTTCGCTGAGGTCAACCATCCTGTTATTGAAATAGATCCTGAAGAATCCTCTTTTCTGAAGAAGATCGATTTCCTGTTTAACAGTTGTGCCTTCATGAATATGAAGCGGAAAGGTTAAATAAAATTTTGTGCCTGATTCCTGTTCTTCAAGCCATTGCGTAACTGTTGTAGTTGTTGCCTTCTTCACCTCCTTCCCACATTCAAAACAGATCGTCTTACCGATCCTTGCAAATAAGAGACGAAGATAATCATAAACCTCAGTCGTGGTCCCTACTGTAGATCGGGTATTCCTTGCACCGGTTTTCTGTTCAATTGCAACGGCGGGACTAATACCCTGAATGAAATCAACATCTGGCTTGTTCATCCTTTCAAGGAACTGACGGGCATAGGCAGAAAGACTTTCTACGTACCTTCTCTGACCCTCTGCATATATGGTATCAAAAACAAGCGATGATTTACCGCTGCCGCTGACACCGGTAAATACGATCAGTTTATTCCTGGGGATCTCAAAGCTCAGGTTCTTTAAATTGTGCTCGCGCGCGCCTTTTACTATTATCTTCTTTTCTTTGGCTGCCATTAATTTCAATTAAGTTTGGAAATTCGAAACCTTAAATTTACAAAAACTTCACAAAGAATTGGTGGTAAAAATACGAACATTATACAGCTCTTCGTTCAGGAATGCCTCCGGAAACCGGTAATGCCGGCAGTTTCTTTCTTTAACAAGGATTTCGGTTGAAATGGACTTGTATATCGTTGTTAAAGCGGAGTTGGAGCGCAGTTGGAGCGTAGTTGAAGCGCAGTTAGAGCGCAATTGAAGCGCAGTTGAAGCGTAGTTGGAACGTAGTTTGAGGCATATTTTCGCAAAAAAGTCTCCTATTCTTACCTATTCTTATTTAATATCTTTCAGCAGGGTAAAAAAGGTCTGATAACCCTATTTAATATCTTCAATCACCCTGAAGATTATAAAGTTGCTTTTGCGGGAGTGCCGGTTAGCGACCTGGTTGCCGCATGGGATATTAGGATGATGAGTACAGAGATCTTTACTCAGGAGACTACAACATCGATAAAACTGCATATGGGATTTAAATGAGTACCGAGAAGATCGCTGCATGGAACGGTGAAAAACTTCAGGCACCGCTTTTGATCGATTACAAATACGCGACGTAGAGAGAATGGGCTGAGGTTGACACCCGATACGGCTCTTAAAGCTGAAGGAAAGCAATTTGAATATGAGATTTACAAGGATATGCCGGGAGGACATTCATTCGACAGGCTGGATTCAAAAGCAGCGAAAGAGATAAGAGTTAAGAGTTAAGATCTATCAATTTATCGGGAAATATCTTAATCCTCCAAAACCCATAAAGTCGCTTGACGATATCAATAAAGCCGCTTACAGGTAAGCAGGACTTTCGGAGCGATTACTGCTTTAATACGGACAGAACGAGACATTGTTATTTACTTGAGGATTGTGTCTCAAGTGTTTTTAATTCTTTGATCCGGTTATCGATGAGCTTAATCTTTTCATCGAGTTCTTTAAGCTTATCATTTATGTCATCTTCATATTCTGCCTTATCCCAGTAGCCCCTGTTTTCAAAATAGCTCTTAAAAAGCCAGTTATGTTTGAGAGCTTCCATATTTTCTGCCAGGCGTGATGCTGCCAATCTTGCATCAGCAGTTGTCTTTTCAATATTTGTCATTGTTCCACGAAGGGTTGAATCAAAAGGACTTCCGTTAACCAGCATTTCACCAAGAATACCTCTGCCTTCTTTAACTCCGGTCAGTATGGAATCCAGATCAGCAACTGTTGAATCTACATTGGTGACTACACTCTTAACGCCTTCGCCTAGATTATTAAACAAGTCAGTAACCTTATCAAATTCACCGGTAATCGACTGCAGACTCTTATCCGCCCGTTTTGTTAGGTTTGTTGCATCTGTATATAATTCGTCATCTACAAGAAGCTTTCCGATGGAGCCTTCTCCTCTGTTAACTCTTGCAACAATTTCAGAAAGGTCTTTGGTCATCTGTTTAGTATACTGCATTACGCCCTGAGTTTCTTCAATTACAGCAGAAATACTCATTGGCTCTTTGGTGCGTATTGTCCCGCCTTCCCTGACACGTTCAGCCGATGCGCTGCCTATCTCCAGCACTACAACCTTATTCCCTACAAGTCCCTCTGTTTCAATAGTAGCACGGGTATCTGTTCTAATAAAGCGGCCTACATCTTCTTTAATACCCATTGTAACCTGAACCCTGCCAGTTGTATCATTAACAATCTGAACATTTCTTACAGTGCCGACATCAATACCGCTAAGCCGCACTGTTGCGCCGCTCTTTAAGCCCTGCACAGTTTTGAAATACGCTTTAACATTGAAAGTTGAGCTGAATAGCTGCTCCTTTCCTCCGAGCATAAAGATTGCAACGACAAGGATGGTTATGCCGAGGAAGATAAAAATTCCAAGTTTTACAGTAGATGTTTTTTTAGCCATATATTTTCTCAACTATGTTCATCGACTATTTCCCCGCTGAAAAAGTTTTTAAGAAATTTATCATCAGAAGATTCAAGTTCGCTGATGATCCCTTCAAATTTAATCTTTGCATCCTTCAAAACTATCGCAGTATTTGCAACTATCTTTGCACATATCAGATCGTGAGTAACCACAATCGATGTACTGTTAAGATCTTTCTGAAGCTCAACTATCAGCTGGCTTATCTCTTTAGTCGTTATCGGGTCCAGTCCTGTAGTCGGTTCATCATAAAGTATCAGCATTGGCTCTGTTATGATCGTTCTTGCAAGACCGATTCTTTTTTTCATTCCGCCTGAAAGTTCAGACGGTTTCTTATCGATCGCTTTTTCAAGTCCAACCTTCTCAAGCACCATTTTTACCTTTTCCAGCCGTTCATCTGCGGAAAAATCAAAGTTCCTGATCAACGGAAACTCCAGGTTCTCTCTTACCGACATTGAATCGTAAAGAGCAGCACCCTGGAAAAGAAAACCAATATGTTTTCTTATCCCATTCATTTCATCGATAGGAAGGTTAAGAACACTTTTACCGTTTATCTTTATCTCACCTGCATCCGGTTCGAGTAATCCAACCATACATTTCAGCAGCACACTTTTACCGGTTCCGCTCCGACCGAAAACAACAAAATTTTCGCCTTCCTCAACATTAAAAGAAATATCGTCAAGAACAACATTGTCCCCGAATGCTTTTGAAACATTGTTAACCTCAACCATTATTTTGCCCATATCCATACCGTAATCTTTACAAGTACCATATCGACAAGTAAAATCAGCAGAGATGACATAACCACGGCACTCGTAGAGGCTTTTCCAACACCAACAGTTCCATTCTCGGTGAAGTAACCCTTAAATGATCCTACAGCACCTACAATAAATCCGAATACAAATGTCTTTAGAATGCCGGGGATAAGATCGGAAAACTCGAGTGACTTAAATATTGCATTTATGTAGAGCTGAAAGGTTGAACCGGTTGAAAGCTTCAGAGCAACAAATCCGCCCATAATTGCCAGGAAGTCTACATACAGAGTTAGTATGGGAAGAATAAATGTGCAGGCAAGTATTCTTGTTACAACCAGAAATTTATAAGGATTTACAGCCGAAACCTCCATTGCATCAATCTGCTCGGTAACCCGCATTGAGCCAAGTTCAGCACCGATGCCGGAACTCACACGGCCTGCAAAAAGTAAAGCAGTTAAAACAGGACCGAGTTCACGCACTACTGAAAGTGATACCATACTTGGAAGATATGATTCTGCACCGAATCTCTGCATAACAGGCTGACTCTGCATTGCCAGCACCAGACCAATGATAAAACCGGCAACGGTAACTATAGGCATAGTTTTAATTCCCAGTTCATCCATATGTTTCTTAATCTCAGCAAATTCATACGGAGGAAGGAATACAGTTTTGAAGAATCTCAGTGAAAAAGTAGTTAAACCAGCAATGGTATTAAAAAAGTTGGTTAACGATTCGCTGAAATCAACCGGGTTATCTTTTTTGAGGCTGTTCACTTAATAGTATTCGTTGGTAAATAATTTTGTTAGCAATAAAGAAAATAATAAAAAATGTACCTGAAAAAAAGGATGCCCTGTTTATCATTTTGTTAAGAAGTGAGATGCAACATATTATATTATAAAAACTTACAGGCATAATAAGCGCCTAACATGAATGTTTAACCCGATTTGTAGATATCGGAAGTGTAATCTTTTTCAGCAGTGGGTCAGTAATTCATTTCATAACCGAAACTGAGGACGTACCTCGTAGTGATCCCGAATGTTGTATTTCCGTTCCTGCCAATCACTGTCCACAATCCCGGAGAAAACCCGCCAATGTCTATTATACCAGGATAAATATCGATTGAGGCAAAATATTCTTTGACACCACTTAGGGTTAGAGATGCAAGCAATGAGTTATTCCTGTCGTAATAAACTCCCGCCTGCCAGCTTGTTTCGATTGTTCTCCACCGGGCAGATCCGGGTAAGTTGACCAGGTGCTTTGATCTGAAGCCTACACCCACTGAAAGATTATCTCCGGATTCCAGCTTTTTAGAAAGTCCGGCTACCCCGCCCATTCCGTAACGATAAAATAGAGAATATGTATCGGAAAAAGGAAGTTTCCATTTCATTGAAAAATACTGCCCCGCGTTTACCCTGCCGTAAGGAAATAATATTGTTGCCTGCAGCGACCAGTCAGACAGGTTAAGCGTTTTGCTGAAAAATTCATTTATTGAATCGAAACTGAAGAGTACAATTCCTCCCAGGTCGAACACATAAATATCAGATACTTCATCAACGCTCCATACTTCATTCGGACCCGATTCCAGCATCTCATTTAAGATATGATGGGCCATTAGTGTCACTGACGACAATAGCCACGGAACAGGATAATTGTGCATCCTGTACCACTCCTTCATTGCCGTATAGAGCATTCCCCCGCCAATAAGGTGCTGCTGATAGTTTGGGATCCACTGCATCTCTTCTTTCTTAAAGCTTATCGGAAAGAATTCCGTACGAAGGAACTTGTTCCAGCCGTAATGCTCGATATTTTCAAAGGGATGGCCGAGACTCCTCATTACAACACGGAAAGTCTTTGCATAATCCTGATCCCCTATCCTGTTAGAAACCGACTGAAGCTGAGTAACATCAAAGCTTCCGTTGATAAATAAACTGATCGGATTAAATAAAGCTTCGCTTCCATAAGGTTTCCCGGTATAAAAGTAATTTTTCTCCTGACCGCTGAGAAGCGGGCAAACAATCAGAATAAAGAATATTGCGGCCGGTAATTTTCCTGACCGAAAAAAAGAAGTGAGCATTTATTTAAGTGTTTTATAAAAAATACAGGCCCAATTTAATTAATATTTAAGATGAATATTTCTAATCGACGGCAAAAATATTTACGTGGGGCAGGCTGATAACCGGTTTAAAATGCATCAGGAAGATGAACTATTTCGGGGTCTTCCGGATTCTCAAATAAAACGGTAACTACATCAAACCTGCATTCAACGCCTTCGATACTCTTCTCAAATAAATAGAGTTCGGCAACCTTTTTAATCTGTCTGACTTTGGATTCAGTTACACCATATACCGGGTCACCCATCTCAAGGTTCAATCGTGATTTAACTTCTACAAATACCAGCGTTTCACCGTCTTTTGCGATGATATCAAGTTCTCCTCTGCCGAAGCGGTAATTGGTTTCAATGATGTGTAAACCCCTTTTCTTTAATTCTTCAGCTGCTTTAAGCTCCCCGAGTCTCCCCAGTTCTTTATGATTAATTTCCATATTCAATCAGACGGCGGTTCCATCTCAAATTCCAGTGCGGGTTCAAGACCCTCCTCAAGTATCCTACTGAGAAATGTCTTCCGGTGAAGGGGCGACGGGCCGTAGACTTTTATAGCTTCAATGTGTTCCGGAGTTGCATAGCCTTTGTTTTTCGACCAGAGGTACTGAGGAAAACGGGGACAAAGCCGCTTCATTATCCTGTCGCGGGCGACTTTGGCAACTATTGACGCAGCAGCGACCGAAAATGATTTTGCATCGCCTTTAATAACAGGAATTACAGGAACAGGATAATCGAAACCCTTATTCCCATCAACCAGCACCAGATCGGGCTGCACCTTCAGCCTCGTCAGTGAAGTGTACATTGCAAGAAGCGAAGCCTGAAGAATATTTATGCGGTCAATCTGTGCATGTGAAATGACTGATACAGAACACGCCAGAGATCTTTCAAGTATTCTCGGAAGAAGTTTCTCACGCTCTTCTTCGGTGAGCATCTTTGAATCCCTGATCCCGTAAATAACAATATCTTTGGGAAATATAACCGAAGCAGCCACAACCGGTCCAGCCAGAGGTCCGCGGCCAACTTCATCAGCTCCTGCTATTAACTCTATAGTCTCTGTCCGGAATGAATTATCGAATTTTCTCATCTTCCAAAGTATATTGCCGTAAGTCCGAAAATCATGTTTAATTTTAACAAAAAACTTAATTGATTCAAGTTTAATGCCGGCTTGTTCTCAAGGAGTGATTTGACCACATAAACCAGCAGCGGATCTACCACCGCCATAATGATCAGAAAATATTCAATCCCGTAATAGCCTTTTAAGAACGGCACAAAAGTAAAAAGTAAAAGCAAAAGTAAAAAGGCAGATACAAGTTTTCTTGAAAAATCCATTCCGTAAAGCTGGGGAAATGTAGTAATGCCTGCACTTTTATCTCCCGGAATATCTTCCATCGTCTTTATTCCCTCACGTGCAAAGTTTATCAGGAAAGCAAAGACGGCAGGTATTAATGCTGCCTGTATATTTCCGACAAGAAGTCCCCCGAATATGAATACAAATCCCGTAAGAAAGGAAACTACAAAATTTCCAAGCAGAGGAATTTTCTTAAGTCCAATCGAGTAAATGAGCAATAACAAGTGCGCCAATATAACTATTCCCAGAACCACCCAGCCCAGAACCTCAGCTGAAACCAGTGATATAAGTATGAGTGAAAAGTAAAGATTGAGTGCTGCTTTTTTAGTAACCTTTCCGGAGGGGAGCGGCCTGTCGGGTTTATTTATTGAATCGGTTTCATAATCCCATATATCATTTATAACGTTTCCCGCACCCGCAGTAAGCGATGCCGATAGCGCTGCAAGCAGAACTATTTCATTTACGAAAGTTATCCTGGAACAAATGATTATTGCTGCAATTACAGACAGGAATGTAATTAGAACATTCCCTATCCGTACAAGGTTGATAAGGCCGTAAATTCTCGATAGGATGTTCATTAATTCATAAATTTTTTTAGAAACAATTTAACGAGAAAGTGTGATTAATGTTTAACATTGCCGGCCCGGGTGTTTTAGATGAAAGACGAAAATATTCATGAAATATCAAATGAGAGAGACGGATAAAAACCAAAGACAAAATACTTACCCCCTTCCTGAAAATTGTTAGAATTCGTTTACTATGCCGAAATGAATTTTGCCTTCTGAGAATGAGTCGCCTGCTGCCAGTGCAAAACTCACACCCAGTACGCCAACTCCCGTTTCAATATTAAGCCCTATGCCGTAGCCTGTCTTAAACCCTTCCTGTTTAAGAATATTCCTATCAGGTTCGGGTTTCCTGTAGTAATACCCGGTATCAAAAAAGAGGAAAGCAAAGGTTCTCCTTGTTAAAAGAAGCCGGTATTCAAGGTTGCTCCAGCCTATCCTTGAACCGAGGAACTGCTCTTCCCTGTATCCTCTGAGAGTATTCGTTCCTCCCAGTCTGAATAAATCACTGTTCTCAAAAAAGGATCCTCTTAATTCTCTTCCGTGGAGACCTAATGCTATCACCTGCCTGCTGAAAGGCTGATAATAACCGCCGAGATCGAGAGTAAATCGCTGCAGGTTCACATTTGTATTGATCTCGGGAGTGATGAATTGTGCTGGTCCGTAAATTCGTTTGCGACTGAATGAATATGAAGTCAGAAAAAGCAGTCCCTCGGTGGGTGAATAAGGGTCATCTCTGTTATCGAACTTCAGATTTAATCCCGTTGTTAATGCACCGCTGCTAAAGACAGTAAATATTGGATTTTTATTAATTGTGGGGATCACGCGTTCTGATGATACCAGTACTGATGCCGAGATATTCTCGGTAGCCAGGTATTCAAGTGCCCCGCTGATTTTTCTTTGTACGTAGGTCGAATCCTGCTTACGCTGATAAAAGTCGCCGTTCACATTGAAAGGATAACCAAACAGCCAGGGTTCGAGATACCTTAGCTCAAGTTCCTGCGAGTACCTGTCGAACTGCTGCCACTTAACCGCAGCTGCACGTCCCGTTCCGAAAAGATTGCGCATACTGATATTTACCAGTCCTGTCAGGTATCCCTTCTCATTATCCTTTGTTCCCGGTATATATCCGATTATTCCGTCGAAGTTGTTTGTCTGTTTTTCTTTAACGTTCAGAGAAAGGACTCCCTCACCTGCACTGTTTATATAGAACTGAGGAGGATCCACCGGTTCAAAGAAGCGCAGTCTGTTAAGTCTTTTGGGGAGCTCATCTATTTTTGACTGTGAATAGACCTCTCCCTGATTAAGCCGCAGTTCCCGGGTAATTACATAATCTTTTGTAGAGGAATTCCCGGTTATTTCAATTCTGTCGATTTTTCTGTCTTCACCCTTTTTGAAATCAAGGTAGATGTCTGCCAGACTCTCATCTTTCAGAGAATCATAATAAATATAAACTGAGTTTATTATAACCCTGGCAAAAGGGTTCCCGGAATCTTCATAATAATTAAGGGAGTTTGCGATAGAGGTTTCGAGATCAAATTTATTAAGTATTTGTCCTTCAAGAAAATCGAACAGAGGAAGCACCTTAACGGTATCTTCCGAGTCGGCTCCCGCATAAACAAAGTGATTTATGTAGGTAGGGCTTCCCTCGTCTATCGTGAAGTCTATGGCCACGCCCTGCGAATCAGGTGAAAGTACTGCAAAGGTAGTATCGAATGTGCTCTCAAGATATCCCCTCTTTCCGAGTTCCTCTGCAATATTGGTCCTAAGCGAATCCAGCAGGTTCGGCGTATACTTTTCCCCTATGTTCAGACCGCTCCAGCTGAAATAATCGTCATCATCAAAGACACGATTACCATCAACATTGAAATCTTTAATGACCTGTGCCGATAATGATGAAATGAATAATAAAAAGATTGGTATGTATTTAACGAGGCGTAACATCTAAAGTTTTCATTTTCTTACCTATAGGAATGACTTCAACGTCCGACATAAGTTCATCAGCATCTTTCAGCGGGACATTGCTTACGTCTTCTCTTAAAGCATTCATTGCACCAAGCGAAACTGCTAATTTTAACCCTTCTTCAAAAGTCAAATCCTTATGCCAGCTGTAGATGATCCCTCCCATAAAACTATCGCCGCTCCCTGTAGAATCAAATGTTTTTACTTTTGGGGGCCTCACTCTGAAATGAAAATCAAAGTTTGAAGCATAAAATTCCTTTTCCGCGTTCGTCAGGTAGCTTTGCTTAATGCCTTTCTTGTAGAGTTCATCCATGAAAGAAAGAATGCTCTCTTCAGAATCTAATTTGAGACTCAGTGAATTCCTCAGCTCATCAAGATTATTGTGAAGTATAGTAGGACCTTCATTAATACAGTCCTGCAGATGTTCACCGTAAGTATCACAGACAGAAACTTTATCGTATCGGTTTGCAGCATCTATTCCGAAGGGTATTATATCATTTGTATTTTTACAGGGTGAGCTGCCCGAAAAAATAACTATCTCACAGTTCTGAATAATTTTATCAAGCTTATCTTTGAACTCATCAGTTTCTTCAACAGATATTTCGGGATTGCTTCCGAAGAAGCTTGTCACATTACCATCATCTTTATCGATCGTAACCACACCGTCCCGTGTTTCCGCCTCGGTTTTAACAGCTGTAAAGTTGATCTCTTCTCTTTTTAAAATGTCCCTTAAAAGTTTGCCGTTATTCCCGCCGAGGAAAGTAAAGGCAAGTCCCGGTGAACCCAGCTGGGTTAACTGTCGGCTTACATTTAACCCTTTGCCCCCTGCCTGGATAACTACTTCTCCATTACGGTTGCTTCCGGGATAATCGATGCTCTTGAAAGTATACCTTCTTTCAAGCAAAGGATTTAATGTCACTGTTACTATCATAATTATCTGTAACGGTAGTCATCTCCCATGAGGGGTGTTATTAGTCTGTAATCACCAAAACCTGTCTCGTCCATAAAAATAAACTGCTTATTCATCTGGTAGTACTGCCAGATTTCATACGGCTTCGAATCAACATCAAAAGGATGTCGATCAACATTATTAGGTGCACCCAGCAGAATAAAAACCATACCACGGTCGGTTTTCCAGCCTTTCACATAGTGGGAAAAATGTTCATTCGCATACTGTATTCTGCGGTAATATTCGTTAAAGACTTCATTATCCTCCGTAGAGGGGCTGGGATCCTTCTTTTTCCAGAATTCGATATATCTTTTGGTTTTTTCTTCTTTTGATTTTGCATCCCTTATATGAGTCAAGTTCCGACTGTGAAGCGATATAAACAAGCTGATCTATTGCCAGATCAAGGTCTTGAATAGTGGTTGGAACACCGCTCCACTTTGAATAAAATCCCTTATTAGTTGAAGCAACTACCACTCCTTTATTGTTAAGAAGCGAAATTGTTAAAAGATATTTGCCAAGACTAATCGAACTGTCTTTGATGGTATGGAAAATCTGGGTCTTACCCGAATCCAGATGCTGGGCTTCATTGCTCTGAAAAATTACATCTTGTTTATCGTTCGTAATAATATATTCCATCCGCATATCCCTGGCAGAATCTGAGTATGCTTCAAAAAATACCGGCACGCCTCCTTTTTGAGTAGCTACATTTCCGGATACATTAGGCAGAATCTTCTTTGCGTCATCCGTATTCGACATTTTTGCAATAAAAATGACATCACTTAAAGCCGGGGGTTCTTCAAGTGATTTTACTATGAAGGGATTCTCAATAGAGTATTCTTTCTTAGATTCTTTATCTTCAACCGAACTCCTTATCGTGTATGAACCCGGAGAAAGATAGAACGACTTAAAACTTAGGTTATAATTATTCTGACTATTCGTTTGTTCAAAATCTTTTTCGTTGACTTCCTCGTTCCATACTTTTTCGACAACAAGTCTTTCCCTGTTTTCATTAAAAACAGATATGGTTACGGTATAACTTGCGGTAAATCCTTTATCAGATTTAACAAACTGGATCTGGTTATATGGAACCTGGATGAAAACATCCACTCTTGTAGTCGCACTGTCGGGTGAATAAAAATTCAGGATGTCCTGGTAAAACTTGGGGAGCGACCTGGTTATATCCGGCTGATCAGCGATTTCTACCTGGGCATAAATCGTCTGAATTAAAAAAAACGACACTATGATTAATAATATTTTTTTCATTTTTTTCTCCCGTTCCGGGAAATTTTTGCATACAAATCATATTCATTATAATCGAAAACATCAACGGTGTAAAACTCACCCGGATTTAGTTTTTTACCGTTGGAGGGAATAAGAACTTCTCCGTCAACTTCAGGTGCATCGCGGTACGATCTCCCGATATAATAATCTCCTTCTTTACCCTCTATCAAAACATCCAGCTTTCTGCCTTCAAACTTTTCGTTTATTTTTAATGATATCTCTTTCTGAATTTCCATTAAAATATTTTTTCTTTTCTGCTTAACTTTTTCCGGCACAGGATCGCCGAGAATAAAGCTGCTGGTATTTTCTTCAATAGAAAATGTGAATGCCCCGATCCTGTCAAATTCTGTTTCCTTAACAAAGTCGCACAGCTCTCTGAATTCATCCTCGCCTTCATTAGGATAACCTACGATGAAGGTAGTTCTTAATGTGATACCCGGTATCCGGTCTTTAAGTTTCCTTATAAGTTCTCTGGTTCTTTTTGCTGTGACGCCTCTTCTCATGGACTTTAATACATTATCGGATATGTGCTGCAGCGGAATATCTACATACTTGCAAACCTTTGGATTATCAGAAATTACATCGATAAGTTCTTCCGGAAATTGCGAGGGATATGCATACATTAAACGGATCCATTTTATGCCTTCTACTTCGCTCAGCCTGTTCAAAAGTTCGGCAATCATCTTTCTGCCGTAGATATCCTTGCCGTAATCAGTGGTGTCCTGAGCTATCAGCACAAGCTCTTTGGTATTGTTACGTGCAAGAAATTCTGTTTCCCTTACAAGATCCTCAATCGATTTCGATTTATGTTTGCCCCGCATTAACGGAATGGCGCAGAAAGAACATGGATGATCGCAGCCTTCCGAAATTTTCAGATAGGCCGTATGTGATGGCGATGAAAGAACTCTTTCACCGAGGAGTTCATATTTTAATTCTCCGCCGAGTTCATTGATAATATCTTCATATTTTTCTGTACCAAACCAGGCATCAACTTCCGGGATCTCGCCCCGCAGGTCTTCCATATATCTTTCGGAAAGACATCCTGCAACAATAACTTTCTTAAGACTACCCTGGTTTTTAAGCGAAACTGCATTCAGAATAGTATTAATTGACTCCTGTTTTGCGGCTTCAATAAATCCGCAGGTGTTAATTATAACCGTATCCGCATCTTCCGGGTTATCATTCATCTTAAGCTGGTTAAGCTTAATCTGATTCATTAGTCTTTCGGAATCGACCGTATTCTTCGAACATCCAAGCGTAATAATACTAACACCGGATTTAGTGTTTTTATTCATACAAATCTTTGTTTCAGGCAAAATTTTTAAGGTAAAGCAGAATCACAGGTGCAGTATAAAGGAGAGAATCGAACCTGTCGAAGATACCGCCATGTCCGGGAATTAACCCTGAAGAATCTTTGACTCCCGCATCACGCTTAAAGAGAGATTCAACAAGATCTCCAAGCTGACCTATTATTCCTATAATTATACCTAAAATAACTACTGTTGTCCAGCTTAGGAAGTCCAAAATAATTACTTTAGCAAGAAGCATCGTCAATATCGAGAAAATGAAGCCGAATATGGCTCCTTCCCAGCTTTTTTTAGGACTAACCCGGGGGAAAAGTTTATGTTTTCCAAGGCTGGTTCCTCCAAAAAAAGCTGCAGAATCACATATCCAGATGGCTGCAAGAATTGATATGATCAGGAAACCGCCCCTATCATAAAGATACTCGATCCTCGGGTATAATTCCCTTATTGCGAGCAGGGCATCTGCAAAAAAACCTATATATAATATGCCGAGCAAAGTTGTTCCGATATTCAGTATAGCAGAACCCTTATTCCTGAATAATTCAACAAGTGTAAGAAATACGGTAAGGGCGAGGATGAGGTAATAAATATCGAGGTAATGGAAAAATTCATTTACAAGAAGAAGCAGAATGAATACTATTCCGGTACCGGTATTGACATAGACGGATTTGTTTTTCACGAAACGGCTGAATTCATAAAAAGAAACAACAGCTATTACCGCTGTAAACAGGAAAAAATAAATTCCCCCGAAATAGCTTGCTGCTATTATTACCGGTATGGCGACCAGGGAAACAAGTACTCTTTGGGTAGTGTTGCCCAGCGCCATCAGCAGTTATTCTTCCTCATTTTCTTCATTGCTTTCCTGGCTTTTAACCTCTTCAATGAAATTCAGGGCCGACTGAACATCTTCGTTTCTGACATACAATTTTACAAGTGAAAAGTCACCCGGAGCCGGAAAATTCCTGTCCTTCTGTGAAAGTATTGATGTTTTGATACCTGCACTTTCAAGATTGTCTCTCAGCATTTCAACGTCGTATTCCTGTCCTGAGGTATAAACTACCTGCCAGTTCTCTTCTGTCCATTCCTCCGGCTGCACAAAATATTCGTCGTCCACAAGCCTGGTACCGCAGTCGGGACAAATAGTAATTCCCTCAACGTATTCGTATTCGCAATTTGGGCATACAGGCATAAATCCTCCTTAAGTAGTAATCTGTTTTGAATAAAATTTCCTGATAGTAATTATCAGACCTATCATAATAAGTGTTAATAATATTATCATTAATACCGCCGAATTCAAATCTACATCCGTTCCCGGTTTGGAATTAATGAGATCCTCATTTCCGATAAGAAAATATACCATTATTGCAATAAAATTATTAGTGAAATGGAGACTCATCGGAACCAGGATTGAATTACTCATATATGCTGCAAAACCGAAATAAAAACCAAGAATAATCAACGGTATCATACCATATGGGTTAAAATGATAAATTCCGAAGAATATTGCAGTGATAAGAGCAGCCCAGACAGGTTTAATCTTTAATTCGAAGCTTTTCTGTATGAATCCCCGGAACATAGTCTCTTCACAGACGGCCGGAACGACGGCAACTACCAGAATAACTAAAAAAGCTTCATAGAAATTATGCGCGGTTAATAAATTACCGTAAGTCTTCTCCACAAGGTCATTTAATGAATCGAGGGCCGATTTTATCGAATGAATAAACGGAGAACTTGCCGCCCAGACATCTATTAAATAATTCTGCACGGTAATAAAATACTGCAGAAGAGGGGTAAGGATTATTATTCCTATACCGAATAAAACAAATTCCTTCCACGATGGAATTCTTGTTCTGATTACCGCCGAGACATCAAGATAAAACCATTTTGAAAATAATAATGCAGGGAGGAGCATAAAGAGAATCTGTCCTGCCATAGTCATCAGTCTTACTGCATTAACAGGCGCCGTGTCCAGGTTCATACCGAATATAAGCAGCGTTATTACGCCGCCGACAATCTGGTAAAGTATGAAACCGCCTATTAATCCAATAAAAGCGGCGGCAACAGGATGTATCTGCGGCTGGATCTTTCCGCCGGAATCCTGGTCGTGATCGTTCTTTATTTCGTTATTATTATCGGGACCTTCATTTGAAGGATCCGGTTTTGAATTGTAGTCATCCATTAAGTGAAAATAATTAAATGGGCGTCATTTTCCTATTTAACCGGTTTTTAGCGAATGAAATGATTATTGTTTTGAAGTGAGCTTGCCCTTAAGCCCCTCATAGGCTGTCAACTCAGCATCAATAGAACCTATCACTACTTTTGTTTTAACTTTTACGGGGATTTTCAATTCGTCATCGGTCAGCCAGACAACAATGCTTCCTTCGCTCTTAAAAAGTCCGCCTTCCTGTACCAGAGGCTCAACCACGATACACTTAAAGGTACCGGCAGCTACGTCAATAGTTTCTTTTCCCAGGTAACGTACATCAAGGTTGTATACCTTATCCTTATAAAAGTTTTTGAGATGGATGCGGTCATTCACTTTCAGGTTTGAATAATCGAAAGTTCTTGCAAGGTAAAATGCTGATACAATGTCATTGACATATTTGGGAATTTCATATTCACCTTCACTGGTTTTTGCTTTTCCTTTCCGCTGATCAAAAAAAGCAGAGAAATCGCGGCTGTATCCGCCCTCCCGGATATGCTGCTCAAATCTCCAGGGGAAGAGACCTTTTGCATCGATGAATGTTTCATACCTATCACGAACCTTATATATCCAGTCGAAACTTGGTACCGAATTAACCTCGAAGGTAACATGGTATGCTTCCCTGCCGGATATTCTTCTCATCTGGGGAACCTGCATTGTTGCAATTCCGGCAGTTACAAAACCGTATTTAACATCAAATGTAAGTTTTTCCCCTACCTTAAAAGCATTATTTTCCAGAGTTCTGAATTCAGGATCAGCCTGGGTTGTATCGCTGCCCGAACCGGCATATGTAACAACGGGCAGTAATAATAATAAGAGCAAATATTTCCTGAGCATCTATTTTCTCCGTTCGTCTTGAATAAACTTATAAATTTTTTCCGTCTCATAAAAGATATCGGTCACTTCGATGCTGTTCATACAATCCAAACGGCCGCACTGTTCCCTTGTACAATCGGAACATTCGATTTTTGGCGTAAAAATGACTTTTTTGTTTGTATAAGGACCCCACCTGTCGGGCGAGCAAGCTGCGATTCGTGGATAAAATCCAATAGTATATTTGTCCAGAGCTGCCGCTATATGAATGGGACCTGTTGAATTTGAGATGAAAATCGAACATTTCTTTATCAGGGCGATCATTCCGGGCAGGTCCAGTTTACCGGCGAGATTCAGAATTCCCGGCCGCAGTTTAAGATTTTCACACAGGTACTTTTCCCGGTCGCTACCGGTAAGAATAATGTTTTCTGTAAGCTCTCCAGCTATTTTCTCTACCAGTGACCTGAATTTCTGCTGCGGAAGATCAACCGAACTCCCGCCGCTTCCCGGATGTATTATTATGATTGGTTCTTCTGACTTAATATCCGATCTGCGCAGAATTTCATCCACCTTCTCCTCACTGGCCTTATCAGGAACAAGATCGAATTCAACCTTATCAGGACTTACATTTTCTTCTATACCGAATTTTCTAAGCAGGTTGACATTGTATTCCAGTTCATGCTTTTCTGCATATTTCCTGTGTTCATATATTTTCTGATTGAACAAAAATGAGTACCACCGGTATCCTGTACCTATCCTGTTTTTTATCTTACTCAGAAAGATAATCAGGGAGGTTACAAAGGTGGGATAAACTATAACAGCCGAATCGAAATTATACCGTGCGATGTTTCTGACGTTCTTCCTGACTGAGATTTTTTTTCCTGATTCTTTCAGAATAATTACATCATCTATGTATGGATGATTTTCAACCAGTGACCGGGTATAATCTCTTACAAGAAAAGTTATCCTGCATTCGGGAAGATGTTTTTTGATAATCGGGGCCAGGGGCAGTGAGAGAACAACGTCTCCTATCCGGTCAGTTCTTACAATTAATAAATTTTCAGGTTTTATCATTTTCTTGAAACGAACGGATTATCTTTAATATAAAAGCGCCAGTTCAGTTCAGTTGATTTTTTTATTCCGATTCTTGTTGTTCTGATAATCTTATCTGCGGATAATTTCCTTTGATTGATGAGATAAATTCTGCCGTCTATAAGATCCTCTCCGTAATATTCCCGGTTTATTCCGAACGCCTGGCAAAGTTTTCCCGGTCCGTTGGTCAAGTTATGTTTTTCTTTTTCATTTAACAAATTTCTTCCGTAGCGATTAAAAGCCATCATTTTAATGCCTTCAACCGGTTCTATACCTCTTATTAAAACGGCCGTACCATGACCTTCAATGCCGGTTACTACATTACAGCAGAAATGAGCCCCGTACGTAAAATAAACATAAATGTACCCTCCCTGTTCAAACATAATTTCATTTCTTTTGGTTTTTCCACGAAAGGTGTGTGAGGCTTCATCAACATTGCCGTCATAAGCTTCAACTTCTACGATCCTGCCGGCCAGCAGTTCCTGACCGTCCGCTTTAACGAAGATTTTGCCGAGAAGTTCGGACGCCACTGTAAGAACATCCCTTTTATAAAACGACCTGCTGAGTTTTTTAAGATTTGATAAATTCATTAGAGGTAAAGAACAAAAGAGGTGTTAATTTTATTCGAGCTCCGATTTTAACTCCTCAATCTTTCTGAGGTAATAATCCTTCTTTTGAGGATTCTTTGTTACAAGTCTTTCATAAATAGAGAGAGCTTCTCTGAATTCTCCCTGAGTTATATAAATATTTGCAAGTGTTTCAGAAACTATTGAATCGCCTGAACCCGCTGCGATGGAACCGGATTGAGGTTTTGAGTCCGTCATTGAATCAAATGATGATAATTCTTCTTCAAGGCTGATGTTTTTGGCATTTTGCTTTTTTTCTTCCTCAAGAAAACCCGGTTTATGAGAAAATTCAAAAAGAGATCTTTGCTTCTTAAGAGTTTCGACCTCCTGCAGGTAATATTCATACACCCGGTGAGAGCTTACAAGTTCGCTTCCTTTACGAAAAGAATCAAGTGCCTCTTTATATTTTCCAAGCAGCATCAGTCGCTTTACCGAGGAGAATATGGGCAGTAGGATAATCAGGATATAACGACAACCCATCATTCAGGATCTTAACAGCTCTGTCGGTATTGTTTTTTTCGATCTCGCTGTTTGCCACACGGACAAACAGCGGTGATCTTTTATTATACTCGTAGATTAAATTTACTTTGTCGTTGAATGTTTCTGAGGATGTTTTACTCAATATCCTATGCCTTCGCAAATGCATGTTTTATGGAAGTTACAGACACAAATGAAAATCCTATAAAAAATAATATCTGGAACGGCAGTGCTGCAATCTCCAGGAAATAAATTGATGATGCGATACCGACGAGACAATATATAGCCATTATAGCTTCAACATAAACGGAGAATCCCAGTTTTTTGGAGAGATAGCGTTTGCCCATCCAGGTATCACGTTCGGATACAACTTTGAATTTCGGTGTGCGTACAAATTCGCTTTTTCTGTTCAGCAGTCCTTCAATAACAGCGCGGGAATTATTTACCGCAAAGCCCATACTGCCTGCCATAAACAGAGGGAAAAGAACTATTTTCTTCCTCCAGTCGGTTCTGATATCTTTTTGCGAGTAAAGATAGAACAGGAATGAGCTGACAAACGCAAGAACAAACAGAGAAAGTATGGCGAAATATGCCTCGTGAGATCCGCTGTTCTTAATGAATATTAGCGGTACGTTTAGTATTGCAGCCAGCAGGATAAACGGGAACACAAGGTTATTGGTCAGATGGAAAGTTGACTGCAGTTTAACACGAAGCGGAATTTTTGATCTCCAGACAAGGGGAAGGATCTTTTTTGCCGTCTCTATCGCGCCTTTTGTCCATCTGAACTGCTGTGTTTTAAGAGCATTTATCTCAGAAGGTAATTCTGCCGGAGAAGTAAAATCGGGCAGAAATACAAAGTGCCAGCCGTTGAGCTGTGCACGGTAGCTGAGATCAAGATCTTCGGTAAGCGTATCTGCATGCCAGTTGCCTGCATCTTCTATACAAGCTCTTTTCCATATGCCGCCGGTACCGTTAAAGTTGATAAAGAAGCCTGCCTTGTTCCTTACTGTCTGCTCAATCACGAAGTGACCATCGAGAGCAAGTGCCTGCGCCTTCGTTAGTATTGAATAATCACCGTTAATATGTTCCCAGCGTGTCTGGACCATACCAACTTTTTCATCCGAGAAGAAAGAAAGAGTCTTCTTAATAAAATCCTTGTGAGGTATGAAGTCAGCGTCAAAGATCGCTATGTATTCCCCTTTAGCTGTTTTGAGACCTTCCTTCAAAGCACCTGCTTTAAAGCCTTCACGGGTTCCTCTTCTTATATGTACTATATCAAATCCAAGCAGCTGTTTTTCGCGTACAATCTTCTCAGTAATTGCGGTTGTTTCATCGGTTGAATCATCGAGAACCTGGATTTCAAGTCTATCCTTGGGATATTCTATTTCACATACAGCATTAATTAATCGTTCAACTACGTAAAGTTCATTGTATAGTGGGAGCTGAATTGTAACGAAGGAAGTGAAATCGTCTACCGTCTTTGATTTATGTTTAACGTTACGGTATTTATTATGATAATACATCATTATAAATCCGTGGCAGCCGAACACAAAAAGTATGAACAAAGAAACAAAGTAACCAATAAGAACTACATCGTCCATTTTAAAACCTCATTATATATTACCATCCAGATACTGTATCTAACAGGATATCTTCAGTTATTTTATCTACTGCTGTTTGTATTGCATCTCTTCTTTGACTAATATTTCCACCAGACGGGTAGTCGCCGTAATTCGAAAATTTTTTGTCGAAAATAGTTTTTCGTTTTACCAGGTCTTTATAAGTTACCTGCACGTTGATGGTAATTCTTCTTGCCTGAACATTTTCACCCGCAGTAACAACTACCGGGGCATCACTTAAGGGAAGAATTACACATTCAAGCAGCGCATCTGCATTAACTTTTTCAGTTACCTGAAGAGTATTATCGTTTATAAATTTCTGAACCAGCTGATCCGTTAATAGCTCTTTTAATCCCGGTTCACCAGAACCGCTTCTATCTTCTGCAATCGGTATTGCAATAGTTTTCAGGTGCTGTGGTACCGAAGCTCCTGTAAAAGAATATACACAGCACCCGGTAAAATTAATTACGACAGAAGTTATAAACAAGAAAAATATTTTAACTAAGGCTCTGGTGAGTCGTAGATCAAAGCCTGGTTTTCTGCGAAATTTTGCTCTAAAGGCCATATTTCTTAAGTTTTCTGAAAAGGGTTCTCTCACTGATCTCCAGAAGTTCCGCTGCGCTTCTTTTATTGCCGCGGGTTTTATCAAGAGCCGCATTTATTGCCGCTTTTTCGGCTTCTGCAAGAGGAACAACCTCGCGCTGTTCTCCTCCCTGGTAGTAACTGTCATCGGGCCTTTGATGTATTAAATCTTTAAGCTCAATTAGGTCTTTTTTAATTTCGAATAGTGCACGGTACAGCAGTTCGCGGTCGACTTCCTCAGGTGTTCTCTTAACGAAGATAGGAAGATTCCGCGGAGGAGCCTCTTCTTCGATCGGGGGATGCAGCAGGGATACAAACGAAGAAGTATCAAGCACGCCGTTTCTGTTAAGTGCTATTGCAGTTTCTATTGTATTCTTAAGTTCTCTTACATTACCCGGCCAGGGATAATTTTTAAGAAGTTCAATGGCCTCATCGGTTATTGGTTTAGGCCGGATTCCGTTCTGCCCGGCATAATTTCTTGCAAAGAATTTCGCAAGTTCCTCAATATCCGCTTTCCTCTTTCTGAGCGGTGGAATATTTAGACTGACAGCCTTTAATCTGAAATAAAGATCCTCACGGAAATGCCTGGCATCAACTTCTCTTTGAAGATCCTTATTTGTTGCTGCAATTATCCTTACATCAACTTTCGTAACAGTCTCTGCACCTATCTTCATAAATTCATTTGTTTCAATTGCCCGAAGCAGCTTAACCTGCGTGTGGAGCGGCATTTCTGCTATCTCATCAAGGAAGAGCGTACCGCTGTCTGCTATCTCGAAATATCCTTTTCTGCTTTCAACGGCACCCGTGAAAGATCCTTTTTTGTGTCCGAATAATTCGCTTTCAAGAATTCCTTCGGGAATAGCTCCGCAATTTACGCTTACCAGCTGTTTTTCCGATCTGTTGCTGTAACCATGAATAGCTCTGGCAAATACCTCTTTCCCAACGCCGCTTTCGCCGTAAATAAGGACAGATATATCAGATCTTGCAACCTGCATAGTAATATCCACCAGGTCGTTCATTTCCTTGGTAGAAGTTATAATTCCAAACTTATCTTTAAATTCCTCTGTAGTCATATTCAACTAAAAGCAAGTATACTTAATCATTAAATATATTACTTTTTAACTCTTTATTAAAGAATGTTTTAGCCCCTGTAATGTTTAACACTTAAATTAATTCCTTCTTCGGCTATCGATATTCTGCTCTCTCCAGAAGCCCTTAGTTTCTTTCTGATCTCCGGAACATCTTTCTCCTCTATATGTGTCAGCATTATCTTACCCGGATTCAATTTTTTCATCATTTCTAAGATGTTCCCGATACTAACATGCACTGCTTCAGTTATATAGAGATCAGTTGAATAATCCTTAAAGAGATAAAGATCATTCTCTGAACCCAGATCACCCGAATAAAAAACTCTCTTATCTCCGGAGGTAAATAACAGACTGGAAGAAGTCAGGCTTACAGAAGGATCGTTCTTCTGATATTTATCAAGATGAGTATTTCTTCTTGCTCTGAACATAAGTTCATCTGAAACTTCAATATCAGTATCAAACTCGTATTCCCTGAAATTGAGAGCAAAACCCATCCGCTCCGGGAAAACGTATGAGGCTGAAAGAAAATCTCTCACAGTTTTACTCAACATATGATGAACAAATACAGAAATTGGTTCTGTTCTGCCGCTCATTTTCATCTGCACCATAAGAGACGCAAACCCGCTGAAATGATCCGGGTGAAGGTGCGTTATCAGGATACCGTTGATTGTATTATAATTTATATCCGCTGAAAGAAGCGCCCTCGATATTGAATCGCCCGTATCCACCAGAAGATTGAACTTATGCACTGAGATCACTAAAGAGGAATGATATCTGTTAAGGGAGGTTTTTCCTGAACCCGTGCCTGTGAATAAGATGTTCAATTTAACTTTAATTTATTGGAACAATCTGACCTTTTAAATCAAATTGACTATTAAGAGCCTGTACAAATTCTTCTGCCTCTGCACGCTTTTCGAATCTTCCTACGTAAACCACACGAAACTCTGTACCGCCGACAGATTTATTTTTTATAAAAGAATAATAACCCGCATCCTCAAATGTTTTTTTCAGGGACATCGCATTAGAATCGCTGCTGAACGCACCCGCCTGTATTGTAAACTTATAGTCTTTTGTATTTGAGGGTGATAATTCCTGGGGGGAAGAGACTTCGTTCCCGGATGGTATTTCCCTTTCGGCAAGTTTAATATATGGTGATGAAGGATATTCTTTTTTTAATCTCTTCAAAAAACTCTCTGCCGTATTATACAATCCCAAGTGAATAATAGTACGAGTAAAGACGGTAAATTGAGGCATCTGCATATTTACTTTTCGGAAAATCGTTTAATATCCTGTTGTAGATAGGAACAGCATCCTGGCCGTTTTCAGTTAAAACTGCTTCAAGGAACAGAACCGAGGGATCATTGGGAGAGGTTTTTTTTAATTCAGGCAGAATCTGCATTACTGAATCCCTGGCTCCCCCCTCAATTAATTTCAGATATGGAACGATATCTTTTTCCTGTGAGTACAGAGAAGTGGCAACTAAAAGGAAGAGTAATAAAAACGAAACTTTTACCTTACTGAATATCCTCATTTATCTCTCCTTATGAATTATCCGGAACAATACGCTCAGGCGGTCATTCCGAGATCTTCATCCATTGAGCTGCCAATCCCCGTAACTTCACCAAAGAGAGTGGCATGCGTAGCTCTTGTGACCTTAGCTTTTATGTAAGAGCCTTCTTTTATCTTTTCATCGAACGGAACAATCAGTACCTTATTGGTATCTGTTCTGCCGGCCAGGAATTTATCCGATTTACGGCTGAAACCTTCAACAAGTACAACTTCCTCTCTCCCGATCAGATCCTGGTTTATTTCATAGCTTATCTTCTGCTGAAGCTGAATGATCTCCTGGAGTCTTTTTGTCTTAACTTCATCGGACACATCATCATCCATTTTGTAGGCTTTAGTCCCTTCACGTGCAGAGTATTTGAACATATAAGCCCCATCATATCTAACCTGTTTCATCACTTCCAGTGTCATAAGGTGATCTTCCCAGGTTTCGGTAGGAAATCCCGCAATGATATCGGTGGAAAAGCTCACCCCCGGGATTATTTTTTTTGCTTTTTCAATCAACTCAAGATAATGTTCAATAGTATAGGTTCTGTTCATCAGTTCCAGTACACGGTTTGAACCGGATTGTACCGGCAGATGTATATAATTACAAAGGTTGGGATGTTCCGCAATTGTGTAAAGAAGCTTGTCCGATAAATCCTGCGGATGCGAAGTAGTGAATCTGATTCTCATATTCCTGTCGACCATAGCTGAAGCAGCCAGCAGATCCGCAAAATCATTTTCACCATCCAGATAGGAATTAACATTCTGTCCCAGCAGCGTAACTTCCCTGAAGCCTCTCTCCGATAACTTTTCTATCTCATGGATAACAGAAATCAGCGGCTTGCTTCTTTCCCTTCCCCGGGTGAAAGGCACCACACAGAAAGTACAGAATTTATCGCAGCCCCGCATAACTGATATCCAGGCCTGGAGTCCGTCTTCGCGGTAAGGAATTATATCGTCGTAGGTCTCGGTTTTAGATAACCTGACTCCTATTCCCTTCTCACCATTGAAAGCAATGTCGATTAGTTCCGGAAGTCTGCGGTATTCATCAGGACCAACAATCAGATCAACTATCTTCTTCTCATCAATCAGATCTTTCCTGAGTCTTTCGGCCATACAGCCTAATATACCGACGATTAGTTCAGGTTTTGAATTCTTTATTGTCTTAAAATTACCCAGCCGGCCGTAAATTCTTTGTTCAGCATTTTCGCGGATGCTGCAGGTATTTAATAATACAACATCTGCATCTTCAGCAGTTTTAGAGATTTTATATCCATAGTTATTAAGGATACCCATAACGATCTCAGTGTCGGCCAGGTTCATCTGGCAGCCGTAAGTCTCTATATATACTTTATTTTCTTTCATCTTTCAGCTAAATATAAAAATGAAATATAAGATTAAAGAGGCAGGAGTTCAATATAATTGGTGTTCAACAGATTTCGCAGTTAAACACTTGTAAGATAATATAATACAAGGTTTAACAGCACAAAACCCATGATGGCGAAAATGGTCAGAATAACTCTTCTTTTTCTCTGCTTCGCTTTAAATATATCTCCGCCCAGGTATACATGATTTTTATCAGATTTTACAAATCCAAGCATATTAAAATTAAATAGTGAAGGATCAATTTATACAAAATTCAGTCAGGTAATCAAGCACAAAACAAAGAATGCTCCAATCATTTCCTGATTGTCGTCTGGGTTGGAATATAATAAAAAAAGCCCGGTATTAAACCGGGCCTTTTGAAAGAATATTTATGCAGAATTACTTTATAAGCATCATCTTTTTAACAAGGGAAGTACCGTTTGATTCCAGCTTATAGAAATATAAACCGCTGTTCAGTCCGGCTGCATTAAAATCGACAGTGTGATTACCTGATTTCATAAATCCGTTAACCAGCACTGCAATCTGCTGTCCCAGAACATTATAAACAGTTAATTTAACATTGCTGTTTGCAGGAACAGAAAAGTCGATTTTAGTTGTAGGATTGAAAGGATTCGGATAATTCTGAGCAAGCTCAAATTTTGAGGGAGCAGTTATGTTTGCGTCAACTACATTTGAATACTCAAAAGATCCATCCATATCGACCTGTTTCAGCCTATAGGAATATGTACCGCTTTCGAGGTTGTTATCGGAATATGAATATTCGTGCGGCTGAGTTGAAGTTCCGTTTCCATTAACGAAAGAGATATTTGTCCACCCGGAATTAGAAGTTTTTCTCTGAACTTCAAATCCGCGATTATTAGTTTCGGTAGCTGTTCTCCAGTTAAGAGTAACTGAGTTAGCGTTAGCCGTTGCGGTAAATGATGTAAATTCTACAGGAACAACATCGCTCCAAAGAGTACTGACCTTTATTCCATCAACCTGCACTTCATATGCATTTCCGCCCTGGCGGAGTACAACTGCACCAACCATAACATCGGTATTGGTATCAGTACTTTGCAGATCCGGGACAGACGGTTCAGGATCTGTCAGGACAGGGTCAATATAAAGATTAACGATGTCATCACTACCTGTAGCATCATTTACATATTCGTATTTAAGAACCAAAAGATATGTTTCGCCATAAGAGTATATGTGGTTGTGGTATATTCTGCGGCTGAACTACTCGCAAAACTCAGTCCGAACTGCAGGTTTCCTGTACCATCATCCTTTACAAATATCTTCCTCTAAACGAAGTTGATCGGGAAATATGGTGCCAAATGGAAAAAATAATCTCCTGTAGTTGCGGCCGAATGCAACATTAACAAGCACACCTCATAAACAGCTCCCTCACTCTGTTGATGCAAACAGTTTATTAGCATCTTCCCTCGAGCCGCTGCCTCCGTTTACAGTAACAGAGTTTCCAATTCCAGATGCTGTATAACCTGGATAGGTAAGACTTCCTGAGGTCATAGTCAAAAATGTTCCGCTACCGCTATGGTTTTTCCATCCACCATAATTAGTAAGAGTATCACCAGCTGGATAATCAAAGTTCTCAACCATTGGAAGGGCATAACCAGCACGTATTGTTCCCTGCATTGATGTAGGATGAAAGTTGCACTGGTATGTATAATCCCCGGCTACCTGAATAATATAAGAGTAAGTATCACCGGGTCCGGTAAATGTATAATCCCAGGTAGAGGCACCGGCAGGAACAGAAGTTGATGAGGTTGTATGCGTTCCGGAAACTAACGTCCATACAACAGTATCTCCAACACTGCATACAATATCAGCGGGAGTAAAAGCAAAGTCTGAGACATCAACGTTTATAGTCTCTGCAGACGCAAATCCTATAATTGTAAGAGGAAAGTAAAAAAGAGAGTAAATATTTTTTCATTACGGCTCCTCTATAAATGATTAAGATAATTTGATTTTCTTTGAAAAATTAGCGAAATGAAATTACGTGATATTTGGATCGCCTGCAAGCAATATATTCATTTTTAATGATAATATAATATACGAATCTGAAAATATTTTAATATGTGATTTTTGAGCAGCGGATAAATAGGCTCACGACCGGACTGGAAATAATGAGTGACATAATAGCAGTTTTCCGTGAAATTAGTAATATTATTTGAACTGTTAATTACTGAAAAGTGTTTATTCAGATAAAAGAAAGATATTATGTCTAAGAAAATTATAATGACAGGAGCTACAGGGCTTATTGGTAAGAATCTGACTAAGGCTCTGAAAGTCCGGGGATATGAAATAACTGCGTTTACGCGGGATGCAGACAAAGGGCGTTCCAGGCTTCCTTCTGTACAGAATTATGTCGAATGGGACTATCATAAACCTGAAAAATGGAAAGGTTATCTTGAAGATGCATATGCAGTAATACATCTCGCAGGAGCGAACCTTGCAGGTAAAAGGTTTACGGATTCATATAAGAAAAAAGTAAGAGACAGCCGTATAATCAGTACGAGGAATATTGTTAGTGCGATTGCAGCAACAAATAGAAAACCCGAAGTCTTTCTGTGCGCTTCAGGAATAAATGTTTATGGTGACAGCGCTGATAAAATTCTGACTGAGGATTCCGCTCCCGGCAATGATTTCCTTGCAGAATTATGTAAGGAATGGGAAGAAGAAGCATCAAAGGTTGAAAAGTCGGGGCCCGGTGGGTAAGTATCAGGACGAGTCCTGTACTTAGTACTCAGGATGCAGTACTAAAAAAATTACTGCCCCTTTTTAAATTGTATGTTGGTGCATCTTTAGGCAGCGGTAAACAGTGGTTTTCATGGATACACATAGATGATATAGTTAACACATATATTCATAGTATCGAAAACGAGGCTGTGAATGGACCGGTAAATGCATCCGCCCCTAATCCGGTTATTATGGACGAATTCGCTGAACAGCTGGGAGATGTTCTGCACAGGCCAGTATTTTTCAAGGTACCCAAACTGGTAATGAAAGCAATGATAGGTGAATCGGCTGATTTTATTACAGCAAGCCTTCGTGTTTTACCAGAAAAACTGGAAAAATCCGGATTTCAATTTTCTTTTCCGCTTCTTAAAAATGCTTTATCGGACGCCATTACTAATAAAAAATAAGTTTTATTTAAAGGGCACTTTTGAGTATCTTGAATCAAAAACCTGAAGGAAAACGTATGTCTAAATCAACGGTACTTCTTATTTTTATGATAATGTGTTCAACGGCCGTGTTTGCACAGGAAGAGGAAAATCTGTTTCCCAATATAAAACAGTATTTTTTTGTAATGCTTACTCGGGGTCCGAACGCAGCCAGTATTGATTCTCTTGAGCGCGCAAAAATCCAGGCAGGACATCTGGCAAACATCCATAAAATGGCCGAAGCCGGAAAACTTAATATTGCAGGTCCTTTCGGAGATGACGGCAACTGGAGGGGAATATTTATTTTTAATGTGCAATCGGAAGAAGAAGTAAAGGAACTGCTCAAAAATGATCCTGCAATCCAATCAGGTCGATTATCGTATGAGATTCATCCGTGGTGGTCAGAAAAAGGGGCCTGCCTGGAGTAAGCAGGCCTCATTGATCAACCTATAATTTTTGCAACTTCTTCATCTGTAACTACAGGAACAACTTTGAATGAAAGCATATTCGACCATTCCTGAATCCATTTACCCATTGCTTCGATATTACTGCTTTCGGCAATGATATATCCTTCATCTCCATTTATGCTATGCCATCTTCCTTTCATAGCAACACCTTCAGGCGGACGGGCTCCTGTTTTCTTAAATAATGCCTGAACATTATCTCTGCCTTCGGGTGTTACATGATAAGTTATATGAAACCGCACTTCTTTCTCCTTTCCGATTTGTTTAAGTATTGATAAATAAAATTTCCTTAAATATTCGGGATTTCTCCGGTTAATTCCTTTCCATAACGCTGTCCGGGATTGTTTTTTTCGGCGGCATAGGTACAATCTGCGAGACCTCCATCTGATACCTTCTGTATTCCTCGCCATGGAATGCAACAAGGTCTCTTTCTTCAAACTGAATTCCAACGAGTATATATCCGGTAGTTGCGAAAGCAAAAAGCAGGTGACCTATCGTCATATGCGGGGCGGCCCAGAAAGCAATTATAAATCCAACCATTAAGGGATGCCGTACGATTTTATAGAACAATGGCTTTACGAAATGGGGACGGGGAAGCTCTTTATTCTTCAGGTTAAGATAAACCTGTTGAAGTCCGAATAGGTTGAAATGATTTATTAGAAAAGTTCCGAAAAGAACAATACCCCAACCGGTAAAATAGAGTGCTGTCAGTAAAGCACCTGCAGCAGTTCCCTGAACGTTCCAAACACTGCCGCTAATAGGTCTCCAGAATATAAATGTGAGAATAAGTATAATACTGGAGAACAGCACATAGGTACTGCGTTCGATTGGTCTGGGTACAAACTTTGTCCACCATCTCTTAAAACCCTGTCTTGCCATAACGCTGTGTTGGACTGCAAATAGTGAAAGCAGCAGAATATTCACTATCCATGCATTGGTTGTTCCGCCCTGAAATCCCGAGTCTATTGTTTTCGGTACTAATAAATCACCAACGAATCCTACAGCATAAAGAAATGTCACAAAAAATATTGAATAACAAATTATCCCATACATAAAAAAAAGAAACCGCTTCATCAGAACCTCCTTGTTGATATTTTATTAATTGTTTCTATTCACACTCAAATTCATCTTCGACAGATATTTCGACAGGAAAAGGTGTTGTTATAATTTTATATACTATTGATGTTTTCTTTCCCAGTTCGCATAGAAATTTTTTATCTTCATAAGTAAGACCATTTCCTTTTATCCGGAATTTCATCTTAATATTCTCAAGTAAATCTCCTCCATCATAATTAAGTCCGAACATATATCTCAGGTCAATACTTCCTTCAATTTCCGACTCAATATCATTAAGAATCAGACCTCTTGCTGAAGCCAGGCAAACAATAGAATTAGTTAAACATCCTGCCAGAGCATTAAGTAAATATTCTAAAGCCGTTGGTCCTTTATCCTCTCCAAGCAGCAAAGAAGGCTGATCTATTTCAAAAATAAACGGAGAGGTACGGGAGTTATCCTCTCTTTCGGCTCCAAAAAATCCTTTTATAACTGACCTGCTGTGTCCGCCATTCATCCAGGTATTGTTTACCCGAAAGATAAATTTCGCGAGTGAAGGCTGACGCTTGACAGCATCCATTATTTCAAATAACCGGGAATTACTTATACCATTTATCTTATCAGACATTTTTCGTTTAGTTATCGATTATATGATGAAACAGGCATATAAGATGCCAGTCGGAGAAATAGCGGAAAGCTTTTCTAAAAGTATATTTTGAGAGAAATTATGATGGGGTTTGCTGCGAGATTTCGGGAGTTACGAAATCTCGTATGCCTTTTTAATGAGATTAAGTAAAGTATAATAGAATAAATGTATTCTTCAGAAATGACTGGCTGCTTCTTTCATGGCTGAAAAGTTCTTTAATTATCAGAAGCTCATCATAGGGGAACGCGATTGGGGAATGATATGGACTATCTGCTTTAGGATTTTATCGTTTAAGCTGAAGAGCTTTTATTTTTGAGCTCAGAGTAGTTGGAGGGAGCCCCAGTAGATTTGCTGCACCGTCACTTCCCGAAATTTTCCAGTTTGTTGAATTCAAAGCACGTATAATGTTTTGCTTCTCAAGGTCCTGCAGTTCTTTTTGCGATAATATTTTATTGCTTTGAGGAAAGTCTTTCTCCGGAAGTTCAGCCTTGTTCTCATTTGGCAGTATACTGTCAATCATGATCATTCCTTCTTTGGAAGTTATAACGGCTCTTTCAATAATGTTCTGAAGTTCACGCACATTTCCCGGCCAGTTATAGGAAAGCAGCCTTTGCTTTGCAGTTGTTGAAAGTTTAGGAACCTCTACTCCGAATTTTTTTGAGAATCTTATTATAAATTCATCTGCCAGTCTGATGATATCATTTCCTCTTTCTCTGAGTGGAGGAACATTAATAGGATAAACATTAAGCCGGTAAAATAAATCTTCTCTGAATTTACCCTGTTTGATTTCCTCAATCAGATTTCTATTGGTAGCAGCTATTACTCTGACATTAACCTTTCTTGTGTCTGAACTGCCTACAGGTTCGAATTCCCCATCCTGAAGCACCCGCAGGAGTTTTGCCTGCATATCAGGATGCAGATCACCGATCTCATCAAGAAAGATGGATCCTTTGTCGGCCAGTTCGAATCGGCCTATTCTTCTTTTCGTAGCGCCTGTAAATGCTCCGCTTACATGTCCGAAAAACTCGCTCTCAATTAATGATGCCGGAATAGCAGCACAATTAACTTTTATAAGCGGCTTATTTTTTCTGCTGCCTGCAAGATGGATAGCTCTTGCGGCAAGTTCTTTTCCCGTTCCTGTTTCCCCCGATATCAGCACAGTGCTGTCGGTTTTCGCAACAAGACTTATGTCTTTTAGAAGATTCATTACCGGACGACTCTGACCCAGAATTTCATCGAATTCATTCAGCAGTTTGAGCTCTTCCTTTAAATATTCTGTTTCAGCTTTAAGGGTATGGATCTTTTTCTCTGCTTCAAGCTTATCGTTTATATTGCGCAGTATAACCGTATAAAACATTTCATTGTCGTCTTTATTCTGCGAAACCGTTGCTTCAGCAGAAAAATTAGTACCGTTTTTGCAGTGAATATTAAGATTATCAGTTATCCATATATATTTTTCCCCCTCTTCCTGTTTATCAAGTTCTTTTAACGAGTTTATGAATACATCCGTCCCCTTCTCAGATAATAGTTCAAGAAAATTTCTCCCTATAACTTCTTCAGATTTACAGTTGACGAGTCTGACGGCTGCCGGATTCACCATTGTTATTTTCAGCTGCTGATTGAGTTCTATTATTCCGTCCATTGCGCTGTTTATCAAACGGCGCATTTTACTCTCTTTCTCGTGAATTTCTTTTTCCGCTTTTAACCTCTGTAATTCGGCTGCTGCCCGTCCGGCAAAGATGTGGAAGATAGCTTCATTGCTCTGTTTCGCCGGCATCGGTTTATCATCAATAACTGCAAGGAGTCCAAGCGTTTCTCCGTTCACATTAAGAAGCGGAGCACCCATATAACTTACCACATTGATACCGAAATCAGGTGAATTAGGAAATAGTCCTGAAACGTTTTCTTTTATATGCACAAACTTTTTTTGATCGATAACTTTTTCACACGGAGTGTTTTCGATTTTGTATTCGAAATCTTTTATCCAATGATTCCTGTAGCAAAATGCATGGGCCCGAAGCAGACGCAGTTCCTCAAAATACTCAGTTACCCAGGCCCCGGAGGTATTAAGGACTCCGCAGAGATTCTTAACAAGAGCATAGAAAAAATCAGAACCGGTCTGTCTGGAAGTGCCTTCGAGAATAGCCCTTATTGCATAGTTTTCCTGAATGTTATCATGTAACATATCTGACCGTTAAATTGATTTCTAAATATCACCTCGACATCTGAATATAAAAACGACAACGGGGGATAGCAAGGTTCAAACAAGGCAATTTTTCAAATTGTGAGATTTGATCATTTACCATTTCTGACTGATTCCCGCGTGGAAAAGTAACCGCTTGTTTATCATCCCATCTTATTGTTCAGCATCCATTCTACTATTCTAGTGTTGCCCTGGCTATAAAGTGATAACCAAATGCAGTACGTTTCTAAAAGAAAAATTCCGCTTCCTCCGGAGATAATTTTACAGATCTGAATACTTTTCTGCCGTGCAGAAAATTCCTTTTGTTTTTTTTGTGGGATTAAATATTAGTATTTTTTGCTTTCAGAATTTAAAGGGTATCAATGGTAATCAAACATACTGCAGAATTTGATCTTACTTACCGTTTTATTACCGAAACCAATCAGAATGTTTTCCTTACAGGCAAAGCAGGTACGGGTAAAACAACATTTCTTAAATACCTGAGAGAAAATACGTTAAAGGAATGTATGGTAGCAGCACCGACAGGGGTGGCAGCCATCAATGCAAGAGGGGTAACATTACATTCACTCTTTCAGCTTCCTTTCGGGATAATTATTCCCACGTCTAACCAAAATTACAATAAGGGAAATATTAAAGGCCATCCTCTGCTTTCCAAGCTTAGGTACAGCAGCGAAAAACTGGATCTGCTCCGCAAACTTGATCTGCTGATTATTGACGAGGCAAGCATGGTTGCCTCATATATAGTTGACGCAATAGATACAATATTGAGATATGTAAGAAAAAATCCTCACCGCCCATTTGGCGGGGTTCAGGTACTGTTTGTAGGCGATCTATATCAGCTTCCTCCGGTGGTAAAACGGGATGATTGGGAAATACTGAGAGAGTATTATTCTTCAATTTTCTTTTTCGACAGTTTCGTGCTGCGTGATAATCCTCCGGTCATAATTGAGCTTAAAGAGATATTCAGACAGCATGATGAAGTCTTTATAGATATTCTTAACGGTATCAGAGATAATGATATTTCGGAGGAAAGTTTAAGGGTACTACATTCAAGATTGAAAAGGGATTTTGTGCCGCCGGATGAAGATGAATATATAACACTTACAACACACAATAATCAGGCAGATGAAATTAATCGCATGAAGTTAGCGGACATTAATAGTAAAGTGCACCGTTACAGTGCGGAGGTGACTGATGATTTTCCGCAGAATGCTTTTCCGGCTGAAGAACAGCTTGAACTGAAAGTTAGGGGCTCAGGTTATGTTCTTGAGAAATGATATTGAAGAGAGGAAATATTTTAACGGTAAAATTGGAACCGTTACAGAACTCAGTGATACCGTAATAAAAGTTAAGTGCAAAGATGATCCGGATGAAATAGAAGTAAAAAAGAGCGAGTGGGAGAATATAAGGTATAGTCTGGACCATGAAACCCGTGAAATTACAGAGGAAGTTTTAGGCAGCTTTATTCAGTATCCGTTAAGACTCGCCTGGGCAATTACTATCCATAAAAGTCAGGGATTGACTTTCAACAGGGTAGTTGTAGATGCACAGAGAGCATTTGCAGCCGGACAGGTATACGTGGCTTTAAGCCGTTGCACTTCACTGGACGGATTGGTGCTTAAATCGCCGGTCAATCATAATTTTTTCGGCGGACATACAGACTTCATTAAATGGCAAAGCGATAATCTGTGCCGTAATCTGCCCCTGGCGTTGGCCGAATCACGGCAGAATTATATGCTTGAAGAGATTCAGGATATTTTCACTTGGACCAGATGGTATTACGCTCTTTTCGAAATGAATGAATTTCTTAATGAAAACAAAGAGAAAATTAATGCCGATTCCCTGAATTGGCTGTCCGGATTAATGTCGGGACAGGCAGAGATTTATGAAGTCTCTAAAAAATTCAGACAACTTATCTGGAAACTTAGTAAGCGTCATCCCCTGGTCGAACAGAATGAGGAACTTCAAAGCAGACTAAAAGAGGGAGCAGAATATTTTTATTCTGAATTATCCGGATGGAGGGATCTATTTGTTAATCATCCTATCACTGCAGAGACAAAAAAAATATCCTCCGAAATCGATGGTCATCTTATTTCTATAAATCAACTGTTAGAAGAAATTCTTGGTAAGATTGACTTCTGCCGCAGCGGTTTTGTGCTGAATGAGTATCTGAGTAATACCACCCCCCGGGTTAAACGGAAGGAGAATATCCGGAGCTCATATTCACCTAAGAAAAGGAATACTGTAGAGCAGACAGTAGATATTGTTTCGTGAACTTCGCGATATACAGCTAACCGCAGTTGAAAGAGATCTTACAGTTGAAACAATTGAAGGACACATCGCAAAAGGAATAAGGCAGGGATTAATGGAGATAGATGAAATATTGCCCGGGGAAGAGGTTGAAGAAATCTCCGGTTACTTTCCTGAGGACCTGTCTAATATCAAGCTAAGAACAATTAAAGATAATGCTCCTGCGGAGGTTACCTTCGGACAGCTTAAAATAGTTCTTGCATTTCTCCAGAAGCAGGCAGAAGAATCTTAAGATCACCAAACGCTTGCTTTACTGACAGATTTCTGATCCCCACGTATTCAGAAAGATCCTTTACCCAATAAAAAAACCCCGATCGGATGAACGGGGTTTTATAAATTAAAATTTGGCAGCGACCTACTCTCCCACACACCTGCGCATGCAGTACCATCGGCGTGCCGGGGCTTAACTTCTCTGTTCGGAATGGGAAGAGGTGTAACACCCGGGCTATAACCACCAAAATTTAAACTTTTCAAAAAAATAAAGAAAGACTGAAAGAGCCAAGCCCAAACAAAAAGAGAGCTATCGTGTGAATAAAAATTAAACGGTTAAGCCTCACGACTTATTAGTACTACTCGGCTGAATGTGTTACCACACTTACACCTGTAGCCTATCAACCTCGTCATCTCCGAGGAGTCTTAAGTCCATAAATGGAGGGATACCTCATCTTGAAGCGTGCTTCGCGCTTAGATGCTTTCAGCGCTTATCACAACCGAACATAGCTACCCAACGATGCCACTGGCGTGACAATTGGTGCACTAGAGGTTCGTTCACTCCGGTCCTCTCGTACTAGGAGCGACCCTTCTCAAGTATCCTGCGCCCGCATAGGATAGGGACCGAACTGTCTCACGACGTTCTGAACCCAGCTCACGTACCGCTTTAATTGGCGAACAGCCAAACCCTTGGGACCTTCTTCAGCCCCAGGATGCGATGAGCCGACATCGAGGTGCCAAACCTTACCGTCGATATGAACTCTTGGGTAAGATCAGCCTGTTATCCCCGGCGTACCTTTTATCCTTTGAGCGACGGCACTTCCACTCGCTGCCGTCGGATCACTAACTCCTGCTTTCGCACCTGCTCGACTTGTAAGTCTCGCAGTCAAGCTCCCTTTTGCGTTTACACTCGCCGCATGATTACCAACCATGCTGAGGGAACCTTTGAGAGCCTCCGTTACATTTTAGGAGGCGACCGCCCCAGTCAAACTACCCGCCTAACACTGTTCCTGATCCTGATTCAAGGACCGAGGTTAGAATCCAAATAAAGCAAGGGTGGTATTTCACCGTTGGCTCCACCGAAACTAGCGTCCCGGCTTCAAAGCCTCCCACCTATCCTACACATGCTTTACCCGAACCCAATGTTAGGGTGCAGTAAAGGTGCACGGGGTCTTTCCGTCCATATGCGGGTAACCGGCGTCTTCACCGGTACCACAATTTCACCGAGCCCGTGGTTGAGACAGTGCCCAAATCGTTACACCATTCGTGCAGGTCGGAACTTACCCGACAAGGAATTTCGCTACCTTAGGACCGTTATAGTTACGGCCGCCGTTTACTGGGGCTTCGATTCAAAGCTTCGCATTGCTGCTGACCTCTCCTCTTAACCTTCCAGCACCGGGCAGGTGTCAGTCCCTATACATCGTCTTGATTGACTTCGCAGAGACATGTGTTTTTGTTAAACAGTCGCTTGGGCCATTTCACTGCGGCCTCGTTCTGCTACGATCGCGAAGATTTTCACTTACTAGAGGCACCCCTTCTCCCGAAGTTACGGGGTTAATTTGCCGAGTTCCTTAACCACGGCTCACTCGAGCACCTTAGAATACTCATCCCGTCTACCTGTGTCGGTTTGCGGTACGGACTGATAAATTTCTCACGTACGAAGTTTTTCTCGGCAGTATGATTACGGTCAGTTTGCGGGCTAAGCCCTCCCGTTCGCATCTCGGCCTTAAGAAAGTGTGGATTTGCCTGCACTTTCAGCCTACATGCTTAGACCACCTAATCCGTCAGGTGGCTGACCTTCACTCCTGCGTCCCTCCTTACGCTCAAACAAAATTTACCAGGTACAGGAATATTGACCTGTTTTCCATCGCCTACGCCTTTCAGCCTCGGCTTAGGGACCGACTAACCCTGAGATGACTAACATTGCTCAGGAAACCTTAGACTTTCGGTGGATCGATTTTTCATCGATCTTATCGTTACTTATGCCAACATTTGCTTTTCTATGCGCTCCAGCATGCCTCGCAGCACACCTTCGACGCCCATAGAATGTTCCTCTACCGATCCAATAAATTGGATCCCATAACTTCGGTAAGTAGTTTAAGTCCCGAGAATTGTCGACGCCAAGTCGCTTGACTAGTGAGCTATTACGCACTCTTTAAATGAATGGCTGCTTCTAAGCCAACATCCTAGTTGTCTGAGCAACTTAACATCCTTTCTCTGTTAACTACTATTTGGGGACCTTAGTTGATGGTCTGGGTTGTTTCCCTTTTGGCAATGAAGCTTATCCCCCACTGCCTGACTCCCGAGAAACATATATACGGAATTCGGAGTTTGTCTGGGTTTGGTACCGTTGTGACGGCCCTAGCCCAATCAGTGCTCTACCTCCGTTATACTTTTACTCGAGGCTAGCCCTAAAGCTATTTCGAGGAATACGAGCTATTTCCGAGTTTGGTTGGCCTTTCACCCCTACCCTCACCTCATCCAAGCGGTTTTCAACCCACATTAGTTCGGACCTCCATGAGGTTTTACCCTCACTTCATCCTGGACAAGGGTAGATCACCCGGTTTCGCGTCTACCGCACGTTACTTAAACGCCCGATTAGGACTTGCTCTCGCTTCGGCTGCACTTCTTAAAAGTTTAACCTTGCAACGTACGAGTAACTCGTTGGCTCATTATCCAGAAGGCACGCTGTCATCCGGTTATTTGCAAGCAAATAACAAGACTCCAACCGTTTGTAAGCATACGGTTTCAGGTACTATTTCACCCTCCTAAAAGGAGTGCTTTTCACCTTTCCCTCACGGTACTGATTCGCTATCGGTTACGAGAGAGTATTTAGCCTTAGGAGATGGTTCTCCCGGATTCCCACAAAATTCCACTTACTTCGTGGTACTTGGGAACATATTCAAGAGAGTTATATTGTTTTCGCTTACAGGACTTTCACCTTCTATGGTTGAACTTTCCAGAAACATTCAGCTAACAATATAATTTTTTACTCT
>CAVRHV010000005.1:0-262500 GCA_963721075.1 uncultured Ignavibacteria bacterium | reverse complement strand
CATAAGCGGGATAAGCTTTTCAGGGAACTGGTAGGGACCGTAATTATTTGAGCACCTTGTTACTACCACAGGCATCCCGTAGGTATGATGGAATGATAAGGCCATCATATCGGCCGCGGCCTTGCTTGAGGAATAGGGACTATTAGGTGAAAGCGGGGTTTTTTCCGTAAATAACCCATCTTTACCCAAACTTCCGTAAACTTCATCCGTTGAGATCTGTACGAACTTCTCAACCCCGAATTTTCGCGATATCTCAAGCAGAACATTGGTTCCCAGTACATTTGTGCGGTAAAAGATCTCGGAACCCAGTATACTCCGGTCAACGTGAGATTCGGCCGCAAAATTTATAACATAATTTATCCTGAACTTTTCAAACAGATAGCCTACAAGTTCAGAATTAGTTATATCACCTTTAATAAAATTGAAATTAGAATTATCCTCGCATTGCACTAGATTCTCAAGATTCCCGGCGTAAGTAAGCTTATCGATATTAATGATATTATAATCATCATGTTCTTTAAGTACGTAATTGATAAAATTACTCCCTATGAATCCTGCTCCGCCGGTTACTAAAATATTTTTCATATCAGAAAGCAAAAAATCCCAGAAATATTCCTGTTTGAATAAAAAAACTATTGCCGTTAAACTCAGATGGAACGCCTGCGAGATCCTGGTCATTTTCAATTTTCCAGCTCTCTCCCAGCGAAAATTGGTATCCTCCCCCTACTCTTATTGAAACAAATCTGTATATAGGAATGTCGATATTCAGTACAGGCGATATTAGCCAGTATGTGCCGGAAATTCTCCTGCTGATATCATCGGTCTGCGAGCCGGTAGAACTGAATTCTCCTGTTAGATCATTCCAGGAAAACCCTCCCTTATTTTTGTAAATTTCCGCGCTGATACTTCCTCCGCCAATCATTGCACCAACAGATATTCCGAAATCTCTAACAAAAGGAACGGTATACTCTATAGTTAGTCCTCCCCCGCCAATAGAATAATCAACTTCTCTTCTGAAATTATCGGAACTCGATTGTACCATTTCTGAGGTCGATCCGCTGAAACCTCCGCCCCCAATACGCACAAATTTAATAAGACCGACGTAAAAGAAACCTGCACCGCCGGTTGTAAATACAGCCTTATTTGTAAGTTTAGGAAAATCTGATGGAAGTGCATTATTAAGAGGATCCATATTGGGGAAAATGAATCCCGGTGTAAATCCCCCTCCGCCTCCAAAAGGTGCATCAAAATATTTCGATTCCTGCGCCAGTAATGCCGTGGTGATAAATAAACTAGTTATCAGTACCAGATATATTTTTTTCATAAATCTAAAGTTGTTAATTTATAAATTTATTAGAAAGCTGACTGAAAAACAAAGAATCGAAGTTAAAACATAAATAAACAATAGCCTTATTTTTAGTCACTAATTAAGGTATTCGGATGAAAATCATGATAACTGGTGGGGGCATCAAAGAGTCCATTAGTGATATACTAAAGAAAGAATAAGAATTCATAATAAGGAGTTTCAGGTATATGGAACAGCTGCTTGGTGCACATACTTCAACTGCCGGCGGAGTTTCAAAAGCTGTTGATCTTGCGGAAAAATTGAAGTTTACAGCTATGCAGATTTTCAGTAAGAATAACAACCGCTGGAAGGCAAAACCTCTTGATGAGAAAGAAATTGAATTATTCAGATCTAAGCTGGATGATTCGGGAATTAAATTTGTTGTAGTTCACGATTCATACCTTATAAACCTTTGTTCTTTAAGTGCAGACCTTTTGACTAAATCGAGAGAGGCGTTTATTGACGAATTGCTTCGCTGCGAACTGCTGGGTATTCCATATCTGAATTTTCACCCTGGTGCTCACGGCGGCCATGGTGAAGATGAGGGAATAAAGCTTATAGCCGAATCACTTAATATTGCTCACCAGAAAACCCGAACTATCAGGTAAGTAGTATGCTGGAAGTTACGGCAGGACAGGGAACGGCACTTGGCTATCGTTTTGAACAGATCAGAAAAATAATCGATCTGGTGGAGGAAAAAGCAAGGATGTCAGTGTGTATAGATACTGCCCACATCTTTGCAGCAGGTTACGATATACGTGACCCCGAAGAATATGAAAGGGTAATGGGAGAATTCGATGATATAATAGGACTTGATCTTCTGAAGTGTTTCCATATGAATGACAGTAAAAAGGAACTCGGAAGCCGGGTCGACCGACATGCGCACATAGGCGAGGGATTCATAGGCAAAAAAGGTTTTTCAAATATTATGAATGATAAGAGAGTTACGAAAGTCCCTAAAATTCTTGAAACACCTAAAGGAAAAGAACAGCTGGAGGATATTAAAAATCTGAAAGTTCTAAGGAGCCTGATTAAAAACAAAAACTAATATTCTGTTAAATTTTTCTCCGTCGGATCGAGGGGTTTCAGCACAATAATGCCTGTATCTTTTTTAATCTGGTTTATATATGAGGAGAGCGGTGCTTCTGTTATTTGAACAGAAGTTCCCGGATGTGGAGCATGCAGCAGATGTATACGATTATCCTCCATCCTTACTGCGATGCCGACATGACTGACATCAAGTCCGGGTATACTTGTAGTAAAAGCAATTATATCCCCGTTATTTATCTGATTTTCAATGAATCCAACTCTTTCTTTAGGTACATAAAAGTAACTCCGGCGATTGATCTCAGCCTCCTGCCTCCTGATATCTTTCAGGAATTCAGGATGCCTTTTCAGCTGTGGATAACTTTCGGGGTGAGATGACATAAAATTAACATGAAACTTTGTGGGTTTGCCGCCCACAAGTTCCGTAACATCATCTACAATTCCCTTCTTCTCGTTGTCATAAATCCAGTCTGTAAAATAATGGAGCCTGCTGGGATATTTATCGATAACTCCGTTGCGATATCTTATTTTCTGAAGTTCATCCTCATAATCTTTGAAGGAAGTCTTGCCAAGCTTAATTAGTCTTGCGAATACCAGAGCATTTTCAACAAAGGTAGTACAATCCAGACCTGTTAAATTTATTATCAGTTCCTCATCCCCTTTTTTCTCAATCCCGTGCGATTCATATTCTGTCCCGAGAAAAGTCTTTCCTATATCTGCCACTATATCATTAATTGGTTCCTTAGCAAGATCAGCAGAAGCAGCGTAAGAAAATTTCTGTCTGCATACGGTAAGATCACTATCGGAGAAAACCTGGGGGAAGAGAGTTCCGGCAAATACAATAACCAGGATAAAAAGCTTAATAAAATTTTTCATATTTGATCTTCAGCATTATATAATATCTTCATTGGTCGGTATCATTGAATATTCATCTATCTGTCTGGCGTGAGCAAGATTTTCAAAGCGGGCATATTCCTTTATGAAGGCCAGACGAATATCTCCTGTGGGTCCGTTTCTTTGCTTTCCTATGATAACTTCGGCCACTCCCTCAGTAGAGGTCCCGTCATCCATAAAGTTTTTAATTCCGTAATATTCAGGGCGGTTCAGGAAGAGAACCACATCGGCATCCTGTTCTATAGAACCTGATTCACGAAGATCAGAAAGCTGAGGCCGCTTATCATTTCTTGTCTCAACTGCACGGTTTAGCTGGGCAAGGGCTACAACAGGAATATTAAGCTCTTTTGCAAGTGACTTCAGCGAACGTGAAATGTGTGAAATTTCTCTTTCACGGCTTTCAGAATTTGAAGGTCCCTGCATAAGCTGAAGGTAATCAATCACAATCATCCCGATATTTCTTTCCGCTTTCAGTCTTCTTGCTTTTGCTCTTATTTCAAGAACTGTCTGGGCCGGGGTATCATCAATAAATAACGGACTTTCTATAAGCTTGTGCGCATTCTTACTCAATTTTATTCCTTCTTCGGAAGGAAGTTTTCCTGTTCTCACCTGGTGAGCATTAAGTCTTCCTTCCGCACACAGCATACGAATAACAAGCTGCATAGTAGCCATTTCAAGACTGAATACTCCTACCGGCACTTTATGATCCACGGCTGCATTACGAGCAATTGAAAGTGCAAGTGCAGTCTTACCCATTGAGGGTCGCGCTGCTATAATTATAAGATCAGATTTCTGAAAGCCGCCGAGCATTTCATCAAGTTCATAAAAACCGGTAGGTACTGAAAACTTCTGTTTGGTATTAGAATGAATTGCCTCTATATACTCAAGTGCATCCCTGACAGCACGATCCATTCCGGTAAAGCTTTTTTTGAGATGAGTCTCGGTTATCTCGAATATCTTTCGCTCAGCCTGGTCAAGAATATCAAAGGCATCTTCAGTTCCTTCGTATGCAGCTTTAGCTATCTGATGTGAACTGGTTATCAATCCGCGAAGTATTTCTTTCTCAAGAATGATTTTTGCATGGTATTCAATATTTGCTGCGGAAGAAATATTCTGCGATAACTTACTTAAATAAACTGCTCCTCCTGCTTCCTCAGCCTTTTCTCTTTTCTTGAGTTCTTCGTAGAGAGTTACTGTATCGATCGGTTCACCCGACTCAAACAGAGAAACCATAGCATCGAAGATCAACTTATGCTGTCTAAGGTAAAAACTTTCGGCGCTCAGAAGCTCGATTGCTTTGGGAACGGCTTCACGCTCAATCATCATAGCTCCCAGTACAGAGGCTTCGATATCGGTTGCTGCGGGAGGCTTTACATCTGCGGGAATGAGTTTCGAAATGTCTTCATTATAATTTTTTGATCTGGCCATTTATTTACTCAGTAGCTTAAATTTGTTAACAAATTATCAACATGGATTTGAGGCGGTATATTTATGAAAAAATAGGTACTCGCAACTGCATTATCAAGTTAAATCTATATAAACACAAAAAGATCCGGATTTGAAACCGGTCGCCTACTGCATATCATCGTAAAGCTTGCGGAACTTCTGGACATCCTCCCAGCAGCCGCGTTTCCATTGCGGATTCCGGAGAAGTGCTGCAGGATGGTATGTTACCATTGTCTTAATACCTTTATAGTCAAATAATTTTCCCCTCATACTCGTAAGCGAATCTCTTTTTCTCAGAAGCCCCTGCGCAGCAGTTAAACCAAGTGCCAGAATAAGTTTTGGTTTGATTAATTCTATCTGTTTGTTGAGATAAGGGAAACAGCAATCCATTTCTTCCGCTAAAGGTGTTCGATTTCCCGGAGGGCGGCACTTTACAATATTCGCAATGTAAACCTCGCTTCTTTCAAAGTTTATTGCTTTGAGAATATCATTGAGCAGCTTGCCGGCTCTTCCAACGAAGGGTTCCCCCTGTTTATCCTCCTCGGCTCCCGGACCCTCCCCTACAATGAGCACATCTGCATCCGGATTCCCTACCCCGAATACAAACTTATTCCTCGATTTATGAAGGGAACATTTTGTACAATCCTTTATCAAACCATTTAATTCCTCAAGAGATTGGGTCTTTTCCCAGTTCTCCTTTGGATCTTCAAACATTGGAATTTCCTCATCTCCTTTCAGAGAATTTCTTACGATCTCAGTTTTACGTAATTTAGATCTATCTTTCTGAATTTCGCTGCGGGTTTCAAAAAGATTATCGCCAAAAATTTCTTTCTGATCAAGTAATGCCTGGATTAATTCATCATTAAGGTTTTTGTTCATAGTATCCGTTTAATTAACTAATAGGAGATAAAAGATCAGTCAATGGCTTTAAGGATTTCTGTAAGAATTTTATTTGCAGCCTGAAATTTAGATGATAGTCCTGACTTAACAGTTTTTCCGTCTTTATGAAAAACAGTAATCTTATTGGTTTCAAATTCGAATCCGCTCTTCTTATCTTTCAAGGAATTAAGTACAATCAAATCAAGATTTTTATTCTTAAGTTTCTTTTTGGCGTTTGCAATTTCGTTATCTGTCTCTAATGCAAAGCCTGCAACAAACTGACTGTCCTTCTTTTTTAGTGTATTTAGTATATCACTTGTTTCCCTGAGTTTAAGAGAAGACAGGCCTGAAGTTTCTTTTTTAATTTTAGAAGAAGAAACTTTCTCGGGTTTATAGTCTGCAACGGCGGCAGCCATAACCAGAATATCTGCAGATGCAAATTCTTTAGTCACTAGTTTTTTCATATCCTCGGCGGAACGGGCCTTTACCAGTTTAATTTCCGGATATGCGTGTTCTGTTGAAGGTCCTGTTATAAGTGTAACGTCTGCGCCGCGCAAAAATGCTGCCTTAGCCAGCGCATAGCCCATCTTTCCTGAAGAGCGATTACCGATAAACCTTACAGGATCAATGTCTTCATAAGTAGGACCCGCTGTAACCAGTATTTTTTTACCTATCAGATCCTGTTTATATCCCGATAAAACAAGTTCGGCAGTATCTATTATTTTTCCGGTTTCAGCCAGCCGGCCTTTACCTTTCAGTCCGCTTGCCAGTTCACCTTCTTCAGCTTCAACTATGAAGTGACCGTAATCTTTTAGTTTGTTTCTATTCTCCCTGGCAATCCGGTTCGTATACATATCAACATCCGCAGCCGGGGCTACAACAAGAGGACAGCGCAGAGCGGTAACGAGAGTAGTCAGTGCATTATCTGCAAACCCATAAGCTATTTTTGCAATGGTATTAATTGTTGCTGGTGCAATAACCATAAGATCTGCCCAGGTACCATAATCGATATGCCAGGTATTTACATCACATCCGTCTGATTGTGAAGCAGGGAATGTATTAACGATTACCTTATTACCGGTGAGTGATGAAAACGTAAGCGGGGCTACAAACTCAAGAGCGGAAGGAGTCATTACAACTCTAACTTCCGCACCTCTCTGAATAAGTTCTCTCACAAGATAACAGGCTTTATAAGCAGCAATTCCGCCTGTTACCCCGATAATTATTTTTTTTCCTGAAAGAACGTCATCAGACATTATATAACTTTTTTGTTAACTATTCAGTTTCAGGTTTATTTTTATAATCAAATTCAACTTCGCCCTCAAGCAATTCATGCAGAGCCTGTATATGGGGTTTTTCTCTCTTCTCAAAATCAAGAGCGATCTTAAGCTGAGCGGGGTTATCAAATTCCTCTCCCTCTTCATCACCGGCCGCAGTTGGAATGGTACTTACGAGGGCATTATACTCAATCTTATTTTCGTCGTTTATCTGTCGTGCTCTTTTAGCTGCTACAATTGCTGCTTCGTAAATATTTGCAGCCTCCTCATCAATCTGTCTTAAATCAACAGGTTCTATGAACATTTATTTTTTCTCCTTGATTATATTTTCTATTAAACTTTTTATATCCGAAACCGCTTGTTCAATCTCAACGTTATGTATAAAATAATCAAAATAATCCTTAAGTCTCAATTCCATTTCTGCTCTCTCAATCCTCTTCTTCAGATCAACTTCATCTTCAGTCTGTCTGTTTTTCAGCCGATTTACCAGTTCTTCAAAACTTGGCGGCAGAATGTAGATCAAAACCGCCTCCGGATATTTCTCCTTTATCTTCAGAGCGCCTTTAACATCAATTTCAAGCAAAACGCTCTTACCTTCACCCAGGTTATCTTCTAAATAACGCCTCAGGGTACCATAATAATAATCGTAAAACTTTTCCCATTCAGCGAACTCGTCATTTTCGATCTTTTTCCTGAACTCATCTTCCGTTAGGAAAAAATAATCTTTCCCATCAGTTTCATTTTCCCGTTTTTTCCTGGTAGTAGCGGATACTGAAAAGACAATTTCCGGAAATTCGTTAAGAATCCGCCTCACAATGGTTGTTTTGCCGGTGCCGCTGGGTGCAGCAACAATAAATAAAATACCTTTTGAATCCAAATATCACTCGATGTTTTGAATCTGTTCGCGAATCTTTTCGATTTCTTCTTTCACAAGAACAGAGTTGTGGGTAATTGATGTTGAGATGGTTTTTGATGAAATCGTATTTGCTTCGCGGTTCATTTCCTGGCAAAGAAAATTCAGCTTCCTGCCCGGCTCATCATCCTTTTCCATGCTTTCAAGGAAAAATTTCAGATGACTTCTTAGTCTGACACATTCTTCGGTAATTTCAGATTTATCAGCTATAAGGGCAAGCTCCAGTTCCAGACGGTCTGAGTAAGAAGTTACATCCTCAACCAGTGCTTTCATCCGCTCCTTAAGTTTATTGAAATACTCGTTCACACTTTGTCCGGATTCGTTCTGAATCTCTGTAACCTTCTCCTCTATAATCTCAATTCTTCTTTTAAGATCTTTTGCCAGCTCTTTACCTTCATTACGTCTCATCTTCTTCAGCTGAGTTAAAGCTGATTCCAGGGCTTTTTTGATCAGCTTAAATACTTCTTCATCGTACTCTTTATCATTCTGGATAAACAACTCCCTGTTGTAAAGCAGATGTTCCAGTTTAATTTTCTCGGTTATTCTGGATATCTTTTTCACCTCTTTCAGAACAGCCAGATAGGCCTTAAGTTTATCTTTATCAACTGAAGACACACCATTCGAGGCAGCTGTATTTTTTAGTGTCAAGGATAACAGATAATTTTCCGCGGCTAACTTTACCTTTTATCATCTCCCTGATTTCATATTCACGGTTCATAAGGGAGTTGGGAAGCTTAAGATAGATGTCAAGAAACCGGCTGTTAACACTCTTAATTTCCAGTTCAACTGTAAAATTACTGTTTTCGGCTACACCTTTTCCGTAGCCGGTCATGCTTGAAATCATTCAAATTGCCTTAAAAAAAGAATGTTAAAAATAGTGATTTTCAGGACGGTAATCAAAACATTTTTTGTGTTATGGTTGTGCTGAATAGTAAACAGGGGCAAAAATAGCGATGTCCCGGAACACGAAATTTTCAGTTTAAAACGCTTCACCTATACCAAAGTGAAATACGATATTGTTCCAGAAATTCTTCTTGAATACCCAGGTCTTATCATCGGGATTGTATAACTTAAAAGCAAAATCGAGACGGAAAGGTGCAATAGATGAATAATATCTGAATCCCAGTCCGGGTGACAAAGCCAGCTGATCGTATCTGAATTTATCATATCCAATCCAGGTATTCCCATAGTCGAAGAACAGCGCAGTTCCGAAATGATTTGACAAATTTATATCTCCATTCAAAAGAACCTTCGAGCAGAAAAGTTCCTCCTTTTACATTCACCCCATTTATTCCGTAAACAGTGGTAGCATTCTGGGGTACAAGTTCATTGGAACGCCATCCGCGTACTGAATTACTGCCGCCTGCATAAAACGTACGGTTCAGCGGCAGACCGGCATAATCGCCGTTGTAGATCTGTATTCTCCCTATTTTAAATTTCGTTGCAAAAACAGCCATTTTCCGCTGATTAAGGGCCAGATAATAATCGGCATTGAGAGATACTTTGTAAAACAGTGAACCGTTAAATTCATCCTTTCCCAGTTTCCCTATAAGATAGGGTAGTGAATTTGCCTCTTCAAAAAGGATTGAAAGAATATAACCCTCGGTTGGGAAAAGAATATCATTAGTAGTTGTTCTTCCGAAATCAGCTCCGATTATTGACAACAGTTTCCTGGAAAGGCTGTCGTTATTTGTACGATAAACCTCATTGCTCTGCTCTACGTTATAATATGCACTTAAGAAATTTATTGCTGTATATCTCGGGAGCTCGAAGTCGAATGTAATCTTTGAGCCGTAAACTGTATTATTATACCTGGGCTGTTTATTTATGGTAGCATAATTCTCCCATGTTCCGAATATTGGTCGGCTGAAAAGGTAGGGCTGCTCAATTGTTATTCTTGCATCAAGGTAACCAAGAAGTGTTGTATCGCGGAAAGAGAACTTCTTAAAAAGATCACCGTAATTTACGTTGAAGATATCCTGCACGCCAAATGAAGTACTAACTGTTAATTTCCGGGCATTTCCAAAAAAGTTGCGTCTGATATACGATAGTCCCAGACCTGCATTCAAAGCGCTCTGCTGGTTGTTGACGATAATTTCGGGTGAAAGCTCATTGAGCTTTCCGATATTTGCATCAAGTTTTACAGGAACTTTAGAATCAGTTGTATCCTGTTCAACCCCGCTAAGTATTATCGAATTAAACAGACCGGTTCTGAAAAGGCGCTGCTGACTTTGTCTTAATTTATCAAGGTTGTATAAATCCCCGCTTCTAATGTCGCTGATATCTCTCAGCATACTTTCCTTCACATATGGCGCACCATCGCCTGAAGTTGTTACCATCACAGTGTCTATGTGGTATTCCTTACCTGTGGTAAAATAAATAGTCATATCTGCCCTGTCCTCAATAGTATCGGTTACCACGATAGTACTGTCGAACTGAGCGAACATAAAACCATTATTCAGAAGAACAGATACACCCGACTGAACTTTTTGCTGAACCACATTCTGAATATATCTGTCAGTAGAATCAAATTTTACCTCATTCTTGAACTTAGTCATAGTAGGATCAGGTACTTTCGACAGTCCCTCCAGAGTAGTCTTCCCGTAGTTCATCCGCCTCTCCCTCATTAATTGTATAAGTGAGCGTCACTTCTTTATCAGTTGTGTCTACATCATAATGATACTTTACGGAGGTCTGGAAGAATCCGTTTGCTTTATAATATGACTTCAATGCTCTGATATCTATAGGTATGTTTGACGAATCGAAGTATACAGGCTCACTGCCGAGACTCGTAAATGAGTTTAAGAATTTCCAGAACCACCAGGGAGTTTCTTTAGAGAGAATTACATTGCTCAGCTGCGAAGAGGATATTCTGCTATTCCCATTAAAATTTATCTGCTGAAGTTCATACCGGGAATTCTCCTGTGCAAGCACAGTTGATACAGCAAGAAGTAAAATTATTGAGATAAATTTTGTCATCGCTAATTGTTCTGATACAAAATGAATGAATTAATCATCCAGGTCGATATCTTTATCCACTATTTTAAGTGCAGGATAATCTTTTTTAAATACACTGAGGAAATAGTTCTTTCCCTCAGGAGTTGTGTTGTCGGAAATATAAAGAGATATCCTGCTCCCTTTCTCTGTAAAAAGGTGAGCGTAATATGTCTGACCCTCACTGAAATCCACCAGATAAGCAAAAACCTCACCGCCCCCGCTTCCGAGATAGTAATCAAGTGAATTATAATATATCATATCATAATCACTGGAAGGAAGTCTTTCTTTCCTCACAAGTGCATCAGTAAATGAACCTTCAAGCAAAGCAGTACTGTCAACAACTGAAAGTCCGGATCCATCTTTTTTCAGCAGGTAAAACCTGATTCCCCATACGTCAGGCTTATTTATTTCTGTTCCTGCCGCAAACTCCTTTGTTGTATCCTGGTTAAAATGTCCTGTAACTGTTATCTGCACATCGTTCCCTATTACCTTTTTTGCCTCTTTCAATACAGCACCGGGACTGTTAAGATCAACTTTGTTTTCGGGTATCTTCTTCTCTTTTTCATTGCAGGAAAAAAGAATAAGGGAAATAATAAGGACTACAAGATAATACTTCTTATTGAATGACAACTTTGGTTCCTTTCGATACAACAGTATAAAGTTCGTAGATATCCTCATTACTGACTGCTATTGATCCGTCTGTCCAGTTAAAAACAAAAGGCAGGTTTTTGAATATGAGATTATACTCCCCTATTCCGTGGATGCTGACATCGTTCCCCAGAGGAGTTTCAAGAACAGGACAATCCTCGTAGTAGAATTCAAATTTCAGCTGATCAAATTCCTGCTGTGTAATCAGGTTCTTCCTTAAAGCCTCAGTAATATCATTAATGTTTGGATAATTTAATTTTAATTTGATATAGTATTTATGGTCTTTATCAATACTGCAGATCTGATATGTTCCTACCGGAGTTGCGAAATCACCTGCCCGTGTTTTAGGATTATGAACATTCTTACCGAAACTTGCATGATAACTTTTTATTAATACTGTGTCCTCGTAAAGGTTAAGACTATAATCCTTTCTGTTTATTATAATATTCGGATTATGAAGCTTTGTAAATCCTTTTTCGGTCATAGCTTCCTGAAGAGGCACCTCCCTGAGGTTCAGTATTATGCCGTATGCGATCACTCCTATAATGAACAGAATTATTCCCCCGCTGAAAAAAAGTGCGCTTTTCAGAATTTTGGGATTGAATAATCGTTTGAGGAGTGATACCAGTTTATTTAAGATTTCAGGGATATTATATTTCATCAAATACTGGGCTGTTCTTCAATATCTTGAACTATCAGATGTTAAAATTTAGTTAAAAAAAGAATAATATTTTACATAATTAAAGGGTCCTGACCGAACCAGGCAGAATAAGAATAATTCCGGCGGCATATGATAATAAAAAACCCGGACTTTGCCGGGTTTTTTATTGAATATATCAAACTTATCAGACTTCCATAATTTCATGCTCTTTATGCTTTAGTATATCATCGATCATCTTGGTGTGTTCATCCGTGAGTTTCTGTGTTCTGTCCTCGGCATCTTTCAGCTGATCTTCAGAGATCTTTTTTTCCTTCTCCTCCCTTTTCAGATGATCATTTGCATCACGTCTCACATTCCTTATAGCAATCTTCGCATCTTCACCGAATTTCTTAACCAGTTTTACAAGCTCCTTTCTTCTCTCTTCATTAAGGGGTGGAATAGGAATCTTAAGGTTCGTCCCGTCGCTTACCGGGTTCAATCCTATGTTTGCTTCAAGTATAGCTTTATCAACCGCATTCAACACAGATTTATCCCATGGCGTGAATGAGAGAGTATGAGCATCCAGAACATTCAGGTTTCCAACCTGATTTACGGGAGTCATATTACCGTAATAATCTACTTTTATTCCGTCCAGCAGTGCAGTTGTAGCTTTTCCGGACCTGATCTTTGAAAGCTCTCCTCTCAGGGCGTCTATGGATTTATCCATTCTGGATTTTGCATCTTTTAATATTTGTTCCATAGTATCCTCTTTTATTTTTTTCTGCAGCTTTTTGATTGTTATTGATTGTAGTGCCTACCGACACGCCTTCGGCAAGTTTAACCAAATTACCAGGAACATCCATATTAAATACAACCATTGGAAGATCATTCTCCTGGCAAAGACTGACGGCAGTTAAATCCATAACCCGAAGGTTTTTTTTCAATATATCAAGATAAGAAATGTTTTCATATTTCACCGCATTTGGATGTTTTTCAGGGTCGGCATCGAATACTCCGTCCACCCTCGTACCTTTCACAATCACATCAGCCTCAATTTCTACTGCACGCAGAGAAGCAGCTGTATCAGTTGAGAAATACGGATGACCGGTTCCTGCGCCAAGTATTACTACCCTTCCCTTCTCAAGATGTCTGATTGCCCTCCTCCTGATATAAGGTTCGGCAATTTCATCCATCTTAATGGCACTCATTAATCTTGTCTGAATCCCTATCTTTTCAATGGCATTCTGAAGTGCCAGTGAATTTATCATAGTTGCAAGCATGCCCATTTGGTCGCCTGTTACCCTGTCTATTCCCTGATCGCTCGCACTTAATCCACGGTAGATATTTCCCCCGCCTATGACGATGCCCAGCTGGACATCTTTTTCGTGCACTTTCTTAACTTCTTCGGCAAAAAACTCCAGCACGTTATGATCGATACCGAACCCTTTACCACCCATTAACGATTCACCGCTCAGTTTCAGCAGTATCCTCTTATATTTCAGTTTCTTAGCCACAGTTTTGTCTTTCAGATTATGTTGGAGAATTGCTGTTTAATATGGGTTTAAATATAAAAAAAGGTCTTAAATAATTTAAGACCTTTTCAGTTTCAAACTGCTTTATTTGTTTTCATCGCCAAGATGAAATCTGTGGAAGTGATCTATCTTAACATCGGAATTATTCTTTGAATTGAATTCCTTCAGCAGATCACCTACTGATTTTGAGTTGTCCTTAATATAAGCCTGTTCAAAAAGACAGTTCTCCTGGTAATACTTATTCATTTTACCCTGAGCAATCTTATCGAGTATCTGTTCAGGCTTTCCTTCTTTGCGTGAAACTTCTTTATATATCTCTATTTCCTTTTCAATCAGATCTTTCGGAACTTCTTCCCGGTAAACACAAACCGGTCTCATTGCTGCAACCTGCATTGCGATATCTTTACCCAGTCCTGCAAGTGCATCAGCATGATCAGCCGCGTTATTAAATACAACCATAACACCAAGCTTAGATCCCGGGTGGATATAATCAACTATGGCGCCTTTATCTGTTTTTTCGGCTGCAAGACGGGAGACTTCTATCTTCTCCCCTACCTTTCCCATAACATCATTAAGCGTATTCTTTATTTCAGAATTCTTTTCAATAAGTTCTTCAGAGGAAGCAGGCATTGTTTCTGCAGTTTTATCGGCAACCAAATTTGCAAAGTTTACAAAATCCTCACTGTTAGCCACAAAATCGGTTTCGCAGTTAACTTCTACTATAATTCCTGATTTTTTATCATCAGCTATCCTGGTTAAAACAAGTCCTTCACCTGCAGTCTTCTCAGCTCTCTTAGAAGCTACAGCCTGTCCTTTTTTTCTTAAGATTTCGATGGCCTTCTGCATATCGCCTTCGGCTTCAATCAGGGCCTTTTTGCAGTCCATCATACCGGAGCCGGTTTTTTGCCTTAATTCATTTACCTGTTGAGCAGTAACTGTCATTTCTCAATTCCCTTTCAATTAAATTATTCAGAAGCAGATTCTTCCTTTTCAACGGAAGCTTCCTTTTCTTTTTCCTTTTTAACTCTTTCTCTTTCAGCAGCTTCTTCTGCTTTCTGTTCTTTAGCTTTCGCAACACCTTCAATAACAGCATCAGCCATAAATTTTACAACGAGTTCGATAGTATTTACCGCATCATCATTTGCAGGAATTATGTGGTTTATCGGATCAGGATCACAGTTGGTATCAACTATTGCGAAAACCGGGATGTTGAGGCGAAGAGCCTCTTTTACAGCAATCGATTCCTTTTTAATATCTACTACAAAAAGAGCACCCGGAAGTCTGTTCATCGATTCAACGCCTTCAAGTACTTTTTTCAGCTTATCCTTCTCACGGGTTAAAAAGAGTCTTTCCTTTTTTGTGATCTTATCGAAGGTTCCGTCGGTTTCCTGTTTCTCGATATTATTTAATCTCTTTACACTTTTTCTGATAGTTGCGAAATTGGTCAGCATACCGCCAAGCCATCTTTCACTCACCCAGTTCATATCGCAGCGTTTGGCTTCGCCTTCAATTACTCCTTTTGCCTGCTTCTTTGTACCGACAAAAAGAACTTTCTTTCCGTCACCGACAAGGTGAGAAAGATTTTCAGCTGCCGATATAAGCATACTCTGCGTTTTTTTCAGATCGATTATATGAATCCCGTTCTTCTCCATGAAGATATAAGGCTTCATTTTGGGATTCCAGCGGCGTGTAAGATGTCCGAAGTGTGCACCAGCTTCTATGAGCTGTGTAAGATCCAGCTTTTGCATAATGTTTCTCCTGTTTTTATCCCGTTACCGGGAACTTCTACTCTCGTCATCTTTACCCTTCATCCCTGCAAATGGGACACAGGAGGTAAATCGGAAAGTATGTTTGATTATTGATTAGTTAACTAAGTGTTTATGCTTCGTAAAGAAGCATAATTTCTGTCCAAAAATTATCTCTTGGAGAATTGGAATCTCTTCCTTGCTTTCGGTCTGCCGTATTTTTTACGTTCAACCATTCTGGGATCTCTGGTTAAAAATCCTTCCTTCTTCAGTGCAGGCCGAAAATCAGGATTTATTTCAGAGAGAGCTCTTGCGATTCCAAGTCTGATAGCCTGAGCCTGGCCGGTTGTACCGCCTCCCTGAACGTTTACCAGCACATCATAGTTTCCAACGGTTTCGGTAACTTTAAAAGGATTGAGAATATCTTCCCTGCTGAGCAACTGAGGAAATGCCTGTTCAAATTCTTTTCCGTTAACGGTTATCTTGCCGTTGCCGTTTCTCAGAATTACTCTGGCAACCGATGTTTTTCTTCTTCCTATATATATAGTATCAGCCATTATTTCTCCGTTAAACTAATTGTTTCAGGTTTTTGAGCCTCGTGAGGATGAGACTCTCCTGCATAAACTTTCAATTTCTTAATAAGCTTTCTTCCGAGTCTGTTCTTTGGGAGCATACCTTTTACGGCATTCTCAATAACAAATTCAGGTTTTTTTGCCATCATCTCTTCAAATGTCCTTGTCTTTAAACCGCCCGGATATCCGGAATGATGAGAATATGTTTTAAGGAATTCTCTCTTCCCGGTAACCTTAACTTTGTCTGCGTTAATTATAACAACAAAATCGCCGGTGTCGGCATTAGGAGTAAATGTGGGTTTGTTCTTACCACGAATTATACTTGCCACGCGTGTGGCCAGTCTTCCAAGCACCTGATCGGTAGCATCCACAATGTACCATTTTCTATCAGCGTCTTCTGTACTTATAAAACGCGTCATTTTTTCCTGTTTCACGTTATTTTCCTCCGAAACCTGAAATCATTTCTAATAAAGAGAGGAAATTTAATCTTAATACCCAAAAAAGTCAAGATTTATCGACGTAAACCATGTTAATTAAGAATTGAAAATTGAAGATCGGAGACTTTCCCCTATTTCGTGAAACTTTTTGTGAAACTGACAGATCTGTCATACTTTTTAGTCTCGGTTTTTACTCGGGGGAATCTCGGAGTTGTTCCGTATTTGGAGGCAGCGTGAAACAATTAGTGAAACTGACAAAATGTCAGTACCCTTTTCCTGGTATTTGACCCTGAAATATGCAGTATGTTCACAATTGTACATTTGTAAAAAATTATAATAAATCCCCGCCCGGAACATACCGGGAGGGGATTTAATTACACCCGCATTAAAATTCTGAATCTTTATTTCTGCGGCATCATCGGCATATCCATTTTCTTGAATCCTGCCGGGGGTTCAAACATCGATTCGTCAAGTGACTGTTTGTCAATATTCGTTACTTCAAAAACTTTATCACCGTTTTCGTATACCAGGAGCGGAAAATAACCTTCTGTCTCAAGATCTTTCTGCCATTGGGGTTTTTCGTCCTGCATAGGATTGTTGAATAGCTGAAAACCTCCTAATTCTTTTGTCATCCAGGCTTCACCCTTATCGTCACCGTCTTTATACGTCCATTTCTCAGCTGTATATCCCAGTATATCTTTTGTCTCGCCGGTTTTCACAAAATCAGCCTTATTATCCATGCTCTCCGATTCCATGTTTTTATCCTTCATATCAGGTATCGGCATAACCATATACATTTTTTGCTGGGGCATAACTATCATAAATTGTTTGGCAGCGGGATCCATAATTATTTGTCCTTCGTGTCCCTGTTCGTTGGCATCAAAGCGGAGTTTGCTGCCTTTTACATAGTACTGCATAGTATGACTCTCACCGTTGTCATAAACATTGAATGTTACTTTACCTTCAAACTGATCCTGGGAATAAGTTTTGCCAGGCAACACCAGTAACACTGCAAACAGTAAAAATAATACTGATAGGTTCCTGAGTTTCATGAATCCTCCTTAGATAATTTACTAAAAGAATTGATTTCCGTATTTAAATGATTTTACCATGCCGAAGAAGATGGGTTGGAAACTCTTGAAAGCCTCTTCACCTTTCATAATAAGTTTAATACTAAAATCTTTTTCGGTGTTCGTTCTAATATAAATAATTTGAGTGATTTGTCCTGAGAGTTCTTCGGGCTCATTATAGTAAGCAGTATAATTCCTTGTTTTATAGTTGTGCTCAAATCGCTTTGGATTAAAAAGATCCTTATCCTTTACCTCAATGTGCACATATGGGGGAGGGTTATATTTCGTCGATGTTGTCCAGAAAGTTACACCGTCTAGTGTGTGCTTCACATTCTGGTCAAGGTACGTCCACCCTGCGGGGTATTTCAGGGAGACATCAAGAGTATTTTCTTTATAAACCTGAACGAGATTTGTGGTATCAGCAGCGGTATTTGAAAAGTCGTAAAATACCGCTTCGTTCGATGCTGGTGCAGATTCTTTTTCGGGAATAGCTTTGGTTTCTTCAACCGGAGTTTCCTTTTTCAAAGCTTCCTTCTCAACAGATCTTCCTTCTTTCTGGACAGCTTCAGGTTCAAACGGGTGTGAATCGGATTCCATCGTTCTTATTTGAACGTATGCTGAGCCTATCTGAGATTCATCTATGGCTCGAGTTAAGTATAACAGCCGCAGCTGTAATAATTATTGCATGAAGCAGCAGCGACATAGAGAATCCAAATACCGGGTATTCCTGCCTGCCTGTTTTCAATTTCAGATCCATAATGAAACATAAGTTAATGGCAATTCCTTTTCAAGATATACTGACGGCACATGAAGACTTCTGCGGCCTTGCGCAAAATGTTTATATCGGGCATTCTGCCCCATCTCCTGATATTCTATTGGAGTGTTCTTTCATTTTTGTTAGCTTTGATAGTTATTTTCAAAAATTCGGATATACAAAATGAAATTTCTGGTCACCGGCGGAGCCGGATTTTTAGGTATCAATTTAGTACGTCATTTACACTCACGGGGAGAACAGATTGTTTCTTTGGATATCGTTGAATTCGATTATCCTGATATGAACGATAAAATAATAAGAATTAAAGGGGATATACGAAATAAAAATGATGTTAAAAAAGCAATGGAGGGAGTGGATGTTGTTGTTCATACTGCGGCAGCATTACCTCTCTATAAGCCGGAAGATATTTATTCAACTGATATTGAGGGCACAGGAAATCTCCTTGAGGAAGCCTCTGCTCAGAAAGTAAAAAGATTTATACATATTTCTTCCACGGCTGTCTACGGTATACCCGACCATCATCCGCTTAAAGAGGATGATAAGCTTGACGGCGTTGGACCATACGGCAAGGCAAAGATAAAAGCTGAGGAGGAATGTCTTAAATACAGAGAGCAGGGAATGTGTGTTCCTGTCATTAGGCCCAAATCATTTATTGGTCCCGAGCGTCTGGGGGTATTCGATCTATTATACGACTGGGCGAAAGACGGAAAAGGTTTCCCTATGATAGGAAATGGGAAAAACCGCTATCAGCTTCTTGATGTGGAGGATCTCTGCGACGCTATTTATTTATGCGCAACTCTTCCCGAAGAACAGGTAAATGATACGTTTAACATCGGGGCTAAAGAATTCACTACTATGGGAGAGGATTACCAGGCTGTTCTCGATGCCGCAGGCTATAATAAAAAGATTGTTGGTCTGCCGGAAAAACCTATTATATGGACACTAAGAATACTCGAATCTCTTAATCTTTCACCTCTTTATAAATGGGTTTATGAGACTGCATCCAAGGATTCTTTTGTGTCTATTGAGAAGGCAGAGAACAAATTAGGCTACAAGCCGAAGTATTCTAATAAAGATGCCCTTGTACGTAACTATAAGTGGTATCTTGAACATTTTGATGAGTTTAAGGATCAGAGCGGTGTTTCGCACCGTGTACCCTGGAAACAGGGAATCCTTCGGATTAGCGAAGATATTCTTTTAAGATCGGCCGGATATTATTGAATAGTTTGATTCCGGCAATTCATTTTCATTCGATTATTATTATTTTATATAAATTATAACTAGTGAAGGAGATAACAATGCCAGGCAAAAAAGACTTTCTGAAAGATGTAATTCAACATATTGATATTAAGAAGCATAATGTTGTACCCATCGTTGATGCTTTTGAACATATGGCGTTTTCATCAAGAGATCTGAACCGTGCGGCAAAAATTTACGACACGATGCTGAAGGATAAGGACTGTTCTGTTATACTTACTCTTGCCGGCAGCATTTTCAGTGCGGGACTTAAAAAGGTTGTTTACGATCTTGTAATGAATAACATGGTCGATGCCATTGTATCCACAGGAGCTGATCATGGTCGACCAGGATTTCTTTGAAGCACTTGGATTTAAACACTATATAGGAACACCTTTCAGTGATGACAACCTGTTAAGAGATCTTCACATCGACAGAATTTATGATACATATATCGATGAAGATGAACTGAGAGTGTGCGATGAAACCTGTGCTAAAATATTCGATGGTCTCGAACCCCGCCCCTATTCATCCCGCGAGCTTCTCTGGGAATTCGGAAAATACCTCGAAAATAAGGGGGGACCTAAAGTTGAGGACTCGGTAATCTGGGCCTGCTATCAGAAGAATGTTCCGATATTCGTTCCGGCTTTCTCCGACTGTTCGGCAGGATTCGGATTTATTATTCACCAGACTGAAAATCCCGGTAAGCATGTTTCCATAGATTCAGCGAAGGATTTTCTCGAGCTTACAAAAATTAAACTGGCTTCAAAAGAGACCGGTATATTTATGATCGGCGGCGGCGTTCCTAAGAACTTCACCCAGGATATAGTTGTAGCGGCCGATATCCTGAAAGAAGATGCCCCGATGCATAAATATGCTGTGCAGATTACAGTAGCTGATGTAAGGGACGGAGCTCTTTCAAGCTCCACTCTTAAGGAAGCAAGTTCCTGGGGTAAGGTTTCAACCTCTTCCGAACAGATGGTATATTCCGAAGCTACCATCGCAATGCCTCTTGTAGCCGGATATGCATACCATAAAGGAAGCTGGAAAGAAAGAAAACCCAGGGAATTCACCAAAATTTTCCAGGAAGACAGAGTTAACGCCTGAACCGGCAGCAGTCCCTTCAGAATTGAAATTCCCTTAGATTTGAGCACCGGATTCTTATCCGGTGCCGGTCTACTGCCAGAAGTCTGCCAACCTGTCAATCTGCAACGAGAATCCATGCAGAGTTACCGATTGTCACCTGATCAAATGTTAAGATTTTTATCATAAAAGGGCATTTGGGAGTAAATTACCTTTTATCACTTTCTTTTTTTATTATATTATCTGAACAGTTTAGCAAAAACAATCCCCTTTAAGTAGAAATAATTACCTGCTGGAAGCTTTTTCCGTATGTCAATTTAACCGGCATTCAGGATTGCGGATTTGTTCCCGGGAATGCTTTTTGATTTCTTTTACCAGCGCTTTTATGCTGAGAAACAGCTATATTACGCTCCGTTTTGTAAAAATTGACAGAAATGACCGCTAAAGAATTATTAAAAAAATATAAAGATCCGAAGTATTTCTTCAACCGCGATTTAAGCTGGGTGGAATTTAACCGCCGCGTGCTCGAAGAGGCTCTCGATCCTAACCTTCCCCTGCTTGAAAAGGTGAAATTCATCTCCATTTTTCATACGAATCTCGATGAATTTTATATGATAAGGATCAGCGGTCTTAAAGAACAGATTGCAGCCAATGTGCTGGAACCTTCCATTGACGGACTGACCCCCAGGGAACAGCTCAGGAAGATTGAGAACTGCCTGAAGCCGATGCTCGATCAGGTGTTTGATTTATGGCTGAATACAGTTGTTCCTGAACTCAGGCAAAATCATATAGATATTTGCGAATATGAAAATCTACCTCAGGAAGAAAAATCGCGCTTAACAGAATTTTTTAAGAAAGAAATATATCCGGTATTAACACCTCTTGCGTTTGATCCGGGACGACCGTTTCCATATATATCGAACCTGAGTCTTAGTCTGGCAATTCTTGTTCGGAAACCTAATGGAGAAAATCATTTTGCCCGCGTAAAGGTACCAAGCATTCTGCCAAGGTTATTAAGGATTGATACAATCTTATATCCTGAAAAGAAAATTCAGACGAACGGAAACTTCAGCGCCAGATTCCTCTGGCTTGGCGACCTTATCAGAGCTAATCTGCATTTGCTGTTTCCCGGAATGGAAATAATCGAGGCTCACCGCTTTAGAATAACAAGAGATACTGATATTGAGCTGCAGGAAGATGAAGCCGATGACCTTTTAAGTGTAATTGAGGAGAATATCCGCCTGCGTCGTTTCGGAAAAGTAGTGCGCCTTGAAGTGGCTGATAAGATGCCTGAGTTTATGCTCGAGACTCTGATGGAGAACCTTCAGATAACCTCCGAGGATGTACACGTGATGGAAGGTCCCCTGGGACTAAGTGACATTATGACGCTTTATGATCTTCCTCTTCATCAGCATAAATTTAAACCTTACTACCCCGTTATCCCGAAGGCATTCGATGACGACGAAGATATCTTCACAACATTAAAGCAGAGAGATATACTCCTTCATCATCCTTACCATTCATTCTCGCCGGTAATTGACTTTATAAAGGAAGCTTCCGTTGATCCCGATGTTCTTGCAATCAAGCAGACTCTTTACAGAGTTGGTCCCGACTCCCCTATCATTAAATACCTGATCGAAGCAGCCGAAAGAGGCAAACAGGTTGCCGTTCTGGTTGAGTTGAAAGCCAGGTTTGATGAAGAAAATAATATTTTCTGGGCGCGTGAGCTCGAAAAGGTAGGCGTGCACGTGGTTTATGGACTTGTCGGATTAAAGACACACGCCAAAATGACCCTGGTAGTCAGGAAAGAAACTGAAGGAGTTAAAAGGTATGTTCACCTTTCCACCGGCAACTATAACGCGGTAACTACAAAGATCTATACTGATTTTGGTTTCTTTACAGATGACGAAGACATTTGCACCGACGTAGCGGATATTTTTAATTACCTGACCGGCTACAGTAAACAAACAGATTTCAAAAAGCTCATTGTTGCCCCGATTGATATGAGGCATAAATTCCTGGAAAAAATAAACCGCGAAATTGAAAATGTTAAAGCCGGTAGAGAAGGAAAACTCATTTTCAAGCTCAACTCTATCGTTGATCCTGCGTTAATAAGCGCGATGTATGAGGCATCATCGGCAGGAGTTCAGATTAAACTTGTTGTGCGCGGTATATGCTGCCTTGTACCGGGACTTGAAGGCGTCAGTGAGAACATCGAAGTAAGAAGTATCGTTGGCCGTTACCTCGAACACAGCAGGGTTTACTATTTTTATAATAACGGCGAAGAAGAAATTTATTTAAGCAGCGCTGATTTTATGCAGCGCAACCTCGACCGCAGGGTTGAGATAGCTTTTCCTGTCGAAGACCAGAAACTGAAAGATGAGATCAACAGAACGTTGATTAAAGCTACGTTGAAGGATAATGTTAAGGCAAGGATTCTCTGCAGCGACATGAGCTACCATAAAATAGAGCCTGAACCCGGAGCAAAACTTGTTGATTCCCAGGAATGGTTGATGAATCACACAATTAAGGCATCAGGGAAATTTTCCAAGTCTAAAGTCTGACCCCCACCCGGAATCCCATTCAAACTGAGCCATTTTTTTGCTAAGTTTGTTTTTTATTTATAAAGACAAAATTGGTGTGTTTGATGGCCGATATTACAAAAAGTGAAGTACTTAGTACCTTAAAACAAATAAAAGATATCAATACTGATTTTCTGATCCTTAATTCAATTAAAGCATTTGAAAGCAAAGGAAATAAATTAAATCTGAGCATATCTGTACCAGCAGGCGTTGAAATCGATAAAGTGAAAAAAGCGTTCTCTGCGGCAATAATGAAAGAATTTAAAGAAATTAAAAAAGTTGAAGTTAATCTCGAGTCAAAGGGGACTCCGCAGAAAGAACCAAAACAGGAGACAATTTTACCGGGCGTAAAAAATACAATTGCTGTAGCAAGCGGTAAAGGCGGCGTGGGCAAAAGTACCGTCGCAGTAAATCTTGCTGTAGCACTTGCAAAGAACGGCGCTAAGGTCGGTATTATCGATGCAGATATTTACGGACCCAGCATCCCGCTGATGCTCGGTATAAATAAGAAACCTCAGATATTTCAGAGCCGGGAAACAATGAAGATGATACCCCTGGTAAACTATGGAATAAAGATCATTTCAATCGGTTTTCTTATCGATGATAATGCTCCTGTTATATGGAGAGGCCCGATGGCCAGCGGTGCTGTAAAACAGTTTATGACTGATGTTGACTGGGAGGAACTAGATTATCTGGTATTCGATATGCCTCCTGGAACCGGTGATATCCAGCTGACCCTGGTACAGACAATTCCCCTTACCGGAGCTGTAATTGTTACAACTCCCCAGGAAGTTTCACTCGTTGACGCCCGCAAAGCTGTAAAAATGTTCGGGCGTGTGAATGTACCTGTGCTCGGTATCGTAGAGAATATGAGTTACTTTATTGCTCCTGATACCGGTAATAAATACGATATTTTCGGCAGCGGCGGCGGCTCGGCTCTCGCTAATGATGCAGAAGTGCCCTTTTTGGGCGGCATTCCTATTGATCCCCGTATAAGGATCGGCGGTGATAAAGGAATACCGATCGTTTACGATATGCCCGATTCGGAACAGGCCGACGCTATTATGAAAATTGCCCGGCAGCTTGAAGAACAGGTAAACAACAGAAACTCGCAGGCAGATTCAAAAGTTGAAATAATTCTCGACAATGATGACTAATAATATATCGCGGGATCTCAATGGAAGAAAAAGTACTCAAAGCACTGGAACAAATGAGACCTTTCCTGCAGGCCGACAGCGGCGATGTGGAGCTGATCGAGGTCAGTGAAGACGGGATAGTAAAGGTTAAACTTACCGGTGCGTGTAAAACCTGCCCTATGTCGGTAATGACCCTCAGAGCAGGCATTGAGAGATCTCTTATGCGTGAAGTACCCGGAATAAGACGAGTTGAATCGGTCAGTGATATTTGATCTCTTCCGCTGAATAAGCTAAATTTTAACAAAGCCGATAATTTTTACTGGGATAATATGACTGAAAGAAGTACAAAGCGGGTCACCCGTATCTCTTTATGGATCGTAGTTATTGCTTTACTCATTGTTTCAGTCTTTGTTCTATCAGATATCATCCTGCTGATGATCTTTCTCCGTTCTGCTGGCCTTCATATTTAATCCTTTTGTAAGCACTCTTGAAAAAGAAGGAATGAACAGGCTGGCCGCTACACTGGTTGTATTTGGGACTACCAGTCTTCTGCTTTACGTACTGCTTTCCTTTATCATTCCAAAATTTATAATCCAGATGGATCAGCTGATGAAAATGCTTCAGTCATTTTCACTCCATGATCAGCTGGTGCAGTTTGAAGCCGAGCTTTACAGGCTTTTCCCGTTCTTTAGTCCCGGTCAGCTCTCGCACAAGTTCGAAGAATTTATCAACAGCCAGTTCATTAATTCATTCGATGCTATCTCTGAACTGGTCTCAGGAATCGTGTCAGTAGTTCTGATTATGGTGATCATTCCCTTCATCACCTTCTTCCTGGTGAAAGACAGCAGAAAGATCATGAAGAACGTTCTTCACCTGATACCTAATAATTATTTTGAAATGTCGTACTGGATACTTAAGAAGGTAAGCCTTCAGCTGGGAAGGTTTGTACGTGCCTGGATCTTTGATGCTACTTTTGTCGGAACTGTTATGGGACTCGGTTTATACTTCATCGGCGTGAACAATGCTCTGCCGCTGGGTGTAATAGCCGGACTTGGTCATCTGGTTCCTTATTTCGGACCCGTAATAGGAGGAGTGCCCGCAATAATCGTTTCGGTAATTCAAACCGGTGATCTTTCGATGGCACCATATATTATACTCCTCATTGCAGTAACTTACACACTTGATAACGGCTTTGTTCAGCCTTATGTGTTCAGTAAAAGTGTTGACATGCATCCGATTATTATAATCCTGCTTATTATTGCAGGAAGCCAGTTGTTTGGTGTTCTTGGAATGCTTCTCGCGGTACCCACTGCCTCAGTTATCAAAACTGCAGCCAAGGAAATATATTTCGCCCTCAAAAACTACAAAATCGCCCGACTTTAAAACCAGGGTCTTTCATCCTCCATTCGCTTTATTTTTTCTGCCCTCTGCTGCATAAGCCGCCGTGTCCAGTTATACTGCCTGATCCAGTCATCCACCGCATATTTGATAAGGTAACAGTAAAGATAAAACGAAAGCAGCGGGATCAGAAGCGCTGCCTCAAACGCAAGTGTATCTTTGAAAATCAGGTATCCGGAAATAAGGGGTAATGGTATCATTATAATGTACGTTGCAATCCAGCCGTATCGTTCTTCTTTGATCAGCACGTAAAAAATGTAAGGGGTGAAAATAACTGCAGCAAAAATGAAAACAAGAAGGATGATTTTTATGAACAGAACGCCGAAACCTAATTTCGGTATCAGTAAACCGAAGAATAAAAATATTAGATAAGATGTATTCGAAATTCGAACTTCATAATAAGCTTCCCGCAGCCGGTCAACCGACTGAAATCCTGAATCACCTTCTGATTTAGGCTCATCCTTCAACCCTTCTGAATTCTGACTACCCTGCCCTTAATAATTGTAAACCAGATTAATTTATATTAATTGGCAAGAGTAAACTCGGGCGATCTCCCAGTGAAGATATTTATAATAGTACGCGCTGAAAATAAATTCTAATCCAGCTCTTTTACGAGTTTTTGGATGACATCAGTGGAACTTATGCCGTCGGCTTCAGCGCTGAAGTTTGTGATTATGCGGTGACGGAGAACGGGTGTCATTGCGAATTTAACATCATCTATATTCGGGGTATATCTGCCGTTCATAACGGCGCGGGTTTTGGCAGCCATAATAAGGTATTGCGAAGCTCTTGGTCCGGCTCCCCAGGTAATCCAGTCTTTAATGAACTGAGGGGATGAACCGTTAGTAGGTCTTGTGAGGTTAGCAGCTTTTACAGCAAACTCTGTAACGTTATCCGAAACCGGAACTCTTCTAACGAGGTCCTGAAATTGTATAATCTCATCTGCAGAAACAACCTTTGTCAGCTCCGCTTTATATTCGCTTGTAGTAGTCTGAACAATTTTCTTTTCTTCTTCGAATGAAGGATAATCGAGCCACAGGTTGAACATAAACCTGTCGAGCTGCGCTTCAGGCAAAGGATATGTTCCTTCCTGTTCAATAGGGTTCTGAGTTGCAAGCACAAAGAAAGGTTCAGATAAAACTTTGGTTACACCGGCAGTAGTTACCCTGTGCTCCTGCATAGCTTCAAGCAGAGCCGCCTGGGTTTTGGGAGGGGTTCTGTTGATCTCATCGGCAAGGATAACATTGGCGAAAATAGGACCTTCAACAAAACGGAAATTTCTTTTCCTTGAAACGGGATCTTCCTCTACCAGCTCTGTTCCTGTAATATCGCCGGGCATAAGGTCGGGAGTAAACTGAATTCTGCTGAACTTAAGATCCATTACTTCCGCGAGTGTTTTAATAAGAAGAGTTTTTGCCAGTCCCGGTACACCTACAAGCAGACAATGGCCGCGTGAAAGAAGAGAAATAAGAAGCTGATCAATAATCTCTTCCTGCCCTATAATTATTTTGGCTATTTCCTGCTTTGTTTTTGTTACTTTTTCGTTCAGCTTTTCAACCAGCTGAACATCGCCTTCACCGGTTTCTTTCAAATCCAGTTCCTCTTTATTTTTTACAATCTTATGTCGTAATAGATCTTGCTTTTCAGACTCTCAATCCAATCCTGGTATTTTTGCTGTCGTTTGTACTCATCTGCAAGCTTTTTAATATCAGCATAGTCCTTGTTAAGATCGGGAGCGTGCTGGGGAGTTCTTTCCTTAAGGTAAATTATATGATATCCGTAGTTACCCGAGGAGTATTCATACCTTTTAGGAAAGCTGATATCTCCGGGTTTTAACTTTGAGACCGCATCCAGAACACTCTTATCAAGCTGATTTATGTAGAAAGTCCCGAGTTCACCTCCGAAAGGTGCGGTATCCTGATCTTCACTGTATTTCTTCGCGTAATAACCAAAAGTACTGTCACCGTTAACTATACTATCCCTAACGGCGGTAAGGAAATCTATTGTTTTAATGTCCGCATCCTCATCAGCTTTTATCTTAATAAGGATATGTCTGGCATGAATTGATTCACCTCTTTTTTCAATCAGCTGAATTATATGAAACCCTACAGGTGACTCAACAACTCCTGATAACTCACCGGGCTGCAGGGCAAAAGCCGCCGATTCAAACTCCGGATAAAATACGCCTCTTTTTACGAAACCGAGATCACCACCTTCTTTCGCACTGCCCGGATCCTCCGAATATTTCTTCGCCATTTCGGCAAAGTCTGCACCGTTCTTTATGGAATCCAGGATAGACTGAGCAAATTGTCTCGCTTTTTCTTTGGCTTCTGAGGATGTTTTTGGTGATCTGAATATATGAGCAATATCAACTTTTTCGGGAATAACACCAAGACTATCTTTATACTTATTGAAAAACTCCTCAACATCGCGTCTTGTTGCTTCAATATTTCCGAAATTCTTTTCGCGAAGCTTCTGAACCATCAGGTTCTTTCTCACATCATCCCGCAGTTCATGTTTTATCTTTTCAATGCTCATCCCATAAACCTGTTCAACGCGCTCTTTTGATCCGTACTGTTGAATAAAAAGCTGGATCTGGTAATCGATGCGCTTATCAACTTCCTCATCGGTAACTTCAATTGAATCAAGATTTGCCTGTGCATAAGCAAGCTTCTCCTCTATCATCGAATTGAGAGTCTGCCTTTTCAGCTGTGGGGAATCGGGAGAAACACCATACCGGGATGCAAGCATATTTGTCTGGAAATCCAGCTCACTTTCGGTAATTATTTCATTATCAACGACAGCAACAATTTTATCCAGCACCTGCTGTGCATGCATTATGCCGGCTGTAAATATCAGTACTGCCAGGATCTTAAATTTCATTTAACACCTATCTTACTTCTATGTCGTTTTTAGAATATAAATCTTGTATATAATTTTTTATAAACTGTTCCTTTTTCGAGGCTGCATACCTGTCACGAACAAGACCTTCAATGATTTCATACGGAGGAATACTGCCGCGTTCATATTTTTCAAGCAGCTGAACAACAAAATAATTACCCAATCCATCATTTATTACAATACTTATTTCTCCCGGCAGAAGTTCTCTAATAATACGGACAAGATCGGCCGGCTGAAGTTCATACTCATAAACCAGTTTTGTGTTCGCAATAGAAACTATATTTGAGTCGGTCCTGAACGATTCGGCTGATTCCGGCCACCCGTTAGTGAAAGCCTCCTCCCTGAAGCTGATCGCCTTGTCTTCGTCATTAAACTGTACAAGATTTACCAGAAAAGCATTATGAAATAGTTTGAAATTATCCTTATGCTTTTCGAAATAATCTTTAACTTCAGAAGGTTCTATTGTAAGCTGTTCTTCTTTAAAAAGTTTATTTACCAGGAATGTCACCGCAAGACGTTTTTCAGACTCATCTTTTGCCCTGAGGAATTCATCATTCTTCAGAATTCCCGAGCTTTTTGCCTCCTGATAAAGAAGTTCTTCGTTGATCCAATTCCTGACTATTTCATTCCTGTACAAATTTTTAGCATATCCCGAATCAACCACCGCAGCCAGGTCATCTTTTGTAAAATACGAATTATTGACCCTGGCTATATATGATTTTTCAGTCGTTTCTTTACCGCAGCCGCTCAGGACGGCTGCAGCAAGAATCAAAAGAAATAAATTATTCCGTGTCTTTAAAAGCTTCTTCAAGTTTATCGTAATAAAATTGAGGATCATATCTCTTTTTCAGGCTTTCAAGATATGCCTGTTCGAGTCTTTTCGATTCAGCTTCCTGAAAGGCGCCCGATACTTCGGCTTTTGCTTCCTCAAATGTTTTTGGATGCGAAGGATCTTTCTCAATCAGCTTTACAATCGCAAAACCGCCGGAATAAGGGAATGGTTCTGAATATGTTCCGGGCTGTGACAGAAGCTCGTTAGCTTTTGAAGAAAGGGTTGAATAATCAACAGCAACCAGTCCGTAGTTGCCGGCTTTGGGCTTCATATTATTGCGCTCTGTATATTTTGAAGCAAGTGAATCGAAGTCTGCACCGTTCTGCAGTTCTGTATAATAAACGTGGATGAGTGAATCACTCTTCGAGAAAATTTCGCTGAAATTGATCCTGTCGGGCCATACATAATTGTCTTTTGTCTTCTCATAAAAGTCATACAGTTTTGAACTATCAGCATCGATTTTACTCCAGACTTCATCATCCTGCAGCTTGAATACATAGATGCCGTTGCGGTAATCATCCATTAGTGCTGCAAACTCAGGATCTGTTTTGTCCAGGTCCAGAGCAGCAACTGCAAGAAGACTATCACCTGCAACCTTATCTATCGCCGAGTTAAGAATGTTTGAATCAATCAGTCTGTTCATAAACTGACGATCTGAATTCATTCTTTCAATGGCTGTCTGTACATTAATAGTATCTACCTTGTTATAGACAGCAAGCGGCTGACTTTTCAGTTCATCATAGTTTTTTATCTGGCTGCCTACTCTAAGTGAATCAGCATTTTTAAGTACTTCGGCGAGTACTTGTTCATTTACGCGAAAACCGTATTTATCTTTAAGTCTGTTAATAAGAGAATCGTACTCTGCCTGGTACCGTGTCTGTTTGAAGATCTTTTCCAGTTCCTCTTTGTCCTCGTCAAAAGTCGGGTAAGGTTTCTGTTCTGTTAATTTTATTATATGGTACCCGAAATTCGTTCTTATTACATCCGATATTTCACCCGGTTTCAGGTTGAATGCGGCTTCATCAAATTCCTTAACCATCATACGTCTTCCGAAGAAACCGAGATCACCGCCCTTTTTCGCAGAACCTGAGTCATCTGAATACTCCTCCGCAAGCTTTAGCAAAGTCTTCACCGGATTTGAGTTTCTGCATAACAGTATCAATTCTTGCTCTGGCATAGGCTGTGTCGGTCTTCCCATCGGGACCATTGAAATTGACAAGAATATGACTAGCCCTGATCTGAGGGATTCTTTCTCTTTTATCAGTGACTTTTATAAGATGATACCCGTAACGTGTATGAACAACTGACGGATAAACACTATCTACAGGTGTGGCGTAGGCAGCATCTTCAAACTCCGGGGGTAACAGTCCTGCAGTTATATAATATATATCGCCGCCAATATTTTTGGAATAATTATCATCCGAATATTTCTTCACCATATCTGAGAATCTTGCACCATGCTGAATGCTGTCGAGTATAGCAAGTGCGAGTTCCTTTGCGGCCTCATCACCATTTGAATCCGGCCTGATCATAAGGTGACTGACCCGAAGTTCATATTTCCTTTTATCGTAAAGGTTCTTTAATCCCGGCTCCAGTATCTTCTTTTCGAGGATATATGATACGCCTACTTTCTTCTCATAATCCTTGAGTTCCTGATTAAGTTCGGGATTTGAATCAAAACCACGAACATACGCATCTCTGAGCTTCATTCTGAAATTAACATATAAATCAAGGAAGTTCTTCAACTGTGAAAGACTGTCATCCTTTACCTGTTCATAACTGCCTGAATTTTTAGCATACATTTGCTCGAATTCATTCATTTTAATCTGTTCATCATCGAATTTTGCTACTACGATATCAGCATGTTTTGGTGCACAGGAACTGAGAAGGAGGGAAGCCAAAACAACAAAAGGTAATACGACCCTGCGGAACATTGAGTGATTCTCCTTATTTTAAGTTTTTACATTTTAGCCAGCAATTTTATCTATAGAAGGCCTGAAAATCAAGGTAAACCGGCATGGGTTACCCGTCATTTCAGGCCTGAAAATTTATTTCGCCAGTGTTATTTTGATAACCTTATTTGAAATTCCGGAACTTAGTCTTACAATATACACACCGCTCGACAATCCGCCGGCATTAAGAGTATACGAATAATTACCTGCTTCTTTATATTCATTGGTTAATACTTTAACCTGGCGGCCCAGTGCATCATATAGAATAAGTTTGACATTGGATGCTTCCGGAACGGAATATTTAATCATTGTTGAAGGGTTAAAAGGGTTCGGATAATTCTGCTGAAGAACATAATCAGAGGCAGCAGGCACATCTACTGTAATTTCATTGCTGTAGGTGAATTTCCCATCAAAATCGACCTGTTTCAATCTGTATGTACGGACCCCGCGTACATCGTTTTTATCAGTATAACTGTAATGACTTGGGTGTGGAAACTGTTCCGTTACCCTCTACAAAACCGATCATTGAATAACCTGAACCGGCTGATTTTCTTTCAATCTCAAATCCGCGGTTATTTTTCTCAGTGGCGGTAGTCCATACGAGATTAACACCGCCATCGGAAACAGATGCTGAGAAAGATGATAGCTCTACAGGAGTCGGGAAGTAGTTAACTGCATCAAGTGCATTAAGTATTCCCCAGCCCATCAGGTTATCGGGATTATTACTTTGTGAAGCAGTTTCTCTCATTGCATCACGAACCTGCATTGGGGTTAAACCAGGATTGGCGCATAAAATCAGGGCTGCTACACCTGCCGAAAGAGGACAGCTGAATGATGTGCCGCTGGCAGATGTGTAAGAATTATCGCTATAGGGAGAAGCAACAATATTACCTGAACCAAGTGCCATAATATCCGGTTTAACTCTGCCGTCTGCAGTAGGACCAACACTGCTGAATGATGCTCTTGCTCCAGAGTAGCCAACAGCACCCGCGGTAATAACGCTGTCACCGTCAGCCGGCGCGCCGAGTGTATTGTGTGAGGGATCATAACCGGAATTTCCTGCTGAATTAACAACTACTATACCCAGGTAGGCTGCATAATCTGCTCCAATGGTACTTATTGCGGTATTACCATCCATATCCTCCCATGTATAGCTCTGCCAGGGAGGATCAAAATCCAGATAACTTAGAGAGGTAGATGTAACATCAACTCCGATACTATCGGCCCATTCCATCGCGGCGATCCAGTTATCTTCTTCAAGCGGAGTTTCGCTATCGGTATTTTCAGTTTTTGCAAGTATGTATGATGCATTAAAAGCAGGACCGATAAGATGTCCCGGAGCATATCCTCCTATCGTGGAAAGAGTTTCGGTTCCGTGAGTACCACTTCCTGAATCTGCCTCGTTGCCAACGTTGGGATCATTATTAACAAAGTCCCAGGCAGCTATGATATCCAGTGAACTGAATGCTTCATGACTTAGCCTGCTGAATCCTGCATCCATTACGCAAACCGTAACACCCTGTCCTGTATATCCCATATCGTGAACAGCCGGAACGTTTATCTGCTGTAACTGTGCGTATGAATCACCATAATCATATGTATTAATACCGGAAGGCTGGGTGATCTTTGAGAGGGTCTGCTGTACTTCTTTCATATCGGTTTCAGGCTGATATCCTTCTTTAAATTTATGCACTTTATCAAGTTTCTTAACAAAAGGAAGAGTTTCCAGTTTATCAATCTGAGATTTATTTATTGTGCCGCTGACTGCATTCAGCCATTTCGACGGCCATTTTATCGTAAGTCCTTTTGCTTTTACTTCTGCCAGATACGCCGGATTAACCGGAATATCCCTTATGGTCAGCGGATTATTCACACCCAGTACTTTTTGCCTTCTCTTCAGGGATTTTTCACTGACAACACTGAGAGGATTATTAAAATATGCATCTGTATTCTGACCTTTATCAGTAAAATAAATCCATACCAGCAGCTGCTCATCAGCAGGAGTATTTGATATCTCTGACTGCAGGGCAGCCGAAATCTTGCTGATCGGCCCCTCCTGAGCAAATGCTGCTGCAATCAGACATAACATAAAAATTGGTAAAAAGATTTTTCTCATCTTTACTCTCCGGAATATTTAGATAATGATATATTGACTACTTTGCCCGTGTTCCGTTTTTAACATTCTGAGCTGCGGTAAGAATATTTAATTCACCATTCTCATTTTCAACAGCCAGAACCATTCCACGGGACTCAAGGCCCATCAGTTTAGCTGGTTTAAGATTGGCAACGAGAATGATTTTCTTCCCGACAAGTTCTTCTGGTTTATAACTTTTTGCGATTCCGGCAATTACCTGGCGGTCGCCGTCATCTAGTCTCACCTTCAGTTTAATAAGCTTATTACTTTTAGGCACATTTACGGCTTCAACAATTTCAGCCACTTTCAGCTTAACTTTATCAAAATCTTCAATAGATATAAGGTTATTTTTTGTATCCTCTTCTTTTTCTGACCCTAGTTTTTCTACTTGCTGTTCGATTATTTCATCCTCTATTTTCGGGAAAATAATTTCTGTCTTATTGAGCGTATGGCCGGCTTCAAGATGCTGATTACCAAGTTCATCCCAGCCGGAAGGCGATGAATTCAGTATCTTAAAAATCTTTTCTGAAGAAAAAGGAATAACCGGCGAAAAAAGACCTGCCAGAGTATAAATTGTCTGCAGGCAGATATTAATGGTTGTACCGCATTTCTCTTTATCGCTTTTTACAGTTATCCATGGTTCCGAATCATTAAAATATTTGTTGCCTGCACGGGCAAGGTTCATAATTTCTGTTACACCGTCCTTTATCCTGTAGCATTCGAATAAGGCAGAAATTTTATCCGGATAACCTGCCAACAGCTGCACCATTTCATCATCAATTTTTTCCGTTTTACCTTTAGCAGGAACCTTACCATCAAAATGTTTGTGTGCGAAAGTGAATGTTCTATTAATAAAATTGCCGAGTATATCAGCCAGCTCGCTGTTATTCCTCAGCTGAAATTCCTTCCAGTAGAAATCGGTATCTCTTGTCTCGGGCAGATTAGCTGCAAGAGTATATCTGAGAGGATCAGGAGGAAAAATTTTAAGGAAATCGATGACGTCAATTCCCCAGTTTCGGCTTTTTGAAAACTTCTTTCCCTCAAAATTAAGGAACTCGTTAGCCGGAACATTCTGAGGTAGAATGTATTTCTCCTTATCCCCGTCATTCCAAGCCATAAGCATTGCGGGAAAAATAATGCAATGGAAAACAACATTATCCTTTCCAATGAAGGCAATATACTTTGTATTCTCTCCCTGCCAGTACTCTCGCCAGAGATTTTCATTTCCCCGCTGCCTGGATAATTCTTTCGTTGCAGAGATATATCCCAGTACAGCTTCAAACCAGACATACAGAACTTTTCCTTCAGCTGAATCGAGAGGTACGGCCACTCCCCAGTCCAGATCTCTCGTATATGCCCTGTCTTTAAGTCCTGCCTTAAACCATCCTCTGCAATACTGAAGAACGTTATCCTTCCATCCGTAATTTTCACTGCTCACCCTTATATATTCTTCCAGGCGCGGCTGGTAATCACCCAGAGGGAAATACCAGTGAGTGGTTTCCCTAAGAACAGGGGTTTTGCCGCTTATTTTGCTTTTTGGATTTTTCAGCTCCGAAGGTTCATACAGAGCCCCGCAGTTCTCACACTCATCGCTTCTTGCCTCTTCATATCCGCAGTTAGGACAGGTACCCTCAACGTACCGGTCAGGTAAAAACATTTTAACTTCTTCATCATAGAACTGCATTGATTTCTTTTCTTTAAGCATTCCGCGGTTGTAATACTCAAGAAAAAACTCCCTCGCAGTTTCATGGTGAATTGGAAGGGATGTTCGTGAATAAATATCGAAACTTATTCCGAACTGTTCAAAAGCTTTGCTGTTTGTTTCGTGATAACGATCCGTTATAACCTGGGGACTGACTTTTTCCTTATCCGCACTTATGGTTATCGGCACACCATGTTCATCCGAACCGCATATATAAAGAACATCTCTGCCCTTCATCCTTTGGTAGCGGACGTAAATATCCGCCGGCAGGTAGGCACCGCTTAAATGTCCCAGATGAATTCGTCCGTTTGAATATGGAAGGGCTGAAGTTACAAGTATTTTTTCTTTTGCCAATCTGATTCCATTTACTCTGAATACGAATGATAAATATAACGAAAAGTAATTATAGTAGGAACATCATTATTAATGTTCTGTGTATTGACTCTGGCTTTAATAATTAAGCTTTCTCCATTCGGAATAATCTGTCATATGTGATTTTAATCATACAAATGACATATTTCTTATTTACCAAAATTTTTTAAATTCAAATACACTATTAAAAACATCACTAAACAATATATGGCAGAAAAAAAGGCATTAATTGTTGAAAAGCAGGGTATTATTGCTCTGGATATACAGAATACCCTTAAGAGAATGGGGTATAAAGTTATGGGAATTGATGCCTCTCCCTCAGAGATTGAGAAGCATTTACAGAATGACAAACTGGATCTTATAATATCCGACTACTCGATGCACGAATCTGCTACCGATTTCACAGAAAAGGTTGTCCTGAAATATAAAGTACCGATTATTTATCTGACTGGTTCCTCCTCGGCACTACAATAGCAAAAGTGATCTAATGGAAAATTGTGTAATTATTAAGAAGCCTTATGACTCAGCTGAGTTAGAAAAGACAATAAATGAAATGATAAACAGGAACCTGAGGGCATAATTTTATTATTTACGGCTCGTGAATGTAATTATAAAACCAAAACCACATCTTCTGAGTTAAAGAAATACGCATCACTTACATCAAAATAACCGCATAGAAATTTGTTTAACGGAATGCCTGTGCGCTGAGAGAGCATAAGTGCATAAAGGTATACCTGCATATGTGCTTTCTTCTCATATCTCGCGCGCGGCTTATAGTCCCATATCCCTATCCTGCCGTCATTTTCATACCTTAGTATGTCAATATGTCCCGTCAATACTCCATTAATACGAAGTTTACTGCCTGGCGGCTGTTCATACCAGACTGGAACTTCGCAGGCAATGGTTTCGGGATCGTACTCAAGCAGATACTTCTCAACGTTCTCATGGCCGCTCTTAAATTTACCTGCTTTCAGTGCTGATTTAGTCAGGGCGCTGATTTTGTGGCTGCAGGTATGCTCCATCTGACTTTTCATATCAAGTATGAAACCGGATGCCCTTGAACCGCTGTAAAAATATTCATCAGGACAATAACTTAGCAGCGACATAAGATAATTGCTTAATCCCGATGGAACTATTTTCAGTTTGAACTCAGCCAGTCTGTACCTGTAATACATACTTCCGCTGTGAGCAAAAGAAAAGCAGATGACTCTGCCGGACCTGGGAATAAATAATCCGTATTTATTATACCTGATGCTTCGGTGTCTTACTCCGGATATTTCCTGTATTTTATCAAGAAGTATCTGCTTAACAAAAGCAGGCTCGATATTTTCAAAAGCAAGATAATTAATCAGGAAGCCGTTTGAATTTATGTCGTTTTCGGGGAAGTCAGGCATATTTGTAACACTTGTCCGAAACGTTAGCACCGAGGATAGTGCTTTCACTAAAGTCTCTCCTGAAGGCAAGTACATAGGTATTTGATTGGTCAACAGGCATAATGAAGAGACTGCCGGATTCAAGTTCCCCGGAAAAGTATGTCTTTAATTTTTCTTCAGAATCTTTCAAAGTCCCTACTTCGGACCGAATTGACCTTTCATATTCTGTCTGAAGCCGGGCCATTTATTCTGTATTAGATTTTATTAAACACAAGTTTGTGCAGATTATGTTCTTAAAATAAAAGGACCATGCCGACAGCGATCAGCAGAAAAGATAAAGACAGCAGGACTAATAAAATATTCCGCTTCCCTTTTCTCGCCAGTAATATTCCGAGCATTTTGTTCACCGTTTCAGTTTTTATAAAAATTCCTGAATAAAATAATTATATTAGCTTCAAAAGCCAAAGCTCAGATAATTCAGTTCTGGTTTAAGAATTTTGTATAATTATTTGTTCGTGAATATAAGTTGTATTATCTAAAAGAATCCTCTTGTCTGCACAGATATTTGTTATATTTCAGGGAAACAAGTTAGGAGGAGCGGTTATGGGAACTGCCGGAAGTTCTGCGGTGCCGTATGGGAACAATCCAGAGGCTGGAAATTTTGCAGCATTAAATGGGGTTAAGATCTACTATGAAGTTTATGGGAGCGGTGAGCCGCTGCTTCTTGTTCATGGAAATGGCAGCAATATTGAAGGAATGAAGTATCAGATTGAATATTTTTCCCATCATTATATGGTTATTGCTATGGACTGCAGAGGCCGCGGTAAATCCGAACTTGGCAATGACCCCCTTTCTTATATCCAGATGACTGAAGATGCTGCCGCACTGCTTGATCATTTAAAGGCTGATCCCGCATTTTTTATCGGACGGAGCGATGGGGGTATAATCGGACTAATGCTCGGGTACCGTTTTCCCGGTAAGCTGAAAAAGATCGCAGTCTTCGGCGCTAACCTATGGCCCGGAACTACGTCCCTTTATCCCAGAGAAGTTGAGAGTACATCGAAAATCCGCAGGCAGGCTGAGGAGATGATTGCAAAAGGAGATGGGTCGAAAGACTGGAATCTTATTTATCAGCGATTCAAACTCATGGAAACACAACCGGATATTTCAGCTGATGAATTGAGAAGAATTGATGTACCCGTACTCGTAATGTCGTGCGACCGGGATATTATCCTCGAGGAACATACTCTGTTCATTTACCGGAACATTCCAAAGGCAAATCTTTCCATTTTCCCCGGTGAAACTCACTGGGTTACAAATGATAATCCCAATCTGTTTAATTCGACCGTGTCACGATTCTTCTCAGAACCATTTAAGGGTGAAGAGACAAGGAAATAATGATAATCCTGCTTCCCCTTTCCGGATAATTAATCCCCGGGAGAATCAATTGGTCGAGAACTAAATGATCTTTCACTTGGGTCGTAATAGTATTATTACCTTGAAAACCATTGAAGACCTTAGCAATTATTATAAAGTAAACCCCGGAAGAAGATCCGGGGTTAATTTTGGCTTTGATGTAATTGGTTAAGATCTCTCCTTTGCTCGAGACGATATCCCTATACCGGGATTTAACCATTACCTGAAGTCTCGAAATTACTTCTGGTTATGAATTACTTGAGCAGAATCATTTTTCTGACAGAGGAATAGCTACCCGCAACTAACCTATAGAAATATATTCCACTCGCCAGTCCCGATGCATCAAAGTCCATTTCATATTGACCAGCAGGTCTGTACTCATTGACTAGCGTTTTAACTTCATTGCCAAGGATATCATAGACTTTTAATGTCTGAATTCCATTTTGAGGGGACTGCCATTTTATCCTGGTATACGGATTAAACGGATTGGGATAATTCTGATTTAATTCATAATCCGTGATCTCCATCCGTTCTTCTGATGGAATGGAGACCAGGCCGTCGAACCATTTGATTATAGCATCTAATACCTGAGTACGGGCTATAGAGGAGGTTTCGTCATTAATACTTTCAAAGCCAAAACCGAGAAAGAATATTTTCCCGCCTTGCGTTTTATCAATCCAGCCTCCGGCTGGATCAGAACCATCATCTTTATATGTTAACGAAATTTGGAAATCGTTAAGTGAAGAAATTACATCTACATTAGTCTCATTGTGCGCTCCGTTACTCCCCGAAAATACAATATGTTGAAACTGATCACCGAAGATATCGCTAGATAAACCATATGCATTGCTTGTTCCAAATATTTCGTTTTTCACCCAGTTAATACCGATTATGGTATGAAGGAAATCAGGATAATCCGTTTCAAGGTATTCGGCAAGGTTTTGTCCGCAGAATAATATTTTGCCCCCAAGGTTAATAAACTGGGTTAATGAATCTATTTCACCAGGTGTGAAAATATCATATTTGGTTTTACCCGTAAAAACTATTATCACTTTTCTGCCATAATAAAATTGCGGATCGGTAAGTCGGGCTTCTTCATAATGCCGGTCCAGCTCATCAAGCGATTCGATATAATAACTGCTAAGTTCAGGTCTTTCTGAACGCGATATTAAAAGTACTTCAGGGATTCCTATAGGTATAGATAGGCTATCTGTAACCATATTAGAGTAATCATAAGAAATGGAATATTGAAGTTTGATCATACGGGGAATAAATCCCGGATCAACAGTTATAGCGTCGGGAATTGTAATCGTTACGGCTGAATCTCCAGAGATAGTTTTAGAAATGGATGACTGATTTAGTATAATTCCTGGTTCATCTATATTTAAAGTTAATTCAGCATTAGCAGACACGGGCATTATATTTTGAAGGGAGATACTAAAAGTTCCGCTTTCTCCGGGATCTATCCTTCCATTGTGATATTCAAATTCAGATAATATAACTGAATCAATTTGAAGATATGGGGATAATCCAACATCAAAATCACCAATCATATTCATTCCATCGGAATGAATATTTCTAACAGAAACATATGAATCCTGAAGGTTGTAATCTTTGCTGTTGGGATTTGTGTTTATATCGAATCGAATATTATTAGCAGTACCGGGAAAAGCATCGCCGGCATCACCTCGTCCCTGACCAAGATTAAGATTTCTTAATCCATCCGCTTGTTCAAGGTCAACAAGGTAATGATTTTCATTGGTATTATTACTTTGTGTCTCATCAACGTGAAATATCAACAAACCTGAATTTGGCAAATTTACATCGAAACCGATTTTTTGTCGGTTTTCGACCAGCCAATATTGCGATGTGCCTGATCCGTTTGTCCATAATTTATATATAACCGGATCTGTCTCAACTTCAGATAGCGAGAGATCCGGCATATATGTACTCACGTTTGTCGGAGTCACCCAGCCCAATTCCTTCTTACACCAGGCACTCATATGTGAAGGTGTTTGAGGAGAATTGCCGTTCCCTCCCCATGATCCTGCCGCCATCAAACACCAGTTTCCTAAACCTTCAGAAGAACCGTCTGTATCATACAAATCAGGAAGTCCGAAAATATGTCCGAATTCATGAGTAAAAACTCCAATTTCAATAATATCGCCGTTGGAATTTGAAGAGCCGCTTAATTCAGGCTCAATAGCATAATCTCCATCAATTAAAACATGCTTGCCGGATACAGGATCAATATCATTTGTCACATAAGGCTGACCCCCGGTGAGCATCCTGAAATTCCACCTGTGAGACCAGATATTATTGGCTCCCGCTTCTGCACCGGCTCCGGCATGGATTACCGCAATGAATCCTATCCTTGGGTTATTTTGTGAATCATAATACTGAATATGATCCGCAAAATTAAATGACGGGTCTGCCTCTTGAATGAGATCAAGAGTGAATTTCGGTCCACCTGAAGCATCAAGCCCGTTATTCGTTCCAACATAACTTGCTAATGATCCAGGCATATCATACCAGCCGGCACAGTTCCCGCTAAAGTATAACTGATGATATGAAACCTCATCATAATAATTTGTTATGGTTCCTGTTGGATTAGGACCATCAAATAAATGAGCCTGAAATTGAGCTGCTGGATAATGAGCAGAAAGATCGGAGTATTGACCCATGAGGGTTAGAGCAAAAACAGTGTCTGTTGTGAGAAGCGACCCGGATTTTAATCCTTTGGATATTTCTTCCCTCAAAACCTTTCTCTCTTTGAATTTTTCAGCATAATATCCTTCGGTGTAATTTGAACTCACCATCTGCTGAAATTCCTTAAAGCCTGTAGGAGGTTTAACTCCTCTTTTAGGCGGAATGGTTGCGAATACGGAGACTGAAAATAAGATTAGAAATAAAAAGTAAAATTTTTTCATATTGTTACCCTGGTATTTTGGCTGATATGTTGGCTAAACGTGAACCTATTTATTAATATATTTAGTTAAATCGAATCATAAAAGCAGATAAGTAAAAATACCAAATGATTTATCAAAAGTTCAACCTTCTCAATTATAACCGGATATTAAATTTCCGCGCTGTTATGGTAATTTCGTGGGACCGGGACATAATTCCGGAGGAATGTTCGCTATTATTTCTACCGGTACATTCCTGATCATAATCTTTCTATTACACATCTAACCTTTGATCTTTTTGAAGCTAAAAATTATGATGAATAATATGAAGGAACTTACAACTGCTGCCGGACCGCTGGAGAAGTCATACTTGAATGCAAGAAAGATTGAAATCGGGGGGATAACCGCTCCGACAAGTACCGCGGTAAGGAAGACCTGCCAGACTTTCCGCGAAACCAGTATCCCGATAGATGACGGAATAATCAGGTATGCGAAAGTAAATACATCTCCTACAAATCTTGTGGTAAGGGAGATGCCCATTCCAACAACTATATAAAACACCAGCAGCCATCCGCGAGAATTGATTCCATGTGCGCTTGCGGAATCGGGATCAAAGGTTACAAACTTCAGCTGCTTCTGAAAAATTATGAATATCCCCATTGTAAAGATGAATATTCCCAATAGTGTGTAGAACTGTGACTGTCCAATAAATAGTATATCACCCTTTAGAATCGATTCGATTTCGGAGACTTCGCCAACAGGACTTTTCTGTGTGAAGATTATTCTTAATGCTACGGCTACCACAAAGATAATTCCCAGGATCCCGTCCTGTGTCAAAACCTTTTGCCTGTAAGTCTGCGAGAAGATCAGCACAACTACAACGGCAAAGAGCAGCGAGAAAAATATAGCTTCAAAGTTGTGAAAAAGTGAGCTTTCCGGTATTCCGAAAAGAGAATTCAATGCCGCTTCTAGGTTTACAAAATGAAGAAAGGAGAATGCTACACCTGCAACTGCAACCTGTGTAAGTGTTGCTCCCAAGAAAAACTACTCGCTGGGAGACAACGAATGTGCCGAGAAAACCGCAGATCATACCTGCAAGTACACTGCCGGCAAGGGCGTAGGGAAAAAGTTGAACTAACTGGGTTACTATTTCCACTTTTTATACTCCGTGCCGTGATGTTATTATATATTCCTCGTTAATCAGGTTTACATGAAAATCGGATGAATAGGTTTTCTTCAGATTTTCTTCCGAAAGCACTTCTTCTATCGGTCCCCACTGGAAAAAGTTCTTCTCAATAAGCACAAGCTTTTTCACTCCGTTTGCAACATCACTTAGGAGATGACTAACAAGAAGAATTGTCAGTTTTGTTTCCTCATGCAGGGATGTTATCAGGTTCAATAATGAATGATGTGAAGGTGTGTCCATTCCGTTTGTTGGTTCGTCAAGGATCAGGATGTCAGGTTCCACAGCCAGCGCCCTCGCTATAAGAGTCCGCTGCCGCTGCCCTCCCGAAAGGTCGTTGTAGCGGGAGTCTTTCAGATGGCTTATGCCGACTTTTTCAAGACTTGCATCAACAATCTTATAATCTTTTTTTGACGGCCTGGAAAACACACCCATCAACGAATATCTTCCCATTAGTACGACGTCCCGCACAGTGTAAGGCAGAAGCGGCTGTACCGTATCCCGCTGAGGAACATACCCAAAACGATGGGGTCCCGCGGATATACTTCCATGAAGTGGTTTTAGGTTGCCGAGCAGTGTCTTCAGCAGCGTGGTTTTGCCTGCCCCGTTGGGACCAACGATCCCCATAAAATCGTTCTCACAAATCGAGAGGTTGATGTTTTCAACGATCGTGGTCTTACCGTAGCCAATTGAAACATTTTCGAGTTTTATTATTTCATTTTCCATTTTTATCTGTGGTTTAATTTCTGAAACTTATGTTTAGCTGTTACTTACAATCTGATTTACAATATAGTCCATCATCTTAAAATAGCTGTCGATCCCGTTCATGCCGTAAACACCAACCGGTACTTTAATTACTTTTACACCCGTTACCGAGGCAATCTGGTTAGGTGCGGAATCGCTGTAATAATTTTCCATAACAATTAACTTTACTTTACTCTTCTTAATGAGATTTATGATTTCTGCATTATGAGAGGGTGAAGGCGGAATTCCGGGTTTCGGCTCAACGTATCCTGCGATTTTAATGCCGTATTGATCTGCAAAGTATATCCAGCTTGAATGGAAAAATACAATCGGTTCACCTTTAACTTTCGCCATTTTTTTATTCCAATCATCTATTTTGGCATCAAGAGTTTTGATATAATTTTCATAATTCTTCTGATAGAAAGCTGCGTTACCCGGATCCTGAGCAGATAAAGCATCATATATTTCTCCGGCCATTATTTTTACATCCACGGGATCAAGATAGTAATGCGGGTTGCCGTATGGATGAACATCCCCGTAACGCGCATCCATCTTCGTGGTTGGGAACTTCCAGTTTCTGAATGTTCTGCGAAAGATCAATCACCTGAACATTAGTATTCCGTGATCCATCAATAAGCTGCGGAAGCCACTTTTCAAGATCGAGTCCTATCTTAAAAATAAGGTCCGCACTGCGGAGCTTCAGCATATAGCTCGGCATCACTTCCAGAAAATGAGGATCCTGGTTTCCCCGGCAGAGATAATCAACATCTACCTTATCACCTCCGATATTTTTTACCAGGTCGTATATTATCGTTGTTGTAGCAACTGCTTTTACTTCTGCGAATGAGAAGCTGCTTAAAATTATAAAGACTAAAATCGTTAACTTTTTCATTTTTAACCTCGTGTATATATTCATTAAAAAGGATGTGCTTTATGCGGACCAAGAGAAAAGATCATCTGCAGAATTATGGTAGTAGAAGGATCCTGCGATGTTCCATCCGCATAGTGATACATTAAGTGCTGAACGTTCAGCCGGAACGCCAGAGTGTGCTCTATAGGATAATACCCGAACCAGGCGGTTATTCCGCTGGTACTGTTTTTATCATCATTTGAAAGTGTGTTAAACCCCGGCTCAGCTCCTATGATTCCGTTTGTGTAGTCATACTTTGCCCCGAAGCTGTACATTTTTTCAAAAAGATAATCTGCATATATAAAAGCACCGTAAGTTGTTATCTGTTCAAGCTTCTGCACTGGCGAGTTTATACCGAAGCTGCCCTGCCTGAGCACATCACGGTGGTTCATTATTCCCTCGCCCTGAATGGTGAGCACTGTGTAATCATCAGGTCTGTATTTATACTTGAAATCAAGACCAAGGTAAGTATAGTTAAGGTTTTTGCTTTGACCTGGAAGTGTTGTATCTCCTGTAGTGTTAAAATCCAGAATAGCGTGGGTACCGTACGAGCCGCTTATTCCGGCTCCAAGGTTGCTGTAATCACCGAGGGAAAAGAAAGTTCCGAGCCGGCCGACGAAGATGGGACTCCTTCCCCGGTAGTCCGCAATACTTTCCTGGTCAGCAGGTTCGGGTATTTCATTCTTCCCAATCGCGTCTCCCTTGAATACTCCCAGATCAAGGTTTGAATAAAAGGAGGTTGTGGGAAGAATAAAACTGAAGTTGAAACCGATATCATTAAAACCTTCTGGACCAAAATATATCTGATGGAATAAAGGGCGTCCCACAAAAGCCCATGCATGCGGGTGAACAATGTTCAACTGTCCGAATCCAACGAGGTACTTTCCAGCCTTAATCTGCATGTCAAGAGGGAGTCCCCGCACTATCTCAGCGTAAAGTTCCTCAACAGAAAATTCACCTTCCTCGTAGGCAATATTTCCAGTTGCCCGTGAATACGGATTAAGGTAGCCGTCTACAAACAATTCCATCTCAGGCATCTCGAAGTTCAGTTTTCCCTTTTCGGGAGAATTCTTTGAGAGGTCTGTTGAAGTATTAAACGTACCTATTAAACTTATATCAGGATTAACATTCGACTGGGCTAAAACCAGTACGGGGATCATCACAAAAAATAAAAATGAGATTACTTTCATATAAAGCTCCGTAATTAAATAAAGAGACTATTTAACTGAAGAAAAGATTTTATAACGGAATATTATATGGAAGCGGGGGGAGCTCTGAGTCCTACTGAAGCAAATTGAATGGACGAATAAATGTGAATATTATGCGGACGAAAATAATCAGTAAGAAGAGGTTTGGTTTTAATAATTTCTGCAGAGGAATGAGCATAGTTCAGTACAGTATTGGCAAAATGATGGATAAAACAGCTTCCTGTAAAGTCCTGTATAATATCATTTGCCTGCTGCGAATTTGAGGGTGATTCATGAAGCAGATTGCCCGCATTAAAATCATAGTGATGGTAATGGAGAGTATTTAATCCAATCAGGAATAAATAGATCCCAAGTATAAACCACCCTGAAATTCTGATCTGTTTTTCTTTTTTGCTCATTTAATTGTGAAAATATAAGCCGGATTTTATAAAAGGCAAGGGGAAAGTGTAATACACCGGTTACACGAAAAAAGGATGATAGCAAATGCTTCACCCTAAACTATTTTTTGAATGCTCCATTGCAGCCCTCCAGCAGGCTATCACCAATAATATTTGCTGTCAGGAGTAAAAAAACACCAATGGCAACAGCACTTGCCCCAATTATACATCCTAAGGTTTTACCGGAATCATATTCTTCCACTTCAATATATCTTATATCGTCCATAGCTGCTGTATATAGAACAGTCTGGTGTACAGAATCCGAAATGGTTTTGTTAATGCCTGTTACTATTAGTGTATCGTTATTTATCCGGCAAATCGCCTCCTCAATAGTTATGCGATCTTTTTCTGTGGCAATCGTTAAAGTACCGACCGATCCTCTGTCGCATTTCGCATAGAGAGCTTCCTTGCTGATGATAGCTGTTGATGTACAACCTACCAGGTTCAGATAGGTGAAGATAATCAGGTAAACTATTAACTTTTTAAATAACTTCTTCATTATTATCCCGCTTTGATTTACTGCTTGTTAATCTTCTTTAGATTCCGCTGTGGAAGATTACGAAGTGCTTAAGCCCGATTTGTCATGGATTTGTAAAAAATATGTCCGGAAAGCTCCGATCAGAACATCCATGATCTGCAGTTAACCTTATGCGAGTTGTTTGAGCTAATAAAGCATTATCTTTGTGACGAACCACTGAAAATCCGAATGGAATGTAGGTGGTGGATAAGTTTTCCCCTGGAGCAAAGGCTTCAGGGGATTTTTATTTTTTGGTACAGTACACGATTCTAATGGAAAGTCTTTGGTGGGTTTAAAAATCGGTGAGCTGTTGTCTGTAGAGAATGTAACCCGGAAATTCAAAAATTTCGCCTTCATTAAAGAAGCGGCGGGTAGTCGCCAAACAACAGCTCGAATATTTGTTATTAGCAATTCAATAGTTGTGCCAGTGATAATTTCGGGACATCCAGTTAATACTAAATCCTAATAAACCTCCCTTCTTTGGTTAAAAAAAATAATTTTTTATTCTCATCCGGCCCGGCCTTCTGCGATCTCTCGTCGGAAATGTCGCCGTCAAAATGTCATATTTTTAGATCGGCGTTTATTATTGAAACACTTTTTTCTTCATTCACCGGCAGATTTCCGCGTTTTACCGATTTTTTATTTACTATCGGAGCCTTCCATAATATGTTTATCCCGAGAACTAAAACTTTTTTGCAGAGGAAAATAAAATGGTAGAGAACAGAAGCAGATCAAACAGCAGATTCGTACTGGGATTTATTCTATTGATAATCGGTGTACTATTTTTACTTGACAACCTTAATTACCTGTATTTTGATATCCCCCATGTAATTTTTTCTTTCCCCGCCATCCTGATCATCGTCGGTATTCTCATATTGGTCAACTCGGAGAAGAAAGGATTGGGAGTTATCTTTGTCGTTATCGGCGGCCTCTGGCTGCTTCCCAGGATATTCCCATATATTGCAATAAACGGCGGCATAATCTTCTCAGTATTGATAATTGCTCTTGGCATATATATTCTGACGAAGAGAAGAGGATACGCCGGATATCATCAAAGCATAAACCAGGGCAGCGGCAGTGAAGAATCAGGCACAGCAAATCCATCAGGTGAATTTACAAAGGATACTGACAGGATAGACGATGTTGCGATATTCGGCGGCGGCCATAAATTCATCTCATCAGATAATTTTCAGGGCGGAAATGTAACCGCGATCTTCGGAGGCTCTGAAATAGATCTGACCAGGTGTAAACTGGCACCGGGACAAAACATCCTCGAAGTTACCGCAATTTTTGGCGGAACTACTCTGATTGTTCCTAAAGAATGGAATGTTGTTATTAACGTGATCCCTTTATTCGGCGGATTTTCCCATAAAGGAATGCGAGGCCCTAACGTAGTAATAAATCCTGAAAGCACCCTGATAATAAAGGGCGTGGTTATAATGGGCGGCGGCGAAATAAAAACTTATTGATGCAGACAGGATGGAAACTAACCCTATAATCGGTAATAAAAGGAATATTTACTTTTACCTTCTCCTGTGGTTGATAATTACGGTTATAAGCTTCCTGCTGCTGAACCTTGCGCTGAAGACCGAAATGATTACCGCTCTGACTGATAGTATCGTTTTTAACGTTATTTTGTGCGGGCTGGGACTAAGTTTCTGGTACTCAACCCGCTACATTTCTTTTGAGAATACCAGCTTTTACATGATCCTGCTGAACCACACTATCGGGGCTTTATTCGTTTCGGCTTTGTGGCTTCTCAGCGGATACCTGGTAATGACCGGCGTGTTCGGTTACGGTAATGATTACAAAACTTTTTTCACCACCACCCTTCCCTGGCGGTTCCTTATAGGTATACTTATATACTTTGTTATTACATCGTTCTATTACCTTATAATATATTACTCGGGATTTCAGGAGAGGAAACTTCACGAAGCAGAGCTGAAGAATCTTGTAACACAGGCAGAACTCAAATCGCTTAAGTTCCAGATAAATCCCCACTTCATTTTTAATAGTCTGAACTCCATGAGCGCACTTACAACTATCGATCCCGAGAAAGCAAGAGGAATGATACTGAAGCTGGCAGAGTTCCTTCGATATACACTTGCTAATAATGAGCAGCAGAAGAATAAGCTCGAGGATGAACTGAAGAATATTAAGCTCTACCTTGAGATTGAAAAAATAAGATTTGAAGATAAGTTTGATTATACAGAGGAAGTATCAGCCGAATGCCTCGGGGCTGAAGTGCCGAATATGCTTCTGCAGCCTTTGTTCGAGAACGCGATAAAGCATGCGGTATATGAATCGCTTGATGTTGTAAAGGTCAGATTGAAGTGCGGCAGCGAGAACGGCTACCTCAGGATAGAGGTTGAAAATACTTACGACCCCGAAACGAAATCGAGGAAAGGAACCGGCGTTGGATTAACAAACATCCGTGAACGGCTCAAACTTATTTATCATCAGGATGACCTTATGCAGGTTGTCAAAGATGATGGAATATTCAGGGTCATCCTTTACGTCCCTCAGTAAATATCAGTCCCTTCAAATACAATATCGGCCCAATCGGGTAATAGGTCTTCTAACTCGCCTCCGGGTTATTCTGATCAACCAGATATTCACATCCTGGATCCTTCATAATATCCCTACTTTTTCCCTATTAATACTACTTATACACTATCTGAGCTCCTTTCTGATTTTTCCGGCTGTTTGATCCGGATTCTGGTAATTCTTTACCCTTTCTCAATCGTTGGATGCAGTTATTTGGTAATTCAAGCGCAGTTGAAGCGGAGGTGAAGCGGAGGTGGAGCGGAGGTGGAGCGGAGTTGAAGCGCAGGTGGAAGCTATTTAGAAGGAGGTTATGATCAATTTGCGCCCTGGTATAAACTCAAAATGGATATTGATAATTCCGCATTCGGGAATAATTCGGGAACTGCAATCTCAGAAATCCTTATATTTACACCCTGAGTTATCATATCTTACCATGGACGAAAAAATTACAGCTATAATAATTGACGACGAATCGCTGGGACGCCAGATTGTCAGAAAATATCTGTCGCTTCGGGAGGACATTGAAATTTTGGCCGAATGTTCAAACGGCTTTGAGGGTGTCAAGAAAATTAACGAACTGAAACCCGATATAGTTTTCTTGATATTCAGATGCCTAAGCTCACCGGCTTTGAAATGCTTGAACTTCTGGATAATCCCCCGGTGATCGTATTTACTACCGCCTATGATCAGTATGCCATTAAAGCATTTGAAGTTAATGCCGCCGATTATCTGCTGAAACCATTTTCTGCGGAAAGGTTTGAGGAAGCGCTCGAAAAAGCAAAGCTTCTGCTGAAGAATAAATCGCGCGGCGATAAGATCATAAACGGACTAATAACGCATACCCAGGAAACAACTGAATACCTTGAACGGATTGTCATAAAAGACGGATCAAGGATCCATATCATTCCTGTTGATACAATCAGCTATATTGAAGCACAGGATGATTACGTGATGATCCATTCTACCGAAGGCAGCCTGCTGAAACAGAAAACCATGAAATACTTTGAAGAACACCTGCCTCCCGACGATTTCTTAAGAATACACAGATCATACATCGCAGCAGTTCCCCGCATAAAGAAAATTGAGCTGGTTGAAAAGGAATCATACCGCCTTATTCTGGACGACGGCACGAGGCTCCCCGTAAGCAAATCAGGATACGAAAAGCTTAAAAGTATACTCTAACCTCTGTCTCACGCGGAATTCCGACAGGGATTTCAACATCTCAAATCCATAAACATGGCACAGAATCGCTGAATTTGTAAACTATCGGCATCTATTTTTAACCCGGATATTGACTTTAAATATTAATAGTTCTATGTTTTTAACGTTTGAAATATTTCAAATGTTAAGAACACAGTATGACCTCCGAAGAAAAAATAAAAAAAGAACTTATCCAGAGATTCGGGGATGCATATAAAGCATTCGGACTCAGCAAACTTATGGGACATATAATCGCCCTCCTTTTGTTTTCCCCCAACCCCCTTTCGCTCGGCGAGATAACAGAACAGCTGGGACGAAGTAAAGGACCCGTCAGTCAGATCGTAAGAAGACTTCGCGACCGTAATCTTATCCGTAAAGTATGGACTCCGGAGAATAACAGGAAAGATTTCTATGAAGTTGATCCCGACCTCTTTGAACACGCATTCAGGAATAACCTCGAACTAATCAAAAACAATACACGCATTGCTAAACATCTGAAGGCCGGAATTAAATCGGCTAACAGAAGTTCATTAAAAACAATAAACGACCGAATGCTTGAGATGGAGCAGTTTTATATTCTGATGGAAAAACACTATCAGAACTTTCTTAATGAATGGTCGAGGAAAAAACCAAAGTTAAAGGTATAACACCGCTCCGTTAACAGGTTAATATGGGAGATAAAATTTAATCCGAAAATAGTGAATCCTGATTAACGAGATTTTTACAGCAATAACGTTTGAAGTTTTTCAAACGTTAAAAACAAGGGAGAGAAAATATGGAACGCCTTAAAGACAAAGTAGCAGTAATTACAGGAGGAGCCCGCGGAATCGGGAAGGCCGCAGTAAAGAAATTTTCATCTGAGGGTGCTTCGGTAGTTATATGGGATGTTAATGACCAGGCTGCCGAAAAAACTGTGTCTGAGTTTAATGAAGCAGGAGGACAGGTAGAATTTAACCATGTCGATATAACCTCTTTTGATTCAGTTCAGACAGCGGCAAAAGCTGTTTATGATAAGTATAAGCATATCGATATCCTGGTAAATAATGCAGGGATAACCAAAGATTCAACCTTAGCCAAGATGACCCCTGAACAGTGGCAGCAGGTTATAAATGTCAATCTCACCGGTGTGTTTAATTGTACCAAATCTGTTATCCCCTATATGATAGAGAATAAATACGGCAGAATAGTCAATACCTCATCTATAGTGGGACTTTACGGCAACTTTGGACAGACAAATTACGTAGCTTCAAAATCGGGAATTATAGGAATGACCAAAGTCTGGGCAAGAGAACTGGGCCGGAAAGGTATAACTGTCAATGCTGTTGCCCCCGGCTTTATTGCAACCGAAATGGTAGAGACTGTTCCTGAAAAAGTAATAGAAATGCTTAAGGATAAAACCCCTCTCGGACGTCTTGGTGATCCCGAAGATATAGCTGATGCCTATCTGTTCCTTTCTTCCGACGAGGCAAAATACATCAACGGAGCCGTGCTTAGTGTAGACGGCGGACTGGTATTATAGGAATTACTGAATGAGAAATGCTGAAATAATATCGTCCGGAATGCATGTTCCCGACAGGATACTGCCTAACAGTTATTTTAATGAACTGCTTGGGGAGGACGTGGATACGTGGCTGGTAGAGAACCTGACCATACGCGAAAGAAGATGGTGCGGTCCTGATGAATCGACCGCGGATTTATGTGTAAACGCAGCACGAAAAGATCTTAAACAATGCCGGTCTATCGCCGGATAAAATTGATCTGCTCATAATTTCAACCGATACGCCGGAATACATCTCCCCTTCTACCGCCTCGGTTGTTCAGCATAGACTCGGGGCCGTAAATGCAGGCACTTTTGATGTCAACACTGCCTGTGCCGGCTTTGTTACCGCTCTCGATATAGGCTCGAAATACATCCGTGCAGATAAGAAATATAATAAGGTGCTGGTTATAGGCGCCTATGCAATGAGTAAATACCTCGACCTGAGTGATAAGAAAACAGTTACTCTTTTTGCCGATGGTGCTGCGGGAGTCCTTCTCTCTGCTAACGAAGATGAAACCCGTGGTTTCCTTACAAGCGATCTGTATACTGAAGGGAAATACTGCGACTGGATGGGAATTTATGCCGGCGGAACTCATCTGCCTGTTACAAAAGAAGTAATCGATAATAAAGATCATCTGCTGAAGTTCGTGAAAAAATTCCCAAAAGAAATAAATCCCACTACCTGGACACGGATGATAAAGAGTTCATGCGATGAATTGAATATTAAACCGGAAGATATAGATCATTATTTCCTTACCCAGATAAATATAAACAGCATCTGGGAAACGATGGATAACCTCGGCGTTGACCGCTCGAGAGCTCATACAATAATGGACAGATATGCCTATACCGGCTCTGCCTGCATCCCTATGGCCTTTGCCGATGCATTTGGCAAAGGAAGGATTAAAAAAGGCGATCTGGCCTGTTTCGTCGGTTCGGGAGGAGGACTGGCGTTTGCAAGTTCGGTTTTCAGATTATAGGAGCATTAAATGAACGGCACAGCTTCAATTGATATGATCACTGCAGGATGGATACTTGTTACCCTTTATTCTGCAGTCATTATTTTCTTTGTTGTAAGAGGAGCAGTTAAAACTAAAAGCATTGGAGATTATGCCATTGGGAATATCAGCTTTTCTCCTTATGCGGTAGGACTCGCCCTGGCTGCCTCAATGACCAGCGCCGCAACCTTTATTATTAATCCCGGTTTCATAGCATACTACGGTATCAGTGCTGTTATCTCCTACGCAGTTGTTCTGCCGATCGCTGCAGTCAGTTCACTTGTTATACTTACTAAAAGTTTCCGGAAGCATGGAAGTTCTGTAAAGGCTCTTACCCTTTCGCAGTGGATGGGAACACGATATAACAGCAAAGGCTATGCACTTTTCTTTGGATTCCTCGCACTCCTGCTGATAACATTTATCGTTCTTATCTGTGTCGGATTAACCAAAATTCTCTCAAAAACACTTGATGTAAGCGAGCTTACAATACTTATAGCAATAGTGATTTTCATATTTCGGTTATATGATGTTCGGCGGCGCTAATTCGATGGTTTATACGAACACTGTACAGGCGATCATTATGATCGTAGTTGCTTTTATTCTTTTAGGTTCAGGTTATGAACATTTCAGCAACGGCATCAACGGTTTTCTCGCAAAGCTTCATGCAATCGATCCGAAACTGACCGGCTTTACCAACAACAGCAGTTTTCTTTTCAGGGATTTCTTTGAGATTGTTATCGCTCAGATCGTCATCGGCGTTGCTATTGTCTGTCAGCCTCACATAATAACCAAATCCCTTCTTCTGAAATCTGATAAAGATGTGAACAAATATCTTGCTAGCAGGTGTCCTGACGGAACTTCTTTTCTTTGCTGTCGTATTTGCGGGCTTATATGCAAGGATTACTTTTCCGGATCTCACAGTTAATGGTACTCCTTTAAAACTTGACGGTGTTATGTCGGCTTATGTTGTTGCCCGCTTCCCTGTATTTATTGGTGTAATCGTAGTTATGGGATTAATATCTGCGGGAATTTCAACTCTTGAAGGCTTGATACAATCGATTTCGACAACTATTACCGCTGATATAATTAAACCTTTATTCGGAAAATATTTTCCGAAAGATGATACGAAGAAAAACAGGTTTGAGATTAATCTGAACAAGGTGGTTATTATTGCTATAGGAATAGTATCCATACTGATTTCTTACGACCAGCTTGTGAACCCGAAATTAAGCGTGGGAATATTTGCACAGAACGGAGTTTACGCATACTTCTCTGCTGCATTCGTGCCGATCCTGTTCGGCATGTTCTTTAAGTCAGTCCCGAAAGTTGTTGTTATAACAGCTTCAGTTGTGGCTATCGTTGTTCACTTTTCCTTTTATTACGGAAAGATAGGAGTTCCGTTTACGGTTGCAACCGGTGAGAATCCCGGTGTAGCCGCAGCAGTAGCAATTATTCTTTCTGTCCTTACCGGAATTATTTTGTATCTTATTACGGGGAGGAAAAGTAATGCATAATTTCCAGGCTGACTGGCTTGCAAAATGGGCCTTATATACACCGGGACGAATGTTCATCAGAGAACATAACCGGGATATCAGCTGGACTTATGAAGAGTTTAACAACAGGGCTGAGTCATTTGCAGAATTTCTAAAAGAAAAGTACAGAATCAAAAAAGGCGACCGGATTGCGGTTTATTCAAAGAACTGTTCTGAACATATACTGCTTTTTACCGCATGTGTAAAAACCGGAGCGATACTTGTCCCGCTTAATTTCCGGCTTACACCCCGTGAGATAAACACACTCATTTCAGATGCAGCCCCGCTTTTATTCTATTATGACAATGAATTCAAAGAATCTTCTGACCAGCTTGAATTCCCTGCAAACACAAAAAAGGTAAATCTTTCGGAAGTAACAGACTTTCTGTTAAATGAACCTGATAAAGTTATTGAGCCGGCAGGAAGAACATTTGATGAAAACGATCCGGTGATGATCCTGTATACGGCCGGAACAACAGGATTATCCAAAGGCGTGATCATCACTCATAAAATGCTTTTCTGGAATTCAATAAATACGGGTCTTAGGCTGGATCTTAATTCATCTGATCATACACAAAGTTTTGCGCCATTTTTCCATACAGGCGGCTGGAATGTATTATTTACACCTTTCCTGCATCACGGCGCTTCGCACACGCTGTTAACCCATTTCGATGCCGACCTGATACTTCAGCTTATGGAAAAAGAAAAAGCAACTATACTTTTTGGAGTGCCGACAATGCTGCAGATGATGTCGGATTCACCGCTGTTTGATAAAACAGATCTTTCATCAGTCAGGTATGCAATCGTCGGCGGAGCACCAATGCCTATCCCCCTGATTAATATATGGCACGAGAAGGGTGTATTCATCAGGCAGGGTTACGGTCTGACTGAAGTCGGTCCTAATACATTTTCTCTTCACCAGGATGACGCGATAAGAAAAAAGGGATCTATAGGCTTTCCTAATTTTTATATAGAAGCAAAGATCGTAAATGATAAAGGAGAAGAATCAGGTATTGATGAAGTGGGCGAGCTCTGGATGAAGTCACCCGTGGTAACACCCGGCTACTGGGGGAAAGAGAAGGAAACAGCCGAAACGATAACCGACGGATGGTTCCATACGGGTGATATGATGAGAAAAGATAAAGATGGGTACTATTTCGTAGTCGACCGCAAAAAGAATATGTTTATCAGCGGAGGTGAAAATGTTTATCCGGCTGAAATAGAAGCATTTTTGCTTACGAATGAAAACATCAAAGAAGTAGCAGTAATCGGAGTTCCCGACGAAAAATGGGGAGAGGTCGGCAAAGCATTTATCGTTATGAAGGATGGCTCAGATCTCTCCGCGGAAGATGTTCTGAACTACTGCCGGGGAAAATTAGCCAAATATAAAATTCCTAAACACATAGAGTTCATAGAAGAACTGCCCAAAAATGATGCGGGCAAAATTGATAGAAAAAAATTACAGCTTAATTCGGATTCACTAAATAACTAAATAACCAATAACAACAGTACCAGGAGAAAATATGAAAAAGCTTTTTGTCCTTTCACTCTTAATGAGCTTTTCACTGCTGCTCGTTTCATGCAGCAAAGACGACAATACCGTAACTCCCGCCCCAACCTATAAGATCAGCGGAACAGTTACAGATGCAGAAGGTAATTTCCTTGCCGATATTACAGTAAATTTAACAGGTGCAGCACAGAAGACTACTACAACTGATGCATCAGGCGCTTATACTTTCGAAGAACTTACTTCGGGATCAGATTTTACAGTTACAGTTACTTCAACCGACTATGATTTCGAAACTGCAAGTGTGAGTTTTGCCGGTCTCAGTCAGGATGAGACAGCTGATTTCACTGCAAAAGACGGTATCGTAGGAGTTTGGCTGTCAGCCGGGACAAACGTTGCCCCTCTTCTTAATATAATATTCGCAGGAGTAGGCGGCGTTGATTCCATTTATGCTACATTCAACTCCGACAAATCCTACACAGTGCGCCAGGTTAACGGCGATGCAACGGTCATCAGCTATGCCGGCACATATTCAAATTCAAAATCATCAGTAGGAAATATATATACAATAATAACAAACCAGACTGCACCATCTGTAGCAACTTCTGAAGGTATTTACGAGATCGACAGAACCCCTTCTCCGCATACAATGCAGTATGAAATTGTTCTGACATCGGGTACACAGAACGTTGCTCCGACACCTGCAGGAGGCTTTGGAAGCACAAATGGCGGTGCGTTCGGCACTACCAATGTTCAGAATTATATCAGGATTCAATAATTGAAACAGCAGAAGAGGCTGTTCAGACAAGGTCATTCCGAATTTATTTCGGAATCTTATTTTCCGATTTCATTCCGGAATGAGAACCTGAAACAAGTTCAGGTTGACAATACAGACTTTTGCAACAGCCTCTTCTGTATATTCTTAAAGGTAAGAAGATGAAAATCATTTACTTAATATTACTTAGTCTCTTACTTAGTCTGCCGCTCTCAGCCCAGAACAAATGGAACTTTGATGATTATAAGGTTCCGGCAGATCCTGTAAATGAATTCCAGGCACTGGCTTATTTTTATACTCACATGGTCAACCAGAATTATTATGCTGAGAATGACCTGCTTAAAGGCCAGATCGTTGGAAGATTATTCAGCAGCAATACTACTATAACAGGCGGCGGGGCAACATATTTTGAACAGAGACTGATCCCCTTCTTTATCTACCAGCCGAAGCTGCTTAACAACAGGGCCATTCTCAGGGCATCTTTTGAGATCGACTGGACCTGGGGCGATGCTTCCTACGGTGTGGGCGGTAACTTCGGATCAGCTTTCAGTGCAGACCAGGTAAATATTCAGACACAAAACGTTGAACTTGAACTTATCCCGGCAAAAGACTGGGCAATAAATCTCGGACTTCAGAGATTGTTTGATACTCCTTATAACCCTTACAGAACTACAGTAGGTACGATGACAAACACTGCCTACCGCCTGATGTATTGGGGAAGCGATGGAGTCGGGATCTCATTAAGACACGACGGCGATTATTCACGTTTCAAGGCAGGCTTCTACCAGCTGTACGAAAACAATGTTCATCAGATTGATGACGTAACTCTTTCGGAAGCAATCTATGAACAGGATATCACTCCGTTGTGGCGGCAGGGAGTTTCTTTCTGGTATGTTTATGACAGAGCAAACGGTGAAGGCGGAGTGTCGGTTTTAGGAGAAGGACTTACAAGTCTTCTTAACGACTATAACGGTACTTTCAAATTCAACCTTGGCGGACGGCCATACCACGCCGATCTGTTCTGGCTTGGAACATACGGAAATGTTAATCCGGAATTCACACTCGGCCGCTGGACATTTAATGCATTTGCTGTAGCAAACTTCGGTACTGTCAGTACATTTCAGACAGATTCATATAAAAAGGCTGTCGACGTGCTGGGTCTCGGTTCAAATTTAAGAACCGGATACAAATACGGACAGACTGCAGAGGATGCTGTTACACTTGATGTTCTTTTTGCTACCGGAGACGAAGACGGACTTAAGGACGAAAAGTATAACGGCGTTATTACAGGCAACACCTGGGGATCCCCGGGAGGATTGAACATCGCAACCGGATCCTATATTCTCTACCCCCACGGTAATGTTGTGAACCGGTATATCGCGGCAATTGCAGACCTTTCAAATACCGGACTGGGACAAATAGGCGGGACCCTGAATTTCTCGAAATCTATAATCCCGAATAAGTTCTATGCTAAAGTCGGACTGGCAGCAGCGCAGAGTTTATATGAACCGGAAGACGGCGGGAGATCTATAGGTACGGAAGCAAATATTAAGATTGCATACCTGCCCGCTGTATTTATGAACATCGAACTTCACGGGGCTTATTTATGGCTTGGTGATTTTTACGATAGTCCCAAAATGAACGGAAATAAAACCGTTAGACCGGAAAATCCCTACACGGTTTTCCTTCTCTTTAAATGGTTGATGTTCTGAAAATAAAAATAATGTGAGATAACAATGAAAAGACTACTTATTATCTTATTTGCGTCAGCTCTTTTAATTGCATCAGGATGCTCACCATATGGGAATTTAAGCATAATGAACTTTGATGAACTGAACTACCCCTATCCTGTGAAGAAAGCCGTGCTTTCGGATGATATAACTCTGGCGTATGTTGATGAAGGTGCCGGTGACCAGACAATAATATTTGTGCATGGACTCGGCAGCTATCTGCCTGCATTCAAGAAAAATATTGAAGGATTAAAGCAGAATTACAGATGCATCGCTATCGATCTTCCGGGCTACGGGAAATCATCAAAAGCAATTCATAGCGGGACTATGGATTTTTATGCTGATGTTATTAAATCTTTTATGGATAAGCTGGGACTGCAGAAGGCGGTGATCGCGGGACATTCGATGGGCGGCCAGATCGCCATGGTAATGGCTCTTAAATATCCTGATTATGTTGATAAGCTGGTACTCGTTTCCCCGGCGGGAATTGAAACCTTTACCGAAGGTCAGAAAGAGTGGTTCAGAAATGTAATGACTGTCGCCGGAGTTAAAAATACTTCTACACAGCAGATCAGGGCAAACCTTACCGCAAATTTCTATAATCTTCCTGATGATGCTGAATTTATGATTACTGACAGAATTGCAATGAGAGACGCGGAGTATTTTGATAACTACTGTTACACAGTTGTACAATCGGTTAAAGGAATGGTAGATCAGCCGGTGTATGATTTTCTTCCGAATATTAAACAGAAAACCCTGATCCTGTTCGGAGAAAATGATAACCTGATCCCCAATCCCTATCTTAATCCCGGCTTTACAGCAGATATCGGTAAGATCGCAGATGAAAGGATACCGGATTCAAAACTTGATCGTGGTTCCTTCATGCGGTCATTTTGTTCAGTTTGAAAAAGCTGATGTTTTCAACAATGCTGTTAAGGATTTCCTGAAATAAGCTCCTTTCAGTAAAAATTATAGATAGAGGCTGTTTTAAAAGCTAGTGATTGTCATTTCGAGGGAGTCTTCGACCGAGAAATCATTTCATTGATCCTTTGAGACAGCCTTCTTCTATTTTAAATTGAATATCTACCCGTCATTAAATATATTTGCTTCAATTATAATGAGGATTCAATGACATTCGACAGCGATCTCAGATCAATCCAGGAAGCACGGACTCTTTCCGCGACAGCAAAGGAAGCCCAGCTTGAATTCAGTCACTTCTCTCAGCAGCAGGTTGATGCAATCGTTAAGGCGATGGCGGAAGCCGGATATGCTGCTGCGGAAAGATTAGCAAGGATGGCAGTTGATGAGAGCGGGTTCGGGAATTATGAAGATAAGATCATAAAGAACCGTTTCGGCACTAAGAACGTTTATGAATCCATTAAAGATCTTAAGACAGCAGGTATCGTCGATATAGAAGCAAACGGGAAGATCATAAAGATCGGCGTACCGATGGGTGTTGTATGTGCATCTCGTACCTTCTACCAATCCTACTTCCACAGCAATGTTCAAAGCATTGATCTCATTGAAGTGCAGAAATGCTGTTGTTGCAAGTCCTCATCCCCGAACAGCAAAATGTACCGCTGAAGCATTAAGAATTCTTTCAGATGCCGCTGTTTCTGCAGGAGCACCGGAGGGACTGATCCAGTGCTTGTCGGAACCTACTATTGAAGGCACTGAAGCACTTATGCGCGATAAAAATATTGCTGTTATACTTGCAACCGGCAGTACCCCCATGGTTAAGGCTGCCTACAGTGCCGGAAAACCTGCTTACGGCGTAGGTTCGGGAAATGTACCTGCATTTATTGAAAGAACGGCTGACTATAAAAAAGCGGCAGCAGATATTATCTACGGTACAACTTTCGATAACGGAACTCTCTGTTCTTCCGAACAGGCTATGATTGTAGATCTGCCTTTAAGAGAAAAAGTGATCGAGGAAGTTAAAAGCCGAGGCGGATATTTTGTGAATGCAGAAGAAAAAGAGAAACTGGCGAAGGCGATTCAGAAGGACTTCAGAATAAATCCTGCTATAGTAGGACAGTCGGCTGAATTTATTGCAAACTACGCGGGATTCAAAGTGCCTGAGGGTACTAAGGTGCTTATGGCTGAATGTTTCGAAGTAGGAAAAAAAGAACCTCTTTCGATGGAGAAACTGTCACCGATACTGGCTTTTTACAGTGTTGACGGCTGGCTTGAAGGATGCCATCGCTGTATCGATCTTCTGAACTTCGGCGGGATCGGGCATACAATGGCGATCCATTCCAACGATGAACCTGTTATAATGAAATTTGCACTCGAGAAGCCGGCGTTTAGAATACTAGTTAATACGCCCGCTTCGGTAGGTGCTGTTGGTTATACTACGGCGTTGAATCCTTCAATGACACTGGGTCCTGGCACTATAGGCGGGTCAATTATCTCCGATAATATAACCGCAAAACATCTGATGAACATAAAGGCGCTGGCTTTTGAAACCAGTCCTGTTAATCCCGGTCAGTCAGTTACCTCATTTAAAACTCAGATGGAACTCGGCGGGAAGAGCAGCTTTATGATGGAAATTGAAGAGAGACTCAGAGCGAGAGCAGGCAATCCGAAATTCGAAGGTAAACAGGTTGTTCAGCCGAAACCTGAAAGAATAATATCACCTCAGAAAAAAGAAGAACCCAAAGCTCCGGCAAAACTCGGAGAAGGCATCGCCAAAGAAGCCGTAGACAAAATCATCCGCGATTTCAAATATTAGTTTCATGCAGATTCATCTCTTATCATTTGATTAATATTGAGGAAACAAATCCGTTAACTCCCTGACCCACGTTATGGATGCTGCTACCGTCAAAATTAAAGATCCCGTTTACAGTTTTTCCATTAACCTCGGTAAACATTCCTCCGACATATAGTGATTCATTATCAGAAAATAAAGATTCGGGCCAGCTGTCGAACGTAAACAAATTTGTATTCCATTGGGTGCCGTTCCAGACTGCATAATATGGCAGACCTGAATTATCTGCCTGACCTACTATATGAAGTTCATCCTGAAAAACTGTCGATGCATAAATTTGTGCCGGCACGGTAAGGGTACCCACTTCTTTCCAGGAATGGCCATCCCATCTCGCAATGTTACTGACTGATAAATTACCGCATTTGTCAAATTTTCCCATAGCATATAGCTCGTCCTCATAAACTGTTAGTGTTTTTATCCAGTTACCAATATTTGCAGGGCTGTTTACACCGCTGCCAACAGTATCCCAGGCTACTCCGTCCCACCTTGCTATCCTGTTTGCGTTGACATAACCTGCGTGGTTCTCTGTAAACCATCCACCTGCATAAAGTAAGTCGTGATAAATACAAAGTGTGTAAACTTCATCAGAAAATCCTTCACCAACAGTTGACCAGCCATAACCATTCCATTTCGCAATATTATCTGCCTGTAAACCACCGGCAGTTGAGAACCAGCCGCCAACATATAACTCACCCTTATACACGATTAAACTGGTTACTCTGCCTTCCACTCCGCTGCCTACTGCCGACCAGCTGCTGCCGTCCCATCTTGCAATACCTTTTGCAGGTTTTCCGCCTGCTGAATCTATGAACCCGCCCACATATAATTCGTTGTTATAGAAAGCCATACATTCGACATCTACATTGTGTCCCGATACCCCGCCATCCATAGCATCCCAATATTTGCCGTACCAGGTTCCGATATTATTCAATGAATCATTTCCATTCACAGTAAACCTGCCGCCAACATAAACAGGAGTAACAGGAACAGCAATTGTTGTATCGTTGTATGGACCTGTAGGCCCATCGGTTGATTCTGACTTACACCCCGCTATTGCTGCTGTTAAAAATGAAATTACAAGAAAAAAGAATATATAAGTTACTTTTTGATTTAATTTTATGGAAGTTCCCATTCATTCCCCGGTTTTTCATATTTGTTTATTTCAAATTAAAAGAAAAATGCCGGAATAAGCAATAAAGTATTCTCCAGAAGTTTTTTGCTGGTATTCTTAATCCACCTTTATGATATAACAACTGCTGTATCAGGCAGGGAGTTGTAATAAAGTTCACGGAACCTTCGAACTACTGAGCCAGCGATGAGTTCTGCGGCTTCATCATAGCTTAGGGCAGAAGTGTTTACCACTAAATGATAAAGCAGCGGATCCTCAATGTCCTTCAGGAAATATGTTTTGAGATAATTCCTTCGTGATGCATCTTCCCGCTTTACAAAATCAAGTGCATCGTGAAAGTTATTAAGCTCGTAAGCCTCCTGTGCCTGTCTCGCCCGCAGTTCTAAAGGAGCGACCAGCCTTACGTGAAACGCATTAGACAGCTTAGAAGTAATTACGTTCCCTCCCCTGCCTATTATCACAGCTTTTCCAAGCCGCGCAATCTGCAGGATGGTCTCCGACATTTGCTTTACAAATGTCCATCCTGAAGGATTTCCGAGAATCTCATTAACCATATTCTTCAGATTGAAGACTTTATCTTCATCCATATATTTTGCGAGTATCGACGGAAGATGATGGTCTTCTACCACTTTTTCTATCAGGTTTTTGTCGAAGTAGGTCCATTCGGTTGATTCTTCGCCGGAATAACGGTTCAGGATCTCGACAAGCTTATGGCCGATGATATCTGCACGTGTGCCTGTCTGACGGGATATCGTTATACAGGGATATTGAGGTCTGTGCTGTGACGGGGTGCTGTGCGACTCGATGTAGATACGGCATTTTTCGTATACGCCTGCTACTCTCATTTTAATCCCTCCTCCTGGTTACAGAGGAATTTAAGAGTTCCTCTATAAGGTTGCTTTTTGAGTCTCCTCGATCTTACCTTCCATCGTGAACCAATTCTTTATCTCATCCTCTTCTTTACCATTTTTAGAGATATGGTAAAACTCGTTGTTCTTAGATGAATATGTATAGTCTTTTTTCCATTCGTCGATGTTCGCAACGATCTGTCTGATGGCATCAGCGATTAAATATATTTCATCGTTTGTCATTGTCGGATGGACTGACATTCTTACCCAGCCGGGTTTTTCTGAGAAATCACCTGTGTCGATTTTTTCGGTAATGAGACGCGACTGATCAGGACTGACGTGCAGAAGATAATGTCCATACGTGCCCGCACACGAACATCCTCCTCTTACCTGTACACCGAAACGATCGTTAAGCAGCTTAACTATCAGGTTGTAATGAATGCCGTCTACATAAAACGATATCGCGCCCAGTCTGTGTTCAACATTATCGGCAAGAATATGAAGTGAAGGTATTTTTCTTAATTCCTGAAATGCAATGCTTACAAGCTCTTCTTCCCGCTCCCTGATGTTCTTAACACCCATTTCCTCTTTTAATTTTATGCAAAGTGCAGCGCGGATCGTCTGCAGAAAAGCAGGAGTGCCGCCGTCTTCCCGCGCCTCGATATTGTTGACGAATTTATGCAGCCCCCATGGATTTGTCCAGTCGACAGTACCGCCGCCCGGATTATCAGGTACTTTATTCTTGTAAAGTTTTGAATCGAAGATCATTACACCCGATGTACCGGGTCCGCCCAGAAATTTATGAGGTGAAAAGAATATTGCATCTAATTTTTCCAGCGGATCTTCGGGATGCATATTAATATCTGTGTAAGGAGCAGAGCAGGCAAAGTCAACAAAGCAGTATCCGCCGTTCTCATGCATCATCTTTGCCAGTTTATAATAGGGTGTTTCAATACCAGTAACATTAGAGCATGCAGTAAATGAACCTATTTTAAGTTTGCGGTCTTTGTACTCTTCAAGTTTCTTTTCAAAATCGTTTAGATCAACAAGCCCTTCTTCATTCGGTGCGATTACTACCACATCCGCAATTGTCTCCAGCCAGGATGTCTGGTTGGAATGATGCTCCATATGAGTTATGAAAACAACAGGACGAAGTTCCTCGGGAAGCTTCAGATAATCTTTAAGCTGTTCAGGTACTCTTAATCCCAGCATCCTCTGAAACTTGTTGATAAGTGCGGTCATTCCGGAACCGGCAGTGATAATTACATCATCTTTTGATGCGTTGCAGTGTTCCTTAATGATATCGTGAGCAGTGTGATAAGCGAAGGTCATTGTGGTGCCGGTTATACTGGCTTCTGAGTGAGTATTTCCTACCAGAGGAGCAAAATCTTCATACATTTTATGTTCGATCGGGGCATAGAGTCTGCCGCTTGCGATCCAGTCAGCATACACTATTCTCTGTTCACCATAAGGTGACTTGAAAGTTTTATCGTATCCTATAGTATTTTCACGAAATTTTCTGAAATATTCTTCGTGACTGCTCATTCTTTTCTCCGGCACATCTTTTTTAACTCACTAAAATATAAGGAATTTCCTGCTCATTAGCAGGGAAAAAGGAAGGAGGGTACAGTGATTACTTACCCCTCAGGATACAAGTCTTCAAGATAACCATTCAAAAATTGCTGCTTTTTCTTATCTTTGAAGAGATAAACAACTTCAGAACTATAGAATGAAATATATTGTCGGTCTTGACGGTGGGGGTACAAAAACAAAATGCGTTTTTGCTGATGAATCGGGCAAACCAGTGCTTGAATTATCAGGAGGACCGGCTAATTTCCTTTCTATAGGTAATGATAAGGCAGCAGCGAATATTGTTTCTCTGATTAAATCGGGACTGACAAAACTCGACTCTTCTTTTGACGATATCCTTATAATAATGGCAGGAATTTCTGGTGCAGGTCGTAAGCTCCATGCCGATATGCTTAAGGAGTCGCTTCTTAAAAAACTTCCTGAAGGTTTCACTAATATTTTTGTAGAAAGCGATGCTCGTGTTGCCCTTGAAGGAGCGCTGGGCGGTGAACCGGGTGCAGTCCTGATCGCTGGAACCGGCTCGGTTATTTTCGGGAAGGATAAATCGGGACGAATTCATCGCGCCGGAGGATTTGGGAGAGTTATCGGTGACGAAGGCAGCGGATATTCAATAGGTGTCAAGACACTTAGAACTATAGCCGGTATGCTTGACGGCGGAGTTCAGCCGGATGAAATGTTCGATCAGTTTAAAACAATTTTTCATATCAATTCTGAGGATGATCTTATAAGTCTCATTCATAATCCGGGTTTCGATGCAGCATCAATTGCCATCTTTACGATCAGATGTGCTGATGATGGTATAATAGACGCAAAGCAAATTCTGGATGATGAAGCCGCTGAACTGATTAAGCAGGTAAAGACGATTAAAGGTAAAATGAAAGAAGATGCTCTTAAGCTGGCAATGATCGGATCTCTTGTTGAGAATGATAATTACTATTCGCGACTTATGAAAGAAAAAATCAGTGTACTGAAAGGAATAGAACTTACCAAAAGAAAGCATCCCCCTGAGATGGGCGCGGTTATAATGGCAAAGAACTTATTATCCCTCAAAACCAATTCCGGATGAGCAGAACCAAAAAAGAATACAGGAACGGATGGACCTGGGTACCATCACTTTACTTTGCAGAAGGACTGCCTTATGTGATGGTGATGACTGTGTCGGTTATTATGTACAAGCGGCTTGGCATATCAAATACTGATATCGCAGTTTATACCAGTCTGCTCTACCTTCCATGGGTGATAAAACCTTTATGGAGTCCTTTTGTCGATATCCTGAAGACTAAACGTTTCTGGATAATTACTATGCAGCTTATTATCGCATTGGGACTGGGAGGTATAGCCTTTACCGTTACACTGCCGTCCTTTTTTGTTCTTACGCTGCTTTTTTTCTGGCTGATCGCTTTCAGCTCGGCAACTCATGATATAGCTGCCGACGGTTTTTATATGCTGGGACTGACTAAACACGACCAGGTTTGGTTTGTCGGGTTTCCGCAGTACCTTTTACCGTTTTGCGATGATAGCGGGACAGGGACTGCTTGTTATCTTCGCAGGTTACCTTGAATTCGGTCTAAATGATATCCCAATGGCCTGGATGATATCGTTAAGTGCAATCGGTGTTCTTTTTTTCCTGCTCTTCCTTTACCATAACTTTATTCTCCCCTTCCCTGCATCCGACGGGCCGACAGCTTCGGCCGATGCGAAGTCAGTATATGGCAGAATTTATAAAAACCTTTGTATCATTCTTTAAGAAAGACCAGATCCTCGTTATTCTTCTATTCATTCTGTTCTACAGGTTTGGTGAAGCTCAGCTGGCTAAGCTAACTTCCCCGTTTCCTCCTGGATCCCAAAGATGCCGGAGGACTGGCCTTTCCACCGAGAGTGTTGGATTTATTTATGGAACGGTTGGCGTTATAGCTTTAACGCTCGGCGGTCTGCTCGGAGGATTTCTTGCTGCTCAGAAAGGATTGAAACATTGGCTCTGGTGGATGTTGATTGCAATAAATCTGCCTGATCTGGTATATGTTTATCTTTCCTTTACACAGAACTCAAATATGCTTATTGTTAACATTATGGTAGCAATAGAGCAGTTCGGCTACGGGTTCGGCTTCACGGCATTCCTGCTTGTGCTTATATATATTTCCGAGGGAAATCATAAAACAGCACACTATGCAATTGCAACAGGACTTATGGCATTGGGAATGATGGTACCCGGAATGATCAGCGGATGGATGCAGTCGCTTCTTGGTTATAAATATTTCTTTGTATGGGTAACCATCTCAACTCTTCCTGCATTTGTGATAACTTATTTTCTTAAGATAGATCCCGACTTTGGCAAAAAGACAAATGAAAAATAGTCTCCTGTTTATCGTTTTGATCATTATCAGGGGTACTTTTTTTCAGCTGCAATCACCCGGAAGGAAGTGCTTCGGGCAGCAGGGATACACTTATTACCGGAGCCGGTAATGACGCAGCCAATCTGCTTACCCCGATTAAGATCAAAGGTGAATCACGCAACGATACAATCAGCAATCCGGCTTTCAGCAGCGTAGAGAAGCTGATAAATAATTCTATTAGAGACAGTGCATTTCCGGGGGCTGTACTGCTTGTATGGAAGGATGGGAAAATAATATTCGAAAAGCCTTTCGGCCGGCTTACTTATGATGACAGCTCGGCAGAAGTTACAACTAATACGATCTTCGATCTTGCTTCGCTTACGAAAGTAATTGCCGCAACTACAGCGGCAATGATATGCGTTGACAGAAACCTATTCAACATAAATGATAAAGTCTCAAAATATATTCCCGCATTTGCGCAAAACGGGAAAGAAAATGTTACCATTAAAAATCTGCTGATGCACAACAGCGGACTCCCGGCATATAAAAAGTTTTATGCACTTTATTCCGATCCTCAGCAGGTGCTGGATGATATTTATGCTTCGCAGCCTTCTTACCCTCCGGGAACAAAAACAGTTTACTCCGACCTTGGAATGATAACCCTCGGAAAAGTAATTGAAAAAGTTACAGGAAAATCACTTGATGTTTTCTGCAATGAAAATATCTTTAAGCCGCTGGGAATGAGCGATACATATTATAATCCGCCGAAAGCTCTCAGGTACAGGATCGCGCCGACGGAGTTCGATCACTACTGGAGGAACAGACTTTTGATCGGTGAAGTGCATGATGAAACCGCCTCGCTATTAAAGGGTGTATCGGGTCACGCAGGATTATTCTCAACAGCAGGCGACATTTCCAAAGTGCTGCAGATGCTTCTGCAGAAAGGTATTTATGAAGGAAAAAGCATTATTGATTCAGCTGACAGTTAATATGTTTTTAACGAGACAGCCGAACGGCAGAGCTCTTGGCTGGGATATGAAGTCGCCAACAGGCTCATCAGCCGGCAGTTTGTTCAGCAGTGAGTCATATGGTCATACCGGATTTACCGGTACATCTGTATGGACTGACCCGGTCAGGAAGCTGTTCGTTATATTCCTTACGAACCGCGTTTATCCGAGTCGGGAAAATAATAAACTCATTAAGATCAGACCCGAACTGCACGATGAAATCATTAGGAGCTTAGAACGATGACTAACAATATTGAATGACTTTACCTATGCACTATGCTCCTTGCCCTATGCTCTCTGTGGTGAAAAGTAAGATGACTAAATGAAGAAACGAGCACACAGAAATAACTTTGCTTTTACTTTTGTAACGCTGCTGATTTTTGCGCTTTATCCGCCGTCGATAAATCCCTCACTTATAAATATCGATAAAATATTCTCCCGCAATGTCCCTGACAAGATTTATCCCGACTACCCCAGAGTATTCAAATTAGATAATGCCGATAAGGATTCCATTGAATTCCGGCTTAAAAAGATGAGTCTCCGTGACAAATGCGCCCAGATGGTAATGAGCTGGAGTAAGGGATTTAGTTCCGACACTTCTTCCCCGGAATTCAAACGTGTAAGCAGCCTGGTAAAGGATTCTCATATCGGAGGTGTGATCTTTTTTCAGGGAGAATCGGCCGCCGAACAGCAGATGATCGATAATCTCCAGAAGGAATCACAGATCCCTCTGCTTATTTCTTCTGATTTTGAGAGGGGTCCCGGTTCGAGGATCGAAGACGCAGTAGAGTATCCTTATAATATGGCTGTAGCTGCTACAGGAAATATCTTTTATGCATACGATATGGGCCGTTCTATCGCTGCAACCAGTAAGGCTCTTGGCGTAAGGCAAAACCTGGCACCTGTTGCCGACGTCAACAATAACCCGTTGAATCCTATTATTAACATCCGTTCTTTTTCGGAAGATAAAGAAATAGTATCAAGCTATACAATTGCATTCATTTCGGGATCAAAGAATGAAAGGGTTATAACTACCGCAAAACATTTCCCTGGTCATGGAAATACTCAGACCGATTCTCACCTCGATCTTCCTGTCATTCCCGGATCAAGAGCGGAAATTTTTAAGAATGAACTCGTCCCTTTTATACAATCAATTAAGGCGGGAGTTCAGTCGATCATGGTGGGACATCTTTACGTGCCCGCGCTCCAGGGTGATGACAGGGTACCAGCAAGTCTTTCCAAAGCTATAGTCACTGATCTGCTTCAGAATGAACTGCAGTTCGACGGGCTTATTATTACAGATGCACTAAATATGAATGCCGTAACCAAATATTTCTCGGTAGTAGATGCCGCAATTTCAGCAGTTAAGGCAGGCAATGATATTCTCCTGATGCCGCCTGATGATAAATTGACTTTAGATGCACTGGTATCGGCTGTTAAAGACAGTCTGATCAGCATTGAGAGGATAAATCATAGTGTAAGAAAAATTCTCGCGGCAAAATTATGGCTGAACCGGGAAGGCAGTCTGACAGAAAGTGAACAAACCAATGAACTTGATTCGCTCAGGATCAGCAATTATATACTTGCGCAGGAAATTGCAGAACATTCGATCACTCTGGTAAAGAATGAGGGTGGTATTATTCCCATCGATACCTCAAATTCGCTTAAGGTAGGATGCATAACAATAACCGACGGACTTAAGACCGACAAGAAAGAGATTTTCAGCAGTCTGGTGAGCAAATCCTTTAATAAAACAAAATCATTTTTCATCGACAGGAAAAGCAGCGGCAGGGATTACAGCAGGGCGCTGAGAATCGTGCGTGGTTCCGATCTGATCATCTTACCTGTATTTATGAGACTAAGGTCGGATAACGATACTCTTACACTTGCCTATCATGAGAAGTTCATTAAGCAAATTCTGAAAAGCAGAAAGCCGGTTATTATGGTTAGTCTGGACGATCCATACCTGCTTTCGGTTTTGCCCTCTGCAAAAGTTTATTTATGTTCATACGGAAATCCGGAAGTTTCGCAGAAGGCAGCTTTCGATGCGGTAACCGGGAAGATAATAACAACCGGGAAGCTTCCGATATCAATTCCGAATACGGAATACAAACTGGGTTATGGTTTAACATCAGTTAATAACCCAAACCCTTGAAGATAAGAACAGGGATAGAGATGTCATTTCGATTCCCGAATGAAATTCGGGAGAGAAATCTTTTCTGGTTAGCTTTTACATACAAAAAGAATTTTTTTATCTTAACAATTTTTGGAGGAGCTATTGTTTGAAGGCACACTGATCAGCCCGGACAATCACTGGGCACTTTGGGCGATTCTTTTCATCATTGCCGCATTCAGCCTTTGGGCTGAGAAATCAAAGATCGGCTCGAAACTCTCAGCCGTGGTAATAGCAATCATCGCCGCGTTTATCCTTTCTAATCTTTCTATTATTCCGACGGAAGCACCGGCCTATGATATGGTTTGGTCATATCTCGTTCCTCTCGCTATTCCCCTCCTGCTTTTCAGAGCAAACCTGAGAAGAATTATTAAAGAAGCGGGACCAACATTGATCGCTTTCTTTTTTGGTGCGATCGGGACAATTATCGGGACATTCATTTCCTTCTCAATTTTCTCGCTTGGCCCTGAAGGCTGGAAGCTTGCCGGCATCTTCTGCTCTACCTATATCGGCGGTTCGATGAATTACGTAGCCACAGCAGCCGCCCTTCAGCTGAATGCGGGCGATCTTTTAACTGCAGGAGTTGCCGCCGACAACCTTGTAATGGCTGCTTATTTTATTGTGTTGTTTGCCCTTCCTTCCGCAGCTATACTTAAAAAAATATACGCGACTGAACACGACGCTAAGGCTGAATTAATTGATGATGAAATTCATACAGAAGCACAAAAAAGACCTGATCTTTATAATATGGCAAAAGCACTTGCCCTTGGATTCAGCATCTGTGCAGTTGGCTTTGGACTCTCGGACCTTATAAATATACAGGGCAGCGGAATTCTTATCATAACAGCAATAGTCGTCATCGCCGCTACAATATTGCCAAAGCAGGTAGGAACGATAGAAGGTGCTGATCAGATAGGAGCACTTCTGATGCAGGTGTTCTTTGCTGTGATCGGTGCCAGCGCAAATTTGTACGTCGTACTCAGGGTTGGTCCAATCTTATTTTTCTTTGCCGCAGTAATTCTGCTGGTTCACCTTATATTTATACTTACAGCAGGAAAATTATTCAAGCTCGACCTTGCAGAGATCGTAATTGCCTCGAATGCAAATATGGGAGGACCCACAACTGCGGCGGCTATGGCTGTTGCGCGTAAGTGGAAAGACCTGGTTATTCCCGCAGTTCTTTGCGGAACGCTGGGATATGCTATTGCGACTTTTATCGGAGTTGCAATCGGCAACTTCCTTAAGTAGGATTAAACACCCGGTTTTATTGCACGCAGCTTCAGCCGGGTGGAAATAAATTCAAACATCCCCGGGTTTTAACCCGGTAACTATTGGAATATTTATGAAACACTTTATAATTATCATCCATTACATCGAATCAGTAGAAATAGTCAATGAGATCCGTCCGCGCCACCGTGAATTCCTTGAGAAGGGCTACAAAGATGGAATTGTGCTCTGCTCCGGTCCGCAGGTGCCAAGAACAGGGGGCCTGATAGTGGCACGCGGTAAGACAGCCGAAGAGGTCAAAACCTTTTTCAGCAATGACCCCTACCAGAAAGAAAATGCAGCAGAGTACCAGTTTGTTGAATTCGAGCCTGTGCATTACCAGGATTTTCTGAAGGACTGGATAGGATAGTTTACTAATGCAGTTGAAACCTATAATATTTGAACTGTCACACCTGTTACCATCAGATTTTTCATTTTATTATTTTTAAGTAAATAAAACGGAAAATTTATGGCTCTTAAAAGGTCCTACAATAAGATGATTGGCGGTGTTTGTGCAGGCATTGCCGAATGGCTGGGATGGGATCCTACAGTTGTAAGGGTAGGTTATGTGTTATTATCTGTACTGAGTGCGGCATTCCCGGGTATTCTCGTGTATATAATTTTATATTTTGTGATGCCTCCGCCGGATGCCCCTTAGATAAGGAGGATATATGAAAGGCTTTTACCTTAATAAGACATCATTGATGATAATACTCCTGCCTTTCCTGATACTGGCAGTCTTCTGTAATTCTAAGGATGATCTGCTATCGGGAACGCAGGGTGATATTAAGCTTCCTTCGGGATTTAAGATTGATGTCTATGCGAATGTTCCCGGCGCAAGATCGATGGCTATGAGCAAATCGGGAATACTCTTCGTGGGAACCAGGGGTGCAGGAAAGGTTTACGCAGTCATTGATACCAATAATGATAAAAAGGCCGATAGAGTTCTGACGATAGCAGAGGGACTCGATACACCGAATGGCGTGGCTTTGCATAACGGTGATCTTTATGTTGCAGAAATCAGCCGTGTAATTAAATTTCCTGATATAGAAAATCATCTGGAAAATCCCCCCTCTCCTGTTGTGGTTAACGACAGCTTTCCTACAGCCAGACATCATGGATGGAAGTTTATCAAATTTGGGCCCGATGGAAAATTATATGTTCCTGTCGGTGCACCCTGCAATATCTGCAAAAGTGAAGATGAAAGGTTCGCATCTATAATGCGGATGAATCCCGACGGCAGTGATCTTGAAGTTTACGAGCATGGTATAAGGAACACAGTGGGATTCGACTGGTCGCCCGTTGATGGTGTTCTCTGGTTTACCGATAACGGAAGGGATATGCTAGGCGATAATGTTCCGCCTGATGAACTGAACCGTGCACCAGAGAAAGGTATGAACTTCGGCTATCCTTACTTGCATGGGAAGGATATCCGGGATCCTGAATACGGGCAGGGAGTTGATCTTTCTCAGTTTACAAAACCCGTGATGGAATTGGGCCCTCATGTAGCCGCACTGGGAATGGAATTCTATACAGGAAATATGTTCCCCGCAAAGTATAAGAACTCGATTTTCATCGCTGAACATGGATCCTGGAACCGCAGTCAAAAGATCGGGTACCGGGTAATGTTTGTTAAAGTAGATGGAAATATTGCAGTCAGTAAAGAGCCTTTCGCCGAAGGTTGGCTGCAGGGTGAGTCTGTATCGGGTAGACCTGTGGACGTTGAGCAGATGAGCGACGGATCCCTGCTTGTAAGTGATGATTATGCTGGAATGATCTACAGGATAAGCTATGGGGATTGAAGATTGCAGATTGAAGATTACAGGAAAATGAGCGATTTCCCGGACTCTATGCCCTCTGCCCTTTGCTTCTATCTGCGATAAGTGTGCATGTAGATATCGAGATAATACACTCCGTCTTTCACATCTGTAATTTCAAAAGCGAAGCCGGTGGACTTACGATTCTTATCCTGAGAATCGGGATTTGTATAGGGAGAAAAAACTGTTTTGTAGCCGGGACGAAATGCATCCCTGCCGTCCCCTGCTCTTAATGGATCTCTCACAGGCTCCCCCGTCAATGTATCTGCATAATAAATAATTTCATTGGCAGGGTAATTCTTTCCTTCGAAGGTATAAGGGATGAATTGAAGGTCGTGGTATCCGGTCTCCTTATTCTCATTGAGTCGTTTATATACCGGCAGACCCTTCGGGAACCAGTCGGGATAAATATAACTTTTCACCTCCCAGTTATATCTCCCGTCAGCAGGGATCATCTGCATAAAAGTCGCATCTCCAGCAGCTGCATCCTGGCGCATCACATATATTCCCTTTTCACTTTTTACCTTCGAGCTGTTGTCCCAGTGCGATATTCTCTGATGATTCTCCAGGTAAAAGTACTGCGATGACGCAGAATCAATTTCAATTCTTATTGCATCGCCAGTGGTTATGAAATCTCCAAGCTTTACGTCCTTCAGCGTTAGGGTATCGTTTTTTATTGTGCGGATGTTGATCCACCCAAGTCTGTTCCTCTCATAAGAATTGATCATAAATGATCTTATTTCATAGCCTGAAAGCATTGCCCAGAATCCCCGCCCATTATGGTACTGGTTGCCGCCGATAAGGAAATGTGCAAACTCGTGTATGGAGAAGCGGAAGGGATCCTTATGAAAGATGTCCCGCAGTGTTGCCCCTGCGTAAACAAATCGTAAGGAATCATCAACAGGAACATTGCCGGTGTTAAGTGATCCGAACCAGCCCGAGCCGAAGACTTTATTGTACTTTGCCGAAGTTGAATCGGGATAATCCATAATAAAGTTTCTGTAAATTATAAAAACCACATCCACCCTGCCGTCGGCTGTATCTGCAAATTCATAATTTCTTATTTTGTGAATATTATCAAAACGGGCAAAGTTAAATCTCTTATCAAGAGTAACTATAATATCCCTGTTTATAGCACCGTAATTTTTCTTATTGTTGAAATACCATTCCCTTGTATGAGGAGCAGTAACCGTGTCGCATTCTCCGGTAAACTTTAATTTGTTAAATGACATCTGGTTAAAATAATCGGTCATCGATCCCGGTGTTGGATTTATTGTCCATACCGAATCCACCCACGTATGATCTGTCATCTGCGCAGGAGCTCCGCCGGCAGGCCACCTTTTATCTTCAGGAAGAAAGTTGTCATCAGGAAACTGAGCAAAGATGAAAAGTGCATGGATACTGCCGATTGACGGCAGGTCACGTCCCCCCGGCTGGTCGCTGGATACGGTGCGTGCGCTTTCCATCAGCTGCCTTAACTTTCCCGTGTTGTTTAAGTTCTGCGGGTAGGTGAATCCTATCAGCAGAAAAACAAGGAACGCAGCAGCACGATATTTTGTTATTAATTTCATAATGGAGACCGGTATGCTGAAGTTTAAGTTAACTTTTCCTAAGTTTCAAATGAGCTTTTACTAAAAAAAGGTATTTTGCATTGGATAATCTTCTTGCTGCACGTTTAACGATGTCAATCACGCTGGGGTTCCATATTATACTTGCCTGCATCGGAATGACAATGCCTTTCCTTATGGTGATTTCTCACTGGATCTGGATTAAAAAGAAAAATAAAATTTATCTTGACCTTACTAAGACATGGTCCAAAGGCGTGGCAATATTCTTTGCAATCGGAGCTGTGTCGGGAACCGCTTTATCCTTTGAACTGGGACTGCTCTGGCCGGGATTTATGAAGCATGCAGGACCTATTATCGGTATGCCCTTCAGCTGGGAGGGAACTGCCTTCTTTATTGAGGCCATCTGTATAGGACTCTTTCTTTACGGCTGGAACAGGCTTAATCCTTACGTTCACTGGGCTTCAGGACTTATGGTCGGAATATCGGGCGTGGTCTCGGGTATATTCGTCGTTACAGCAAACGCCTGGATGAATGCACCGGCAGGATTTGACTGGGTAAACGGACAGGCTTTTAACATCCGTCCTTTCGAAGCAATGTTTAATCCCGCCTGGGTAAGCGAAACCCTTCATATGACTATCGCGGCTTTTGAAGCCACGGCTTTTGGAGTTGCCGGCATCCACGCGATCCTTCTTTTGAGGAAACATAATTACGAGATCCATAAAAAAGCTGTTATTATCGCCTTAAGTTTCGGAAGCATCTTTGCAGTTCTTCAGCCGATAAGCGGCGATCACAGCGCTAAAGATGTTGCCAGCCGCCAGCCTGAAAAGCTTGCCGCAATGGAAGGTCTTTTCCACACCGAACAGAGCGCCGGCTTAACAATTGGCGGAATACCGGATATGCAGAAGCAGGAAATGAATTGGGGAATAAAGATACCGGGAATGTTAAGTTTCCTTGCTCATGGAGATTTTAATGCTGAGGTAAAAGGACTTAATGATTTTCCCCGCGAAAACTGGCCGCCTGTTGTGCCGGTTCATTTAGCCTTCCAGCTGATGGTTGCCTGCGGATTTTTCCTGGCCGCGGTTGGAGTGATCTTCTGGCTTTTAAGATGGAAGTGGAAGGATTACCTGTTTGATAAAAGATTCCTTTGGCTGACTGCAGTTTCCACTCCCCTTGGATTCCTTGCTGTTGAAGCAGGATGGACGGTAACCGAAGTCGGCCGTCAGCCCTGGATCATTTATAACATAATGAAAACTGCGGATGCGGTTACTCCTGTACCGGGACAGATAGTACATCTGGCAGTATTCGTTATTATATACCTGATACTGACGATTGTGGCTGTCTGGCTTATGAAACGGCAGATCAGGGCTACTGCCATGAATCACAAACACCCGAAAACTCAGGAGCCTAATGCTTTACGTTGTAATAATATTTTTGTTGGTTGCGGTTTATTTATACTGTCTGCTGGGCGGTGCGGATTTCGGCGCGGGAATTATTGAGCTTTTTGCGGGTTCAAACAAAGATAAAATTAAGAATCTCGTCAGCAGTGCTATGGCGCCTATCTGGGAAGCCAACCACATGTGGGTTATTATTACGGTGGTGATACTTTTTATGGGTTTCCCGACTATTTATACCCAGGTCTCTGTTTCGCTTTATATTCCCTTGATCATTTTATTGATCGGCGTAGTACTGCGCGGCACTGCATTTACCTTCAGGCATTATGATGCAGTTCAGGACGGTTCACAGGAAGTATATTCACGTATTTTCGCTGTTTCAAGTCTGCTTGTAAGTTTCTTCTTTGGCTTGATAATAGGAGCATTGGTGTCGGGCAGGATAACTACTGAACCGGCAGATTTTTTTGAGGGATACCTTCATCCATGGTTAAACCTTTTCAGCATCTCAACGGGAATTTTTATCTGTAGTCTCTTTGTCTTTACGGCTTCAGTTTACCTTATAAGTGAGACCACAGAAAAAGAATTAAGAGAATTGATAATTGGTAAAACAAAGCTTGCGACTCTTGTTATGGTCGTAAGCGGTGCGATGGTATTTATATTTTCTTATGTGGAAGGTGCTGATTTCGCTGAGAGATTTATCAGCCATCCGATCAGCATTATTATAATCATACTTGCGACTCTGGCTCTTCCGGTGTTATGGAATATAATAGGGAAAGGATTGATCTGGCCGTCGAGAATACTAACCGGTGTGCAGTTATTTTTTGTTCTGGCCGCATTTTATCTCATATACTTCCCGGATGTAGTAATAATGAAGGATGGTAGAAATATCAGTCTTTTTAATGCGGCAGCTCCTGATGCTACACTGACCCAGCTGGGCTGGGCACTAATTGTCGGTTCGTTTTTAATATTTCCTACGCTATTTTATTTATTTAAAGTATTTAAAGTGGGTAAATAAACTTTATTCATTGCCTGCAATCAGCCCCTCTCCAATCGTCATTCAGGATCATTCACCTTTTTTATATACCTTCTTACTCAGTTCCAGCTTGTCCGCAAAGTCAGCGCTGAAGTTCTCAATCATCCCGGCAACTTCCTCATTCTTGGTTGCACGCCGGTAAGTATCGGCCATCTTCAGAAATGTCTGATGGAAATAGACATTCATGTCCTCCACCATCATCTCCTTTGTCCACAGATCAATTCCCATTGTGGCGTTTTCCTGTTTGTCCCATAATGAAAGCATTATCGACTTGCTCTCCCGTTTCCCTTCAATTCCTGAATCGGTAGCGCTCCATTCAATTTTTAACGGGACCTTTTTCTCATCAAGTTCCACATATAATAGAATTTCAGATTTTTTATTCATTTTCATTTTCCTGGCAGATTATTCATTTATAATATTATATAATTTTAAAAATAAACATTTTCCTGCAACATACTGTAATCGTATTCCGGGTCATTCCGGTCATCTTTGCTTTGTTTTTTAGAAAATGAAGACATAACTTATATAATGCTGGATAAATGGTTTTATAGTTGCGCAGTTCTGCCTGGAAAATTCGCAGTGCAGATAACTGCCGGGAAATCAGAGGATATATGATTAAGAAATTCAGTCCTGTAATTTTTCTGATACTTTTCACCCTTAGTCCCCGGGCGGAAGCACAAAATATCAGCATAGGGGGATTTATAGGCGGCGGAACTGTTGAGGGATTCTCCGCATCTACCGGGGCTTATACATCTTCCATCTTTGCAGAGCTCAGCACTCCTTTCTTTGGATTTAATACAAGACTAAGTTTTGTATACGGACAGGATTTCAATTACCTTCTCCCGGGAAGCACTAACAGATATTATCCTTTCTTAAAAGCATATACGCTTAAAGCAATATTTACGCAGCCGCTCAGCAGTCCATTTTACCTTGAAGAGGGCTTCGGACCCGCCGTGATAGAAGACAGAACTTTCAGCGATGTGGATGAATGGAACTATGGAACAGCGTTCTCAATTGCCGCAGGGATGGATCTGAGAGAGTATAAAATCTCGGGTTTCAAGGTCGGGGTTGGTGTAGAGTATTCGATTACCTTCGGAAATACTTTCGCGAAGTATATTTCAGTTCATCTGCAGGGTCAATACTATTTCTAAAATGATGATGAGGTTGTCTCAAAAGTCTGATATTGTCAACCTGAACCGGTTTCAGGTTCTAATTCCGATTTGAAATCGAATAATTTGATTCCGAAATAAATTCGGAATGACACTCATGAGACAGCCTCACCGAAAGATTTATTATTTAGTGGAATCTGCCTGCCGCAGTTTTTTCTACAGTTAATTTTCCGTTTCGCAGTTCATCACTTAATCTTGTAGCTTTGTACATATTCTTCACTGCTTCCAAAAGTCCTGCTGAATGTACAGCAACCATCCTGTTTTCTTCGGGTGTATATATGAAATTCCCGGGTAGACTCTGAATGTTTCCGTCGAATGCAAGTCCTACTATCTCTGCATTTTCATTTATAACAGGACTGCCGGAATTACCGCCGATTATATCATTGGTAGCAACAAAGTCAAATGGTGTTTTGAGCTGAAAATCTGCAGGCGGATTAACCCATCTCTCAGGAAGGCTCCAGGGTTCTTTTTTACCGAAGGAATAATACCTGTCGTACAAACCGTAAAAAGTAGTAAAAGGCGGGGCAACGGTCCCGTTGTAAGGAAAGCCTTTTACAACTCCGTCAGATATACGGAGCGTGAATGTGGCATCCGGGGGAATTGAAGTACCATATACTGCAAATAATGCCTTACCCAGTTCCTGCGAATATACACCTTCTTTATCAAGGATTTTACTTACTTCATTCCTGAGATCCCCGCGGGCATCCTCCGTATGCACAATAAAGTAAATAAAGGGATCGTCAGAGTTAAGGATCGCATCAGGACCTTTATCAATAAGCGCCCTGAGTTTCACTGAATCTGTCAGCACAGTATTATCAAGCATATAATTAACGGCGTCTTCTCCCCTTCTTCCGCCCGTTAACTTCTGGACCAGTGAATTATTTTCGCCAAGGTATTCATAGAAAACCTTTACCTGATCCTTCAGCAGATCGCGCTGTTTTACCATATCCAGACTGTCGGGAAATATCTCGGCGATTGTTGTATCGAGGGCCTCACCTGTATAATCCTCGTCTCTCTGATTTTCCGGAAGCTTAAGTTCATTTGCAAGATCGACTACATCTCCGGCGACATAAAATAAATCAGACGTGGTTAAAGGATTTAAAGACAGGGCAAATAGCTGATTTGACACATCTCTCAGTTGCTGTCTTGTACCGGCAATTTTATCCCATAGATCACCGTACTTTGATTTAAGATCCGGATCAGCCATCACTGCAGCCTTGAACTTCTTCTCGAAGTCGCGTTTCTTCTGCATCAGCACAGGATTGCGGAGTCCTTCCAGCATTCCCTTATAGGCTTTCTGGGAATTGGAGAACATAAACAGTCGGTTCTGCAGCTCGCTCTTCCGTTCCGGATTATCCTGAATCATTTTCTTATACATATCAATCATATTATTAAGCATTTCCAGTGTTCTGGGATAAGAAATATCTCTTTCGTACTCAAGCTGAGCCATTGTGCTGAGTCTGTCGGTAGAACCGGGATTGCCCACAACAAATACAGGTTCTCCCGCAACCGCACCGCTGTCGCTCCATTTAAAGTAATCGTCTGTTTTCAGAGGATTTCCATTTTCATCGTAAACTCTGAAAAATGTACAATCGAGATCGTAACGCGGATAGGTGAAATTGTCCGGATCGCCTCCGAAAAATCCAAGCTCTGTTTCAGGAGCAAATACAAGTCTTACATCGGTATATCTTTTGTAACCATACTCTGAAAACTTTCCGCCATTGTAGAGAGGGGTGATTTGTATTCTGAGCCCTGTACTCTCCTTCTCGCGTGTCTTTAATCTCATTGATCACACTGTCTTCAATAGCCGATTTTTCTTCATCTGTCTTGCCTTCATCCATTGCGCTCTGGATTTCATCTGTAACATCTCTGATCAGTACCAGCTGATCGACATACAAACCGGGAACAGGTCTTTCATCAGCCAGGGTTTCTGCGTAAAAACCGTTCTTCATCAGGTCTTCACCCTCTTTAGTAACATCCGCCACGCTTTCTCTTCCGCAGTGATCGTTAGTCATCACCAGTCCGTCTGCAGATACAAATGAGGCTGAACAATAATTGGCAAAACGCAGGGCTGATTTTCTGACGTGATCGAACCATTCCTGTGTGGGTTTGAAATTATATTCTTTCTGAAAGTAATCGATGGGAGGATATTCGAATGTCCACATTTTCCCCATATCAAATTTACCTGCTTTTACAGTATCCAGGTTTAACCATGAATATGCACCTTTTTGACCGGTACTTTGTCCTGATTCCATAGTCTGTTGTGACGAAGAACATCCGGGTAAAAAGGTAAAAGCAGTTGCTAGTAATAGTGCTGTTAAGCACTGTCTGAATAATTTATCCATATCTTTTCCTGAAAGTTTTTTACGAACTTAAATTTAAAGTTACCACTATTTGATTCATTAAAGAAGAATTTGAAGCACACCTTTAAATAAAAAAAGGGAAACAGACAGAATATCTGTTTCCCTCGATTAAATTGATCTGGTAATCACATATGATTACCGCAGAAAAGTGTGATGAATAAGGTTAAATATATGAATCCGGCTGATAAAGCGGTTCAATTTCCCATTCATCTTCTACTGTTCCCACGCAATGCGAACATTTGGGGACATTAAAAACAACCTTCTCTTCATTGGGATTAGCCCTGACAAAGTTGAGTATCGTCCGACAGCTGGAGCACTGCACAATGTGTGAAGTGGTAGTCTTCTTACTGCATTCCGGACAAATAAAACCAAGCTCACCCGGGGTTTCTTCAGGGTTGACCAGAAAAATAGCATTACATTTTGAGTGGTTGCATTTGGCGAAGTGCCACTTAACAGTATCCTTTGTATCGATAACTAGCTCCCTAGAATTTTTAATTGGCATAAACATAAGCAGTAATAAATAAAAAGTCCATTGAAAAAATATTCTCTATTAAAATTCCCCTCACTTGAATCGTCAGATAAATTTCATAAATTGAGGCATCTAAAATTGCACATAGATAATTAAGAAAAAACCTATTTTAAATTCTACGAATTATTTTTCAACTTCCCCTTTATAAGGAGAGTAAATGGATAGAATAAATTCTTTCAAAGCTTATGATATAAGAGGTAAAGTTCCCTCTGAACTAAATGCCGACCTGGCTTATGACGTTGCCATTGGTTTTGCCAAGCTGACAGATGCCGAAAAGGTGGTGATTGGACACGATATCAGGAAAGTCTTCCGAAGCTATTTCGGATGCAATTAAAAAAGGACTTAATGATCACGGTGTTGATGTTGTTGATATAGGGTTATGCGGTACAGAGATGATATACTATGCAACTCCGGTATACGAGGCAGACGGGGGAATTATGATTACTGCAAGTCATAATCCGCCTGAGTACAACGGGATGAAGTTCGTCGGAAAAGGCTCTGTCCCGATAGGCTACGATTCAGGTCTCAATGAAATTGAAAAAATGATCCTTAATGATGATCTGAAGATTCACAACCTGGAACCGGGGGATGTCGACCACGATAACGTAATGAGCGGATTTCTAAATCATCTTGAAAAGTTTTATGACGTAAAGAAGATTAAACCCTTTAAGGTTGTGGTGAACGCCGGCAATGGCTGTGCGGGACTGGTTTTGGATGCCCTGGAACCACAACTTCCGATCAAAATGATCAAGCTTTTCAATGAGCCCGATTCCGATTTTCCTAACGGTGTACCCAATCCGCTTCTGACAGAAAACAGAAAACCGACTATTGATGCCGTTGTTAAGGACCATGCCGATTTGGGAGTTGCCTGGGACGGCGATTTTGACCGGTGCTTCTTCTTTGATGAGAAGGGTAATTTTATTGAGGGTTATTATATAGTAGGCCTTCTGGCTAAATCAATTCTTAAAAATAATCCCGGCGCAAAGATTGTTCATGACCCCCGGCTTGTATGGAACACAATCGATATCGTTAAAAAAAGCGGCGGAGAACCCGTCGTCTCAAAAAGCGGGCATGCATTTATTAAACAAAAGATGAGAGAGGTCAACGCTATTTACGGCGGGGAGATGTCTGCCCATCACTACTTCCGGGAAAATTCATACTCGGACAGTGGAATGATTCCCTTCCTGCTGGTTATGCAGCTGATGTCTACAGAGAATAAGCCTTTATCCACACTCGTTGAGGAAATGATAGCGGCATATCCATGTTCGGGTGAGATAAACTCGGAGATAGAGAACCCGAAAGCGAAGCTTGATGAAGTGGAAAAGAAATATTCCGACGGTAAGATTGATCATCTCGATGGGCTAAGTGTTGAGTATGATAACTGGAGATTCAACCTCAGGATGTCAAATACCGAACCGATAATAAGACTGAACGTTGAGAGTCGCGGGGATAAACAGCTAATGAAAGAAAAAACAGAAGAGCTGCTAAAAATAATACGGGGCAAATAAAAAATTTAAGAGGCTGTCTTGAAAGAATTTGAGACAGCCTCTGTTTTTATCCTTAAATTTTTACTTCGAGCTTAAACGGGACTTTAAGTTTCTCCCATTCAAGAGCTGACAACTGCTGTCGAGTCACTCGTCTTTGGTGATTTCGTATCTTAGCCATTCGGTAAAATCATTTTTCTCCGGCTTTACATTTATTCTTAATGCGTCTTCAGCTTCATTATATTCAAAAGCACCCCACTGATCAGCTACTTTGTTAAATATAAGAGTCCATTCATTTTTACCCGGGATGGCAAAAAAGCCGTATGAACCTTTGGAAAGTTTTTTTCCATTAACTGTTACATCCGTACTGAATGTATTTTTGTGGCTTCGTTTGCACCTGCACGCCATACTTTATCGTACGGCACCAGCCCTCCCCATATCTTTCTGCCTTTTACCCCTGGCCTGCTGTATGATATAGTAACATCTGTAAAACCAACTGTCTGGCTTACAGAGGCTTTAGGACTAATTCTTACTTTATCTTCTTTCTGCTGGGAATAAGTATTTGATAAAAATGCCGTGATAATTATTGCTGCTATGAGATAAGCAGATAAACGCATCATTGAAAACATTTGGTGACTCCTGGGTTCTTTTATAAAAGCTGTAAACTTTATTATAATTTATAAAAATGCCGGTATTTCCCCAATAGCAGATCAGACTAAAAATTTAAGACCTTCTATCAGCCTGTCAATATCTCCTTCATTGTTGTAAAAATGAGGTGAAATACGCATTATTCCTTCCCTTACCGCTGCTTCGATTTTCTTTTCTTTAAGTATTTCAAGGATTGAATATGCATTTTTATGCCGGAATGAAACAATGCCCGATATATATTTATCATCGGCGGCAGGCAGAAGCGGCTCAATTCCAATTCGCTTTAATTCAGATATGAGATACTTCGAATTTGAGATTACATTTTCTTCAACTTTATCTGTACCGAAATCTCTGAATAATTTAAGTGAAGCATTAAGGGCATAAATTCCTGCTGAATTTAGAGAACCGGGTTGAAATCTTTCTGCAGAATCTTTAAGTGATAAATTATAATCTAGAAGATTCCACCCGTCATTTACGCCAAGCCATCCTACGTATACAGGGTCAATCTTTTGCTGCAGATCTTCTGAGACATAAATAAATGATAGTCCCTGCAGACCGAGCATCCATTTCTGTGTTCCGCAGGAGACGAAGTCGATATTGCAGTCCTGAACATCCATTGGGAATGCACCCAGTCCCTGTATCGCATCTACGCTCAATATTATCCCCTGACTCTTACAACCAGAACCGAGCTTTTTCAGATCTATCCTGTAGCCCGAAAGAAACTGCACCATACTCACAGATATCAATCTTGTCCTGGAGGTGATTTTCTCAATTATATCTTCCGCGCTGACAATTCCATCGTGAGACTTCACAATGATAATTTTCACTCCCTTTTTTTCCAGGTTCATAAAAGGATATATATTAGCGGGGAATTCAAGATCATTAAGTATTATCTCGTCCCCCTTTTCCCACTTCAGTCCCTGAGCTAACAGATTAAGACCATTTGTTGTATTATCCAGATACGCTATCCGACTGCTGTCAGTATTCAGCAGTGAAGCCAGCATATTTTTTGTTTCGTCGGTAATCTTAACGAAACCGGGATAATCGTCTATATTCTCTTCACTCCTTGTCCGGAAATATTCATTCATTTCGTCCAGCAGGCGTGTAGAGAATGGTCCCGTTGCTGCATGATTTAAGTAGGTTATCCCTTTCTGTATATGGGGAAATAATTTTCTTGCTTCATCTTTAGTCATATTAAATTTAATTTTTTACGTGCCAATAATAACAATTATTACGGTATATTATTATACTTGAATCACTGAAGAAGAATGTTTTTTTGAAATTAAAACCAATAATATTTAGATTTTTATTTCAGGTTTTTAAGAATATTAAAAATTCTCATCGAAAGCAGGTAAAATATGGCACACCCTAAACCAACAAAACACGAAGAGTTAAAACCGGAAGATTTACGATGGAATTGTGATCCTGATATTTTTGAGTTTGAATCTACAATTGATCTTGAACCGATGGAGGGGATTATCGGGCAGGAAAGAGCATTAAAGGCAATAAGACTGGGGGTTGATTTAAGAAGTCCCGGTTATAATATTTTCATTGCAGGCCTTTCAGGATCCGGAAAAGCCACTACCGTAAAAAAGATGCTGGAAAAAATCAGTTCTAACTGCCCTCCCCTATGCGACTATGCTTATGTAAATAATTTTAAGGACCCCGATACACCAATTCTTCTCACTTTTTCTGTCGGGAAGGCAAAACAGTTCCGGCAGGATCTTTCTTCGGCCATCGGAATTTTGAAGAACAGAATTCCTCAAACACTCGACAGCGATATGTTTACCGAAAGAAGGAAGCAGCTGGTTCAGGAATATAACGAGCAGGAACAGGCGCTTATGAATGATTTTGATCAAAAACTTAAGGAGGATAATTTTAAGCTTGTTCAGGTAAAGGTTGACGGTGGTGGAGCGCGCCCTGATATATACCCGATAATAGATGAGAAACCTGTACCGATATATCAACTGGACGAGAAGATAAAAGACGGCAGTCTGACTAAAACCGATGCAAAAGCAATAATAAATAAGTATAACGAACTGCAGCAGGATCTGAAGGTTATCTTCAAGGAGGGCCTGAAGATCAGTCAGAATTTTGAGAAGAAGATGCTTGATATTGAGAAGGCCGCTGTTGAAATGGTTGTTAAAAGTGTAATCGATAATATTCGTGACAGATATGATGATGCAAAGGTATTAGATTTTATAGACCAGGTTGAAAATAATATAATGGAGAATGTACAGGTCTTTAAAGGCCTGAAGCCGGAGGGTCAGATGACCCCCGAAGGTTTTGAGATCGATTACTTTAAAGAGTATGATGTTAATATCATAATTGACAATAGTGAAACAAAAGATTGTCCTGTTATAATTGAGACTTCTCCTAACTTCATAAATCTCTTCGGTACGATTGAAAAAGTAAGCGACGGCAGGGGAGGCTGGTACAGCGACTTTACAAAAATAAAAGCAGGTTCTATGCTTAAAGCCAACGGCGGATATCTGGTGCTGAATGTATTGCACTTATTCGAGGAACCGGGAGTATGGCGCACTCTTAAAAGAATATTGACTTACAATAAGCTGGAAATTCAGGAATCCCCTTCTGTATTTCAGTTCACTTCTTCTATCCTTAAACCGGAACCTATTGAGATTGATACCAAAGTAATCCTTCTGGGAAGCGACTGGATCTATTCCCTGCTTGCGGAACGCGAATATGATTTTAAGAAGATGTTTAAAATTAAGGCCGACTTTGATTATGAAATTAAAAGATCGGATAAGGTAATTGTTGAATATGCCCAGGTTATTAAGAAGTTAATTAAAGAAGAAGGACTCTGCGAGTTCGATAAATCAGCTATCTCAAAGCTGATAGAGATTAGTGCAAGATTCGCAGGACAAAAGAATAAGTTAACCACCAGGTTTTCTAAAATTGCAGATATTGCCCGGGAGGCTAATTTCTGGGCTCTTGACGACGGCTTTAATGTGATTAGTGAAGCTCATGTTAAGAAAGCTTTTGAATTGGCGAAGGAAAGACACGGTCTGCTTGAATCTAAGATCGATGATATGCTTCAGGACCAAATGATACTGCTTGATACTGACGGGGAAAGGATTGGACAGATAAATGGACTTGCAGTGTACAGTACTGATTATTATGCCTTCGGCCGGCCGACAAGGATAACGGCAACAGTTTCTCTCGGAAGCGGAAGTATTATAAATGTCGAACGTGAAGCAGGAATGAGCGGCAGACATTACAATAAAGGTGTGCTCATCATCTCCGGTTATTTCAGGGAAACGTTCGGACAGGACCAGCCGTTATCATTTAACGCTAACTTAGTGTTTGAGCAGTCTTACGGTACCGTTGATGGCGACAGTGCATCCTGTGCAGAGATTTTTGCCCTGCTGTCAACTCTTGCAGATCTTCCGATAAAACAGTATCTGGCTGTAACAGGTTCTCTCAACCAGAAAGGAGATGTTCAGCCAATCGGAGGAGTTAATGAAAAAATAGAAGGATTCTTCGATCTGTGTAAGAACAGAGGCCTGAATAAAAAACAGGGTGTTGTTATCCCGGTTCAGAATGTAAAGGAACTGATGCTTAAGGAAGAGGTTGTTGAATCGGTTAAAAAAGGTGAATTCCACATCTATCCTATATCTAAAGTTGAAGAAGGCATTGAGCTGCTGACAGGAGTAAGGGCAGGAAAGAAAACTGCAAAAGGTTATTCGGCCGGTACTGTTTTCGACCTTGTTGAAAAAAAGATAAAATATCTGTATTCCAGATCCAGATCCCTAAAACCCGGTGAGGAAAAAAATCAGGGAACTCGCAGGAAGAAAAGATGAAATCGAGCATTAACGAGGTCTTTGCAAAGACAAAAATCCTCTGCACTCTTGGACCCGCAACGGATGAAGCGGAAATGATCCGTAAGTTGGTGCTTGCTGGGGCAGATGGGGTAAGACTGAACTTCTCACATGGTTCTTATGATTTTTTTGAGAATCTCCTTAATAATATCCATGAATCCTGTACAGAAGAAAAGACTCCTCTGGCTGTATTGGCAGACCTGCAGGGACCCAAAATTAGGGTTGGCGAGTTATCAGAGCCTGAAATAGAATTAACCACTGGAAATGAGATTGAGATAACAACCCGGGATGTGAAAGGAAATGAGAAGTTGATATCAACTTCCTACGGTGAGCTGGTAAGTGATGCTGTTGTTGGTGATCCTGTTCTGATTGATGACGGACTGATACGCCTAAGGATCAGCGGTAAAACCGAAGATTCTGTAATTTGTATAATAGAAAATGGCGGTACGCTGAAACCAAGAAAAGGGATGAATCTTCCCGGAATGAAACTCTCTACCCCTAGTATTACAGAAAAAGATTTCAGGGATCTTGAGTTCATTCTCAAACACAGGATTGATTATATCGCCCTCTCTTTTGTAAGAAAGCCTGAGGATATTACCATTCTTAAAGCGTGGCTTAAAGAAAGGGATTCTGAAATACCCGTCATCGCCAAGATAGAAAAGACGTGAAGCTGTCGACCGCTTCGACGAAATACTCGAACAGGCTGATGGAATTATGGTTGCACGTGGAGATCTGGGCGTTGAACTCCCCGCTTCTGAGGTCCCGGTTATTCAGAAAGAAATAATCCGTAAGTGTAATGCTGTCGGGAAACTTGTAATCACCGCAACCCAGATGCTCGACTCAATGATCCATAATCCGGTTCCCACCAGAGCCGAGGCATCTGATGTAGCAAATGCGGTTTGGGACGGTACCGACGTGGTCATGCTCAGCGGAGAAACATCGGTGGGAAAATATCCTGTTCGTACCGTTAACATTATGAATGATATCATCAGGAATGCTGAGAAACATTTATTCAATCCAATAGTAAAATTCAAAATACCGGAAAAGGTTGAAGAAAATTTGTTTGATTCGGTTGGAAAGGCAGTTGTCTCCATCAGCCGGCAGATAAATGCTTCAGCCATTGCTGCTTTTACTTTTCAGGGAAGGACAGCCGTAAATCTTTCGAAATTTCGTCCCGAAGCGAAGATCATTGCGTTTTCAAACAGTTTTGAAACAATGAATAAACTTTGCCTGAGATGGGGCGTAATTCCCGTTCATATGGACGAGATCCATAAAGAGCACATTGCTGTAGATAAGGCGAAAAAAGTAATTATTGAAGAAGGGTATGTAAAGGAGGGGGATGTAGTTATTTTTGCTGCAGGAGCACCCTATTCAGAAAAAAGCAGAGCAAACTGGTTGAGATTCGAGATAATTTAATGTCTTGAAGTATTTGTGTAAATTGAATTGATTGGTATGATTGAAATGGAAACTATGGAAATGAAATTAGCAAAATGGTGGGAGCCTGCGGAAAAAAATAAGCTGTTATGCACTCTTTGTCCCCGCTATTGTAAAATAGGTGAAGGCCAGGCAGGATTCTGTTACATAAGGCAGAACGTCGGAGGACAGCTTTACACAACCGGATATGGAAGACCTACCGGATTTGCCATTGACCCCATTGAAAAGAAACCTTTAAATCATTTTTATCCCGGTACAGGGGTTCTCAGTTTCGGAACGGCGGGCTGCAATCTCGGGTGTAAATTCTGCCAGAACTGGTCAATGAGTAAAGCAAAGCTCGATGATCTTAATGCACTTACAGCTTCACCAGAGGATGTAATTAACATTGCGAAACAGTATGGGGTTCCTTCAATAGCATACACCTATAATGACCCTACTATCTTCGGCGAGTATGTGATTGACATTTCTAAACTCGGAAGAGAAGCAGGAATAAATTCAGTTATGGTAACAGCCGGGTATATCGATAAAGAAGCCCGTAAGGATGTATATAAGTATATAGATGCGGCCAATGTTGATCTTAAGGGATTTACCGAGCGCTTTTATAATAAACTTACTTTTTCAAGTCTGAAGGATGTTCTGGATACCCTGGTGTGGCTGAAAAACGATACCGGGATATGGTTTGAGATTACAACATTGCTTATTCCGGGCGAGAATGATTCTCCCGAGGAAATACAGGCTGAGTGCGACTGGATCCTGAAAAACCTGGGTGATTCCGTCCCCCTTCACTTCACTGCCTTTCATCCTGATTTCCGGATGCGTGATAAGAACAGAACCCCTGAGGAAACATTAAGGATGGCAAGGAGTAAAGCATTAAAGACAGGACTAAAATTTGTTTATACCGGTAACGTACACGATCCGGAAGGTCAAACTACTTTTTGCCCCTCCTGTCATCACCCCCTGCTTAAAAGAGACTGGCATGACGTTACAAAGAATGTCCTTAAAGAAGGTGCCTGTCCCAAATGCGGTACCCTTATCCCCGGCCGCTTCTGATTTTTCTGACCGCAGGCTTCTCTCTGCGTGATACTGGTTTACCCCTGAACCCCGGAGATGTTCAGCATTTGTAACAATCAGGTTATCTCCTCACTTTAATCCATTACCCTGCGCACGGCTAAACGCTATAATTTTTAAATTCTCTCCTACTTTCACTAAATTTATTTTTTAGATAATAAATTTCAGGGATATGTAATGGACAGATTAAAAGAGAAAATAGTATTTATAACAGGAGCCAGCTCAGGCATAGGTAAAGCCTGCGCAGAGGCTTTTGCAGCTGAAAAGGCTAATCTTATTCTTGCAGCCAGGCGCTTTGAACTGCTTAATAAGTATGCCGAAAAACTTGTCGAAAAGTTCGGCATCAAAACAAAAGTGATAGAACTTGATGTAAGAAATTTTGAAGCTGTAAAGAAATGCTTCAATGATCTTGAAGATGACTGGAAGAACGTGGATGTGCTGGTTAATAACGCCGGACTTGCCCGCGGATTTGATAAAATTTTTGAAGGCAGCATTACCAGCTGGGAAGAAATGATAGATACAAACGTGAAAGGTCTTCTTTTTGTAACCCGGAATGTTCTGCCCGGTATGATTGATAGAAATAAGGGACATGTAATAAATATAGGTTCCACGGCAGGACACGAGGTTTACCCGAACGGCAATGTTTACTGCGCGACCAAATTTGCGGTTAATGCATTGACTAAGGGAATTAGAATGGACTGCCTCGAACATGGAATAAAAGTGACTACGGTGGATCCCGGCATGGTTGAGACTGAATTCAGTATTGTACGCTTCTCAGGGGATAAGGATAGAGCAGATAAAGTTTACCAGGGACTTCAGCCTCTCACCGCAGCAGATATTGCGGATGCTGTTGTATACTGCGCTACCAGGCCGGCTCATGTAAATATCAATGAAATGATTTTGACCCCCTTAGCTCAGGCATCCTCCACACAGGTTGTAAGGAAATAAAAAAAGGCCGCTTCCAAAAGCGGCCTTAAATGTACACTGAAGTTCTCTCCCTCCTACTGTACTGCATAAGTCAGAAGCGGGAGGAGTTTAGATTAAGAAAGGGATATTAATACACAAACAGACTTACGTCTCCTGCGCCTTCCCTGAGGACCTCCGGTTCTTCATCGCTGAGATCAACCACAGTTGAAGGTTCACCCATTAGCGGACCCATAGACAGCATCAGGTCAACCTGGGTATTGAATATGTTCTTAATTTCGAAAGGATCGTAAATTACTTCTCCCTTCCTGTTAGTAGTACTGGTACTTATAATAGGGTTCCCGAGTTCTTCGACCAGCTTCATAGTGATACTATTATTCGGTATTCTGATCCCTACAGTCTTCCTATTGCTCCACAACTTTTTAGGTACCAGTTTGGCTGCCGGAAGGATGAAGGTATAGGGACCGGGTAAAAGATGTTTCATTGTTCTGTATGCGTAGTCAGATACGCGTGCGTATTTGCTGATATCTTTTAAGTCGGAACATACAAAGCTGAATAATTTGGAAGTGCTGTCATTTTTTATGGTAAAGATTCTCTCAAGTGCTTCCTTATTAAAAATATCACAGCCTATTCCATAAACCGTATCGGTAGGATATATAATTACTCCCCCTTCTTTTAGTACCGAAACAGCCTTATTTATATATCGTAACTGGGGAGTTTCAGGGTGTAATTCATAATATTCCATAGAGATCTCCTTTGCTCAAAAAGGTTTTTTTAAGTGAAAATGAAGGTATGCACAGAAATATGGGTATTGTTCATTTACAGATTTTTATTGGATTTATATTCAAAAATAACAGGGATTTTCACTTTGTCAACTTAATTATGCCGGATTATTAAAGATTTAACATGGATAATATTTTTTGAATTCAGGTATATTTTTTAACTAATATTTTTATATATTTGTTGTTCTAATTTAAAAATACAGAAAGTTCTCAGGAGAGATATTATGTCAAGAAGATGTCAGGTTACGGGCATTGGACCAATTTCGGGAAATAACGTTTCCCACGCACATAACAGGTCAAGAAGAAGATTCCTGCCTAACCTCCAGAAGAAGAGGATCTGGGTTCAGGAATTGAACAGATTTGTAACCTTAAAATTAAGTGCCAAAGCTATTAAGAATATCTCTAAAAACGGAACATCTGAAATTGCGAAAATGATCCGTGAAAAGCAGATAAAAGTACACTAGTCATTATCTCACCCCATTAAAAAAAAAGGAAAGCTTAGCTTTCCTTTTTTTTTATAATTACCGCCTGGTTTATTTACTCTCTAACTACCCAGACTTTAATCTTTGCATTTACACTTGCGTGCAGTTTTATTGTAATGCTGTAAATTCCAAGGGATTTAATTGTTTCATCAATTTCAATTTTACGTTTGTCTATATCATAACCCTTTTCCTTTAGAGCGTCACTTATCATCTGGGAGGTAACTGAACCGAAAATTTTATCTTCTTCACCAACCTGCACAGGAATTGTAACCGAAACTTTTTCCAGGTCAGAGGCTAAAGTTTCTGCAGCACGTATTTCCTGTTCTTTCTTCTTTCGCAAGGTTCTTCTTTTCCTCTTCCAGGGAACGGATATTACCCTTTATGGCAGCATAAGCAATTTTCCGCGGAAGCAGAAAATTCCTGGCGAAACCATCTTTAACATCTACAACATCCCCTATCTGGCCGAGTGATTCAAAATTCTCTCTTAGAATTACTTTCATTTCTTCTCCTAATCTGATTCTATTTTACAGTGTCAGCCACATATGGAAGCAGTGCCATATGTCTTGCTCTTTTTATTGCAAGAGCTAATTCTCTCTGGTAACCGGACTTTGTTCCGGTAATTCTCTTAGGAATTATTTTTCCCTGCTCGGTTACATATCTCTGAAGAAGTTTTACATCTTTGTAATCAATATACTTTACATTATTCTGTGTAAACCTGCAGACTTTTTTAGCTTTTATTTCCTTTTTCATTCTTTACCTTATTTTACTTTATAAGATCTGATTCTTCACTTGATAAAAATTTATCGAACGAGTCTTCAGTATAATCGAGATTATGGTCATCCTCGGAATATGTTGTATTTTCTTCTTCCTCACCTGTACCGTTATCATTCAATCTTCCCCGCTTGTTGAGGAACTGGATTCTTCTTGCTTTTATTTCAACGATACTTCTGTTATGACCATCTTCAGACTTCCAGGTTCTGCTCTGAAGTTCCCCATCTATAAGCACAGCAGATCCTTTTTTTAATCTGTCGCGACAGCTCTCAGCCAATTTATTCCATGCTACAATGCCGACATAACATACATCCTCCTGCCACTGGTTTGAACTGTCTTTATATTTCCTATTTGAAGCAATAGAAAAATTAACGACAGGAGTGTTGTTAGTTGTCTGCCGGAAAATAGGGTCCTTTGTTAAATTACCGGCAACAATAACGTAGTTAATTTCAGGCATCTTCAATTCAGCCATGGTTTTCCTCCATACTTTATCAATACATTAGTTAATTAGTGATTCATTGCTCTTTAGAAACATCTTCTTTGGTAACGTTCTCCTGTTCGCTGACTTTTTCAGCTTCAGGCTGGCTGTCTGCTTGAGAATCGCTCCTTTTTTTCTCCAGATACTCCACTGCATCTTTATTTAATGATATGGTGAGATATCTTAAGATGTGCTCATCCAGAGTGTAATTTCTTTCCAGCTTGGAAATAATATTGGTAGGGGCGTCAAATCTGAAGATTACATAATAGCCTATCTTGCTCTTATTAATCATGTAGGCTAATCTTTTTCTTCCCCAGTTATCAATATCCCTTATATTTCCACCATTATTTGTTATGAAATCCTTGATGCGGGTTATGATACTTTCGATTTGTTCATCATCGAGGGCTGCATTGATAATAACAGCACTTTCATACGAATTCGTCTTCATTCGAATTTTTACCTCCCTATGGACATTTGGCCCTCATTCAAAGATGAGAGCAGGGTTATACATAATTTTATTTATACTGTTTAATAATTTATTTAATTAAAGGCGCAATTACAAGTGCAACTACGGCCATTAATTTCAACAGGATATTCAGGGACGGCCCTGAAGTATCCTTAAAAGGATCTCCTACTGTATCACCAACAACAGCTGCTTTGTGAGGATCCGAACCCTTATAATACTTTTGACCGTTAACCTCGATACCCTCTTCAAACATTTTCTTTGCATTGTCCCAGGCACCGCCGGCATTCGATTGAAATACCGCCATTAAAACTCCTGTTACGGTTACACCAGCGAGTAGTCCGCCCAGCATTTCCGCACCACCAGCAAAACCAATGAAAACAGGGGCAGCCACAGCTAAAAGACCGGGAATTACCATTTCTCTGATGGCAGCCTTAGTGGATATTTCCACGCATTTTCCATATTCTGCAGTACCATCAGCTTTTTCGAATGTCTGCTTATCTTCATTATTCCAGTCTGAGAATTCCTTGCCTTCATTTTTCTTCATTACCCTGAGAGCATTTGTTAGTGCAGGAATTGATCTGAACTGGCGTCTGACTTCCTCTATCATCGACATTGCGGCTCTTCCTACCGCCTTCATTGCGAGTGCCGAAAAAAGCATCGGAAGCATACCGCCGAGGAATAATCCCGCCATTACGTTAGCTTTTGAAATATCTATTGTTTTAATATCAGCAGCAGTCATAAATGCACCGAATAATGCGAGTGCCGTAAGAGCAGCAGAACCGATTGCAAATCCTTTACCTATTGCGGCAGTTGTGTTTCCTACTGCATCCAGCTTATCTGTTCTCTGTCTTACCTCTTTAGGAAGTTCCGACATTTCAGCTATACCGCCGGCATTGTCAGAAATCGGCCCGTATGCATCAACTGCAAGCTGAATACCCGTATTTGAAAGCATACCTACAGCTGCGATAGCGATGCCGTAAAGTCCGCCGAAGTAAAATGCACCCATTATAGAAATAGCAATAATGATTATCGGGATAGCCGTTGAGATCATTCCGTTCCCGATTCCGGCGATAATGTTTGTTGCTGCACCGGTAAGTGACTGCCTTACAATTCCCAGCACCGGGCCTTTACCCGTTCCCGTATAATATTCTGTAATCACTCCTATAAGTACACCGGCTACAAGGCCAATAACTGTAGCCAGGAATATTCCCGTAGAAGTAATTGTATAGGTCATCCCATAAAGAGGATCCTCGTGGGTCCAACTTTCAGGGAGCATCCATTTTATTATAAAATAAAGGGCTGCTATCATCACAATCGATGAGCCGAACTCGCCGTTGTTGAGAGCTTTCTGAGGATTACCTCCTTCTTTAACCTTTACAAAGAAGGTACCCAGAATCGACATTATGATTCCGATACCTGCTATAACAAGCGGAAGCAGAACCGCACCCAGACCATTAAACTTACCTGCAAATTCGGGATAAGCGATAAATTCAGCACCAAGAACCATTGTTCCGACAATGGAACCGACATATGATTCAAAAAGGTCAGCACCCATTCCTGCAACATCGCCCACATTATCACCAACGTTATCAGCAATTGTGGCCGGGTTCAGGGGATGATCCTCAGGAATTCCTGCTTCAACCTTGCCGACAAGATCGGCACCTACGTCAGCCGCTTTGGTATAGATACCTCCGCCGACACGGGCAAAAAGAGCTATTGAAGAAGCACCGAATGAAAAACCTGTTATTACCGTTATTACCCTTGGTAAACCCTTCCTGTCCAAGTCCGAATAAATTGCCGTAAATCAAAAAGAGAGTTCCAAGTCCCAGAACACCTAATCCAACCACTCCGAGTCCCATAACAGAACCGCCGGCGAAAGCTATCTCAAGAGCCTTACCCAGACTGGTTCTTGCGGCATTTGTTGTTCTTACATTAGCTTTTGTGGCAACTCTCATTCCTATAAAACCTGCAAGAGCTGAGCAGAGCGCGCCAACCAGGAAGGAGACTGCTATCAAAGGCGATGACTCTACCGGGTCAGCAGAAACACCCAGCAATATTGCCACACAAATAACAAATATTATTAAAACCTTATATTCAGATTTGAGGAATGCCATTGCACCCTCGGCAATGTGCCCTGAAATCTTTTTCATTTTTTCGGTACCGGGATCCTGTTTATTTATCCAGGTTGATCTCCAGTAAGTATAAATAAGGCCGAGGACACCGAAAAAGGGTATGATGAGGATTAGATTATCCATGATTTCTCCTAAGTGCTCTTTTGATTATTTTCAGAATTTTTATCGGGATTAGATATCCTGCTGTTAGCGTCTAATAATTTGCTTACTCCCCCGGTAATGAACTCACTTATAAGTGTTTTAATCGTATCAAATTTTTCTTCAAGTGCTTTCATTTCCTCAATACTGAAGTCAGACAAAACATAATCGGCCATATCACCTTTATCAAAATCATTTCCCACGCCGATCCTTATCCTCGGAAACTCGTCCGACATCAGGTGGTAAATTAATGAATTAAGTCCGTTATGTCCTCCGTCTCCGCCTCTGGCTTTCACACGTATGTCAGAATGCTGAAGATTTACATCATCATGAATAACGAGCAGATCTTTTACTTCCAGGTTGTATTTTTCTAAGACCTGACTGGCTGCCAGGCCGCTGTTGTTAACGTAAGTAGTGGGTTTTATCAGCTGATATTCATACCCTTCAAGGCTTCCGGAAGCAGAGTAGTAATCACCTCTGGCTGCCGAGAATGAAAGTGAATTTAATGAAGCCAGATGGTCCAATATAATAAACCCGACATTATGCCTGTTGTTTTTGTACTTGTTTCCTGGATTGCCTATGCCTAATATCAGCCGCAATTTAAGCTAATTTGATTATTCTTCCTCTTCCTCTTCTCCCTTACCCTTACCAATCACTTCTGGTTCAGCACTTTCTTCTTCTGTTAATTCCTCACCTTCAACGGGTTCTTTTTCTACTTTAGGATGAGCAACTAATACGATCACTGAATCTTCGGAACTAAGAAATGTTATATTCTCAAAATTCAGGTCTTTAACGTGAATGGAGTCCCCAATGCTGAGTTCTGAAATATTTATATCGATACGCTGGGGAATGTCTTTCGGCAGACACTCAATTTCAAGCTTATGTATAAGATGCTGAACAATACCGCCTTCTTTTATACCTACCGGGGTTCCGTGAAGCTGAACAGGAACTTCCAGCTGGAAAGTTTCACCGGAGGTAAGGCCTATAAGATCGAAATGAACAACTTTATCTGTGATAGGATCAAACTGAATATCTTTTATTACACAATCAAGCTCTTTTCCATCAACTTTCAGAGATACAAGGTGTGTTTCAGCTGTGTAAACCAGCGGCTTAATTGCTTTTTCGGTAACTGAGAAATGTATCGGAGCATCATGCTTTGAATAATAAACGCCGGGAACCTTACCGCTGTTCCTTACAAGTTTGCTTGCCTGCTTGCTGCCTGTTTCTCTGACTTCTGCTTCTAATATCGATTTTTCCATTTATAAACTCCAGAACTAAATTTTAACTTTTATCTACATCGAAAAGTGAACTAATTGATTCATTATTAAATGTTCTTCTTATTGCTTCAGAAAAGATTTCAGAAGCTGTCAGAACTTCTATTTTGTCCGATTCTAACTGAAAGCGGGATCGTGTCGGATACAAACAGCTTTTTAAGCGCCGATTTTTCTATTCTTTCTACCGCATGCCCGGAGAGCAGCGGATGCGTAATCGCACCGTAAATTTCCTTTGCGCCTTTTTTCTTTAAAGCATCAACTGCACCGACAAAAGTACCTGCAGTATCAATCAGATCATCAACAATAAGAACGTCTTTATCTTCTACCGAGCCGATTATATTGACTACCTCTGCCTGGTTCTGGATCGGACGTCTTTTGTCTATTACTACCAGGTTTGCGTGAAGTCTTTTTGCATACGACCTTGCCATTTTTATTCCTCCGACATCGGGAGAAACAACTACAAGGTTTTCTTTTATTTCTTCGAACTTATTTATAAAAATCGTTGATCCGTACAAATGATCGAATGGAATATCAAAGAATCCCTGGATCTGCGGGGCATGTAGATCCATCGTCATTATACGGTCCGCTCCTGCCACTGTTATCAGGTTCCCGACCAGCTTGGCAGTTATTGAAACTCTTGGCTGATCTTTCCTGTCCTGCCGGGCATATCCGAAATACGGTATAACAGCCGTGATTCTTTTCGCTGAAGCCCGCTTTGCGGCATCTATCACTATAAGAAGCTCCAGACAGATTCTCAGCAGGCGGAGTAGTCGACTGAATCACAAAAATATCGCATCCCCGGATGTTCTCTCCGTATTTAGCCCAGATTTCGCCGTCGCTGAATCTTTTTAACTCCAAAGAGCCAAGTGGTTTATCTAACTTCTGGGCTATGCTTTCAGCTAAGGGTCTGTTTGAACTACCTGAAAAGATTTTGTAATCGCTGGCAGCCATATACCGGCATTCTGTTTAAAATATAGACGTCAAATATAAGTAAAAGCCTCTGGTATGTCAATAAAATGTTTATTACACGTGAGGCTCTTTTCTTTCAGATATTTTAGCCCGGGTAACGTAAAAACCGTAAAATTCCGGCGGGATCTTCCTGTTAATCCAGTAGTTATCCGCCTTTTGGAGGCCGAACAGAGGCCGAGGACTGGCCGAACACTGGTCGATATATATCCTGCCGCTTCAGTCCTTTTTTTTCTTAAAAAGGAAGATTATCACAATAAGAAGGACTACCCCCGAGAGTACGTAGATCCAGTACGGCGTTTCTTTCAGTTTATAGGGTTTAAAAGTAACGGAAATGGTTTTTCCGCTTCCTATCTCAGAAAGATTGTACTCCCATATAAGCACCCTGCCGTCTTTCTTTGTCGCATTATGTGTTATTATCTCGCCGCCGAAAGTATATTTATATGTGACCTTAAAATCGCTGCCGTCAAATCCGAATCCGGTGGCAATCGGAGGAATAAACTGGGTAAATACTTTTTGTCCCGCAGCCCCGTCCTCCAGAGAAAAATGGGCATCTGAAAAGGCTTTTGTGTAATTCAGCGAATCAATGTGATTAAAAGTCATTTCCATTTTAGCATGAATCGTACTGTCTGTTGTATCGGTATAGACCTCAACATCGGTAATCTTGTTATAGGGAGAAGAAAACTGACTTCTTATCGAATCCGCATTAAAAAGCCCGATTTTGTCCAAAATTTGAAGATTTTCATTATCATGCATCTTCATCCAGTAGGTAATCCTCATTTTGCCGGATCCGTCTGCATATAAATTTATATCCTGGATGTAATTTAGGCACCCCTGGACGAGGATAATTAACGGAAAAATTATGAGTAGAAGTTTTTTCATTAAATTTGGAACAAAATCAATACTAAATATCTAAAAAGAAGATTAAATAAATTATAGAAAATTTTTAATATTTTCATTAAGTTTTCCCGTTTAATTTACGTGGAGATAAATAAATGCCGACGTATGAATATAAGTGTAAAGAATGCGGTTATGTTTTTGAACTGTTTCAGACCATGAGCGCCGAACCTGTTAAAATTTGCCCTAAATGTAAAGGCGAAGTAAAGAGGCTGATTGGGCCCGGTGCAGGTCCGATTTTTAAAGGAACCGGATTTTATCAGACTGATTATAAAAACGCAAAACCTTCGTCTGCCGGGAAGAGTAAATCTGAAAATAAATCATCAGAAAAGAAGTAAAATTAGAAAAGCAGATTCTGCCTGAATTTTTCTCTTCAGGCAGAATTTGATTAAAAATCTGCCCCCAGCGATACGTAAAATTTAGGCTGACCGAAAGTATTTACATTGTAAGGCCATGCCACATCGAATCTTAACAGAAAGTAAAGAAAATACAAACGTGCACCCACACCGGTTCCCATCAATAAATCCTTACTGAAAGTATTGTTGTATTCATCCCTGGTAAAAAGCCTTAGATCGTGATTTTTATTCCATGCGGCACCGGCGTCAATAAATGCTACTCCAAGAATATTGCTGAAGAGTATAGGCAAAGGACCCGTTACAAGATACCTGATCAGCGGGAACCTGAATTCAAGATTCATCAATGCGTATTTTGTTCCAATTCTTTCGGCATAATCATAACCTCTTAGAGGTAATCCTGCGGTAAGAAATGCAAAATCTGACGCTGAATTTATCGGTATTTCAGTAGTGGCAAAACTTCTGTTTATCCAGTTATCAATTCCGCCTATAAAAAATCTTTGAGGATTCCTGCCGCCTGAGTACCCGCCTGAAAGCCTGAAAGCAAATGAGTAAAAGTCTCCCATCTTAAAGTAGGTTCTGTAATCTCCCAATAAAGAATAGAAACTCTTATCAGAGTCAAAGAACCCCGGATAACCGAATGCATCAACCCTGTATCTCGTACCGTCTATTGGAGAGGTATAGCCCCAGAGCACATTGTCGTGTACAAAGCTGACAGTCGGTATAAGGTACGAAACCTTTTCAGTCGGTTCACCGGGATCATCAAGATTTTCACTGGATACGTGAAGATAACTAAGAGCGCCTTCGACCCTGTAAAACTTATTAAGGGGATAACTCATCGAACCAATAAAACCAAAATTCCGGAATCTGAATAAATTAGTACCTAAACCGCGGGAAAGGAACAGGAATCTGGCTGTATGAAATCCTTCTATTCCGTAGTTCATCCTGCCGCCAAGGTACTGATAGGTCAACCCGTAATCGCTGTTTTTCAGATCGATCTGCAGACTGGTAACGCCTATCAGCCTATGGTTGCCCAGTACATCACTGAATGAAAGAACCGTTGTACCAAGCAGTCCATAGAGTGAACTGTACCCTGCATTCGCATAAATTATATCTGGCGAAAAGGTGATCTTGTACCTGTTGACCTTATAGTTGCCATGTGAATCAAGGTTATCCGTGAGGTTGAATTTCTGGTTCACTGAATCTGTTGAGTCAATATTCAATGATGAGTTAGATCCGAATACATAGTTATTAAAATCTATTTTAACAGAATCCCCGTAAACATTTGTCGTATCGACATATTTACCGGTATAGAATGAAAGCTTGTCTGAATCATCCTCTTCCCTGCGTGCCTTTTCAAAAACAAGGGTATCATCGTTTGCTTCATTGGTAATATTTCTTAATCCCGCTACATATTTGGTAGGAGGGAGTTCCTTTTCATCCAGATTTATGTCGAACGGATTGTTCAGAAGAAAAATATTAAAACCCGCTTCGTATAACGATGAAAAAGCAAGTTTTTTTCCGTCCTTCGAAATTGACAGCTGGTAAAGTCCGTCAAGAGAATTAGTTACAGGAACAGCTGGTTCATCTTTTGTGAGGTCCAGTTTATAAATATTATTAATGCCGTTATGATCGGAAATAAATAAGATATGTTTGCCTTCGGGACCAACAACGGGAAATGATTCATTATCATCCTGTGTATTGGTAATACGTTCAATTTTCCTGTCGGCTAAATCTACATTATATATATCGTTTTGTCCGTAATCAAAATTGTAGATCTTAAAAGATGCCGGTAATGCTGAAGCATCCAGGTTATTCTCACGATCAGAAACAAAGAATATTTTTTTACTGTCAGGTGACCATGCCGGATCCTTATCCGAGAAGATATCATTTGTCAGATTCTCAAGCTTCTTATTAACCAGATCGTATACATAGATATCCGACTGCCTGGCCGTATGTCCCACAAAAGCAAGACTGGTACCGTCGGGTGACCAGTTAACGCTCTGAATTCCATCAAGCTGCACCGGAACAACTTCTTTATCTTCACTTTCAACGCTGATAATATAAATCACATCGTATCCGCCGCTTTTAACTGATAGTGCTATCTTTTCACCGTCGGGCGACCAGGTTAAACTGGGAGTAATAATATTCAGTTCTTCGAAATCAGGAGTACGGTTGCCGGCAACCAGCTTTCTTTATGATTTTGCCGTCAATCGCGTCCATCAGGTATACATCGAAATAGTAGTTCCTGTCAGTTATGAAGGCGATTTTATCACCCTGGGGAGAAAGGGCAGGACTTGTATTATAGAATCCTCCCGCTTTTCGGTTATCCGTTAACCTCTTTGCAAACTCGTCCGGATCATTCCTTACAGCTACATCCGGCCAGTAGGTTTTCTTTATATCTTTCTTCCATCTGTCATTAAGTTCTTCCAGGCTCAATCCTATGGATGCTCTAAGACCTTCTTCTACACTACCCAGGCCTTTGATCTTATTTACAAGTTCACCAATTTTTTCCTTACCGTACTTTTTAGCGATATAATAAAATACCGCCTGTCCTCCTCTGTAAGCAAAATACCCGCTGAGGTTCTGTATATCCGGAAGATACTCGCTGATTGCCGCATCACGTATGAACATATCCGTATTTATATCCCAGCCGAGAGCCTGATATTCAGCCATACCTTCATTAAACCACTGCGGAAGGCTTACTGTAATATTATTCGAAATAATATTCTGAATAGAGCCCCCGTAAAACATATCATTTATAACAGCGTGGGTCAGCTCATGATGAATTAGGTGACGAAATTCCTTATACGAGCCCATAAACTGTATAACTACTCTGTTCTTAAAAAGCTCGGTAAAACCCTCAATACCCTCACTGAGGTACTGGTCGGTTATATTTGTTTCCTGGAAGTCATTCTGCGAATTGTATACAATGATGGATATTCTGTTATTAATCCTGTAATCAAAACTTTTCTCTATCGACTGCAGCGAAGCTTCGGCTTCCTTTGAAGTGAACTCGGCAAGATTATCACCGCTGTCTGTAAAGTAGATATCAAAGTGATCCGTTTGTATATAATACCATGTAAAATCTTTATACTGGACCTTATTCTTTCCGAACTGGGCAAACGCCAGGGAAGGGATTAATAACAGTATACAAAGAAATAATTTAGTTTTAATTAACATCGATTTTGCCTTAAGGTACTTTTATTCGCCAATAATAAAATCTAATTCGGATTTTTCAAGATCTGCACGAACCAGTTTCACCTGTACTTTATCACCCAGACGGAACTGTTTTTTGGTTCTTCTGCCAATTAATGAATATTTTTTCTCATCGTAAACGTAAAAATCTCCCTCCAAATCTCTAACTCTGATAAGGCCTTCAGCCAGAATATCCGTAATTTTAACGAAAATGCCGAAATGTGTTATACCGGAGATAATGGCATGAAATTCTTCGCCGAGATGGGCTTTAAGATATTCTATCTGTTTCAGCTTAACTGACAGCCTTTCCGCATCAACGGCATTTCTTTCCGTAACAGAAATATGATCACTAATATCCTCCAGCATATTGTATGAATATCTTTCTTTTCCCTTCTTTTCGAGGTAATTAAATAGCATTCTATGCACAATCAGATCAGCGTATCTTCTTATTGGTGATGTAAAATGAGTATAGTATTTAAACCCAAGCCCATAGTGACCTATATTATTTGCCGAATACACTGCTTTTGCCATGGATCGAATCGCAAGCTCATTTATTACGCCTTCCTCCTCGGTTCCCTTCACCATCTGCATTAAAACCTGAAATTCTGTCGATTTGGAAGCGGCGTTTGGATTAAAAGTATAACCCAGTGATTTTACAAAACGCGCGAATTCCTGCAGCTTTTCATTATCAGGAAGATCGTGTACCCTGTAAATAAAAGGATGGATCTCTCCTTTGGGCGGAGAGGCTATTCTGGAGGCAACCACCCTGTTTGCTAGCAGCATAAATTCCTCCACAAGCATGTTGCTTTGCTTGATCTCCTTTCTTTGAATACTGACAGGGTTACCGCTTTCATCAAGTTCAAATCTAATTTCCGGAGTAAAGAAATCTATGCTTCCTGTTCTCATCCTTTTCTTTCTTAAGGTCTGAGCAAGACTATTCAACAGGTAGAGTTCATCGCTGAAATCTCCTTTACCGTTGTCTATTATTTCCTGAACTTCTTCATAGGTAAAGCGGCGCTTACTTTTTATCACACTCTTCCCGATCTTATAATCGACCAGTTTACCTCTTTTGGTTACTTCTGCAACGACGGAATATGTAAGTCGATCTTCATCCGGAACAAGTGAACAGACATTGTTTGAGAGCCTTTCGGGCAGCATCGGAATCACCCGCCCTACCAGGTAAACGCTGTTTCCTCTTCTGAACGCTTCTTTATCGAGAGCTGACCCTAAGGGCACGTAATTACTTACATCAGCAATATGAATCCCAACTTCGTAATTTCCGTTTTCCAATTTTTCAATCGATAAAGCATCGTCGAAATCCTTTGCGTCTATCAGGATCGATTGTAAAAACAACTTTCTTTCTGTAATCCATTCTTTTATGGACATCTCCTGCCGAAACTTCTACCGGAATCCCTTCAGCTTCATCTAATAACCTCCTTCGGAAACCTGTAAGGCAGATTAAATTCTTTTGCAATTGCTGCAATGTCGGTATCGAACGAGCCTGTTTTTCCAAGTCTCTGAACAATCTCACCTTCAGGATTGATCATCGATCTATCCCAAATAATATTCCCGACGGTCACTTTGTCGCCAACTTTGGCATTTCCGATTTTATCAGGATTAATGTAAATGTCCCTGTGAATTTTGGGATCATCCGGTTTAATAAAATAAAATGAATGAGATTTATTAAGAGTACCAACAATCTCATTACGCTTTCTTTTTACCACCTGAATTATCTGTCCTTCAATGTTCTTCCTTTTCTTACGTGCAAACAGCGCTACCTCAACTGTATCACCATGAAAAGCTGTACCCAGGTTTCTTGCAGCAATAAAAATATCGCCAAGACCTGAATTCTTTAATGTGACAAACCCATAGCCCGCCTGGTTTAATTCCAGTACACCAGTTATGGTATTTGATGATGGTGTTTGATTCAGGTAATACTTTTTTCCTGATTTGGTAAGAAAGCTTTCTTCGTAAAGTTTATAAACTGCAGCTTTTAAGGAGCTGTATTCATGCTCGTCGGAAATATTAAGCTTTTTAGCTATTTCTCTATTCTTAAAACCTTTTCCGGGATTTCTTTTAAAGAACGCAATTATTTTTTTCTTCATTAAAACTCGAATTTATATTTAAGTGCCAATTCATTTATCATTTCGTTAATATTTGATGTTGTTTCTGTAACCGATGGTTTACGCTCAAGCCTTATTAGCAGCTGATTCGTGATAGGATACTCCAGTTTAACGTTAGCCTGGGAAATATCCTGAAATACATTTGTAGAACCGCCGATCGAGTACATTATGTCCCCTGCCTTTCCAACCAGGTTGAATTTGGTTTGAGTTCCAACCTGCCGCAGCTCGACCCTCCTGATAACATCACCGAATTGTTTATTCAGAAATCCCCCAACCACGGAGCCTGCCAGCGATGCAGCTGTTGATGCTGCCGCGTTCCTGTCCTGCTGAGTTGCCCCTTCTGTAAATTTGCCGGCCAGAATAAATAATACTGCATCCGATGCGGTTTTAGTAGGATCCGGATTATTATTCTCAATATTATTTGCCCCATAATATACAGCAATATTATTCTGATTCTGAACGAGATTCTTTCCAAGATCCTTAAGGAAACCTTTTATAGTAATTTTTACTGCAACCTTTACCTCGTTATTTGAAGCAGAATCACTTGCAGGATAATAATAATCTGTGTAAGTAGCCGTAATATCCAGATATGGATTGTCAAGCTGATTTTCAAACCTTATTGACCCGTTAGCATCAAAAGTTTTGAGAAATTCAAGCGTGGATCCGTTAAGAAGGTTCAGTTGACCGCTGGCATCTGATTTTCCGTCGATCTTTTCATAATGGAAGTCACCTCTTAAAATTGCGGTCAGGTTCTGGTTCAGTTCCTTAGAAAGAACGAAGACTATCTTTGCTTCCTTCTCAACATGAACATCTATTTTATAATCAAATGATAAGCCGGAAGTTTTTTTATTCTGCTGCGATTCGTTGTGTCTGTGTGATAGGTCTACCAGCCTCTGTAAATCAGCTTCGCTTCCTTTTGACTGAGCAGTGGAATCAGCCGGATATACATAAATAAAATCACTCGAACTGTTCTCATAGGCGCTTGCTGTCTGCGGGAAGGTCAGGTCTGCCTCCTTTACGACAACCGGAGCTTCCAGCAAAGCCCCGCTGCTGTCCAGCTTAAACGCAATGTTTCCCTGTGTAGCAATTACAAGATCACCGTATACAGAGGGACTGGCCGACCTGCTTTCTTCACTTAGTACCTTAAGCTGACCGCTGATATTAAAATTCGACGATACGATCTGAAGATTGTTAATCGTTGCTTCACCGCTTCCGGTCATTTGTCCCCCATTCTTTGTGTTCGGAGCATTCTTAATTAAAAGACTGTCAACCTTAAGTTGAGTGGGGGTTAATGATAATTTAAGTCCTGCATTATATTCCAGATTATTTTTTACTACAACAAAGTCAGCATGATCAACCACCAGTTGACCCTGGGGTTCGAAATTATTAAATGTACCGCCTATATGAAGGTTTGCAGTTAACTCACCGCGTATCTTGTTTATTTGGGGAAGCATATTTCCCAGAGCTCCCAGTCTGAAGCTGTCAGCTTCCACGTCTATGCTCACGGGTTCGCTTTCTATGAGGCGCTGTTCAGTCCCTGCAAATGAAAGGTCCAGAGGAAGATCTCCGGTTATTTTCAACAGAGGATGATTCATATTACGTACACTGTCAACAAACCGTACATTTGTATTCAGGTTTTTATCCTTGTAATTAAGCTGGGCAACCAGAGATCCGAAAGTTTTATTTTTGAACTGAACACTGTCGGCTGTAAGATTTATTTTCATTTCAGGCGAATCAAACTTACCTTTTATATCAGCAGAAAAGTTCAGGTTGCTCTGCATTGAACTTTCGGGCCGCATTCCCAGAATTAATTCGCTTATTTGCTTACCTGTAATTCCTTGCATTTTTATAGTGAGGTCCTGATTGCCGTTACGCTGAATCATCCCATCTATCGCAATGCTTCCGTTTTTGTGATATAATTCAAATTTCCTGAATCGAACCGAATCGGGAGAGTACTCAACAATAATTGGTTTTCTGTTTTCAATGTCGAATTTGTTATAAACGGCAGAGAGTGTATCGAAAGTTATTTCGACACCGTTATCTACAAAATGCATTCTTGAATCAACATCCGCTTTGATATAATCCTCGATGTTCGCAGAAAAATCAACTTCAGCAGAATCATCTCTGACATTCATACCCAGATTAAGATCCTTAATGTCATTGCCGGTAAATATTCTCTCAATGCTAAGATTCACGTCTGCATTCAGCTGAGAAAGAGAAATCTGATCCAGGTTATTATGAAGTGCAAGATCAAGGTTCAGCTTTGATAAGAAGAAAACATCCTTCTTACCCCAGTATTTCAGGTAATCAAGATTCGTATTGAATGTAAAATTAAGTGAGTCAGCCGTCTCCTCGAGTTTACCCTGAACGTCTCCATCCAGTTCGAGGTGCATTCCTCCAAGAAAAAGAGAAAGAAGTTGAAAGTCTTTAAATTCTATAACGTAATCCATCCGTGTTTTACGACCCGCTGCTGGCACAGTTGGAATGTCGGATATGGCAATCCCTATTGAATCAATCCCTGCTTCAGACGGAATCAGTTTATTCATCTTATCTTTAATGGCATTAGTTACAATTTTCATCTCAGTAGTCATTAACCCGGCCGCATCTGTCACAGTAAAATCACCCGTTAAAGTAATATCAGCAAGGTCGCTGATTATATTTACCACCCTTTCGCCGCCGTCATTTTTCCTGAGATCAACAATTGCCCTGGTACTATCTATTGTGATACCTTGTATGGATGAATTATAAAAGTTGTGCTCAGAAACAGATTCATACTATCGGGATTAAATCCTTCACCGCTTGCCTGCAGACTAAAATTAAGATCTGTCTGCATGCTGTCGTTCATAACACGAGCCAGGTTAAGGTTTTTAATTTCGCCGTCAAGTTCGTAAGCAGGAAGCACTTTATTGGTGAAATCAAATGAACCTTCAAGGGATGCTAATAATGTATCCGAAATCGCTGTTAGGTTGTACTTTATATTTTTATTTTTTGCATCGGCTGTTAATCTCAGCGTATCCATCCTGTTTCCGTCTACTACAGAACCCCCAGCGTAAAATTTCACCGAGGCATTGAGACTATCAGGTTTGATTCCTTTACCCTGTATGGAACCTCTTGAAATGATATTTGAAGACACCCCCGCAATTGGGGCTATGTCAAGACTGTCGGTGCGAAAATTAAGATCATACGTCATCGGCTTGTTATTAAAATTAAGGTTACCATTAACGGCGATTGTACCTTTATCTGTAGTTACTTTTATGCCTGCATAGAAATCAAGTGGTTTGCCTTTATATGTCAAAGTATCAAATCTGAGAGTACCGTAAGTCTTCATAAACCGGCAGATTAAGAGAAGGAAGAAGGGCATTCAGATCACTCTGGTTTAAATATGTATTTTGAAATTCAACCGCGATCTGCATATCCTTCCCGGCATCCATATTTTCAATCTGACCTTGCGCAGCGAGGTGAGTATTACGATAACCCACTTCAAGCTGATTTAGATGCAGTAATTGAAAGGATCCCGAAGTCTTTATTTCTGCAGATATTGTCCCTTTAAGAATATTTGTTGAAGGGACAAAAACTGACAGATCAGAAAAGGAAAATTTGTCGGCATCCAGCTGTAGGGATAAATCGGCTTTTGTAAAATCATTATTTTTTGTGCTGTCGAATATCGAGAAGTTTTTAACAAGGGCATTTATTGTAAAATCAGAAGAGTCAGTCTTAAGTTTTAAATCACTGACATTTAAGGAATCACTGTTTACATATAGTTCTCCGGACAGGTTCTTCAGCTCAAAGCCATTAACATTCGGATTAAATGACAGTGAATGTATCCCTGCCTCAAAATCCTTATTGTTAATATCGGCAAATGCAGTTAACCTTAGATTTAAATCTCTGACTATCAGATTATGGAGGTTCAGTTCGTCGTAGAATGTTTTCGTATTAATATTATAATCTCTCAGCGAGAATCCGGAATTTTTGATTTTCATTTCGGCAACCAGGATCTTAAAAGGGAAAGATGAAGAGGTAGTATCCGTGGTATTTGAAGGAGGAACAAGTCTTGACAGGTTCAGGGTCCCGTCTTTGGCTCTTATCAGGTTTATCCGGGTATCATCGAGTTCCAGTTTTCTGACATAGATCTTTTTAAACAAAAGCTGCAGAGGGCTGGTTCTGACTTCAATTCTTGAAGCGTTAAGCAGCGTATCTGAATCCATTGTTATATAAGTGTCATGCAGAATGAGCGAAGTAAAAATTGTTCCGTCAATCTTGCCTATGTACACCTCCCCATTCAATGCATCATTAGCTACACTCATCGCTTTTTCGCGAAGCCAGTTACGGAAAAAGGAAGTCTGGCTCACCGCAAAAGCAATAACAAGTAAAAGAAAAATACCGAGTCCTATATACAGAAAGACATTAACAATCTTCTGCAGAAGTGTTCGTTTTTTCTTTTCTTTCGTTTTGTTTTTTTTCTGTTCTTCTGCCACTTTGTTAAGAGGGTATACTTATTAAACCGGTTAATATGTTATTAAATAAAGAAATTTTGAGTAACATCAAATGATGAATCTTATCCTAACTGCTGTATCTCTCAAGTATTGTCTGTATTATATCCGATGTCGACTGATAATTCACAAATTCTATTGTTTTAACCTCGCCTCCGTTCTTGAGTACTACGTCCTTACCTACAATGTTGTCAATTGACCAGTCTGCTCCTTTTATTAAGACATCAGGAATTATTTTTTCAATCAGCTCAAGTGGAGTATCCTCCCCGAATATTATAACAAAATCAACCGGTTTTAAGTTCGAAAGTACAAATGCCCTCTGGTCTTCAGAAACAATCGGTCTGTACTCCCCTTTTATCCGCCTGACGGAAGCATCGCTGTTCAAACCTACCATAAGGACATCGCCAGCTGCTCTGGCTTTTATTAGATAATCTACATGCCCTGCATGGAGTATGTCAAATACTCCGTTTGTAAATACAACTTTCTTCTTTTCTCTGCTTAAATCTCCTCTTATCTTAACAGCTTCATCAATATTTAGTATACTCATCAGGTTTCCTCCCTTACCGTTCTGAAAAGTTTGTCCAGTTCAATAGGAACAATACCAACTTCTTCACAAACAATACCTGCCGCATAATTCGCAAGGAATGATGCTTCAATAATATCCGCACCTGCTGCAAGAGCCATAGTCAGGGTCGATATTACAGTATCACCCGCACCGGATACATCCGCAACTTTTCTTGCTTTTGTCGCCATTCTTCTTTCTTTCTTTCCTCTTTCAAATACCGCCATACCGCTTTCACCAAGAGTAAGAAGCACATATTTCGCATTTAATTTTTCAAGTATCCTGCTTCCTGCGGCAGTAATATCATCATCTGTTCTTATCTTCATCCCGAGGACATCTTCAGCTTCTTTCCGGTTGGGCTTGAATACTGTTACGTCTTTATATGCAAAGAAATTATTGAACTTGGGATCAACCGTTATTATTATTCCTTTAGACTTTGCAAGTGAAACTATTTTTTCGATCAGGGATGTGGAGAGTACTCCTTTATTGTAATCCTGAAGTATGATAGCATCCAGGTTATCGCTGTGCTGCAAAAGGAAATTATAAATATCTGTCTGTATCTTCCTGTTGAGATACTCTTTGCTTTCCTTATCAATCCTCACCACATGCTGGGTCTGAGCAATAACTCTTATTTTCGAAGTTGTAGGACGTGTTTCATCAACAAATATTCCGTCCGGCTTTATATTAAGTTCATTTATCAGCGAAGTAAAGATTGTACCATCGTTATCGTAACCTATTGCCCCGACAGGCAGTGGAATGCCTCCAAGTTTCAGAATATTTAATGCAACGTTAGCGGCGCCCCCGAAACGGAAAAATTCATTTCCTACTTCAACAACAGGTACAGGCGCTTCCGGGGAAATTCTTTTTACATCTCCCTGAAAGTAACCGTCGAGCATCATATCCCCGATAACAGCAACTTTTAATCCTTTGAACTTCTTTTTGAGTTCGTTCATTCTGCGGACCGAAAGAGAAACCATAATTATCCTTAAATTGAATTACAGGGGTAAAAATAAGTATAAATTGATTCTTCAAAAAGAATCGGAGTTATAAATGAAGATAATAAAAGGATTTACTTCCGTTTCCTTACAGCTGGTTTTTCTTCTTTTTTGGGCTTTTTTGTGCCGCTCCAGTGAGCAAGGGGATTGTCTATTCTAACGCGGAAAAGTCCGTCTGTCCGTTCCGATCCAGATATCTGTTCCGTCAAAATAAAGAGACAGAATTGTGGGAGTCTTGATGTTAGCTTTATCAAGATCAAGGTCTTTCACAGTACCTGTTATTCTGTTTATAAGTGCTATACCGTGACCATATTCAGCCCGATCATCTCCCGAAAATTGGTAAACTGAAGCCCAGACCGTATTTCCTGTGCGTTCGAGACAATAAATTCCGTTTGCCGGCAGCCCGTCCTTCTTAGAGATCCTCAGCCACCTGCGGTTCCTGTCAAAGACATAGATTCCGCCGAGATTAAATTCCGGCTGTTCTTTGGTTATGAATTCATCGGTAGCAAACCATACATACTTATTATCAAACATTACGTCGCTTACAGAAACGAATGAGCCTTCTTCAAGAAATTTACCATCCTTATTATTGTAGAAATCCCAGGCTGAATTACTTTTTATATCCCTGTGTTTATAATATTTATGAACACCGCCTTCGGTTCCGAACCAAACAAGACTATCACCGTCAAGAGCAATTGCTGTGAAGTTATTTGTTTTTGTATCCCCTTTTATTGTTTTATCATAATCTGTAAATCTCTGTCTTCTTACATCCAGACGGGTAAGGTTTTTAAACCTGCCTATCCACAGAACATTCTGTGCGGGATCATAGCAAAGAGCACGTATCCAGTTCCCCATCTCCCCGCCGAAAGCAAATTTCTTATTTGTCCAGATATCCTTCTTTTTATTATATATAAATAAACCCTCCGCCGCACCGGCCCACACATAATCCTTACTGACAGCAATATTAAAGAAAAGATCATTTTTCAGATTACCCTCACGGGTTGAAAAGTTCTCCCATTCGTCATCTTCCAGTGAGTAACGGTAGATTCCCTTTCCATAGGTTGCAACCCAGATATAGCCGGGTTCACTGGTAATAGCCGTTACATTAGCGCCGTCAAGATAGTTTTTTATTTCATCCTGGGAAAATGAGAAAGGGGCGGCTGAATACAGGATCAATGTAAATAGAAAAAATCGTAATATCATATATCGAATGTTAATCAAATCTGAGTGAGTAATAAAAGTCATTAATTACTTAATAACTTTCCTCTTCGGATGGGAAATTTTTATCCTTTATATCTTTAATATAATTCTTCACAGCTGCCGAAAGATCTTCGGCAAGATGCGCATAATGTCTTACAAACCTCGGATGGAAGTCGACATTCAGTCCGAGCATATCAGGAGTAACAAGGATCTGCCCGTCACAATAGGGTCCTGCACCGATACCAATAGTTGGAATATCAACCGACTCAGTGATCCTTTTAGCCAGACCTGCGGGAATTTTTTCAAGTACAATAGCAAATGCCCCGGCTTCTTCAACCGCCTTTGCATCTTCCAGCAATTCAACTGCTTCTTCCTCATCCCGTCCGCGCTCTTTATAGCTGCCAAACTGGTGAATGCTCTGAGGAGTAAGTCCTATATGTCCCATTACAGGTATTCCGGATCGTGTTATCTTTCTGATCGCCTTAACTACTCTTTTCCCACCTTCAAGCTTCACGCCTCCGGCCGAGGTTTCCTTCATGATCCTTCCGGCGTTGCGGAAAGCTTCGTCTTTACTGAGCTGGTACGACATAAAAGGCATATCAACTACCAGCATTGCCCGGTTTAAACCTTTTGAGACGGCCTTTGTATGGTATATCATTTCGTCCATGGTTACAGGGAGCGTTGTATCGTTTCCCTGGAAAACGTTTCCAAGAGAGTCACCGACAAGAATGAGATCAATGCCGGCTTCATCAAGAAGTTTTGCTGTAATAAAGTCGTAAGCAGTTAAAGCAGTGATCTTCACTCCTTTCTGTTTAAGAAGTGAAAGGGATTTGGTAGTGATCCTCTTAATAGTTTTTTCAGTACTCATTTTATATCAAAGATTATTTTAGTAGCAATTCTTCTTTAACCATATTAACATCATAATACTTCTCAAATCCGGAGACAATAGATTCCTCAAGTATTGGATAATCAGTTTCATAACCCAGTATGGATTCAAGCTCTGTTGTTTTATTCATTAACTCTTTTCTTATAGAAAGCTGCTCATCCAGAGGGAGATTAAGATAGTCAGCCAAATTTACATGATAATTACCACACATAATAGAACCATGCTGTAAAAGGACATTTCCGATCTTTCTTTGTGCGCTTCCGACTACCTTTTTCCCTTCGTACTTTATTTCGCTTTTTGCCGGCACCCCGAAGCAGGCAGCGCTTAGATTCTCTTTGTAAAAAGTATGCAGGTCGGGCTGAGCGCCTTCAAGTTCAAGACCAGCCAATCTGTTATCGTAAATTTTGAGTCCTTCCAGTAATGCATGATTGATCTGCCGGTAAACGCCGCGGGGAGAGATATCGGAGCTTAAAGGCATAACTACTGAATAAGTAAGCTCTTCAGAATGCAGAATTGCCCGTCCCCCTGTCGGCCTTTTCACAATATCGATTCCGTCAGCTGCAGCTTTTTCTTTATTGATTTCGGAAATATCCTGGTTGGCACCGAGTGAGATACAGAACGGATCCCATCTGTACAGACGCAAAGTTATATGATCAGAGATCGAATCTTTCACCAGAGCGAGATCAAATTCCATATTGAATGATCCGGTATGAGTACCGGTATTTAGATAGGTCCAGATCATTTACCTATTATTCCTCTTTTGCTTTCCTTCAGGAATTCGAGCACGGACTGTACATATTTATTACCACCGAATTCAGCAGAGATCTTCTCTCTTGCCTGCGACACATTATAAGCTTTATCGTAAAGTATAGCAAAGGCCTGCTTTAATGTAGTAATATCATCGGCAGCGAATCCTCTTCTTCGTAATCCGATTATATTAAGTCCGGCGTATTTCAAGGGTTCATTACCTGTCAGAATGTAGGGCGGCACATCCTGAACTATTCTGAAACCACCGCCGGTCATTGAGTGCTGGCCAACCTTACAGAACTGATGCACCGGCGTAAGTCCGCCGATAATCACGTAATCCTCAAGCGTGCAATGTCCGGCTATCTGCACACCATTAGCGAGTATAACGTTATCGCCGACAACACAGTCGTGAGCTACATGTGAATATGCCATCAGCATGCAGTTCTTTCCGACTCTTGAGAAACCTGTCGATTTGGTTCCGCGGTGGAGCGTTACAAATTCATGGATCCTGGTATTATCTCCAACATAAAAGTAAGTTTCTTCTCCGGCGAATCCGAGATCCTGAGGTGTATGTGCTATTGAAGCCCCCTGATTGATGACAACATTATTTCCGAGCCTCGCACCGTTATAGAGAACGGCCGAAGGACCGATAATACAGTCATTACCAATTTCTACATCATCTTCAATGATTGTGAAAGGCAAAATTGTTACATTATCGCCAAGTTTTGCCTTGCTGCTGACAATTGCGGTAGGATGTATGTTAACCATGATTTTTCCATTCAGACCTGGGGATTTAAGTTTGCTTCGCGATCAACTATACCTGCCATAAAATCTGCCTCGGCAACCAGCACCTCATTTACGAATGCCTTACCCTGCATCATAACAACTTTACTTTTCTTATTTGTAAGCTCAATTTCCAGGTAGAGCTGATCACCGGGGAATACCGGTTTTCTGAATTTTGCGTTATTTATCTGCATAAACAGGACAAGCTTCTTTTCCGGGTCGGGGAATGAATTCAGAAGGAGTATTCCGCCTGTTTGTGCCATTGATTCAATTATAAGAACACCGGGCATTATTGGCTGTCCGGGAAAATGACCCTGGAAGAAAGGTTCATTAACAGTAACTGATTTAACACCGATTACTTTTTTATCTATCTGAAGTTCAATAATCTTATCTACAAGAAGGAAAGGATACCTATGCGGAAGTATTCTCTGTATTGCATTGGCATCGAAAACAATTCCCTCTTTTTTCACGAACTGGTATTTTTTAACAAGCTTTTTCTGCTGGAATAGTTTTCTCACTTGTTTTGCAAACTCAACATTGGCTTTATGTCCGGGACGTGCAGCAAGGATCTGTGCTTTTACCGGTGCTCCTATCAGGGCAAGATCGCCTATCAGATCAAGAAGCTTATGTCTTACCGGTTCATTCCTGAAACGAAGCTCTTTATTATTGAGAATACCATTTGTGCCGAGAGATATTTTTCGTTTGAGCCCGACTTTATTGCCCAGCTTGTCAAGCTCGCTTTCATTAAGGTCCCTGTCGATTATAACTACAGCGTTATCAATATCTCCGCCTTTTATAAGACCCTGTCCGGCAAGCTCTTCAACTTCACTCAGGAAGCAGAAAGTTCTGGCAGGAGCAAACTCTGATACAAATTCTTTTTCAAGATCAAATAGCCCTGTGTGCTGACTCCCGAGTGCCGGGTTCTGGTAATCAACCATAACTGTTACCCTATAGCCGTCAAGCGGAAGAGCAACTATATCAATCTGCTTTTCGTCATTATGATACATTACTGTTTCATCAATGATCAGATAATCTTTGGGGGCATCCTGCTGGACAAATCCTGCATTAAGTAATTCGTTAACATAAGGAAGCGAACTGCCGTCGCCGACAGGAGGCTCTATTCCGTCTATTTCAACTATAAGGTTATCAATCTGCAGTCCGTAAACAGCCGCCAGAACATGCTCAACCGTATGAACTTTTGCTTCACCAATGCCCAGTGTAGTCCCGCGGGAGATATCTATAACGTAATCGGCATTAGCGGGAATTTCGGGATTTCCGTTAAGATCAACTCTTACAAATTTCACTCCGTAATTTTCTGGTGCCGGTTTGAATGTCATCGTACATTCGGTTCCTGTATGGAGTCCTATACCTGAAATAGAAACTTCTTTAGCAATGGTTCTTTGTTGTTCTAGCATTTAACTGTCCGGATTTTTGTTTTAAAATCGTTTAATAAAATAGCATTATGAGTTCTGAAATCCAATAAAAGAAAGGTTTCTCAGGTCTTAATCACCGGCGGATTTATCTCCCAGCTTTTCCTTAAGCATCTTAAGTTCTTTTTCAAGCTCGGTGATTTTTTTTGCATACTCCGGGAGATTTCTTATATGTGACTCAAGCTTATATGCAGTTTTTAATTCCTTTGCGGGAGAACCGAAATATGTACCCGCTTTAGTAATGCTCTTTGAAACACCCGATTGTGCGATTAAAATAACATTATCAGCAATTTCGATATGACCGGTCAGGCCCGCCTGACCAAGTATAAAGCAATTCTTCCCAACCTTTGTACTGCCTGATATGCCTGCCTGGGCAGATATAATAGTATCTTCCCCGATATAAACATTATGTGCAATCTGTACAAGGTTATCTACTTTTACGCCTCTCTTGATCACAGTAGACCCGATTGAAGCACGGTCAATGGATACATTGGAACCCAGTTCCACATCATCTTCAATAATTACATTGCCTATCTGAGGGATCTTTTGAAACCTGCCTTCTTTATCCGGTTCGAATCCAAAGCCGTCTGAACCTATTACGGTTCCGGAATGAATAATTACCCGGTTTCCGATTTTGCATTTTTCACGAATACTAACATTCTGAAAAATTAAGCAGTCATCCCCGATTTCCACATCCTCAAGCAGAACAGTATTATGAAATATCTTTACATTTTTTCCAATTCTGCATCCACGGGATATGACCACATTTTTACCGACTGACGTATTCTCTCCGATCTTAGCATCAGGATGAATGAATGCTGTTTCATCGATTCCTTCAAGAGGAAAAACAGGGGGAAAGAATTTCCTTACGAGCTTAAAAAAAGCTTTGTTAGGATCAGGAACTTCAATGTAGGAAATATCGGAGCGGGTTTTATCGAATCCCGGTTTAACGAGTATGGCCGATGCCTTTGTGGAGCTAAAATATTTTTCGTAATGTGAGAGATAAAGGAAGGTAAGATCGCCCGGGACGGCCTCTTCAATTTTAGCAAGATTTTTTATCTCAAGATTACCGTCCCCTGTAATTTCTCCGCCGATAAAGGCGGCTATATCAGCAAGAGTAATCTTCATTATTCAAGTTTCAGTTTGTCAAGAACTTTATTCGTTATATCGTATTCCTCTTTTGCATACAGCAGCATTACATCACCGCTTCTGTCAAAAACAAAGTCGAGATCTTCATCCTGTGCTATATCCTGAATAGCATTAAATATCTTATTCTGCACAGGTTTCATCAGCTCATCCTGTTTCTGGAAAAGCTCTCCGTTGGTTCCGAATTTCTTTTCCCTGAAGTCAGAGATATCCTTCTCCATATTCATGAGCTCAGTCTCCATCTCAGAGCGGGTCTGGTCTGTCATAATGAGTTTTCTTTTCTCATAATCATCGTATTTGGCTTTCCAGGCGGCTTCCTTTTTATTCAGCTCATCCTGCCACTCTTTAACGAGAGCATCCAGCTTTTGACGTGCATCCTGTGCATCAGGAAGGTTATCCATGATTGTATTTGAATCGACATATCCGATTTTCAGCTGGGCGAAAGAAGGGATAGAAAATACTGCTAAAACGAATGCTGAGAGAAGAATCCCAAAGCTTTTCATAAAAACTCCGAACTGGTTAAGTGTTCCGGGAAAATGAAAAACAGTTCTTTATGAATCAGAACTGTTTTCATCCCGATATTTGAAAGAAAATTAACTTCCTCTTTTTAACTTATCAAGCACTTTATAAGTAACATCAAAAGCTGAATCGGCATAAAGAAGTATAATATCGCCTGATTTGTCAAATATGAAATTCATTCCTTCTTCTTTTGCAACTTTACCGATAGCATCATAAATCTTGTCCTTTATAGGCGCAAAGATCTCATCATTTTTCTTGTAGATCTCACCTGTACCCTGAGCAAACTTCTCTTTCCTGAAGTTCATGATATTCTGTTCCATCTGAACGAGATCCTGCTGCGCTGCAAGCTTTTTATCTTCAGGCATTGTATTAAGCTGTTTCTGATAATCGTTAGCTTTCTGCTGATAAGCCTGGGTCATGCTGTCAAGCTGTGAAGACCATTTGTTAGTAAGAGCATCAAGATCGCCCTGAGCTTTTATAGCTTCAGACCACTGTGTCAGGATAACCTGAGAATCAACATAACCGATTTTTTGGTTTGTCTGCGCTGCGGTCATTCCGACACCCAGAAATAAGATTGAAAGAATAAAAAGATATTTTTTCACTACGTGTACCTCAGTTATTTTAATAAAAAAATAGCATTCTGCTAAATTTGTTAACAATAGTTATATAATTTACAATAAAATTTGATTTTACGTTTTAAAATCCTCTTCCAAATTGAAAATGGAACAGCCATGCAGGATCTTTTCCATCAACAATTTTACGATCAAAGCCATATCCAAGATCGAATCCAATGAGACCTATAGGGTTTATCATTATCCTTGCGCCGAAACCTACTGATCTTCTCAAATCGAACGGATCGGTTTTATTAAGATCTTCCCAGACATTACCTGCTTCAGCGAATGCAATAAGGTAAAGAGGTATAGGATCGAGTGTTACAGCAAATCTCAGCTCCGCAGTATACCTGGTCATCACGCGTCCGCCGATCACATTCCCGAATGAATTCCTTGGACCCACGGTCCGGTCGTCGTATCCTCTCAGCGGCGACGTTGCTATGATAAGTCCATTTCCTCCCATATAAAAGAACTCGAAAGGCTGTATCTGGGTTCCTTTAACTATTTCCTCTATATAGCCCATATCGGCAATTGTATAGAAGACAAGTCTGTTTGAATTAAAGAGTCTCTTATACCACTCTGCCTTAAACCCGAGTTTGTAGTAATCCACATCGCCCGGCAGAAGCGGTCCGCCTGAAAGTTCGCCGTTAAGAGAAATATTGGAGCCGGTTGAAGGGAATATCGGATTATCGATATCCTTTCTTGAAATTGTGGCACCTACTGTATATTGACGCGACTGACCTTCAGCGTAATAATTTCCTCCGTTTATTACATTATTATACTGGAACTTGAAAAGTCCCTGTATATAGAAGAAATCATCCGGCCATTTTAACCTGCGTCCCAGCTTTAATGTTCCGCCGGATTGGCGTAAATCGTAAATATATGCCTGACGGGTATCGAAAACTTCTGCTCCTATAAGGGTAGGAGTATCCATAAACCAGGGCTCTGTGAATCCCAGTGTGAATGTACGGTACAGACTTCCGACGCCGAACTGCCAGTTGAAGCTTAAGATCTGTCCTCCTCCAAGCTGGAAAGGTTCAGCAATAGAAAAGTTGGTAAGAGTAATTCCCACCGAGCCGCTGAAACCGAAACTTCCGCTGTAACCAACTGAAGCATTCAGATAGTCGCTCGATTTTTCTTCAACGTTAAATACCACATTTACAGTACTGTCATTCGAAAGTGTGTAATCGATTGCCTGGGGACCATATAATTTTTCTACGTTGAAATACTGCAGGTTTGCAAGCTGCTGAATACTCCTTAACAGGAGTCCGCGGTTGAAGTAATCACCGGGAATAGTATAAAGTTCTCTTCTTATTACTTTATCCTTTGTCTTATCATTGCCGGTAATATCAACCTTACCTACCCTGAATTGATTTCTCTCTTCAATCCTTATTGCAATATCCATAGAATCAGGGGGAACTTTTTGCTCGGTTGCCTGAACATTATACGTTAAATATCCGTTGTCGAGATAAAGAGAAGATAAATCGGTCTGTTTCTCATTGCCGTGCAGGTTTCTCTCGAATTTTTCATAATCATATATGTCGCCCTTTCGCAAAATCGAGCCTTTGTCTCAACACTGCATCCGGGAAAACAGTATTACCGGTGAAAGTGATGTTCCTTATTTTGTACTGCGGACCTTCATATACATTTATAAGTATTTCAAGATCTTTATTGTCGTTGTAATAAATAAGGGAGTCAGAAAGAATCTCTGCATCCCTGTAGCCGTTCTTCTGGTAAAACTTTACAATAAGATCTTTATCTTCTTTGTACTTGTCGGGATGAAACTGAGCGCTGCTCCAGAACTTCCACCATTTCGATTCCTCGGTTTCTTCCATCGCTCCACGAAGATCACCGTCATCGAAAGCTTTATTTCCTGTGAATTCAATTTTTCTTACAGTTACTTCTTCACCCTCATTAATCACAAGTTTAAGAAGAATTCTTTCTTTTATTCTTGATATCAGGTCGGTATATGTAATTTCGCTTTTGGGGTATTCAACCTGGTACTCATCAGAAAGATCTTTTTCATTTCTCCAGATAACAACTATGTCGTCTTCTGTAGTATCAGCCGAAAAGTAATCAAATCTCTCTGTATTAACTTTTGCATTTAAGTAGCCGTCATCAGCATAAAGTTTAAGAACACGCTGTTCGAAATTCGTAATTTCCTGAGGTTTTAATATTTGCCCGCGGATAAAATTAGATTTCTTCTCGATGTCGTCGGCATCAAGTTCATCGTTACCCTCAATTACAAGTTTTTCAAACCTGGGATATTCGGCCACTTTAATTAATAAAAAAACACCGTTGTCTAACTGCTTTTCTATCTCAATTTCTACATCCGAAAAGATATTAAGCGACCAGAGCTGCTTAATAGCATTCATTGTCTGATCACCGGGTATCTGGATTTCATCCCCCGTTTTAAGTCCGCTGTTGGCAATAATAGTATTTGCATCGGCCGATTGATTACCTTCAACCGAGATACCGAGTACTTTATAGATCTTAGGCTGCTGCTCCTGTGCATGCAGAAAACCGCATCCCAGCAGAAAAATGAATATGATAAATGAATAATTAAACAGTTTCTTTGGGAAGGGTTGAGACATTCTTTAAGCCTTTTTCATTCTTTTTTATTTGCTCACTTACTTTGCCGAATCTCCGTTCTCTTTTCTGGAAGCTTTTGATAGCCTCATAGAGATGGATTCTTTTGAAATCCGGCCAGTAAACATCTGTAATATAGAACTCAGTATATGCAATCTGCCACAACAGAAAGTTGCTGACCCTGAATTCTCCGCTCGTTCTTATAAGCAGGTCGGGATCCGGCATATTCTGTGTAGTTAGGAAACCTGAAAAAGCGGCCTCATTAATATCTTCTATTGATAATTCGTTTTTTGAAACTTTCTCGGCAACTTTTTTAATTCCCTCAAGAATCTCCCATCTGCCGCTGTAGCTTAGGGCGAGATTCAAAGTCATCTTCTTGTTTTTGGAAGTCCTTTTCATGTCTTCTTTAAGTCTGGTAATTACTTCCGCGGGAAGTGACTCAATGTTCCCGATTGTGGTAAGTTTAATATCATTCTCCATCAGCTCATCGGCACGATCTTTAAGACTTTTAAGCAGAAGACGCATTAGCGTGGAGACTTCATCTTTTGGTCTTTTCCAGTTTTCCGTGGAGAAAGTATAAAGGGTAAGATATTTTACTCCGATCTGTGCACATGCTTCAACGATATCTCTGACAGTATCGACACCTCTTTTATGACCTGCTGCCCTGGGGAGTCCTTTACTTCGGGCCCACCTTCCATTCCCGTCCATTATTATTGCAATATGAACTGGAATTTCTCCCGATTTTTTTAAGTCCTTCTGAAGCTTTTCATCCTGTTCAGTACGTCTGACCAAATTCTGTCCTAAAAATTGATTAAGCGTGTAAAATTAACCCTAACCCCTCTGAATGTCAAGGTAGACAAACAGTCTTACCCGGGACTTACAGGTACAAATATAGCGTGCTAAACCAAGAATAAAAGGGTAAAAATGGATTAGTCCGTAAACACAGTATCAGGCCGAAATTCAACCTCAGGAAACCGGTACTTTACGGGTTCTTTGTGAATGGTTTATCTGCGGCAGAGACTTATCAATTATACTGAAGAGCAGTATATTATTTTTGATCTCATTTGAAAGAGTATTGATCAGTCCTTTCGCAAGGAGAAGATGTTCTTCCGGAACTCCGATATACAGCACTACTTTTTTCTGTGTAAATTTAGTGCGCCTGGTTGCCAGGTGGGAGATTCTGTCCAGAAGCTTAGGATCCTTAAAATCCTCCTCAGATAAAGTGATGCCGATAGCATAATCTTTCCCCTGTCTTGCGATTATGTCAACATCGAAACCACCTATCTTGCCGGGTTCAGGTAAGTATGTCCCGAATTTTCTGCTGATTGTTAAGTAGCCGTTTTTCCAGAATTGTTCAATCAGATAATCTATGTTTTTTCTTTTAATAGTATTCATAATACTAACCTCCTTAAACTGCTCTTGGCATCAAAGGAATTATTGGGGAAAATCTCATACTTCTCAGTATTCTGATATTGGCAATTCGGTCATATTCAAATTTTCTTATTTCCTTAGAATTATTAGCTCTTCCGTAAATGACCATTTTACCGTTTTTCTCACGGGTTATGTAGTAAGGATCTATTACAACTTCGTTCAGATGGTAAAGGAACCTTACGCGGTTTCTGTTTTGTATAGCGGATATAAAAAGCTGCGATTTCATATTTGACTCCGGTTTAATTTAGCCACCTGACAACACCGGTGACTTTACCTACTATTTTAAATTCTTTTGATGTATCGACATCAATCGGCTGATAATTATCATTCTGAGGAAGAAGCCGTACCTGGTTATTTTTCTTTTCAAATGTCTTTACAGTGACCTCATCTTCTAACATTGCTACTATAATATCACCATTGGAAGCATCATTACGTGGGGTGACGATCACAAGGTCATTTTCGAAGATTCCCGCATTAACCATACTGTCGCCTTTAACTTTTAAAGCAAAACAGTCCTCTGATTTTTTCATAAAGGATGAATCTATGACCACGCTTCCCTCAATATTTTCTATCGCAAGGATCGGAGAACCGGCAGCAACACGACCAACAATTGGGACCTGGCGGTATAAACTGTTTGCGGCTTCATCCAAAACTGAAGTATCCTCTTTGATTATTGAAATTCCACGGCTTGCATTGCTTTCTATGTTCAGATAGCCTTTCTTCACAAGGGCTTCAAGATGTCTTTTTACTCCGAAAGTAGAAGATATCTCAAATCTGCGGCCGATTTCACGAAGGGTTGGAGGATAGCCGTTCTCATCTCTGAACTCATGTATGAAGTTCAGAATTTCCTGCTGTCTATTTGTTAATTCATTTTTCATATAGTGCTCAATTGTTCACTGCTAATATAGTGTTCATATGAGCACTTGTCAAGAGAAAGAAGAATTTTTTTTAATTTTTTTTATAGTCTCCTAAACGCAGAAATAAGGACATACTATAATCCTGAACCGGAGAAGGATGGAAATTTGATGTTCCTGCCGGGATGAAAAGTGCAGATTATATATAAAAAAGGCTGCCTTTTAGGGGCAGCCTGTATAATAAAAGAAAGGAATCAGATCAAATTATGCTTCTACCTGTTTTTTTTCCAGGTAAGTCAGCCAGTTGTAGCGGTCAGGTTTTGAACCGTACTGAATGGCTGTAATTTCATTGAAAAGCTTCAACGCAAATTCGTCATCGGTGAACTTCATTTCAAGATCTTTATACTTAACCAGTCCAACCATCGAGATAACCGCTGCCGTGCCCGTGCCGAATAAACCGAGTACGTTCCCTTTTTTGTATTCATCAATAACTTCCTGCATCGGAATCAGTCTTTCGGATACCTTCATTTCCCAATCATTGAGTATCTGAAGAACAGATTTTCTGGTTATTCCCGGAAGTATACTTCCGGTTAGTTTCGGAGTTGCAATCTCATTCTTAAATCTTACAAAGATATTCATCGTGCCAACTTCTTCAATATACTTCTGCTCAACACCGTCAAGCCACAATACCTGAGTAAAACCCTGATCCCTTGCCTGCTGCGCTGCAAGAAGACTGGCAGCATAATTAGCCGGGGTTTTGCATTCACCAAGGCCTTTTCTGGCTGCTCTTACATAGTCGTCCTGAACAAGAATTTTAACTGGTTTAAAACCTTCGGGGTAATAAGCTCCTACCGGTGAAAGTAATATAATCAGTTTGTATGTTGTTGAAGGGCGGACACCCAGAACTTCATCCGTACCAAATACAAAAGGTCTTATATAGAGTGATTCCCCGCGTTTCGTCGGGATCCAGTTCTGCTCAATTGCAACCAGTTCCTTCAGAGCGTGGAGCATAAAATCCACATCAACTTCAGGGATACATATTCGTTTGGATGATCTGTTCAATCTTTTGAAATGTTCATCGGGTCGGAATATTACAACATCGCCGTTCTCAGTCTTATAAGCTTTTAGTCCTTCAAATACAGCCTGTCCGTAATGGACGAACATAGTAGCAGGATGAATAGAAAGATCTTCAAGAGGTTTTATAACAGGATTGTGCCAGCCTTGTTTTGGGTTGTAGTCCATTTCAAATACATGATCTGTAAATATGACTCCAAAACCCGGATTATCGGGCAGCACAACTTTCTCAGCCCTTTCTTTTATTTGATATGTTATTTTATCCATGGCAGGCACCTAATTAATAAAATGAATTTGTCCAATTATACATAAATTAATCGAAAAATTAAACTGATTTACCCGGCGGAAAGCTAACTGGTTTCTTCAGATTGGTTCACTAAGGAAGCGACTTTGAATCAATCAGGATCTAATATAAGTTCACCTGATTAAAGAAGATATGACGTGGAACTCAATGAGCCCCGGGCGCCTAAAAAATCAGCATCCAGAGTATATAATCAAGTATAAGAATGAGAGCAGCCGACAAAACAAAGGATCTTATTGTTGATAATCCAACGCCTTCTGCCCCGCCTTCGGTTCTGAACCCGATATGACAGCCCAGAAGCGAGGTTACTCCGCCGAATACTATGGTTTTTATGAGTCCTGCTACAAAATCCGGTATTACAAAGAACCTTTTAACCGATGTAAAAAAGACGGCATAAGAAACATCGAGGAAATAATTTGATACTATATAAGCACCGAGAACGGCAATAACATTGGCAAAAGTCACCAGCAGCGGCATCATGAGGATGGCCGCAAGAAAACGCGGCATTGCAAGGTATCTGACGGGACTTATTGCCATTGTTTCGAGCGCATCAATCTGCTCTGTTACCTTCATAGTACCAAGCTCGGCAGCAATTGATGCCCCCACACGTCCCGCAATTACAATTCCTGTTAGCACAGGTCCCAGTTCTGTTACTATCGCCCTGCTGGTTGCAGCTCCAAGAAATGAGAGCGGGGCTACTCCCTTAAGCTGGTAAGCAGCCTGCCAGGCGGCAACCGCGCCGGTAAACACAGCAATAATTAATACGAGCGGCAGAGAATTAACACCGATATGCTCCATCTGGATAGAAAATTAATTTACGGCTCTTTGGAATGGATGGAAAGCTTCTGATAATACCCCAGAGCAGCTGGGAAACCTGTCCCATTTCTCTCAGGAACTTAATTGTTTTATCTCCGATGTAGCGCAGAAAAAGGAGCATGTTGCTTTTGCTCATATTAATAGTGGAGCAAATTTAATAAATTTTTGCATTCAGGGTGTTTTAAGTGAATTCATCCGGATAAAATTTTGTTGCCAGAGGCTGAAATATTATCTTTAAATATTCAATAGGATCAAATAACAAAAAGACTTACGGACACAGACTTCCCGAAAAGGAAGTACTGTTTTTATCCTGAAATATATTGGGAAAGGAATACTATGCTTCAGAATAAAGAATTAAACGACTGGGTACAGAAGATGGCAGATATGTGTCAGCCCGATTCCATCTACTGGTGTAACGGTTCGGATGAAGAATATAAAGAGATGGCGCAAAAACTTATTGACAGCGGCACATTTATAAAGCTGGATGAGAACATACGCCCCAACAGTTATGTCTGTCATTCCGATCCTTCCGATGTTGCAAGAGTTGAGGATAGAACTTTTATCTGCACGGAAAAGGAAATTGATGCAGGACCTACAAATAACTGGGAGAAGCCAGAAAAAATGAAGGAAACACTCAGAGGTTTATTTAAAGGCTGTATGAAAGGAAGGACTATGTATGTAATTCCTTTCAGTATGGGCCCTCTCGGTTCTGACATTGCACATATAGGGGTTCAGCTGACCGACTCAGCATATGTAGTCTGTAATATGAAAATCATGACACGCATAGGAGACAAGGTGCTCGAGATCCTTGGTGATGGAAGCTTCGTACACTGCCTGCACTCGGTTGGTATGCCCTTAACAGACGGAGTTAAAGATGTTCCCTGGCCGTGCAATAAAACAAAGTACATCGTCCATTTCCCTGAGGAAAAGAATATCTGGTCTTATGGAAGCGGCTACGGCGGCAATGCTCTGCTTGGTAAAAAATGTTTTGCTTTAAGGATTGCATCTTTTATGGCTCAAAAACAGGGATGGCTTGCCGAACATATGCTGATTGTTGGAATTACGAATCCCGAAGGCGAGAAGAAATATATAGCCGGTGCGTTTCCCAGTGCCTGCGGCAAAACAAACCTTGCAATGCTTACCCCCACGCTTCCCGGATGGAAGGTTGAGACTGTTGGTGATGATATCGCATGGATGAAGTTCGGTGAAGACGGCCGTCTTTATGCCATTAACCCTGAAGCAGGATTCTTTGGTGTTGCGCCGGGTACGTCGATGGATACAAATCCTAACGCAATGCTGACTCTGGAGAAGAATTCAATTTTCACAAATACAGCTTTAACTCCCGATAAAGATGTCTGGTGGGAAGGGATGACCAAACAAAAGCCGGCAAAACTTATAAACTGGCTGGGTCATGAATGGACACCCGGCTCAGAAGAAAACGCAGCTCATCCGAATTCAAGGTTCACGGCTCCAACTTCTCAGTGCCCTGTAGTGGATCCCGACTGGGAAAATCCGAAAGGTGTTCCAATTTCTGCAATAATTTTCGGCGGCAGAAGATCAAGTACAGTTCCCCTGATCTACCAGGCATTCAACTGGCAGCATGGAACATTTATGGGTTCTGCTGTTTCCTCCGAGATGACGGCAGCTGCCGTAGGCGTAGTGGGAAAGATAAGACACGATCCGTTCGCCATGCTTCCCTTCTGCGGGTATAATATGGGCGACTATTTTAATCACTGGCTTGAGATGGGGAAAAAGACCGATGATGATAAGCTTCCAAAAATATTTTATGTAAACTGGTTCAGAAAAGGAGAAGACGGAAAGTTCCTGTGGCCGGGATTTGGCGAAAATATCCGCGTAATTAAATGGATATTCGGACGCTGCAACGGTACTGCGGATGCAAAGAAAACTGCAGTAGGATATCTGCCGACGAAAGAATCTCTTGATCTTTCCGGTCTTGAAGTTCCCGACAAAAATCTTGAGAGGATCCTCTCAATCGATAAAGACGAATGGTGCGAAGAAGCAGAAGAGATGGAAAAGTACTACAAGCAGTTCGGCGACAGACTTCCCAAAGAACTTAAAAAGGAACTGGATAACCTTAAGTCAAGGTTATCAGGATCCTGATTTTGGAGCGGAGTTGGAGCGGAGTTGAAGCGGAGTTGAAGCGGAGCTGTAGCGCAGTTGGAACCTTGCTGCAGTATTATCTGGCCTGGCAAAAAAGGGAAATTCATTAGTAAGATTGACCCGAAATTTTAAAGATTTATACCAGTAGAGGGTGCTTTGAGGTAAAAATATAATAGTTGGTGGTTACAGATCTGCAGGGACTTGGACTAACCAGGTTTTATGGTGCTGAGATGCCTTTGCGGATGGTCTTTTCCACAGCCTGCTTGAAACTGGTAAGATTGACGGGTTTTGAGAAAACAAATTCAATACCCAGTTCATTATAATCGCTGATTATCTGCCTGTCGATGTCGCTGCTAAGTACCATCACAGGCGGTTTTCCCTTCATCTCAAGTTTCCTGAGTTCTTTAACAAACTCGTAACCATCCATAACAGGCATTTTATGGTCAGTAATAACCACGGCCGGAGGGTAATCGAGTATTTTCTCAAGCGCTTCTTTACCGTTCGAAGCGATATCCACTGTGTAGTCGGGTGTGATACTCTTTAGTATTTTCGAATAAAGGAGACGGTCTGTTTTACTGTCGTCCACGAGAAGAATAACGGAAGACGCAACAGGAATAGTAAAGATGAATTCAGTTCCCATTCCATATTCACTTTTTACATGAATTTCTCCGCCATGTTTTTCTATTATCTCCTTCACGAGTGAGAGTCCGAGTCCCGTTCCTTTCTCACCGGCAGTTCCTTCCGAAGAAAATTTGGTATCTACATTAAACAGCTTATCCAGATTTTCCTGTTTAATACCGGTACCCGTATCCTTCACCCTGAATTCATAAAATCTCAGTTGATTCGCCGGTCGGCCCGAGATCGTTATACTTCCGCCACTTCTTGTAAATTTAATGGCGTTCGAAATCAGGTTGTTGAATACCTGCAGCAGCAGACCCTGATCCGCAAAAACATACAGATCATCCTCAACCTCAGAGTTCACGGATATATTTTTCTGTATGGCTGTTCCTATAAGCGTATTTATAGAATTCTCGATCAGCTTATTTGCATCTGTTTTTTCCGGTTCGAATTTAATTCTGCCTGTCTGAATACGTGTCCAGTCGAGCAGCGAGTTAACCAGGAGAAGCATCGACTGCGAAGACTCGCGTATAAATTCAATATACTGGCGTCTCTCCTCTTCGCTAAGAGCATCATCGTTTAACAGGAGATCTGTAAATCCGAGTATGGAACTGAATGGTGTCCTCAGGTCGTGAGATATAATTGAGATAAAACGATCTTTTGTTTCATTAAGCTTAATAAGATTATCGGTCGATTTCTTCAATTCATCCTGAGCCATCTTCCTCAGAGTGATGTCGCTTATCAAACCATAAACCTTGATGATCAAACCCTCAGCCGACCTTACAAGATTTATTTTATTCCTTATCCAGACGACATTGCCCAGCTTGTTTATTATCCTTAACTCGAACTCCGCAGAATTCTGTATTCTGCTCTTCAATAATTTCTTCAGATGCTTTTTGGCCTCTTCGAAATCATCAGGATGGACAATCTTGAGTATAAGCCGTGAATTCGGTAAGGAATTCGGCCTGCGAATATCCCGTAATCCTTTCTACGGATGATGTGTAAAACACGGGGCGAAGTATATTCCCGGTTCTTTCAAATGTATAAAGAAAGTCGTCGATGTTCTCGGTTATGTTCCTGTATTTCTCTTCAGACTCTCTTATTGCCTGCTGAGCACGCTTTCTTTCAGTTACATCGCGGGTTACAAATACCAGGTAGGTCTTCTGGTCCTGTACAAATCTCGATGAAGTAATCTCCGCATAAAATCTGGTATTGTCTTTCTTCCTTCCGAGGAACTCAAATCTGCCGGGAGCAAACTTATTCATTTCAAGCATCTGCAGATATTCAGCAACTTTCAGTATATCATCGTTGAATACCAGGTCAAGTACCTGCTGGCCTGAAAGCTCCTGGGCGTCCCTGTAACCGAATATTTCTGCGAAGGAATCATTACATAAAACTATTTTACCCTGACTTGCAAGGGCTATACCGTCGCTCGCTGATTCGATCAGCGTATTGTACAGCTGAAGCTTCTTATCTACCTGGTGTTTATCAGATATATCAAGGAGGTAAATTGTGTAAAACTTCTTCCCGGTTTTTTCATTAACCGAAGAAGTAACCCAGGCAAGTGTAGGTATCACGCTGCCTTTGCTGTCTGTTAACGGCAGTTCAACTTTTGTTTTTTTCTGATCGAAAAGACTTAATTCGAAGACGTTTGATGAAAGATAATCATGTGAAATAAACCTGGTTATATTCTGTTCAAGAACCTCATCAACGGAGAAGCCGAGTTTTTCACAGAACGTGTTATTCACATAAAATATTTCACCGCTGATATCCATGGAACATATAAGTTCTCCGGTCTGGTTGATTATCGTCCTGAATGTTTCTTCGGAAGATTTCAGCTTCGACTCAAACACTGTCTGGTCTGTTATATCTGTGCAGCTTACAATAATCGGATGAACCTGGTTCTCAGTAGCAGCAAACTTTATTTCGTAGGTTTCTTTTTGTTTATTCTCTTTGAAGATGGATAGAGTTGTCTTCCAGTTTCCGGATTTATCAAGTTCCTCTTTTATTTTATTGAAATAAGCTCTGTCAAATTGTCCTACCAATTCACCTACAAACTTTCCGTATGATTCCGGTGAAGCATTAAAACATTTTCTGGCTGCGTCATTGAAGAACCTGATTTCGCCGTCCGGTCCTGTGGTTAATACCGGTTGTGGAATATTTTCAACGGCGGTGGCATATGCATCGAGTTCCATGGATTGGGAACGAAGATGCTTAACCTCAGTCTGCAGACTCGTCACATTTTCAAAAAAGAGATAAATAAACTTAATCTGACGGTGCTTTGACTGGTAAGGAAATATCCTGCAGTTGTATGATAGATTCTGCTCCTGTATTTTTATATCAAGAGATAATTCTTCGGGACCCCGGCTTTCAATAGAGGCTTCGATTGCCGGCTCCAGTTTGTTAATAACTTCTTTGGGAAAGATTTCAGATAATGGTTTGTTGCTGACCAGCTGTTCCGGAGAAATAAATTTATCAAAGTCTTTTCCCGATATATATTTTACTTTTCTCTCGGTATCTATGATCAGGAAAAGCCCGTAAAGTCTGTCAGCGATTTTATGAATAGTTCCGGCCAGCTGCAGATCATCTTCGTCCTTCTGCTTCAAAGTTTTTATGTCTTCAATGATCAGTATTCCGCCGCTGAACTGACCATCAATAAAAACCGGGGATGCCTTAACAAAAAGAGAGATTACTCCCTGCACCGGGGCGGGGATATGTCTTATCTCTTTTTCGAAAGAATAACCTTCCTGTAACTCCAGCAGTTCCTCTTTTATACTCACTCCCGGGAAAAGATCCTGGTCGAGTATGTTCAATCCCTTGAGGGAAAAGGAATCAATGCCGTAAAGTACTCCGTACCTTGAGTAATTTTCATTAACGAAATCGATTTCCCATTCAGCTGTGAAAGTTAAAATACCGACGGGAGCGTTTTCAATAACTTTAAGGAGGTAGTCTTCCCTGTTAGTAAATCCTGTTTTACCGGATGTATTTTGCATTATTTTTAGTTTTCATCAAAGAGCTATTCCCTCAATATCAATTATCATGCTACTGGTGAACAGGTTTTGAAGTAAAGTTTAAGCTTTGGTAAGTTATTCTTTAGTAATAAGTTATAAGAATTAACTAATGTATCGGGATCTGACAAAAATGATTCTACACGGGACTAAATGTATCATTTTGAATTTTAATGATCAATTCATTTCAGCCGGCAGGATCAACAGGCCGGACCGGAAATTCTGGTCAAAATATCCTAACTTAGCCCCGCATAATATTTTAACACTATGAAAAACACTGCCTCAATATTAGGATGCGGATGGCTGGGATTACCGCTGGCGGAATTCCTCATCTCAAAAGGTTTTGCTGTTAAGGGATCAACTACCAGTCCCGGCAAACTCCCTGTTATGTCATCAAAAAATATTGAATCTTTTCTGCTTCAATTAAATCCTGAATTAACAGGTGACAGAATAAAAGATTTCTTTAATTCAGAGATACTGATCATAGATATTCCTCCTGGCGGAAGAGACGATAAGGTTAGTTTCCATACCAGGCAGGTGCGGTCAATTCTCGGTGAGGTAAAAAAATCTTCTGTAAGTAAAGTAATTTTTATAAGCTCCACATCAGTCTATGGTAATGTGAACCGTGAGGTAACTGAAGCGGAAGAACTTCTTCCTGATAAAGAATCGGGCAAAGCATTGAAGATTGTTGAGGAGATGTTATTTGCAGAAAATACGATTAAGAAAACCGTAATACGGTTTGCAGGATTGGTTGATGATGACCGTAATCCTGTAAAATTCTTTGCGGGCAGAAATAATATCCCGGGCGGAAATATACCGGTGAACCTGATCCACAGAACGGATTGCATAAATATTATTTATCAGGTCATTGAACAGAATGCATGGAATGAAATATTCAATGCCTGCTCCGATTCTCATCCTTCCAAAAGAGAATTCTACACTGCTGCAGCCAGGAAGCTCAACCTGACGGCACCTGAATTCATCGACACAGCTGACGACTATAAGATCGTAAATTCCGATAAACTGAAGCAGCATCTCGGTTATGAGTTTGTTTACCCCGATCCATTAAAGATGATTTGATATGTTCCCTCTTCTCCTTACAATCATATGCTCAACTTCGATAGCCCTCATCCTGAAGTACAGCGATACAAGAAAGGGCAATCCCGTCCTGCTTCTATGCGGTAATTATTTTACGGCCTCGGTTATTAGTCTTATTTTAATTTTATCAGAAAAGGATCTGCAATATTCCACGGGAACATTCTTCTTCGGAGCGGGATTAGGATTATTATTTTTTATCGGGTTTTTTGTTTTTGCTGTTGCAGTCAGTAAGGCAGGAGCATCCCTGTCTGCAGTAAGTTCAAGGTTATCTGTTATAATCCCGGTAGGACTCTCGGTAATCATATACAATGAGATCCCGTCTGTGTTTCAATCAGCGGGAATAATTCTCGCACTGATAACCATCCTTCTCTTTTATTTTTCCATCAGGAAATTCTCATCCGGCAGCTTCAACAAAGCTGATTATCTTTATCTCGTTCTTCTGCTTGCAGCAATAGGGATAAATGATTTCTGCTTCAAGATATTTCAGAACTGGCGTCCCGCTGAAGAGAAGAACTTTTTCATATTCATCATTTTTTCTTTCGCATTTCTTTATTCCTTCTCATATGTACTCTTCAAAAAGATAAAATTTGACTACCGCACCATATCAACCGGATTGCTGCTTGGGTATTCCTAATGTTTTCAGTTCATATTTTATGCTGGATGCGTTGAATAGTCTCCCCGCTGTTATCGTTTACCCGGCTATCAATATCGGGATAATAGTATTAACAACATTCGCAGCGTTCCTTATCTGGCAGGAGAAGTTGAATGTGTTCGGGTGGTGGGCGATGGGTTTCGGAATTACAGCCATATACCTCTTGAGCATCTGATAGTGCAATCCTGGAATTGTTTCAGGAGTCAAATACATTCTCCGGCTTCACTCTATCCCCTCTCTAAATACTCTATAACCACTCTCCCTGTAAAAAAAAGACAGTAAAACCATATCAGGGCAAATGAGAATACTCTATGGAAAGGCCGGAATTCATGTGGTAATAAATGAAACAGGCGGGACGGTTCAAATGGTAAAATCTTTCCACCGGGTATCCTTAAGCTCTGAGGCATAAAAAAAGGCGGCAGTGATGATCTGCCGCCCTGTTGAGGGAGTGTTGTTATCTTCTGCCACCCCTTTGCTTGCCTTTGGGGCCGGTGCCGTCGCAAACACCTGTCCCAGCACCCGGACCATAGCCGGTACCGTCGCGTGGACCAATACCGCTGTGTCCTGTTCCATCACCTGGTCCGAAACCGTTTCCGTTAGCGTGCGCATTATTGTACTTGTAATTGTACCTGTACCAGAAGCTGTAATGATTCGCGCTTCTCTTCTGTGCCCTTACAAAATCGGGATCTACACAATTCGGAACTCCGTCGCCGTCTGAATCAATTGCGTTATCGTTTATTCCATCGTTGTTCAGATCGATATAGCCTTTACCTGTTTTAGTCTGCTTGTTTTGAGCATTCAGTTCAGAGCTGTTAAGATATAAACCAAGTATCAAAATCATCCCTGAAGTCATCAGAATTTTCACTATGTTTTTCATTTCTATCTCCTTGTCATTTTATTATTTTTAAGGGACGTCCGTTGGAGTTTTCTATTCAACGCGTGTGCCATTGATAAATTATTCGGTTTGGGGAGATTTTTGATGCGGATAATTCCACTTCGACTATATAGGCGTTTTCTCACGACCATCCCGGCGAGTTTATATAACCGAAACCTGATTCAATCCCGCGAATCCAATGTTTTGTTAGAGGAATGAGAATTGTACAGGAAATAATGTGAAATGGAAATTTAAGCTCCGATCTTCTGCCGTCATCGCGATAACTGTAGTAATAGCAATAGTGATGATCACCTCTGCTTACCTGGAACTGAAGCAGGGGAAAGCAGAACTGTACCATATCCTTAACGAACAATCCCTTGCATTAATTGAAACCATAACCGAAAGCTCCGTTAATACTATTAACTCCGGATTCGAGATTGAAGATCTCATAACCGAAAGACTGCTTAACAATGCCCGCCTTATAAAAGATCTCGATGCATCCGGCAGTCTTACCCGCCGCAAACTGATTGATATTGGTGAAGCAAATGATCTATACAGGATCAATATTTTCAACAGATCAGGTGACAGAGTGCTTTCCAATCGTGTTCCCGAGCCTGATCATAACCATGGTGAAGCAAATATCAACCGGTATTCAGAGATAGCACCGATATTAAACGGCAGCACTGATGAACTTATAATAGGACTAAAGGAAGCTGAATTTAACGAGGGGCAGAGATATGCTGTTGCAGTAGCACGTTCCGGCCGACGGGGTGCTATTGTAGTAAATCTCGATGCAAAGGAGCTGCTCGAGTTCAGAAAAAGGATCGGGATCGGGAAGATCATACAGGATATATCCAAAAACTCCGGGATAAGATACATCGCCCTTCAGGATACCGGCGGAATCCTCGCTGCCAGTACAAATATAGATTCGCTTGATGCAGTTCCCGATGACCTCTTTCTTCAAAGAGCTCTAAAGACCGATTCGGTTTATTACAGAACCATTCCTTTCGCGGGTAATGATGTTTATGAAGTAGTAAAACGCTTAACCTATGATAATTCTGTGGTGGGTATTTTCCGGATAGGACTCTCACTTGATGAGTTAAGAAGTATTGAGTCGCGTGCATATCAAAGGATACTCCTGATAACTCTTATCCTTGCCGCTGTTTCCATTATTACGCTGAGCATAGTGTTCACTTCGCAGAATCTGAAGACAATTTCCGAGGAGTTTAATAAGTTCAAAACTTTTACCGGCTCCATCCTGAAGAATATGGATGAAGCGGTAATAGTAGTAAGTAAAGATTTTGTGATTTCTCTTTTTAACCGGTCCGCACAAAAACTTTTCGGGATTAAAGAAAAGGAGGTAACCGGCAAAAATCTGAATGAACTAAAGTGATTTCATTTTCCTGGCAGAACTGCTGAAATCCGAGCGGAGCACTGAAAAGTTACTGAATATCAATGGTGAAGTAAGATACCTGCTGATCAGCTCAACAGCAAATTATGATGATCAGAATGAAATTGAAAGCTACACTGTTGTACTTAATGATATAACAGAGAAAAAATCGCTTGAAGAAAATGCCCGCAGGAAAGAGAAGCTTTCGGCTATGGGCGAACTTGCATCAGGAGTTGCCCACGAGATCAGGAACCCCATTAACGCCATCGGGATGATTGCCCAGCGGCTCCAGAAGGAGTTCTCCCCTGACGGCGGCAATGATGAGTTCAATTCCATCACTAATTTACTGCGTACAGAAGTAACAAGAATAAACAAGATCATTAAACAATTTCTTGATTACGCAAAACCTCTGGAAGTAAGACCGGAAGAGGTGGATGCTGACGAATATTTCAAACAAGTTTATCAGCTTTTTGAGGGTCAGGCAGATAAACGAAGAGTAACTTTTACAATTCATGGCTTACAATCCCTGCACAATCAAGATCGATCCGGAGCTTATGAAGCAGGCTTTAATGAACCTGGTGCAGAATGCTTTCGATGCCGTAGGAGAGGAGGGACGGATTGGTGTCCTTTATAAATGTGAGGATAATAAACTGGAAATAATCGTTTCCGATAACGGCCGCGGCATACCCGAAGCAGAGAGAGGCAAAATATTCGATCTTTATTATACCTCAAGAAAAGACGGTACCGGTATCGGATTAAGTATTACACAAAAAATAATTGAACAGCATGGCGGTACAATCTCCTGTGAGAACGCCGTGAATGAGGGAACTAAATTTAAGGTAGTAATACCCCAATGAAAGATTACAACATATTAATAATAGATGATGAGCAGACCCAGCGTGAAGTTTTAACCGGCTATCTAAAGAAAAAAGGATATCATATCCTCTCTGCCGATTCGGGTGAAGAAGGAATAAAGCTCGTAAAGCAGAATGCGGTGGATATAGTTCTTTCCGATTTTAAGATGCCGGATAAAACAGGACTGGAGGTCCTTGAAGAGGTCAAAAAAATAAATCCTGAAATCAGCTTTGTTATAATCACGGCCTACAGTACAGTTGAAACTGCTGTTAAAGCTATGCGTATGGGGGCGTACGATTATATTTCAAAGCCGGTAGATCTTGATGAACTCGACCTTCTTATAGAAAAGATTATAGAGAACCGGAGTCTTAAGTCAGAAATTCGCAACCTTAAATCCCTGCTGCAGGAAAAGCATAAGATAACCTCAATCATTTCTCAGTCGCCGCGAATGCAGGAAGTGTTAAGCATAGCTTCCCGCGCTGCCGAAAGTAATGCGTCTATTCTTATCACAGGAGAGAACGGAACCGGTAAAGAAGTGCTGGCAAAAGCGATCCATTATATTAGTCCCACGGAAGGACGATCCCTTCATCGCTGTCAACATTCCCGCCCTTTCCGAAAATCTGCTGGAAAGCGAACTGTTTGGTCATGAGAAAGGATCCTTCACAGGAGCCGACAGGATGAGAAAAGGCAGGTTCGAAGTCGCTTCGGGCGGAACTATCTTCCTTGATGAGATAGGAGACATTCCTCCATCCATGCAGGTGAAGCTTCTTCGTGTGCTGCAGGAGCGTGAGATTGAGCGTGTTGGCGGTACTGAAAAAATTCCTGTTGATGTAAGGATAATCTCCGCAACAAACCGGAACCTCGAGCAGAAAATTAAGGAAGGTACTTCAGAGAAGATCTTTTCTACAGGTTAAATATTGTTACCATCTGCATTCCCCCGATGCGTGACCGCAAAGAAGATATTCTGCCATTAATCGAATTCTTTACCGGGAAATTTGCCAGACAGAACAATAAGTCAGGTATTGAGATTTCCAAAGAGGCGGTCGATAGTCTTCTTAAATACAATTTCCCGGGCAACGTAAGAGAGCTTGAAAATATAATAGAGCGCTCGGTGGTTCTGTCTAGGGGCAGTCTTATTACACTTAACGACCTCCCGATGAACGTTCGCGGATTCAGAGAAGAGGCTTCTGCCCAACAGAGCAAAGGTGAAACCATGAACGACAGGATTGAAGCTCTGGAAAAATCGATGATTTACGATGCACTGGCTAAAATGAACGGCAACCAGACACAGGCGGGAAAGCTGCTCGGCATAACCGAACGCAACCTCCGTTATAAGATGAAGAAATACGACATTAAGTATCAGAAGTGATCAGAATCCCCACTCAAGCGTAACAGCTGAAAGGTGATTGTTATATTCGTAGAAATAATCGTTCGAGTTATTGATGAGATAATTGTAGCTAAGGGCTAATCCCAGTCCTTCCGTTATACTCTGAAGATCAAAGTTCAGCTCTGCACCAACTGCATAGTAATTATCCTTCCTGAGAATATCTGTTTCCGTTCCATCCGGAAGAGCGATCGGAAGATTATTAAAATTCCGCTGTGTATAAATAAACTCACCCTGCAGTACGATCTTATCCGTTATCATCTGAGTAAGCGCAGCCCCGGCTTCCATTCCATCGTTCGAGTATGCATCATTAAAAATTTCCTCTTCATAGTAAATGTAATCAGTATAGGTTATGTACCTGTTGCCCGTTGTGAGATTTTTGCGGTAGAGGAAGTAGCCGCTTAGTCCTGTTGTTTCAGATATGTTCTGTGCGATCTGAACATAGCTCTTCCACTGTGAAATATTATCAGCTATATCGGGTGAATTATATCTTAGTTTATAAAGTTTAATGTCAGCTTCGGTACCAATCGACAAAGTTGTTTTTGTAGAGAATGTACTGCTGTATTTCAGGAATATGCGATGCTCGAAGTGCGTGAAAGAATCGAAGTTTTTATAATCATTAAAGAAGAATGTATAGCCGCCGAGAAGAAAATCCGTTTCATTCAGAAAATGCCGGTAGTTTGCATAAGCCGACAGCTGTGAAAGATCGTATATAGATAGTTCATCGCGGTTATTGCGAAATGCATAATTGATCCCCGCGTTAAGCGGATTTTCATCCTCTGATAAGAAAAGGGTATTGACTACCCCAAACTTATGAGAATTGGACGATTTGAAATTATTCTCTCTGAAGTAAGTAACATTGCCTGTATAATATAGCTGCAGGTTATTTGTCTCAGATTCGAAATTATAGCCTGCTTCCAGCGAACCGCTGTGCACAACATCAGAAGTTTTCTCAAAGTTATTGTAGATGTTGTCATCATAATAATTCTCAAAACGTGTACTCAGTGAAAGCTGGGAATAAACCGTCTGTGTAAGCATCCCTAACAAAAATATGCAGAGGGAGGCAGCAGAGAATATTTTCATTGCCGCCCCCGTCCGCCCTGGTGGCCGTTGCCGCCATTCTGTCCTGCCCTATGCCGCTTCCGCAGCTTTTCAAACAGCAGACCTTTAACACGCTGATCGCAAATGCCGTCGCCATCTTTATCAATGAATACATCTTTATTTCGTTTCTTTGTGGTCACTGTTTCTTTTTCTCTTTGCTCTGTTTTAACGACTTCTTTTTTCTTTGTCTGTGTGCTGTCGCCTTCCTGTGCCAGTACAGGAACAGAGAAAAGAATGAACAATATTACGGCAGATATAAGTGTCTTCATATTTACCTCCGTAAACAGATGGACAAACTCAGTGCCATTAGGATTAAACTGATTAGATATAAAATTGCGGAATATACCGTGATTTACCTTGATCAAAGCGACCTTATGGTTTAAAGATTCGCCCTAATCGTCGAACCTAGAGCATCGTAGACGCTCAATATTTGTTGAACCCTGGGTAAACAATTACCACCAGATCCTTGTAGCGAATCAACAGCCCGGGTATCCTTATTCATTGCTGAGCACAAGGATATTTAGCCTAAACAAATAAAGGTTCGTTTTTAATCAATTACAGGTTAACCCGCCGATATATTAATTGCTATTATTAAGCAAATTGCAGCTTTTTCATTCTTTAATAGATATTTAATTTGACTCCGGGTTTTTAATGTTGTAATTATATGTGTGCTTCCTTAGGGTTCTTTTACAGTGGGTATTCGGAACTACTTCAATTTCGTTACCACACTATTTTATTTTTATATAAGGGTAGATATGAAAATATTTCTTTTAAGTTCTCTGATTTTGTTGTCCACACTCCTGCTTTCCTCTTGTAAAAAAGATAATCCTGTTATTCCCATTCCTCCCGAGCTGCCAAAGGCTGTCAGCCTCAGTCTTGTCGATGTAAGCTGTACTGAAGCTTTTATTAAAGTTAATGCAGCAGATAGTGTCCTTCCGTTAAATATTAGTTTAACTAAAGTGATAGCAGTATTAGATACTTTATTCTAACTAAAAAAGATACAGTAATTGTTGATACTACCCTCCAACCGGACCAGAGCTATATATACCAAACGACAGAAGAGATAAATGGAATTGAAGAAAAGAGTGATACAATACGGGTGAAAACATTAAATGTTTCAAGCGATAATTTTACCTGGCAGACATTTACTTTTGGTGATCCCGCCTACGGAAGCAGCGATTTAAATGATGTCGCAATAATCGATGAAAACAACATCTGGGCGGTAGGAGACATATATAATGATACAACTGGACAAGCTTACAATGCTGTTCACTGGGATGGCAATCAATGGGAGCTAAAAAAGATAACAATCAATTTTAGGGGAAACAATGTCACTCCTCCATTATACGGCATATTTGCTTTTTCTTCGTCTGATATATGGATGGTAGGGAGCTTGCCAATACACGGTGATGGCCAAAGTTGGATAATATATGATTTACGGACAACCGTCGATCCCAACCTGTCATTAGCAAAAGTCTGGGGAAGCAGAACCGACGATATGTATTTTGTTGGAAACTCAGGAAGTATAGCTCATTACCAAAACGGTCATTGGAGTAAAATAGAAAGCGGCACAACAACAAATATAAATGATATCTGGGGGGTAAAGGATTCCTCAGAAAATAATTCACTTGTTTTATGTACGGTTTCAAATCGCTATCAATTAGGCGATTACAAATTGCTTTCTGTATCAGGTAATTCAGCAACAGAATTCATCACCTGGCCTTTCACAAGACTCTACAGTGTCTGGTTCAATTCGCCGCAGAAAATTTATATTGTAGGAGATGGGGCTTATGCTTATATGAGTAACAGTTTAAGAACAATAAATCTGCCGACAAATTATTTCAAAACACGGATAAAAGGTAATGCGTTAAATGACATTTATATCTCAGCAAGCGATGCAGAAGTTCTCCATTTTAATGGAATTAGCTGGAATGAAATATATCACCAAATCGATGGGGGTTATGAAGGAATGGATGTTCAAGGCAGTACAGTAGCTCTTGTTGGTTATAACATTGAAGGAGGTATGGTGGGAAAAGCGGTGATAACCATTGGCAAGCACAATTAACAGAAAAAGATATGCTTGCCGTATAACGAAATAAAAATCTATCTAGAAAATAAGATTCCCTGCAGGTGGAGCAAGCACCCACAGGGATGAATTGCAAATAAAAGTTACACGGGAATGTGATCTTATTTTAAGGGGGTGTGCTGTTAGATCAGGGTTATAATATTCTAGGGAATCCTTATTATTCAATCAGCATTCCTTCCACTATTAACCTTCCGTGCCATTGGTTGCATTTACAAGTTGAAGTTTGAAACTTATGATAAGCAAATATTAATGCTGATGAAAGTATTCTACCTAAGAAAAATATTAAAGAAATTACCTATTCGGCCACTCAAGCTATTAATGAATAAACATTAGAACAGAACTATCCTAATCCCTTCAACCCTGCAACAACCATAAACTATCAGATACCTCAGGCAGGTTTTGTAACACTTAAGGTCTATGATATACTTGGTAAAGAAGTGGCAGCCCTGGTTAATGAGCAGAAGAACCAGGGAAGGTATACGGTTAACTTTGATGCTTCGAGACTGGCAAGCGGTGTTTACATATACCAGTTAAGAGTGAACAACTACATCAGCTCGAAGAAGATGTTATTGCTAAAATAATGGATTAACAGTTGAGGTGAAAAAAGAAAGAGGCTGTCGATGGGCAGTCTCTTTATTTATTTTTCAAATGGAATAAATTGTTTTCCTGCACTCAGGTATTCTTTGCCTTCAGGGAGTGGGTGCGTTTCAATAACCTTGTTGACCTCCTGGCCATGTTCTTTCAAATAAGGACATTCGCCGGCATTTCCATTCTGGTAAGGACATTCACCTCGTCTGGCCTTCCAGATATGGACATTCTCCGTTCGCGGATTCACTATTCTCTTTCATATAAGGACAGGCTGAACCACTTTCCTTTCCGCTTAGATATGGGCATTCTGACTGCAAACCACTTTGCTGAACTGCTCGAGGTAAGGACATTTGTTTGCGTTATCCGGTTTATTCCCCTTTTCAACAGTTATATCTGATGCGGTAAATGTTAATGTTAACATTAATGCAAGCAGAACTAATGAAATGATTTTTCATAAAGCACCGTTCTCTTTGTTGTTAAGGGAATTATATTATTACAAAATAAGAAATTAAAATTTTAAAACAAGAAGAAACTTACCGGGATCACAAGGGTTACAAAGCTTAAAAACATGCAGTTTTTAATAATGGCGATTCAGGATTAACTTTGTTCAAACAAATTTGAGAAAATGAATGGAAATCAGAATTCGTACAGCCCGCCTGAATGATGCTGAGGCAATTGCGCTATTAAGTAAAGAATTAGGTTATGAGCCGCACAAAGATGAAATAGTACGGAAGCTTCAAAAATTTGAATTGAGTCCGGGAGAAGAAATTTTTGTTGCAGAATTTGAAAAAGTTGTCGGCTGGATGCATATCTCTTTAGTTGAGCCATTGGAGAGTGATCCGTTCGCTGAGATCAGAGGGATAGTAGTTGCCGAGGAATATAGAGGGAAGGGTATCGGAACGAAATTAATTCAGTCAGCTGAGGAATGGACAAGAAGAAAAAACTGTAAGAAGATTAGAATCAGAACTAACATGAAAAGAGAAGATACCAGAAAATACTACAGGAATCTTAATTTCACTTCAATAAAATTACAGGAAGTTTTTGAGAAAAAAATATAATCTACTTTTTCTTAAGGACATAGCCGGCCGACGGCTGAACCTCAATGTCTGAGACTACACTTCCCTGGGATTCAATTCCAGCTGTCTCGGGGGAAACCAGAACTTCCCACTCGCCTTTCGGCAGATGAAATTCTTCCTCGCTATCGGGATGCGCATTGAATAAAACTATAAACTCATCACCTTCGTATTTTAGATCATAGCCAAGCGCGAACTGGTTATCCTTTATGTCATAGAACGTGATATCTTCGTACCCTGCTCTTCGGAATGCATCATACTTATTCCGCAAAGCGATAAGTCCTTTGTAGTAATTAACCAATTCGGCATTATCTTCAGCATATTCATAATTGATATAATTAGTTTCGTTGTCTTTGTTATAACTGTTATGATCAATACGGCCTTTTTCATCGTCATTAACACTTATATCTTTCGGAATAACTTTGCTTCGAGCGAATTCCTGTCCTGCGTGGATCATCGTCATTCCCTGGGATGTAAGAAGAAATAAAGCTCCTAACTTGTTCAGCTTCATTTGTTCGAAAGTAAGCTTTGCATTTTTATCAACGTCAGTTATTACCTCATCCGGTTTTACGTCGCCAAGTCCTATCCTTATAAAATCACCCAAAGTGTAGCCGTCGTGCGATTCAAGATAATTTACCGAATGCTCCTTCTTCTGAAACAATCCAAGTGTATCTCTTACCAATGTGCCGTTCACGTAGCTTTTAATGCGGACAGGATCATTATTCCCGTACCATTTTCCGAATATCCATCCCAGGCCGTTAACGGGGTTTTCTCCCTTCACGCCGTTTCGTATCTGATCATTCCAGGAACCCCAGCCTCTTAAAGAAAATCCTGCAGGATCATACCCGCCGCCCCATGGTTCGCATACAATCACAACATCGGGATTTATCTTCTGTGCCTCGTGGATCACTGCTTCAACTGTTTCCCAATCGATCAGTTTTCCAAGGTCGAAACGGAAGCCGTCAATATGATACTCCTTCATCCAGTAAAGAATGCTCTCAACTATCATACGCCGCATCATCGGCCGCTCGGTTTTAATGTCATTTCCTGTACCGCTCTGCGAGATAAAATGCCCGTTCTCATCCAGTCTGAAATAATAATCCTTATCGATCTCCTTCAGGTTGCCTGTTTCATACTCGGAAATATGATTATAAACCACGTCCATCATTACAGCAATTCCCTCTGTGTGGAATGCCTTAACCATATCCTTAAAATCGTTTATAGGTTTAGTGGTCGTACCGCTCCAGGTATTCCACTTTATTTCATCGACTCTCTCGCTGTAGTAGCTTTCGGGAGCGAAGAAAGCAGCGGTCATATAACCCCAGTGATTGCGTTCATAAGGATTCCACGAATTCAGTCTTCCGTTCAGTGAATCCTTATATGGTATTTCAATATTCGCAAACTCCTGCGAAGGAAGAAGTTCTACAGTATTTACGCCGAGAGATTTAATATAACTGAGTCCGCCGGGTTTATTTTTCTCTGTGAGTCCCTGGTAAGTACCGCGTTCCTCAACACCGGAGCTTTTATCTTCAGTCATATCGCGTACGTGCATTTCATAGATGATAAGATCGCGCCAGTCGCGCCTGATCCACTCATCACCTTCCCAGTCATACTCACCCTCTTTCACTACAAGCGAATGTCTCGGTGTAAAATAGGTATTATAAGAAGCAATGGCTCTTGAGTATGGATCTATGCAAAGCACAGGCTCTTTTCCGGGCTGCTGAACCTTATAGTTATAATATTTTCCATACAGCTCACCGTCAACAGAAGTCTCCCACACGCAGTTTTCATCCTTAGTCATTTCATATTCGGTTCCCTTCTCATCCGAAGGCTCATCAAACAGTACCAGCGAAATCTTCTCAGCAGAGGTTGAGAAAAGCCGGAACATCGTTTTTCCATCCTGTACGAACGAACCGAGTTTTTTATCGGAATATATTTTATCGAGTTCCTGCTGATGCTTAAGGAACTCAATCTGCTTTTTACTTCTCTTCAATTTTTTGTCAGTGACAAACAATTCTGCACCTGTAATTTTGTTGCAAATTAAAACCGTTAAAAGCGCACAAATTATTACTGTATAAAATTTCATTGGGTTTAAGAAAAATTTCGTGTGATCTACTCCCCTGCCAGTATCTTGCCGTCAACAACGGGAGTAACACAAATCAGCGGACTTTCGGGTAATTTAAATTTAGAAAAGATCTCTTCGAACAGGTGGAACTGCATACCACGCTTCTCGAGCTTAGCAAACCGGTTATAGCTCATGAACCTTCCGTGCTTGTCAGTCGGGGCATCGAAGCGGTATGCCGATTCAAAATCCTCCTTCGCGCGGCTCTTCAGAAACTTAATCTTATTATCATCGCCGCCTTCACGCTCGTAGGCTACAGCGCGGAACTCCTCCACGAAATTATTATTTATGATGAGGTAAATGTTCAGTATAATTTCATTCATTACTAATTCTTCTAATTTCCTATTCTTAAACCATACCGGACTTGCTTTAGGTTCCGGTGTTATTCTGAATTTAGCTTTTGCTTCCGTTTATCGGGGCCTTGCCTGCGGGATTTCAGGATCTTTATTATGATTCCTGTTATTTAATGTAAAGAATCCCAGCGCAACTGCGTACCCGAATGCAAACTTACAAAGGATACTCTCAATGCTGTGAACCAAACCGGGCAAATTTAATAAAAGAAGAGTAAAAGATGCTATAACCGGAATAATAATAAAATAGTGACCTGTTATTAAAAGTCTGGTCTGTTTTACCGGGAAATCCCTGTTATTCAAATTACGATATAATAAGAAAAATGAGAATAAGATAGGAATGTAATAGAACGCACCGTACAAAGTACCAAGCGGATAGTTATACGAAGCATAAATCACACTGCATTTCACAACTGCAAATTCATTAATTACCGAAGCATAGTAGATGACAAAAAATATAGCAGGCAGAAAGATCAGCGGCGCAAGTTTGAATCTTATTTTCAGGTAAGTTAATACGAGCAGCAGACTTAACGGCGGAAGAGAAGATATCACCGCGAACGCTGTATAAGCCATCCTGGATGACTTGATTTCGATCCCGCAGATAAGATATTCGATAACCTGGTACCCGGCAAGGAGCAGAATTATGGCGAAAACCAGAACATTCAATTTATTTTTATCTGCAAAAATTACCAGGTTCACCAGCAGCACAACCTCAATGCATGCTAATAAAAGAGAAACAATTCCGTCGAGATTATTCAATGTATTTTACAAATGGTAATCAAATTTATCTGTAAATATACTTAATTACTTACAATCCTGTTTTTCGTTCGGTGAGCAGGCATTACTGGTTATTCCTCATCTACATTTAATTGATTATTTACGCAGACTGAATTAATTTTGTTGTGGGTGATAATATCGGGGAGCTACTTGTGACTTTGACTATATTTGAATGTGCGATATCCCCAAATGATATTTTTATTACTTGACAATCATCTCAATTTGAGATATATTATTTATGCATATTATTACAAGAAAAAGGCTTAACGAATTCAGTAAAAGGTATCCGGATTCCGGAGAACCTCTGGATCGATGGTATCGCATAGTAAAACAAAGTAATTATAAATCGTTTGCTGAACTAAAGAGAACATTTCCTTCAGCAGATCAGGTTGGAAAGTTTACTATATTTAATATAGGAGGAAACAAGTATCGTCTGATTGCTTATATAGTTTACTCTGCGAAACGAATTTATATACGACACATTTTAACTCATACCGAATATGATAAAGGAAGTTGGAAATAAAATGGTTAAAGAAAAAGAAGAAATTAAAAGAACAGTCAAAGTCTGGCCTGTTGTTTCGAATGTGGTATCGACAATACATACAGAACGTCACTACAATAAAGTAGTAAAAATCGTTGACGAGTTGATTGACGATGTTAATAAAAAAGCTGATCCTGTAAAAGAATCATTAATTGACACACTTGGGACTTTAATTAAGGATTATGAAGATAGAAATATTACAGAACCAGAGGGAGACCCGATTGGGAATCTTAAGTTTTTACTGGAAGAACATGGTATGACACAAAGTGATCTTAAAGAGATCGGCAGCCAGGGTGTTGTATCGGAGATATTGAACCGCAAAAGGAAGCTTAATATAAGACAGGTGATTGCACTTAGTAAAATATTTTCAGTTTCTCCTTCAGTCTTTATTGAAAATATTTAATTATCCTTCAAAGCAGAGTCGGGCCTGACTCAATTCCCATTTATATACTTAACCGGTACAATTCTTATTTTTATAAAAGTTAATTCATTTATTATGCGGGGAGATATTTAAATAGAATCTTTAGAAGAAATAAACCGGCTGACGCAGGCTGCTTATGACAAAGCAGCGCAGAAGTATTATGATCTTTTTTACGATGAGCTTGAGAAGAAGGAATTCGACCGGCAGTTTATTGATGACTACCTGGAATATCTTAATGCCGGGTTCGCTTATTTGCAGTGTTGGGTGCGGACCGTGCGGGCACATCGAGAATTATATATCCCAAAAGGGATTCAAGGTAATCGGGATGGACATTTCTGAAAAGTGTATAGAGATAGCGAAAGGACACTTCCCTGAAATCCGAGTTTGAAACCGGCGACTTCACAAAAATGAAATATGAAGATGAGTATTTCGAAGGTATGGTATCATATTATTCAATAATTGATACTCCCGTGCAGTATCTGGATAAAGTTCTGAAGGAATTCAACAGAGTACTGAAGAAAGACGGCTACCTTCTTTTGGTTGTTAAAGAAGGTAATAATGAAGGTTACGAGAAAGACCTATTAGGGATAAAAACAAAAATTTACTTTTCCCTTTTCACCAAAGCACAGATTGAAGAAGCACTTTCAAATGCCGGCTTTAAGAACATTAAAACCATTCAGCGCAAACCCTATACTGATGAAATTCAGGTAGAACGGATATTTTCAATAAGCAAGAAATAAATATCTAATTGACAAAATAAATACTGATTCTTAAGTTTAATTAAAGAGCGGGATAATTAAATGAACACTTTCCTAAATAAAATCTACAGCTATCCACTATTTGCACCAATAATAAATTAAAAATTAAGCGGGTAATATTATGAAAAAAATACTAGTAATATTTTTATTGAGTTACATAAATTCATTTGGACAGTGGGTTCCAATCCAACTACCATCAACCTATAGCACTCCCAAACAAATCCTATTTGCAAATGATTCAGTAGGCTATATATCAACTTGGTTTAATTTACTTAAAACCACGGATGGGGGTTCTAATTGGAATATACAAACTAATTTTGAAGAGGAAATATATGGGATATTTTTTGTAAATGCTGATACCGGGTTTGGAGTCTCCGCAAATGGCGGAAAAATCTATTACAGTTATAATGGAGCATTGGACTGGCAATCAATTGAAACGAATACCAATTATAGATTTGCGCGTGTTTATTTTCTTAATGATTCTGTGGGCTTTATTACAGGTGACCGGTTTGATCAGATATCTCAGGTGTGGCGTCCCCTGGTTCTGATGTCCACAAATAGCGGTATTTCATGGGGTACAATATATTCTACAAATTACGAGGAAGGTTTTACCAAATTAATCGAATTTTACAATAATAATGGTATCATAATTGGTCATGAAGATTTTCCTAATTCCAGATATTTTGCTTTAAGAACCACGAACGGAGGCAATACCTGGCTGAGATCAGATTTTATCATATCGATAGGCGGAATTTCATTGATCAATGAGAACGTTGTCTATATTGGCGGTAATACGGGTATCTATAAATCAACGAATTTCGGAAATAGTTGGAGCCATATTTCAGATTTATCAACTAATGATTTGCTTTTTGTTAATGACAGCATTGGATTTGCATTAGGCGCCCACATTTATAAGACTACTAATGGAGGCGATACCTGGGATATTAATTTAGAAGAATATTGGGGGTATAGCGATATTACTTTCATTAATGCTGATACCGGATTTGTAACCGGTGGTTATGGATCCTACATTGATATTCTTTATAAGACAACGAATTGTGCAATTTTACCTGTAGAATTAACCTCTTTCTCTTTTACTAACACCGGAAATAGCATTGTATTAAGTTGGACAACTGCAACTGAAACCAACAACCGTGGATTCGAGATACAGAGGAGTTGTGCTAAGCAGGAATTTATTACTATTGGATTTGTTAAAGGAAATGGGACTACAGCAGAACAGCATAATTATGCCTTCACGAATGATCACCTGAGCCGGGGGAGCTATTCCTACCGGTTGAAGCAATATGATTTCAATGGCAGCTTCCATTATTCTGATGTTGTAAATGTTAACTTCAATATCCCATTAAGATTCGCTTTAGAGCAGAATTTCCCCAATCCTTTTAACCCGTCTACTGTTATAAAATGGCAGTCACCTGAGAATTGTGTGCAGACATTACAAATATTTGATGTGCTGGGGAATGAGGTTAAAACTCTAATAGATGAATACAGGCCGGCAGGAAGTTATGAGATAAACTTAGATGCTTCCGGACTGACGAGCGGTGTTTATTTCTACCGGTTGACAGCAGGTAAATATTTGGCAGTTAAGAAGATGGTTTTGGTGAGATAAAATATCCCCTGGTTAGCATAAACCGGGGGCGTAATAATTGGGAGGAAAAGACTTCAGGATTTCTCCCTTCGGTCGAAATGACGTATTCAGTATTACTTCAGTTGTTTCATCAGCTCGTCTACTGCTTTCTTAAGCTGGGCGTCTGTGCCTTTTGCGCGGTAGTCGGGAGCATTCTTAACTACAAAATCGGGCGTTGCGGGTTCGTCTTCCATATCGTTATTAGTCTTCTTTACGTACCAGCCTCTGCCGGGAAGGCGAACAAATGTTCCGTCAACCATACTCCTTCCTCCTGTTGAGATAACCGCTCCGAAGGTAGGCTGTCCTACCAGCTTCCCTATTCCCAGGGTCTGGTATGCATGTGAGAATATCTCCGCATTTGAGTAGCTGTTCTCATTGCAGAGTGCTATGCTGGGCTTTATCCAGGCTGAATAAGGAAGTCTCTCTCCAAGAGGATAATAGTCAGCAAACTTAGTATGGTTAACTGCCAGTGAATCAGTGGCACCTCTTGGGATAGTGTAAGCGTGCTGTTTGTAGTTTAGTACCATCATAAGGTAATCTGTTGTCCAGCCGCCGCCGTTGTAGCGTACATCCACAACAAGACCATCCTTGCCGTAACCGGTTGCGGCAAGCTCGCGCTCAAACTCCTCAAAACTGTCCCATCCCATCGCTTTAATATGAATATACCCAACCCTGCCGTTCGAATATTCATCCGTCAGTTTCTTTCTGTCCTGCACCCATTCGTTGTACAGCAGATCTCTTATATTATCGACGGGACGAATAATCACCTCTCTGGTTTTGCCGTCCTTCCCTTTCACCTCCATCAGTACTCTATCATCAGCCGTGTTCACAAACTTAGAATAGAAATTAACATTGCCGCCTACCGGCTGTCCGTTTACTTTTGTAATAACATCGCCGGCAAACAGTTTGCTTTCGGTTTTATCGGCAGGACTCTCAGGCACAACACGCTCAACCAATATTCCACCATCCTTATTACCTATCTCAATCCCCAGAAGTCCTGTTACTTCCTTTTGAGTCTCTTCCCTGTCGCCGCCGTACATTCCCATATGACTGGCATTTATCTGACCGAGCATAAAATTAAACATATATCTGAAGTCGCGGCTCGTGGAAGCAGACATAACCCATGGCTTATATTTAGCCTTTATTGCATCCCAGTCATGTCCGTTGAACCCGGGGTCATAAAACCCATCCCTGATCATCCGCCAGGATTCCTCGAAGATCTGCTCGCGCTCAGCGGTATAATTTATCTGCATTTTTGCTGAGTATGAAAGTCCTTCTTCCTTCTTCTTATCAAGATCAACCTTTGAAAGTTTGCCGTCGCCTTTAAAGAGATAGATATTCTTTACATCCTTATCGGGCTTCAGGGAATAATAGGCATCACTACCTTTTATAATTGATTCAAAATCCTTGCCGTCCCATTTAATACTGTATAAGGAATGATCAAGTTTCTTAGCTTTGCCCGATGAATAAGGTGCGGTAAAATAGAAAGTTTCTCCGTCGGCCGAAATAACAGGATTCCTCTCGTCGCCGGGCATAGAAGTTACCTGCACCAGTCGTTTATAGATATCCGGAAAATCTATCTCAACCGGTTTTACCTCAGCAGAATCCTTACCCTTTTTCTTATCCTCTTTCTTCTCCGGTTCGGCATACTCCCAGTCCTGCTGCGTTTTCTCCCAGTCAGCTTTCTTCAGCCAAACGAACCAGATATCGGCACTGCGGTTATTCCTTTCGGAGACGAAGCCGAGCTTTGAACCATCAGGGCTCCAGAATGGCTGTGCGTCCATTCTTGGGTGCATGCTCACATTTACAGCCTCATGGGAATTATCCGCGGCCTGAATAAAGATTTCATTGTTGTAATAAAGATCAGCTTTTGAATACGCGAGCCACTTAGAATCCGGACTCCATGCCAGATCCTCCGGCTGAGACCAGTCATCCGACAGTATCTTCTCATCCGACAACTGACCATCCTTATCAATCTTCGCCGTAACAAGCTGACCATTACCGCGGATGTACGCAAGCATCTTGCCGTCGGGTGAAATCGCCAGTGCTGACTCATCTTTATCGGTATTGGTAACTCTGTCTATCTTATGCTTCAGACTTCTGAAAATATTAGTCTCTGCCTTATCCGAAGAAGCAACAGCATAGATATCGAACTGTCCTGCTTCATCCGAAACAAAGATGATAGTTGAATCATTAACCCACTGCGGATTTTCCTCGCGTGATGAACTTTGGGTGAGGTTAACAGTTAGACTTTTGTCCTTATCATTTTCGGTAACGAAGATATCCCCGCGGACTGCAAGAGCTATATACTTTCCGTTTGGTGAAACAGAGAACTCTGAAGCTTTCGATGTGAAAGTTTTCCACTCGTAAGGATCGAGCTTATAATCCGATGAAACATCGATAGAGAGTTTTTTAAGGTCAGAGCCGTCGGCGTTGACAGTATAAAGATTCATATCTTTTTCAAGTACGAGCTTACTTCCGTTGCTGCTCACGCTGAAATTACGCACTCCATCATCTGTAAAAGTAGTAACGGCAGCATCATTTTTTTTATTTCCATCGGCATCGAGAGATAACTTACGAACATTATACTTTCCGCTGGAAGAACTGATATAGAAGATAGTGCGTTCTCCGCCCCACTGAGGTGAATAATCATTTCCCATAAAATCTGTTAGCTGGATGTATGATTTATTCTTAGTATCGTAGAGCCAGATATCGCGGTTAGCCGAGCCGCGGTACTCCTCACGCGGAATACGACAGTCGCCTTTAGTAAAAACAATGAACCTGCCGTCAGGGGATTCAGCAGGATCATATCCAAAAGCATCGAGAGCACGTTCAGGTGTTCCGCCTGCAGGCAAAGCCGCATAAATCTCAGGCGACCATTCGACAGAATTATAATTTCTCCTTGTAGTAAAATAGATCTTTCCGCTTTTCGACCAGCTGCTGAGCTCATCACCGGCCGAGTGGTAAGTTAATCGGTCAGGCCTTCCGCCAAAAGCATCGACTACGTAGACATCAGAATTACCGAACCGCTCGCTGTTGAAAGCTAATTTATAACCGTCGGGACTCCAAACACTGTTAGTTTCTATTCCCTCGTGTTCAGTTATCCTATCAGCGCGTCCGCCGGAAGATGAGACCGTCCATATATCTCCCTGGTAAGAAAATGCAATTCTGGAACCATCATTATTGATTGACGGATATAGCAGCAGGGGCTGACTCTGTGAATAAGAAAAAGTTGAAATTAAGATTAGACTGGTAAAAAAGGTTAGATACCTCAACATGACTCACTCCGGTATTTTTGAACAAAAGACCCCCAAATATAAGTTTCGTGAATTAAAAATTTGGATGGATAAAATGATGAACGGCTATATAATATTTTGGGAATATGCCTCCTGCTTTCATTTTGCTAAGAACTATCGGCACATTTCACTTTAATTACTTCATCTTCGGATAATAAGATCGTCCTTACCTGGCAATACCCGTAGAGCAGCAATGCGCCACCCTTCATTTCCGCGGGAAAGAAACCACACCGCATGGGTTTGTCTGACAGGCTGAAGTTTGTCCTCCGTCCCCGGAATAGCACCTGATGCAGTGACGCTTACCTGTATGACTTCTTCACTGATTGGTCTTATTTCGTCTATTTTAAATACCGCGCTGTAGTTCCTCGGTTTAGAAAAGTAAGCACTCCACCAATCCTGAATAGCTTGTGCTCCCTGAATCAGAGGAAGATTGCGTACAATGATATCTGCATCTTTTCGGAAAAGAGCACTCACCCTGGATGGTTCATGACTATTAAATGCCTCAGTGAATGTATCGACAAATGCGCGTATGTGGGGCCTTATGGATTCTGCAGCTTCAACGGATGCTCCCAGAACAATACTATCACTCTCTGCCGGCATCATGCATACAGAGTTTATAAGCCATTTTCCGTTAAGCTGATGCACTACCCATGTGCCCCGTGCTTTCCTGGTTTTCAGTTCTATTCCCAGTGCATCCCGTCCACCTGTTACGGATCCGAGGTTAATTACTGCAACGTCCTCAGTTATCATTCTAAATGAATTTACTGTGAATACAGCTCTTCTCCCCGGTTCCTGTTTCGTGAAGTAAGCATCCCAAAAATCCCGGACAGCCTGTCGTCCTCTCGCTTCAAGAAGATTACCCACAAGTACATCTGCATCCTCTGAGAAGAATTCTGAAACTGCTGTCGCATCTCTTGTGCTGAATGTATGCTGATACGCTTTTACCAGTTTGTATACAGACACTGAATCCCCAACTGTCTGCGCTGCAGCTATACCCGTAAATTCATTGGTAAAGCAGATAATCGCTATCAGAGCTAAACTCTTTACACACACATTTTTTATCAAGACTGTTACCTCGTAAAATTCTGCCCTCATTCTTCATCCTTTCTTTATCCGTAAAAATTCAATCAGGTTGAATTGGTCCATAAGCCATTTATCTTAGTGGGCGCCTGGAAGTTTTATTATACCTAGCTGCGTCCACATACCGAGCATATCGAGTTGTTCCCAGGCTTCGGAAACTTTATCTCCACTAAATTTATAAATTGTAATTCCTGAAATAGAAATAGGCTTTCCTGTCGGCGGTTTACCAGCTAATGGTCCGGTATTGGTTGCTGCAGCGCTCCATCTGCCAACCACAATATCTTCGGTTTCAATCAGTTCTTCATACCTGACTTGAGAATCAGGAAAAGCAGAAAGGTACATTCTCACAGCATTTTTCCAGTCTTCGCGTGTTCCTGCACCATTCGGCATATGCGGTCCATGGTACTTTGCATCTGACTCCATTATTTCATCCCCGACATCAATTAAACCTTTATTCCACATTTCGTCCGCGATCCGGGAAATTAAAAATGATTTGTTTTTATTATTCACCTTTTCCTCCATTAACTTCTGGTTCAGACCCCGGCAAAGCACCGAGTTGACGAAGAAATGAGTACATATCATAATAGTCCGTCCAATGCTTAATCTTTCCATCTTCAATTAAAACAACTGAAGACCCCCGGACAAAAAATGATTTACCACTTGCAGGGAGATCAGGAAAATCTCCCGTCTGAGTACCTGACATAACCCATTCGCAGGAGACTTTATCTTTCGCTGAGAACCAGCTTGTGATTTTTACGTTAAAATCCGGAATTGCTTTTAAAGTCGACTTAATCAGATTTTTTATTTCATTCCGGCCATGCCATGACTCACCGGCAGCTACATCCTCATAAATTCCATTCTCCTTAAAAAGATCATCTATTGTATCTATACTATCCATGTTCCAGGCATCGGCATGTGCCTTTACAAGATTACCGGCATCCACCTCATAATTCTGTTGTCCTTCAGCTGAACCTACAATTAAAAATAAAATGAATGCGAAGAATGAAATCACAGCGGATGACATAAGACGCTGTTTCATAATTTTTCCTTTAATTAGTTTTCGATTAATGTAAAACGTAATTAATTATTGAGGCTGCGGACCGGGGACGGAAGCTTCTAATACACATTTCCATGATCCATCCTCCTGCTTTTTCCAGATGCAGACGTAATTACCTGATTTTGCATAATTATTGCCCTCCGGATCACTAAAGGTTAATTTGTATGAGCCGTGAGTATAACCCATACTGCCGGATTCGGATACGACAGCATCTCTCGCTTTCCAGTTAAGTGAAAATCCCGGTGTGGAGCGGTTCTTTTTAACAATATTAAGAATTTCCTCTTTGCCGAATGCAGGTTCCTGACCCGGGAAATAGTTGATCGCATCTTCTGTCCAGAATGTTTTGATTTTTTCTACATTGCCTGTTGCAGCGGCCACTGCCCAGGCACTATCAGCATTAAGCAGCGCCTGCCGTTCAGTTTCAATGTCTACATTTTGCTTACAAGCAGGAATCAGCAGGACGGTAAGCGATATGAAAATCTGTAATTTCGTTTTCATAGCGGTCCTTCCGTTGTGTGGGGTTTTTTTGAATATAGAGAACTTCGGGGGTAAGGTCAATAATTATTTAATTGTTAAACCTTTTATAGTTGATATGTTCCTGCACAATTTATCGCGGGGTTAACTTGTTTTTTAACTCTTCAATCCTGGCTCTGTATCTTTCTGAAAAATCATTCAGCCATTTGTAAGCATAAACTTTATCAAAATCCTGAAGCCATTGCCGCTGCTCTTTTCTCAGCCTGCTTTTATCCTCGGGATTTAATTTTGACAGAAGCACTCTATACAGGCTATCCAGTTCTAAATCCATTTCTGCGATCGAATCACAGGAACAGGCAACTATTTCACGATCTGATTTTGCCTTGCTGCAATCAAAGCTTGTGGGAAAAGTTTTACCATAGACTTCTTTCTCTAAAACAAATTTTCCATTTTCGAATTTAAAATACTGACTCAATGGGTGCTTTCTTCCGGACCCATCCCAGTAGACGGCACACAACAGACTGTCCTTTACTTGCAAATAATAATTGCGGTTGCCTATAAGGGGCATGGGAACCCCGATAATTTCAGTACTCTCCTTCGGTTTATAGTCTATCTCATATTCCCGGATTCTGTCGGAGGCATCAAGATAGTATACACTGTGAATATCAGGACCCCCGGTGCCCATCATGCAGGTTTGTGCAGTAATAATGGCTTCATCCCTTCCGTCCTTATTAAAATCAAAGTATATAATAGATTCAATGTTTACAGTATAGCTGGAATCAATTTCCAGGCATTCCCAATCCTTCTCAGTAAGATATTTCTGGAAATCAAAATCGTGGATATTGCTGATACCCGATCTTCTGATGTCCGTACTATCATCTGCTAAATATGACGCGGGGGTTTTATTGCTATATTCTGATTGAATGGTCAAACAAAGACGACAATTTTCCGCATAGAGTTCGCCGCTATTATGAACAAACCCATCTACACATATAAATAGAATTATAAATAAATATTTCATCGGCTGACCTGAGTTTCAATATCGCGGGCAAAGGCACATATAAAAGCAGCATTTGCGAGAACGACAGTGGAAATTAAAAAAATAAATACAGTAGTCAGCAATGTATCCGGATCAGTCTGCCCGGGACAGTAGCCGAATATTCCCAGTTCCATTACGATTATCCATAAGAAAGCTGACAAGGCAAGAACGTAAGGCCATAAAGCAGATAATAATTTTCCAAGTCTGTCTTTAAATACCTTTTTCCACCATAATAAAGGTTTGTTTATCCTGGTTGAGTATGCCCAGACCGGCAGGAAGAGAATTATATATCCTATCCCCCCGCCAACCAGCGTCAATAAAATTAAAAGCAGAAGAAAGACAGCTGAACCATGTCTTAGATGGATGAATCGGACAGACCATAAAATGACCGCAATACTTATTACTATTACAAGGATTCCTGTTATCATAAAGTTTGGAATTATGGTGAAAGCCTCTTCAGTACCATACACCCAGAATCTATGCGATTTACCTATTGCTTCTATAAAGAAACCGTTAGTGGGAGTATCTCCCTGAAGTATCTCGAAGATACCATGATTCAGAATACCTGCTGTTCCAAGCAGAATGCCGAAGGTTGAAGTCGTAATCCTCGTGCTATGATTATAGTTGGTCATACAGGTCTCCTCTGCTCTCACCTGCAATTAAATTAAGCTAATTAAGGACAAATGACAATTGAATGTTTTATTTTCGTGTAAGGTTGTAGTTTTTTCAACAAAACTGCGTCTAATAGAATAAAGATAAAACATAGATGTACGACAAATTTTCAGAAGAAGAATTCGGCAAGATCATTTATGAGAACCAGGCACTTATTCTTAAGGTGTGTAATATCTATTGTCGTAATCAGCCTGACAGGGATGATCTTTTCCAGGATATAGCGATAAATTTATGGAAAGGATTGCCGTCATTTAAAGGAGACTCAAAGTTGACAACCTGGATTTACAGGGTTAGTCTTAATACAGCGATATCGAAGTTCAGAAGAAGGAGAAAATTAAATTTTATTGACATTGAAGAAGTACAGGATTTGAAAGCTGATCAGATAGAAGGGCATAAATCAGACAGCGAATACAGAATCAGGGCCTTGCACTATGGGATTGAAAAACTGAAACCGGTAGAGAAGGCCATTATCCTGCTTTACCTGGAAGATAAATCATATGACGAAATTGCAGAGATCCTCGGTATAAGTAAAAGTAACGTAAGTGTACGGTTAGTCCGGCTGAAAAGAAAACTGGAGAAAATTATAAAGCCAATATTAAATGAGAAATGAAGCAATGGAAGAATTAGATATAAAAGGTATATGGAAAAGCGCTGCGCATAATGCATCAAACGAGAAAAAATACTCGCTTGCAGAAATTCAATCATACCGAACAAAAAAATCAAAGCAGATACACAGAAGCAGCAAAGCGGGAATACTGTTTGACATAATTTATAAAGTATTAGCCTGTGTGGAGTTTGTTTACCTGTTACTGGTACTTGATTACCAGTTTCCTTACCAGATAATAATACCAATAATTATTGCAGGAGTATGCTCACTGATTGCAGTGGAGCTTGGATTTCTTAAAAAACTTAATCAGATTGATGATAGCGATTCCATTATTGATAATCTGCGAAATCAATACAAGTACTTAAAAAGTACTTACAGAAAATTTATTCTCGTAAGTTCCTTATCAAACCCTGTTTTTATCACAGGCGCGTTTTTCCTGTACTTTTATTTCAAGTACAATGAAATCAGAATGGAAAGCCCCTTGATTGATCCTGTTTTATATATTTTCATCGCCATTTCATTTTTGATCCCATTGGCAGCTCAGTATCCTGTATATAAAAATCAGCTGCGGGATCTGAAAGAAAGTATAGATGACCTTGATGATACCGGAACTGCATCAGAAATAATTTCAGATTCTGAAAACCGCAGAAATAAAATAATAATCATAAGCTCAGTTCTGATTATTGCCGGTATTCTGATCTTTTTAATCCTGTTTCTGAGCAAATAATTAAAAGAAAATCTGGAGAGTAAAATGGAAACGCATAAGAGATATAAAAAAGGTCATTTCATAGAAATAGGAATGACTGTAGGTATTCCATTGGGAATACCAGTGGGACTGGTTCTCGGGAATATTGCGTTCGGTCCCATGATTGGAGTATTAATAGGACTGGCTGCCGGTTATTCCGCTGAAAAAATCTTTAATAAAAATCCTGTAGAACCTGCTGTGAAAGGGAAAGAGATAAGTAAGAAATTATCAATTACTGGAATTATTACAGGGCTGGCTTTATTTTTAACTATTATTGTTATTTATTTACTTATACAGTCATAGCCAAAAGCAGGGTGAGGTGAAAAAAATCTTGTTTTACTACTTTTTATATTTAGTTTTATTTCACTTTGTATAGGAATTTACCAGTTCGTCCAAGAGACATATACTGAATCAATACTAAGTCTTTTCTATACTGCTTTGTTTTTTACAGCCGCGATGTTGGTCAAAAAATCGTGAGAAAGGAAGAATAAATGAGCAACAAATATTTTAATATGTTTTTACGGATATCTGCTTTCCTGCTTCCTGTTTATTTCATTTTTTACCCGCGATTAAACGAAAACTCACGTGATCCATTTGTAAAATCTCTCTGGAAGCTGACTATTGCCGGGTTCTGTTTTTATGGGTTAATAGCAGCCACTGATTTTAATTATCTAATAGCTAATGAACGGATCATCTGCCTGGAACCCAGGGTAGTGTATGGTTTGGTAATTTAAGGGATCATCGATGTTTTAGGGAAATAATACTTCTTAAAAACCTACGGGGAGGTTAGTATGAAGAGCTTAAAAATATCTTTCGCGTTTTTTCTTTCTTTTATATTTTTTCTTTCCGGCTGCTATGATGAGCCAGAACTTCGAATACTTTCAAAAGAGTGTACTTGTAGATATCCCTGGTGATAATTATGATTTTGATCTTTTATCACGAGATTTTTACTACAGTGATGCCCTCTATCTGACCTGGATAAACAAAAACGATCCAACGTATACTGTATATCTGAAAATTGTTGCGCCTGAATCAATTGATTCCAGCATTGTAATATCTTCGGATAATGACATCAAATCAAATCCCCAGGTTGTATATAATCCTTCCGATACAGGAATATCTGTCTTCTGGGAAAATTTTTCCGGCAGCTATTATCAAATTAAAAGGCGGGATTATTCTGGCGGCATTCTATTGAATGAGATAATTGTTAAAGATTCACTTAGCGAAAGACCCATGATAAGCCTGAATGACTATTATCTGGCCTGGATCATGGAAAATAAATTAGAAGCTAAGAAGCTTTATCCTGATTCGTCTCTTGCTCTGGTGATCGACAGCGGGGCATGTTCTTTACCTTCTGTAGGTCGGGAGTCATCATTGCTCGTATACGAGAAACAAGTTAATGAGAGTATACATATATATGCTGCACAATATAATAACTACCCGGAACCTTATTGGGAGTCATTTGAACTTGCTGACGGAGATAACAGGAATCCTGACCTTGGATTCGACGACGGCGTTTCATTCGAATCAATTTCAAATGGAATCAGCAGAATAAAATATTATTTCTCTCCTGATCCACAGGCTGATTTTATAATTACGACGAATACAAACTGTAATTATATGCACCCATCTTTTTTCACTTATCCAATTCCTACAAAACAACAGGATACCCCCTTCTTTTTAATTTTCGACACGGATTCATTAGCGGATGATAATGAAGTCATGTTAAAAACTTATTACTATGCTCCATATGATACTTTAATAAATATTTCCGATATGACGGGCGATGACCTTAAGCCCAAAGTTGGTGTTATGAACTATGATGGGGTTCCCTATGTTGTGATTATATGGGAGCACCAGGATGGAGTGCACAGCACTATCTGGATGGCTAAAACATTATTTCCATCCTGCCGGGGGTGTTAAGGAAGATGGTGTTGATCTCAACTCGTTTGAACTGCTTCAAAATTATCCTAACCCCTTTAATCCTTCGACCAATATTGAATATTCTCTTAAACAGGGTACCGATGTAAAGGTAACGGTATTTGATATTCTGGGGAATAAATTAGCTACGCTGACTGATGGGTATCAATATGCAGGCTCTCATACTATAGTATTCGACGGCAGGAAATTATCAAGCGGAATTTATTTCTATACGATTGAGGTTAACGGACTGCAGAAGACAAAAGCGATGATATTGATGAAGTAAAGGGATATATATAACTGAGAAAGCCCATTCGCTTTTGCGGATGGGCCTCTCTGAAAATTATTATAATGCATGAAATTACTTCAACAGCATCATCTTACGCGTTTGTGTAAAATTTCCTGCTGCAATCTTATAAACATATAATCCGCTCGGCAGATCCATTCCTGTAAATTCAACACTATGCTTTCCTGCAAACTGAGTCTCATTTACGAGTTCAGCTACTTCCTGTCCCAATAGATTATATACCTTCAGTGTAACAAATGATGACTTTGGAAGGGTATAGCTTATTGTAGTGGTTGGATTGAACGGATTCGGATAGTTCTGGGCCAGTTCAAAGCTTAAAGCTGTATTTTCATCAGGCTGGACCGCGGTTGCACTGCTGAATGTCAGATCATCAAGATAGAATGTGGTTCCCGCATTTACGGACCCGCTTCCGTTTCCAACGATACCAACGATTATCGCACTATCGGGCACATCTGCAGTTATCCAGGTTATATCACTTGAAAATTGAGTGTATGATGCGGCATCACCCAGGGATACAAATGCGGCACCTATCCCCTGGCCATTTTTATAAAAACCTACCGTTATCTGCAGCATATCACCCCCTGAACCCGCGGAGGTCAGTTTGTACCATCCCTGGAATGAACCAGGCCGTGAATTATAAGGAAATCCGTCACCATCGGGACCGCTTACAAATGTAGGTGCAATAGGAAAGCCGGAGAAATTCAGAACCGTACCCTGCATTGCCGAAGAACCCGAATGGGCCGAACTGGATTGAGTAACGGGAATGAAATCAGGAGGCGCATTGTCTGTTACCCAGCCATCGGGCTCGCCGTTTGTCCAGCTTTCAAACCCTGGGTTTGGTATCTGTGAAAATATACATACAGGAAGAAGAACAAAAATGAACAAAAGAAGTAACGATGTTTTTTTCATAATCTACTCCAATCAATTATGGTTAATGAATTAATTATAGCCTCAGACAAAGAATGATACAGACTGATATAGAAATTCCTCAGAATTTTAAATTCAGTTTTATCTGATAAGAAACTGACGATCTACTTTAAACTATTTGCGAATTGAATTACCTGTAAACTCTGATACGCGGATGATATCCGGTTTTTACCTGTCGCGAATAACATACATCAAATATTTACATAAGTCAATATTTTTGAAGCGTTTATCCTTCGGTTGTTGAATTATTCCACAATACAGGTAAAGTGATCCGAAAATGATAATATGCTAATCGATTTGAGGTATTTGAATGCCTTGTTATACTATCATTATTTCTTTAAATTTTACCCATTGAGCTACCCCACACACATTCTAAGAAGAGAATTTATAAAGTTTAATTTATAATTATTCATTTTTAATTAATATTAATGAAGAGGAGACCTAATGGGAAATAAAGAAGAGAAAATTCCGGGAAAAGTAGTTGATACGCTAAACAAAGGTGAAGCTGAGTGTCCATTTACTACCGGGGCATTGAAACACGGTGCCGGAGGCGGAACACGCAACCGCGACTGGTGGCCGAACCTGTTAAACCTGAACGTCCTTCGTCAGCATTCTTCCGAATCAAACCCGATGGGTGAGAATTATGATTATGCTAAGGAGTTCAAGAAACTTGACCTTAAAGCAGTTAAAGAAGATATATTCAAACTGATGAAAAAGTCGCAGGACTGGTGGCCTGCAGATTTTGGGCACTACGGACCTTTCTTTATTCGTATGTCATGGCACAGTGCCGGTACTTACCGGATTTCAGACGGGCGCGGAGGTGGCGGAACGGGCGCCCAGCGTTTTGCACCGCTTAACAGCTGGCCCGATAATGCAAACCTTGATAAAGCCCGACTGCTTCTCTGGCCGATCAAGCAGAAATACGGGAAAAAAATTTCATGGGCCGATCTTATAATACTTGCAGGCAACTGCGCTCTTGAATCTATGGGATTTAAGACGTTTGGATTCGGCGGCGGCCGCGAGGATGTTTGGCAGTCCCCTGAAGATATTTACTGGGGCTCCGAAGGTGAATGGCTTGCGGACAACCGCTACGAGGGTGATCGTGAGCTTGAGAACCCGCTGGCAGCCGTACAGATGGGACTTATATACGTAAATCCTGAAGGTCCTAACGGCAACCCTGATCCTGTGGCAGCGGCACGCGATATCCGTGAAACGTTTGGACGTATGGCAATGAATGATGAAGAGACTGTTGCCCTGATAGCAGGTGGTCATACATTCGGTAAGACACACGGTGCAGGTGATCCAAATAAATATGTCGGGCCTGAACCCGCAGCCGCAGCCATAGAAGAACAAGGACTGGGTTGGAAGAATAAACTGGGAACCGGATTCGGCGATAATACCATTACCAGCGGTCTTGAAGGAACCTGGACAACAACACCGACAAAGTGGAGTAATAATTTCTTTGAGAACCTGTTCGGGTATGAATGGGAGTTAACCAAGAGTCCTGCCGGCGCAAATCAATGGAAGCCGAAAGGTGATGCAGGAAAAGGTCTTGTACCTGATGCTCATGATCCTTCGAAAAAACATGCTCCTTTTATGTTGACGACAGACCTTGCACTCAGATTTGATCCCGCATATGAAAAGATATCACGGCGTTTTTATGAGAACCCGGATGAATTTGCAGATGCATTTGCACGGGCATGGTTCAAGCTGACTCACCGCGATATGGGTCCCAAAGCACGCTACCTCGGCCCCGAAGTTCCTAAAGAAGATCTTATATGGCAGGATCCTATTCCGGCTGTAAATCACAAGCTGATTGGAAATAAAGACATTGCGGAGCTTAAGAAAAAGATCCTTGCTTCCGGATTATCAGTGTCAGCACTGGTATCAGCAGCTTGGGCCTCAGCCGCAACTTTCCGCGGTTCTGATAAACGCGGAGGCGCTAACGGTGCTCGCGTAAGGCTTGCTCCTCAGAAGGACTGGGAGATTAATAATCCTCCTCAGCTCGCAAAGGTGCTGAAGACTCTGGAGAAGATTCAGAAGGATTTTAATAAAGATTCAGGAAGCAAAAAGGTCTCGCTGGCCGATCTGATCGTTCTCGGAGGATGCGCCGCGGTTGAGAAAGCTGCTGTAGATGCAGGACACGATGTGAAGGTGCCTTTTACTCCGGGAAGAACTGATGCTTCTCAGGAACAGACAGATGTTGATGCATTCGGACCGTTAGAACCATTCGGCGACGGGTTCCGTAATTATATTAAGGTTAAACCAAATTATACTGCATCGGCTGAAGAACGGCTTCTTGACCGTGCACAGCTTTTAACCCTTACTCCTCCCGAAATGACTGTGCTCCTGGGCGGTATGCGGGTACTTAATACCAACTGGGATAATTCGAAGCATGGTGTTTTTACAAAACGTCCTGGCAAACTGACAAACGACTTCTTTGTAAACCTGTTAGATCTCGGGACAAAATGGGAACCGGTTTCAGAGAAACACGAAGTATTCGAAGGCCGCGATCGTAAAACTGATAAAGTGAAATGGACAGGAACCCGTGTTGATCTTATCCTTGGATCTAACGCCGAGCTTCGGGCTCTCGCTGAAGTTTATGCATATGAAGACGGAAGCAAGAAGTTCGTGAAAGATTTCGTTGCGGCATGGAACAAGGTAATGAATCTTGACAGGTTCGATCTGAAGTAATATAGAGGGCTGAAGCCCGATAATTATTGTAGGTAAACTTTTCCGTTGGATAAATCCAATGGTAAGAATACAAATACGACAGTACAATTATTATTTAATGCCGTCGGATTAATCCGACGGCAATTTTTTTATCTCAATTCAAAACTACTTTTTCGGGCCGATCATTTTTTCGGGTCTGACTACCTCATCGAATTTTTCCGCTGTTAAAAGATTTAACGCAATAGCAGCTTCCTTCAAAGTAGTATGTTCCTTGTGAGCTTTCTTTGCAACTTTTGCTGCATTATCATATCCTATATGAGGATTTAGTGCAGTAACCAGCATCAGAGAATTCTCAAGGTTCTTCTTAATATTCGTTTTATTTGCTTCAATACCGACTACGCAGTTATCTGTGAAGCTTTCACAGGCGTCTGCAATAAGCCTTGTAGAATTAAGAACGTTAAAGATTATAACCGGCTTGAATACATTAAGCTCGAAGTTACCGCTGGCGCCGCCGAAGTTGACAGCAACGTCATTTCCGAATACCTGGACGCAGACCATCGTCATTGCTTCCGATTGAGTGGGATTAACTTTTCCGGGCATAATAGAACTGCCGGGTTCGTTCTCCGGAAGCTGAAGTTCGCCAATTCCGCATCTTGGTCCTGACCCCAGCCATCTTACATCATTAGCAATCTTCATTAGTGAAGCAGCAAGTGTTTTCAGTACACCGTGGAATTCAACCAGGGCATCGTGTGCAGCCAGAGATTCAAATTTATTCCTTGCCGACTTAAAAGGCTTACCTGTTATATCAGCAATCTTAGCCGCTGCTTTTACTGCAAATTCGGGATGAGTATTTAATCCTGTACCAACTGCAGTTCCACCGAGTGCAAGTTCATAAAGATGAGGAAGAGCAGCATTAATTCTTTCGAGACCATTAGTTAATTGCTGAACATAGCCGCTGAACTCCTGTCCCAGTGTAAGAGGAGTAGCATCCATCAGATGAGTGCGTCCGATCTTAATTATATCCTTAAACTCCTCCGATTTAGTAGCCAGTGCATCACGAAGTTTAGTAACCATAGGGATAAGTCTGCGATGGATCTCTTCAACAGCAGCAATATGCATCGCTGTCGGGAAAGTATCATTGGATGACTGTGCCTTATTTACATCATCATTGGGATGAATAGGTTTCTTACTCCCCATTTCTCCGCCGGCTAGTTCAATAGCGCGGTTAGAGATTACCTCGTTTGCATTCATATTTGTCTGTGTGCCGCTTCCGGTCTGCCATACAACGAGCGGGAAGTGCTCATCAAGCTTTCCTTCAATAACTTCGTCAGCCGCTTTCACTATCAGATCTGCTTTGTCTGCCGGAAGGATCCCAAGTTCCTTGTTTGTAAGTGCGGCAGCTTTCTTAAGTATCCCGAGAGCCCTGATCAGTTCACGCGGAAACCTGTCGCCTCCTATCTTAAAATTCATAAGAGATCTCGCCGTCTGTGCACCATAATATTTATCTGCAGGAACTTTAATTTCCCCCATACTGTCGGTTTCGGTTCTATAATCCATTTCTCATCTCCCTTTATCTAAGAGGTTATTCATTAAAAAATTATATACAAATTTAATAATAAATGAGAACAGAGTGTTATATGTAATCAACTTCTGTGCTGGTAAAAATCTCATATCGTTTTACCATTAATTACAACCTCCGGTTAAATCCTTTGTAAAACTGAAAGTTTACGATTTACCGGGAAGAGAAGCAGCCACACTGGTTAATGAAAATCAGGATGCGAGTCATTATTCAATAAAATTCGATGCATCAAAACTTTCCAGCGGAATCTACCTCTATAAGCTTAAAGCTGGTGATTTTGTGCAAACCCGTAAAATGATCCTTCTGAAGTGATTTAGTCCAGGATATTTGTGAGTATGACCCCGCAGAAATTCCGCGGGGTTTTTTATGTTTGAAAACATTAGATTTACTTATGACAAATTTATGAATTTGTATAAGTTCTTTTTTTTCTTAGTTTAGTTTCCGTAAAGTAATTCAGGGAATTTGATGGAAATACCAATTATTGATAAGAGTAATTACCTCAAAGGATTATTAATTACAGCCAGGAAAGATAATCAGTTAGCCGAATCTGAAAAGAAAATAATTAAAGATATATCTGTAAAACTGGGGTTTGCGAGTGATTTTTATGAAGATGTCATAAAAAGTCTGCTTAATAATAAGTATATAACGGACGAACCGATAAAATTCACGGATATAAAAATTGCCGAATCTTTTGTTGATGACGGCCTAAGGCTGGCCTTTTCGGACAACAGGGTAACCGATAATGAAATCAACTGGCTCAGAGCAACTGCCGAAGTAAACGGCATTGAAAAAAAATGGTTTGAAGAAAAGATGAGTATCCATAAGAGTTCTCCGGGCCTCCTTATGAACTCTGATTTCGCCCTCTATTCTATCATCTGAACCAGATCCTATTTTATCATTTCACAGAGTGGTGCCGTAATCTGCGGCATCACTCCGTTTGTTTTTTCTTGAGCTGCTTTTCAATACTCAATTTTCAATATTAAATCCCTTCCTTGTCCTTTGTCCCGCTTATATCTAATTTTAATATCACAAAATCTGAAAATTTATTTTTTATTATTTACTTTTATATCAACTCTGTAAATACTTGCGAAGGAATTATTTATGCCTCAAAAAATGAAAGCTCTTGTTAAAAAATATGCAAAACCGGGCATATGGATGGATGAAGTGCCTGTGCCCGAAGTGGGCGTTAACGATGTACTGATCAAAATTCATAAAACCTCAATTTGCGGTACCGATATACACATCTATAACTGGGATGAATGGGCCCAGAAGACCATTCCTGTTCCAATGGTAACCGGACATGAATATGTGGGTGAGATTGTTGATATGGGCTCGAACGTTCAGGATGTTAAGATCGGCGAACTTGTGAGTGGTGAAGGACATATCGTATGCGGTCACTGCCGCAACTGCCGGGCAGGAAGAAGGCATCTTTGTCCCAATACCAAAGGCGTCGGCGTTAACCGGCCAGGCTGCTTTGCAGATTACCTTGCTATTCCTGTTACAAACGTATGGCACTGCGATCCAAGGATCCCCGAAGATATATTCTCAATATTCGATCCTTTCGGGAATGCAACCCACACCGCCCTTTCGTTCGATCTGCTCGGCGAGGATGTTCTTATAACCGGTGCCGGCCCTATAGGAATTATGGCCGCCGCAATTGCAAAACACGCCGGAGCAAGAAATGTGGTTATAACAGATATGAATCCTTATCGGCTCAATCTTGCAAAGAAAGTAGGAGTAACTCGTGCCGTTGATGTTTCAAAGGAAAAGCTGCCCGATATAGTTGATGAGCTGGGAATGAGAGAAGGATTTGATGTTGGTCTGGAGATGTCCGGTAGTCCCCGCGCCTTAAATGATATGATTGATGTTATGTTCCACGGCGGAAAGATTGCCCTGCTGGGACTTCTGCCGGCCAACACGGCGGTAAACTGGGAGAAGGTTATATTTAACGGACTTCACCTTAAGGGAATTTATGGGAGGGAGATGTTTGAAACATGGTATAAGATGCAGGCAATGGTACAGAGCGGATTAGATATTACTCCTGTCATTACTCATAAATTTTCATACAAAGATTTTGAGCAGGGATTTGAGATAATGAGAACAGGAAATTCAGGAAAAATCATTTTGAACTGGATGGAATAATCGTCCATCGAAAAACCGGAGGGAATTACAAATGAAAGATAATACAAGACAACATTACCAGGATATTCTTACTGGAATAGAGAAAGAAGGATTATATAAAAAGGAGCGCGTAATCACCAGTCCCCAGAAAGCCACCATTGAGGTCAAAGGCGGCAAGCAGGTTCTTAATATGTGTGCAAATAATTACCTGGGACTAGCAGACAACCCCACAATTATCCAGGCAGCAAAAGAAAGCTTTGATAAATGGGGATACGGGCTGTCGTCAGTACGCTTCATATGCGGAACACAGGAAATACATAAAGAACTTGAGCAGAAAATTTCTCAGTTCCTCGAAATGGAAGACACGATCCTTTACACATCCTGCTTTGATGCTAACGGCGGATTATTTGAAACAATTCTTTCAGAGGAAGATGCGGTAATAAGCGATGAACTGAACCATGCAAGTATAATTGACGGAGTCAGGCTGTGCAAAGCTCAGCGATACCGCTATAAGAATAATGATATGAACGATCTTGAGGCGAAGCTGAAAGAAGCACGCGAAGCTAAGATCAAAAATATACTTATAGCAACAGACGGCGTATTCTCGATGGACGGCACTATCGCCAACCTGAAAGGAATATGCGATATGGCAGATAAATACGACGCTATGGTTATGGTAGATGATTCGCATGCGGTAGGATTTATGGGCAAGCATGGTAAGGGAACCCACGAGTACAATGGAGTAATGGGAAGAGTTGATATTATTACCGGAACTCTCGGCAAGGCTCTCGGCGGTGCCAGCGGCGGTTATACAAGTGCAAGGAAAGAGATCGTTGATATGCTGAGACAGAGAAGCCGTCCTTATTTGTTCTCAAATACTGTTGCACCTTCAATTGTATCTGCATCAATAAAAGTTCTGGAAATGCTCAGCGCCAATACGCACCTGAGAGACAAGCTTGAAGAAAATACAAAGTATTTTCGCGAAGGAATAACTAAAGCGGGATTAAATATAAAACCCGGAACTCATCCTATCGTTCCGATTATGCTTGGTGATGCCGTGCTTGCGCAGAAGATGGCCGCCAGTATGCTTGAGAAGGGTGTTTATGTGATAGGCTTCTTCTACCCTGTTGTACCGAAAGGAACCGCGAGGATAAGAGTACAGATCTCTGCGGCTCATACTAAAGAAGATCTCGACTTTGCGATATCGAAGTTTAAAGAAGCAAAAGAAGAATTCGGGATTTAATCCTTAGGATTGGAATCCAGTAAGACCGGGGCATTAGTTTGTCCCGGTTGAACTTTAGGTTAAAAAATCATATAATAAACTATCAAGAATAGCATTCATCCCTTCTAAATGGCTGTTTAATTCTTCAACAACCTTGTTTAATTCTTATACAATTTTCCCCCCAAAAATAGCGTTGAACCGTCTTTGAACCGTCTATTCCTCGAGCTTAATACCAGTCTTACCCGATCTTAAAACCTGACTAACAAAATTACTGGTTGACAATATTTCGCGGCTCCAGTCCTTTTAAAAGGCGGTTGATATTCTCAACAGCTCTTCTCATTCCCTCCGCTAAAGCTCCGGGCACGATAGGTGAATTGTGCGGCGAACCCAGCAGATTCGGCAGATCGAAGAAGGGGAAATTTACTTTGAACTCCCCTTCCGAGAAGGGCTCAATCCACCAGGTATCGATACCTGCATAAAAATCGGGATGTGTTTTTAGATGATTATATAGAGCTTCTTCATTTATTATCTGCGCTCTTGCAACATTTATAAGAATGGCTTTCGGCTTCATCTTCTCAAGTTCGCTTTTCCCTATCAGGTTCTCGGTCTCCTTTAACAGGGGAAGTGAGATAAGGATTATATCGCTGTTCTCAAGTATAAAGTCGAGGTCTTTCAGCGTCCCTATAAAATCCACATCCTCTTCCGGCTTACCCGATGAATTGACCGCATAGATTTTAGAGCCAAAAGGACGGATCAGTTTTGCCGCTGCTTTTCCGATACCGCCATACCCGAGTATACCAACGATAGAATCTCCCACTGAAATATTCCGCCCGCCCTGGTTGAATTCTCCCTGTGCCATCTTGTTATGGTTAACCATTAATCGTTTTGCCAGAGCTAGTATCATCGCCATAATATGTTCGGCCATAGGTTCAGCATAAGCACCTTTGTTACTTGCAATTCTACAGCCGCGTGGAAACATATTAAAATCAACATGATCATAGCCTGCTGAAAGTACCTGCACAAATTGTAAACCGGGAAATGAATCAGGACCAACGTCACCCAGTTCACGCGGCGGGTTCCATGCAAATAGTACTTCGGCATCTTTAAGTACCTGCTTCAGCTTATCTCCTTCAAAATCTTCAAGATATTTCACCTCAGCATTGTTTTTAATACCAGAACTAATCAGATTACGCTGTCTCTCATCTGCATTAAAAGTAACTACTATTTTTTTCATCTTCAGAAATAATTTGTTGATGCGATAAAATAAAAAAATATTTCCGATTAACCGGTGATATCATAAGCATTTACAAAAATTGACCTGCATCCTTACGTTCCCAAAGCTTGAATCATTAAAAAGAAAAGAATAATTTGGACGCCGGTTTACAGCCTGTATTAAGGTTGTAGTATTAGTTCATCTTATTCCGGAGTTACGATATGCGGACAATTCTACTTCTGACTTTCTCTTTTATTTCACTAACCTTTTTATTTCCTCAAACCAAGACTTATACGGACGTTAGTCCTGATGGGAAGCAGACTAAAACATATACGTCAGCCGACTACAATAACCGGCATGCTGCTGTAACTGACACCGTTCCATTTGGATCAACACCTGAATGGCAGGGAACGCTTGAACGCCAGGTAGGCGGACTTGCCTGGGCTGATTATGATCACGACGGTGACCTTGATCTGGCAGTAGGAAATTATCACAGCAATTCATATCCCCCGATAAACGAGTATGAAACTCAGGTGTACAGGAATGATAATGGCGTGCTTACATCAACTCCTGCGTGGTCTTCTACTGATATGAGATCAACCACAGATCTGAAATGGGCTGATATAAATAACGACGGTTATCCTGATCTTCTTGCAGCCAATGGAGATGAATCCCAGGTACCATCGGTAATTTATATGAATTCTGCATCAGGACTTGAGACCACACCGTCATGGATTTCTAATGACGTCGACTGGACTGTAGGCGCTGCGTTTGGTGATCTTAATGGAGATGGCTACATCGACCTTGCTTTCGGCAATCAGGGAAATTCGGTTATACCGACAAGACCGATATGCGTTTTCTATAATGTGAACGGAACTCTTCATACAAGTCCCGATTTCTATACAAGCGATGAAATGATCACAAACAGTGTGGCTATTGCCGATGCAGACAACAGTGATCTTACAGAAAAAACCGAAACATTCACCGCAGACGGATCCGGATCTGTATTCACATTATCAATGATCCCGATTTATAAAATTGATTCGGTAAAAGTGAACGGCACACCGGTCATAAACTTTACACAGGATGAAACCGGCGGATGGGTTTCTTTGGGAACTGTTCCATTGAACGGTGATCAGGTAGCTGTAAAGTACCGCTACATCAAAAAGGGTGATCTTGCTGCAGCTAAGTGGGTGGCTTATTCATCGGGAGTCTATTTTAATAACGGCAGCGAATTAAATTCACTGCCCGGATGGACAGTAGGTAATACTGAATCACAGAAAGGCATTGCATGGGCAGATATGGATAATGACGGGTATATGGATCTGGCGATAGGAGGAAGCGGTGTTCCTGCAGTTGTATATAAGAACAACGCCGGAACTCTGAGCAGTACTCCCGTATGGACATCCGGAAGTTCAAATACTTCAACGCAGGATCTTGCGTGGGGGGATATAAATAATGACGGATATCCGGAGCTTGCGGTCATCCATTTCGGTTACTCAAGACTTGAAATATTTATGAACAATGGCGGTGTTCTGGAAACAAATCCAAGCTGGACATACACAACCGGTTCACCGGGAACCGCTGTCGCTTTCGGCGATCTGAACGGCGACGGATCTCTTGACCTTGCTGTTGGAACAGCAAGATCCCCTGTAGCTGTTTTTCTTAATCAAAGTTTAGTCCCGGTTGAATTAAAATCTTTCACGGCAGAGAATAATGCAGGTAAGGTTCAGCTGGATTGGACAACTGCAACCGAGACGAACAACAGCGGCTTTGAAATAGAGAGAAAAAGATCAGGACAGGAGGCCTGGAAGAATATTGGTTTTACAAAGGGAAACGGAACATCAACAAAGATTCATAACTATAGTTACACTGATAATCCTGAGTCGGGAAGTTATTCATACAGACTTAAACAAATAGATTTCGATGGGAGTTATAAATATTCTAAGACTGTGAATGTTGAGGTGACCGCTCCTGTTCAGTTCGAACTTTCACAGAACTATCCGAACCCATTCAACCCCTCAACCAGGATCAGCTACCAGTTATCGAAGAGCGGCTTTGTTGCTCTCAAGGTATACAATACCCTGGGTCAGGAGGCAGCAGTGCTTGTTAACGGATATCAGCAGGCCGGGAAGTACGGTCTGAACTTTGATGCTTCAAATCTCCCCAGCGGAATTTACTTCTACCAGCTTACTGAGGGTGAATTCACTTCTGTTAAGAAAATGATTCTGTTGAGATAACGATACTTTTATCTTTGAGGAGACAGGTTTCACCGCCTGTCTCCTGATTATCCCCGGGAAGGTATACCACATAAAATCTTATACTCATTCACCCCGTACTCATATTGCTTTTTAGACAGTAAACTATTAATATATTTTAATAGTTTTGAGGGATTCGGGGATAATGAGAGGGAAAGGTGACAGGAACCAGTAATCTTATTTTATTTTGTTTTTGGTTCATTTGCAATATAATCTCAAATTATTATACTGATCTCTACTGTCAAACATTAGATGATGGTAACCCGTCAGTAAATTTTGAGCATTTTACCGTTGAAAACGGACTTTCGCAATCCCACGTTACATTTATATTCCAGGACAGTAAAGGATTCATCTGGATAGGGACTCAGGATGGTCTCAACAGGTATGATGGATATACCTTCAGGATTTTCAGACACTCACCTTCAGATAACTCTTCCCTTTCAAGCAGCTACATATTAACCATTTTTGAAGATAAGAAAGAAAATTTATGGATAGGAACGAATGGGGGTGGTCTGAACCTTTTTATACCAGAAACCGAATCTTTTATAAGATTTGAAGCTGATAAGTCTAAAGAAAACTGGCTTGGGAACAGAGTTATTAATTCCATCACCGAAGATTCTTCCGGATATCTCTGGCTTGCAACTGGTTGGGGCGGCACCGATAATGAAGGAGGGTTATATCGTTTTGATCCCGCTAAAAGGCGATTTAAGGCTTACTTCACGACTTATCATCAGGACAGTGATTTTATGACTTGTGTTCTGCAGCCTTATAACCAGCAGTATGTCTGGACTGCAGGTATACATGGTCTGTTTTTGTTTGATAAGAAGAAAGAAGATTTTGTTTATTCTTCCCCCGAAGAAAACAACGGACAGATTACAGCAGGCGATGTAAGATGTATTACTGAAGGACCGGAAGGAGAGATCTGGCTTGCCACCAGCGGAAACATTAAAGCATTTAATCCATATTCAAAAGAATACCGGCTGGTATTTCCGGCTAAAAACGAATATTATTTGATCCAGTATCTCACATTTCAGGACAGCGCCACATTGTGGTTTGGAACCCGCAGTGCAGGATTGATTAGGTATGAACTTTCAACTTCATCGTTTACCTCTTTTTCAAATGTACAAGCGAACTCAGGCACCATATCTAATAATGATATAAGAGCTATTCTTATCGATAAGAACAGGAATATCTGGGCAGGAGGTTTATTTGGAGGGTTAAATAAATTTAAACCAACCCCGGGATGGTTCTCTACCTTCAATATTAAAAACACAAAAGGAAATCTTGTAAATGATCTTCTGAGCTTTTATCAGGAGAATGACTCTGTTATCTGGCTGGGATCCTTCACCGAAGGTCTGATAAAGTACAATATGAAATCAAAATACTATACTACTTTTAAGTATAATCATTTTCATAACTCGATAATTCAAAATACGGTCTGGTCAATACTTAAGGACAAAGATGGCTGCATCTGGGCAGTAACAACTATTGGGCTGAGCCGGTATGATGAAAACAAAAACTATTTTGAAAACTACAATAAATTTGTTGACCGCTTTGGTAAAAGAATTAAATCATCTCAAAAACCGATTTTAGTTGAAGGCAGCAAGAAGGATATATACCTTTTATTGTCTGAAGAAATATTCAAATATGATTATAAATGCCGGAATTTCATTCCTTCTAACGTTCTGCATCAGTTGGAAGATAAGTTTTATTATAAACCCTCGGCAAATATTTATTTTCCTTATTCTGTTGTGGTAATGGAAGGGGGTACGGAAGGAAGGTATTCACTATGCAATCAACAACCTCCCTTCTCATTCACCGAAATCAATGAGAAACTTAACAGGTTCAGGGAACAGGTTAAATATATTTACAGAGAGAAGGATTCTGAATGGCTGCTGATAGGAGATAAGGGTTCGCTTTATTCCTTGAATAAAACCGATGGGATTGTTCCAATGAATCTTCGTATACCACCGGACGACCTCAGGTATGTTACTTCTGACGGGGAAAAGTGTATCTGGTTTGTCACAGCGTACTCGGGAATATTCCGTGTAAATCCTGATGAAACTTCTATGGAAATTTTTAATAGCGAACAGGGATATCCGTTTGAATCCATTGGATCAGCAGTATCTGACAATGACGGAAACTTGTGGGTAAGTTTATCAGGCGGACTCGCACGAATAAACACAGAGTCAAAAATAATAAATCTTTTTTCAGCTAAGGATGGACTGCTTGTAAATGACAAAAGACGTATCTATAAAGGAATGAACGGGAGACTATTCCTGGGACTTAATTCATATGATCCCGGCAGCATTATTCTAGAGAAGAAACCTCCTGATATTGTTATTACTTCTCTGCAGATACATGACAGGCTATTTAATACAGCAGAATGTTCTGTTAAAGACAGGGTATTAAGTCTTGGATCCGATGATGATTATATAAGGATTGAATTCGCATCCCTTGATTTCAGTTCACCGGAACTTAATCTCTACGCTTATAAACTGGATGGCTTTGACAGGTACTGGATAAATGCCGGGCGGCAGCATTTTGCACAATATACAAACCTTGATCCGGGACTTTATACATTTAAAGTAAGAGGAACTGACAGCGAAGGAATATGGAATGAACAGGGAGCATCTCTGAAGATTTTCATACCGGCCCCATGGTGGAAAACAACAACAGCTTATGTATTATATTTTCTTCTGATTGCAGGGACAGTCTTATTCTTCTGGAGAATGCAGCTAAGAAGGATAAGAGTTAGACATGAGTATATGCTTAGGGACATCGAGTCAGAAAAACTCCAGGAGCTGGATGAACTTAAAACCCGCTTTTTCAGTAACATTTCGCATGAATTCAGAACTCCACTTACGTTGATCCTTGGTCCCGCAAAACAGATCATAGAACAATCGGGTGATGAAATCATAAAGGAAAAAGCAAAATTAATAAACAGGAATGCCAAGAAGCTTAGTAATCTTGCAAATCAGCTGCTCGAGTTGACGAGGATTGAAGCGGGGAAAATGAAACTTGAATTATCTTTTCAGGATTTAATTCCATTAATGAATGACCTAATAAAATCATTCCAGTCATTCGCCGAAAGTAAAAATATTTCACTAAGACTCAACAGCAATAAAGATAGCTGCTTCGTTTACCTGGATAATGACAAATTTGATAAAATATTGAGTAACCTGCTGTCGAATGCTCTGAAATTCACACCGAATAATGGTTTTGTAAGCGTAACTATAAAATCTTCAGAAGAGATAGTTGAAATCGCTGTTACTGATAACGGCACAGGCATTCCCCCGGAACAGATAGAAAGAATATTTGATCGATTCTACCAGGTTGAAAACAGAACGTCCGGAGACTTAGAGGGATCAGGGATTGGATTAAGTCTCACAAAGGAACTCGTGGAATTGCATAAGGGAACAATAACCGTATCAAGCATTGAAGGTAAAGGATCTACATTCCGGATAATGCTGCCGATGGGACGGAATAAATATTTTTCCAGTGAAATTAAGGATTCTACTTCGTCCGTCAGTGAAATTATAAATGTTCAGAAGACAAAAACCGAAAAAGAAGAGATACTCCTCTCCTCCGAGAAAACCCAAACAGAAACTATAGAACATATATACTTAAATGATCAATCCAGGTTGTCCCTTTTAATTGTAGAAGATAATGCGGAGCTTCGGGATTATATCTCCGGTATTCTGACAGATAAGTATAACGTTTATTCTGAAGGAGACGGCTTAAAAGGTTTAAACACTGCAATAGAAAAAATACCCGACCTGATTATCAGTGATATAATGATGCCCGGGATTGATGGATTTGATTTGTGCAAAAAGCTGAAGTCGGATCAACGAACAAGTCATATCCCTTTGATTCTCCTTACAGCAAAAGCGACTATGAATGATAAAATCAGTGGTCTTGAAGCAGGGGCCGATTCCTATATAATGAAACCTTTTGAAGCTTCTGAACTGAAGGCCAGAATCAGGAATCTGATTCTGCAAAGAGAAAGGATACACACGCATTTTCAAAATAAAGGACTATTCGAAATAGATAAGGAAAGAGTTAATGCTGTGGATCGGCAATTTCTCTCACGTACAGCGGCCATAATAAAAGAACATCTGGGAGAGACATCGCTTGACATTGAATACCTTGCTGAAAATTTAGGAGTCAGCCGATCGCTTCTACACAAAAAACTAAAAGCTCTTACCGGGGAATCTCCCGGAGAACTTATCAGAAGATATAGATTAAGAAAAGCTGCTGTTCTGATAGAACATAAATTCGGAAATATGACTGAGATAGCATATGAAGTAGGGTTTAATGACCCATCCTATTTTACCAAGTGTTTTAAAAGGCAATTTGGGGTATCGCCATCTGAATATCTGGTAAAAAAAGATGGTTCATACCAGAATGAAATTTCTTCAAAAGATGGAATATGATCCATATTTCCACAAATTTACAAGCTTTTTACATAATTCTACCAGATTCTCACCCAATTAAACCTTATTAATATCCCCTGGAATATTTCGTTTTGCGAATACTTTTTATTAAGGAGAAATGACACCATACAGGGAGCGGAATCACGATGAAATGATTCCTCTGAAATTTTACCTCAGTCAGAATTACCCGAACCCCTTCAGGGATAAAACGACAATAAAATACTGTATCCCCTACAAAACCCGGGTGGACATTACTCTTTATAATCAGGATGGAGATAGAATTATAACCCTTATAGATGAAGTGCAAAATGCAGGTACATATGAAGTTGTATTTGATATAAATAAATGTTTTTCAGCAAATGTGGGAATCTTGAAAGGGGCCTCTATACCTATGAGCTAAAAACTGAAGAGTTCAGCCAAAAGAAATCAATGACAATAAAGAATAATCAGGAACACGCTCGTTAAACATAACTTTCCACAAATTATTTAGGAGTATTCTATGAAAAAACTACTAATCCTTTTCTATATAGTCTTTTCAATTCCGATTTTTTCCCAACCCTGGCAGCTGCAGAGCGTAGACCTGCCCGCAGAAGCAGTCGCCTGTCCATTCTCGCCTGTAGATGAAAATATCTGTTGGGCTAGCTGGACAACTGGCAACACGAGTACCAGTGAGTTTATCAACGGTTACCTTAGAACTACCGATGGTGGTCAATCCTGGATTTGTGACACAATTCCGGAAATGGAAAACGGAATAATTTATTGGATAGATGCTATCGATGCCAATACAGCTTACATTACCGTGGAATCCTGGGCTGATTGGGGCATGCAGGGTATTTATAAAACTACGGATGGAGGAGCTAACTGGATAAAAGATACCCTGACTTATTCTAATTCAGCCTGGGGACCTGGCTATATTCATTTTTTTGATAGCGATAACGGGGTAGTTCTTGGAGAAGTAGATCCAAACACTTCCTGCTTTGAAATTTATACTACAACAAACGCCGGAGTCGATTGGAATGCTGTTCCAGCAGCTAATATTCCGCCCTCCACAGTGACTGAATATTTATATCCATTCGAAACTGCTGAAAAAGGTAATATCATATATTTCCCAACAGTCTCAGTCAATGGTCCCCGCTTACTAAAAACAACTGATATGGGATATACCTGGACAGCCACAAGTATTCCCGGAACTAACCAGAACCATGTAATGTTCCCTGCTTTTGAAAATCAAACAACAGGCATGCGCATTCTCTGGGACTTTAATCACGCAGCCGATCCAGTTATTGAAAGAACAACTGATGGCGGTGAAAACTGGACAACTATGCCGGGTCCATATGGTGATTGTATTCCTGTTGCTATCAGTTACGTTCCGGGTACTGAATCAGGATATGTGATTACAGGAGATGTGAATGTAAACGGTTATGCCGGCGGTTCAGCCTACACTCTGGATGGAGGAAATACCTGGAGAAATATCGATAACGGAAATTACTGCGGTACGATTTTTTGTTCTGACCAGGTTGGATGGGCTTCTAACTGGAATACCAATAACTTTTATAAGTATGTTGGGCCTCCGATGCCACTTCCTGTTGAGCTTTCCTCTTTTACAGCTTCAGTTTCCGGCAATGAAGTTAACCTAAAATGGTCCACTGCAACAGAGACCAACAACAATGGATTTGAGGTTCAGAGAAAATTGTCGGGAGCCCGGGACCAGGAATGGACGACTGTCGGATTCGTAAAGGGAAAAGGAACTACTACGGAAAAGCAGCAGTATTCTTTCATCAATAAAAATGTACCCTCCGGAAATTATATCTATAGACTGAAACAAACTGACTTTAACGGAAGTTCAGGTTATTCAGATGAGGTTATGGTTAATGTCAAATCAGTTTATACCTATTTCCTGGGCCAGAATTATCCAAACCCTTTTAATCCTACCACAACAATAAAGTTCGGAATAAAAGAGAAGAGCAATGTCAGGATAGATCTGTTTAACAGCATTGGACAGCGTGTTAATACAATCCTGAACGAAGAAAGAGAAGCAGGAAATTACAAGATAGATTTTAATGCTTCGGATCTGCCCAGCGGAGTGTACCTGTATCAGATAACTTCCGGAAAATTCAGTTCTATTAGGAAAATGGTCCTGATGAAATAATCCGGTCATTTGATATAACTAATAATTAGAGACGGGGACATAGCCCGTCTCTTTTATTATCCTTCCACAAAAATTAATCCGTCGGGGTTTATTCCCATAATTTTCCTGATTTTTCCGGCTGATAATGCATTTTTGCGACATAGTTTATAAAGTTTGCCACATAGTTACTATTATCATCCCCTCTTTTCTTTTAATTTCGAGCGTGTTGGGTGAGCATTCTTTGGGGAAAATTGTTCAGTGAAAAAGATGATTTTATCTAATAGGGAAGGCAAACATTTCGGAAAACTTGATCAGAATTTTATTGATAAAATAAATAAAGCAATTAATGTTCATCTATCATAAGAACAATTCAGTGAGTACCTGGGTAACGAAGTTAATAATTAGCTTACTTAGCCTGAATTAGCTTTCATGATTCGGTTGAAAAAAACATATGCAGAGACTGCAGCTAACCTGGTAGTTGCAAAAGATGAAATTAAACTTTGCTGCAAAGTTTGTGATCCTTTGACAGGTTACTGCAAACTAATGGGAAGGGTTCTTTATGTACATACCACATTATCAAATATTGAGGGTTTCGCAAGAGTTCAGAGCAGGTTCGAGATGAAGTCTGAATTACATACACCTCTAATGAATTGTTATCCGAATTCAATATCGGGCTGCAGCTGTGATACGGTTTATATAAATGAAATGGGAATGTCTTTTGTAGAAAAAAACTACCCGGTAGCGAACAGACCGGATATTAGACTCGGAATTAAATATAGAGTAACAATTGATGGTGCAGAAATAATAGCAATAATAATTTTTTGTGTTTATTGAAGGGCCGGTAAAATTTCTATAGATTCCATACGTAGAATTACTCATTAATTATTACCGTCAAAATATATTCTATGGATAATGTCAATAACCACCCTATAATCAGCGTTGATAAGATAGTACGTCCAACACGTGTTGAAGTTAACTTAAAGTCGCTCAAAGAAAATTACCTGAGTGTTAAAAAACATATCGGTCCGGTAAAAATAATGCCGATCCTGAAGGCTAATGCATATGGACATGGACTGGTTAAAATAGCTCAGTTTTACCAGGAAATGGAAGTAGATTATCTTGGTGTTGCATTAGTTGAAGAGGGTATACTCCTTCGGAAATTTGGGATAAAAACTCCAATCCTCGTACTTGGCGGTGTATGGGAGAACCAGATACCACTTTTTCTAAAGAACGATCTTACAATAACAGCGTCCTCAATCGATAAGCTGAGACAAATAGACGAATCCGCGGGACAGTTGAAAAAAAAGGCAAAAGTACATTTAAAGATCGATACAGGAATGGAGAGGCTTGGTGTACATTATTATAATGCAGAAAGATTTTTAGAAGAAGCTTATAAATGTCCGAATATATTAGTTGATGGAATTTTTTCTCATTTTTCTAATTCGGATTCAATCGATCTTAGCCATACCAGACTTCAGTACGGGAGGTTTATGGAAGTGCTGAGTTTTTTTGAAAAAAATTCTATCCCTCCCCCTATCAGGCATATCTCTAATTCAGGAGCAATCCTTCAGTATCCCGAAGCCCGACTAGATCTCGTTCGTCCCGGTATTCTTCTTTTTGGGGTTTACCCTTCAAGTAAAATTAAAAAAACAATACAAGTAAAACCCGTTCTATCCTGGAAATCGCTGGTGGTTTACTTCAAAGTAATCACTCCCGGTCATCCGGTTGGTTACGGTTTAACCTGGCAGACTGATCATAATGTCAGGGCTGTAACCGTCCCGGTTGGTTATGGTGACGGCTATTTTCGTAGTATGAGCGGAAAAGCCAGGGTAATAATCAGAAAAAACAATTATCCGGTTGTTGGTACAATTTCAATGGACCAGATAGTTGTCAATATTGAAGATGGAACAGCTTACCACGGCGATGAGGTAATTTTACTAGGCTCAGACGGAATAAACAATATAACCTGCGAAGAACTTGCCGATTGGGCCGGTACAATTCCCTATGAAATCCTTACCAACATAAATACAAGGGTACCCCGCATCTATTCTGAATAGGAGAATCTCCTTTTTATTGTAGGCCTCCTATCACATAATCAGAAAAATTACAATTTCGTGATGATTTTATCCTTTTTATTACTTAAATGAGTAATTAGTTATATCAAACATTCAACGCGAACGGGGAGGGAATGGACATAATAAGGTTTTGCTCTAATCTAATAGCAGTTCAGCGTTTATTAATCATCTCCAGTAATTCTTATCAATATATTGCAAATAAATATTTATTCAACTAAAGTGAAGAAAGAAATAAGATTAAAAACATTTATTATTTCGTTACGATTTTGTGAGACCTGATCACTTTTTTAGGGAGTAAAATTAAAGTTAAAAGAGGAGGAAAAAAATGACTATTTACAGATTGGCTGTCGCAATAGTTATGTTGTTAACTTCAGCAAGTTATGCTCAGAATGTTTGGAACCAACAGAACTCCGGGGTTAGTAATGTGCTCTACGAGGTAAAGTTCGTTGATGAGAATTCCGGGTGGATTTGCGGTCACGGCGGGATAATTCTGCACACATCTAACGGCGGAATCAACTGGGAATCCCAGAGTGTTCCACCTTCAAATTTTTACGGCACCATCTTTTTTACTGATAACCTAAACGGATGGTCTGCCGGATATGCTTCGAGGATAATTCACACTACCGACGGTGGAACTAACTGGAACCTGCAAAGTACGCCAACTGATTATGGAATTTCGGATATTTTTTTTACTGATGGAAACACAGGCTGGACGGTAGGCGGGAAGGCAAGAACGTTTACGGATCCCATTAAAGAAATAATGCATACTACCGACGGTGGTAACACCTGGTCTCTCCAGTATTCGGGCAGCAATGAGGACCCCCTCGCTGCTGTTTACTTTTTAGATGATCAAAATGGCTGGGCTGTAGGTAATACTAGCACAATTATGCATACAACCAACGGAGGAAATAATTGGAACTTCCAGATGAATGGTCCCGGTTATCAATTCGGAGATGTCTTTTTCATCAACGAAAATACGGGTTGGGTAGTGGGAGAAGACTTATCACTAAATCACTATGCCGTAATATTTAAAACAACAGACGGAGGTGCTAATTGGGACTTTCAGACTTTTCCTTCCGGCCAATCGTTTCAGGCAGTACAATTTATTAATGAATCTACCGGATGGGTTGTCGGTGGGGATAATGACAATGCTTACATTCTATACACCAGCGATGCAGGAACAAACTGGACCTATCAGGATCCCGGAACCAATAACTTTCTTAGTTCTGTGTGTTTTCCCGATGGTAATAATGGATGGGCAGTGGGTTTTGATGGAACAATTGTACATACTCAATATGTAGTGCCAGTAGAACTTGCCTCATTTAATGCGGTTGTAGATCAACACAATGTTAATCTGTTTTGGGAAACAGCAACTGAAACAAATAATTCAGGCTTCGAAATTCAACGTGCCGTTGATAAAAACAGGTATCAGCAGATAGGATTCGTCCAGGGTTCCGGAACAACAACAGAATCAAAGAAATATTCATACACTGACAAGAACCTTTCCCGGGGTGAGTATTCCTACCGTTTGATACAGGTTGATTTCGATGGCACCCGGCAGATATTAAATGCTGTGAGCGTTGAAATTTCAAATACAGTACCTGAGGGATATACTCTTTTTCAAAATTACCCGAATCCTTTTAATCCCACGACTACTATCAAATATTCGATTCCTTCCGACGGCAATGTTAATCTGAAGATATATAATTCTGCGGGAGAGGAAGTATCCACATTGTTAAGTGAATTTAAGACTGCGGGAAACCACGAGATCAGCTTTAATGCAAGGAAACTGGCAAGTGGTGTCTATTATTACAGACTTCAAACTGATGCTTTTAGTTCAACAAAAAAGATGCTTTTGTTGAAATGATCCGATAATTCTCAATATTATTAATAAAATAATTTAGGTGGGGAGTATGCAGAAGTTAACAGTACTTTGTTTTGTTTGCTTTTTATTTGTCACAGTCAAAGCGCAGTGGGTCCGGACAAATGGACCCGAAGGGATTTCGATTGAATCTTTGGCTGCAATTAATGGTAAGATTTATGCTGGTACTGCAACCGACGGGATATACGTTTCAAACGATAACGGTCTCAGCTGGAGCACTGCAAACGTTGGGATTGAAAGTCAGGACATAACTGTTATTAAAAACGGACAGGGATATTTATTTGCGGGAACATTCGGCAAGGGTGTTCTTCGTTCTTCTGACGAAGGACAAACCTGGCTTCCTCCCTCGAATTATAACAACCTGTTCCTGACTTCTATAGTTGTAACCGATACTTATGTATTTGCAGGAACTAATTCCGATGGCGTTTACCGCTCTTCCGATTCCGGAGAAACCTGGACTCAATTATTTGGAATTTATGGAATACTCTCGATGGGCTCAACGAATGAAAAGATCTTTGCAGCTACTTACGGTTACACTTTTGTCACCACAGATAACGGTGATAATTGGTCCAACGTTTCATCGCTCGAGGGAGCAGCTCCGTGGAGTTTTTTCAGTTCGGGTGATACCATAATTGCCGGTTGTGTTAATGAAATATATCGTTCTACCAATGGAGGAAATGCTTTCTATGAATATAGTCTGGGTCTTCCGTATACGATAACTAATGTTTATTCACTGACTTCAGCGGGAACAGATCTGTTTGCCGGGACATCATACTATGGAATTCTGAAATCGACCAATTGGGGAACCACCTGGAGCATTGCGAACAACGGTATGGGTCCCAAAGATGTAAGGGCTATAACAGTCAATTCATCAAGCCTTATTGCCGGATCTCATTATGTAGGAGTTTACCGGTCAGATGATCTGGGTGATAACTGGAATAAATCAATGAATGGATTTCCTGCGGGATCATCCATTACTTCTATGCTCTTTAACGGGAGAAATGTTTATGCGGGAACACGTGACGGATTATATCGATCCTCTGTTAACGGTGAGACTTGGTCCGAGTTAACAGGCACCAATGATACTATTAACTATGGTACTGTAAGGGGGCTTTGCGAACAGGATGGAATTGTCTATGCAGGGATCACATTCCAGTTCAATTCAACGGTTTATAAATCAACCAACCAGGGAGATACATGGATAAGAAGCGGTAATGGTCTGCCAACTGATCTTACATTTATTAATTCAATGGCATCCAGCGGAAACAACGTGGTTGCGGCAACCGATGTAGGTATATATTATTCTTCCGATAATGGAGATAACTGGTATCTTTCAGGATTTCCTCCTGATTTTGTCGAAGATATGTCAGCAAGCGATGGACATATGTATGCAATCCGGCAATTTGTTGGTATATACCGTTCAGATAATGATGGTGTCAGCTGGTATCTGGTTCTTAATGCTGTTGCTGATCATATTTCAATGGCAGCATATAATAGTCACGTTTATGTGGGTTCGTTGTTTGAAGCTTCGATATACTCTCCTAACTACGGAAACTCCTGGTTTCAGAGTTACGGCTTTCCTTTTGAAACTACGGTCATCGGATTTTGTCCTCTGGATGACAACACAGTTCTGGCAGGAACTGACGTTGCCTCGAATTATATATATGAATCTACTGATGGAGGAAATTATTTCTTTCCTTTCAGCGAGGAACTTGGCCCTAATGCTGTTACAGAATTTTTTACTTCCAATGATGCCTTTATTTTTGCAGGTACTGACTATAACGGAGTTTGGCGAAGACTTCGTCCCGGAGTGCCGGTAGAACTCACCTCAATTACTGCAGATGTTATCGAGGAGGGTGTCATGTTAAACTGGCAGACAGCTACAGAAACGAATAACAAAGGATTTGAAATCCAACGAAAAGAAATGGAACAAGGAAATGAATTAAACGAATGGGAAAGCATCGGATTTGTCGGAGGGTTTGGAACGACCACTGAATATCACACCTATTCATTTACCGACAATGAAGATTTCTCCGGCGTTTATTTATACAGGTTAAAACAAATAGATTTTGACGGATCATTCAAGTATTCAGATGAGGTTGAAATCAAAGTTGACGTGCCGATAAAATTTTCACTGGAGCAGAATTATCCGAATCCGTTCAACCCTTCAACTACAATAAAATATTCGGTTCCAAAAAGTGAATTTGTTTCACTTAAAATATTCGACATACTCGGGAAGGAGATTGCAGCACCGGTTAATGAGAAACAGGATGCGGGAGATTTTGAGATAACGTTTGATGGATCAAGCCTTGCGAGCGGTGTTTATTTCTATCAGCTGAAAGCAGGGTCAAATATTCATATGAGAAAAATGCTGTTGGCTAAGTAAAGTTAAACTGATTTATCATTATTAAAGATGACACCGGTTAAGGTGTCATCTTTTTATTATCTATGGATTAGTTAGCGGCAAGTCCTGCTGCGTGATCCGGCAGTCCTGTTACTGTCTGTACCGAAGTTAGCCCTCCGGTTTTACGGTTAATCCTGAAGACACTGATTGTATGCGTTCCGCCGCTGAGTGCGTATAGGTACTCCGAGTTATTATTTATAGCCATATCAATGGGGGATGAACCCTCACCTGTGCTCCCGGTATTTCCACCATCATCAAACAAGGTTATGCTGCCATCAGGATTAACATTATATCCCGAGATGTTGGAAGTTCCGGTGTTGGTAGTATACGTATATCTACCGTCGTTCGTGACAACAACCCAGCAGGGTGCCGTCTGCTGATTAAACACCGGGCCGGTTATTAGAATTATGCCACCCATGCCGACATTGTAAGATGACATAGCTCCTGCTCCAGAATTTCCACCGTATGCATCAGACACTATCAAATGTCCTTTGTTATCAAATTCAAATCCAAATGGTGTATTACCTGCTGATGGCTGAACGTTTGGCCCTGATGCTGTACCATTCGGATTAATCACATATGTGTCAATCATATTTGTACCTTTTTCCGTCACTACAAGCATTCGACCGTTAGGAGAGAATTCAACCTGGGCAGGACCCACGCCCGAGCCGCTCAATGGCATTGTCGATCCGGATATTTGTGTTAGTGATCCATTGCCCCGATTAATTCTGAAGCCGGTGATATTTCCGTCGCCTCCGGCATTTAATACATACAGCAGGTTATGATGAATGGTCAGGCTGATTGGCTGTTCACCGCCAGATGATTCCTGATCTAATATTGTTCCATCCATACTCATAACAGATATATCATTGCTTCCTCCATTAACCGCATATATGTAACCCCCGCTTAGAGATACAGCGCCCTGTGATCCCAAACCGCTTCCTGTACCTGTCCCGCCTGTTGAATACGACCCCATTAATGAAAGACTTCCATCGTGACCCCTGCTGTAGATTACAACTTCATTCCCCATTTCTGAATTAGACTCTGTCGCAACTAAAAAAGAGTTCGAGTTTCCGCTGATCTTATTTAGTGAGGTTAGATCATTGGATTCCACGCCGGTTGGAATGTCCATGTTCTTTTTGCAGCCGACAAATGTGAATAAGAGTGAAAACAACACAGCTGCGATAAATCCTGAATATTTCATAAAGATACTCCTTTGATTATTGAATAAATACATTCTGAAAATTGCTAAAGGTTATCACGACGTTATCACAACAGTCTAATTTTTTTAAATCTGTGACAGAATCCTCCTCTGATTGGAATAATATTATTATTGATGAAGTCCCCCGGTGTTAGTAACTTTAATTTTACGTTCTCACATATAATTAAGGATTACTGATGCTGCGGGATACAGAAAAAACAAAGAGGTTCTTTAGGGCAGGAACACTTTTCTCCATATTGACTATATGTTCGTTTCTTTTCATAGGTTGGGGTTACGTCGGTCACCACATAATAAATTATAATACCATTATGTCGGCTTTGCCCGAGATGGAATTCTTCGATACCTGGGCCGATTCTCTTGCCGCTCACGCTTCGGATGCCGATGCCAGAAAATCCGGGGATCCGACTGAAGGTCCAAAACATTATATAGATATAGATAATTATCCCGAATTTGTAGCCAACGGTACTATTTCACAGAATTTCGATTCGCTTGTCGCAGAGCATGGTTATTCATTCGTTATGGATCAGGGTGTTCTGCCATGGGCAATAATTAATACAGCAGATTCAATTGAAGCAGCTTTTGAGCAGAATGATATGCATAAAGCAATGCTGCTCTCCGCAGATCTCGGCCATTATATAGCCGATTCACATATGCCCCTCCATATCACCCGAAATTATAACGGGCAGAACACAGGGCAGACCGGGGTTCATTCACGTTATGAGTCAAATCTTGTAGAAACTTTTCAGAGCCAGATAGTCTACGACGGAGACAGTCTGCAGTATATTGAGAATATTCCGGACTTTGTTTTTAATATGATCTATGACAATTATCAGTATGTTGATTCGGTTTTGTATGCTGATTCAGTCGCGCAGGCTTACGCAGGTAATCATAATTCTTACACTTACTATAATAAGTTTTGGGATATAGCAGGAGATTTTACTATCGGATTGTTCCGGAAAGCATCCTATAGAATAGCTTGCGTGATCTATACAGAATGGATAAATGCAGGAGGCTCCCCTACTGGTATCGTAAATAATGATGCAAGTAATCTAACTGACTTTAAAGTGAACCAGAACTATCCTAATCCTTTCAATCCCTCCACTACTATCAGCTGGTATTCTCCTTTTGAAGGACAGCAGACTGTAAAAATCTATAATGCAGTCGGAAGTGAAGTTGCTACTCTAATGAATGAGTACAAACCGGCTGGTACCTACACGTTAAAATTCGACGGGACACGATTATCGAGCGGAATTTATTTTTACAGGGTACAGTCGGGCAGCTATTCCAGTGTCAAAAAAATGATCCTGTTGAAGTAATTTTTCAGATATCAACGAACTAAAAGTGAACAAAGGTTATTTATGAAATTCATCAGCAAAATATCATCCGCAGCTTTCTTCTTTTCGGCTATACTGCTTTTCATAATTCAACCCCAAAGCATCGCACAGGAAAAAGATACTTATGCTACAATAAACGGGGAAAAGATCTGGTACCAGCTTAAAGGTGAAGGTGATCCCATAGTTTTAATACCCGGAGGACCGGGAGATTCTCATCTCTATTTTACACCCTGGTTTGATGTACTAGCTCAAAAACATAGAGTAATTTATTATGATGCTTTCGGGAGAGGAAAATCTTCAAGAGCTAAAAATAAAGAAGAATATTCTTTTCAGCGCGATGTTGATGATCTTGAAGGATTACGTAAAGTTCTCGGATTTGAAAAATGGAGTGTGCTTGGACATTCATACGGCGGAATGGTTGCTCAGGCTTATGCAATTCAGCACCCCGGGTCAGTTGATAAGTTAATCCCTGTTGATTCTTTTTATGACGCCGAAATGTGGCAGGAAAACGATAATAATTCAAATTACGTGATGAAGACTCAGTGTCCTGAAAAATGGGATGAGTTGATGAAGTTACGGAAGGCAGGTTATCGTTCAAGTTCTCCTGAACATATAAAAGTTTACAAAATTCCTTCGGGACTTCTTTACTGGTATAACCCTGAAAACGCGGCAAAGGTGCGACACGACTCTTTAAGCTTGAATACGGATGTTTATTATCAGATTGTTGGTGTTGATGGCGATTTTATTATTGGCGGTGATATAGGCAAACTGGATTTCAGGAGAGATCTTAAAAATCTGAATATGCCTATTCTCATTACTGCCGGAAGATATGATAGGATATCTGATCCAAGATTCGCGCTAAAGTATAAGCTTTATGCACCGCAGGCAGAATTTGTGATGTTTGAGAAGAGCGGACATAATCCCTATGTAGAAGAAAACGATAAGTTCTTCAAAGTCCTTGAAGAATTTTTGAATGGACAGTAGAAATCAAACCTAAACTTCTGCGTGTTCCGTTCTTCTTATGATTTCTTCCTGGAGATCAGGTACAAGATTTACAAAATAGTCACTATAGCCAGCAACACGGACGATAAGATCCCGATAGTTTTCCGGTTCTTTTTGTGCCTTCCTCAGCGTATCAGCACTGACTACATTAAACTGAATATGATGCCCGTCCATCTTAAAATAAGCACGTATAAGATGAAGCACTTTTTCTATACCTGAATTGTCACTTAATATCTGCGGCGTAAACTTCTGGTTGAGTAAGGTTCCGCCCGTTCTCAGGTGATCGATCTTCGCCGCTGATTTTAATACTGCAGTGGGACCCTTTCTGTCCGCACCCTGCACCGGCGAAATACCTTCTGATACGGGCTTTTTAGCCAGCCTGCCGTCAGGAGTAGCTCCAAGTACACTTCCAAAGTAAACGTGACAGGTTGTGGGGAGAAGATTTATCCTGAAATGTCCGCCTTTCGTATTCGGTCTGCCGTCTATTGACTCAAAGTAACTTTCAAAAACATCTTTTAGTATCTCATCAGCGTAATCATCATCATTACCATATCTTGGAGTCTCATTCATCACTAATTTTCTTATGCTTTTGAAACCCTCATAATTTTTCTCAAGAGCAGATAACAGTTCATTCATTGAAAACTTCTTTTTATCGAATACATTATACCTGATAGATGAGAGACAATCGGTTATTGTCCCCATCCCTACCCCCTGGATGTACGAAGAATTGTATCTTGCACCCCCTGCATTATAATCCCTGCCATTCTTAACACAGTCGTCGATCAGAATAGAAAGGAAAGGTGCAGGAAGATATTCAGCCCACAACTTTTCGATAACCAGGTTGCCTTTAATTTTTAAGTCGATGAAATAATTAAGCTGCTCTTTAAAGGCCTCGAAAAGATCCTGATATGCTTTAAATTCTTCGGGTCTGCCGGTTTTAAGTCCAAGCTGCTTTCCTGTCCGGGGATCAATCCCATTACTGAGGGTTATTTCAAGTACCTTAGGTATGTTGAAATATCCCGTCAGAATATAACTTTCCTTTCCAAATGCTCCGGTTTCCACACATCCGCTTGCCCCGCCGTTTCTCGCATCGACGATAGATTTTCCCTGCCGCAGTAGTTCCTGAATTATTGAGTCGGTGTTAAAGACAGACGGCTGTCCAAAACCGGTTTTTATTATATTCAGCGCGCGTTTCAGAAACTGGTCGGGATTTTTCTTACTAACCTGTATCATCGAACTCGGCTGAAGAATTCTCATCTCTTCTATCACATCAAGTATCAGGTAGGTCAGTTCATTTACCGCATCATTCCCCTCTTCCGTTAAACCTCCGAGGTTAATCAGACAAAAATCTGTGTATGTATTACTTTCCTGAGCAGTAACCCCAACTTTGGGAGGAGCCGGCTGATTATGGAACTTCACCCAGAATGATTCAAGAAGTTCTTTAGCTTTGTCTTTGGTAAGGGTTCCGTTCGACAGATCATTTTTATAGAATGGATAGAGATGCTGATCGAGTCTGCCGGGATTAAATGAATCCCATGTATTAAGCTCCGTAATAACTCCGATATGAACAAACCAGTAGTACTGCAGAGCCTCGTGGAAAGTCCCTGGCGGATTTTCAGGCACCCTGCGGCAAATCTCCGAAAGTAAATTTAGTTCATTTCTTCTCTGTGCCTCCCCTTCTTTTTCAGCAAGCTCTGAAAGATATTCAGAATTACGGTGAGCAAAGCTTACCAGGGCCCCGGCTGCAATTTTCATAGCCTTCAGTTCTTCTCTTTTATCAAAGGCATCAGGATCATTATAAAAATCGAGTCCGCTTATGCTTTCATCAATATCTTTTATGAAGTCATTAAAACCTTTCTTGTAGATCTTATTATCAAGAACTGTATGTCCCGGAGCCCTTTGCTCCATAAATTCTGTGAACATTCCTGCTTCATAGCAATCGATCCATTCGCTGTCGACTTCGCTGAAAATACGGTCGCGCAGCGAACGTCCTTTCCAGAAAGGGATTATCTTTTCCTTTTGAATTTCTGAAGTATCATCATCTACTTTGAATGATATTTTTTCACGCGTATCAAGTATCTCAAAATCCTTAAGTGAATGTGTACATATCTCAGGGTAGGTTGGTGTCTGATGCGGGCTTGGACCTCTCTCACCAACAATGAGTTCACCTTCATCTACAAAGAGTGTTTTATTCTCAAGCAGATACTTGAAAGCAAGTGCTCTTCCGACAGGAACTGAAACCCTCTCAGCTTCCCCGCTCTTATAAAACTCAGTGAGCAGAATCGCCCTTTCAATAGCAATCGACGGCTGTGTGCATAAAGTCTTCTCACGAAGTGCGTTAATTCTTTCGTTCATTTTATCCTCTTAAAGAGACTTCAAAACCCGGGTTGTCAAAGTAACTTTTTATTTCGCTAAGTTTAGCTTCATCCTGCGTTTTGAGATTTCCGAGACGTGATCTCTTATTAAATCTTTTGTATTTTGATTCCGCAACTTCATTATAAGGCAGAAGATCGATTTTTTTGATATTCTTCAGAGTCATTAAAAAATCTGAAAGATCGGAGAGATTTTTTTCGGTATCTGTTACTCCGGGGATCAGTGGGATCCTGATTATTACTTTGTTCCCCTTTTCTGTAAGGTTCTTCAGGTTTTCTAAAATCCGTTTGTTTGAAACACCAGTAAATTTCCGGTGGAGTTCTTTATCAATTATTTTTAAATCAAAAAGAAAGATATCGGTTAAATCGTATATCCTTTCAAACAGTTTTCTGCTGGCGTAGCCGGATGTATCTACCGCCGTATGAATTCCTTCACTTCTGCATTTATTCAGAATTTCAGTAAGAAATTCGCTTTGAAATAAAGGCTCCCCTCCTGAGAATGTTACTCCACCCCCAGATTCATCATAAAAAAGCTGATCCTTTTTTATCTCAGAATAAAGTTCTTCTACTGAATACTCTTTACCGAAAAGCTCTGATTCCTGATAACAAATATTTGAAGAAATTAGGTCGGCAAAATCTATTGTTTCTGGAAGCTTTTTTATGCTCTCAGGATTATGGCACCACCAGCAATCAAGAGAACAGCCCTTAAGAAATACCGTAGTACGAATTCCCGGACCGTCATGAAGTGCAAATTTTTTAATATCGAATATAATTCCGTTCATCATTCTCTATAAATAAAATTACTGATTTAAAGTTCCTAAAAATGAGCTCCACTTGCAACGGAATTTGTTTTCATTAATCACTTTTTGAATTTTCCCGTGGCAAACATAATCCTTACAAGGTATATGACTCCGACAGTTAATATTAGATGGACATCACTTTTTATCCAAAGATCTACACCGTGACAGGATAAATTGAATAATTATTTTATATTAATGCAGGAACACAACCCGAGGAATTAGTATGGACAATAGGATCTTTGTCGAGAAAGGTGATATAACCAGGCAGAAAGTAGATGCAATAGTTAATGCAGCTAATAACTCCCTTCTGGGCGGCGGGGGTGTTGATGGGGCAATTCACAGGGCAGCCGGACCGGAACTGGTTGAATATAACAGGCGGCTTGGCGGCTGTCTTACCGGTGAAGCAAAAATTTCCCCGGGATTTAAACTGCCGACCAAATATGTGATCTCTACAGTCGGCCCCATCTGGAAAGATGGTAAACACGACGAGGATCAATTGCTGGCGAATTGTTATCAGAATTCACTTGAGATGGCGGTTGAGAATGATGTAAAAACTATAGCTTTTCCTTCTATCAGTACCGGGGCCTACCATTTCCCCCTTAAAAGAGCCGCAGAAATTGCTGTAAGGGAAGTACAAAATTTCCTCAGCAAAAATGATGATCTTCAGAAAGTAGTTTTTATCGCTTTCGATGATGACACTTTCAACACTTATAATATTCTGCTTAATGATGGGAAAAAATAGATTTTAACCCCTCAAAATTAGCGAGCGGGTGTTTACATCTATCAGTTAACGTCCGGTAAAAGTGTATTAACCAGAAAGATGCTGCTTTTAAGATAACACTCATCTTAAAAACAGTACTACAACTCCGACGACGGCTATAAATGCTCCTGAGACAGCGCGGAGAGATAATTTTTCTTTGTAATAATATTTTGAAATCGGCAGCATTATAATAGGTACGAGCGCCATCAGCGTAGATGCTATTCCCACCTTAGTGAATTCTATTGCAACAAGACTTAGTGTAACACCCAGTACAGGGGCAAGAATTGTTGCCGCAATGGTGGCCTTAAGTGCGGGCATCTCATTACGGTATGTTTTTACTGGATTCTTGTATCTTCGCAGCAGCATTGCTCCGGCAAGTATTATTATACCTGCACTGGATAACCTGGCAAAGCTAGCTACAAAACCGTTTACGTAACCTTCAGCAAATGCGAACTTGGCAAGGATAAGGCCTCCTGCCTGTCCGGCAGCACCTAAAAATCCATACAATATCCCAATTTTGCTGAAATTTTTCTTAATTGCTCCCTGCGCCTTTTCAGTTACAACGAGTACAACCCCGGAAATCGTAACGACCATTCCAAAAATACCGAGCGGTGTTATGAATTCATCAAGGAACACCCAGGCAAGTACTGCGCTTATTGCGGGTACCAGTGACATCATGATCATTCCAAGTCTTGCACCTATCAGCTGATAGCTTTTGAAGAGAAAGGAATCACCTATTACAAGTCCCACGACTCCGCTTATAATAAGATACATCACCTGCGATGAAGAGAGTGTATAATCGATTCCTGAAACGATAACTATGAGAAATAGAATAATTGCAGCAAGAATGATTCTGTTTATGTTGACCTGGACGGAACCGACTTTTTCCGAGGCAAAAGCAAAGAGAAAAGAGGTGACAGACCATAGACAGGCAGTAACAAGAGCGCTGATTTCACCGATATAAGGCATGTTACAGTTATAAGTAAATAGGCAAAATTAAAAAAGTTAGACCCGCCTGTTAAAGGTCGGAGAAAAACCACAAGAATTAAGAAACAAAGATAAAGGAAAGTTCCGTTTTTACACAAAAAGTTGTTTGCGGAGGCCTGTTTATTTTCTGTTTAATTTCTCAACAGGTATGACAATTTGTCAGACTTTTCTTAATACAGGTTTTATACTGCCTTTTATCTGCCTTTTGTCTGCCTTTCACACAATTTTAAAAATAGCGAATAAACGCTGTTTTCAACTGTAGAAAAAATCTATAGTATGACAAAATGTCAGTGCCCCAAACTGCGAATGAAGGATCACCGTTTAGAGTGAATCGGACTGGCCCGACTTTTTGAAATTCTGAAATTCGATCGAAATTTCTATTGTATTTAATTTCAGAATAACGTAATGTTAGGTGTGACCGGAAATGTCACAGTAAGACATTTGCTGCTACCTGGTTAGTAGAATGATCTGAAAAAAATCCCGTTTTATTCCTTTTTAGCACTCTCCGGTTAGTACATTCTTTGCTTGTTCGGTATTTAATAATATTCGGGGATTTGAATCCGGCAGAATGAAAAAATACAGAGGGAAATATTTTGTTATTTCAGGAGTAATTCTTCTTGTTGCTCTTTTCCTGTTCCTGGTTAACAGAATTTATTCAGATACGCTGGAGGATGCAAAAAGAAACCATCAGCTCCAGCAGCTTGAGATGGCAAAATCGGTTGCACAGGGAATAAACTTCTTCATTGAACATCTTGTCAGAGACATGAATCTCCTTACCCATAATCCCGATTTACTTAAAGTCCCGAATAGGAACGAATATGCATCCCTCAAGTTCTTTAAGGAAAATTATGATAGTACAATAATCAGAACAATTTTTCTCTCAGACTCTTCGGGGGCAATCCGGTTCACCACAGGAACAAGTTTACCCGGCTGGTCATACAAATCAATAAAGCCCTTACTAACAGAAATAAACAATGACAAACTTGAGTACGTATTTTCAGATGTAATGCCCGACAGACCGGATGATAAAAACAGTTCGGAATCTTTCCTGATGCTTGTCAGATTACATAAAAATAAATCCTCCGCATCCGATTATTTTATTGGTTATCTCGTTGATTTCGATATACTCATAAAAAGATTTATCCAGCCGCTGAAGTTGAGCAGTGAGGATTTTGCCTGGGTACTGGACGGGGATGGAAGGTTGATTTATCATCCAAGGCACCATGAAATGCTTTTCAAATCTATACTGAAAACTAGTGAAGTATGCAGTAAATGCCACATAAATTTCAATACTCAGAAAAAAATGATCAGATCAGGAATTCCTTCTGTAGATGAGTATTATGTGATGGGAAACGAACCCGATAAAATCATGGCTTACGTTCCGGTGAAGCTTCAGAACCGGACCTGGATAATTGCTATAAGTACATTTCTTCCAAAAGTTACTACGGGATTAAGAAGCCGCTTTCAGCTTTTCTTTATACTGGGATTAATTATCCTTGCAGTTATACTTACTCTTGGACTTCTGATTTACTTTCTGAATCTCAGAAGGATCCGTGCAGAAGAAGCTAACAGGAACCTCGAGGAATTGCACCAGTACCAGGAACAGCTTAACCAGGCTTCAAAACTTGCTTCCATTGGCGAACTGGTAGACAGTGTAGCCCATGAAATAAATACCCCGGCGGGAATAATTGCCGCACATGCTGATGCGATCCTGCTCGAAAACAATGCTGACCCTGATATGAAAGAGGAACTGAACATTATCCGTAATCAGACGCGCAGAATAAGTGATTATACGCGGACTCTGCTGACATATTCAAGACTAATGCCTTTTAAGCCAGAGGCGATACGCGTTGAAGATCTTATAGATGAATGCACATATCTGATAGGCCATCGTCTTAAAGCCAAGAAGCTTAACCTGGTAAAGTCTTATGATCCTTCTCTTCCCCTTATCCTCGCAGATAAGCGGCAGATGGAACAGGTTCTTATGAATATATTAAATAATGCTGTCGATGCTTTGCCAGAGGGAGGTGAAATAAAAATAACGACAGGCAAAGATTCACTTCAGCCTGATCAGGCAGGAAGTAAAAAAATAAAAGGTATCTTCATTTCAATTGAGGATAATGGAGTTGGTATAAAAAAAGAAAACCTTGCTAAAATATTTAATCCTTTCTTTTCAACTAAACTGGATGCTCATGGAACCGGACTGGGATTATCAATATCCAGAACAATTATCCAGCGTTACCGCGGCAGACTTGATGTTGAAAGCGAAGATGGTAAGTATACAAAGTTTATAATCACTCTCCCGTACAGTACTGAAGGGATCAAACTATGAACCAGAAACCGAAAATTCTTATCATCGACGATGAGCCCGATATGCTCAGAGGCTGCTCCAGAATTTTATCAGCTTTAGGAAATGATCCTTATGCTGTACCTGATGGAAAAAAGGCTATCAGAATGCTTCAGGATGAGGAATTTGACCTTGTTTTCTGCGATCTGCTTATGCCTGATTTTGACGGTATGCAGGTGCTGGAAGCAGTACAGAGACTCGCTCCCGACACTCCTTTTATAATATTTTCGGCATATGGAACTATTGATCGGGCTGTTGCTGCTATGAAAGCCGGTGCATTTGATTTTATTGAGAAACCGTTTGAGCCGGAAAACCTGAAAATCCTTGTTCAAAAAGGATTAAGACAAAGAACCCTTTATAAGGAAAGAGTCAGCCTGCTGAAACAACTCGAGGATAGATACAGATTTGATAATATAATTGGCAACAGCGAATCTATCAGGAAAGTCTTTGAAATGATTGAAAGTGTTGCAGATTCCGACGCCAACGTTCTGATTACGGGGGAAAGCGGAACGGGTAAAGAGCTGATAGCCCGCAGCATCCACGCTCACAGCAACAGAAAACTTAAGCCGTTCGTCCCTGTAAACTGCGGTGCATTTCCGGAAAATCTTTTTGAAGCGGAATTATTCGGATACGAAAAAGGCGCATTTACCGGTGCCTCACACAGAAAAATAGGCCTGCTTGAGTATGCCAACGGCGGTTCTTTTTTTCTCGATGAAGTCTGTGAGCTGCCTGTAAATCTTCAGATTAAACTGCTCAGAACACTTCAGGATCAGCAGTTAAGAAGGCTCGGCGGCAATGAACTTCTTCAGGCGGATATTCGACTGATTTCTGCAACGAACCAGGATGTAAATAAAGCCCTTGAAAACGAAACGATGAGAAAAGATTTCTATTACAGGCTTAATGTTATAAATATCCAGGTTCCTCCCCTGAAAGAGAGAAAGGGAGATATTAGACTCCTTGCAGAGCATTTCCTTGTAAAAACTGTGAAATCATCCCCTAAGAACATTAAAGGATTCGATGACTCAGTGATCGATTTATTCGAAAAATACGACTGGCCCGGTAACGTAAGAGAAATGGAGAATGTTGTGGAACGAGCCGTTGCGCTTGCAAAAGGTGAAAAAATAACATTAAATGAACTTCCTCCACAGTTTGCCTCAGGTAAAAAAGCAGTATCCGGTTTTCCTAAAAGTTCCCTCTCAGATGTAAGGAATAAAGCCGTCGAGGAGGTAGAGAAAAAATATTTCCTCTTTCTTCTTACAAAACACAAAGGAAATATTACCCGTATTTCAGAGGAAGCCGGTATGACAAGGAGACATATACATCGCATACTTAAGAAATACGAGCTTGATCCGCAGCAGTACCGGAAGGGATAAATTAACAATTTACAATTAGCAATTATCAATTCATTGAAAGTGGGACATCAGGGATACACTTTTCTAACCTCACGATTTCATTATCTATTCTACGTTTTAGACATATCCTTCAAATTTTAACCTGAATCAAAGTTTTGAAGAACTAACCGCTCTGTGGTACAATAAATGTCTTAAATGACATGGACATTAAAGGTATCGCTTATGAAGTTCAGAGGGATAATACTTAGCAGCGATGAAATCATAATATCACAGTGCCTCGAAATTTGTTCTGAAGTTGGTATCGCTCTCGTAAGAAAAAAAGAATTTGCGGGATTCATCCTTGATCTGCAGGAGAACGACTACGATATGATCTTATGCGACTGCAGCGAAAGTTTTTCTGTCTGTCATAACTGGGTGAAAATAATCAAGAGGATAAATCCCAAAACACCCTTGATTATTGTAAACGAAAGAACCAGTCCCACGGAAGGAGGAATTCTCTATCAGGAAGGCATATTCAACCTGACTGAAAAACCTTTAGATAATGATATTATAAAAGAAATTATCACTGCCGCTATTCCATTTTATAAACAACAGTAACAACCAGAGTATTCTTATTATGGAAACATCTGATCCTAAAAATAATCCGAGCTCGCGAAGAAGCTTCTTAAAAATACTCGGTCTGACGGGTATAACAGCTTTCTCTGCTTCAGTCTTATACCCGGTATTCTCTTTCCTTCGGCCTCCGGAACAGCGAGAGGTTGAGGTTTCGATGGTAACTGCCGGGAAAGTTTCCGACTTAAAGAAGGTAGATTTCAAGATAGTACGATTCGGAAATGAACCGGTTATTGTTATTCCTTCTAATGATAAATTCATTGCTTTGTCGGCGAGGTGCACTCACCTCGACTGCACGGTGCAGTTTGTAAAAGAAAAAAATGTGATCTGGTGCGCCTGCCACAATGGTAAATACGATCTGACCGGCAGGAATATTTCAGGGCCTCCCCCAAGGCCGCTTACCAAATTCAAAACCATAATAAAAGGGGACGAATTAATGATAGCAAAAACCACATAGCATTATGAAAAATACATTCCTAAAACTTTACGGTTGGTTAGATGAACGGGTACAGCTTGGAGATCTTGTCAGGTTCTTCAGCAAAAAATATGTTCCCGTTCACCGGCACTCAGTCTGGTATTACTTCGGAGGAGTTTCAGTTTTTCTCTTCACGATTCAGGTTGTAACCGGAATCCTTCTCCTTTTTTATTATAAAGGAAGTGCAGATCTCGCATATGAAAGTATCCAGTTTATTATGTCAAAAGTACAATTCGGCTGGCTTGTAAGGTCAATTCACGCCTGGTCGGCTAACCTTTTTATCCTTTCTCTGTTCATTCATATGTTTAGCGTTTATTTTGAAAAAGCCTATAGAAAGCCGAGAGAAATAACATGGCTTACTGGTATGTTCATGTTTTTCCTAGCGTTGTTCTTCGGTTTCAGCGGCTATCTTCTGCCCTGGAATGAGCTTGCATTTTTTGCAACAAAAGTGGGTACTGATATAGCAGGAGCTGTTCCATTAATTGGAGAACCTGTAAAAATATTTTTACGCGGCGGCGATGATGTTACCGGAGCAACGCTTTCCAGGTTTTTTGGTTTTCACGTTGCATTCCTTCCGGGAATATTTACAATACTTCTCGCTGTACACCTGATACTTGTTCAGAGACAAGGCATGAGCGAACCTATCGAGGCAAAGGAAAAAAAGACACCGCTTAAAAAGATGCCCTTTTTCCCGAACTTTTTCCTTCGCGATCTTTTACTCTGGCTGCTTGTCCTTAACCTTCTTGCTGTACTTGCAGTTTTCTTCCCCGCTGAACTCGGCCATAAAGCAAATCTTTTTGGTAGTGCTCCCGCAGGCATTAAACCGGAATGGTACTTCCTGTTCATGTTCCAGACTCTAAAATATTTTCCGTCGCATATTTTTGCCTTTGAAGGTGAGGTAGTTGGGATACTGCTGTTCGGATTAGCAGGGATTCTCTGGCTCCTGGTTCCATTCTGGGATCGCAAAAGTTCCAGAGGTGAAAGGAATGCTAAGATAAATTATATGGGACTGTTTGCCGTAATGTTCATTATTCTTTTAACTTCTCTCGGGTGGCTGTTGTGAAAACTATATTAAGAATAAGCTTTAGTAATATCATTTCTCATCATTTCCAGCCTCTCTTCCGTATATGCTGCTGAAGATAACTGTTATTCCTGCCACTCCGATCTCGGAAGTTCTCCGGCTGAATTATTTAAAAATGATATTCATCATCTTGCCGGTCTTAGCTGCGCAGACTGTCATGGAGGAGATCGAAACAGTGAGGACATGGAAGCAGCAATGGATAAGGCGAAAGGTTTTATCGGCGTTCCAAAGGGAAACCAGATATCTGATATCTGCTCAAAATGCCATTCTGATTCTTTATTCATTTCGAAGTATGATAAGACCCTGTCAACAAACCAGATGTCATTACTTAAGAACAGTGTGCATGGAAAACTGAGTCTTAACGGTACCGACAGGATCGTGCAGTGTATAACCTGCCATAATGCTCATGGAATCGTTTCCGTTAAAAATCCTGCTTCTCCTGTTTATCCTACGAATGTACCTAAGACCTGTAACAAGTGTCACGGTGATGTTAAGTTTATGCGTTCATATAATCCGGAAATAGCTGTCGATCAGTATGAAAAGTACCTGACGAGCGAACATGGTATACTTAATGCGAAAGGAGATCCCAAACCAGCTGAATGCGTAAGCTGTCATGGAAGTCATAATATTCTGTCTACCAAAGATGTACGCTCATCGGTATATCCGACTAATATTCCCAAAACCTGCGCCCACTGCCACAGTAATAAGGAATATATGAAAGCTTACGGTATTCCTACCGATCAGTATGATAAGTATGTAAAAAGTGCACATGGAAAAGCTTTGTTCGTTAAAAATGATCTGAGTGCTCCGGTCTGCAACAGTTGTCATGGAAACCATGCGGCAGTTCCTCCGGGGATTACTTCAATTTCTAAGGTCTGCGGCACCTGCCATGTCTTAAATGCTGAACTCTTTGCCGCCAGTCCTCATAAAAAAGCATTCGATGAGAATAATTATCCCGAATGTGAAACCTGTCATGGAAATCATGAAATTCTGCCTGTAAATGATAGCCTGCTAGGCATCGCAAAGGGAGCAGTCTGTATTAAATGTCATTCTTCTTCAAACAACACTAAAGGGTATATGGCTGCATCTGAAATGAAGGGCTGGCTTGATAGTCTTGCTCAGCAGGATACTCTTGCGAAAGAACTGGTATACGAAGCAGAACAGAAAGGGATGGAAGTTGAGGAAGCAAAATTTGAGTTACGGAATATTAATCAGGCTCGAATTGAATCCAGAACAGTATTGCACTCCTTCAATAAGGACAAATTCAAAGAGGTTGTGAACAAAGGATTCGCATCATCAAAAAATGTAATTGCCGAGGCAAATGGTGCCATTCATGAATATTATTTCAGAAGAGTAGGACTGGGTGTATCAGTCTTAATTATAAGTTTTCTGATAGTAATACTTTTCTTCTACATCAGGAAAATAGAAAAACAAAATCCATTGAAGGATTAAATCACCGGAGGAATTATGAGCATTGAAATATCAAATACTCTGATTGAAGAACTGATTAGAACAGTCGACAGGATTGACCGCAGACTTACTGATGTGGAAGCAGCTTTGAATATTAAAAAAGAAGCAGCGCCTGATGCTCAGCCTGTCGAAAAGCCGCAGCCTCAGCAAAGGGATGATGATGATTCATTAGAGCTGGCAATAGGAGAATACTGGTTTGCGAAGATCGGTATACTGGCATTTATTCTTGGTATGTTTTTTCTGTTAACGCAGCCTCTGGATAAATATCCGCCGCTCCTTCCGATTGCTATAGGTTATCTTGTAAGTTTCTCCCTCATAATAATATCTGTAATATGGCTTAAATCCTTCAAATATATTTCGGGTTTTCTCGTGGGCGGCGGGAACAGCCCTTCTTTACCTCACAACACTGCGGCTTCATTTCTTCGGTGTGGAACCGGTTGTTTCAAGCAGATTTTTACTGGTAATCCTATTGCTGATTGTCGGGGGATTTGCATCCTGGATAGCACTCAGACGTCAATCCGTTTATCTGATTGCCATTGCAGAACTTTTCTTCATGATGACCGCCCTGGTAACAGAGATACCCCTGCTTATATTCGTTATGCTGACTTTAACAAGTGTCTCTGTAGTGGCACTTTCTTTAAAATTCAGCTCATCCAATCTTATGGTCTTTGGTATAATATTTACCTGCCTTGCACACTGCTTCTGGTTTATAAACAATCCTCTGCTTGGTCACGATCTTCGGATAACAACAGGCTTTAACTACAACCTGATCTTTCTGCTTGCTTACCTTGCAATCTACGGGATGGGCAGCCTTATGCTTATAAAAGGGAGAAAACGGGAGCTTGATGAATTATTTATGACAATAATGAATGCATCCCTCGGATACGGTCTGTTCCTTCTTATCTCAATTATGAGCGGCGTACAAAACCTTGGTGTCGTTCACCTTGGGGCCTTTGTTATTCTGATGGCGCTTGCAATTTTGTTCTGGACAAGAGAAAGAAGCAAATACGGATCATTTATATATGCAATGTCAGCTTATGCGGCCCTTAGTGCAGCTATAATCGCATCCTACAGCGAACCTGCATTCTACATTCTTCTCTGCTGGCAGAGTATAATTGTAATCTCCACCGCACTCTGGTTCAGATCAAAATTCATAATCGTTGCCAACACTTTTATTTTCGGCGGATTACTTGTTACTTACCTCATCAATGTAAGTTCTGTTGGAATAGAAGGAGTAAGTTTCGGACTGGCAGCCCTGGTGAGTGCCCGTATTCTGAACTGGCAGAAAACAAGACTTGAATTAACTACTGATAATATCAGACTTGCCTACCTTATTATGGCATTTTTCATTCTTCCTTATGTTCTCTTTGAAGTGTTGCCGTCAAGCTTCGTGGGACTGTCCTGGGCCGGACTTGCATTGCTCTATTACCTGATGAGTAAACTTCTTAAGAATAAAAAATACAGAATGATGGCAGTATCAACTTTGATCTTGACCTCCCTTTACCTGGCAGCGTTCGGTATAACATCAGATGATATTACATATAAGATTATCTCATTCCTCGCCGTAAGTATTATACTCCTGATAATATCAGTTATGTATACAAGAATGAGAACAAATCAAAAAACAAAAGAAATTGCATAAAGCAATATAGTCAAACTCCCTTGCAGTCTGGCAGTTTTCTCCCCGCTGTCAGACTGCTCTTTTTACCGTAATAGCCCGCCATGCTTTAATGTAGAAAAAAGATTAAATTAATTTCACCCAGATGACGATAATAAAGATCCGGATGAAACTATCTCTACTAATATTGATGCTACTCCTGACCAGTCTGCAGACTTATTCTCAGAATTTTTTTACTGCAAGAGAAGAAAAATTCTATCGGGGTGATTCATCTTTCTCCTTTCTCGGTTTCAGTGCTTATTATTTACAATGGATTGCTTCGGATTCTTCTGAAAAATATCTTGTTGATAAAGTTTTTAGCACAGCAAGGGAAAACGGGATAAAAATTATAAGAATATGGGCATTTAATTCGAACAGCGATTCCTCAAAGCCATCCTGCATCAGGTATTCGCCTTACGGTCTTAAGGATAACGGATTCAAGGCTCTTGATTATGTTATTTATAAAGCAAAAGAGTATAACCTAAATCTTATCTTAACCCTGGAGAATAACTTTGATGATTTCGGTGGTATAAAACAGTACACAGAATGGGCCGATCAGTATCTGGGTTTGATTACCTCTAAAAGTTACAGTCATACTGATTTCTTTACCGATGATTCTTTAAAAAGCTGGTACAGGTTTTATATGAAATCAATTCTTGATCGAGTGAATACCTATACCGGCATCAGTTACAAAAACGAACCGGCAATTTTCAGTTTTGAATTAATTAATGAAGCTGAAAATAACGGGGCACCTGTTGAGATCATTAGAAACTGGTACCTTGAGATGGCTGATTATTTTAAGTCAATCGACCATAATCACCTGCTCACTACCGGGGAAACCGGTTTCGATATTCATCAGGAGGAATATTCTGATCCTGAATTATTTTATAATAATATCCGGTTTTTATTTGACGGATATAAAGGGAGTAGTTTTGTTGAAAACAGTTCCATCGGGAATATTGACTATTCTTCCTTCCATTTATATCCTGAGAATTGGGGGTGTGAACCTCTGGCCGGAAATACGTGGATAAATGATCATATCAGAATTTCAGGCAGCTTTAATAAACCTTCCCTGTTAGGGGAGTTCGGGGTTATCGAAAACAGAGTGACTAATTATCAGATTTACCTGAAGTCCTTACAGAATACCCCTTCACGTTCTGCAATAATCTGGCAGTATGTTCCTCCTGAACTAATGAATATAGCTGACAGTTATGCGTTTAATGAAGTTCAGGATGCGCCAAGTTGATGAATTTAATCAAAGAATATAACAGAAAAGTAGAAAATGATACTGTAATCCGGGATAATAATGATTTTATTCTTTATCAGAATTATCCCAATCCTTTTAATCCCTCTACCACAATTAGCTATTCGCTTAGCAGTCCTTCAAATGTCAGGATTGAGCTTTTCAATTCACTAGGCGAGCTGGTTCGGCTGCTCTTCCGGGGATTCCAATCCGAAGGCAGTCACAGCATATACCTGTCATTCACTAATTCTCTTCTAAGCAGCGGTGTTTACTTTTATCGTCTTGAGGCTCGGCCAGTCGGAAGTCAGGGAATAACATTTCTTCAGGTAAGAAAAATGATCCTGCTAAAATAGCAGGCCGCCTTCCGACGGCCTTTAAATCTTACAAATTGAAGTACATTTTGTATTCGAACGGGTGAGGCATCGTACCTATCGAATGTATTTCCTCCAGCTTTATTCTTGTCCACTGGTCAAGAAGTTCATCGGTAAAGATCCCTCCGCGGCGCAGAAAATCATTATCCGCAGCTAAAGCGTCAAATGCCTCTGCAAGGTTCCTCGGCAGAAACTGGAACTTTGTACTCCCCGGATCTTCAAGGAAATTTTTATCATAAGGACCAAAACCTTCTTTTACCGGATCTATTTTATTAACCACTCCATCTATACCTGCAAGGATCATTGCAATCAGACAGAGATATGGATTCGCCGTAGCATCAGGCGGACGGTATTCAAAACGTGTTTCTTCAGGATTTGAAACATACTTGGGAATCCTGATGGCAGAAGCTCTGTTTCCCTGGCCGTAAGTTAAAGCAACAGGCGCTTCAAATCCCGGAACAAGTCTTTTGTAGGAATTTGTACTCGGATTGGTAAAAGCAGATAAAGCGGGACCATGCTTAAGCATACCCCCAATGAAGAATCGTCCCAGTTCATTCATATTCCCGTACTCACCCTTTTTATAAAAGGCATTCTTTCCGTTTTTTGTCAGGTAGAAATGAAGGTGCATACCGTTGCCCGCCTGGTGATACATCGGCTTGGGCATAAATGTAATAAACAGATCTTTTTTCCGGGCAAAGTTAAAAAGGATATACTTGGCAGTAATTATATTATCGGCTGTTGAAAGAAGATCTGAAAAATATGTCTCAATCTCCTGCTGTCCCCTCTCTCCTACCTCGTGATGATGATACTTAACCTTTATTCCGAATTTCTGCAGAAGCTTGCTGGCTTCGTCCCTAAAATCGTCGTATTCATCCCACGGATTTGCAGCATGATAAGCTTTTTTATAAAACTCTTCCGCATGCTCTACCTTGTAATATGATGAGGAGGTTCTTGTATCATACTCTACATTGGAGAAAATGTAGAACTCAAATTCAGTACTCCACCATGATGAATCGGCACCTGTTGTTTTCTTTAAAAGGTCTTTAACCTGTTTCGCAAGGTATCTTCCATCCTGGCTAAAAGGGGTTCTTTTCTCATCCGTTAATGCAATGTGAGCATAAAAGCTTAAAGTAGGTGCTTCACGAAACGGATCGATAACCGCTGTCTTCAGATCGGGAATAAGAACCATATCGCTGTTCTCAACTTTACGGAAGCCGTAGCTGGAGCCGTCGAAACCAACTCCTTCCTTGATCATTTTATCAAGAATATTATCACAAACAGGAAGCGATATATGGTGCAGTCTTCCGGTCAGATCTATCGCTTTCAGATCAATTACTTCTATTTTGCTTTGTTTAATAAGGGTTTTACATTTTTGAAGATCATTTACAGGCATATCTTTCCCCGGCTAAATTTAAAGGGCCGGGAAAACTCCCGGCCCGGGTGTGAAAAAATTATTCAGTATAGTTTAATGCGGATAATCCCGGGAACACCGCGACAGTATCCAGTTCCTGCTCTATCCTTAACAACTGATTGTATTTTGCAATTCTGTCTGTTCTTGAGAGTGAGCCGGTTTTGATCTGTCCGGCATTGGTGGCAACTGCAATGTCAGCTATCGTTGTATCTTCAGTTTCACCCGAACGATGACTAATAACATTTGTATAACCAGCCTTTTTGGCCATCTCAATTGCATCTAATGTTTCGGTAAGCGTTCCGATCTGGTTCACCTTAATGAGTATTGAATTCGCAACTCCTTTTTCTATTCCTTCAGCAAGTCTCTCAGTATTCGTTACAAATAGATCATCCCCTACAAGCTGAATCTTATCTCCCAGTTTCTCAGTAAGGATCTGCCAGCCATCCCAGTCATCTTCGGCAAGTCCGTCCTCAAGTGAAACAATGGGATATTTTTTAGCCCAATCGGCCCAGTAATCAACCATCTTTTCGATCGGAATCTCTTTGTTCGGTGCAGATTTGAATAAATGATATGCATTTTTCTCTTTAAGGAAAAATTCACTGGCGGCCGGATCGAGAGCAATCCCTATTTCAGTTCCGACTTTATAACCGGCTTTTTCGATTGCTTCCAGAATTACTTCTATTGCTTCTTCATTTGTTTTAAGATTGGGAGCAAATCCGCCTTCATCGCCTACGGCAGTATTGTATCCTTTTTTAGTTAAAACAGATTTTAGTGAATGAAATGTCTCAACTCCCATTCTTAGTGCTTCCGAAAAGCTTGGAGCACCGAAAGGCATTATCATAAATTCCTGGAAGTCGACATTATTATCTGCGTGTTTACCTCCGTTTAATATATTCATCATCGGAACGGGCAAAGTGCGTGCGTTTGTTCCGCCTATGTACCTGTATAAAGGAAGTCCCATTGTTTCTGCTACAGCTTTTGCACAGGCGAGGGAAACTCCCAGTATTGCATTTGCGCCTAATGATGATTTGTTTTCAGTTCCATCGAGGGAAATTAACATATTGTCGATTTCAGCCTGATCAGCAGCATCAAAGTCGATCAGTTCATCAGCGATTTTGTCATTTACATTTTCTACTGCCTTAAGAACACCTTTTCCGTTATAACGGGATTTGTCACCGTCTCTTAATTCTACTGCTTCATGTTCTCCGGTAGAAGCTCCGCTGGGAACTGCAGCTCTTCCAATAACACCTGATTCCAATTGTACTTCAACTTCAACAGTAGGATTGCCTCTCGAGTCAAGTATTTCTCTTCCCAGAATATCTATTATAGTGGTCATTTTTTCTCCTGATTTTTCAATTATCGGTCATAAATGATTAAAGTTACTGTACAAAATTAGAGAAAGGGGTATGAAAAAAAAAGGGAAAGCCGTGAATAAAGGAGGAATTGAGTAATATTGTGTTTCAAAGTAGAATGGCGGTCTTCCGATGAGGGAAACCGCCATTCGCAGATTATTTTAGAATAACTAGTTTGCCTTGGTTTTGAAACCTTTAAGCATCCAGTTTTTAGATAACCAGAGTCCGATAGGACTAATGATTGCTATCAAACCGTATATAAACCACATTGTTTCAGTATTCATCTGTGAAGGAGGAACACCTTCGGGACAATATTTCATAAGGAACCACCCCGCATACAAAGATGTAACCACTTTTGTAAGGAACCATGGGAACTGACCTATTCCCATATAAATTCCTGTCATTCCTTTAGGGGCAATCTCAGCAACCCACTGCAGAAATCGCGGCTGCCACATTGCCTCTCCGATCGTCATAATAATGATGAATGCAAAAAGTGTTATAATATTCGGACCAAGGGCCAAAATAAAAGTAGGCGAAGCCATTACCAGGGTTCCAAGTATTGTCATCTTGTAGGCATCTTTTTTTGCCGTTAAGGCCGCTATCATCGGGGTGAGGATAAAGATCAGAATTGGATTGAAGTTCACGAAAAATTCAAAATTATCCTTTACAAATCCGGTAAAAGCGCGGCTTGTATATTGAGGAAGGGTCAGCCAGTTATGAGCAAAAAGTGTCTGAACCGGAATAAGGATAAATATAAAATACATAAACCGGAGATCTTTAAGAGGGAAATTCTTAATGTAATACTTAAGTTTTTCTTTGAAAGGTTTATCTGTTTCCTCATCCACTTCCGCTTTCTTTTCATCTGATAGCTTTGCGGTAGCCTGCTTTATTGTTTTTTTGGAAAGTACAACAGCAACAACGATGATACCGGCAACCGTAAGTGCATCATAAACCCAAAATACACCTGTAATGCCGTATGCTTTTCTGACAGGCGGTGAAATAAGTCCGGGCAAAAATCCGCCAAGGTTCATCAGGGCATAAAGCATTGCATAACCCATTGCCGCATTCTTCTCAGTTGTAAATCTTTTTATGGCAGCGTAGGCAGCAGGCTGATAAATTCCGTAGCCCAGTACTATCCAGAAAATTCCGAACATGGCAAGGGCATGAACACCCGACCACATACCGCTGGATGGAAGAATATCAGGACTGATCGTAATCAGTACTCTTCCAATCAGCATAAGTGAAAGTGATATTAAGAAAGATTTTCTTACTCCTATTATATCGACGGTAGCACCCAGGAAAAGCATACTCAGAGTAATACCGGCAGTCAAAATACCTACCATCTGGTCTGCATGTATATCGTTCAGTCCTGCGTACCGGTTAAAATAGATGGCCAGAAGTCCGAGCATTCCGAAATACACCAGGCCTTCCAGGAAATAGGATATATTAACGCCCCATAATAACCTTGATGCACGTACCAGGTCCTTAAATGGCTGAGTTATTTCATTTACGGTTTGTTTAAGTACAGTTTCTTCTTTTTCAGGTGTGGTTGTTTCGTCCGCCATATTTTCCTCAAAAACTATAATTTTTAATTGGGTGTAAAAATAAGGAATTATTCAGGATATTACGATAAGTTTATTTTTGCCCGGTAAATTTAGCAAGCGACTGAATATCATTACTGGTGGGTGTCTGGTATACCCTTAATCCAAACTGCGGAAGAATAGCAAGAATATGATCGAATATGTTCGACTGTACATCTTCGTATTCAGCCCAGTCGGTTGTATTGGCAAATACATAAATTTCCAGCGGCAGTCCCTGCGGTCCCGGTTCAAGCTGTCTGATCAGGAATGTCAGGTTCTCATTAACATCTTCCCTCTGTTTAAGATAAATTTTAAGATATTCACGGAACGTACCGATATTTGTCAGCCTGCGCTTATTTATAATTTCATCAGGCTTAATATCCAGCTTTGCATTGTACTCTTTCAGTTCCTTCCTCTTCTTGCTGATATACTCCGAAAGTATCCGGAACTTTTCAAAATGATCGAGCATTTCATCATCAAGGAACTTAATACTTGTAATATCTATATATACGGCTCTTTTAATTCTTCTTCCGCCGGTCTGTTTCATACCACGCCAGTTTTTAAAGGATTCTTCGATAAGTTTATATGTAGGAATCACTACGATAGTCTTATCAAAATTCTGAACCTTAATAACATTAAGTGCTATGTCAATGACATCGCCGTCTGCACCGAATTTGGGCATCTCAATCCAGTCGTTTATCCGTACCAGATCATAAGAATTTATCTGGATGCTGGCGACGAAGGAGAGTATTGTATCGCGGAAGATTAAAATTATCACGGCAGTTAGTGCACCAATCCCGGTAATAAGCGTCCATGGTTCCTGGCCGGTAAAAATTCCTATGATGATGATACTTCCTATGATGTACAATATGATCTTAACTACCTGCAGGTATCCTTTTACGGGTCTTTCCTTCCCTTTTTCCGTCAGTTCATACAGATCATTAAACGTTGAGATAAGCGTACCCAGCGTAAGAAGCACTACAATCACAACCAGAGCATCAAAAAATCTTCCGATGTATAATTCAGCTGTCGGGAGTAAGTAAGTAAACTGGCGAAGAACAAGCAGCGGAACTATAAGAGAAGCCCGGCGCATAAGTTTTTCATTCAGTAAAAGATCGTCGTAGCTGGTGGGAGTTCGATTAACGAGGATTCGTATGCCCTTTAATAACAACCTTCTTCGTAATGAAATATAGAACGATGGCAAGCAGCATTATGCCGACAAATTTTAGGTTGTTGTTTATTAACGGATTATCATTAAGCCAGGAATTTATGTCCTGTAACATATATACACTCTTTGTGATAGGACTTAATTATAAAAGTAGTATTTTACGTCTCAATTTTCCAGAAAACAAACAATTTATCGGGATTTTTTTGAATTATGGATACAGGCAGCTTCAGGGCATATTCTGCGTGGATAGCAGTCTGTATAATCTGGGGAACCACTTATCTGGCAATAAGGATCGGTGTTGAACATATCCCGCCAATGCTCTTTGCAGGGTTAAGGTGGATAATTGCCGGAGTAATTTTCGTTTCCTTCCTGAGACTGAGAGGAAAGAAACTCCCTTCAAAAAAAGATTTAATTCATATTTCTGTGGTCGGTATTTCCTTAATAGGAATAGGCAACGGTCTGGTTGTTACCGGTGAGCAGTATATCGGGAGCGGACTGGCGGCTCTTTTGATTACAACTGTTCCTTTCTGGGTTGTAGGAATGGAGGCTTTCATACCAACCGGACCAAAAATAAATATTATGATTTTATCGGGTCTCCTCCTTGGATTGACTGGAGTAACCCTGATATTCAACGGAAACTGGTCGGATCTGTTAGATCCTTCTTATCTGCTTGGAGTAATTTGTATACTTGGAGCTGTTTTAGCCTGGTCTTTCGGAACTGTTTATTCCAAATACAAGAAAGTTTCAGTACACCCTTTGATGAGCGCAGCGGTTCAGATGCTTATAGCCGGTACTGCCCAGACTATTCTTGGATCTTTTTTAGGCGAATGGTCAGGAATATCATTGCATATGGATGGCGTGATATCATTCTTTTACCTGGTATTTATCGGATCTATGTTTGGTTATGGCTCATACATATATGCTATAGAACACCTTCCGCTATCCCTTGTCTCAACCTATGCTTACATAAATCCCATCATCGCTCTTTTTCTCGGCTGGCTCGTTCTTGATGAAAAATTGAATCTTCCGATAATTATTGCTGCCGTAGTAATAATAGCCGGGGTCATTATTGTGAAGCAAGGTGCGAGAAGACAGAAACTGCAGGCAAAAAATCTAAGTTGAGTATCGGATAGATCATTCTGTTTTTGCCGCTAATTCTTTATATTAAAATCTAATCCAATTAGAATCGATCAGAGATGAATCAAATAGTTGAAGAAGTCTCCCAGCACGTTATTAATTTATTTAAAGCTCATCCTGCTTTATTTGTATACCATAACCTGCATCATACCAGAGAAGTAGTAGATCTGGTTCAGGATCTGGCCGAAAATTCCGGAGTGGAGAGCGACGAGCTGGAATTTCTTTTAATCGCGGCATGGTTTCATGATATAGGTTATCCTGAAACTATACCTTTACATGAGGAGAGGAGCGCTGAAATGGCTGAAGAATTCCTGAGAAAAAAGGATTACCCTCAGGAAAAAATTGATGCTGTTAAGAAACTGATATTGTCCACGAAGGTTCCTCAAAATCCTGAAAATGATCTTGAAAAGATAATGTGCGACGCAGATATCGCCTATATAGGTAAAAAGGATTTTATCAGCAGGATAGATCTGCTTAGAAAAGAATGGCAGCAGACTATACAAAGAAATTTTTCGAATTCTGAGTGGATCAGAGAGAATATCCGGTTCCTGGAATCGAATTCATTTCATACAGAATATGCCAAAAGAAAATTCGGACAAACACGAAAGGAAAACCTTGCTGAATTAAAACAGCTTCTTGAAGAAGAAAAAGGAAAATCATAATGGCGAAGTTTGGATGGAATGCAGATGAATATACAAAGTTTTCTTCCGCCCAGGAAAAATGGGCTGATGAGCTGCTGTCGAAGATAAAACTGGCCGGGAACGAAGACGTTCTGGATCTTGGGTGAGATTTGAAGTAGAGGGAAAAACCCTAGTCATTCTTTGCAATAATAAAGAGGCTGTCTCATTAGTCTGCATTGTCAACCTGAACTTGTTTCAGATTCTGAATCCGATTCGAAATCGAACATTTAGATTCCGAAATAAATTCGGAATGACGCTTATGAGACAGCCTCTGAAAAATAACCCAATCTTTTATTACTTCATTAAGATCATCTTCTTCACAGAAGTATATTTCTGCGTTTCAAGGCGGTAGTAGTAAACACCGCTTGCAAGTCTTGAAGCATCAAATACAACTTCATACCTTCCTGATTTCTGAACAGCGTTTACGAGTGTAAATACTTCTTCACCGAGAAGATTATATATCTTCAGTTTAACGAATCCGTCTTCCGGAATCGAGTATTTAATCTTTGTAGAAGGATTAAAAGGATTGGGATAATTCTGTTCGAGAGTGTACTTAATAGGTGAAGTTACGTTAACCGTCACCTCATCTGAATATGAACAGCTGCCTTTGAAATCAAGCTGTTTCAGCCGGTAAACAAAAGTACCCGAACCCGGATTTTCATCTGTGTATGAATAACTTCTGGTTTTGGTTGTCGTTCCTGAACCTGCAGCGAATCCTACTTTAACAAAGCCTCCTCCGCTGTTTTGCGTTCGATTTCAAAACCGCGGTTGTTGGTTTCCGAAGCTGTTGACCAGCTTAAAGTAACATTCCCGTCAGCAGAGGATGCAGTAAAGGAACTGAGTTCAACAGGTGTAACATACTGATAGTTCACAACAAGGAAAGGAGGGTTATCCTCGTTCCAGCCGTCAAAGTTTATATAATATGTTGTTGAGAAATCCCTGTCATATATTCCCATTGAAAACCATCCCTGGCTTATTGCATTCTGAAGATCGGTAACAGCCCCGTTCCCCATTTCGTATGAATGCCAGCCTGGCCCAAAAGAAGATGATTCATCTGAGTAAATGTATGCCGTGCTCTGACCCGTATTGCCGCTTACCTGGGAATAAATAGTAGCCCCGCTAGCTGTAACAGGATTTACACTTCCCATAGGCGTGGCACTCCAGTAAGGATAGTAGGTAGCATTCACGTAACCACTAAATTCAACATAATATGATTTCAGCATTTTCAGGAATTGAGCTGATATCGAAAGTCATCCATCCGCATTCGGGCAGACAGTTCTTATTTCGCTCACGTCAGTCTTTGATGTAGAATTACATGTGCCTGTCCAGTAATCCGCACTTTGGGGATAAATTGTATCCGTAACTGTAACCAGGTTTGGATCCTGGATGGTTCTGAAGCTGAAGGTAACCGGAGAGCTGCAGGTATCCCCTATTTCAACAACTTTCCAGAAATAATTTGTATAGTAATCAAGAGGCAGATATGAAGGATCTATTGTCCACGATATCTGCCAGTGAACCGGATTGTACCAGTGTCATTGTAGAAGGACTGGTACCAAAGTATAACTCATTGGAAACAGCATCGGCTCCGTTTGTCCATGTTAGTTCTGATAGATTAACCGGCACATCAACAGCGCCTGTTTCAGGATTCGGATTAGAGGCTTCTGCAACAGGACATGGAGGCAGTATCTCAACTACAGGCAGCGAAGGATCCCCCATAAGATTATACATTTCCATATATCTCAGGTGGTTCCGTTGATCCCGCCGTAATAATCTACCAGGTAGATCATTCCCTGGACAAACATTGGTGTTACCCGTGTCAGTTCATCTTCATACATTGCTTTAATTACTCTGCGCTCAAGTATATCATCCTCATCCCAGTATGAGGTCACCGACGAACCATAAAAAGACGCGGCACCATGCTCTGTTCTCAGCCAGGTTTCTCCAAAGCATTCACCTGTTGCAAATGAACCGGTAAGGCAGGCAAATGAATATACATAAGGATACCAGGTATTGGTGAGAGCTGAAACCTGCGACTGGTTCAGAGGAGGACCGTCAGCCCAGGAGGTTTCTGAACCATGTCCTGAATAAATCGCAAATATCTGGTTATCATTCAGAGCATTTATCAGCTGCGTAGTTGTTGCGCTGTATGTATGACTATAAAGTTTAAGATTGGTGTAACCGGCCGGATCGAAGTATGTATCTATAACATAATTGTGTGTTCCTTCAGTTATGGCGTAATTATCGCTTGACGCCATAAAAACATTTTTCATATCCATAGTACCGATATAGGATTCGGTATTAATAGATTTACTGATAGCATTACCGAGCTGAGTGGTATTCGCAACCGAAAATCTTCCGATGAATGCGTCAGGGAATTGATCTCCGCCTTCGAGCTGGACGTATTTAAGATCTGTTGTAGGCGTACCGGTACCTGAGCCTGTCCAGGCTGGTATATTTGCAACATCGCCGACTAAAAGGATATATTCGGGTCTTGTAGCAATGTTATCGTACCTCTCTTGAATAAATGCCTTAATCGCTGTGTTGGTTGTACCCGTTGTGCCGGTATTAAAAACGTCAACAATAAATCCTTTACTGCTCTTAAATTCAACAAACGGTGTAAGATCGGCTTCATATGCCGGTGCAGTTATTATAAGATAATTTTCATTGCTTCTTTCCGCACCGTATTCATAGTTGACAAAAATATTCTTAAAGAAGTTGTTGAATACTGCTGATTTCCCCGTAACCGGTAAAACGGTGCCGTTAAGGTTCAATTTAAATTGAGCTGAACTTATGATTGTAAGTTTTTTCTCTGCCGGATTATAGTTAAACGGATGTATCGTTACAGTAACACCCTTCACTCCGTTTATAATAAAAGGTTCTGAAATATTAATAGGATCGTATATTTTACCTGTGGAATTATAATAGTTCCTGTCAATTGTAAATGGCCGGTCGGATAAGGGACTGTTTTTCTCCCACGGTTCCTGGAAGGGATAAATATTCTGCTTCATTTCCTGTATTTCAGAAACCACCCTGTTGATGCTGACTGATGGATTGTTATCCCCGTATGGTATGAACATATCAAAAGATAGCTGAGGCAGAGCCGGTAAACCCACTTCATTAACCACACCGTATTCCGGAATTTCTATAGTGTAGTAATTTTCATTATTCACTGTTATAGTATTCAGCTGATATGAGGGCAGATTAAAATTGATTGTATATCCGTCAGAATTCTTTATTAAGGATATACCTTGTGGTGTATATGCCAGAGAATCAGTTACAAGAATGAATGAAAAGATGAGGACAAAAAGAGTGTATAATTTTTTCATAATCTCCCCGGAAATTTATGAATGAAAGTTATTTACAAATCGTGGCGGGAACAAAACTTCATAAGATCGTTTATTGATACATTAGCTTAATATCTGCTATTATCAAACTCATAAAAGAAAGGAACAAAAAAGGCTGTCTTTTTCTGACAGCCCTTTTATCAATCTATATTTCTACAGCACTAACGCTTTCAGAGTGCATTACCTTTTCCAGGGCCTGTTTCAGATCATCTATAAGGTCGTCTACATTTTCAATACCTACAGATAATCTCACAAGTCCATCCGTAATCTCTGCTGCTTCCCTCGCCTCTTTTCCCATTGAGAAATGAGTCATACTGGCAGGATGCTGAATCAGGCTTTCAACACCGCCAAGACTTACAGCCAGCTGGCAGAGCTTAACAGAATTCATAAGTACTTTTCCGGCTTCCATTCCGCCTTTGAGTTCAAAGGTTATCATACCGCCGGGACCTTTATGCTGTTTCTGTCCTGTTTCGTACTGCGGATGACTTTTAAGACCCGGGTATTTGATCCATTTAATAGCGGGATGTTTCTCAAGCCATTCGGCAATCTTCTGTGCATTACTGCAGTGGCGTTCCATCCTTAATGAAAGTGTCTTCAATCCTCTGTGAACAAGGAATGAATTAAAGGGATCTATCACACCGCCGGTCTGATTTAAAGTTTTACGGAATTTTATGTAAGTATCCTCATCTTTTACAACTACAATGCCTCCTACAACATCAGCATGCCCATTTAAAAGCTTGGTCAGACTGTGCATAACTACGTCAGCACCAAGTGCAAGAGGGTTCTGAAGAGCAGGACTCATAAAAGTATTGTCGACAACAACTTTAGCATTATGGTTATGAGCAATTTTTGAAACTTCCTGCAGGTCAGTGATACAGAGGGTCGGGTTGCCCGGGGTTTCAACGTATACAACCTTTGTATTTTTCTTCATTGCATTAAGTACATTTTCGGAATTTGAGGTATCTACAAAGGTAGTTTCTACACCAAATTTTTTCATTATAGTATTGAGCAGTGTTGTTGTGGGTCCGTATACAGAAGATGAACATACTACGTGATCACCGGCCTGCGTAAGACTTGCAAAAATAGTATGTACAGCAGCCATACCGCTGCCGCAGCCAAGGGCTTTATGCCCTCCTTCAAGCTCTGCGATTGCATTTTCCATTGCTTCAACAGTTGGATTAAGCATTCTGGTGTATATGTAGCCTTTTTGTTCTCCTGCGAATAAAGAAGCACCATGTTCAGCTGATTCAAATTTAAAGGTTGATGTCTGATAAATTGGCGGAACTACAGAACCAAATTCATATTCATCTATTCCTGCATGTACGCATTTGGTCTGAAAATCCTGTTTTTCGTGGTTTTTCATTTTTGTCTCTCCCTGAATTACTCCGAACGGAGGGGTTTTAACATTATTCAATAATTAGCTGTTCAAAATTAAGCTTATTGCAGGAGAAATGGAAATTTTGTACCCCGCAAGGATTTTATCGTATTTATCATAGCTTCTTGACTGCCGAGAAAGGGGGAGGAGTAGGCTGGTAGTTGAAGGCCGAACAATGGCCGAACAATGGCCGAAGAGTTTAGGATTAATGAAGGGGAAGAGGAAAAAATGAAAATAAAGAACCACAGGGTCAGAATTATAATTTCTGACCCTGTAATGTACAAAAAAGATTAGTTTTCTTCAGGCTGAAGTTCACCGGAAACAGGAATTTCCTGCAAGTCTTTAGTCCTTCTGAAAACCTTCCTGAAGAATACGGAAATATTCTCTTTCCACAACTCGGCTCTCATATAGATTACGGGAACCAGGACAAGTGTAAGGAACATCGAGCTTATCAGACCTCCGATAATCGCCCATGCCAGTCCTGATTTCCACTCAGATCCTGAGTCGGTTGCTATCGCCAGTGGAAGCATACCGATGACCATTGCAGTAGTTGTCATAAGGATCGGTCTAATCCTGCTCTTTCCCGCTTCTATTAGAGCATCGTAAGGACTCATTCCATCTTCCCTCCTCTTCTGGTTAGCCCGATCAACCAGCAGGATAGCGTTTTTACCAACCAGTCCTATCAGCATGATAATTCCGAGGATTGAAAAGATGTTGAGCGACTTCATAGTAAGCGCCAGTGCAAGCAGCGCTCCTACCATTGCCACCGGAATTGAGAAAAGCACTACAAACGGATACAGATATGAGTCATATAAGGCTATCATAACCATGTACACAAACAGAATAGCAGCCAGCATCGCAAGTCCAAGATCACTGAAGGATTCCGACTGGTTTTTAAGGTCGCCTTCATATGCCACATCCACACCTGCAGGGAGTAAACCGGCATTTATTTCTTTCTGAATATCCTGCCCGATACTTCCGCTTGGCCTGCCGTTAACCTGTGAGAAGACAGTAATAGAATTTATCCTGTTCCTTCTCTGAAGCTTAGTTGGTCCCGTTGTCTGGTAGACATCGGCAAACTGCTGAAGCTGAATAAGTTCTCCCTTATTATTCATAAAAGTCAGGTTCTTTACATCCGATATCTTTGAGCGGTCGAACTTATCCAGTGCAATACGCAGATCATAATCATTATCACCATCCCTGAACTTCGAATCATCATCACCGCTTAGCGCCACTCTCAAAGCTGATCCCACTTCAGCAACATTTAAACCAAGCTCAGCCATTTTGGCCCTGTCAACATCTATCCTCGTTTCGGGCTTGCCATCTTCAGAGGAGAGCCTTACATCCGCGGTACCCGGTATTTTCTTTAACGCCGTTACCACCTTATCAGCGCCCTCTTTAACCAGTTCCCTGTTGGGGCCGGAAACAATAAGCTGAATCGGGGTCTGATTGGCCGTACCGAAAATTCCAATCGGATTAACCCTGGCCTTAACACCGGGAATCTTCATCGCTTCTCTTTTTATGATGTCACCAAGATCATCTGTGCTTTTTTCTCTTCTGTCCTTTGGTACCAGCGCTACATCAATCTCAGAAGCATTATTAGAAGATTGTCCAAGCAGTCCTTCATTTGAAGCACCAACAGTAACGAAGGTATTCTTAACCTCGGGAAGACTGTTAATGTATCTTTCAACTTTCTGAGTAACATAGTTAGTATTCTCAATTGAAGAACCTGAGGGCATTTCAAGTATAACTGCAAATTCGCCCCGATCCGATTGTGTGATGAACTCACTTCCTATAAAGCCTGCAGGTATAAGCGTAAACGAGGCAAAGAATAAAACTATAGTAAGGGTAATAACTTTCCACCGGTTATGAAGAGCCCACTTTAATACTCCGAGGTAGTGTTCAACTACTTTGTTGAAAGTATTTTCAAACCATATTGCAAAACGTCCGATTATAGTGCGTTTAGTCAGTTTTTCAAGCTTGCTTATTCTTGATGCAAGCAATGGCGTAACTGTAAACGATACAAACAAAGAAAGCAGGGTTGCGATAACAACAACTACGGCAAACTGGCGTATAATGTTGCCTACCAGTCCCCCGGTTAATGCAAGCGGAACAAACACCACAACGTCAACCATAGTGATTGCTAGCGCCGCAAATCCTATTTCATTTCTTCCTTTGAGTGCTGCTGTCCTCTTCTCCTCACCTTTCTCAAGGTGGTGGTGAATGTTTTCAAGCACCACAATAGAGTCGTCCACAAGTATACCGACTATCAAAGATAATCCAAGCAGAGTCATCAGGTTCAGTGTAAACCCGAATGCATACATCACAATAAAAGTTGATATCATCGAAGCAGGTATTGCAAGCATTACGATGAATGAGTCACGTAAGCTGTGCAGGAATAAAAGCATCACTATTGCCACAAGTACTACGGCAAGAGCAAGATCGAACTTAACGCCGTTTGCAGCATCAATAGTAAACTGGGAACCGTCCTGCGCAATATTGAATGATACACCCTGCGCTTTATAATCTTTTTCCATTTTGGCGACTTCTGCACGTACCAGCTTACTAACCTCAACAGCATTGGCATCAGTCTGTTTCTGAACCAGTACACCAACAGAAGGCACGTTATTTATTCTGTTAAGCATTGTCATATCTTTTGTGCCGTCATAAACCTCGGCAACGTCATCAAGATGAATATCACTTCCGTCTCTTGTCTGTGCAACAACGAGGTTTTTAAGCGCATCTATAGAACTAAATTTCCCGGCTATCCTGACAATCAGCTGTTCCTTGCTGTCCTCAACTTTTCCTGTTGGGAAATCGAGGTTGGATGATTTGATAGCCTGGGTTACCTGGAGTATTGAGAGTCCGTATCCCTTTAGCTTATCAGCACTCAGGTTAACCCTTATTTCTCTTTCATCTCCGCCAACCAGTGTTATTTGCCCCACCCCGGGAATCTTTGCCAGTCGCGGCTGGATCCTGTCCTTTATGAACTGGTAGAACTCCGTTGAAGGCATCTTACTTGTAACACCCATCCTTAAAACAGGAATCTCATCAAGTGCAAATTTCGATATCGTGGGAGGTTTTGCGTCAACGGGTAGTTTTGTAAGTACTTCATTCACTTTCCTCTGCGCATTCTGCAGTGCGATATCAACATCGGCAGACTGGTTAAACTGGATCATAACGAACGAAACACCTTCTGAAGAAGTAGAGTTTACAGCATCTATTTCATCGAGAGTAGAAATTGCATCCTCAATGGGCTTTGTTACAGATGTCTCAACCTCATTGGGTGAGGCACCGGGATAAACCGTTGCAATCGTTATAACAGGAGGTGTTATTTTAGGAAGCAGCTCATAATCGAGCTGTGTATAACTGTAAATACCAAGTACCGTCAACGCAGCGAATATTACAACAATCAGCGTAGGTCTTTTTATAGCTAATTCGGTTATTGTCATTTTCTTAGTCTCCTAGTCCTGGTTTATAACATAAACTGCAGTATTCTCTTCAAGATTGTTCTGTCCGTTTACAACAACTTTATCTCCATCCTTAAGTCCCTTGATTACTTCCAGATTATTGTCGTAAGCATTTCCAACAGTGACACTCTTCATGTGAACTATACCGTTTTCCACTACAAATACCTGGGGATTCTTAATACTTCCCAGCAATGCATCGCGTGAAACGATAAGTCTCGGCTCAGTTGTCTTAGAAATAAAAGTTACTTTGCCGAACATTCCCGATTTCAGGGGATGTTCTTTGCTGTTAACCAGTGAAATCTCTACCGGATAATTATGTGCCTGGTCTCCTTTATCACTTATTGTGGAGATTGTACCTGCAAACTGAACTCCCGGGTATACATCTGTAGTTACGGTTACTTTATCGCCTTTTTTAAGTGAGAATACATCTTTTTCTGCAACACCAATCTTCACCTTAAGTCTCGATATATCAACTATATTAGCCACCGGCATATTTTTATTGACATATGTTCCCATATCAATATTGCGGGCAGTAATAATTCCTGATATAGGAGCAGTGATCTTTGTATTCTCATAATCCTTCTTTGCTGCTACATACATCGATTGAGCATTATAGTAAGCCAGCTTTGCCTGCTCGTACTGAACATCTGAAACCGATTTATTTTTATATAAAGCGTCATACCTCTCAAAATCTTTTTTGGATTTTTCGAAGTTTACCTGCGCGGTCTGGTAAGCACTCTCCTTCAGCTCATCATCAAGCTGTGCGATAACAGATCCTGCCGACTTATAATCTCCCACATTGGCAAATATCCCTGTTACTTTTCCCTGTGCCTCAGATATAACCTGCACATCATTTTCTCCCACTATTGTCCCTACCAGTTCTATATTGTTCGATACTGCTTTCTTTTCAACGGTTGAAACCGTCACTGGATAAGCGCTGATCTTGTCGTTCTTAGCTTTTGCTTCCAGCTGAGAGCGATTGTTAAGCAGCACCAATATTAATGCTGCGAATAGAACAAATGAGATAACGTAATACTTTAGCTTTTTCATATAATATGCCCTCGATATTTATTTACCAATTGATTTTTCTAAACCTGCTTTTGCAAGCTCATAATCCGCTAATGCCTGTATATAATTTGTCTTTGCCTGTAGAAGGGCAAACTCCGCATCCAGCAAATCTGAGTTCAATGCAAGACCATTCTTAAATGTTTCATTTGTAACACGATAATTTTCTTCTGCCTGGTGTACACTTTGTTCTGAAGCCAGCACCTTCTCTTTTGCTTTGAGCAAATTCAGATAATACTGGGTTACTTCAAGACTAATACCGTCTTTCAGACTTTTATACCCGTCCTTTACCTGCTCAAGCTGGGCTTCTGCCTGTTCTGTCTGATCACTTGTTGCCAGCCAGTTCCATATATCCCATGAAAGTCCTACGCTCACATCCCAGGTACCATTGAACTTATCTTCGGCCGGGAAAATACGCTGATTGGGTCTTGCATAGTAATAATCACCGGCAAGATAAATCTGCGGATACCATCCGGATTCAGCCATAGTAACACCACTTTCGCCGGCTTTCATACGAAAATCCATTGCCTTCAGTTCAGGTCTGTTCTCCATCGCTTCCTGTATGAGCTGATCAAGATCAGGTGTACTATTTTCTTCCAGCACTACATCAGCCTGCACCGCTGTCTCAGTTGATAACGGCAGTCCGATTACATTGTTCAGGTTGCTCCTGGCAAGTTTTACCCCGTTATCTGCATCTATCTGGCGAAGCTGTGCTTCTGCGAGCTGCACCTGAACTTTCAGAACATCATTCTTTGTAGATATACCATTCTCATAGAAATTCTTGACATCAGAAAGATGAGCTTTAATAAGGTCTATGTTTTCATCGACAACACTCTTTACTTTAGTTACCTTAAACAATCCCCAGTAGGCCTGCTTAATATCATATATAAGCTGCTGCTCATCCTTTGTATATTCCTGCTTCTGGGCTTCATAGGTATACTCGGCAATATTCGAGCTGCTCGCTAACTTAAATCCTGTAAATATCGGCTGCTGAAGCGACAGCTTAATGTTATAATTATTTACTATTGATGGTGAAATATTAAAGTATTTCCGCAAAGTTGATAATGAATGGTTCAATCTCGCTTAACCTTGTATACGAAGCATTTAATTTTAATGATGGAAGTCTGTAAGTGTTAACCTCACTCCATTTAGCTCTGGAATAATTGACTTTCATTTGAGATGAGTGAATAAGCTCACTGTTTTTTAGTCCAATTTGGATACTCTCTTCCAGGGTAAGATTGCGTGATTCCTGGCCAAATAAATTAACAGATAAAATTCCTGTTAAGAGAAATATTAAAATCCCTGTTAGTCCGGATTTCATTATTCATTTTCTCCTTTACTTATTTCTTCGGTATTATATGATAAATACTCATGGCGCCCCTCCTCAGTTAATATTCCCTCAAAAATTATCCTGATAACAGCATCAAAAACCTGGTTAGCAGAATACGGAAGCTGACTTAATGTTTCAGGATTTATCAACCCCTGGATTGCGTGTAAATAAAAAAGAACTATTAATTGCCTGTCTATATCTTTTCTGAAAACGCCCTTCTCTACACCTTCATTGATGAAGACTGTAAACCTCTTCACGGCATTCGCTTTACGGAAATCATGTATTTCCTGCCATACTTCCGGGATGTTTTTGTGAAGATCTTCAAGCAGAGGACCATGAAGTTTTGTGGTCTGCTTACCTATGAAATTCATTACAGATTTAAGCTTGTCCATAAATTCCATATCACTATTGTTCCATACATATTCTATATGATCATCAATCGAACACTTCATTGAGGTTATCATTTCTTTGACTAATGCTTCCTTTCCCGGGAAGAATTTATAGAGTGTCTTCTTGCTCATTCCCAGACTTGCTGCAATCTCATCCATCGTTACTTTAGAATAGCCGAATTGAATGAACATCTGTTCTGCCTGATTTAATATCCTCTCTTTAATCTCTTTTTCTTCGTGCATCTTTACAAATCTCCTTTTTTCCTGCTGAACACTAGATTAGTTTATTCAGTTTCCTATTGGACTCAAAAAAAACAGATATTTTATCTGTTCGACTCCATAGGAAACTCATATTGTTTTTTCGGTTTCCAAATGTATGCTATGAAAGGATAAATTCCAAATTAATTCTGATGGACGGTGATTTATTATGTGATTTGGATCATAATTTGGGTGGACTGTATTTCGGCAGGATTAACTAAGCTATTAAAGTATCCGCCAATCTGCCTCCCCACATAGCGGTTGAATATTAGCGCGAAACGTGACATCTCCATAACACCCCGGCCGCAGAGCGGTAAAATATGCGCGGATTAACTCAACCGAAAAATGTTATTCATTCTCTAAAGAGGACTCGTAGAATTTCTTATAGCTCTTTATTGCATTGAACACAGCTTCAGCAATTTTTTCCTGCCCCTTTTTACTTGAAATATATCTGGCGTCGTGTTTGTTGGAGATAAATCCGGTTTCGACCAATACACTTGGCATAGAAGCCCCCACAAGCACATAGAAGCCGGCCTGTTTTACACCGCGCGACGGGATATCGGTCTGCAGCGAATAACTTTTATCAACCAGCTCCGAAAATCTTTCTGAATATCTCATATAAGCCGAATGGGCCATGCTAACAAGTATGAAGTTTTCATCTGTAAGTTTCTCATACCTTTTCGGATTTTCCTCATATTGAATTACACTGTTCTCCCTTTCAGCAATTGCGATTGCCTCCTTTGTTCTGCCGGGCCTGAGCAGATACACTTCAAATCCGCTTGCATCGGTTGGTTTCTTTGGAGTAGAATTGCAGTGAATGGAAATAAACAGCTTGCCGTTATTTTCATTTGCGATTTTTCCGCGGCGGTATAATTCAACAAAGGTATCAGTTTTTCTCGTATAGACAACCTTAACGTCCTTCATATTTTTTTCTATGAGACGGCCGAGCGCCAGAGTAACTCCCAGGTTTATATCCTTTTCCTTAACCCCGTTAACACCTATTGCACCGGCATCTTTTCCGCCATGACCCGCATCAAGAACTATAACATCAAACTTCCATTTCTCCTTATTTTTGTCGTTATCTGCATTATTGGAAAACACCTTGTTATGAATGGCAATCTGGATGTCTTTACTGCCGTCAACGTTTAAAACTTCACTGGTCGAATAATCTTTACCGACAGAAAATTCAAACTTTGTATCTGGGCCAATATTTTTAACACTAATGTCCTTTACCAATCCCTTTGCATTTATAGATGCCAGCCTATCCAGGTCAGCATTTACTTTACGAAAAATAATAGTCAGCAGTCCGTTTTTATAACTGCTGTAATATGAAGGAATGCGCTTGTTCGTTTTGACCCTTATCAGAGTGCCGTTGGCTTTCTGTTCAATCTTAAGATCAGTGATATTCAGTTTTGAAGTTGTCTCATCGGGTACTTCATCAGATAATTTTCCTCTTATGGCCAGTCTCCTGTCGCTCTCCATTACTATATCCTGTCCCGAAGCCTTACGGAGAATATCAATTGAGTAACGAAGAGGGATGTAAATATTATCGTCTAATAGATATGTAGAAGTCGGGAGCTGATATATTCGTTCAGTTTTATTATCCTTAGATGTAAGAACAAGAAAGGGATTTTGTCCGGTTATCTTCAGGTTATGTTCAGGATACTTAAGCTCAATCTTTTTAGTATCGTCGTTTATATAATACGATGCTGAAGTGGCATCGGCGAAGTGATTGATAGAAAAGTAAATTATACCCTGGCGTTTATAAACAGGAATATAGCTGGTCCCTTTTGAAGTATTAAGAACAATATCATCAGCATTCTGTGCAAATAATAAACCCTGAACTAATAACAGACTAACTATAAAATAAACTGATTTCCGCATAATCCATATCTTTGTCTAACCGATAAACGGGATAAAAAAACCGCTCTTCTTTTTGTACTCTTTATAATCATCTTTAAAGTATTTTTCAAGGAGTTTTTCCTCCATCACCGCCCGCATTACCAATAATGGTATCTCTATAATGGCAAAGGGAATAACAATATAACTCAGCAGAGCTGCGGCTGCTCCCAGGTCCATTAGCATCTGTGCGAGGTACTGCGGATGTCTGACAAACCTGAAGATACCGCTGATAACCAGAACGTGATCCTTGTGGATCAGCACCTCCTGGGAATAACTTTCGGCGAGTGTTTTAACGGACAAGACCTGAATCCATGAGAAAACAAGAAAGAAGAACAACCCTGTTATCCTGACCGGGTTGTATGAGGAAAGATATTCGAGCGTACCCACCTGAAATACTCCGAGGATAATCCCGATAAGAGTTAACGTTGATAAATATACGGGAACATTCTGCAGATAACTTTTGGGTTTTTCCTTTGCTGCACCCACCTTGGCCCGGAAGTCTCTTTTTGTGCCGGAATAATGAGCGCCGAATGTTGCGACAACATTCAGACCTACTAAAATATTAATTGGATCCATAAAAGTGAGATTTTGTGAAAAGTAAATACATCATATTTAAAATTACGAAGAAAATCAGTCAGTTTTCCTGCCATGCTTCTTCATAATTGCCTGCCATTCTTCCATACTCAGCTGCTCCGATTCATCTATCAGCATAATAGGGATGTCATCTTCTATGCGGTAGCGCCGGCGTGTATTTTTGTCGGTAGAAACAAGAGTTTCTCCCTCAAGTACAAGGTCAGCTTTTGTCTCGGGACAGCATAATATATCCAGTAAGTCTTTACTTATCATAATATTCTCCGGTTTCTTTCTAAATTAAAACTAAAATTGATATTCTACAAATGCATTTCTTCACCACAGGAAAGGGGATTTTTTTACACAAGCGGTATTGACTAAAATGGTTTTGAGTCTTAGATTTCCGTCCGTTTCCCAAAAAAATTTTTTATAAATCCTTCGCCATAAATGGTTTATGGGGAAGGGTATTTTTATAGCCAGGGTCAAAGCATTCGCTTCAGATTCAGCTGCTAATATTTCAGTTGATCCAAACGGCTTTAATACAATTATGCCCTGGACTCTTATGGCCGGCATGAGTGAAGAGGATCTGGGAGCGATCTACGATTACCTGAGAACAGTAAAACCTGTCCACAATAGTGTAATTCATTTTAGTCTCGCCAAACAATAGAAAGAATTAAAAAGAGGCTGCCTTGAAAGTTTGTATCTGCCATTTTGAAAGAGTCTTCGACTGAGAAATCTGAACCATATTAAAGATTTCTCCTCCGAATAAAGATCGGTGTCGAAATGAGAATATTCCGTCAATGAAGGCAGTCTTATAAAACTTTATTCTTTCGTCATTTCTTTTTTTTCCTTAGGTTTAACCTATTCTTTATGGCAATTTACATTACCGGAAAATAAATGAGTAAGAGAAGGAGCAGGAAAAGATTTCTAAAATTCCTTAAATATCTTTTTCTCACTATAGTCGTTCTGATCATCGCGGGATATATATATTTCAACCTCACATACCCTGTAACACAGCCCGCAACAGAAGTTGAAATTTACCCTACACAAAAACGAATCGATAGGGGGAATTATCTCGTTAATCACATCACTGTCTGCCTGCCTTGTCATTCTCATAGGGACTGGTCAGTTTTTTCGGGACCCGTTGTGCCAGGAACTGAAGGTATGGGGGGACAGAAGTTCGAGGAGGATGTGCCGGGAACAATTTATGCCGGTAATATTACCCCTTCCGGTATAGGTGAATGGACTAATGGTGAGGTTTTAAGGGCTATTACTACTGGAGTTACTAAAGACAACAGGGTACTGTTCCCGATTATGCCGTATCCCGAATATCATCAGATGGGAATGGAAGATCTTTATTCAATTATTTCCTATATCAGAACTCTTAAGCCTATTGTAAACGAAGTACCCCAGAGTAGTATCGACTTCCCGATGAGCCTTATTGTAAAAACAATTCCGCCTGAAAAGTACATCCCGATCACATCAGTAGATGAAACTAACACTACTGTGTATGGCAAATATCTTGTGACAATAGCCGGATGCAGAAATTGTCACACTCCAATGAGCGAAGGCAAATTTGTGGAAGATCTTGATTTTGCCGGTGGGGCATCATTTTCTGTTAACGGAGGTGTCGCTGAATCAGCTAATATAACTCCCGATTTAGAGACTGGCATCGGAAGATGGACTAAAGAAGATTTCCTTTCACGCTTCAAACAATATCAGAATAAAGTAATAAACGTTAAGCCGGGTGAATTTAATACTCCTATGCCATGGACATTATATGCAGGAATGACAGAACAGGACCTCAGCGCAATCTATGATTATCTCAAAACAATTCCGCCGGTGCATAATAAGATCAATAAGTTTGAGACCAAAGAAAATAAGCAGAATTGAAAAAAAATAATTACCGGGTGAAACCGGATACAAAAGTTTTATTAGAAGAATTCAGTACTTCCGACACAGGCAGATTTAAATCCAAAAAAGATGCAAAAGAAATTCTGAAAGAGAATGTAAAGAAAATGTTCTCCCTTCAGAATATGCTCTACGCATACGACAAATATTCTTTGCTAATAATTTTCCAGGCAATGGATGCCGCCGGAAAAGATGGAACAATTAAACACGTTATGTCCGGACTAAATCCCCAGGGAACGCAAGTCTTCAGCTTTAAGCAGCCGTCGCAGGAAGAGCTTGATCACGATTACCTCTGGAGAATCCATAATGATGTTCCCGAAAGGGGGAGAATCGGTATCTTTAACAGGTCGCACTACGAAGAGGTTCTTGTGGTCAGAGTGCACGACCTGATCAAAAATCAGAAAATCCCGCAGGAACTTGTAAGTAAGAATATCTGGGATGAGCGTTACAGAGAGATAAATGATTTCGAAAAGTATTTATACGAAAACGGCATAATCATAATTAAATTTTTTCTGCATGTTCAAAAGGAGGAGCAAAAAAAAAGATTTCTTAAGCGGATTGATACTCCAGAAAAGAACTGGAAATTCTCTGCATCCGACATTGACGAGAGAAAGTACTGGGATAAATACCAGCAGGCATATGCCGAAGCAATCTCAGCTACAAGCAAAAAACACGCACCCTGGTATATCATTCCTGCTGATCATAAATGGTTTATGAGATATGCTGTTTCACAGGTTATAGTGGAAACGATGGAGGACATTAAGATGTCATACCCTGTCTTATCTGATGAACAAAAGGCGAACCTCGAAAGCTGCAAAAAACAGCTCCTTCATGAAAAATAATCTGGGCCAGTACATCCTTTTTTGCAGCCGCGCCGCGCTCATTTTCACTATGGGAGAATATCCTTCCTGTCATCCAGGTACTTAATCCATCCCTCCCGGGGATATAATGCCGGGGCGGCAATTATTTTCCCCCCAAAGCCTATGTATCTGAACGTCAGCATTTGGATTGGTGTAACTTCAACTTTATCAAGTTTCGATTCAAATATCTTTGTACGCTGTTCTGTACTTAGTTTAGATATGTAAGTATTTACAGTTTCTTTCTGCTTTTGCTGAAGCAGCAAATCCCTTGCTGCTTGCATACTCTTGTTAATATCATTTCTGGTCAAATTCGATTTCTTCTCAAGGAGTCTGAAGATAGTGTATTTGCCGTTCATCAATAGAGGTCCATAATTGCTGCCGTCATCCAGGTCAGATAAAACGGCCCCGATTTCCCCAAGTTGAGAGGCGTACAGCCATACAGCTCCGGTTGTGTCGGGATTCTGATTTTTCATGCTTAACCTGTTTAATATTTTTGCAGCCTCATCTATATTATCGAGCTGGAATATCTGCAACCTCAGTCTTATATCCCTTAAAACCTCATCCTGATGTGATTCATAAAATTTGTTCAGCTCATTCTCAGTAATACCAACCGTATCTGTAACAGCATTTTCAAACTGGAAGGAACGGTAAGCGTCCAGGAATGTCCTGGTATTGTATTGTACCTCGGAAGAGTTTTCTAAACCCATCGCCTTTGCCTTCGCTGCAAGGAAATAGTTCTGCACTATGAGTTTCATAGCATTGTGAAGGGAAAATGTGATTTCCCGAATCGAGGTATCAACGGGAGCAAAACCGGCAAGTAACAAATTATCAAAAATATATCCGAGTGATAGTTCACCCCCCTCGAACCGAAGCATTGGCGCACGCGGATCAAAAGAGAAATTAGTTTTTAAATCGCTGAGTTCTCTGCGGCTTAAATAGTATCCCCCTTCAAAACTCGAAGGCCGATGAGAAGATAGAATACTTTTTATTTTATAGACTAAAGGGTTGAATATCCTGTAATTTACGTTTACCTCGATACCCTTCATAACAGCAAGGATATAGTCACGTCCTGCCCTGTAGCCCTTCCGGTAAGAAATAATTTTTCTTACCATCTCCTTGTTTTCTTCAGCGGATACTGAAGAAAATCTTGCCTCCGGCTTCTTATCAATAATTCTAAACACTACCCATCCATCAATAGTATTGACAGGGTGTGAATTATAGCTAATATCATGCGCGAAGAAAGCATTTTCAATAGTCTCATCTGATTCTCCATAACCTATTTCAAGAGTATCATGGCATAGGTTCAGGCTGTCAGAGAGATGATATACATACTTGCCGCTCTTTTTATCTATATTTTTACGAAAATTATCAGCCCAGATACTATCCGGAAAATAAAAAGCATCGACTATATAATTATACTTTGAAAACAGGACTCCTCTGTTTAACTCGTCGTCTGTTAATTTGATTTTTGATAAAATCTCTTTACGGAAGAGTGCATCCCTTAAAAAGACAAACCTATCTCATCTTTCAAATATTTTTCATCGGGATCTTCAGGTGAGGATATTTGCGATTGGTTTGAAAATAATTTTTCAGCCACCAATGAGTATAGAAATTCTTTTTTGGTTTCAGCAAGGTTTTTTAATCTTTTACCCGGATAAATGGTCAATTCGAAGCGGGTAATGAACTCATCACTTGTTATTGGTTTCCCGTTTACAAGCGCAAGTGTATCTTGCTGCGCAAATGAAGAATGGACAGGAAGAAATAAAAAGGATGATAAAAATACTACAAAATAAAATATCTTAAAGCTGCGCATTCAAAACATCCGATGTTACAATTGATGCAAAATAATTACTTTTAACGTACTGTTCAATTCACTATGATTAGGATGGAAAGAAGTAAATAAAAAAGGGCCGCATTTTTCAACGGCCCTGTGAAAGGTTTTAGAAAAAGATGTTACTTCATAAGCAGCATTTTTTTGCTAAGACTGGTACTTCCAGCCTGCAGGCGGTATATGTAAACACCGCTTGATAATTTGGAAGCATCAAATGTAGCGTTATATCTTCCTGAATTCTGGAATCCCTGGAATATCGTAGCTACTTCCTGTCCCAGAATGTTGTATATCTTCAATGAGACCAGACCGCTTTTCGGTACTGTATAGTTGATTTTGGTTGTCGGGTTGAAAGGATTGGGATAATTCTGACTCAGAGTATATGTCTCCGGTACAGTACTGCCCGGTACTTCCTCAACTCCGGTTGCCTGATCACCAAATACATTAGATTTATATACGGTTCCTCCTGCGATTATCAGACTCAGGAAGTGATTCTGGCTGAAACCTGCTTCATTATCAAGATAGCTGGCTCCTGAATTTAAAGTATCAACGCCGTCAAATATTGCCCCGTATTTGAATTCAACTGTAGCAGGTGTACCTACTGGAAATTCTACTGAAGCTGAATATATATTATCGCCGGCAATTGAATCGGTATGAGTTGCATCATCGTATAATTTAATTAGGCTGCTGGCAGTATCAGCGAATACCCAGTTTGAAGGCCACTGCAACGGCAGAGCAGATCCCGCCCATCCAGACACTGGATAAACCTGTAATCAGGGTATTATGGAATCTTTCATGTGCATTGTTCATATCGACTCTGAATAATACTGTATTAATACCTGTTGTCGGTGTTGCTACATGAATTACCGGTGCTACCGGCCCTACAGTAGTGTCTGCTGACGGGAAGGTGAGCATTCTGTTATCAATGCTTTCCCATCCGCCGTTTGTAAAACTATTTGCCGGATCACAATGTAATTTCCATTGTACAGCACTTCCAGGAACTCCCGTAAAAGATAGAGTTACTGTGAAGATTTCTGGATTAATGAGATCCTGTGACATAAGTGCTCCAGGACCCCAATCCAGAGGATATGTGTCACCTCTAACTTCGATAGAATCCGTACCAGGAGTGAATCCCTCATTCAGCAGATTTGTCATATCTGCCTGGAAAGTTATATTAACCGTTATTCCCAATGTAGAAACATCATTAAAGTAAACTAAAGGTGTGGTCTGACTGGGATCCGCGGTTATATCATATGTTCTGTTATCAACACTTTCCCAGGAGTCGGTACCATTATGAACTTTTACATATTTATACTGTATGGTGTGTGAAGCGGCTGTGTCAGGGAAAGTAGCAGTGACTTCATAAATTGAATCATTTGATGCCGAAGGGGTCATTAAGAACATATATCCACCCCAGTCGGCGGTATCACCTGCCATCGTCTGAAAATCACCACGTACTACAACAGAGTCAGTCGCGGGATCAAAAGTACCTAACTGCATCTGAATACCCATATGAACCTGAAATGTGACATCAATTGCAGCCAAAGCATTGTTTGCATAACCATATACCAATAAGAATAGTGATATGGTTAGTAACCTTTTTAACATAGAGCTCTCCTTTCTGATAGTAACAAATAACTATTATTTATAGAACAAGATCTTACTAATATATTTTGAAATTAGTGGATATATAATAAACTAACTAAAATTTAACAGATACTGCAAATTTCTGAATGTCATTAAGTATCCCATAATTTTCGTACGCATAATCCAATTTAAAAGTCAAATTTGCAATGATCTCGTACGCAAGTCCGAAACCAAGCGTCCAGCCTTCCTCACTATTCGGAATACCGATCGATTTATAACCCGCCCTTGCATAAATCATTTTATTCCATTCGTATTGCCCACCCAAATTTACACTTTGTGCATTATCGCTCGGGTGAAGTGCGTCAACTGCAAGTGTTACAACGTTATCTTCAGTTTTTATCACATCCATCGACAGTCCTATACGAAATAAAAGTGGTAAAGGGTACGAATCCGTATAATATTCTGCCGGATTTTGCTGTTGTTTCCCGCTACTGACTGGTTTGGATCATGTGTTATATAAAGATCTTCACCGGTCATTCTCATATCGGTACCGAAATTCGAAATATTCATTCCAATTTTCAGATCATTGAATGGGGTAATATAGAGTAATCCAGCATCCAGAGCCCAGCCAGTAGCCGATTCATGCCATATTTGCTGCAGGATCATTTTGGCCGTCCCGCCGATAGAAAAACGATCGGTTAAGTTTCTGGAATAACTTAAACCCAGCGACATATCTTTGGCCGACCAGCTCTCCCCGGTTCCGTCGGGAAGTTCAATGGTAGTAACCCGGTCGCTTCCATAATCCAGATAAGTAACACTGATCCCGATTGCATTTTCATCATCTAATGCGATTACCCCGCCAAAAAAATTATAGCTGGTCCCGATCAGGTAATTGGTATGTTCAAATAAAATTTCATTATGACCGTTTCGTGAAATTCCTGATGGATTCCAGTATAAAGCAGAGGCATCATTGGCAACCGCTACGAAGGCTCCTCCCATTCCTATTGCCGTGGGCCCCGCACCGATTCCCAGGAATGGGGCAGCGGTGGTTCCTACTTTATCCTGTCCATGAAGAGTTCCTAAAATGAGAATAAATAGAATCAGTATAAATTTCTTCATATTTTACCTCTTACTTTATAATGGCTATTTTACCTGTCTTTTTACCAACGTGCGGCGCATCAATCAGGTAAAAATATACTCCATATGCAACTTCAATATTTTCTCTGCTTCGTAAGTCCCAGTTCACCGATCCGTCATTAATACTTTGTCCTGACGGCATTTCCAGGGTTTGAACAAGTTCACCTCTTGCTGTGAAAATATAAATCTTGGAATCTTTGGGGAGATGTATGAATGATATCTTCCTTTCCCCTCTGCCGCTCGTGATAGTAGGAGGCAGCGGTGATTCCTGGGCTGTTGTAGCTATATAGGGATTCGGAACAACTCTTATTTTATCAAGCTCTGAGGTGGCAAGCTGGTTATTTACGCTGGCTGCGGTAGTTGTAATCTCAAGCTGATCCTGTGAGGAAAATGGTTTTGTTACTCTTATCTTTAAAGTGTCACCGCTGGTTGGATGGTAACTGGCGGTATCCGCTCCGGCTACCTGCAGCAGCCAGGTAATTATGGTTGTATCCTGCCCGGTATTGGTTCTGGTCTTCTGTAAAAATATAATTCTGTCAAGAGCTGAGAAAGTGTGATTGTTTCCAGCATCAAGATAAGCGTAACTTACAGCCTCGCCGGTCAATGGATCGTTTATTCTGAAATTCGAGTTTATTTTCGGAATAGTATAAGGCTGATTATTATAAGTTATTGTAAGCGAAGTTGATGTATCAGCCGGGATGTGAGTATCATCGAAAATTAAATTAAAGTCTCTTGGATAAGCTAATCCCTGCTCTTTAACATTAGCGATAGAGAATGGGGAAAACGAAATCCTGTAGTCTTTAATAGGATGTACTGAACTCCATCTGGATTTTGATGTGTCATATTTAACTTTCCAGTCATTGTTAACTGTCAGATAAACACCGTCAAAAACATATTTGTCGAAATCCCCTTTCAGTGTATCAGACATGATGAGAGGTACTTTTAGCAGCGTATCCTGTGCGTTTCCAGTATAATTTATAACATAATAATACTCTGTTATCGGAACATAATTTATAATCGAATCAGAAAAAGTGACACGATAAGTTCTGTTTTTTACGGAATTAGGATCAACTACATTTAAATAAACTTTTCCTGTTCCGAAAGGAGTTGTTCCCGGTACATTTCCTAACAGACTCGGAACATCGGGACCCTGATAGCCGGCTACAGAGGATCTTGGAATAGCGAAGCCTGTATTGATATCCGAGTTCACGCTTCCATCGCTGTTTACGGTAACATATTTAGGATCTTCGGCAGGATAAAAATTATTTTCCGGACTGCCTGATGTATACGCGGTTACAGCATAAAAATATCTCTGACCATTCTGTAACTCCTTATCCACAAAATTATGTACCAGGCCGGAATTATTTCCAAGGTAGAATCTCGGAAGTTCAGCAAGGTCCTGGGTCACCGGAACAAAGTAGCCGCTTACCGAATCCTTCAGATCAAATGTCGCTATTGGTTCCCCTCCCCCTTCTGTAAACCCGGGGTCAGTAGAGCGATATATTTTATAACCCTGAAAAGAGATATAGTTCTCTGCGTTAGTGTTCCAAATTAACGTAACTTCTTTATCCCCCGGCACGATAGTCAAATTAGGTTTTGGCGGCGGTTTCAGGAAGTCATAATTTGAATTGTAGATCTTCTGGGCAATCCTTTTATTCTTAAAAATGTTGGAACTGTCTGCGCCAAAAACTAATGCTAAAGAAAATCTTTCTGTTCTGTTTGATAGAAGCGGGAAGTAACCTGATGAATAAATAAAATCTCCGTCCTGAGGCTGAAGAGGTATAACATCAAAATATCCCGGCTTCATTCTGTTCCATAAAACTTCATTATTGTTCATTGCTGGTGAATTTGTCTGGTTAAAGAAGTTAAAGCTGGTTAAACCAATCTGATCAGATTCATTCACATCAGTTTTATCAAAATGCGGCTCTCCAAGGGTGGGCATTCCATCCCCTTCGCCCATATCCTGTGTTCCCGCAACACCGTCTGCTCCTACATCATCTTTTAAAGGATTCCAGTCGCCGTTTTCATCTCCCGACCAGTGTGACTTTACAATTCCTGGATATTTACCGGTAACTGGATCAGGGTTTTGTGAATAATCAGGCACATAACCGGATACAACGCTTCCGGGACCACTATCTCTTCTTTCATCAATTAGAGTATTATTCCCTCCCTGATTTAAAAGATAATTTCTATATGCCAGCGGTCTTATTTCTGTTTTTATAACATTGCCGTTATTATCCTTAAAGATACGTTTGTAGTGCAGGTCATGATTTTCATCAATTAATCCATTCAGGTTATCATCTATTCCGTTGTTAACAATTTCGGACAGTACGGCACCGTCATAAATCCGGAAAGTACGCCCCTGGGAAGACACAATAGCTGTATCGGAAATGCTGTGCAGTAAGGTGTCCAGGTTTATAACGGTCCTCGCATAAGTGGATGGGTCAATTAAAACTATTTTATTTGAAGGCCAGTTTGGATTAGGTCCAGGTTCGCTTCTGTGCAGAGTTCGAACTGCCTGGTATCCATTTACGGAGGAATTGAATTGGAAGTCACTTTCCTGAAAAACGGGACTATTAGGATCAACAGCATCATTATCATTATCAATAGCGTCGTATCCATTCCCCGGACTTTCAAGATACGCATAGCCCGCAAATCCTGTAGTTCTCCTTACACCGGAAATTACCTGATTTACAGGAATCCATAATGGATCTGAAGTCTTATCATCACTATCCCAGTTGTAAGTTAGATTGTTATTCAAATCAAAAAAACCTAAATCGTCCCGGCAATCAACGTAAACCTGGCCTACGTCTCCCACGCATCCTCCGAGTACCTCACCGAAACAAACTTTCGTATAATCAGTGGTACCTATATTGGTTATATCGTAAAGCCAGAACACAACATCCTGGGCCTGGATCTGGGACCACTGCATTCCTCTGACGCTGACCAAAAGTCCCATACCATTCCTGGTAGTATCCGTTGAATCAGGATGAAATTTAAAATTGGTTCTATACTGAGGGTTGTTATCAGGAGCGTCGTCCATAACGAAAAATGTTTCCTGGTCAGCCCGCTCAACGCCTTTTCCAAAATAACCATCCCAAACCGGAGCTCCGGTAGAATCGAGCCAAGTTGGATGATCGGGCCAGAATGGGGGCCACGAATTCGGCACAGTGTTTTTTGCTACGGTATCCTGACTTGCATTCACATAGCCTGGTTCCGGTGCAAATCCCTGGAAGTGTCCGTCTACAGGATCTGTCTTTGCAGCCTGACCCGTACGGGGACCTGTTGTGATCGTAACCGAATGAAGGGTATCCACAATTCCATCACCATTATAATCTCTGAGCGGCAGCTCAATTCCTACCAGAGGGGTAACGTCGCCTATATAACCATCCTGGGTTGCAGGATATGGCCAGTACCCTCTTAGATCGGTAGGATTTGTGCCTGCTATGGAACCGTCATTACTGTAAGTGATTGCTGTTCGGTTTCCGTTGAGTAATCCGAACCTTGTATACAGACTGGTTCCGCGATGGGTTTTTGCCCATTGAATGTAATCTGAATTTTGTTGAGCAAATCCTGTAAGTGTTGTAAGCGCAAAAATTATGATAATAAAATATTTATATTTATGCATTTTAAACCTGTGACTTAAAATGAAAATGAAGTTCCCAATTCTACTCTTCTTGGCTCGGAATAATAGTTTGGCCTGGTAAACCAGTCTACTACAGAGGAAACTTGGCGTATGCCACCTATTCTTAATTGTTGTTGTTCATCCAGAGACCAGTTCGGCTGTCCGGTATCTGTAAATACCTGCGTTGGGTTTTTTATATCAAGCAGATTATTAATCCTCAAGAATACTGAGATTATTGAAGCATTGCCGATTCTGAAGTCTTTATACAGCCGTACATCAATGTCGGTACTGGAAGGAATATTTTGAGAGTTGTAAACTAAAGTTCCTACATTGGTTATGCCTTGAGGAGTATATGGCTGCCCGGTACTGAATCTAAAAATAAGACTCCCGCCCCAGTCTGCTGTTTTGTTAACATAATTAAAAGTAGCATTCACGGTGTGTGTCTGATCCCAATCAAGCGGGATTAATTGTGTTTCGGGTTGGACTCCGCTGTTTCTTAGATTGAATGAAGCGGCTGGATCTGAAGCGTTTCCTTTAGCCGTCTGAAATGTGTAATCCAGCGTGGCAGATATTCCTTCGGAAAATCGTTTATTGATTGAGAGTACGATTCCTCTTACAAAACCAAAATCAGTGTTCACATATTTGCTGTATATTTTTGTTCCGCCGAAAACGTATTGAATTTCATTAAGCGTTCCGGCCAGGTTCCTGATATCTCTGAAGTAGCCGGTTATATCAATTGCGATATCATCCGTTATCTGCTGCTGCACGCCTAATTCACCGCTTGTAGTTTGTTCGGGTTTTAAGTCGGGGTTGCCGATTATTCCGAGATTTGTACTGCCGCCTGTTACAGGAAGTTTATACATCGGGTTTTCATACAATCTTTCAAATGAAGGAATCTGGAAAAATAGTCCGTATGAAAAATGGATAATCCCCCTGTCTGTAATCGGGAAAGAAACTCCAAGCCGAGGACTAACCTGCCATTTGTCTGAAGCATCCTTATACCAGTATGTTTTCCTTTTTGCAACTGCCTGAGAATGTGTCCCTCCCGGTGCAACCACACTATCCTGATTCTGAGGTTTCACAGGGAGATAAACATTCGGATCGGATGGATCTGCTAAGATTTTCCCATCCGGGTGGAAGTAATCAAACCTCAGTCCGAAATTCACTATTAAAGATTGGAATTCCATCTTGTCCTGCGCGTAAAATGATGCCTGCCAGGGATTATGCTGATAAAGTTGATTATCCTGACTTTCAATCGAAGGAATTACCGGGGGCTCCTGCAGAAAGGGTTTACCGTCTACAACAGGGTCTCTGTTATTATCAGCCTGCGACATATGTAAGTTGATATTATGTAAAAACAGAGTGTAATAGTTGAATAATACTCCCGTTTTTATTTCATGGTTGTTAGAAATCTGGCTGGTCAGATCAATTTTTGCAACATAGGTATTCGTACTCCTGACATTATGCGTCATATTTGTACCGCCTGTATAGAAGGTAGCTTCAGGAGCAGTCAGCAGTTTGGTATGCACGTATTTCTGATCGAAAGGATCATTTCTGTTAAATAAATCAGATAGGGAAAAAGATGACTGATCAAGGTATTCCCTGTAATCAGTAAAGTAATTAGATAGCCCAACCGTATAAAACGTACTGCTTCCCAGAGCATGAGTGACTGTTAATGAATTTAAGTAGCCTTTTTTGAAATTGCTTAACAGTCCGTCGGGATTATACTTGTAGGCAAAATCATAATCCATACCGGATGTATTATCCAGTATATAATCATACGCGACAGTGAATGCCGGTGAAATTTTAAGGGTAAATTTCCCCTGTGCGTATGCTTCTCTGAAAGGAGCCATAGAAACGATAGAACCATCACCAGTTTGCTGAATGTTCCAGTTCTCTGGATTAGGATCAGTTGTATTAGCTATATCAAAGGTATTGTATTTGTGTTGGCCGAACAGATAGCCTCCGGTAGAATAGTAACGGGCATTAACATAATATGTAAGAATATCACTTAATATGGGACCGCTTAACGATCCTTCCAGCCAGCTTATTTTGTTTTCCGTACCCCCTGAGAAAGGATCCAGCCTCTGTGTTCCATAGAAAAGATCAGAATATTGGGTAACGTAAGCTCCCTGATAACCGGTAAGGCTGCCATGTATCTCATTTCCTCCGGACTTGGTGGCGATATTCACTATTCCGCTCATGGCCTGACCATATTCAGCATTAAAAGCACCCGTAATTAGTTGCATTTCCTGAATCGAATTTTTATTTACATCCACTACAGTACCGCCGCTGTATGCATCAGTAACAGGTACACCATCAATCCAGAAAGATACTTCGCCCTTTCTTCCGCCGCGGAAGTGAAAATCACCATTTTTATCCTTCACGATTCCTGCTTGTAATTGTAAAGCATCCTGGAAACTGGTTATTGGTAAAGTCTGGATATCCTGGGCACTGATTATTGCGGTGGAAGAAGTAAGATCTTTTTGAACCAGGGGTTTGCTTGCGGTTACAACTACTTCCTCCCCTAACTCAACACTGGTTGGAGTTAATGAAAAGTCAACTTTGGTTGTAAAATCGATCTGAATCTTTACATTCTGGACTGTTATACTGTTATAACCTATTGCGGATGCTTTTACAGAATAAGTGCCGGGTGGAATATTCAGAATAGTATAAATTCCGTCGATGTCACTGGCAGCCCCCATTGTCGTTCCCGTGATAACCACGTTAACAAAAGGAATTGCTTCGCCGGTAGATTTATCAGTTACCTTCCCTGTAAGCTTACCTGTAGATCCCGCTAATATTAAAGTAGATACTGAAAGGGTGTAAATTATAATCAGTAAAAATTTTTTCATAAAGGTTCTCCTTTAATGCTGTCAACTTAAAAAGAGAAATTTCATTACCACTGAATCTGAAACGGGATATATTTTTAGAGATTCTTTACGCTTTCTTTAACCAACATTACACATTTTACCTGACAATAATTCATTCCTGTAATATTATACATTAATAAATCATATGCTGTATGGTAGTTTCTTGTAATGAAACTGAATTTTTACATAGTCTGATGGTTCTCGGATTGCAGTAACTAATTTTCTATTTATATTCCTATTCTTTTAATTTCAATTGTACTAAAATACCTAATATGTGAACAAAATCAACTAATAAAAGATGTCACAGGAGGGTGAAAATTAAGGGGATTGAAATTTTTTTAACATTATACTATTGTGAGTAACAGCATAGATAGTTGATATTTTATATATAGTAATTAGTTATCATTTAATTAATGGAGGACAAATATGGCAAAAGCTGTGTGGAACGGAGAGGTTATTGCTGAAAGTAAAAAAGCTAAGGAAGTAAATGGTTATATCTATTTCCCACCTAATTCTGTGAAGAAAGAATACCTGCAAAAAAGCTACACCAAACATATCGATGCCGAACTGGGAACTGCAAATTTCTATAATATCAGGGTCGGCGATGCCATTAACTGGAATGGAGCCTGGTATTACCCGGATGTAAAAAAGGAAGATTTGAATATTAAAGGATTTATAGCATTTACACCGGGTGTTGCTGTACAATAATCCAATTTGTACATCATCACACTGTGCTGTAACTCAGACTGAATAATTTTGATTATAATTTCTTCACAAATATCTTTTGAAGAAATAATTCAAGTTAATTAATGCGGAGGATATTATATGGATTCACGGGAAAGAGATGAAAGGTCAAAAAATGGAAGGTCTGAAAGAGGCGAAAAGATACCTGAGCACGAAAATGAAAACCGCGACGATGATGAATTCAAAGAAGATAAAAAAAATGAAGATGCTGAATATATTAGTTTAGCTGAAAATTATGATCCTTCTGATGACAGCGAATTCGAGCCTGATCCTGATGATGTGAATGATGAGTTGTGGGATCCTGAAGAAGATGTAGATGAAGATGATGACGATGAGGAAGAATAACTGATTCCGTTCTGTCCTTAAGCAGTCCCGTGTATAGCCGCAAGTACCGGATTTGAAGCCTGCAGATTTATTAGAGTGTAGAGTAAGTCTGCGGGCTTTTTTTCTTGTTATTTTTCCCTTTAACTTTTTATTATTACTTTTTTCAGGATATTTTTTACTTTTTCTTTTTACTCTATATGTGTCTCCTTCTTATATCATATAATACCAATCCGGAATACCCCTTTGTTATAGCAGCAAACCGCGATGAATTTTACCACAGACCAACAGAAAAAGCTCATTTCTGGAAGGATCATCCTGAACTTCTCGCCGGAAAAGACGTTGAAGCCGGAGGAACGTGGCTTGGTATTACTAAGTTTGGCAGGTTCGCAGCAATAACAAACTACAGAGACATGCACACGATTAAGGAAAATGCTCCGACGAGAGGATTGTTGACCCTGAATTTCCTTACTTCTGAAGTTTCAGCATTCCAGTACGGAAATAGTCTTAAGGAAAATGCTGATCTGTATAATGGATATAACCTGCTTTTTTCGGATTTAGAAAATCTGTTTTATTTTTCAAATCAGACGAAGGAATTGCAGAAACTTCCTGCCGGTATTTACGGATTGAGCAATCACCTGCTTGATACGCCCTGGCCGAAGGTAATTAGAAGTAAACAGGCCTTCATAGATGCAGTATCGAAGGATAAGGTATCAGAGGAAGAACTGTTTCATCTGTTATCGGATGACCGTGAGGCTCCCGAAGATCAGCTGCCTGACACTGGCTTGAGCAGGGAGCTTGAGAAAGCTGTATCCCCGGTTTTTATTAAGAGTGACAGGTACGGAACCAGATCCTCAACAATTTTAATGGTCAACAGCGTCAACGAAGTTATCTTTGTTGAAAAATCTCTGGATACCAACACAGGGAAATGGATTGAATCGAGGTTTGGCTTTCAGCTGAATACTGTATGACCCTTCGTTATAGTCTTAATCCGCTGGTTGTACTTTCCAGTGTTCCGGCACAAAATTATAAATTATCTGAACTATTATACTTTGGATCACCCCGATTAAGGCGTAATCGAATATATTAAGCCAGTTCAGCGAAAAACGGGAAAGTACAAGAAAATAAAAAAGACAGCCTCCTGTTAACCCTCCGATGATAGCCACAGAAAATCTTCCGTATTTATCAAGCTCAATCTTGAGAAGCTCAGCCCCGATGAGCATCAGGCGGAATGGCAGAATAAAGAATGAGAGTAGTACCAGCAGAAGTAAAGCGGTCATTATTGGTTCGATACCGGAGGTACTCACAAAGAAATTAGTGAATGAAAGTAAAACCGCAAGCGGAATTGATGCGGCTGCTGCCCCACCTAAATCAGATATAATTAACCCGAGTGCTATTCTGAATTTTCTCATAAGATTATACCTCTTTAGATAAAATAAATCATATTTTATACCGTACAGTTTTTCTAGCATCAAGGTCGGAATTCTCAATATCTTTTGCGTCAATTCTGACATTAGCGTCATCCTTTGAAGCAGAATACTTTTTATTTTGCTGCTATGGGGGAAAATTTTGTTGGCATTTCTATTGCATCTCCGGCAGAAAAAGAGAGGCGGCTTAATGTATTTTGATGAAGAAGACAAATCCACAATTCAGAAGATTTCCGATGGTAAAATAACCGACGTTGAGTCTTTTATAACAGAATGCTGCTCGTATATAAATGTTCATTACAAGATAAATCATTTCTGGTATTTTAATGTTGTGTTTAATACTGATGAGATTCTTGTCCCTGTAGATGAAAACAGGTTTTTTGAAAAGATTAAAAAGTTTGTAAATCTGCTTGACTACCTCGAAGCTAAAAATTTTGTTCAGGTACAAAAAGAAGCTGTTCCATTAAATAATATACTCCCCGTCTTTAAGAATGACGGATCTCCCTTCGATGAGGCACTTGTTCTTGTATACAAATGTCAGGGAAAGAAAATAATCGCTTCCAGAGATCTTTCCCTCCTCATCCGCATGAAACCCAGAAATATTGCAGTTTAACCGGATCACTGGTAAAAGGGGTATTTTTCTCTCCCATCGTTTAATGTGATATAAATATCACATATAATCCTATATTAATACTTAATTATTCTATTATTAAACTTCAGGAATTGTTATGAAGAGTTCTAATTCTTTTATAGCTCTTTCTATAGTGATTTCATTAATAGTATTAACTTCTTCAGTACTGGCTGCAGATAGCGGACAAAAAGAGAAAGACGCACTAAGATTGAAAACAGGTCACAGTGAAATGATTAAATATTTAAGCGGTGATGACACCGTATCGGCCTACCTTGCAATGCCCGAAGGCAGCGGACCTTTCCCCGCTTTGATCGTAATACACGAATGGTGGGGACTAAATGACTGGATAAGGAAAGATGCCGATGATTTTGCTGATAGTGGTTATGCGGCTCTGGCTATCGATCTTTACCATGGTAAATCAACTTCCTCACCTGAAGAGGCCCGGGAACTTTCCGCCAGTGTGCCGCAGGAACGGGCGGCTACCGATCTGAGGTCGGCACTCGATTATCTTCGCAGCAGGTCTGAAGTCAGTCAACAAAATATTGGTGTTATAGGATGGTGTATGGGAGGGGGTTATGCCTTGAGAGCAGCCTTGAATCTTAAAGATCTTGCGGCCTGCGTTATCTGCTATGGAAGACTTAATAAAGATCCGGAAGTATTAAAACAGATAGAGTGCCCGGTATTGGGAATTTTCGGGGAAAAGGATCAAAATATCACCCCGCGGGACGTAAACGAATTTGAAGATGCATTGAATAGTGCGGGCGTTAAAAATCAGATTATAATTTATCCCGATGCAAATCATGCTTTTATGAATCCCGGCAATACAAAAGTTTATAACCAGGAAGCTGCAAAAAAGGCCTGGGCAGAGATCTACTCTTTTCTGAATAATAATCTTAAAGAGGGACAAAGATAATCTTTCAATTATCTAAGCTTAAAAGTTAATAGAGGAATCTTTAGTATGAAAGCTGCATTAGTCTTTCTTACAGTGTTTCTTATACCATTCAGTGCAATTTTCGCGAACAACTTTGAAGATTATATCCAAATGGGTGACGAGTCTTTCTCCTCATTTGATAATCAGTCGGCACTGCAAAATTACCTGAAGGCTTATGAAATTGATTCAAGAAGCTATGAAGTAATTTACAGGCTGGCACGCTCATATAATGATCTCGGGGAAGAGTATTATGAGTATAGAATGAAGGACAGCTCGGAGGCAATGATTAAAAAGGCGATTGAATTCTCCGAAAAATTAATGAAAGAATATCCCGATAGCGCTTCATCATATGCCTACCTCGCTATGTCGTACGGAAACCAGGCATTGTATGAAGGCGGAAAGACTAAAATTAAACTTGCACATAAGATTGAGGAAAATGCAAAAAAATCCCTTCAGATAAATCCGCATCAGTATCTCTCATATGTTATTCTCGGAATTTATTATCGCCAGATTGCCGATCTCAGCTGGTTTGAAAAGATCTTCGCGAATACATTTTTCGGTGATGTGCCTGAAGGTAGTTTTGATCAGTCTGTTGAGATGTTGAAAAAGGCCCTCGATATAAAGCCCGGTACGATAGTAGCTTCATTCCAGCTTGCCTTGACCTACAAAGCTATGGGGAAGACGGATGAAGAAAAGAAGCTTCTTCAGGAATTAATAACTTATCCCCAAAAGAATTTCAGGGATAAGTTTGCGATAAAAAAAGCAAAGAAAAGATTAAAGGATCTCGGGTAGACAGTTAATTTCCTGCGGCCCTGTAAGCGGTCATTCCGCCCTCAACATTTTCTACTTTCGTAAATCCATGTTTCAGCAGAATTTTTGTCCCAATGCCTGATCTGTGACCGGTCCTGCATATGACTGCAATTTCCCTGTCCTTGTACTTATCAAGCTCGTCTACTCGGCTTTCAAGCTGCTGAACGGGTATATTAATTACACCGTCAATATGACCAAGGGGACCGCTAAGCTCTTCAGGTGTGCGGACATCCAGTATTACAAGATCAGAATCATTCTTTATCTGATTTTTGAGATCCTGAACTGTGATGTTATTCTGAGGCGGGACACTCTGAGCACAAGCAACAAAATTCGACAAGATTATTGCGAAAATGAAAAAGCCGATAAGTCTTTTCATATATTTCTCCTGATTTTTAGTAACCTTTTCTGATTTTATGCTGATCAATCTACCCGGCAATTTTTATTTCCGAACTTAAAATGATTTTGCTTTTTACTGAATTCGAGATGAGACACATTTTTTCAGATTTTTCAACGATTCGGCCTGCCTTTTCCCTGTATTTTTCTTCCGGAACGACAACCTTCGGTTTTAGCTCAATCTCAGAGATCATAAAGTTACCGTCAACCTTTTCGAGTTTACCCACAGCATCACAGCTGAAGGAATTAAACGGAAGTGATGAATTTTCTGCTATAGCCACAAAAGTAGTCATCAGGCATATTGCAACAGAAGATACGAATAAATGTTCGGGTGACCATATACCTGCAACGCCTTTGGGAAATTCAGGAGGGGTAGCAATTTTAATATTTGGCAGTGAATCTGATGAAAGCGTTCCAACTCTGCCTTCATCCCATTTTACATTAATATTATAATAGTGAATGTTATCCATAACCTTAAATAATTGTTTATATGAATATTAAAATTTTTAGAAGAAAGAATTTGTAACCTGCGTCAGGATTATTCATCCTCATCGAGGTCAAGAAATGACATCAGCCTGTTGTGAGCCTTAGCCGGAAGCTCAACATTATACTTTTTATAATAATCAATCGTCATTTCAACAGACTTTAGATAATTTGTGCACTCGGGACACTGCTCGAGATGACTCTTAATATCTTTACATCTTTCGGAATCAAGATCTTCACCAAGACTGTCACAGATGTGACTCACTACTTCGAGACAGGTAACTTTTATTTCATTGCTCATTTTTTAAATGCCTCATCTATTTCTTTTCTTAAAAATGCCCGCGCACGGTGCAGTCTTGATTTTACAGCAGGAACGGAAATATTAGCGGCCTCAGCTGTTTCCTCAGTCGATAAACCTTCAACGTCACGCAGTAAAAAAATAATCCTGTAATCCGGGGATAACTTCTTTATAGCTTTGTCCAGGATTACTCTTAATTCACTATTTTCTGTGGTTTTGTACGGCAAAGCCGACCAGTCTGCTATATGTCTTTCCGAATATAGATCTTCATCATTCTCAAGCGACACATAGCTTCTTCTTTTTTCTTTCCTTGCATTCATCAGGCAGTGGTTGGCAACAATCCTGTACAGCCAGGTCGAGAGTTTAGAGTTCCCGTCAAACTGCCCGATGGATTTTACCATACTGTAGAAGGTCTCCTGCATAATATTTTCAGCTTTTTCAGGATCCCTGCAGATTTTGAAAGAAAAATTATATATCGTCTGTTCGTACTTTTTGACTATCTCAGCTAAGGCTTTTTTATTTCCTTGTTTAGCTTCCGCTATTAATTCTGTTTCTTCCATATTGTAAGATGCATTTCAGTTGTCGAGGTTTCATACCTCTGTAAAGTTATTAGGTATTATAAGTTTACATCCGGGAAAAAGTTCCTGTTCGGCTGCATTTATCAGGATAATGTTGCATTGAGCCGAAATATCTGTTATTCTTGCAAGTGACGGATCATTCTTATAATATATATAGTACCTTTTTCTATTTCTCGGGAAAATTATTATTATTACAATTGTACTTAATTAAGGGACAGAACAAGAGTAATTTTTATGTCTGATAATAATTATCAAGAAGTCATCAAAAATAATAAATTGTTCGATGGAATCCCTCCCCATGATCTGAAATTTAGCTTCAGAAATGAACAGATTATCAGGCGAAAAGAGGGAGAGATCATTTTTCAAAAAGGGGATAAAAGCCAGAATACCTTCCTGATTATCGCCGGTCGTGTAAAAATTAAGGTTTATATCGAGAATAAATCCGTTAAACTGAATAAGTCAATAAATGATTTTTTTGGAGAAATTGAAGTACTTGAGGACACTTACCGGCGCTCAGCTGCTGTGGCTAATACCGATTGTATTCTGTATGCCCTTTCCAAAGGTGACTTAAGGACATTTCTTGCTGAAAATCCTGAGATTAACGACAATATAATAGCCTATAACAAAGTGGAGATCCCTGAACTCAATCTGACCATAAATCCCGGACTTCTTAAAGAGGATACTGACAAGCTCTATGTGACACCTCAACCTGAAAATAAAAGCGAAGTTGACCAGCGGGAAGATACCGGCAGGCAGGAGAGTAATGAGCTTGAAAATAAAAGACGGGAGATAGAAAAAACTGCTGAAATGATACTGGAGATAAGCGGTGATGAAGAAGAGGACGCTGAAGATGAATTGTCTGAAGATGAGAGTCCCGAAGCTGAACCTGCCGCAGAGGAATTTCAACAGGATGACTTCGAAGATGATGAAATTAAAACGTGCAGAAGATCCCTTGCCTGTTGATGAGACAGAGGTAGAGGAAACAGCGGGATCTGATTACGATTCCGAATCAGAACCGGCCGATGAAATCTCAGAGAAGGAAAGTATTCCTGAAACTGAAGAACCGGAAATGGAAGCAAGTGCTCCGGAGATCGAAGAATTTCCCGAAGAAAATAATCCCCTTGCTGAACAACCGGTTACACAGGATAGACTTTCCGGTGAAGAAGAAGAGGAGATGGAAGAATATATACTTTCAAATGATGACTCATCAGAATATGATGATGAAAAATTTGAAGAAGCAGATGAACCAGTCTCTTTTGAGAATAGTCCGGAACAGGAGACACTTGAAGAGACTGATGCTGAAGAAGTTTATAATGATAAAACTGAAAATGTTCCTGAGGAGTATGAAAGTGTCATGGATGAAACCATCTGAATCAATGAATGAAGTTGCATCAGGGATCAATGAGGAAGCACTTGAAGAGGATGAATTAACTGATCGGGAATCTGAGATAAATTCTTCCGGACAATTAACAGGTGAGGATGAGGAAACAAAATGGATTAACCTAAACCCTGTTGAAGAATCGGATGAAGTACACGATGATCTTTCTGAAGAGGAAAAACTTCGTTATGAGGCAGAGGAGGAAAAGTTGAAATATGATGATACCGAAATAAACTCCGAAAGAATACTTAATGCTATCAGAAAGATAAATTCTTCCTTTAATAAGCAGAGTGTTTATTCGAATATTGTCCGTGAATCGGTAAAACTCACCGAAGCACAGGCCGGGATCCTTTACAGGGTTGATCCTGTTAGAGGTCTGCTCGTTACGGATATAGAGACCGAAGATGGATTGGTGGAGACAAGCTATTCAATTTCAGGCGGATTAACAGGTCTTGCAGCGGAAACAGGCGAGATCATAAATGTAAGAGAACCTGTTAAAGATTTTCGCTATTCAGAAGATGTAGATAATATCAGCGGCACCGTCGGATCAAGTATCATGTGCGTACCGGTAAAAAATGAGAAAAATGATACAATAGCAGTTCTAAGTCTGGCCAACAGTAGTTCCGGAAAGTTCTCGATATCGGATGAGGAGAAAATATCAACACTGGCAACGCATATTTCTCAGGCTCTGCAGTGCATAAACGGAATTGACAGCATTCTGGATGAAAATAAGAATATTTATCTTTCGACATTAACTAAATTCATTACCGATAATATCCAGACGCCTGTCCTTACAATGAAGTATTATGCTTCGCAGATAAAAAAGAAAGATGTGCCGCAGGAAGTAAGAACGGTTTTAAATGTACTTATGGATCAGGCGGATTCTGTCGTGGATTTTCTGCACTCTACACTTGCATTTACTGAAAACCGGAATCCTCTTAAGATTGAAACATTCAGTCTGCAGGAGGTAATGGACGACGCACTCGGACTGTTGGCAGAATATGTTGAATCCCGTGATGTCGGTCTCTATAAGAAGGTCGAAAGCAATATTAAAGTTAAACTTGATAAAAAAGCGTTCTACCAGGCATGTCACCAGATTGCCAAAAATGCCTGCGATGCAATGGGAGAGAACGGGAATATTTACATAACTGCTAAACAATCAGGCGACCTCGTAAATATTGAATTCCGCGATACAGGTCCCGGAATTCCTGATGAGCATAAAACTCAGATCTTTCAGCCGTTCAAATCTTTCAAAAAGGATAAAGGAACCGGACTGGGATTAACTATAGCACAAAAGATCATACGCGATCACGGAGGCGAGTTAACCGTGGAAAGCAGTCCGGAAAAGGGTGCTACTTTTATTATTTCTCTTCCTGTTTTCGATGAAATTTAGTCCTTATGCCTGCTGACCTGGTTGCTATACTCGGACCAACGGCTTCGGGGAAAACCGGGCTTGCAGCAAGACTTGCACTCGAATTTAATGGTGAAATAATTTCAGCCGATTCCCGCCAGGTATACACCAGGATGGATATTGGGACAGGAAAAGACCTCGAAGATTATATTATCGACGGGGTGCAGATCCCCTATCACCTTATTGATATTATTAGTCCCGAAAATGAATTCAACCTATTCGAATTTCTGACTCATTTTTACAAAGTGTTTGAAGATATTACTGCACGGAAGAAGCTGCCGTTTCTTGTCGGCGGCACGGGATTATATCTTAGTGCTGTAATTCAGAAATACAATCTGAACAAGGCAGATTTTACCTCACCAAGAGCAGATGAATTAAGTCATTATGATATCGGAAGTTTAAGAGAAATCTTACTTTCGAAAAAAAAGGACATTCACAATATAACGGATCTGAATAATAAAGAGAGGCTGATCAAGGCCATCCTTATTGTTGAGTCACAAACTGCTGTTGCAGAAAATTTACCCGTAATAAATTCTGTTGTAATTGGGGTAACGGCTGATAGGCAAACCATAAAAAATCGAATAACAGAAAGATTGAAAAAGAGGTTGAGTGCTGGTATGGTTGACGAAGTACAAAGCCTTATAAGCTCGGGTATCTCTTATGAAAAGCTGGAGTCTTTTGGACTTGAGTACCGGTATATCAGCAGATACCTGAAAGGCGATCTGAATTATGATGAAATGTTTCAAAAACTTAACAGTGCTATTCACAAATTTGCTAAGCGGCAAATGACATGGTACAGGAAAATGGAGAAAGAGGGAGTGAAAATACACTGGATCAGACAGGATGAATATTTGAAGGCGAAAAAGATTATACAGGATTATATAAATGCTTAGTGTTCCGAAGCAGGTAGAAGATTACCTTAAAAAATACGGCTTGAGTTACTGGAATATTGAGACCTCATTTACTTCCGGTATTAACAATGTGGTTGTCGTGCCGGCAATTGCTGAGCTGGAAAATATTAAGAGATTTCTGGCCTCTTACACAAAACTTGACCGGACATATTCGGATTCTACCTTGCTGCTGTTTGTTATAAACAATACAAGCACTTCCAGCGATGAAATAAAGCTTGATAACCAGTTAGCACTGATGTACCTGCGTGGTATAATGTTGGGAAATCCGGAAGATCAAACAGGAAGCGATTTTCTGAAGAAGGACTTTAACCTTGGAATAATTGATGCGGCTTCGCCAAGGAAAACTATGCCTGAGAAGGACGGAGGAGTGGGACTTGCCCGGAAGATAGGTATGGATGCGGCGCTGAATGTTTTTGATTTTATATCAAAGGATAAAAAGTTAATCCTTACTACGGATGCCGACTGCACCCTTGAACCTAATTATCTTACTGAAGTAGTAAATGCTTTTAATAAGAGGAACCTCTCTGCTGCTGTAGTTAATTTCAAACATGATGTTTCAGGCAATGATATCCTTGCCGAAGCAATAATATGTTACGAAATATTCCTTAGATATTATGTTATGGGGTTAAAGTTTGCAGGCTCGCCTTATGCATTCCATACAATTGGGTCAACAATGGTCTGCGACTATGAAAGTTACATTAAAGTTGAAGGTATGAATAAGCGTAAAGCTGCAGAAGATTTTTATTTCCTCGAGAAGCTGGCCAAAAATGTTAAGGTTGACGCTATAAATTCTACTTTAGTATATCCATCCGGAAGAGGTTCCTGGAGAGTACCTTTCGGTACGGGACAGCGTGTCAATCGTTTCCTCTCTGGTATACAGAATGAGTATACACTATATGATCCCGAATCATTTGTTGTATTAAAAAATTGGCTTGAGGTTTTTAATAAACCCGGTAAAACGAATGTAGAATATTACCTGAGCAGCGCTAAAGAAATCCATCCCGGACTTCTGCGTTTCCTTTATTATCAAAACTTTGAACCTGATATGATCAATATTATAAAGAATTCTAAAACTGAAGAGCAGCTTCAGCTTCAGAAATCGAGATGGTTTGACGGATTCCTAACACTAAAATTCATCCATTACATGAGAGACAATTGTTTTCCTGAGATTAATATGTTCGATGCTCTTGATAAAATGTTTGATAATTTCAATCTTCCCTGGAAACCGGACAGAGATGACCACGATGTACCGGGAATAAATGTTAGAAGAGATTACCTTGAAGTATTAAGACACACTTAACTCTTAATAAAGAATCCATTACAAAGTGATAAATATTTTAATAGTAGACTAAACTTATGATCATAAAAACTTCAGCTGACGAAATTGAAAATTATTTAAGTGATGCTTCCAATTTCAAAGGAAGCTGTGAAGCTGTTTATATTCCCCAATCATCAGATGAGATACCTGCCGTCCTTAAAAAGGCTGATGCGGATAAGACGCCGGTCACGATCTCCGGAAACGGAACAGGACTTACTGGAGCCAGGGTTCCATTAAACGGCATTCTTATCTCTACCGAGAAGCTTAACCGGATCATAGAGATAAATACTGAGCATAAATACGTGATCACTGAACCGGGAGTAATTCTTGATACGCTGCAGAAAGAGGTCAACTCACGAAAACTTCTTTACCCTCCGGATCCAACTGAATGGAATTGTTTCATCGGAGGAACAATTGCAACGAATGCTTCCGGGGAAAAGACTTTTAAGTACGGACCTACGAGAAACTTTGTTGAAGAATTGGAGATCATTCTGGCAACAGGGGAAATTCTTGATCTGAAACGAAATCAGATTAAAGCTTCCGGGAACAAAATCAGGCTGCTTACCAGATCAGGGAAAGAATTAAATATTGAAATTCCGGAAATAAATATGCCGGAGGTGAAAAATGCTTCCGGTTATTATCTTAAAGAGGACATGGATGCAGTAGATCTTTTTATCGGTTCTGAAGGTACACTCGGGATCGTTACAAAAATTAAATTACGATTGGTTGATCTCCCTGAAAACATTTTGTCATCAGTTATCTTCTTTAACTCCGAAGATGATGCGCTTTCCTTTATTGAAGAGGCAAGAGATATATCATATAAAACCAGAACCGATCAAAGCGATAACATAGATGCCCTCGCACTTGAATTTATGGATGATAACTGTCTTGATTTCCTGAAAAATGATTACCCGCAAATACCTGCTGATGCAAAAGCTTCAGTTTGGTTCGAGCAGGAAACAACTGAAAGAAACGATGAAAAGCTTTTTAATGACTGGGCATCCCTGATTGCGAAGCATAGGGGCAACACAGAAACTGCGTGGTTTGCTTTCTCGGAAAAGGATAAACGGAACCTGGAGGAATTCCGGCATTCTGTCTCTGCCAAAGCAAATGAATTTATTGCCCGCAATAATGTTAAGAAACTCGGTACGGATGTGGCGGTACCGGATAATAAGTTCAATTTATTCTACAAGGATTGTAAAAGCCTGGTAACTAAATCAGGGTTAAAGTTTATAGCTTACGGACATTTCGGAAATTCACATCTTCATCTTAATATGCTGCCATCCAATGAGGAAGAATATAAACGGGGGAAAGAAATATACAGGCAGATTTGTGAGAAAGCAGTTAATCTTGGCGGTACAATCTCGGCTGAACATGGGGTGGGAAAATTAAAAACGGAATACCTGGAGATGATGTACGGTAAAGAGAACATTAAAAAGATGGCAGAAATTAAAAAAATCCTCGACCCTAACCTCATCCTCGGACAGGGCACTCTCTTCAGTTTGTAACATTACACAAATTAAAGCACGGTAGATTCGGTCTTCCCCGGTTAGAGACACGAATTTGAAGCGGTGGTGAAGCGGTGGTGAAGCGGTATGTGGAGCGTATGTGGAGCGTATGTGAGTCGTGGAAGAAAAGGGTTAATAGAGTACTTTAATGAAAATTTACAGTACTTCAGGGATGAGATTTTAGCTCACGTTTTAATTCTTTATAATTGGGAAGAATTCTCTCAACAAGACTCCAGAATTTCTTAGAATGGTTCATCTGTTTTGTATGACAAAGCTCATGGATAATTACATAATCTATGATCTCCGGTCTGTACTTCATCAGCTTATAATTAAGCGATATACTTCCGGAGGTAGAGCAGCTCCCCCATCTTGTTTTCTGACTTCTTATAGTTATGCGGCTGTATGAAAAGTTATTTTTTTCGGCAAGTATTTTTGTTCTCTCAGGCAGGTACAGCTTTGCCCGGTGTTTCAACCAGGTTTTATAAAGAGCATCAATATTTTCCGAAGAACCGTCAGGACTTTCAATTATCAGTATATCACCCTGAAATCTTACTCTGTGTTTCTTAAGGAAAAGATCAAATTTCTGCTTTACTTCAACCCGGTTTCCAAGAAATAAGAACTCTTCTCTGACCTGTACGGTATTCAGATGTTTTAAGATCCAGTCCTTCTTTTTGAGGATAAATTTCTCGGCCTCCTCAGATTTGCATCGTCGTGGGATAACGACTTCAAGTCCTGTGGATGGATTTATCTGCAGTCTGAGATATTTTGCTTTCCGGCTGTATCTTACCTGGTAAGTCAACTCGGTATCGTCTATATAGAGCTTAGCGTAGCTAACCTTCTTCTGCGTCATTCAGTTTCCGGAACTAAAATATTAGTTGATCTTTTTATACGTTGTCTTATCCTTGCTGTCCTGCAGCTGTATACCGAGATCTTTAAGTTCATCCCTGATCGAATCAGCGAGTTTAAAGTTCTTATCCTTCTTTGCCTCCTGACGGATCTTTATCAGAAGTTCTATCAGCTCACCTTCAAGCTTCCCGTCGCTTTCCGCTTTACCGGCTTCAAAATCAACAATACCCAATACATCGGATGCGGTCTTCTGCAGAAAATCCTTAACCTGAGTAAAGAATTCCTTGCTTATATTTTCGTTTTCAGCAATAATGCGGTTTACCTCCCTGGTAAAATCAAATATTACCGCAACTGCCTGGGGAGTATTGAAATCATCATCCATTGCTTCTTCAAAAGACTTATAGAACTTATTGAAGTCGAATGAGGGGCTATTATTTCCTTCAGATGATCTTAATTCCTGATTAATTCTGTCTCTGAGATTATTAAGCTTTTCAAGTCCCTTCTGTGCACCGGCCAGCAGTTCTTCTGTAAAGTTAAGGGGACCTCCGTAATGTGCCTGTGTATATAAAAGTCTTAAAGCCTCCGCCGGATACTTATCAAGAACATCGCGTGCGTCTCTGGCTCCATCATTGCGCGCGGCGGTTTCAGCCCTTTGACCTTCGACAATGCCGCCAACACCTCTCCAGTGTGGAGCCCGGACGGCCGCTTTGTCGTTTTCTCGAAAGCGGGTGTGCTGATGTGGGCGCGCGCCGATGGCGCGGGTCAGCCTCAGCCCCTGCTGAAAGTGAACGATACGGTGCCGACCCGACGCGCGGCGACTTCGTTCTCTCCCGATGGCAAACGTCTGGCGTACCGCCAACAAGGAGACCTGTTCGATATTTGGACTGTTCCGGTGAGCGTAGAAGGCGAGACGATGGAAGCCGGAGACCCGGAACTGTTCCTGGCAACCCCATCCTCTGAACAGTTGCCGATGTTCTCCCCGGACGGGCGTTGGATCGCGTATATCTCTCAAGAATCAGGCCGGCAAGAGGTATACGTCCGGGCCTTCCCTCCGCCGGCCTCCGGCGAAGGGCCGAAGTTCCCTGTCTCCACGGGCGGCGGTCGAGATCCGGTTTGGTCGCGCAATAGCGATGAGTTGTTCTTCGGCACGCTTTTCAATTCCCCGGATGGAAACAGCATCATGGTGGCGAAATACCGCGTCAACGGAGATAATTTCGTCGCGGAGCGGCCCCGCGTGTCGCACGATCTAACCGGAGTCGCCTTCTCCGGCAGCATGGGTTCCGATGGCCGGGCGTTGGTGACGGTTCCGGTGCGGACCGGGGAACCGGATGCGGCTTCGGAAGCCCCGCACACCGTGGTGTTCCTCCAGAATTTCTTCGACGAGCTCCGCCGCCGCGTGCCGGTGGATGGGAACTAAAGATCGGTATGGTTGCCGAGAAGATATCTATCTGATTAACCAGCAGGAAATGAATTGGTCGGGATAGGTGCTTACGAGTGGGCTAGAGAGATGCTCCCAATAGATTCACTCCATTAAGAGGATCTGGAGAGCGCGAGCTTCCGAAATTGTTGAATTCTATAGATCTGGAATCACCACCGTAGACGCCATTGTTCCTTATTTTCAATCTACGGTCACTTCCCAAGCTGGACGTCGCGGGTTCGATCCCCGTCCCGCTCCAACTTTTCGATCACTTAGCGTCCGTTTCTTTCAAGGCCTGCTCCCAAATGCTCCAAAACCCTTCTCACATGACTGGAAGGGCAGATCCTAGCGCGTCTACTGCACTCTTTCGTCTTGCGACAGAAGCGCGAGTGTAGACGTTTTGATTCACGTCCACCGCGTGGCCTAGCTGGTCGGCGAACCAATCTGCGTCGGCCAAGGTGAAGCGCAGGAAGGATTGGAACACCTGGGACCTTCCCGGTGATTAGGTTATGGACATGCGCCTTTGAGCAACGAAGTTCGGAAGCGACTTCGCAAACCGTCAAGATCTCGTTGTCTATGAGAGCGGCCATGCTCGCATCGTGACCGAGAATGGCTTGGAAGTTCAAGACTCTACTCCAAGCCGAGTTTCCGTTTCGCTCCGACGGGGTCCCCACGCAAACCAGGGCGATATCGGTCCCCCCGATGCCTTCGGCGAAATCCTGGGTCGCTCGCAGCCGGTTCGCGGAGACCGCCGCCTGCACAATCCCCTCCAATCCAGCCTCGTAGAAGGGGGCCCAGCTTTCCTTTATGTTATTGATTTTGTGGAGGTCACGATCGACGCCGATTACCGTGTGTCCAAGCTCGGCCAAGCAGGCAGCGGACACGCAGCCTACATACCCAATCCAAAAACCGCCCCAGTCATAACGCTCGTAGAATACTGATTTTAAAGGCTATATCTGTTTCATCGGCAGGCCAACCTGATAAGTCCATAGTATCGCGACCAGCCGCGGAACCGATCGAGCCCCAACCCCTGGATCACAAAATGCGCATCGTTCGGGTGGCCTGGACGGGACGTCAGCGGAGACGAGGTGGGGCGCCGGCGGAAACGAGGGGTGGGGCCGTGAGTTCCCCTCGAGGGCGGATTGCCACCTGCTACAGCACCGAGTTCCCGACGATCTCTCGCAAACGGCGCTGGATCTCCGTATCGTTCATCTTTCCCAGTTCCGGATTCAACCCTTCGCGAACGTAAACCCGGAAACGGCCATCCGAAGTCCCCTTCCAGGCTCTCCATTCCTCGTCGGTCGAAACCACCTGTTCTAGCTCGTGGGCATAAGGAAAGGGCGCGGGATTGGAGACGTCGATCACGACCATGTCAATCGGAAGCGCGTCGAGTGCCTCCTTGATCTCCTCTGGATCATCCAGAACCTGTCCGTCGTCACGGCCGAGCCAGTTCAAATCCGCAAGCAACTGCGTGGCGCGCAACAGGTACCGTTCGGGGACCAACTCCTGCTGCGCCATCGCGGACACAAACGCGCCTTCCGCCCCACTGGAGGCAGAAATCAGAATCATCGACGCGTTGTCCCGGAGGCCTCGATGGACTGGACAAGTTCGGGATACCCGGTCGGGGCACGAGCCTCCCGCCCACTGACGTTCAGAGTTCCAATCAGCGCGGCCAGCACCAACGGAACGGACGCCCACGCTGGATGCGGACGGCCACTCCCCCGCCCCCTCGCGAACAGCCCCGCCGTCCATTGCACCAGCAAATGGGATCCCGCTGTCGCCAGCATCATGATCGGAAATAGGATCTCCACCTGGTGCCGCGCGTCCCATACGACGAATAGCATCGGAAGAATCGTTCCGGAGATGACCGCGGCGGTACAGGCGGCCATCATCGGCTCCAGCTTCTTTCCACGAACGGTCCTGTAGAGGAAGGTCCACAGAGCGATCGCCGCCAATATCGCGATGATCCAACCGAATTCTCTGGTCCAGTTGAAAGGCGGAAGCAGGATGCGGGATTGAACCAGCCGGGGGCCACCCAACGGAACCGCCCGTTCATGGCGAGCCGCCGGAGCCCAAATGTACCAGGGCGCGGCAAGGAGCAGAACCACCGCTCCGGGGAACCAGAAGACGGCACGTTTAACCAATTCCAACTGCCGCGAAAACGCCACCGCCAGCAAGGGCACAGCGGCCAGCACCAGGCCGGTTCCTTTCGTCAACAATGCCGCACTGGCGAGTAAGCCAAAGGCGAGGGACGCGCCCCATCCGCCCGACTTCAGAAATCGGGAGTAGGCATACAGGGCCGCCGTAATGATCACCGCCTGCGGAACCTCCGTCATGACATCCCCATACTGTGCAAAGATTCCAGGGATCACCACGGAGGAAATCCCGGCAGCCGTCCCCACGACCGGACCGTAATCTCGACCGACGAATCGGGAGATCGAAAAGGCCAGAACAGCCATCAGAATCGCGATCATCAGCAGGATGGACTCCCGCGTTGCTGGAAACAGCAGCGTCCAACCCGCCTGCATCGCATAAAACACCGGGGGCCAGTGACCCAGCGCGACCTTCGGGTAGTGCAAATAGTAGTCCGCCGCGAAGGGCATCGGGGCAGGCCCCAGACTTGGAAGCGTGCTCCCCACGGCGACCACGTATTGCCGCACCATGAGCCCCGTCACCAGGTGTGCCGGCTCGTCGGGGTTATCCAGATTTTCCGCGGCATAAACGCCGAGGTGCCACTGGATGCCAAGCACGAGCAAAAATAGCAGCAGCAGTTCGGCGGCCAGGAACGCGGGTCGGTTTGCACTTGTTGGATTCATGTTGAGCTTAGTAGCGGGAAACAGAAATGTCCCACGAACAGGTCCTCCAAACGATTGCGATCGCGCTGGATCCCGTGGCCAGCGAGTGAGATCTTCCGGTATACCGGCCCGCCAGACAGAATTCCGGAATCACTCCCGAGACGACATGAATCCTTAGGCTGAGCTCAACGGTTCGCATTCCGCGTGCGAACGATGCCAGGCCCAGGCCGTCCGCACGATCGTGTCCAGGTCGGAATAGCGCGGCGTCCAGCCCAGCAGAGATCTTGCCGCGGAGGAATCCGCGACCAGGGCCGGGGCGTCCCCTTCGCGCCGTGGACCGTACGATGCCGGAACCTTCACGCCTCCGATACGCTCCACCGACTGGATCACTTCTTTCACCGAATGGCCTTGCCCGGTGCCCAGGTTGAGCTTCAGCGCGAGCGGCTCAGGGGTGTTCATCAGGTGGCGTAACGACAGCAGGTGGCCCGCAGCGAGGTCGGTGACGTGAATGTAGTCGCGGATCGCGGTGCCGTCGGGAGTCGGATAATCCGTGCCGAAGATGCTCAGCGGCTTGCCGCCCATCGCCGCCTGGATCGCGAGCGGGATCAGGTGGGTCTCGGGGCTGTGGCGCTCGCCGAGGCCGCCTTCCGGATCAGCTCCGGCGGCGTTGAAGTAGCGAAGGCTGGCCGAAGAAACGCCGTGCGCGCTGGCATACCAGCGCAGCACCTGCTCGATAAAAAGCTTTGATTCGGCGTAGGGGCTGAGCGGATCGAGGGGACTGTCTTCGGGAATCGGCACGCGCTCCTGGAGACCGTAGACCGCCGCGCTGGAGGAAAACACCACGTTGCGGACCGATGCATCGACCAGCACATTCAGGAAGCTCAGCGCGCCGGCAACGTTGTTGTCGTAATATTTGCGCGGGTCCCCGGTGGACTCGCCCACGGCGATATAGCCGGCGACCAGGATCGCGCCGACCGGTCGATATTCAGCAATGATTTCGGCGATTCGGTGCGTATCGGTGATATCCACTTCAAAGAACGGCCCGAAGCGAACCGCGTCGCGATAGCCCGTGCTCAGGTTGTCCAGCACCACCGGCGTGAATCCGGACTGGCTGAGGACCTTGGCGGTGTGGCTGCCGATGTAGCCCGCGCCGCCGGCCACCAGCACAGCGGGTCTTGTGGTCCGGGAATCGTCCGCGCGGGATGTAGACTCTCGAGTCATCCTCTTTATGCTACCTGCAACTCCCTCAACATATCTGTTCGTTGAAACGAAGGGCTACCTACAACAAGTGATGCGGCTCTGACCTGGCGAATTGGGCGAATTGCACTTATGACAAGCGTATGCAACGGAAGCCCCACAGTCTGGCCGTTGGAGGGACCCACTAGTTCACTCCGGACGCGCGACCGCTGCGCACCACGAGGAACGTTAGCGAGTTCCCCCACAGGTGAGCTGCCCAGAAAGGCTGTAGCCTCTGCACGGAAGGTGCCAGAAGGGCCTTTGGCCCCTTAGTTGAAGATGGCGGTGGCGTACCGAGCCGCGCCCCGCAGCACCCGCTTCAGCCCGAGCCAAGCCCCGATCATCGACGTCACCAGCCCGCCGAACGCCAGCGCCAGCATCGAGATATCCCACAACGGACGCTTGTCATAGAGGAACGCGAAGTCGAAGCTATGCAGACCGTTGTACAGCCAACGTTCCATGCGGCTGAACCGATGCACCGTCGCCAGCACCTGGCTGTCGTTCGGATCCACGTAGAACCACGTCTCGGCCGGATCGGCGAACTTCACCCGCAAAATCGGCAGGATCATCTGATTCGCCCGCGAATAATAATACGAATCGTACTTATCCAGGACCTCGGCCTCGCTCACCGTCTCGCCCGGAAATGCCGCGCTCAGATGCTCCACCACCGCTTCCTTCGCGAATGGTCCGGTCCGCGGAGCCATCGTATCGGCCGCGATCAGCTCACGATTCTGATGCTCACGCTGCGTGATGTAGTACGGCTGATGCAGCCGCTCGCGATCCTTGTGCGCCACTGTCTCAGCCAACCCGGCCGGAGGAGCATACTCGGCGTCATAGTAATGCTGCCCATGCAACCGCCGCATCGTGACCTGCTTCAGCTCGCGACCCGCATCCAAATCACTCCACGCCGCCAGATCCCATTTGCCGAAGGCCGTCAGATCCATATCGCCACCCTGGAATGCTTCCCGCGTAACGGCCAGCCCCTGCGCATTGGTCCATGCGAACGGCTCCATCGACAGGACCCCGCTAAAGGCCCACGTCACGGTGAACACCCCGAAAACCATGCCCGCGATGTAATGCCACCGCAGTCCGCCCGAATACGGAATCGCCTTCTTGCAGTTTGAACGGCTTCGGCTTGCGGAACAGCGTCACGCCCAGCACCATCCCGAGCACCGCCAGCGCGCACACCGCCCAACCCGTATACACCACCGTATTCGTCCAGGCGCTCTGATGCGTCCGGATCGACGTGAAATAGAACCAATGCGGAATCGTCCCCAGCCATGCCCAAAAGCGCGACTGGCGATCGGTCACCATCAGCACTTCACCCGTATACGTGTTGACGTACGCCTCGGTGCCGTTGTCGTCCTCGACCTCATAATGATGCAGCGGCAACTGCTCCTGCAGCGTCCACTGATCCACCCGATCCAGCGACCCCACATACCGCACCGTATGCAGCGGCGACCGCACAAACTCGCTCGCAATCCGCCGGCCCTCTTCCTCGCTCACCTCATCCAGGATCGTGCCGTCATCGGCATACAGCACGATCGGATCCACGTCTCCGACGTGATATACCGGCCGGTCGCCCAGCATCATCAGCCGGACCTCGGGCGCGGGGCCTTGCCACACCCCATCGCCGCCAGTCTCGATATCAGCTTGGCGAACCGCCTCGGCCGGCGTGAACTGCACCTTGGCCAGATCGAGTTCATTCATGCGCTCCAGCCTGAGCTCGGGGCTCACCTTCGGCATCCCGCCCTTGTACATCATGACGATGCCCGAGGCGAACCACATCACGGCGAGCAGACAGGCGACGATACCCAGATAACGGTGCGAGAGGATCAGGAACTTGCGAAATAGCTTCATAACGAGCGTCCGGGTTGAGCCCCGATTACACAGGGACCCGGCTATAAGTCTATCAGTTTGAGCGCTTTGATCAGAGCAAAGGAGATTGAGTTTCGGCGTGACTCAAACAAACCAAATGAGCGGCAGCGCCGTCGCTACTCCCAGCACCACGAGCCCAATTATGGTGTACCTGCGAAACTCGCCCTCACCGATCACCATCGCGATCCCCAGCTTCAGGAGTGTGTTGGAGATCGTTCCCGCCACCGTCGCGATCGCCGCCGTCACCAGTTGATCCTCGGCCACAACATGCGCCATCGAAATCACCAGCGAATCGACGTCCGTGACGCCCAGCACCGCGCCCGACGCGATCAACCCGGCCTGGCTGAAGTGGTCCCGCGCCGCCGTCATCAGAAACAGCACGATCTGAAACAGCACGCCCATCTGCAGCGCCGACCGCAATTGCAAAGGATTCTGCGGCCCATCTTCTTCCATGGCCGTCTGTGGAGGCGCGTGCCGAAAACCCCACCACAGCACCGCCAAACCCACCAGCAACGGGAAGACGAACATCGGCAGGATCGCCATGCCCATATCCCAATTCAGGACCGCCGCCGCTGCCACAACGCGGACATACAGCAACGTGCACGCCGCCACCACGCCCCACGCCAGCGCCGCTCCGGGCTCGCCCTTCTTGCGGCTCAATCGCGCGAACGTCAGCGTCACATTCGTTGAGGAAATCATCCCGCCGAGGACGCCGGTCCACAGATAGCCGCGGCTCGGCCCCAGGAAGGAGCGAACCGCCCATGCGAGGTAGTTCAGCCCGGAGAAGAACAGCACCAGAATCCATACCTGCTGCGGACGGATGCTGCCCAGCGGTCCATACGGACCTTCCGGCAGCAGCGGCAAGATCACCAGCGCCATCAGCGCGAATCGGAACGTCGCGCGTAGCCCTACATCGGGGATCTCTGCGACCAGCTCATGCAGTCGCGATTTTTCGACCAGCAGCAGGGCGGTGGTTGCCACGACCCCACTCGATAGCTGCCAATACCCGAGCCCGGCCAGCAGCCCGGTCGCGACCACCACCAGCGTCGCGACCTCGGTGGTGCCGTCCACATCGTTGCGCGAAGCCGCAACGTAGGCGGCCACAATCAACGCGACCGCTCCCCCGACCAGGATCATCGCCAGCGCCGCATAGCCTTGTTGCCAGAACACGCCAGCCAGCGCGGCCAAGCCGCCTAACAGAGTGCAGGTCCGAATCCCTGCAAAGTGCCCCTGCGGCCCCGAGGCGTGCTGGGACCACTGGCGCTCAGTCCCAATCGCCGCGCCACCCAGCGCGCCAAGCACAACTCCAATGACATCCGGACTCATGAGTGTTCCGTCTCCGCCATCCACGGGCCAAACCCTTTGATTTACAGGGAGGAAGAAAGATTAGCACGCCGAGCACCAAACCGCCGCCCGCACCCCGGGAGGGCTGGCCTTGAGCCGGGGTGAGCGTTCACGCGCACTCTCCAACCAACCCCACGCTTCGCGCCATCACCCGCCGCCTCCGAGATGGAATGAGAAGGCCGGCCCGCGGGATGCGATACGCTCCCAACAACGCACTCGAAGTGCCAGAAAGGACCGGCCATGAAACAGCATACTCACAAACCCATGCGTACCAACCCACTCCGCGAACTCGGAAACAAACCATCGGCATCGACGTCGGCGACCTCTACAGCCACTACTGCGTGCTGGCCGGCAACCAGGACGAGCCGGTCGAACAAGCCCGCCTGCGCAGCACCCGCCAAGGTCTGCGGCAAGCCTTCGGCCAACGGTCCCGCTGCCGCATTGCGCTGGAAGCCGGAGGCCACTCGGGCTGGATGAGCCGCGAACTGAAAGCCCTGGGCCAGGAAGTGATCGTCGCCAATGCGCGCCAACTGCGCCTGATCAGCCACAGCTCGCGCAAAGACGACCGCACCGACGCGCGCACCCTGGCTCGCCTGGCCCAGTGCGACGCCGACTCGATCAACCTGCAACGTCTCGCCGCGCTGCCCCTGGAACTGCGCAGCCTCCTGGAGCCGCTCATCCGCCAAGTCGAATCGCTCACCGCCGAGATCCGCGCCGCCAACCGCGGCATCGAGCAGATCGCCCGCCAGCACTATCCGCAAACCCAGCGCCTCACGCAAATCACCGGTGTCGGCACCCTGATCGCTCTCACCTTCGTGTTGACGGTCGACGATCCGGCGCGCTTCGCCCGCAGCCGCGACGTCGGTTGTTACCTCGGTTTGCGGCCCAAACGCCGCAGCTCCGGACAACGCGACCCCGAACTGCGCATCACCAAGGAAGGCGATCGCTATCTTCGCGCGATGCTGGTGCAGGGCGCGCATTACATCCTCGGATGGCGCGGCCCCGACACCGACCTCCGCCGCTGGGGACTGCCTCTGGCCGCCCGCGGTGGCAAAGCCGCCAAGCGCCGAGCCATCGTTGCCGTCGCCCGCAAGCTCGCCGTGCTGTTGCACAAACTGTGGGTCAGCGGCGAGCTCTACGAACCGTTGCGCAACGCCCGGCTCACCGCCGCCGCCTAAATCTTCGTGCCGCCACGCCGAGTTCGGGTGACTGCGTGGTCGCGGTGGAACGGATCGGTGGCTTCCCACCCTCCTCCAGTTCGTCACAGAGTCGGCAGCACCCGTCCGCATCACGATTCCCAACCTGCACCGGAGCCAACCGGCTCCTCTTCGAGTGCGCATGGAAGCCAGCCGATGCGGCGGCAGCTTCCTGCCTCGGCGGCCC
>CAVRHV010000004.1:0-96305 GCA_963721075.1 uncultured Ignavibacteria bacterium | reverse complement strand
CGGTATTGACGATGATGACGATGGAATCGTCGATGAGAAAAGAGACGGCGGACCGGGACAGAAAATAGTCGGTACTCAAGCTATTCTTAACTATATCATAGCTAATTATGATACCACTAAGTTAAACAGATATGCGAACTTCAGACTTCGTCCTGCATTTCAAAGGGGAGTATGGTGGACGGGTGATGAGGATATGGACTGGACATTGAATAACGACACCGGAGGCGACGGTGTATGGGGTACCGGTGATACCGGAGAGAATGATTCAATACCAACCGCGGGTGAAGCCAATTTTGATAAGACAGATATTAATGAATCTGACCAGATCGGTCTGACAGGATTCAAATTAAACAGAATAAGAGTCGGCGGCGGCGGTGTTGGTGAAACCGATAATATAGTTTTCTATACTGATGTACATGAGTGGCCGATGAAGCTCTACAGTTTGTGGACCAGTCCTGATCCTTTTGATGCACCAAGCGTTGTAAATTATAACATAGGCTTTTTCTTTGCTTCGGGACCTTTTTATCTCGATACAAGAAAGACCGAAAGATTCAGTCTGGCCCTTGCATTTGGTGCTGATCTGCACCAGATGAGAAAGACAGTAGAGGTAGTTCAGACGATCTATAATGCAAATTACCAGTTTGCTACTCCTCCTCCTTTGCCCACGCTTCACGCTTATCCAGGCGACGGTTTTGTAAACCTAACCTGGGATAATGCGGCAGAAGATGCGTTTGATCCAATAACAAATACAAATGATTTTGAGGGGTATAAAATTTATCGCAGTACGGATGAAAGTTTTCTTGATCCCCAGATAATTTATGATGCACAGGGCATCGGTCTTCTCGGACCCGGTAAACCATTGGCTGTATTTGATCTGGATGACGGTATCCTTGATTACAGTCAGATCTCGGTAGAAGGTTTACAGTTCTACCTTGGTAATGATTCCGGAATTCAGCATCACTTTAAGGATACAACCGTGGTAAACGGTCAGAGGTACTTTTATGCTGTTACATCTTACGACAGGGGAATCGAACAGCTGAATATTTATCCTTCCGAAAGTGCAATATCGGTTAACCAGACATTACGAGGAGGAATAATTCTTCCTAAGAATGTTGTGATAGTGTATCCCAATGATCAGGCCCCGGGGTATAAGCCCGGAACTTACAAAGACCTGCAGCACACTCAGGGATACGGAACCGGTCGGATCTCTATTGACATTCCTGATCCCGATCGCATACCGAAGGATCATACTTTTGAGATAAGGTTTGAGTCGCCTCAGGATTCAATAAGGGCATCAAGCTACCAGTTGTATGATGTAACGGGAGGAATGAACGATACAGTTTTTGTGGGCGGAACAGATCTGAAGGCACTGGGTCAGGGTCCGGTTGGTAAGGGAATGCTTCCGTTGATTTTTGTGGAGCGGAACCTGGCGCCGGATACATTAGAATCAGGTTTTCTCCAGAGTAGTCAAACCAACCTTGTATTTAATGTAAGGGCTTCGGCAACAACTACTCCAACTAATGCTAAACGTCCTAATTATCCTTCTGATTATCTTATAGTATTTTCTGACCAGGTACTGGACACATCGCAGGGAACTGCAATCCTTCCTCCTGTACCGTCGAAGTTCAAGATTATGGGAATGCCGAAAGGCGGCGGTCAGGAATTCCAGGCCGATTTCAGATTCGTTGATACGGACGGGAACCAGACCTTAACAAGAAATAATGAATACATTGAAATACTGGGAAAGAATGCCTCTGGACTTGTACAGCCGTTATGGAGAGTAACAGTTGACACTGTATATGGACCAAAGTATGAAAACTCGATCTTTCCTACTGTCGGAGATGTATACCAGCTAACTATTGATGTGCCTTATAACCAAAACGATGTATTCAGCTTTAAAACCGATTCTTCATTTATTGATGCAGGCGCTCAGAAATCAGATTATGCCAATGAAAAACCTTACGTTGTTCCGAATCCCTATCTGGGAGCAGCTTCTTTTGAGCAGGCTCCATATGCGCAGAGCGGACGCGGAGACAGGAGAATTGAGTTCAGAGCAATTCCGGTTAATGCTACGGTAAGGATCTATACCATTACCGGCGAGCTTGTGCAGACGCTGCACCATGACAGCGGCTTCCAGGATTATATAGCATGGAACCTGCGTACAAAGGATAACCTTGAGGTGGCTCCGGGACTCTATATTTTCCACGTGGAAACTCCGGGCTCGGATGATTACATCGGTAAATTTGCAATTATTAAATAGCGGTGAGAGATATGAATAAAATCTATAAAATTACCGTAATATTTCTTTTTATTTTATTTGCTGCCGATGCCGCAGCGCAAAGCAAGGTTGGAACAACCATCGGGCAGTTTCTGAAGATTGAGCCATGCTCACGACTTGTTGCGCTGGGCAATGCCGGTACATCTATGACAGGTGACGCCTCCGCCGCATTTTATAATCCTGCCAGTCTGGGTGAACTCACGGGTATTAATGTCGATTTCACATACAATCAGTGGCTGGCCGATATTAAATACAGCTACGCAACTGCGGCTTTGAACATTGAGGGACTTGGCACAATAGCCGCCCAGGTTACCTCTTTGAATTCGGGTGATATCGAAATAAGGACTGTTGAAAAGGAAAAAGGCACGGGACTATATTATGACGTTACCAACCTTTCTCTTGGATTAGCGTACGGCATATTATTAACCGACAGGGTTTCTGCCGGTGTGGCTGTTAATTATATTCAGGAGACGATATACAATACAAGTCTCACTGATGTTGCATTTAACTTCGGCGTGCAGTACCAGACGTCAATTGAAGGACTGCGGCTGGGTGCCAGTGTGTCCAACTTCGGACCCCGTGCTTCTTACAGCGGACTGGATGTATACTTCAATTATGATGCTGATCCAAACAAGCATGGAGATAACAGCAGACTTCCGGCCAGTTTAAGGACAGGATCGTATAGCCTTCCAACATTATTCCGCGTGGGAGTTTCATATGAACTCAACTTTGCCCAGTGGAATAAACTTGTTGTTGCTACAGATGCTATGCATTCAAATGATAACGATGAAAGAATTAATATAGGAGGCGAGTGGGAATTTCTGGGTACATTTGCATTAAGAGGCGGCTACCGGGATCTTTTCCTAAAGGACTCCGAAGGCGGACTTGTTCTTGGAGCGGGGGCTAAAGTAGGGTTTGCCGGTGCCTCTGTTGTAAGCTTTGATTATGCCTGGGCTGATTACGGCAGACTGAATGCAACACATAGATTTACTTTAGGACTACATTTTTAGTAATGAACAATTGACAATTATAAATTGTTAATTATGCCTGGTGATTTGAATGAAATTTCTTTTTATAGTATGCATACTATTTATTTTTATCAATACATACCTCCCGGCCCAGCAGGATAGGGTAGTTGCCGAGGTAGGTCCCGTTAAGATTTACGAATCTGAATTTCAGAACAGGTTTGACTTTACGGCTCACCCAAACCTTCTTCAGAAGAGTGATGAGATCGCCGAAAAGAAGGAATTCCTTCATCAGCTGATTGCCGAAAAGTTATTATCGCTTGATGCAAAGGAGAGGGGATATGACACAACGGACGCTTTCAAAAAGATAATGACCCCTTTGCGCGATATGTTTATGCGCGATGCTCTTTATACAAAACAGATTAAGAGTAAAGTGACTATTAGTCCCGCAGAATTAAAAGAAGGAGAGTCCCGTATAAGGAAAGTTCTCAACGTAGCTTTCATCTTCTCTGACAGCAGGGATGAAATAGAATATCTTTACAAAAAATTAAAGGCGGGAGCTTCATTTGATTCGCTTCTTTCATTCCGCAGAGAAGAGAAAGATAATCCAAGAAAAATAACTTTCGGCGATATGGAGAAACCGGTTGAGGATCAACTTTATGCTCTTAAAGAAGGAGAGTTTACTGCTCCGGTTCATTCAGGCGACGGATATTATATTCTAAAGCTTTTAAGTACTGATAATAATAAGGAATTGAAAACTCAGGAAGATGTAAGTGATGAGGTTAAGAAAATTGTTCAGGCAAGACAGGAGTACAAATACTATCTTGATTACTACCGCAGCTTTCTCAGCAGCTTCAGGGTGACAGCTGATAAAGAGATATTTGAAAACCTGGTGAGAATATTTGTCCCGGCCTTCTATGAAAAGTATGGTAAACAGAACTCCGTACAGGTTGATTCTTCTGAAAACAAGAAAATCTATTTGAAAGGGGATGAGGTATATGCGGCACTGGGTAAGCTGGATAATAATCTTCGCAATAAAACCTTCATCAAAATTAAGGATCATCCTGTTAAGCCGAACTTCTTTATATATCAGTTAAGTCAGGATGGATTTGCTGTAAGAGATATTAGTGAAATCAGCATAAGGTCATCTTTATCGGCTTATATACGTAAGTTTATTGAAGACCAGCTTTTCGCACAGGAAGGCTTTAAACGAAGGCCTTGAAAATAATCCCGATGTAAAAAGGGATCTTGGAATGTGGGAGGATACTTATCTTTCAAAGCTGATAAAGATAAATATATTCGATTCTGTGAAAGTATCGGAAGATCAGGCTTACAGCGTTTATAAACAGAACGACTGGAAAGAGACAATGCCTCCTCTGGTTAACATTTCAGAAGTACTTACTGATAGTCTCAGCGTTGCTGAAACTGTATTGAATGAACTCGCACACGGAGTCAGCATACAGGAGCTTGCGAGACGGTACACTAAAAGAGATTCGCTTCGTGATAAAGGGGGCGAGTTCGGCTACTTCAATATCACTCAGCATGGTGAGATAGGCAGGATAGCTTCTCAGATGAACGTCGGTGATGTTTATGGTCCGCTTCGAACGGATGACGGTTATTCAATCTTTAAGGTTATTGATAAGAAAGAGGACACTACAAGCTATACGCAAAGTTTTGATGAGGTTAAAAACCAGCTGATAGCAAAGATTACTTTAGCGAAGTATCAGAAATATGTTAATAATTATACTGCACAGCTGGCCTCAAAGTATGGTGTTGAGATAAATGATAATGTATTGAACAGTGTAAAAGATATTTATATGAACCTTGTCGTTGCCAGAAGGATGGGATTTGGCGGGGAGATATATGCTTTCCCATACACCGAAGAATATTCGGGCTGGTACGACATCTGGATGAAAAATAAAAATATAATACAATAATATGATTCAAAAATTAATTACAAAGTTAGTGCTTCTATTCATTACGGTGAGTACCATCCTCTCGGCTCAGCCGTATATATTTTTTAATGATAGTCCCAATGACAGCTACTATCCGTTTAGTCACGGCGAATACACCAGTCCCAGCGTAGTCATTTTAACCAATGGCGACAAGATACCGGTCGATGTTTCGCGAAGGTACTCGGGTTTGAACGCACTGCGGATCAAATGGGTGTCGGGCAACGGCGACTGGAGTGTAAGTATTTCGGGCAGCAATTTTATTGCCCGTGATGCGACTGTTAAAGATTCTATTATAATGCGAGTGTTCGCACTGGCGCCGATTGATTCTGTTTATCTTCCCTCTCTTTTCCTGGAAGATGCACAGAATAACCAAACCGACAGAGAACCTTTAGCTGACTATATCAATCTTATTCCCGCAAATGAATGGATCCGGGTTTCGATTCCGCTGGATGCATTCCTGCAGTCGCCCGGAAGTGCCGATCTTACTCAGACCACCGGTATCGGGTTCGCCCAGAATAATCCCGATGGTAATATCAGAACTATCTATCTTGATGAAGTACTGATGAAGGCTGCGGGTGATAATGATTATACGCCTCCCGCAATACCTGAAGGATTAGCTGCAGAGGGACTCCATACAGTCATTAATCTGAGCTGGACAGCCAACACTGAGCCTGATCTTGCGGGTTACAGGCTGTACAGATCAGACGGAAGCGACTATCAGATTATTGCTTCGCTTCAGCCGAATGTAACCTCTTATTCTGATAATACGGGTGCTCCGCCAAAAACCTTTAGTTATAAATTATCAGCTTTTGATTCGAGTCTGAATGAATCGCAGCTTAGCGACGCTGTAACGGCTACCACAACTTCTCTGGCTGATACAGTCCTTCTTGATTCTGTTCAGAGAGCGACATTCAGGTATTTCTGGGACTTTGCTCATCCTGTATCGGGACTAGCAAGAGACCGTTCAAACGGTGACAATGAAGTCGTTACTTCCGGTGGTTCCGGGTTTGGTGTGATGGCGATAGTTGTTGGAATCGAAAGAGGGTATATAACCAGGCAGCAGGGAATTGACAGGATGCTGACCATCCTTAATTTTTTAACTAACTCAGCCGACAGGTTCCATGGTGCTTACTCTCACTTCTTAAATGGAACCACAGGTGCAGTAATTCCTTTTGGTCAGTATGATGACGGCGGCGACCTGGTTGAGACAGCATATCTTATACAGGGTCTTCTCACAGCAAGGCAGTATTTCAGTCAGAATACAAACGATGAAGAACAGATCAGAACCCTTATAACAAATATCTGGGAGAGTGTTGAGTGGGACTGGTACCGGAAAGACAACGGCAACTTTCTCTACTGGCACTGGTCGCCGGACTATGGATGGATAATGAACTTCCCGATCCAGGGTCCGAATGAATGTATGATCACTTATATGCTTGCAATTGCCTCACCTACTCATCCGATACCTGCCTCTTTATATCACGACGGCTGGGCCAGCAGTTCAAACTATGTAAACGGCAGTTCGTACTATGGGATACCTTTATATGTCGGCTGGCCTTACGGCGGACCTTTATTCTTTGTTCATTATTCTTTTCTTGGTTTTGATCCCCGGAACAAAAAGGATGATTACACTAATTATTTTATAAATAACAGGAATTTTACTCTTATAGACAGGGCTCATTGCATCGACAACCCCGGAAATTATGTCGGTTATGATGAAGATACATGGGGACTAACAGCCTGCGATGGTCCGTTCGGATATAATGCATTTTCTCCTACAAACGATAACGGAACAATTGCCCCGACCGCAGCTTTATCATCTATGCCTTATACCCCTGATGAATCGATTGCCGCAATGAAGAGTTTCTTTTATGAGTATGGAGATCATCTGTGGGGTTCATACGGATTTAAAGACGCGTTTAATCTTTCGCAGAACTGGTATGCCCCGAGTTACCTGGCGATTGATGAAGGTCCTATTATCATCATGATTGAGAATTACAGAACACAGCTGCTATGGAATAACTTTATGGCGAATCCTGAGATCCAGCCGATGCTGGATGCGATAGGATTTGTACCTGACTATACCGGCGTGGAAGAAAAACCTGAAGCGCCTGAAGAATTTGCTTTACTGAATAATTATCCTAATCCTTTTAATCCCTCAACGCACATAAAATTTCATATTGCCCAATCGGGACCGGTAAAATTGAAAGTCTACAATGTGCTGGGTAAAGAAATCCGGATGCTGGTGAATGAAGAAAAATCCCCGGGAGATTATGAGGTGAATTTTGACGGCAGTAATCTCTCCAGCGGCATTTATTTATATGTTCTTGAGGCCGGAGGAAGTACGATTTCCCGTAAGATGGTTCTGCTGAAATAATCAGCAGTATGACAAATTGGCAGGCTGTTTATAGCGACTGGTTTTGGAGACCTTTTAAAGAGTAGATAGAGAGTTGGTGGACTCAGAATGAAACATCTTAAAATAGTAAAAAAACGTGTTTTTTAACCGTTGAAATAATACACAGTATGACAGAAATGACATACTAAATAAAAAGTATAATTCCGGGATATTATCTGTCCACGTCTTGCAGTTACTCGGGAAATAATTAAACAAAAGAACGAGATGGTACCGCTGAGAAAAACAAATTACATAGTGGCCGCATTAATCGTCCTGGTCTTTTTCACCGGCACAGATATTTTTCCCGCAAACCCAAAATCCCGAACTAATCAGGCTGGTAAAAAAGAAGTAATGGGGACCGGAGCAGTACTTCAGTATCTAAAAGATATTCAGGATAATTTTTCCGGGGAAGGACTGCTCGTTCCGGCAATGGAGGATAATCACGGGCAGACTTTCAATAATGCAGTTACGGCAATGGCTTTCATACTTACCGGTGAGAAAGAAAGGGCTGAACGTATACTGGATTTCTATGCATCAAGGACCGACACTTCCAATACTATATTAAACAACCAAAACTTCTTCTATAACGGAGAAGCCAGAGGATATTTCCAGAGCTTTGATCTTAATAACTCATATACACCTTTCATTACAGACCGCTGGATGGGCGACAATGCATGGCTGCTGATGGCGTTTAAGTTTTATGAATCAGAATACGGTTTCAGTTTGAAACCAGCTTATGCAAATGTTACGCTCCTGCTTAAAAACCTTCTGCTGGATTTTTATATTGATGATCCCGGAGGTCATGGCGGGTTTGTCAGGCACGGATGGCGCTGGGGTCCAAGGAATTCATCCAATCCTGTAAACGATTACGAGCTTCATCTTACTGATTCGCTGGGCAACCCGATCGGACATGAAGAGGGAAACATAGACGCGTACGCGGCACTAAAACTTTGCGGTGAAGATAGTCTGGCAGCGAACATAAAAGAATGGCTGGATTACAGGATGGATATATTAAGCGGTAACGATGGACTGCCTCTTGATCTATTCAGCTGGCGGTCGCTTGCGTTCACACATGAAGGCTCATATTACAAGCAGCTTGTGAATATTCCCGAAAATGATCCCGGTTTCAGAAAACAGGTTACATTTATGGGGCGGGAGCCAATAGGATTTTATTCTTTCGATGCGGTTTATATTAATAACATCTGGCTGGACGGAACCGGGCATATGGCTTGTGCATTCTATGCTTCCGGCATTCCGGAAAAGGGTGACTTTTATTCAGCGCAGCTCGATTCTTTTTTGATAACACGGAACATTGGCGGGTCTGTAACAAATGCAGTTCCTTATACTGCAAACACCGACGGCGGATACTCGTGGGTGGATATCAATAAGGGATTCTCTTCCTCCTGTGCCTGGTATATTTTTGCCAAATACGGTTTCAATCCTTTTACGTTTGAAAGAAACCTTCCAACTGCAATTGAGGAGGGAATTAAACAGGGTATGAACCTTAAGCTGAATCAAAACTTTCCTAATCCTTTTAACCTTTCTACTACGATAAGCTACTCGTTGAACAGAACGCAAAAGGTTAAAGTCATTATATATGACATACTTGGCAGCAGGATAAGAACATTGTATAAGGGAGAGGCTGCGGCCGGAATAAATAGAGTCGACTGGAACGGGCAAGATAACGCAGCTCAAATAGTTCCTTCCGGTGTTTACCTCTACAGCGTGATAACCGAAGATGCTGTTATGAACGGAAAAATGGTTCTAAATAAGTGAACGGGACAGGTAATAACAAACTCAGGCAGTTATGAAGAAATTACTTATTGTTCTTTTAGTGATAAGCAGTCAGCTGCTGTTTTCACAGTACGTTCCATCAGCGGAAGAGAATGCTTTTCTCGATACCCTCCAGTACAGGTCATTTTTGTATTTCATGAACGAGATCAACCCGGAGAACGGACTGGTAAAAGACCGCACTACTGAAGATTCGCCGGCAACTATCGCAGCATCAGGCTGGGCAGTAGCTGCCTGGGCTATTGGTGTGGAGCATGGCTGGATATCAAGAGATAAGGCCGCAGAACTTACCCTGAACCTGGAAAGATTCCTTATCAATTCAGAACAAAGTACAAAAGCAGATGCCACCGGCTACAAAGGATTTTATTATCACTTTCTGAAAATGGATTCAGGGAAGCGGGAATGGAATTGCGAACTTTCAACTGTTGATACCGCCTGGCTAATTGCAGGAATCCGGTTTGCCGTGCAGTACTATAACGGAGATAACGAAATTGAAAAAGAGATCCGCGACCTCGGGGAAAAGCTTACGAACAGAGTTGACTGGAACTGGGCGGTGGTAAAAGAATCAAGACACGATAACCATACTGGATTGGTCTCAATGGGATATGATCCTGAAAGAGGCCTTAATGACTACGGATATTTTGGGTATACGGAGGCTTTATATCTTTATATCCTCGCCGCAGGGACGAATCTTAATGAACCTATGAAGACTTATGACGTATGGCTGTCAGGTTATAACTGGAAGGAACCCTATGAGGGATTTCCGCATGTAATATTTCCTCCGCTCTTCGGACACCAGTATACACAGATGTTTGTCGATCTCAGGGATCTGCCCGATAAATATATGCGGGAAAAGGGAATCGATTACTTTGAAAACTCAAGAAGAGCTACACTGGTTAACCGGCTGTACTGTATCCAGAATCCCGAAGGCTGGGAAGGGTACGATTCCCTAACCTGGGGGATTAGTGCCTGCGACGGTCCGGGTGATTTTGAGAAGAATGGAAAACGGTTTCACGGATACGCAGGACGGGGAGCCAGCGGACCGGGACTAACAATTGCTGAAGACGGTACTATTACACCTGAAGCCGCTGCTGGTTCAATCCCGTTTGCGCCGGAAGTCTGTATTCCCACCCTGAAGAATATGTATGATAAGTATGGTGAAAAAGGTTTGTGGGGGAAATACGGTCTGAAGGATGCATTTAACCTGACCGTTGACTGGTATGACAAGGATTACCTGGGACTGGACGAAGGTCCTATTGTAATTATGATTGAAAATTACAGGACGGGATTAATATGGAACTATGCGATGAAGGACTCCGTGATACAAAGAGGATTGGAAAGATTAGGATTTGGCAGCGGTGAGTAACGATTGATATAGCAGTGAAAATAAAAGAATAATGAATGTATAACTCAGGACCCAGATATTTTCAGGTGATGGCAAAGCCGATTGGACCGATTTGCAACCTGGATTGCAGCTACTGCTTTTACCTTGAGAAAGAGAAGCTTTATCCCGGCAGCAAAGATTTCTCTATGACCGATGAAATTCTTGAACAGTTCATTAAGCAGAAGATAGAAGGTCAGGATATTGATACTGTTAGTTTTGTGTGGCAGGGAGGTGAGCCTACTTTGCTTGGAGTTGATTATTTCAAAAAGGTTGTTGAGCTTCAAAGGAAATATGCCAACGGGAAAAAGATAGAAAATGGATTTCAGACAAATGGTATACTCCTGAATGATGAGTGGTGCAGCTTCTTTGCCGAAAATAATATCCTGATAGGGATCTCAATTGATGGTCCTGCACATCTTCATGATAAATACCGCATATTGAAAGGAGGTCAGCCTTCTTTTAATAAAGTAATGCGGGGAATTGAATTCCTTAAAAAACATCACGTTGAATTTAATACACTTACCGTGGTAAATAAGCATAACTCGTATCATTCTCTTGAAGTCTATAATTTTTTGAAAGAGACCGGCAGCGGATATATGCAGTTTATTCCTGTTGTTGAAAGGATCGCCCCATCGGAAGAACTGCAGTTGGTTTCTCCCGGCTACGAAGGCAACGCACAGGTAACCGAATGGTCAGTTGAACCTGTGCAGTATGGTAATTTTCTATGCGAAATTTTTGATGAATGGGTTAAGGAGGATGTGGGCAGATATTTTATTCAGATATTTGATGTAGCGCTCGAAAGCCAGATTGGTATGGAGCAGAGTCTCTGCGTATTTAAAGAAACGTGCGGCAAGGCCCTGGCTATAGAACACAATGGAGATGTATACTCCTGCGATCATTATGTTTATCCCGGGAACAAGCTGGGCAATATTCTGGATAACCCGCTTGAGTCACTCGTTTATTCGCAGCAGCAGATTGACTTCGGAGAGGATAAGAAGGCCGGTCTGCCAGGTTACTGTCTCAATTGTGAAGTAAGATATGCATGTAACGGCGAATGTCCCAAACACCGGTTTATTAAAACACCGGATGGTGAAGAAGGACTTAATTATCTGTGCGCGGGATATAAAAAATTCTTCAGTCATATTGAACCTCATATGAAATTTATGGCGCAGGAGCTTATGAATAAAAGACCGGCCGCGAATATAATGAAGATAATTTAGCGGTCCGACAATAGTACTTTGTTAATCTTGATCGAAATAAACAACAATTTAATTCAAACAAATTAAAATATATGAGAAAAATTCTACTGCTTCCGCTTATACTTCTGGCAGCCCTGATCTCATTTTCGGGGAGTTTCAATCCAGGTAAAAACCCGGATGAGTACATTGAAAAAAGAATAGACAGCGTATTAGCCAAAATGACGCTTGATGAAAAAATTGGTCAGCTTGTTCAGATCGTTGGAATGGATCAAGCAAAGGAAAGACTGATCCGTGATGAACAGATCGGATCGGTGCTGATCGGTATGAAAGGTCCCGCCGAATGCAACAGAATCCAGAAGATTGCCGTCGAAGAAACGAGACTAGGTATTCCGTTAATCTTTGCAAATGATATTATCCATGGATACAGTACTATTTTTCCAATCCCTCTTGGTGAAGCTGCAAGCTGGAATCCCAACCTTGTAAAAGCAGCCTGCAGGATCTCAGCTTTTGAATCTGCATCGCAGGGCACAAGGTGGACATACGCTCCAATGGTAGATATTGCACGTGATCCCAGGTGGGGAAGGATAGTGGAAGGTTCAGGTGAAGATCCATATCTCGGAAGTGTTTTTGCCGCCGCAAGGGTTGAAGGTTTCCAGGGTGAGAGACTTGATAATAAGACGAGTGTGGCCGCCTGTCCCAAACACTATGTTGCTTATGGTGGTGCTGAAGGCGGCCGGGATTATAATACTGTCGATATTTCCGAAAGAACTCTCCGCGAGGTCTACCTGCCTCCATTTCACGCAGCATTAAAAAGCGGAGCAGCTTCAATAATGAGTGCTTTTAATGACCTTAACGGTATACCTGCCTCCGCGAATCATTTTACTTTAACTGAAGTTCTGAGAAACGAGTGGAAATGGGATGGGGTGGTTATAAGCGACTACAATGCTGTAGGCGAACTGGTGCGTCACCATTTTGCAAAAAATATGAAGGAAGCTGCCCTCAGAGGCTTTAAGGCCGGAGTGGATATCGATATGGTAGGCGATTCGATCGACGGAAATCCTTATGCACCTAACCTGAAAAATCTGGTTGAAGAAGGAAAGATTTCTGAAAAAGAAATCGACAATTCGGTAAGGAATGTGCTCAGGCTGAAGTTCAGGCTGGGACTATTTGATAATCCCTACACTGATACTACATACTTCAAAGAACACAACCTCAGTAAAAGTTTCAGGGACAGTGCAGCTCTTCAGCTCGCAAAAGAATCTATCGTCCTGCTTAAAAATGAGAATGATCTTCTTCCTCTCAGCAAAAATATAAAAAGGATTGCGCTTATCGGTCCTTTTGCCGATAATAAAAATGATCTTACGGGTCCCTGGGCAGGCGGATACAAACTGGAAAATATTATCAGTGTACTACAGGGATTAAAGAATACAATTAACAGCAATACGATAATAGACTATGTAAAAGGCTGTAATGTTAACGATTCTGACTATACGGATTTCGCTCCGGCAGTTGAAGCAGCCCGCAAAGCAGATGTGGTTATCTTTACCGCTGGCGAATCTAAAGATATGAGCGGAGAAGCGGAGAGTAAAACAAATCTGAATATTCCTTTCATTCAGGAAGAACTTCTAAAGAGGATCAGTGAGACAGGTAAACCTGTTGTAGTCATTTTAATGAACGGAAGACCTCTCACAATAAACTGGATCTCTGAAAATATTCCGGCAGTGATTGAAGCATGGTATTTGGGAAATCAGGCAGGGAATGCAATTGCCCAGGTTCTCTTTGGTGATTATAATCCTTCGGGGAAACTTCCGGTCACGTTCCCGAGATCGACAGGACAAATACCACTTTACTACTATCAGAAATTCACAGGACGGCCTTTTGATGCAGAGGATAAATATACTTCGAAGTATACCGATTCGCCCAATACTCCTCTTTATCCTTTCGGGTACGGATTAAGCTATACCAGCTTTACTTATGATACTGTCATTGCAGCAAAAAGGAGCATAAGGAAAGGTGAATCGACAACTGTTTCTGTGAATATAAAGAATACCGGAAAATATGCGGGCGATGAAGTTGTTCAGATGTATATAAGAGATGACTATGCCAGCGTTACCAGGCCGGTTAAAGAACTTAAAGCATTTAAGAAACTGAATATTCTTCCGGGTGAGAGCAAGAAGGTTGAATTTGAGATTACTCCCGATATGCTTTCATTCCTGGATTTAAATTTGAATCCCGTAGTTGAACCGGGAACCTTTACGGTATTTATCGGAAGAAATTCCTCCGATCTTATATCCTCCTCATTCGAGGTTGTTGAATGATATCTACGGATCTATTGTTTTATGTAAATAAAGTGAGACTGTTATGAAAGAAAAAAACAAGGGTTACAGCAGAAGAAAATTTATTGAGAGAGCAGGGCTCACTGCGGCTGCACTTCCTCTAATCGGTTCAGGCAGTTTTATGTACTCAGAACCAAAGAAGGAAAGAAAGGCTGAGAGGATTTCCGGTGCAGGCACACCCAATATCATTTACATTCTCAGTGATGATCACCGGTATGATTTTATGAGCTTTATGGGCAAACCGAAATTCCTGAAGACTCCTAATCTCGACAGAATGGCCAGAGAAGGAGCTCACCTTCAGAATGCCTTTGTAACTACTTCATTATGTTCGCCCAGCCGGGCCTCAATCCTCACCGGAATGTACTCTCACAGGCATGGAGTTGTAGATAATGATTCTCCTGTACCTGAGAGCAATATCTTTTTCCCGCAGTACCTTCAGCAGATCGGCTATGAAACAGCGTTTATGGGCAAGTGGCATATGGGGAATGAAAGCGATGAACCAAGAAAAGGTTTTGATAGATGGATAAGCTTTAAAGGACAGGGAGTTTATTATGATCCGCTGATGAATGAGGACGGCCAACATGTTCAGAGGAAGGGTTATATAACCGATATACTTACCGATTATGCAGTAGATTATATTAAAGAGAAAAGTCAGAACACTGATAAAGATAAAAAACCATTCTTCCTTTATCTTTCTCATAAAGCCGTGCATGCGATGTTTGAACCCGCTGAAAGACACAAAGGTAAGTTTGATAATGTAAAAATTGAATATCCCGATACTATGGCAGATACAAAGGAAAATTATGAAGATAAACCGCGCTGGGTGCATGCCCAGAGGTATGGCTGGCATGGTGTAGATTATATGTACCAGGGACAAATGGAATTCGATGAGTTCTATAGAAAATACTGCGAAACAATACTTGCTCTCGATGAAGGGATAGGCGGCGTGCTTGATGCTTTGACAGAAACGGGACTTGATAAAAGTACTGTAGTATTTTATATGAGCGACAACGGGTTTACACTCGGTGAACACGGACTAATAGATAAGCGGCAGATGTACGAGGAATCAATGCGTGTACCTTTGCTTGCTTATGCTCCGGGTATGATATCTCCTTCAACCAAAATTCCCGAGCTTGTTCAGAATATTGATATAGCGCCCACTATACTTGAACTTGCGGGTATAAGAACACCTGATGATATGGACGGAAGATCGTTCCTTCCTTTGCTGAAGGGAGAAGAACCTGACTGGCGAGACCGGGTGTTCTACGAATACTTCTGGGAAAGACCATTCCCGCATACACCTACAGTATTCGGAGTGAGAACGAATAAATATAAGTATATGACGTTTCACGGTATCTGGGATATCGATGAATTGTATGATATAGAAAATGATCCTGAGGAAAAACATAACCTCATTAACAGTCCCGAGCATCAGGATTTGATCAAAGACCTCAATAAAAGAGTCTATGCATGGCTCGACTCAACAAACGGAATGCAGATCCCTCTTCACAAGGATATTTTCTGGAGAGCTGATAAACGCAAACCGGGACATTAAAAAAATGATAGTAATTATGAGACAGTCTCTTCTATTCATATTAGCAGTATTATTTTCAACTAATCTTTATGCCCAGAGGGTACTTGATGATTGTGAATCAGCCAGAGGCTGGAAGGTATATAAGTCTGACGGAGTTGAAACAAACATTAGTATTGTCCCGGGACATACCGGTCATGCCATACGATTCGACTACGACTTTACAAAAGGTACGGGCTACGGCGGCATTCAGAAAATTATTCCGATAGATCTTCCGGAGAATTACCAGTTTACATTTTACTTAAAGGCAGAGTCGCCTGCCAACAATCTCGAATTTAAGCTGCTGGACAACACGGGACAGAATGTCTGGTGGATGATTAAAAGGAACTATTCTTTTCCGACTGAATGGACAAAAATAAAAATCAAAAAGAAACATATAAGTTTTGCATGGGGCCCCACGGAAGATAAGGAGCTTAAGAGAATAGACAGACTTGAATTTACCATCTCATCATACGTCGGGGGAAAAGGCTCGATATATATCGATGATCTGAGATTCGAAGAACTTCCGCCGGAAGATAATTCACCTATCAATCCCTCTGCAGAGGCTTCATCAAATGCCGGGTTGAAATACACTGCTGAAAATATGATTGATAATAACCCTTTAACATCGTGGAAAAGCAGCAATGATGAAAATCAGGAAGTCATACTCGACCTTCACAGGAGAAGGGAATTCGGAGCTGTTGTAATTAACTGGGATAGTATAGATTATGCAAAGGAATTCAATGTTTATGTTAACAGGAAGGATGCCGTTTGGGAAAAGGTTTATTCGGTAAACAGGGAAACCGCAAATACAAGCTATATCCGTCTGAGTGAAGAGGATGCGGAAAAAATAAAGATCGAAATGCTTAAAAGCAGCCGCGATCAAGGCTACGGTATAAACGAGATATCTGTCAAAAACTCAGATTATTCGGATGACCTGAACAGGTTTTTTATAAATATCGCAAAAGATTATCCTGTCGGGTACTATCCGCGCTATCTTGGAGAGGAGGGAACGTTCTGGACCATAGTAGGTGTGAATAACGACAAGAAAGAAGCGCTGTTCAATGAGGACGGTATGACAGAAGTCGATAAAAAGCAGTTTTCGATTGAACCCTTCCTTTCGGTCGACGGGAAATTCATAAACTGGAATAATGTCACAGAAAAACAGTCGTTGTACGATGACTATCTGCCTGTTCCGGCAGTCGAATGGAATTACAATGATCTTAAGCTTAAAACCGAAGCCTTTGCATATGGTGAAGCTAATAAGAGTTCGGTACTTTATCTGAAATACACTATAAATAATAGTTCAACTATAAAACATAAAGGCAATCTTTATCTTGCGGTGAGACCCTTCCAGGTTAATCCTTATTATCAATGGCTTAACATTATTGGCGGGGCCGCAGAAATAAGTTCTATTAAGTACAGTGAAGCAAAAGTTTACGTAAATGATAACAAGGTGATTATTCCCCTGACACCCCCAGATGATTTCGGTGCTGCATCATTTGATGACGGGCCCATAACGTGGTATTTATCCAGGGGAAAGATCCCTGCTGATAAATCGGTCAGGGATAAAAATAAAGCTGCGAGCGCCAGTCTGAGTTATTACTTTGAACTTGCTCCGGGAGAAAGCAAAAGTGTTTATCTCGCGGTTCCTTTTTATGGTGAGAAAGATCTGCCGGCCCAGTTAAATGAGAACACATTTGAGCAGCAGCTTGATAAGGATATTGAATTCTGGGAGAAAAAAGTTGATCACATAAAATTCATACTCCCTGAGTCGGGGAAAAAGATAGTCAATACCTGGAAATCAAACCTTGCCTACATTTTAATTAATAAGGACCGTGCGGGCATTCAGCCGGGATCAAGATCGTACGAAAGATCCTGGATAAGGGACGGATCTTTAACATCTTCAGCGCTGCTGAAATCCGGCATAGTTCCGGAGGTTAAGGATTTCATTAAGTGGTACGCCGCTCATCAGTACGACAACGGAAAAGTACCCTGTGTTGTCGATACGCGGGGCCCCGATCCCGTTCCTGAAAATGACAGTCATGGCGAATTCATTTACCTCATCAAAGAGTACTTCAATTTCACGAAAGATACGGTCTTTCTCAAAGAGATGAACAGTCACGTATTGGCGGCAGTAGATTATATGGATACCCTCATTTCGCAACGTTCTACGGATCATTTTAAAAACGGAAATGATAGTGTTCGCGCCTACTACGGAATAATGCCCGAGTCCATTAGTCACGAAGGCTATTCCGCTAAACCCATGCATTCATACTGGGATGATTTTTTCACCATGAAGGGCCTTAAAGGATGCTGCCGAGATAGAACGCATCCTCGGCGAAAAAGATAGTTATGAGAAAGTAAAAAATATGCGGGATACATTCAGGAAGAACCTTTACAACTCTCTTGATCTCGCTATAAAAATGCACAATATTCATTATATACCGGGATGCGTTGAACTGGGGGACTTTGATGCGACATCCACCACAATTGCTATATCCCCCTGTAATGAACTTCCTTATCTGCCTGAACCATACGCTCAGAATACTTTCGATAAATACTATGAATTTTTTAAGAACAGAAGAGATGACAAGATCGAATGGACGGCTTATACTCCCTATGAGAACCGGCTGATCGGATCGTTTATTTTCCTTGACCAGCCGGAGAGAGCGCACGAACTTATTAAGTTCTTCCTGAATGATCAAAAACCGCAGAACTGGAATGAATGGGCTGAAGTTGTTTGGCATAAAGAAAGGCATCCGGGTTACATTGGTGATATGCCCCATACATGGGTCGGGTCGGATTTTATAAACTCTGTCCGCTCAATGTTTGCTTATGAAAGAGAATATGATTCGTCTCTTGTAATCGGGGCTGCGTTGTATAAAGACTGGATTGACTCTCCCGGCGGTATGGCTGTTGAAAACCTCCCGACATATTACGGCGAACTATCTTATAACATTAAAAAATTTCCCGAAGGCTACGAAATAAAACTTTACGGAAATATTTCTCTTCCTCCCGGCGGCATAATAGTTAAGAATATATACAGCAACAAGAAACCGGATTCAGTACTCGTAAACGGAAAGAGAATAGATACTTTCGATGAAAAAGACATCCGTATCAAAACATTTCCCTCAGTAATTCAAATATCTTTTGGCGGAAAATAAAAATGAGAAAATATTTTTGGATACCAGCATTATTATTTTTGTTCACAACAGGACTGCTTCGGGGACAGACAGATACCTCAAAGCAGATAGACAGGAAAAATTGATAAAGAAGTTACGGTGAAAGTATTGCTTAATTATCTTCTTTATCTTCCTGAAGGATATAAGCAGGACAACAATAACTGGCCTCTTGTGCTTTTTTTGCACGGTGCAGGTGAGAGGGGGGATGATCTGGAATCAGTAAAAAGAAACGGTCCGCCTATGCTTGTCGATAAAGGGATAAAATTTCCTTTTATACTGGTCTCGCCGCAATGTCCACTGGGCAAAAGATGGGATCCGCTTGAACTATCGGTGCTTCTTGATGAAATTGAGAAGAATTACCGCGTTGATACAAACAGGGTCTATGTTACAGGACTAAGTATGGGAGGTGAAGGTACCTGGAAACTTATTATGGCTGAACCGAACCGGTTTGCGGCAGCAGCGCCTGTATGCGGCAGAACAGGATCATCTTATCTGGATGCATGCAGATTAAAGAATCTTCCGATCTGGGTTTTTCATGGAGCAATGGATGATGTCGTTTCTCCCGACGAATCGGTGAGGATGGTAAAAGCATTAGCCGCCTGCGGCAACGATGTTAAGTTTACGGTGTACCCGAAAGCAAATCATAATGCATGGACAGAGACATACAACAACGAAGAATTATATAAATGGCTTCTACAACATCACCGGGATGAAAATATTAAATGAAAAATTTGGATGAAAGATTATTACTGAACGGCCGCTGGGATTACCTTGAAGACAGGAACGGACAGCTGACATATCAGGAATTACGAGCTTCCTTAAAAAAGACGAAGAAGATTGAACTTCCTGTTAACTGGGAACTGGCAGGGCTGCACAATTACTCGGGCACGGTGTGGTTTCTAAAAACATTTAAATACTCTGCTCCCGGTGAACTCGAAATACTGATGTTCAATGGGGTTGATTATTTTGCCGATGTCTGGCTGAATAACAAATACCTGGGAAATCATGAAGGCCGGGGTGGATTATTTTGCCGATGTCTGGCTGAATGATAAATACCTGGGAAATCACGAAGGCTACTTTCAGTCATTTTACTTCGATGTAACTTCCGCATTAAAAAAGGGGGAGAACCTGCTGGTTGTAAAGGTAACCTCACCCCTTGAAGAACCCGGGACAGTCTGGCCGTACAGGAAAAAACTTATAAAGGGGATCTTTAACCATCACGACTGCAGGCCCGGAGCATGGAGTGAACAATACGGACAGGATCAGAACACCGGCGGTATATGGAATGATATTACTCTCTGTTCCGTAAATAAGGTCTTTACTGAAAATCCCCGTATTTCGTCGAAGATTGATTCAGTCAGAAACCTCGCAGCGGTTAATGTTTCTATTCCTTTTTACAGGAAATCGGACGAAAAACATAAGGAGAAAATTGAAATAACAGTCATTCCTAAAGAAGGAAAAAAATTAAAGTTTAAGGAGGAAGTACTGTTTGAGGGTGACAAGGGTGAATTAAATTTTACTATTGAAATAGATAAACCCGACTTGTGGTGGTGCTGGGACCTTGGTGAGCCGAATCTTTACAGTATGAATATCAGCTGTGAACTTTTCAATATTAAAAATGTAATCTTCGGGATCAGGGAGGTACATCTTAACAGTAAAGAAGAATTTTTCCTCAACGGTAAAAGATTATTTCTCAGGGGTACGAATGTAATCCCCACACAATTTTTATCGGAATTAGATGAACAGAGAATAAAGGATCAGGTTTCTCTTATAAAAGACGCAAATATTAATATTATCAGAATGCATGCGCACGTGAACCGTTCCGAATATTATGACGAATGCGACAGGCAGGGGATCCTTGTCTGGCAGGATTTTGCGCTTCAATGGACTTATGATGAATCAACGCAATTCATTGCAAATGCGGCTGCTCAGATCAAAGATATGGTGAAACTACACTTTAACCATCCCTCAATTGTATTCTGGTGCTGCCATAACGAGCCGGGAAATCAGATAAAAACACTTGATCCATTATTATATGAAGCGGTTGAGGCCAATGATAATAGCAGAATAATAAGAATGGCTTCCAATTATGAAGAGCATCCTTATGACGGCTGGTACTGGGGTAGTAAAGAACACTTTGCCGCAAAACCTATGGGTCCTCTTGTTACGGAGTTCGGTGCGCAGGCATTACCTGAACTAAAGTCGCTTAAGAAAATAATCCCGCGTAAAGATCTTGATAACCCGGCTGCGGAAAGCTGGGCTTATCACGACTTTCAGTACGAGCAGACTTTTAATGTTGCCGAAGTCGAAAGAGGAAAGAATATAAAGCAGTTTATAGATAACTCGCAGGATTACCAGGCTGATCTGCTGAAGACCGCAATTGACTTTTACAGGCGTGGAAAGAATAAAGATATAACAGGAATTTTCCAGTTTATGTTCATCGACTGCTGGCCCTCCATTACCTGGTCTGTTGTCGATTATTTCGGTGTGAAGAAAAAAGGATACTTCACTGTTCAAAAAGCCTTTCAGCCTTTATATATTTCGGTTAATATAAGACAGAAGAAATATTTTGCAGGGCAGAAACTTAAAATTGATTACTGGATCATCAATGATTATCAAAAAACATTCAGTTCCTGCAGACTGATTATATCGCTCGGCGATGAGATCACGTATAATATACCTGTAAAGGATATTAGTAAAGATTCTGCTTCATTCTCTTACTGGGAAGATAACGACATTTTACTTCCTGAAAAGATTAAAACAGGGAAGTACAATCTTGTTTTTCGATTAAAGCAGGAAGGAGAAGTGTTGTCTGAAAATAATTATGAAATAGAGATCGTGAAAAAAATATGAATGATCTGAAGAGCAAATATTTCCCGGTTTTATTACTGATACTTCTGATCATTATGACTTCCGGCTGTTCGGAGAAAAAGGACAGTACAATAACACTTAAGTTCTGGGCAATGGGCACCGAGGCAGAATATGTTACAAAGCTGGTGCCTGAATTCCAGCGGGAAAATCCCGGTATAAAAGTGGATGTTCAGCAAATTCCGTGGAATGCAGCCCAGGAAAAACTTGTAACTGCATTTGCAAGCGACAACACACCTGATATCTGCCAGCTGGGCAACACCTGGATACCGCAGTTCGCATCGCTTGATGCTATTATTAGTCTTGACGATTATATTACCCGTTCACCTTCAATTAATAAGGAAAATTACTTTGAAGGGGTATGGGATACCAACGTTATGGATTCATCAGTCTATGGAATTCCCTGGTACATTGATACCAGACTAATGTTCTATCGTACTGATGTTTTTAAGGAGGCGGGATATGATGAACCGCCAAGAACGTGGGCTGAACTTTATGACCTATGTAAGAAAATCAAAGCGCTTTTTCCGGGACAGGATAAATATGCAATCTACCTGCCGACGAACGAATGGAATCCGTTCATCATGTTTGCCCTCGAAAACAATGCTAAGCTGCTGAAAGACAATAATACAATGGGCGACTTTGAACAAAAAGAATTTAAAGAAGCTTTCAGCTACCTGACTAAATTTCATAAAGAAAAGCTGGCGCCCATAGGAATTTCAGAGGTTACGAATGTATATCAGGCATTTGTTGAAAAATATTTTTCAATTTATATAAGCGGTCCCTGGAATATTAACGAATTCAAAAAATGGATGACAGGCAGCCTGGCCGACAAATGGTCAACCGCACCCATGCCGGCGAAGAACGGTGATCATTATCCCGGTGTTTCACTTGCCGGCGGATCGAGTCTTGTTATCTTTAAGAACTGCGAGCACAAACAAGAGGCCTGGAGGTTCATTGAATTCCTTTCGCAAACCTCAACTCAGCTTCAGTTTTACCGGCTTTTATATAATCTTCCGGCAGTAAAAGCTGCATGGGAAGACTCCTCGCTCGCGAACAATAAATATATGAAAGCATTCCGTGTGCAGTTTGAAAATGTGGTAGCAACGCCAAAAGTACCCGAATGGGAGCAAATAGCATTTGCAAAGGTTCAGCAGTATGCCGAATTGGTTGTAAGAGGTGTGATGACCGTTGATGAGGCGGTGAAAAACCTGGATAAGGATGTAGATAAGATTTTAGAGAAGCGGCGATATCTGCTGTCAAGGAAAAAGTAAAAAGGAAAAAGAAAAAAGTGAAGAGAAAAAAGAATTCGTTTTCATATTCATCAAAGGCGGCATATTTCTTCCTGGCTCCGGCAGTCAGTGCCATTCTGATTTTCTTCTTTATTCCTGTGATAGCAGCGTTCGTAATGAGTTTCACCGATTTTGATATATATGCATTTGCCAGTCTTGACAGCGTCAGGTTTATCGGACTCAGTAATTATGTTCAGCTTTTCCAGGACCCGCTCTTCTGGCAGTCACTGCAGAATACGATTTATTACGTTGTACTTGCAACGCCTCTTTCCATTGCTGTTTCGCTAGGTGCCGCAATCTTACTTAACACTAAACTCATAAAGTACAAAGCCTTCTTCAGGCTGAGTTATTTTATCCCGTATATCACGACACTTGTAGCAGTAGCGATCGTATGGAGATTTATCTATCATCCAAAGTTTGGAATATTGAATTATTTCCTAAGCTGGTTCGGCATCAACCCTATCGACTGGCTGGGAAATCCGACTACCGCAATGCCGGCAATTGTGCTAATGTCTGTCTGGAAAACCTTCGGTTATAATATGATAATATTTATTGCGGGACTTCAGAATATTCCGGAGGATCTTTACGAAGCCGCATCGCTGGAGGGAGCCAATGGGTGGGAGAAGTTTAAAGCTATTACTATTCCGATGCTCGCCCCCACAACACTTTTCGTAAGCATCATTACTATTGTAGGTTTCTTCCAGCTGTTTGCTGAACCGTATATAATGACGCAGGGAGGTCCGTTAAATAAAACTTTAAGTATAGTTGGTTATATGTACCAGGAAGGGTTCAGATGGTGGAATATGGGTTATTCAGCTTCTATATCTTTTGTGCTGTTCTTCATAATATTAATAGTGACGATCCTTCAGTTCAAACTGCAGAAAAGTAACCTGACATAAGGTATGAAAAAAGTATTTCTATACATATTTCTTATTATCACTTCTATAATGACACTGATACCATTTATATGGATGGTATCTGCGTCATTTATGCCCGATGGAGCAGCAAGCGTCTATCCGCCGGTATTTTTCCCGACTCATATTGTGCTGGATCAATACGTTCATCTCCTTACCAGACTGAGTGTTGCCAGGAGTTTTCTGAACAGCATTATACTCTCAACTATGGTAACGGCTGTTTCATTGTTTTTTAATTCTATGGCGGGATACGCATTTGCCAAATACAGATTTGCAGGGAAGAGCAAGCTGTTCAACCTGCTGCTGGTGAATATGATAGTTCCAAGTCAGGTTACAATGCTACCTTTATTCCTGATGTTAAAGTCCGTGGGACTTATAAACACTTATATGGCGATCCTCGTTACGGGACTTGCAAACATATTCGGCATTTTTCTAATAAGGCAGCATTGTATGGCCATTCCTGACAGTCTTATTGAAGCCGCAAAAATGGATGGTGCCACAGACTTCCAGGTATACCGAAGAATAATTCTTCCGCTGGCTACACCTGTTCTGGTTACCCTGGGAATTATTACATTTCTTGGTACCTGGAATGATTTCCTATGGCCCCTTATCGCATTAACGGACGATTCAATGTACACGCTGCCTGTAGCATTATCCAGTCTGATGCTGGAACACACTAAAGACCCGGAACTTATGATGGCCAGTTCAGTTATTACGATAATCCCCATTGTAATCGTCTTTCTTGTACTGCAGCGATATTACATAAGAGGTATAATGCTCGGCGGGGTCAAGGAATAATCTGTCATTATATAAATTGTTCTACAACAACGAAGCTTCCCGGAGGATCATTCCGATTACAAGCGTGAATGATTGACGAGGATCGTTCAGATTACAATAGTAACTCTATTTCAGGGGGAGGGTGATAATGAATTTTGTACCGTTGTCAACCATGTAATCAATCGAGCCATGATTCTGAGTGATCATAGCATAAACAATCTGGAAACCCAGTGAAGATGCGGATGTAAGATCAACTTTTTCCTTCATCCCTTTTCCATTATCACTTATCTTCAGAAGAATATTTTCCGCTTCCTGCTTTAATTCGATATGAATTATTCCTTCTTTACTTTTATGGAAAGCATATTTAACGGCATTCGTAATCAATTCGCTTATAACCAGTCCTATAGCAACTGCAAGTCCCGATTTAACCTCTAGATGTTCAATATCTTTAACAATATTAATACGATTTGCATCTGTAAGCAGGATATCCCTGATATGTTCTATAACTTTATAAATATATGTCTGTACATTAACCAAACTGAGGCCTGATGACCGGAACAGGTAATCATGCAGAAAGGAGACTGAGGCTATTCTGTTTATACTATCGTTAAGAACCCTTTTCACATACAAATCTTCCGAATTAGCAGCCTGCAGGTTAAGCAGACTAGACATCAGCTGAAGGTTATTCTTTATCCTGTGGTTTGATTCCTTCACAAGCAATTCTTTCTCCGACAAAAGTTTCTTCAACTCATTCTCGGTTTCAGCAAGCCTGGTAATGTCTTCGATCAATGCGACTGCAGCAATTACTCTGTCTTCAATAATTAGCGGGATAGCTGAATTAATTATTACTTTCTTTGAACCATCGAAGCACTCAATTTCCAATATCTCACCTAGAGTGGCCTCTTTATTTTTTAATGCTTTATAACTAGCCCAATCTTCTTCACCAATCTCTTTTTGTGTGTTATAATTCCAGGCCCGGTATTTTTTATGATCACCAATATTCCTGTACTCAGACCCCGTCCATATCTCATCGAATTTATTATTATTGCTGATGAGATTTCCTTCATTGTCCATAATTACTATTCCCACAGGGAGTATACTGAAAATATTTTCGAGCAAAGCCTTCTGTTCAAGAAACTCTGACAGCAGGGATTTTCTTTCTGTTATATCTTCCAGAGTGGTAAAAAAATAACTGTCCCCATTCTGTGAATCCATTATTGCAGTCCTGGTAATATTTGCCCATATAACCGAACCATCTTTCCGGATAAATCTTTTTTCAAGACTGTAATCCCTGATTTCACTGGCAATCAAGCTTTCAAATCTTGGGAGGTCTACTTTAAGGTCATCAGGATGCGTAAAATCATTTATAGATCTTCCCATCAATTCATTCTTAGTATAACCAAGTATATCGCAGAACTTCTGATTAATCCTTGTAAAGACAGAGGAGGATGAAATATGAGAGAAACCGACCACCGCCTGCTCAAAAGCACTTTCATACATCCTGAGAGAACTGGTCAGATCCTGTTCAAGTTTATGCCTGTTAATCGCATACATGATCGACTTATTAAGAGTCCGGGGCCGCAGTTCGTTTTTGTTCAGAAAATCCTGTGCTCCGCCTCTGATTGCCTCCAGAGCTGTTTCATCAGCATCATTGATAGTCAGGATTATTAGAGGTATCGAAGTATCTATTTTACGGATACTCTTCAGAGAATCCAGTCCAGAGCTGTCCGGTAAGCCGGGATCCAGAATAATGATATCAAATTTTTCACTCTTTAAAACTTCAAGGGCTTCTGACATACATGCACATATTTTCAAGCTTACCTCAGCTGATTCAATATCATCAAGTTGTTCTTTTATAAGCCGCTGATCTCCGGGGTTGTCTTCGATCAGCAGTACAGAAAGCAGTTCTAAATTCAATGTATTATTCATACCTTTATTTCAGTGTACAGGGAGTTTAACTATCGTCAGCCAGAAGTTTTTAATTGATTTGATAACGCTGATAAAATTTTCAAGATCAACCGGTTTGGAAATAAAACAATTAGCATAATTTTCATAGCTTTTCAAGATATCCGTCTCTGCTGTTGAAGAAGTCAGAACAATAACAGGAATCGTTTTTAATTCTTCATCTTGTTTAATTTCCAGTAATACTTCACGTCCGTCTTTTTTTGGCAGATTTAGATCAAGCAATACAATATCAGGTGTTGGTGCATCCGCAAATTCATTTTTCTTTTTTAGAAAATTCATTGCCTGCTCACCGTCATTAACTACAGACAAATCAGTAAGGAATTTGTTTTCTTTAAGAGATTCCCGAATAAGTAATACATCCCCGGGATTATCCTCAATCAAAAGAATCTCAACGGGAAGAACCTGATTACCTTTAGCCATATTATAATGTGTCCTTCGGAATTGTGAAATAAAACGTAGTACCTGTTCCAGGCGAGGAATCCAGCCAGATCCTGCCTCCAAGGGTATCAATAATTCTCTTACAAATTGCAAGTCCCATTCCCATACCGGGGTAGGTTGTTTTTCCATGCAGTCTCTGGAACATTAGAAATATTTTTTCAAAATATTCTTTCTCTATTCCTATTCCATTATCAGCTACAGAGAATATCCATTCACTCGCATTCTCCTCCGCTGAGATTACTATTTCAGGAGTTTCAGTGCCCCGGTATCTTATCGAATTAGATATCAGGTTGGAAAAAACCCTGTTCAGAAGGGATTCATCCGTAACAACAACCGGAAGTTTGCTGAACTTCAGCTCTGTACCGGTTTCATTCAAAATTATACCGTAATCTTCAACGATATTTTCAACTATTTGATTAGTGTTTATTTCTTTCCACTTCTTTTTTACAGTACTTACTCTGGAATACTCCAACAGCTTATCAATAAGCTCCTTCATTCTTTTTGCCCCGTCAACGGCATAATAAATAAACTGATCAGCATCCTCATCAAGCTTATTCGCGTATCTTTTCTGAAGAAGCTGGGTGAAGCTCATTACCATTCTTATAGGTTCCTGCAGATCGTGAGAAGCGATATACGCAAACTGTTCGAGCTCACGATTGGAACTCTGAAGAATCGATATCCTTTCAGCCTGGTCTTTGTACCTCTTCTCATCTTCCCATTGAATTATAAGTTTGTTTCCGAACCTGACAGCATTTATCGGGGATAAAACGGAATCTACTGAAATACTGATGCCTTGTTTCAATGAGGTCCCATCCATAAAAACCTCTTTTAAATTCTCCAGCAATTCACCCCGTCGTTCATTAAAAAAAGTACCTAAAAATTTTTGTCCCGTTAGGTCGGTCCCAGTAGAGTTAAGGGACTGTGATGCAGGCAGATTTAAATGTTCGTAGATGAAATCAAGGATTTCGCCTCCTGCATCATAGACCGGATCAAGAATTGCAGCAGGAACAGAAAGAACATTCACAAAATTATAAAGTTGTCCTGATTCAATTTCCATTGGAGGATCTTTTGAATTGGTAAAGTTCATCCTGAATTTTTCCCTCACTGGCCCTGAAATTAAAAAATTTTATTCACTTTCAAACGTGATTGGAGGTGATTAAAATCACCATATTCCCACAGCAAAGTGAACCTATAAAAATCCTTTGGAAGAAATGCTAAAACAATAAAGTAGAATTATTGTTTCAGGAATGGAGAAATAAAATTAATTTATGGTATCTCCTTTATGATAGTATCAGCAAATGATGTGAGGCAGGAGGCTAATTGCTTCCAGTCATATACCAGTCTGATTAAGTTTTCTATTTTCATAATTATTTTAATTATAAAGAGATAACATAATGAAACAACTCAGAAACTATTTTTTAACGATCACTCTCTTTTCTTTTTTCTTTATGTCATGCAGTTCGGTGCCTCTTACAGGAAGGAAGCAGCTCAACCTGATCCCCGAAAGTGAAATGCTTTCGATGAGCTTCAGTCAGTACGACCAGTTTCTGAAAGAACATCAGGAAAGCAATAATGCACAGCAGGTTGCACTGGTGAAGAGAGTCGGAAGTAATATTGCTTCTGCCGTGGAGCAGTATATGAGGCAGAATGGTAAATCAGCCCAACTCAGCGGCTATAAATGGGAATACCATCTCGTGGTTGATTCACAGGTAAATGCATGGTGCATGCCCGGGAGGTAAGATCGTAGTGTATACAGGAATTCTTCCTGTAACGCAGGACGAAAACGGACTAGCAGTGGTGCTGGGACATGAAATTGCTCATGCAGTTGCTCACCACGGAAATGAAAGAATGAGCCAGGCTCTGCTGGCAGAGCTGGGAGGAGTCGCTCTCTCACAGGCACTTAAGGATAAACCCCAGCAGACTCAGCAGCTGTGGATGGCAGCTTATGGTATCGGAGCAGAAGTAGGTGTTCTTCTACCTTACAGCAGAACGCAGGAGAGTGAAGCTGATCATCTTGGACTGATATTTATGGCAATGGCAGGTTATGATCCGCATGGTGCATTGGAGTTCTGGCAAAGAATGATGGCGCAAAGTAAGGGATCCCCACCTGTATTTTTGAGCGATCATCCGGCAAATCAGACCAGAATTAATGATATAAAATCGGAACTTCCGGAGGCAATGAAATATTATAAAAAAGGATAAAAGTAATCTGATTTGATTAATAGCAACAGAGGGGTGCAGATTCCGGAAAACAGTGATGGAACTTACTTTCGTGTAAGATAAATATTTATAGGTTTATAGTGTAAACAATAACTAAAAAAAGGAGATACGATGAACAGGCTAAAGAGCAGATTGTTTGGAGCATTCGTGCTTGCAGTAATGCTGATTTTCGCGACTGGAACAGCATTTTCACAGACAGACAACACAAAAGATCATAAAATGTACAAAGTTCAGGATCCCGGTAATCACAACACTAAATATAGCAAAGCAGTATCCAGTGCAGCTTCAGTCCTGAGAGATAAAATTAACCTTTCAATGGAGCAGACCGGACAAGTAGAAGGTATTCTGCAGGACTATAAGCAAAACCTGTCAAATAAAAATATGACTGCAAGTAAAAGCAAATCAATGGATAAAATAGAAGCCGTATTGACGGCCGATCAGAAAGCCAAATTCGATAATGTAAAAATGCAGTGGTGGACAGACACTCAGCAAAAACTGACAAGCAATTCCGATATGAAAAAAAGTCATTCCGTGAGCAAAACTGACACAACTAACTGGAAGAAATAATTCCTGTATCTTATAAATTCAATAAGGCTGCAATAAATTAGCTGCAGCCTTTTTTTGCTTTAAACCGGGGAACTTGAATTGCCGTAAGAAAAGTTATAAGTTTATAAAGAATTATTGTTTTATTTAAGGAGGGGAGATGCCTTTTACTAGAGAACAATTCCTTGCCATATTCAAATCGTATAATGAGACGATCTTTCCATTCCAGGCTGTTTTGCTCATTGCTGCGGTTTTCATTGTTATCCAGGTTTTCAGAAAAAGAAAAATCGGTGATAAGCTGATTACCTGGGTCCTTGCCTTTTTCTGGATGTGGGTAGGATTGGTTTACCAGATAATGTTCTTTTCATCCATAAATCCTGCCGCATATATCTTCGGGGCAGCTTTCATACTGCAGGCTTTATTAATGCTCAAATCTGGTGTGATTGATAAAAAACTTCAATATGGATTCATAAAAGATCTTAATCATTATGCAGGATTAATCCTTATTATATATGCGTTTATAATTTACCCGCTTCTCAATATTTATTTCGGACATATTTACCCTGAGAATCCCACTTTCGGACTGCCGTGTCCCACAACAATATTTACTTTCGGTATGTTTCTCCTCACCTTGAAAAGGATACCATTGTATCTTCTGATAATACCTTTTCTATGGGCATTATTAGGATTATCAGCTGCAATGCAGCTCGGAATTTATGAAGATATAGGGCTCATCATTTCCGGAATTATTGCAGTTTCATTGATCTTTAATGATAAGGTGCAGGAAAAGAAATTAAGCGAGGCCTGAGCGGGAATTTCCGAATCAATCCTGAAATAAATCGGGTAAAATTCAAGGTAAAACAGGGGAGCAGCTATGTTACAAGCCCTCCTGGCTGATGAGGTAGGCTAAAATTGTTATGGCTGCCGTTCCCAGTTCCAATTCGCGGGGATTTACCGCACTTAATACGTCGTTAGCAGAATGATGAAAATCGAAATATCGCTGTTCATCGGGGCGATATCCAATCAGAGCCTTTGCCTTCCTGATGTCGTTAACATCCGCACCGCTGCCGCCTTTCTCGATTTTATCTATGCTGCACAAATTTAGGATCGGCAGCCAGCTCTGCATCTTTGCAAGGATAGCGGAATCGGACGTGACCGTAAAGCTCCGTGGAGTAAACCCTCCCGCATCCGATTCTATTGCAGCGATATGTTTTTCCTTTGTTGTATCCGAATATGCTCCGTATGTCTGTGCACCGCGTGATCCGTTCTCTTCGTTAATGAAAAGGACACACCTGATTGTTCTCTTTGGCTGAAGATTAAGCCGCTTTAACAAATCCAGAACCTCAATCGACTGCACGCATCCGGCACCGTCATCATGGGCCCCCTGTCCTTCATCCCAGCTGTCAGAATGTCCCCCGACAACAATTACTTCATCCGGCCGTTCTGAACCTTTTATCTCACCAATCACATTATAGGATTGAGCATCGGGTAGTGTTTTACAGCTCAATGTGAGGTGCAGCTTAATTCCCGGATCTTCGCTAACAGCCCTATGAAGGAAATCAGAATCAGTATATCCTGCGGCTGTTCCCGGAATTCGGGGAATACTATCATGGTAATACATAACTCCTGTATGCGGCACATCATCAAATTTAGTTGTAATTGATCTGATTATAACGGCAAGGGCTCCATACTGAGAAGCCCTGATTGCACCTGATACCCTTTTCCCAACGGCCTTTCCATAGGCGGAAAATGTGTTAACCAGACTTTCATCCATCGGTTCATTTATGTAAACAATTTTTCCCTTAACTTTATCCTTTACCGAATCAATCCCATCAAGTGTTTCCACTTCAAACAGCGGTGCGGTAATACCTTCTTCCGGTGTTCCGATACTTCCTCCGAGCGCGCAGATATTTATGTTACTGGCCTTTATATTTTCCCGAAACTATAACAGCTTCTTCGGTATTACCCCGAACCCAATTGGGAACCATGACCGGCTGCAGCCACACCTTATCAAAACCAAGCGATTTCATTTTACTTTCGGCCCAGTGTATTGCTTTAAGTGAATTTTCAGAACCGCTTAAACGCGGCCCTATTGAACATAATTCCTCCAGAAGACTATAAGCTTCACGATTTACAAGTGCAGAATCGATGATTTTCTTCGCTGTTTCCTTGTATAATTCAATGATTTCAGGCTTAGTCTGTGGATAAACATTAAAAGAGAGGGCGAACAAAAATACGAGCAGATGAGTAATAAGAGATTTCACAATGGCTTACCAGACTTTGAAAAAATCAATAACAATAATAAGCAAACTTCAGAAAATTATAGTAGATTTAATAAACATTTTTTAGCCGGGGAACATATGAAATCATTTTTATTAGTTGTTCTTCTATCAATCTCCACAACAATCCTTATCTTTTCACAAGAACTACCGCACAAGATGACAGCAGAAGAGGAATCCGTGTGGAAGGATTACAATCCTCCCCTGAATCCTCTATTTACATATCCCCCGGCGGGTCCTGTAAGAACGATGGCTGAATGGGAAGAGCTGCAGGGTATAATGATCACGTGGACATCATATACTTCCATTCTCCGACAGATTGTAGATTATGCACAGGAAGAGGGACTTGTTTACATTGTCTGCAGCGATTCAAATTCTGTAAAGAGTTATCTGACCCAGGGCGGCGTTCCCCTTGTTAACCTGAAGTTCCTTTTAACAGGCTTCAACTCTATCTGGTGCAGAGATTATGGTCCATGGACCGTTTACAGGGATGAAATAGACAGTATGAAAATAATCGATTGGATCTATAACCGTCCCCGTCCGCTTGATGATGATATCCCCGTATTTTTTGCAAATTATATAAATGTCCCTATACACCAGACAACACAAGCCCCATACGATCTGATTGCCACCGGCGGTAATTTTATGACGGATGGTCATGGTACAGGTTTCTCAAGCAGACTTATTTTAAATGAAAATCCCGGAAAGACAGAAGCAGAAATAGACACAATAATGTCATTATATATGGGTCTTGACCGCTACATCAAAATGAATACTCTTCCTTATGATGAGATACACCATATTGATATGCATATGAAGCTTCTTGATGAGGAAACTCTGCTTGTTGGTCAGTATCCGCAGGGAGTAGCTGACGGTCCCCAGATAGAAGCAAACCTGCAGTATGTACTCAACAATTTTCTTACCTGCTACGGCAGACCTTTCAAAGTGGTGAGGATTCCCATGCCGCCTGATGCAGGCGGTCATTACCCGAACCAGGGAGGCGATTACAGAACTTACACCAATTCTATCATTATAAATAAGACAGTAATTATACCTACATATGAAGAACAGTATGATACCACGGCATTCCGCATATACAGAGAAGCTATGCCGGGGTACAACATTGAAGGTATAAATTCAAATTCAATAATTCCGCTTCTTGGCGCTATCCATTGTATTACAAAGGAGATCGGAGTATTTAATCCTTTGCTGATTTCTCATCCCTCCATCTCGGGTACGGTAACTTATGCAGGCCCGTATGAAATTGATGCCAATATCCGGAGTGCATCCGGGATAGCTGATGCGGAGCTGTTATGGACGACTGATACGACTGCAGGATATACAGCTGTACCGATGACCGAAATTTCTCCCGATTCATTTAGTGCCTCAATTCCCAACCAGAATGCCGGTACCGAAGTATTTTATTACCTGCGCGCAGCTGCCAATGATGGCAGGGAAACTGCAAAACCTTTAACTGCGCCTGCCGGCTGTTATCACTTCAAAGTTAGTGAAGAGGTACCTGTTGAACTGATCTCATTCAATGCGGAATCTGCAGGCGATTCGGTAATGCTGAAATGGAGTACAGCATCAGAATTAAACTGCAGAGGTTATGAGGTTGAAAGAAAAGCAGCCGGGACTGAATTTGCTGTTATTGGTTTTATTAAAGGTGCCGGCACTTCAACTGGTGTCTGCAGTTATCTTTTTACAGACAGGGTTACCGGAGCCGGAGATTTTACTTACCGGTTAAAACAATTCGATTATGATGGAAGCGAAAGAATACTCGCAGTAACAAATCTTCAAAGCCGGTCCGTCTGATTATGTATTAGAACAGAATTACCCTAACCCGTTCAATCCGGCTACAACCATCAGGTATTCGGTACCCGGCAGTAAGGATCAGGTGAGTAAAGAAAGTAAACTCGTTACGCTAAAAATTTACAATACGCTTGGCCAGGAAGTTCTGACATTAGTTAACGGGTACAAAACGCCGGGAAGCTATACGGCTGTGGTTAATGCCGGAAACCTTTCAAGCGGAATTTATTTTTATAGAATGACCGCCGGCAGTTTCAGTCAGGTTAAAAAGATGGTGCTAATCAGGTGAAATCAACTCTTTATAGATGAATTGATATGAATAAAGATGCGAAGTTATACATAGAAAGATTTGATCTGCAGCCTCATCCGGAAGGAGGCTACTTTAAGGAAATATACCGTTCGGGGGAGATCATTCTGCCCGAAGGTATGCCGCGGAAATTAAAAAAAGAGAGGTCAGTTTCTACCTCTATCTATTTTCTGCTTGAAGGAAAGCAGGTATCTAAATTTCACAGACTTAAATCCGATGAAATCTGGCACTTTTATGACGGGAGCGGAATAAATATCTGCATAATAGATGATAAAGGAAATTTATCCAATGTTATACTTGGAAAAGATGTTGAAAAAGGTGAAGTTTTCCAGGCGGTAATTCCCGCCGGGCACTGGTTCGCAGCTGAAGTAACTGAAAGTAATTCCTTTGCCCTTGTCGGGTGCACGGTTGCACCGGGATTCGATTTTGAAGATTTCGAACTGGCGGACAGAAATGAAATGATAGAATCGTTTCCGTTACATGAGATTATTATAAAGAAATTTACGTAAGTTAACTGAGCCGATAAATTCACAAGAATTTTCCCTTCAGCAGCGGGAATTGAGATGAGGCAGGGGTATAATTTAGCCCCAAAGGGCGAAAAAAAATTACCTTAACAGGTTCCCGTGAAAGCTTTACATTAAAACATTGAAATTTTTACAGTTTTCAGGCGGTCTTAATATTGAACTTCAAACCTATTTTGCATAATTTTTCGCTCAAAATTTAATTATTAATCCGGAGGATCTATAGAATTCTTTTCTACTGCTATTTTTGATTTATTTCTTTCGGGTTCCACATTAAAAATAAGATTCCAAATCTGGTTCGGGAGATATTAGGGGTCACTGCAGCTTCTGTGGTGATCTTTTACAGCTTAGTCAATCTCGGGTTCTCTCCGGAAAAGGCGCAGGTGGATAATACTGTCTGGATCAATGCCTTATTCGATTATTATCATAAGCTGGATTCAATCCCCCCATACCCCAATAATTATTCTCCTGATCAAAAGGATGAAGATCGGCTTTCCTCTATTCCCTGCTTCAAATGAACAGAAAATTGATTCAATAAAAGTTATTGATCCACAGCTTATCTCCCTTGAGAAAAAGCAGGATAGTTATGCATCGCTTGAGGCATCCGAGTCAGATCTCTTCGCAGCAGTAACCGGATTCTTTCCACCCGATTCCACGGGTAAAACTGATTCCTTAAATACCGACTCTTTGAAGACAGATACGATAGGTGTAGCTGCCGATACCATAAAAGTAGACTCAATGGCAATAGATTCTACCGCCAGGTTGAAATATTTTCATTATGAACGCAGGGACCTGCCTTATGTAACTCTTCAACGTGAAAGGACTTCGCCCTTTATAGCACAGCCCACTGCAAGAACGCGGACAGTTAAGATCGATTCAACGGGGAAGTTTGTTGTAATCGAAGAAAAAATTGCAGGGCAGGAGACCAAGATTTTATTAAGAGTGCCTATAGAGGATTATATTGATGCAAAGCTAGCACTACACGAGAGAGAACTATGGGAAGATCTCGGCTATCAGTATGAGCTGAAATCATCAAAGAAGGAACTTGGCGAACTGATTAAGAATATAACCGATTTTGAAATTCCTCTGCCAAAGGTAGGGGTGCTTAGTATTTTCGGCGAACCAAAAATCAGTCTTAAAATAGGCGGTGCTGTTGATATCCACGGTGCGTGGCGAAATGAGAGCACTGAAGGAGTAACCGCTTCAAGATACGGAAACACAAGAAACGAACCCGACTTCAAGCAGCAGGTGCAGATAACCGTCGCGGGAACAATAGGAGATAAGCTTCACATAAATGCCGACTGGAATACTGAAAGAACATTTCAATACGAAAACCAGCTTAAGATAAAATATGAAGGTTATGAAGATGAGATAATTCAGAGTATTGAAGCAGGTAACGTTTCGCTGCAGACCTCCCCGCTTGTGGGCGGCAGCGAGGCCCTGTTCGGCTTGAAGGCTAACTTTAAGTTAGGTCCTCTTTCACTTACAACCCTTGCCAGCCAGAAAAAAGGTGAAACAGAAGAGGTTTCCGTTAACAGCGGAACTACCTCACAGGAATTCAACCTGCGCGCATACGATTACTCAACCAACCACTACTTTCTTGATACGACTTATGCAAGTGAAACCCAGCATATTTTCAGTGATTACTATAGTAAAGCTACCCCCATTGTCCATCCTGAGCTTCGTGTTGTAAATATTGAAGTCTGGAAATCAGTTTACGGTATTATTACAGACAGAACCAAACAAAGAAAAGCGAATGCCTACATTGATCTTTTTCCGATTGAGCAAGGGCAAAACTATCCGGCACGTTACAGTGAAGATACAACTGCTATTCCCGGACAGGTTGAAACAGGATGGTTTGAACTGCTTCAGCAGGATGTTGATTATGTACTTCATCCGGAAACAGGTTTTATAACATTTAAGACCAGCCTGCAGGATAATGATGTTGTTGCGGTTGCTTATCAGCGTCAGAGCGGAGATGTTTACGGAGAATTCCTGAACTCGATCAATGTAAACGACACTTCTTCGAATATTGTTCTTAAACTCGTGAAACCGAAGAACCTTCAGTCGGGAGGCCCGTATGCAAGGGCATGGAAGCTGCAGCTTAAGAATATTTATCCGCTTGGCGGCAGGAATATTAAGGAAGAAGGATTTGAATTTAACATAGAGTATGAAAAAGAAGGACAGGATCCTGTAACCGACCTGACAGGCAAGAACGGTACAAACGTAAGATTACTGACCGCATTTGGACTCGACCTGCTTGATGCAAGTAAACAGCCTGTTCCCGATAATAAGTTCGATTTTCGTCCGAACCTGACGATCTTTCCCGAAACCGGTGAGGTAATCTTCCCGACATTAAAACCATTCGGTGCAGATCTTCCGGCGGATATACCGGATACACTCAAATATACTGACGTATACGATACATCAAAAACCATTGCTCAGCAGAACAAGGTGCAGGACAAGTGGCTTCTGACCGGTAAATATTCGGGTGAGGCTTCCTCTGTTTACCAACTTGGGTTCAACGTTGTTGAAAATTCAGTAAGAGTATTATTGAACGGAAGGGAATTGACTCCCGGGACTGACTACATAGTAGATTATAATATTGGTCAGCTTACCATTCGTAATGATGCCGCACTTGTTCCCGGTGCCGATCTGAAAATAACGTATGAGAAGAACGACCTGTTCCAGCTTGCTTCTAAAACGCTTTTGGGAGCGAGGGGACTTTTTGACTTCTCCGACAAAACCCAGCTCGGTTTTTCAATTCTGAATCTTAATCAGCAGACGCTCAGTGATAAGGTAAGAATAGGTGAGGAACCACTGAGCAATACAATATATGGTGTTGATGCAAAAACCGGTGTTGACCTTCCGATTGTAACAAAAGCTCTTGATAATATTATTTCCACAAGGGAAATGTCATCAGTAAACGTCAGCGGTGAATATGCTTACATAAATCCTGATCCCAACACAAAGAAAAGTACTATTGCCTCTGATAACGGACAGAGCATTGCATACATAGATGATTTTGAAGGTGCAAAAAGAACTATTCCTGTGGGGGTTTCATATACTGCCTGGAAGGACCTGAGTCCTCCTGACTCTATTCCCGGACTTTCAGGATATAATTCCAAGCAGCTGATGGATTACAAAGGTAAAAGCATCTGGTACACAGTTACTCCATCCGATGTTAATGTAAAGCAGATATGGCCGAATAAATCGGTAGCCAAAGCAGATCAGCAGGTGACCGTGATGGATTATGTCTTTCTGCCTGATACTCCCGGAACATACAACTACAATCCTCAGCTTGGAAACAGGAGCCGGAACTGGGGCGGTATTATGAAAGTGCTTTCTTCAACTGCAAACAACCTTGTTGAAGAAAATATAGAATTTGTTGAGTTCTGGGCTAAAATAGATGAGGCCCCTCCGGGATCAAAGGTATATCTTGATCTTGGAAGAATCAGTGAGGATGTTATACCAAACAGGATCCTGAATACTGAGGATCGCCCTCCCTATAATGATCTTATTGATCAGGGAGAGGATGTTGGACTTGACGGCTGGACGGATGCTCAAGAACGCGCAAATACCGGCAGTACCAAATCGGATCCAAGCGGCGATAATTTCTCATTTACAAAAACCGGGAGTCTCAACTGGCAGGACTATTTTAATATAAATGGTACTGAGGGTAACGCCGTTCTTACCGATATCGGAAGATTTCCCGACACTGAGGATCTGAATAAAAACGGAAATCTTGATCTCGCAAACAGTTATTTCAGGTATGAGATACCGCTGGATACGAGCAGAACTACAAACCGGTTTATAGCCGGCGGCGGCGACAATGACGGCTGGTTCCTGTACAGGGTACCGTTAAAAGACTTTGCTCGTGAGGTAGGCAGTCCTTCTCTGACGGATGTTGAATATATAAGATTTTTTATATCAGGTGCAGATACTACAGTCCATTTACGTATTACCGAATTTAACCTTACCGGAAGTCAGTGGCAGAAAGTGCTCCCGGAAGACACTACGATGTCTATTTCAGTAATCAACATAGAGGATAACCCGGGTTACACATCACCTCCGGGAGTATTCCAGGAAAGAGACAGAACAAGACCTGATGAGCAGATCTACCGTAACGAACAGTCGTTAAACCTGATACTTAAAAACCTGGCAGACGGGCAGTCAAGGCAGGCTGTAAAATACCTGTACAGACCTCTGGATGTGTTCAATTATAAGCAGATGAAATTGTTCATCCACGGTGACGAGAATGCAGGACCCGGATCGGTGTCTGATACTTCAGACGGAATGTATGCTGCTGAAGTTTATTTCAGATTCGGCGGTGATACCAATAACTTTTATGAATACCGTCAGCCGGTAAAACCCGGATGGAATGAGATCTCGATCAATTTCAGCGAGCTTACAGCTATAAAGCAGGCAAGAAACGATTCCTCAATCAATAGACTGGTGGAAAAACCGGTGCCGGGTAAAGTGGGTCATACATACGGAGTCAAAGGAAATCCCACGCTCACGTCTGTTAAGTTTTTGTTAGTCGGAATTTACAATCCAAGAGAAGTACCGCCTCGTATCCGAAGAACCGGTAAACCTAACGATGAAATCTCCGGAGAGATCTGGGTTAACGAGCTCAGGGTTGTCGGTGCCGACGATTCGCCCGGGTGGGCATACAGTTTCTCTTCCTCGGTAAAACTGGCAGATCTAATGACGGTAAATTTTAATGTGAGCCAGACAAACCCGTTCTTCCACAAGCTCTCAGATAGATTTGGATCAAGGATCGAATCAAAGAACTGGGGTGTATCAGCTGATGTCAATATTCTCAAGCTGCTTCCTGTTAATCTGCCCGAGAGTAATCTCAGGATGAATTACTCCCACACGGAATCCGTAGGTAAACCGCTTTATCTTCCGGGTACAGATATTAAGGTTGATGAAGCTGCCAGACAGATTGAATCGCTGCGGCAGGATACCACGGTTATAGCAAACAAAACACCGGAGCAGATTATTTCTGAATCGCAGACAATAAGTACGTCAGATTCATGGTCGGCTTCCAATATTAAGATAAAGATACCTACTTCTGCATGGTATATAAGAGATACTTTTAATTCTCTTACCTTTGGGTTCAACTACAACAAAACTTTCAGCAGGAGTCCCACAGTACTTTCAAACAAGGGATGGGTTTGGAATGCGACATTGAGCTATGCCCTGAACTTAAGTCCTAATTACTATTTCTTCCCGCAGGATATCCCGGTGATCGGTTCTGTAGTAGCTTTATTCTCGGATTACAAGGATGTAAAAGTATACTATACTCCACAAAACTTTGCTTTTAATGTTACCGCGAGAAGGCAGAGAAATACTAACATTACCCGTTCACAAACGGGTTCCTCCTCGCAGGAAATTATAAGCAGGGATTTTGGAACCACAAGAGGATTCAACTTTAACTGGAAACTGACCGAGGGCGGATTACTTAACCTTGCGACCAGTTACAACGTAAATATAACTTCATCACTTGCTTATCTTGAAACCAATTCCAACGATATGCAGCGACCGGAAAGCGAGATCTGGAAAGATATTTTCTCGGGAGTATTCTTCGGAAAAGATTACAGGTATGCTCAGAGCTTCGACTTAAAGTCGAATCCAAAGCTTCCTACGGTATGGGACATAAACCGCTATTTCCAGATTACCGCCGGATATAATGTTGGTTATAACTGGAACTTCGATTTCCGCCAGGATACGGTGGGAAGAAGCGCCGGATACGCAAGCCGTTTACAGGCAGGGCTGACACTGCGTCTTAAAGCTTTAACAGATCCGCTTTTTGCTGAAAAATCTGAAACGCCCTCGGGACAACAGCAGCAGCAGCAGAGAGGCAACAGCAACCGGGGCAGGAGGAGTCTTGAAAACCGGGGACGGGACCTCGAAGGCGGTCAGAATGAGAATCCCGATTCGACAAAGAATACGGAAGAACAGCCTCAGGTTACCGATACAACAAATCAGCAGCCGCGTAAACCTGCACTTACACGGGCTCTCGGTTTTCTGAAAAGTGTGGCGAAGAGTATCTTCTTTGATTATGAGACCATCGCTTTTAACTATTCACTTGATAACAGTGTTTCTAAGTCGGGTATACTCGGTGAGGGAACCGGATTCAATAATTTCTGGGGTATAAACTACAGCTACAATAAAGGCCCCTCCAGGGCTTTCATGCTTGGAATAAGCAGCGATGTTGGCAGGCGTGCTCCCAACGGGAACCTGCAGGATGTATTCACACAGAAGAATAATCTTGATTTCAGGACGTCAAGACCTTTGTGGACAGGTGCAAAGCTCGACATAAACTGGAAGGTGGCGTGGTCAATAAATAAAAATACTTCGATAAGCACAGACCAGTTTGGTAATCCCAGTATAGATAATGTTACGGAAACAGCTACCATTGAAAGGTCGTTCCTTTCTCTGCCTCCATCCCTGTTCCTGAGTGTGTTCGGGAACGGTATAAAGAAAGTCAATGAGCTTTTTAATCCTGATTCACCTAATCCTCAGCAGAATTTATCGAATGCTTTCCTGCAAGGATTTGAAACACTTCCGCTCCTCTCCAAACTGGGACCTCTGAAGGATGTGGCAAAGTATATTCCCAGACCTAACTGGCATATTACGTGGGACGGTCTGGAAGATTTCCTGTTCTTCAAATCATTTGCAAAAAAAGTTTCTCTGGAACATGCTTACAGTTCAACCTACACGGAAGGAACCAAACTGAATCCCGAAGGCGTACAGGAAATCCTTACGCAGCGAATTGAATACGGATTTTCACCGATAGCCGGATTGAATATAACATTTAACGATATGTGGGGCGGGAACTTGATAGGCAGTGTTAAATACGGAACAAGGACCATTTATGATCTTGGACTAACAACTAAGAATATTTCCGAGACATTCTCGAAGGACATAGGAATTACTGCCGGATTTTCAAAATCGGGTTTTGAACTGCCGCTTTTCGGCATCGCTCTTAAAAACGATATCGAATTCAGTCTTTCTTACACAAGTTCAAAGAATTCAGTAGTACGTTATGATATGCTGAACTTTACCGAGGAAGGTACTCCGCAGGACGGTACTTTGAGAACTACCCTTGAACCAAGGATTAAATATACTATCAGTTCCAAAGTAACCCTCTCGATATTCTACCGCAGAACATCCGTTGAACCCGAAGGAGCAGCGAGAATTCCCCCCACAACGACAAATGAGGCCGGACTGGATGTGCATATTTCGATCCAGTAACACACTGATTTGATCATTTCGTTACAAATTCTATTAATATTCTTTATTAAATTATTGCATGTTTAATTTTAAAGAAGTAAAACCAAAGGAAGATAATGGCAAATAAGAAGATACTTTGGGTAGATGATGAAATAGAGCTACTAAGATCTCATATCATTTTCCTCTCAGAAAAAGGATATGATGTTGACACAGTTACTAACGGTGAGGATGCAATTACTCATGTTAAGCAAAATCCTTATGATCTTATATTCCTTGATGAGATGATGCCCGGAATGGGCGGACTTGAAGTACTGGGCCAGATCAAGGAAATGAATCCCAATATACCGGTGGTGATGGTAACTAAAAGCGAAGAAGAAACTTTGATGGACGAAGCTATCGGAGGAAAGATTACCGACTACCTTACCAAGCCAGTGAATCCCAGTCAGATGTTTCTTGTATGCAAAAAGATCCTGGAAGGGAAAAGGATTACCGGGCAGGCAGCAGCGAAAGATTACCTGCAGGACTTTAACGAAATCTCGCGCGCACTACTGAATAATCTTGATTTCGGGGAGTGGATCGACATTTATCTTAAGATCGTCAACTGGGATGTGGAGCTTGATACGCATGCGGGAATGGGACTAAGGCAATCGCTGAATGATCAGAAGAAGGAAGCGAATAAAGAGTTTTCACGTTTTGTTGAGAAGAATTATACTAGCTGGATAAACAGTCCTGATGACAACTATACACCTCCTTTAACCACTGAAATCGTTGACAAATACATTGTAGATGAAGTAAAGGAAGGGAAAAATTCCGTTTTCTTTTTTGTACTTGATTGCTTAAGGCTCGATCAATGGCTGGTTATGGAAAAGCATCTTCAGGATCTGTTTAAAATAAATAAAGATTATTATTATGCTATACTTCCGACTGCAACACCCTATGCCCGTAATGCTTTATTCGCCGGTTTATTCCCTTCAGAAATAGAAAAATATTATCCGAAGCTGTGGCAGGGGGGCGATGATGATGAACGTAGTATGAACAAGTATGAAAAAGAACTTCTTCAGCTGCTTCTTGACAGGAGAAAAGTTAAGCTTAAAAATGAGCTGAAGTATATCAAAATTATTGATCCAGAAGTAGGACGGAACTTCGAACAGAATATCACTTCATACAAGAACAGCCATCTGACAGCGGTTGTAGTTAACTTCCTGGATATGATTGCCCACGGACGTTCTGATTCGGATATACTGAAAGAAATAGCTCCCGACGAACCCGCTTACAGATCTCTTACCAACACATGGTTCACTCATTCATCTCTGCTGTCAACCTTCAGGGCGCTTGCAGAAATGAAGAACGTTAAGATAATCGTGACCACTGATCATGGCAGTATCAGGTCGTTGAGAGGTGCAAAAGTGCTGGGCGACAGGGAAGCATCGACCAACCTGAGATTTAAGTACGGCAGGAATCTGAAAGTGGATGATAAGAACGCCATCTATATAAAAAATCCCCAGGAGTATAAGCTTCCGAAACGCGGCGTTACGATAAATTACATCATTGCCAAAGAAGACTACTATTTTGTATACCCTACTGATTATCACAAATATCTTACTTATTATAAAGACACTTTTCAACATGGAGGAATATCCATGGAGGAAATGATCCTTCCGATAATAACGATGGAACCTAAGTGACAGTGATAGATAAACAGTTGATTGTTAATTCAGAAGATGAAACAAAAAAACTGGCGAAGGAGTACGCAGCCGGACTAACATCGGGAGATGTAGTTGTACTTAACGGCAACCTTGGTACAGGGAAAACATTCTTCATCCGTGAAGCAGTTAAGTATTTCAGGGTTGAGGCTGTCAGCAGTCCAACCTTTGCTCTGGTAAACGAATACGAAGGAAAGACGAAGATCTATCACTTTGATTTTTACAGGATAAACAGGATAGAAGAATTGTATGATATAGGTTTTGAGGATTATCTTAATGACGAAGAGGCGATAATCTTTATTGAGTGGGGAAATCTTTTTGAGGATATTCTTCCGCGGAGACGAAAGGAGATCAATATAACAGCAGGCGAAGAAGAACAGAGGACATTTGAATTCAAAGAATATAAATAACACCTCTCCCATACTGGCAATAGAAACCTCGTCGCGTCTTTGCGGTGCCTGTCTTTATTTAAGCGAGGAAAAATATTTCCAGAATATTGTAAACTTTAAGAACATCCATGCCGAAAAACTTCTGGAGATTGTAGATTCAGTGCTTCGCGAAGGGGGAGTAAAAATCCTCCGATTTAGGAGCTGTTGCAGTCTCGAACGGACCGGGATCATTCACAGGTTTAAGGATCGGGATGTCAGCTGCCAAAGGAATAGCCGTAGGTGCATCTCTTCCTCTTATCCAGGTTCCAACCTTCGAAGCTCTCGCACTTCAGATTTCCCGCTTTTTGCCCGAAAACACAGTTTTTAATATCGCAAATAAGGTAAATTCAGACGAAGTATATTTTGCAAAGTTTCAAATTAAGGGTAATAATTATATATTTGTGGAAAACCTGGGTATATTAGAATACAACGAATTTTTAAGCAGTTCGGGTGATATTATTACATTCGGAAATGCTGTAAAAAGAAAAGATGAGCAGATGAACTTCCGTAACGATGTATTTGCCCCTGAGCCAGTGTTTGTTGCCCGCTGGGCAGCACAATACGGAGAAACAAAATCCGAAAAAGAGATTGACTATATTGAACCATATTATTTGAAAAATTTTACAATAAAGGTGAGAAAAAATGACTAAGCATATTCTTGCATTTGTTCTTATGTTAACCGCTGTCAGCTTTGCACAGATGATACCTCCGAAAGTTTCATCTCAGCTGATGGAATATGACTGGGGCGAAGTCCCGCGCGGCGATCATGTGAAATATAATTTTGTTGTATCTAATGTAGGCGGCGACCTTCTGAAGATAGAAGATGTCAGAGCCTCATGCGGTTGTACTGCCGCAAAGCCTGAGAAATCTGATCTGGCACCAGGTGAATCAACTAATATACAGGTTGACTTTAATTCAACAGGACGTTCGGGAAGGCAGACAAAGTATATTACCGTTAAAACAAATGACCCTGACAAACCTGAGATACGGTTTAAGTTTACGGGTGTAGTAGTTGACCCCGGTGTAAAAACGGGTAATCTTTCTAATAGTCCAATGATGTATTTTACTGAAACACAGCACGACTTTGGTAAAGTTCAGGAAGGCGACACAGTTAAATACACATTTAACTTTATCAACAAGGGTAATGCCGTTCTCAAAATAAGAGATGTTAAAACCTCCTGCGGCTGCACTGCAGCTCTTGTATCAAGCGAGAAACTTGAGCCCGGTAAAAAAGGAACCTTAAATGTATCACTCGATACCAGCCGTCGTGCCGGCAAGATGAGCCGGCGTGTAACGGTATACTCAAATGATCCTACCAATCCTGATATGGTACTTACTATTTTTGCTGATGTACAGAAGGGAACAAATTAATGCCGTGGTTTAAACGGTCGAAAGAAAATATTTCCCCCGACTCGCAAAAGAAGGATCTGCCCGACGGGATGTGGGAAAAATGTCCAAGCTGCGGCGAAATCATTCATAAAAAACAGCTTGAAACTAACCTCTGGACATGCATCAAATGCAACCACCATTTCCGAATTGGCAGTGCAGAGTATATCGAAATACTAATTGACAAAGGAACGTTCAGGGAAATTGATAAAAAGATGCGTTCTGCCGATCCCCTTGAGTTTGAGGATACGAAGAAGTATACGGACAGAATTTCAGAGACGATAAAGAAGCTCGGGATGAATGATGCCGTGAAAACCGGTACTGGAAAACTGAATGGTGTTGATGTTGCTTTCGGATGTATGGACTTTAAGTTTATCGGCGGAAGTATGGGTTCTGTGGTTGGCGAAAAGATTGCGCGGCTGACAGACAGAGCACTTAAAAATAAGATCCCTCTGATCATCATTTCATCAAGCGGCGGCGCCCGAATGATGGAAGGTGCATTATCACTGATGCAGCTTGCCAAAACGAGTTCAAGAATTGCCCGTTTAGCTGAAGCGAAGATACCATATATTTCTATAATGACCGATCCGACTACAGGAGGAACCACAGCGAGCTATGCTATGCTGGGTGATATTCATATTGCCGAGCCGCAGGCGCTGATAGGGTTTGCTGGTCCCCGTGTAATTAAGCAGACCATCGGAAAGGATCTTCCAAAAGGGTTTCAGAGATCAGAATTTCTTCTGGAACGCGGATTTGTGGATATCGTTTCACCCAGAAAGGAACTCAAGCAGAATATTTATAATGTCCTAACATTACTAAGCTGAGGATATCATCAGGGTAATAAAAAGCGTGAAAAAAATGCAGGAGCTCTCAAAGGCTCTGCATAGAGAAGGAAAAACAATAGGACTTGTTCCCACTATGGGATTTCTTCACGAAGGTCATCTTTCCCTTATTTCGCGCTCTAAAAAAATCACCGATATAACTATTGTCTCCGTATTTGTAAATCCTACACAATTTGGTCCCGAAGAAGATTTTAATCGCTACCCCCGCGATCTTAAGCGTGACAAAAAATTGCTTGAAGAAGCCGGCGTAGATTATGTCTTTATTCCTGATGCTGATGAAATTTATCAGGAAGGATTTCAGAGTTATGTAAATGTTGCCGACACTACACGAATACTTGAGGGTGAGTTCAGACCCGGTCATTTTATGGGAGTGACCACCATAGTTGCAATCCTGTTCAATGTTGTAAATCCTGATTCTGCGGTATTCGGACAAAAAGATGCTCAGCAGGCATTTGTTATTGAACAGATGGTCAAAGACCTGAAGTTCGGAATTAAAATAGTTGTTATCCCTATAGTGAGGGAGAAGGATGGATTGGCACTAAGCTCACGCAATATTTATCTATCCGCCAGAGAGAGGGAAGATGCGTTGGTAATTAATCACTCCCTAATGTACGCGCGGAAGGTAATAGCGGGAGGGAAAAAGAATGTAAAAGAGATTTTATCGGGAATGAAAAAGATAGTGAACCGCGCAGAATCTTCAGAACCGGAATATGCTGCCATTGTAGATGCCTTAACCTTCAGGCCCGTAAATAAACTTGAACATGGAAAAAAATATTACGTACTTATCGCCTGTAGAATAGGTAAAACCCGTCTCATTGATAATATTCTCGTCAAAGCCAGCCATTAATTTTACTGGTATCCGGCATCCTATCATCTCTTATTTGAACTTAACTTCTAAAAATTATATCATGTATCGGTCAATAAATCCTTTATAATTACCCTCAAATGGTTGTATAACTTTTCAACAAATCTGTTTAAATTTTCAGCAATAAACTCACCGAATTATGCGTTGAACCGTCTTTGAACCGTCTTTTCTCCGAGCAAATAAGAGGACAGGTACCACTCATTAACCTGATGAAAACTGTGATAACCGATTCACGCAGGAAATAATTAAGTATAATAGGATTTAGTATTTCCCGGGATTTTGTTTACAGTGACGACAAAAATTAAGGGATATTCAATCTGCAGATAGATTTGATTCCATATAAAACGAGGTTTTTCTCGTAAGTGAATTTTATATTCATATGGGGGATAAGTTTTTCGGCATTGCCGCCGGTGAGGTAGATCTTGATATTATCGGTATTGTAAGATTGTTTTAGGTAACCTGATATTCTGTCGATCAATCCCAGCGTCGAGTTGATGAGTCCGCTTGCAATCGATGACTTTGTAGAACTTCCGATATTCACATCATATTCATCGAAGCTTACTTCAGGCAGCTGAGCTGTAAAGGAATGCAGGGCATGGCCCATCATCGTAACTCCCGGTGCAATCACTCCGCCTATAAATTCACCGGGATGCATGATAATATTTATCGTAGTGGCGGTGCCCATATCTACTGAAAGCAGAATTTCATTTTCCTTAACTCCATTATTAAGGAAATATGCCCCCTCTGCGGAACAAAGTCTGTCAACGCCGAGAGTTTCAGGCGTTTTATAGTTTATCTTCAGATTGAAAGATGAGCTGTGGGTAATTAAATGAAAGGGGATGCTGCTGAATTCCGGAAAGCCCAGAATCTTTTCAGTTTTTAGCGGTACTACTGATGAAATCCCGGCTGCTGAAATATTGTTTTCCGAAAGGATTTTTCTCAGCCGGTCAACATCCTGAAAAGAGAAGGCTTGTGAAAGTTTGTCTCCTTCAAACAATCCGGTCTTTATATATGAATTGCCTATGTCGCAGGCAAGGAACATAATTTTAGCGTCTAATTTAGAAAAATTTAACCGATACTTACGTCGCCGAAATAGATCTTTTCAAACTTTCTGCCTGTTTTCAGTATAAGAAAGCCCTCATCATCGATATCGTCGAAGATCCCGTATCTAACCTGGTCACCCTCGGTAACAGAGATCTTTTCACCTATCATTCTGCACCTGGCCTTCCAGTCCTTTAATATCTCATTCGGTTTATCATCAATCCACTGCAGAATTTCCTCGAATATATTAAGAACCTCGGCAAGAAGCACTTCGCGGTCGATATTATTTCCTGATTCCTGTTTAATGGATGTGGGAGGAATTTTATAAATACCCTGGAAGGAAGTCTGATTAACATTTATTCCTATTCCCGTAACAACTCTTTCAATTTTCTTACCCGCCGAAGAAGACTCGATAAGGATGCCTGCTGTCTTTTTTCCGGTGATCAAAACATCGTTGGGCCATTTCAGTTCAATTTTCAGCTGATAAAGATTTTCAATAGCCATTGCGACGGCCAGCGAAGAAGTAAAATTTATAAGATTGATTCTTCTTCCGATAAAATCCCTGTCTTTCAGCAGAATTGAGAAAGTAAGATTCATACCCTTTGTGCTGTACCAAACCCTGTCTTTTCGTCCCCGCCCTTCATTCTGCTTCTCGCTTAGAACTACAGTACCGTCTATATCAAATTTACTGTTGGATTTATCGAGAAGTACGCTGTTAGTGGAATCTACTTCCTCGGCATATATAAAATTTCTTCCGATTACTTCAGTATCCAGTTTAATATCAAAAAGCTCCAGATCGAACATTTATTTCCTTCAGTTAAATGGGTACCTAAAATAAAAAAATATTTCCAGAAATTAAGATATAATTGAATATGACACACTGATTGTCACTTTCATATTGAGTATGACAAAACGGCAGACTGTCTGCCATATAGTCACACCGCCATTTAAGAGGCCCGAAGCGGTAAGGTATTGTGAATAAATGAGTTACAGGTATTTGAAAGAATGGCATATCGATTGAGTAAATATATACAGGTTTAATAAGACATTATAGGAGAATACGAAGATGACATTTGTAAAATTTGAGCCGTTAAGGGAATTAGACAACCTTAACAACAGGCTGCACAAATTTTTTGGTGAATTTCCGGCAAATATCGATATGGGATTTTCATTTAGTCCCAGAGTAGATATCTATGCCGATGATCAGAATATATTTATTGAGGCCGAGATTCCGGGACTCAGAAAAGAAGATATGAAGATATCGCTGCAGGATAACATACTAACGATCAGCGGAAGTAAGAAGAAAGAAGAGAACGAAGATCAGAACAAACAGTATTTCAGAAATGAAATTATTTATGGCGACTTCTCAAGAAGTTTTTCGCTTCCCGAAGATATAAATCCCGATAACGTTGAAGCGCAATTTGAGAACGGCATATTGAAAATAGCAATTGGAAAACGAGAAGTTAAAACGACGAAAGAAAGAAACATTGAAATCAAATAAAATAATATCAAATAAAGAACAGAAGATGACGAACGTGGTCATTAATACAAAACAGGAAGGAGTTTTAGAATGGGTAAGATAATTGGAATAGACTTAGGAACCACAAATTCCTGCGTAGCGGTTATGGAAGGTAACGACCCGGTGGTAATCCCCAATTCGGAAGGAGGACGTACAACTCCTTCAGTTGTTGCATTTACAAAATCAGGAGAGAGACTGGTTGGTCAGCCTGCAAAACGACAGGCAATTACAAATCCAAAGCAGACGGTCTTCTCAATCAAAAGGTTTATGGGAAGAAAGATCAATGAAGTGACGGATGAAAAAGGAAAAGTACCTTATGAAGTTATTTCAGGAGACAACGATACAGCACGTGTAAAGATAGGCGACAGAGTTTATTCTCCGCCTGAAATAAGCGCGATGATACTTCAGAAGATGAAGAAAACCGCCGAAGAATACCTGGGACAGGAAGTAACCGAAGCTGTTATTACAGTTCCTGCATACTTCAACGATTCGCAGCGCCAGGCAACAAAAGATGCCGGCGAGATCGCAGGGCTTCAGGTAAGAAGAATAATCAACGAGCCAACTGCTGCGGCACTGGCATACGGACTTGATAAAAAGACCTCCGATCATACAGTTGCTGTATATGACCTTGGCGGCGGTACTTTCGATATCTCAATTCTTCAGCTCGGCGACGGCGTTTTCGAAGTGAAATCGACGAATGGCGACGGACACTTAGGAGGAGATGACTTTGATCAGAGAGTAATTGATTTTCTTGCAGATGAATTCAAGAAACAGGAAAGCATTGATTTAAGAAAAGATCCGATGGCTCTGCAGAGATTGAAAGAAGCTGCCGAGAAAGCAAAGATCGAATTATCATCATCCTCTTCAACGGATGTAAACCTTCCGTTTATCACTGCTACTCAGGAAGGTCCCAAGCACTTAAACATTAATCTGTCAAGATCGAAATTTGAACAGCTGATAGATGACCTTGTACAGAGAACAAAAACCCCGTGCGAAAAAGCAATGAAAGATGCGGGTGTTACTCCCGATCAGGTTAACGAAGTTATACTCGTCGGTGGTTCTACAAGGATTCCGATGGTTCAGGAGCTTGTTAAGAAGCTCTTCAACCGTGAGCCCCACAAAGGTGTTAATCCTGACGAAGTTGTAGCTATCGGTGCATCAATTCAGGGAGGTGTACTTGCAGGAGACGTAAAAGACGTTCTGCTTCTTGATGTTACTCCTCTTTCACTTGGAATTGAGACTCTCGGCGGCGTTGCAACCAGACTTATCGAAGCTAATACTACAATCCCGACCAAGAAGAGCGAGATCTTTTCGACGGCATCAGACAATCAGCCTTCTGTAGAGATCAATGTACTTCAGGGTGAAAGACAGATGGCAGCCGATAACAGGTCGCTTGGAAGATTCCACCTCGACGGAATTCCACCGGCACCACGCGGCGTACCTCAGATAGAAGTAACATTTGATATTGATGCCAACGGTATACTGCATGTTAATGCGAAAGATAAGGCTTCAGGCAAAGAACAGAGTATCAGGATCACTTCATCCAGCGGATTGAGCAAAGATGAAGTAGAAAAAATGAAAAATGATGCTAAAGAACATGCTGCGGAAGATAAGAAGAAGAAAGAAGCTGTGGAGGTGAAGAACCAGGCTGATAGTCTCGTTTTCCAGACGAAGAAACAGATGGAAGAGATGAAAGACAAGCTGGCTTCGGATGATAAAACAAGACTTGAGGCAGAAATCAAGAAAGTTGAAGAAGCTATTTCTTCGAACAATACAGATCAGATGAAAACTGCTACCGATTCTCTGAGTAAAGTCTGGAACGAGATCGCTTCCAAGCTTTACAGTCAGACCGGCGGACCTCAGGGTCAGGCTGCACCGGGACAGGGAGCACCAGGCGGACAGCAGCAGGGCGGCGAGACTGAGGCAGGTAAGGAAAATGTACAGGATGCATCTTACGAAGTGGTCGACGAAGAAGAAGAAAAAAATAAAGACAAGAAATAATGATTACAGGATGCGGCCCTGAGCCGCATCCCATTACAGAGTTTATATATAAAAACCAAGGAGAAAAAGATGAACGATAACCATAATAACGAAGCTGTTGAAGTTAAAGAAGAAAAACAATCGTGGGAAGATCTTCTGACGAATGAAGGAAGCTATGCTCCTCTTGTAGATATCTACGAGACAAATGAAGAATTCGTTCTTACAGCAGATATGCCCGGAGTAAAAAAAGAAGATGTGAACCTGAAGATTGAAGAAGGTTCAATGCTGATCTTTGGTAAGATCGATTACCAGGATGTGCTGAACAGGAGATTCATTCTTAAGGAAAAAGAAACAGGACACTTCTTCCGCAGATTCAAGATTTCAGATACTATCGATGAAACAAAAATATCTGCAAGATTTGAGAACGGCCAGCTGGTTGTGACTCTGCCAAAACATGACAGGGTAAAACCAAGAACGATCAGCATTAAATAAAAGCCGTTTACGCTGATAAAAACAAGATGCCTGTCATACCGACAGGCATTTTTTTTATATATTCTTTTTTTAGTCACTATTGGTTATTTTTCCTTCTTTAAGTTCACCAGTATTTACCGGAATATTAATGACTCATAGTTCCCAGAAGAACCGCATTATTTTTATAGATCTTATGCGGGCTTTCGCTGTTCTTCAAATGGTTCAGGGACATACTACAGACGTACTTCTTGCCAATTCCTACAGGAGCGCTGATTTCCCGATTTATACGATCTGGCTTTTTATGAGGGGGATGACTGCCCCTATCTTTATGTTTTCGGCAGGTACTGTTTTTACCTATCTCTTTAGGCTTATCAAAGAACCCTACAAAACTAATCCACGGGTTAAAAAAGGCTACAAGCGCGTGCTTTTACTTCTGGTACTGGGCTATCTTCTAAGGTATCCAACAGCTACAGTAGTAGATTTTTCTCAGGTCACTGCCGATCAGTGGCATATATTTATGGCGGTTGACGTACTTCAGTGCATAGGTATGGGTATTTTCTTCCTGTTGGTATGCGCCTGGATTGCAGAGAAATTTAATCTGCATGATTACCTGGTTTTTACTATCGGCGCATTATTCTTCTTCCTGGTTCACCCCTTTTTTGCGAATATAGGCTGGAAGGAATTTCTTCCGTTTCCGATAGCAGGGTATTTTTATAAAGGAACAGGTTCTTTATTCCCTCTGTTTCCATGGGTGGGTTATGTGATTGCCGGCGGAGTATTGGGAAGCTATCTTGCAAAGAATCCGATGATATTTAAAACTGCAAAGTTCAGCGGAAGGATATTTATAGCCGGCGGAATATTGCTGGGAGGAGCCCTGCTGGTAAACTATGTGCTGCAGACTCAATGGAATCTTGGTTTCGAAGCCTGGGCAGATAGTCCTTTACTTTCACTGATGCGACTTGGTTTTGTGCTTATGCTTAATGCTGTTGTCTCTTTTATTTCTTTGAAGGCAGAGACAATACCGAGATTCCTCATCCTTGTTGGAAGAAACACTCTATTGATATATATTGTACACCTGATGATATTATACGGCAGTGCCTGGAACCCGGGATTGATCCTGCTGTTCGGTGAAAGTCTCAGCGCCTGGAATACCGTCGGTTTTGCACTGGGAATGATTCTCCTTATGTCGTTAATGGTCATTGTAATTCATAAACTCAAAATCAAGAATAAACAACTCGTTACGCAGTAAAGATGAGAAAATCAGATACCACTAATCCGGAAGTTAATGACTCGGAAAAACAGGTAGAGCAGACCCTCAGACCGAAGAAGCTGAAAGACTTTAAAGGACAGAGTAAAATAACCGATAACCTGAACGTCTTTATTTCGGCAGCCCGCAAAAGAGAGGAAGCGCTGGATCATGTTCTGTTAACAGGGCCTCCGGGACTTGGCAAGACTACCCTGGCACATATAATTGCAAATGAAATGGGTGTTAAGCTGAAGATAACCTCGGGACCGGTACTTGAGAAGCCGGGTGATCTTGCCGGTCTGCTTACCAACCTCGAAGAGAAATCTGTTTTATTTATAGATGAGATCCACCGTCTGAGTCCTGTGGTAGAGGAATATCTTTACTCTGCTATGGAGGATTATAAGCTTGATATAATGATCGATACAGGACCGAATGCAAGAACAGTTCAGATAAGTCTGCCGAAATATACACTTGTTGGTGCAACAACCCGGGCAGGAATGCTTTCATCGCCTCTAAGGGACCGGTTCGGGATCAAATTCAGACTGGATTACTATGAGTCGGAAACTCTGCATTCTATAGTACAGCGTTCGTCTAAAATTCTTAATCTCAGCATTGAAAAAGACGCCGCAATGGAAATTGCAAAAAGATCGCGGGGAACTCCGCGTATTGCAAACAGACTTCTGCGCAGGACAAGAGACTTTGCAGATTATGATGATAAGAAAATTGTTGATGTTGCGATTGCTAAGAAAGCTTTGAAAGCGCTGGAGGTGGATGAGTTCGGACTTGATGAAATGGATAAAGAAATTATACTGGCAATTATTGAAAAGTATAAAGGCGGTCCTGTTGGACTGAACACTTTAGCAGTTGCGGTTAATGAAGATGCGGGTACTATTGAAGAAGTATATGAACCCTTCTTAATTCAGCAGGGATTCATTCAACGTACGCCGCGTGGAAGAGAAGCTACTGCGCTTGCTTATAAACGTTTCAACAAAACAAAATTTAACCAGGGAAGTACTGATTCCTTATTTGAATAGCGGGAGGAAGGAACAAATGAAAACCACACTGAACTACTCTGTTCTGTTATTAATTCTTTTTGTATCTGCGGAAATATCTTTTGCTCAGCAGGAATATATTCCGCGCAATATACAGGATGCATACAATAAAGGCACAAGATCGTTAGACGGAACACCGGGTCCCAATTACTGGCAGAATTCATCCGATTATACTATCACGGCTGACTTTAATCCTTCGGACAGACTTTTAACAGGGAAGGAGACCATCGTTTACCACAATAATAGTCCCGACACACTAAAACGTATCGTCCTCCGGCTTTATCAGAATATTAATAAAGCTAATGCCGCGAGGAATTTTCCCCTGAGTGAAAACCTTATAACCGAAGGGATGATTATAGAAAATCTTTCAATAAATGGCAGAGAGCAGAATTTAAGCGATCTGAGTAAATTCAGTACAGCAGGTACATTATTCATTATAAGCGTAAAGGATGATCCGGTAGTCCCGCATTCCGAAATTACTCTTAATGTTGACTGGAACTTTACAATGCCTCCGGGGGAGAGCATTCGTATGGGAATGTATGATTCTACCTCCGCTCTGATCGGATACTGGTACCCGCAGGTATCTGTATACGATGATATCGACGGCTGGGACATGATACCCTACACCGGCATACAGGAATTCTACAACGATTTTTCAAACTACGATGTTGAGCTGACCGTACCGAATACTTTTGCCGTATGGGGAACCGGTGTTCTTCAAAATCCCGAAGAAGTGTTTACCAAGGATTATCTTAAAAGATATAAATCAGCTTTCATGAGCGATAGTGTTGTGAATATAGTATCGAAGAAAGATCTTGGTAAAGATATATTCAATCATAGCAGGCCGCTGAATACATGGAAATATAAAGCTGAAAATGTTACCGATGTAGTTTACGGAACCAGCGATCATTATCTATGGGACGGTGTGAGTCTTGAGGTAGAGCCCGGGAGAAGAGTATATATAGCTGCAGTATATAAAAAGGAATCCAAGGACTTTTATGGTGTTGCCGATATTGCACGTCAGTGTATTGATTATTTCTCAACTGAGATGCCGGCAGTACCTTTTCCATTTCCTTCATTTACAGTATTCAATGGTTCAGGAGGTATGGAGTTCCCTATGCTGATAAATGACGGAAGTACAGAATCATACCGGAGTACTGTAGGGTTAACATCCCACGAGAATGCTCATCAATATTTTCCTTTTTATATGGGAACGAATGAACAGAAATACGCCTGGATGGATGAAGGCTGGGCAGTATTTCTTCCTACAGACCTCGAACTAAAACTGCTGCACGACAGGAGAAGACTTGACAGGGAAGCGGAGAACTTTAGTACTTATGCAGGGACAGAAAATGATATTCCTTTATTCGTAACCACCGATAATATGAGCTACAGACCTTACAGGACTGCTGCTTATACACGTCCCGGTTTGTCTTACCTGTTCCTACAGGATGCTCTCGGTAATAAAACATTCCTTAAGGCTCTTCACACTTTTATGGATAGCTGGCATGGCAAACACCCGATGCCCTATGATTATTTCTTTTCGTTCAATAGGTCCGTTGGTAAAGATCTGATGTGGTTCTGGAAGCCGTGGTATTTTAAACGCGACTACGCAGATCTCGGAATAAAAAATGTAGTACAGACCGGCAATAAAATATCGGTTGAAGTTGAAAGAAAAGGGCAGCTTCCCGTCCCTGTAGTCATTACCTTCATCTATTCCGATGGTACGAAGGATTCAGTTTACAAACCGACTTCAGTTTGGGAGGACGCGAATACCATTAAAGTTGAATTTCAGGCGCTGAAGACTGTTGCACGTGTCCTGCTGGGCGAAGCTTATATACCCGACAGCAATCTTTCTGACAATATGTATGAGATAGAAAGGAATATTCAATAAAACGTGATACTTTTCATTTGATATCTCAGATTATTCTTTAATTTATAACTGCAACTGTAATTAAAGAAAGGATATACCATGGATAAGCTTGAAATTAAAGGTAACTGGAACGAAATGAAGGGTAAAGTAAAACAGCGCTGGGGTAATCTGACTGATGACGACCTTCAGTATTCTGAAGGGAAGGAAGATGAACTGGTAGGCAGGATCCAGAAAAAGACCGGAGCTGCCAGGGAGGAAGTCGTTAACTATTTAAGAAGTCTATAAATATCGGTTAAGTGTAATATGTTACTTCCGGTGAGTCCGGCAGGGAAGCGGCCTGATTTCGAAAGCTGCCAATATGCCGGTGTATCTGGTACATTTGCGCAAAGCTTCTAATGTATACAGCCGCTAATGCGGCTGTATTCGTAATATTATACACTTGCAGGCGCAGCTGTATGACTTAACATTAATTTAACATTGAAAACCCCCTTTTTATATTTGATAGATGGAAAATAATTAGCATATTAGAAATTCTAATTTTAGCTAGTTATGAGATCCTTAAAATATCTTCTATACCTTTCACCAATACTTATTTTCATAGTTATTTCATCTACCCGGGAGCTAAATGAGGGAGCCCTTGGTACGAGAAGTAACCCGATAAAGCTATATTTTACCCCTTCTGTAGATGCCAAGCGAATAACCACAAATGCGAAGGAACTGACAGATTTCCTCGAAAAGGAAACCGGATATTACTTCACAACAGCGGTACCTGCCAGTTTTATTGCCGTGGTTGAAGCCTTCGGTACAGAAAAGGCAGATATCGCCAGCATAAACACTTTCTCTTACCTGATGGCAAACGCAAAATACGGCGCAGAAGCACGTCTTCGTATTGTAAGGGACAATAATGAAACTACTTATAAAGGTCAGATCATAACCAGATATGATTCCGGGATCGACAGTCTGTCAGATATCAACGGGAGAAGTTTTGCTTATGTAGACCCATCCTCCACTTCAGGATACATACTGCCTAAAGCAATGTTTGATAAAATGGGCATAAAACCGAGCGAGACTGTATTCGCAATGCGTCACGACAACGTGGTTACTATGGTTTACCAGGGACAGGTGGCCGCCGGAGCTACTTATTATGCACCTCCTGACCCTGTGACTCACGAAATACTTGATGCAAGGATGAGGGTTGAAAAGCAATTTCCGGATGTGGAACAAAAGGTTAAGATTATCGGATTTACACAAAGTATTCCTAATGATCCCTGGGTCTTTAGAAAAGGGATGGATGAGGATATGAAAGAAAAAATAATTGACGCTCTTATCAAATATGTTAGTACTCCTGCAGGCGGGAAATCGATGTATGATATCTATGATATCCGCGGACTGATCAGAACAAAAGACAGTGATTACGACGGACTCAGAAGGCTGCTTGAACAGCAAAATATAAAATTTGAAAACCTGATGAAAAACTGATGCTGCTTGAAATAGAAAATCTTCACAAAATTTACAATAACGGTACCCATGCTTTAAAAGGTGTATCCTTTAAAGTTGAAGAAGGGGAATTTCTTGTGATCATCGGATTAAGCGGATCCGGAAAATCTACTTTGCTAAGATGTGTTAACCGCTTAATAGAACCGACTTCCGGAAAAATAAAGTTTCTCGATAAAGATATTACGCATATAAAAGGCGAAGAACTCCGAAAGGCTAAGTCGCAGATAGGAATGGTTTTTCAGCAGTTCAACCTGATCAAGCGCCGTTCGGTACTAACGAACGTAATAACGGGAAAGCTTGGATCGCTGGGAACGTTGGAATCGGTTTTTGAAAGGTTCAGTGATGAGACTATTAAAGAAGCATACACGAATCTGGAGAGGGTAGGAATTACTGAGAAAGCAGCCATACGTGCCGATTCACTCAGCGGTGGTCAGCAGCAGAGAGTAGCAATAGCCCGCAGTCTTATGCAGAATCCCAAGCTTCTGCTTGCCGACGAGCCGGTGGCTTCTCTTGATCCGGCAACGTCGAATTCTGTAATGCAGTACTTTGAAAAAATAAATAAGGAACTTGGAACTACTGTGATATGCAATCTTCATTTTCTGAGTCTTGTTAGAAGATATGCCTCAAGGGTAATTGCTCTTAAGGCCGGCGAAATTATTTATGAAGGAATGCCTTCTGATATCGATGAAACCTGGTTCAAAACTATTTATGGTGAAGATGCCGAAGAGGTGGAAATAAGATGATAGATCCGGAACTTGAAATGCATCCGCAGGCCATACTAGCCCGCAGCAAAAAGCGCGAAGCAAAATTCAATTTTGTAAAATCTGCGCTTCTGGATATCTTCTTTGTCTTCTACAGTCTTATCGTGCTTCAGAGAGCAATTTACTACAAGTTTATCCTTGATCTGCGGGACCTTCCCTTTAACTGGAACAATATCCTTATTATACTGATGATCAGCATAATAGCAGGATATGCATGGACATACTCACGCACCTCGCTTTCCGCCAGACTTTTCGGCATATCAAAGGATAATAAAGTAACAAAATACACAGTTGAGATATTCGGATGGTTCCTGTTTAATATAACATTTATTGCAGGCTGGATTGTAACAAGAATTTCAATCGTCGATCTCTTCAGCAGCGAAGGAATTCAGGGTGCCGAACGGATATTCAGCTCGTTGTTTCAGCCGGAATTGGGGATATTTGATGATGCATTATTCGCGATGATAGAGACGATTTACATTGCACTGCTCGCAACTCTGATATCGATCCCCCTTACACTTCTACTATCCTTTTTTACAGCAAGAAACCTGATGAAGGAAAATAAAATCAGTTTTGCTGTTTATTATGTCCTGAGGATATTGCTCAATTTTATTCGTTCAATCGAACCGTTGATATGGGCGATTATTTTCTCTGTATGGGTTGGCATCGGCCCGTTTGCCGGTATGATAGCGCTGCTTGTACATACGATTGCATCCAATGCCAAGCTTTACTCCGAAGCTATTGAGAATATTGAAACCGGACCTGTTGAAGCCATCAGTGCGACGGGTGCAAACAAGGTGCAGGTTGTCTGGTATGCTGTGGTACCGCAGATAGTTCTACCTTTCCTTTCATTTACAATTTACCGCTGGGATATAAACGTAAGGATGGCAACTATAATAGGACTTGTAGGCGGCGGCGGTATCGGTACTATGCTGATGCAGTACCAGGGACTTGCACGGTGGCATGAAGTTGGACTTCTGGTACTGATGATTGCCTTTGTCGTCTGGGTGATGGATTATATCAGCGCCAGGATACGCGAAGCAATATATTGAGACCATCATTTTTGCTTCAGGTTTTAATTACTGATTTTTATTCATAAGTTTCCCCCTAAATGAAAGAAGTTAAAATATCCGTTAAAGACCTTAGTCTGCATTACGGGACAAAGCAGGCCCTGAAGAATATATCCATGGATATTGCTTCAAACAAGGTGACGGCATTTATTGGACCCAGCGGATGCGGGAAATCAACTTTCATAAGGTCCATCAACAGGATGAACGATCTCATCGATGGTGTTAAAATAAGTGGTGAGGTTGTTATAGACGGAAAGAATATTTATGATCGTGATGTTGATGTTGTAAATCTAAGGCGAAGGATAGGGATGGTCTTTCAGAAGTCAAATCTCTTTCCGATGAGCATATATGAAAATCTTGTGTTCGGCATAAAGCTGAATGGTACGCGCGATAAGAAAACTCTTGATTCAATAGTGGAGAAATCGCTTACGCAGGCTGCTTTAATTGATGAGGTAAAAGACCGTCTTAGCTCCCCGGCGCTTGCGCTTTCAGGCGGGCAGCAGCAGCGGTTATGTATAGCTCGTACGCTCGCAATAGAGCCTGAGATAGTGCTGATGGATGAGCCGGCAAGTGCGCTTGACCCTATTTCTACTGCTAAAATAGAAGAGCTTATTCACGATCTTAAAAAGAATTATACTATTGTTATTGTTACCCATAATATGCAGCAGGCAGCCAGGGTGAGCGACAGTACCGCATTCTTCTACCTGGGTGAACTGATTGAATACGATAAAACAAGCAGGATATTTACCAAACCGGTTAAGAAGCAGACAGAAGATTACGTCACAGGTAGATTTGGTTAACCGTGAATTTTAATTATTTGAAGGAGATCAAGAATGGAACGCCAGTTTGAAATTCAGATAGAAAAGCTGAAAACAAGGCTCATCAAGATGTGCAGTCTTGTGGACGAACAGGTTGAGCTGGCTCTGAAAGCCGTTGATGAAGAAAATGCTGAACTTGCCAATCTCGTGATTGATAGAGACACAAAAGTTGATAAATACGATGTGAAGATTGAGAAGATCTGTCAGAAGATCTTTGCTTTGAGTCAGCCCGTTGCTGCGGACCTCAGACTTATTATGTCGGCTCTGACAATTGACACTAATCTGGAACGGATCGGCGACCTTGCCGTTAATATTGCCGAGAGTGCAAAAGAAATGGGGAAGAAGCCTGATTTTTATGAGAAAACGAATCTCAAAGAGATGTCGCAGGTTGCCAGAGAAATGATAAAGAATGCTATTGACGCTTTTATCGAGGGAAATCCTGATCTCGCTAAGAAGGTAATTGAGACGGACGATAAAGTTGATAATTATAACGTTGACAACCATGCTACATTGAAAGCTATCATGAAAGAGAAGCCTGAGAACGTTGACCCGGGAGTTGCTCTTCTTGTAATATCAAGGCACCTGGAAAGACTTGCCGATCATGCAACCAATATTGCGGAAGATGTTTTCTTTATAGTTGAAGCACAGATGGTTAAGCACAAGTATGAGAAGATAGTGTTAAGCGATGATGATAGTGAAGATACAGATTAGGGCAGGTCAAAGTTAATCAGGTAATACATTTTCGATAAGGGTATTCAGAAGTTCTCTGGAAAGTACCTGATCCTCACCATTGGTCATTCGGTTCAGTTTAACACCGAACAACCATCCCCAGCTTGTTGTCACGAACATAACCGGCAATGATGGTATATGTTTCAGTTGTTTTGTTCTGTAGGCTGGATTCAGCACCATTTCAAGTATAATTTCCTCTTTCCTCAGCATCGATTGAAGGATAGTCTTTTCTCTTTCGAAAGAGTCATCTCCCATAAGCTGTAGAAATATATCGTAAAGCAGCTTATATTTCTGATCGATATTTTCCTTGCAGGTGAAATATTCATTGAACCTCTCACGCAATGAGAGCGTTTCGTTCTCAAATATAGACCTTACCTCCTCAATAAATTGTTCGCTTTCCCATTCGATAGAACTGTAAAAGAGGGACTCTTTAGATACGAAATAATGGTATATGGTAGCTTTTCCAATTCGCAAATCGCGGGCAATTTCATCAAGGGTGGTTTTCCCCAATCCATGCTTCGAGAACCTTTTTACGGCAGCTTTGATGATTTGTGTTTTTCTGTCGTTTTCCAAGCTGATACCTGAATTTGAACCGGCTGAAAGATAGTCTTTTAAATTGAAAATTGAAAATGTGCGAGGTTGTCTCAAAAGTCTGATATTGTCAACCTGAACTGGTTTCAGGTTCTGATTCCAATTCAAAATCGAATAATTAGATTCCGAAATAAATTCGGAATGACACTTATGAGACAGCCTCGATACATCCTCAGAAAACTATCTGACCATCAGGCATCCTAAATATTAAACCTTAATGAGCCGATAAAATTTCTGCCGGCCGCAGTTATTCCCGAAGAGTACGGTCTGTACCGCTGGTCTGTTATATTTTCAACTCCAAAATACACTTCAATATTATCAAAAAGTCTATAACTCAACTTCAGGTTCAGGGTATACCATGAAGGCGAATAAATATTGCCATCGGCATCCTTCGCATACAGATAATCTTTTTCGTATTCAGAAGGAGATAGATCGCCATAAGCAATCTCACCATTATACACTGCGTACAAAGATGCCCAAAGTTTATCCTTTCTGAAGGATAATTCGGTTTTACCGAACCAGGGTGCCGCATGCCGCAGGGGAGTAACACTTCCACCATCATCTTCTTCTTCACCCTTCTGGTAATTAAGCTGAGTTCTGAAATTAAAATAATCTGCAAAGTTAATATTAAGATCAGCCTCAACACCCCATATGTGCGCATAAGCCGCATTCTGAATAGCCTGTACCTGACTCAGTGTTCCATCATACATAATACTGTCACGTCCGTTTAATGTGAAATCGCGGCGCACCAGAGCGTTGTCGAGGTAAGTGTAAAATCCTGTTAAATCTATTTCCACAGAATTCCCGAATACCTTCATCAATCCCAATTCCGCATTATACGCATACTCAGGTTTCAGATCGGGATTGGGCACAACTACCGAGCCGGGCTCTGAGTCAAAAACTTTTCCAAGATCGTCAACATTAGGTGCTCTGAAGCCCGTGGATAGATTAAGGTTTACCTGCCAGTCGCTCTGCGGATGCCAGACCAGTCCTGCACTTCCTGTTAATGCCCCCGTTCTCAGTTCTGCCGTAGTGAAGGGGAACTGATAATATGTGGTGTCGAACTCTGCGTCGAGAGTAACGTAATTGTACCTCATTCCGGTTTGCAGAATATACTGCGGACTAAACTGGTGCTTATAAGTAACATATGCTCCGTAAGAATTCCAGGTCGAACCATCAGGGTACCTTGAAGCATCGGGCAGCGAAACACCAGTAATAATATTTTCTGTAGTTCCTGAAGATCCCACTTTATTAAGAACTACCTCGGCCCCGTAGTACAGGTTTGAATTATCAGTAAGTTCTTTAAGCAGATCAAGATTCAGCGAATAGGCATAAACCTTTTCAACTCTGTTGGTCCTGTCTTCTGAATTCAGGTTTCTATCGTGTCTGCTTTCCTCGAAAAACTGGTAGGCGGCAGTAACTTTTGAGAGGTCATAAATTGTATTCGGTGAATAATTAACTGCCGACAATGAGTGCATCATCCAGTCCTGGGGACCATAATACCATTCAGCAGAACGCAGAGTACTGCCCCTGGGACGAAGGAGCCTGTCATATCGTGTAACATCAGATGAAGTTGAATAATGAAATCCGTACTCCAGTTCCCATTTGTCAGCAGGAGTAAACAGAACCTTCTGCATAAAATTGATCTGATTATATCCGGAATATCTCTGCTCCTTTGGATCAGGATTAGTGAACACACTGTCTTTTCCGTTTACAGTCTCCTGGTAAGTGGGGCGAAGATATTCATCGGGACCATTGCTTCCCATAACGAGATCATCGAAATCAGTATATGTAAGGCTGGAAAGAAATCCCCAGTTCTTAAACCCAAGGTTGAAGTGTAAATGTCCTGTTTTTTCCATATTTGCCGATGAAAACCGGGTCATTGCCCCGGCATTAAAAGAAGGAGAACCGTCGTAAGCCAGTCGCGGTGACAGTGTATAGAAGCTCATAACCCCGGCTACTGCATCGCTGCCATATATAACCGAACCTGGTCCGAATATAACCTCTGCATGATCCAGAGCGTTTGCATCGAGGGAAATTACATTCTGCAGATTGCCGCTTCTGAATATAGCTGTGTTCATTCTTACTCCATCAACCACAATTAAAAGCCTGTTCGTGGCGAAACCGCGTATCATTGGACTCCCGCCGCCAAGCTGACTTTTCTGAATAAAGACATTGCCAGACATACTCAGCATATCAGCGGTTGTCTGCGGGTTCTGGAATTCGATATCCCTGGGACTAACAATCTTTATTGTATTCGGTATATTACTTTTATTTTCCTCCCATCGGTTCGAAGTTACAACCACATTATCGAGCGAGATAGTAGTTGCTTTCATATAAACATCGAAGTCTGCATGTTTTACTTCATCGTATGTCAGCTCAAGTTTTTCATAGCCGAGTATCCTGAAAACGATTTTCTTATTTTTATCGAGTTTACTGATATCAGCCTTTCCGCTGGAGTTAGTGAGGATCGACCTGTTGGGATCCTGGTTATAGATAGACACAAGTTCGAGGGGGTTATTGGTCGACAGGTCCCTTACAATTACGACCTGCGCAAACAATGAAATATTAATTAGGAGAATAAGTGAAATAAATAATTTCATAATGACTACCTGTGTATTAATGTTGAAAACAGGCAGAACGCCAATCATGCAGAAGCGGGTCCGGCCCTACAGTATAACTTAAGACAACGTTAAACTATCAGGCGGGGAGGCGGGGTGGTTATAAGGTATTCACCTTCCAGAGGGTTTATTCCCGGGCAGAAAAAGATCTTATCTTCAGATCCGGGACTATCCAGATTAAGATTAAAATCTTCACAAAAGTAGTACTGACTGAGAGAACCGCCGGATGTGTCAGTTTCTGTGGGATCATCCTTATCGTCCTCTATAAGATTATCAAGAACGGCATAAAGAAAGGTATCGTCTTCATCGTACACACAATATACGTAAACCGAATCTCCTTTAATCTCGCTGCGAATAACATCGAACAGTTTTCCTTCGAAACGAAACTCATCATCATCCTTCCATTCAATACGGGAAAATTCATTCTTCTCGAAGGAGAGGACGACCTGGCTATGCTGCGGTACTCCCGCACCGATTATTCTGGCAGCCTCAGCCCGGTAGTCGGCACGGAACAACTCAAACATCCCGAACTGGATTATGCCATGCGAAATTACCAGAATGAGCAGGGCTAAGGAGGTAAGATTTTTAAATAAAAGGTGCATTGGAAAACGGCCAAAATCATTATATTTTCTCCATCAAAAATAATAATTTTCCCGACTTTAAACATCATAAATACAAATCCACCGGTAATGGAAAAGATTAAACCTCTTACCTGGCCTCAGCTTATACTGCTTTTCGGTATACCTGCATTGCTTAATGAAATTGCCTGCGGAGTTGCGATTCCACTGCTGTATGAAAATTCCGGAATGCCGATTGAAATATGTTATTTCCTTTCGGTAGGATTACTTGTTCTGGTTCCAATGTTTTTTGGAGCACTATGGCTCAGCGGCAAAGATACCGGCTCCTATAAACTTTCTGTAATTCTTGAAAGGATGCGTATAAGGAAACTTTCGCTTGCAGATACCTGGTGGACGATAGGGGGATTTATCTTTCTTTCGCTTACATCTTTTCTTATAGCCAAAATTATTCTGCCGATGATAAATATTGATGCTGCACCTTTTTTCTTTAAGAATATGCCTCTGAAAGACGGGTATATGTATATTCTTTATGTATGGCCGCTGTTCTTCTTCTTCAATATTTTCGGTGAGGAATTTTTGTGGAGGGGATATATACTGCCGCGTCAGGAACTGTTGAACGGCAAATGGACCTGGCTGGTTCACGGGATCTTCTGGGCAGGATTTCATATTCCTATGGGCTTCGATCTTATGCTTTCTGCACTCCCCATTTTCTTCATCCTTCCTGCCATAGTTCAGGTAAGAAAGAACACAACCATATCTATCATTATTCATTTCGTATTCGGCGCGTTCGGCTTCCTCGCCCTCGCCTTCGGAGCAGTTCATTAATTGCTGCTGAAACAGTTATCGTTTCAGGTTCCTAACCGAAGCGGCCTGTTACGTAATCCTCGGTCTGTTTTTTGGAAGGGTTGGTGAAGATTCTGCTGGTCTTATCGTGTTCTATAAGCTCACCCATATAAAAGAAGGCAGTGTGGTCGCTAACTCTTGCAGCCTGCTGCATATTGTGGGTTACAATAACAATTGTGTATTTATTTTTCAGTTCAAACATCAGCTCTTCTATTTTTGCGGTAGAGATAGGATCGAGAGCGCTGGCCGGTTCATCCATCAGAATTACCTCAGGTTCAACTGCAAGGGTTCTTGCGATGCAGAGACGCTGCTGCTGGCCGCCTGACAGGGCCGACCCCGGATGCTTTAGAATATCTTTCACTTCATCCCAGAGAGCAGCCTGTATGAGACTTTTTTCGACAATTTCATTCAGTTTTTTCTTATTGTGAAAACCGTTTAAACGAAGTCCTGCCGTTACATTATCAGCAATTGACATTGTTGGGAAGGGATTCGGTTTCTGGAAGATCATTCCAACCTTTTTTCTCAGCCAGACAGGGTCATGATCCATCACGCTTTCTCCATCAATAGTCACACTGCCTTTTATTGTACCGCCGACTTCCTCATGCATTCGGTTGAGGCATCTGAGAAAGGTAGATTTACCGCATCCCGATGGTCCGATTATAGCAAGTACCTTGTTTTTGGGGATAGTCAGGGAAATATCCTTTAAGGCATGTACTTTTGAGAAGTAAGCATTAAGCCCACGCGTTTCCATCCTGATTTTCGCGGAGCCATCAGAGTGAGTTTGTGCGCTTTCTATTATATCTGATTTTGTGTTTTCCAATTTTCCTGTAATAATAGATCCTCTGCGAGGATCGAAATAATTTCAATCAACCATGATTTCGGAGTGAAGCTAAAAAAGCGATCATCATCCGAAAGCTTTCATAATATTTATGCATATCTTCGTTTACGTGTTACGAATCTGAACAAAACGTTCAGAACCGAAACAAGTACGATTAATACGAGAGCTGCGGCCCATGCCTGCCTGTTCCAATCTTCAAAGGGAGCTTTTGCATAATCATAGATAAAAACAGTAAGCGAAGCAATCGGCTGATCAAGCTGGGTCGACCAGAACCTGTTACCCAGAGCAGTAAAGAGCAGGGGAGCAGTTTCTCCGGCAACTCTTGCAATTGATAATAGGATCCCTGTAAAAATGCCTTTAAATGCTGCAGGGAGTATGATAAATAAAGTCGTTTTCCATCTTGGTATTCCCAGTCCCAGCGCAGCTTCACGATAGGAATGAGGAATGAGGTTCATCATCTCTTCTGTGGTGCGGGTTACCAAAGGCATCATTAAAATACCCAGCGCAAATCCGCCTGCCAGAGCTGAAAATCTACCCATCGGCAGAACTACCAGAATGTAGGCAACAACACCTATAACAATGGATGGAATTCCATTCAGCACTTCGGTGAGAAAGCGTACGGATTTTGCGAACCACGATTTACTGTTCTCAGACAAATAAATTCCTGACAGAATACCAACAGGCAGTCCCAGCGCACTCGCAAGTGCTATCAGAATACCTGTACCGACAAGTGCATTAGCCATTCCTCCGCCAACTTCACCTGCAGGCTTCGGCATCTGTGTAAAGAAGTCCCAGTTAATAGCAGAGATTCCCTGCGAGATTGTGTAGAACAGAATTAAGAAGAGAGGAATAACCGCAATAAAAAAGCACAGCACAGTGAGTGTTACCATTATGGAACTCTTTATTTTCCGCCAGCGGTAATATGTTTTTTCTAATGCCATTTACTCTGCTCTGTCATACTTTTTAGTCACACTCCACACTATAAATCGCGCGACCGCATTAAGGATCACAGTCATTACAAACAGAAGCAATGCAATTTCAATTAAAGAACTTATGTACAAATCGCTCGTTGCTTCAGTAAACTCGTTAGCGAGCACACTGGCCATAGTATGACCGGGTTCAAAAAGTGAAAATGAGATATCGGGACGATTTCCTATAACCATCGTAACTGCCATTGTTTCGCCTACGGCTCTTCCGAGTCCCAGCAAAGTTGCCCCCAGTATACCCGACTTTGCGCCGGTGAGCACAACTTTCACTACCTCCCATTTAGTGGCGCCCAGTGCAAAGGCTGCTTCTCTCTGTGTATCGGGAATTGATTTCATAATATCACGGGAGATTGACGTAATAATGGGGAGGATCATTATCGTAAGGATCAGTGCCGCGGCCAGCATTCCTAATCCGTAGGGAGGGCCTTTAAAAAGAAAAATAAATCCAAGATGATCACCCAGGAAAGGCTCAACGGTTTTCCGCAGCCAGGGGGTCATCACAAAAATTCCGAAAAGTCCGTATACAATACTCGGTATTGCCGCAAGCAGTTCAACCAGAAGCGACATAGGCTGTTCAAGCCACTTAGGCGCAAACTCCGACAGAAAGATCGCAATCCCCACGCTTAGGGGAAGAGCAATAACCAGTGCGATCAGGGAGGAATACAGTGTTCCAAAAATGAACGGGAGAGCTCCGTATTCATCCTGCACCGGATCCCATTTCTGGCTGGTTATAAATCCCCAGCCGAATTTTTCAATTGACGGGATGGATTGGCGGAACATCTCGTAAACCATTACAACAACAAGGGAAAGCAGCAGGAATGCAAATAAACGTGTTATATTCTGAAAAATATAATCACCGATATTCCGTCCGCGCGATCCTAATTTAAAAATGGAAACAGCAGGTGATGAACCTTGTGATCCATCAGCCTGCTGTAATTTTTCGTTCCTGTAATCTGTCTTCTTAAAGGGCATTATTTAGTGGAAATCTCATCAATTTTCTTTAAATCCAGTTTTACAACTTCCGGGGGAAGAGGAGCATAATATAAGTCTTTTGCATATTTTTCGCCATCGGTTAAGGCCCATTTTAAGAAATTGACAATTGCCTGTGCTTTCTGTTTGTTTTTCATATCTTTATAAACAAGCAGCCAGGTGAAACCTGAGATAGGCCATGAGTCTTTTCCGTCAGCGTTTGTTATTTCAACCCTTAAGTCTGCGGGCATATTAGCAATAAAACCTGCAGCTGCAGCAGAAACCGCGTCGAATGTGGGCATTACAAAATTTCCTGCCTTATTTTTCAGAGAAGCATAAGGGAGTTTATTCTGTTCAGCATATGCCAGTTCAACGTAGCCTATTGAGCCTTCTGTCTGCTTAACAAGTCCGGCTACGCCTTCGTTACCTTTTCCGCCAAGACCTGTAGGCCAGTCAACCGCGGTACCCTGACCAACTTTGCTCTTCCACTCAGTACTTACTTTGCTGAGATAGCCTGTGAATATATTTGTTGTACCGCTTCCGTCTGAACGGTGGGTAACAAAGATCGGCTCGTCCGGGAGTTTCTTATCCTTGTTAATGGAGGTGATTTTAGGATCATTCCATTTAGTGATCTTGCCAAGGTATATACCGGAGAGAACCTCGGGAGTAAGTTTTAATCCTTTACCCACGGATTTCAGGTTGTATGTAATAACAACCGCGCCCATAACTGTGGGATGTGAAGTATGTCAGTACCCTGTTTCTGCTTAACCTGCTGCATTTGTTTTTCCGTCATCGGCGCATCAGATGCTCCGAAGTCGACAGTGCCCTCAATAACCTGTTTAATTCCGCCGCCGCTTCCAATCGACTGATAGTTAAATTCAATTCCTGTTTTCTGGTGGTAAACATCGAACCATTTTGAATAAATTACGTATGGAAATGTTGCACCAGCGCCGTTCATCTTCAGCTGAGCGGTTGTTATGGAAGATAATCCTGCTATCATAGCGATTATCAGAGTCCATATCTTTAATTTTCATTTTTTTCTCCTTTTTTAATAAAATTATTTCATCTTAAAACTGATAAAATAATGTAACTCTGCCGGTTACATCATTAGCTAAATCACTTTGGTAAGTAAGAGCCTCAACGTTAGGCATAATGCTTACATTCTTATCTACACGGAAATCAAGTGCGCCTATTATGAGGTTTCTGCCGTCCTTATCTACATCAGTATTTGGGTCAACAGTATCAAATCTGCCGACGATCCTGATCATATCTGTAAGTCCAACCCAGGCGAATACCGAAACCCCGTAACCTGTCTGCGATTCAAGTGTATTTGGAAGAAGCATTGTAATAATTATTAGCCTGACTCCTGTAGAAAGATTCTACTCCAACTGAATACTTATCCTTCTCCATTAACGTTAAGCATCACTGCTCCCGTGAAAGTACCGTGATCTTTCAGCTCATTGTTTAAATCTCTGATTTGAGGGTTAGAAGCATAATCTCCGTACACTGTAAACTGGAAGTTTTTAATGGGGATGAACTGAAGCAGTCCGTAATATCTTTTATACTTATTGACTTCAGGCGAATTTCCTGAATTGTTTCCTATTTTTACCCAGTATTTCATCGTGCCCTGTTCATTAAACTTACCTTTAAGGTCAATACCAAGGTCGCGTGAAGATACAACTCCATTAAAATCCATTATTGTCTTTTCGAGAGAACGGTAGCCCCATGCAGCTTCCGAAACATCGAAGGCGGGTGTTGGGGAAAGACCAAATACGAAATCTGATCCCTGGAAAATGTTCTTCCATTTAAGATATGCATCTTTAACCATCACGCCAATTTTTCCACCTGCTGTTAATGAACCGCTTCCCTGGTCAGCCTCAAGTCTGAACCTTGTATCAAATTTCTCTGAAATTGCATAGTCAGTAGTTATATAGATCCTGCGGAACTGGAATCCGTTAAGATCCTTTTGAGTGCTGTCGTGCGAATCTATATTATAGAAATAATCACCGAACATTAGCCCGCTGAACTTCGGATTGTTATCCTGAGCTGAAGCAATCCCCGAAAAGATAACTGCAGCAAAAAGAAAGTATAGCACTTTTTTCATTTTTTTCTCTCTCTGAATATTATTTAAGTAATTCTCTTTCAACACCCCAAATCTATAGGAAGCTTTTGAATTGAATGTTAAGGAATTGTTAAGTCTCTATTAAGATATTGTTAACAGGAGGATCGGGTGGGAGTTGAAATTGATCCTGTTTATCATATATTGTAATCACACCGTCCAATAGTTTTTCCTGATACACTGACATTTTGTCACATATAAATATATTCAACAGTGGAAATTCTGCAGTTTTTCGCCATTTTCTCAACTGTCTCAGATTGAGTTCAAAAGGCGGACAAAAGGCGGATTACAGGCTGTATTAAGAAGCTTTGATAACTGGTAAAAAAAAGTATGACAATTTGTCATACCTGATGAATACTTAAGCAGATTCATAGGGAAAGAATCAGAAGAAACAACCGGCCGCTTACAGTGATTTCAAAAAGCAGATGTGACGGATGCAACTGGTATTTTTGATACTTCTGCTATTTTATATTACTATAACTAATAAATACGGAGGCTCTATGAGCAGAGAACAGGATAAATTAACTGGATTCGTTTCAGGATTGCTCGTTGGTGGAATTATTGGCGGAGTTTTAGCAATGCTTTATACTCCTGTTTCAGGAAAAAAGATGAGAAAGAATATTTCGAAAACGACAGACAATATAATAGATGATGTAAATGATATAATCGAAACAGGAAAAGACAAAGTGGATGGTTTACTGAAAGACGGTAAGAAGAGGGCATCCACTATGATAGATGACGCTAAAAAGATAGTTTCAAACTAGCAAAAGACGCGTAGAGCAGAGGGCATAGTATAAACTATTTTCCTTTATACTTCATGCTCTTTGCCCTATGCTGTTGCTTTCACTCTCCTTCTGAGTTCATCCATATTAAAAGACGTTGTAATTCCTTTCTCACTCCAGTGCTTGCTGCATCCGCAGTAATCCAGCAGAACGCATTGTGCGGGAACGTTATATCTTTTCAGCTCCCATCCGCCCTCAACCAGAGTGGTAACACAGGCAGAGGCAACTACGCTTCTTACCGGCTCGCCCGGCTTTGGAGACCATAGTGAAAGATCCGATGCATGCGGAATAATGTATACATCAAATGATTCGCTTCCGGTTCTTCGTTTACCCTCTTTGCGCAGCTTGTTTACCCTGCACCCGGGAAGGCAGTCAGAGCATATCAAGTCCCTCCTTCACTTTTACCGCTTCGCACTTTTCAGCGGGACGACCGCGCATACAACCGGGAACAAGTACAGCTTTCTTTTCTCCCTTACTGAAGTCTTCTCTGAAGGCATCGTTCAGAAGCTCAGCTCCCGCCATATTAAGATGATATTCCAGTCGTGAACGTGTGCAGGAAACCCTGTCCTCTCTCCACCTGTATTTTTTTTCAGAACTTTCAAGGAATGGGTCAACATTCCCTGTATATTTTCCCAGCGCTTTTTCAGATGCCTCTTTAAACCAGTCAGTAAATTCCTCTATTAACATGAAAATATTATAAAGTTCAGTGTTCCTCTTTGTTCCCCAGTATGCCCTCCACCTTATGAATCGAAGCGCCTGTTCTCTGAATTCTCCCGTTGCCTCAAACCACTTGCAGACATGATCGACCTGTTCCAGGGTGGGAACATCAGGACGCTGGTCTGAAGTTTCGGGAAATAAAAATGCGGTCAACAGAATACCTCTGCCGAAATCGATTAAAGGTTTCACCTTTTGATGCTTCTTTCTCCACTCGGCCATCCTTGCCATAGTTACAAACGGGGCATGCTTAACTTTCAGGGCTTTTGCCGCATACTGCCTCCAGAGTATGCCGAAACTGAGGATCTCCAAAATGTACTCTTCCGGCCGGCGAAGTTCCTCAAGGTTATACGTCCTTAAATATCTGGTATAATCATCTATAACAGGAGTAATTGTAAAGCGTGCTTGTTTGATTACGGTTTTTGTAAAATCCCTGACATCTCTGTAGTAGGCTTCAGAATTCGGCTGTCCGGGTTTCAGTGTATATGTAATTGCTTGCATCACCTGAATCCCTCATTTTTCTTTAACAAAGTTACAAGAAACTGATAAAAAATGACATTAATTTTTTGCAACTTTATCGGGAGAGATGATGAGTTAGTCTTTTTTTGTATTTTCACTCTACAAGAAATCGGAGTCTTTTAATGCTTTTCCCGATCGGTGATGACAACCGTGAACGAACCATTACCCCGTACATAAACTATCTCTTAATAGCAGCTAATATTTTTGTTTTTATATTCTTCCAGGACTTTGGGAATAATGAAAAGTTTACGTACAAATATTCTATGGTACCGGAAGAGATAATTACCGGCCGGGATGTGGTTACGCAGACAGAGACATTTGAGAATCCTGCAACCGGTGAGAGGTATACTATTCCCGGTTTAGGCGTTACACCGATAACAGTATATATCACCTTAATTACAAGCATCTTTATGCACGGAGGCATTGCCCACATTTTCGGGAACATGCTTTTCTTATTGATATTCGGCGATAATATTGAGAACAGACTGGGACACCTGCGATACCTCATCTTTTATCTCGTCTGCGGGATTCTGGCATCACTTGCACACGTATATTCCACCGCTATGCTCGGAGGAAACCTGCTGATCCCTACCTTAGGAGCTTCAGGAGCGATCTCAGGAGTGCTCGGTGCCTATATATTATTATTTCCCCAGGAAGCGGGTGAGTGTAATTGTGTTTTATTTTATTACTGATATGCCCGCTATAATGGTAATCGGGCTGTGGTTTGTATTCCAGCTTGTAAGCGGATTAGGATTGCTCGGGGCAGGTGCCCAGGGCGGGGGAGTTGCTTACGGAGCTCATATAGGAGGTTTTATTGCAGGGATGATACTTATAAATTTCTTTTCGATCGGAAGGCGAAGGGTAAAACGTTAAGGCGGATGTGTTGCCGCGATGCGGCCGGGATGCAGTTAAATATGTCAGACGCTGCTAATGCTGTACCGCTGAGGCGGCGAAGAAGCAGCTGAGTTGTAAGGAGGAATACTCAGGCACTGCGACGCAGCTAAGATTGGGAGCGGGAAAGAAAGGGATTCAGCAGCAGGGAAATACTCACCACCAGCAGGCAGCCGATTACGTTGTACCACAGGAAGGGGATAGAGGTAAAGAAATAACAGTACAGTACTGCCAGCTCAGCTGTCATAGCAGCTATGAAAGTAGGTGTGCCGGAAACTTTTTTCAGGTAGAAAGCCACAAGAAATATCCCCAGTATAGTTCCATATACAAGCGACCCCAGTATATTAACTGCCTCAATTAAGGAACCAAGCCGGTTGGCAAAAAGGGCGAAGGTAATTGCATATGCTCCCCACAGGATGGTGGCAAGTTTCGAAACTCTGAGGTAATGCCGGTCATCCGCATCCTTCCTGATCATCCTTTTGTAGATATCAATGACCGTAGTGGAAGCAAGGGCGTTCAGCTCTGCAGATGTAGACGACATAGAAGCAGAAAATATGGCGGCAAGTATTAACCCTATTAACCCTGTCGGGAGAAAACTTATGATATAATTAATGAAAATATAATTGGTGTCGTTTGAATCTGCTCCCGGATCAGCTTTCTTAATAAGACCAACAGCCTCATTTCTGATCAGATTTGCCTCTTTCTGCTTGCTCCGGATCTGTTCCAGCAGTTCTCTCTGTTTTTTCATCATGTCCGGAATGAATTGAGGCGAGCATTTCTTCGAGTTTCTGCTTCTTTTCCGAATGAACCAGTTCATACCTATCTTGTAACTTATTATATTGTCCTGCATAAGTACTTTGTTTAACAGTAGTTATTGCATTTGGATTAAAGAATATCGGGGGCATATTGAACTGGTAAAGCACAAAAACCATAGCGCCGACGAATAATATAAAGAACTGCATAGGGACTTTAACTATTCCGTTCGTAAGCAACCCTAAACGGCTTTGTCCTATCGTGCTCCCGGAAAGATATCTCTGCACCTGTGACTGGTCTGTGCCGAAGTAAGATAACATCAGGAACGTGCCACCAATAATACCCGACCAGAAGGTATACCGGTTATTCAGATCAAAAGAAAAATCTATCGCGTTAAGTCTGCCCAGCTTACCGGCAACATAGGCGGCATCGATGGGGGAAACATCTTTCGGCAGCAGGAAGAAGATCATAACAAACGCAGCGAACATTCCCAGGGTAATAATAATCATCTGCTGGATATGAGTCTGGTTAACAGCCCTCGTCCCGCCGGTAGTGGTATAAATAACCACGAGTACACCGGTGACGATAACGGTCAAATCGATATCCCAGCCCATGATCACCGAAAGGATCAGCGAAGGAGCAAAGATTGTGAACCCGGCTGCAAGTCCCCTCTGCGACAAAAATAAAAGACTACCAAGCGTTCTGTTTTTCAGGTCGAATCTTTTTTCAAGATACTCATATGCTGTGTAAACATTCAACCTGTGGAATAGGGGAACAGCTGTGATTGAAAGGATTATCATTGCAATAGGGAGGCCCAGGTAGAATTGAACGAATCTCATCCCGTCAACATATGCCTGTCCCGGAGTTGAGAGAAAGGTTATGGCGCTTGCCTGGGTAGCCATTATTGAGAGAGCGATGGTAAACCAGCGCGTCGTTCTTCCGGCGCGGATATAACCGTCAATGTCCTTCGTCCCCCTGGTTTTCCAGACGCCGTAAACTGTCACAAATAGAAGGAAGCCGATAAGAACGATCCAGTCTATCAGGGTCACTCAAAAACCTTTGTAAATATGTAAAAGAAAATGATCAGTATAACAAGATTAAGAAAAACCAGCGCGTAAACTCTGTTCCACGTTTTAAACATTGGTGGTTTCTCTTCAGCATCTGCCTTTATTTCTTTCATCAGTTTGCTTGTGAGACATTTTGTTTTGCCGATATCATATTAACAAAAAATCTGAATGCACCGGGAACTCCTGCAGGAATCTGTCTGAACCACGAGTATCCCGAATAGATAAACACACCTTTTCCATAATCTGTATAGAGCATCCCGCCGTCAAGGGGCTGCTCACCGGGATCATTTCCCGAAAGTACCACCTGGTACCGGGAATCCCATTTATCCGCAAAGTAAAGTCCTCTTTCCTGAACCCACCCTTTAAAGTCATCCTCTGTTATTTTGTTTGGATAGTTCAATACAGTCAGCTGCGGGTTTACAAAAGTTATTGGAGCTTCTTCAACCGTAATTCTGTCGTGAGAAAGTGAAAAAGGATAAGGCCCGATATTATCAATCTCCAGGTTTGCTGTTGTATTATACTGTTCAACCAGTGTCCCGCCGTTTTTTACATAATTCATAAGCCGAGGCTGATCCTGAACAAGTCTTTCTCTTGTATTGTAGGCTCTTATTCCTGTTACAATTGCATCGAAAGCTGAAAGATCGGCAGTATCAAGCTCTGCATCAGACAGCAGCCTGACACTATATCCCAGCTGTCTCAGGTATTCAGGAATCATATCACCCGAACCCATTATGTACCCGATATTATTGACGGTCTTGTTTATATTAAGCCGCAGCAGTTTAGCCTGTGCAGGCGGGAATAATGTCTGTATCGGTATATGCGGATAGTCTATTGTAACTATTCCGCGGGTTATTACTTTCCCGTCCTCTTCAGCAACAGCCTGCAGTGTTGATTCTGTCTGACCTTCAGGCGGAGTTACGTTAAAAGAGTAGCTCCTCTCTTTATTTTTCTCTGCGATCGAGTATTCATATGATGCGGGCTGAACTTTCCATCCATCAGGCACTTCCAGCCGAAGTCTGCCGTGTGCATTATCTGTATTGCTTTTCAATTTAACATTAACCGGTTCAGCATTGTTATTAGTAAAGAGGTAAATATTATCAGAAAGATTTATGGATACAGGTGGAGTAATTTCTATCGGTCTGTATTCCTCTCCGTGCACCGGGTCGGTCCAATGGTAAAAGACAGGAACCTCCATTTTAAGCTCTGTAGTGCCTGCCGTTAGAGTAAACTCAGCAGTAAGCGGGGGATCATTTGAAGCTTTCCCGATCATCTGCTGATCATCAACTGTGTAGGATCCTTTGCCGTGAGGTTTCATAAGCCAGTACGGCTGGGTAATTGAGATATCAGCCGGAAGAACAGAAGTTTCATCATACTTAAGTATTTCATTTTCATTAAGTATCCGGTTTACTTCGTCAGGTGCAGATTGATAAGAAACAGACACGCTTTTTAATTTTATGGGGTAACCCGACCGGTTGACAACCGATGCGGTAACTTTCACTTTGTCACCGGGAATGTATGAATAGTCTTCTGCATCAGCCTCCAGCCATAACCCTGCGGCACCTCTTATTACCTCAAGCAGTTCTTTTTTCTTTAAGGGAACCCAGTAATCATCGCTCAGCTTACTGAGCTCGCTGTAAGCCTGAATCAGTTTGGGCAGACTCGCGGCCGGATTCTCAGGATCATATTCCTTTTCAACCTCTTTAAGTAACGACGAAACTTTGCCGCTTCCTTTAACCCGGTTCCAGGTCAGGTCGATATCCTCGAATAAATCAGATTTTGCCGTGTCTCCTTCCATATACTGGAAATAGTTGATCTGTTCACCGCGTCTTGCCGACACGCCGAAACCCTGACTCTTATGCATACTCCTGCTCTCTGCCGCTATTTCAGTATAAGATTCACCGAGCAGGGGATTGTAAGCTCCAAGGTCTATTTTTATATCATTCGATTCATTTACGGCGCTTTTTCTCCATGGCATAACATTATAGTAAAGTCGTTTTGCCTGCCAGGTCTTCACATATTTTAACTGTTCCGGAAAACTGTTTGGATCACCGGAAAGTTTGAATGCTTCTTCAGCCAGCAGAGCAGAGGCTGTATGATGTCCATGTCCTCCTTCACCCGTTCCCGGGAATCGTGTTATAATAACATCGGGACGAAATTTCCTGATTATCCATACCACATCCGAAAGAATTTTCTGTTTGCCCCATATACTAAATGTTTCCTCGGGATTTTTTGAATAGCCGAAATCCAGGGCACGTGTAAAAAACTGTTCTGCGCCGTCTATTCTTCTGGCGGCCAGTAGTTCCTGTGTTCTTATCACTCCGAGTGCATCTGCCTGTTCATTACCAATAAGATTTTGTCCTCCGCTCCCGCGATTCATCGCACAGTAACCTGCCCTCAGCAGTCTGCCCGATTCAAAATACGCCAGCGCAGCTGTATTCTCATCATCGGGGTGTGCGGCTACATAAAGAACACTCCCAAGTACGTTAAGCTTTTTGATTGCAAGTTCTAATTCTGCGGCGTCGGGCTGTTTGACCGGCTGAGCCTGAAGAAAAGGGCAGGCTATAAGGAGTACAACCCATAAAACTAATATTTTCTTTAATAGTTCATTCATATTCACCTGAAGTTATACATAGAATGACAAGCGACGAATGACAAATGAAAAATATCACTATCCTCCAAAGGCCATTCATTACTAATTCTTATTCCGGATGGATGAGATAATACAACTAAATATAGAAATTTCCAATGGATTTATGATTAGAGAATATGGCGCAAAGCACGATAGCATAAAGCAGAAAACAGAACCGGGACATAAAGCAAAGGTTAAGGGGAAAACGCCATGGTATAAATATAATATTCTGTATTAATTGTTTGCTTTATTTATCTTTGTTATGCACAAATAAGATTTTATGTTGAAAAAGTGGATATCCATATTACTCATCTTATTACTTTGCGTAAACTCAGGGGGATTTATCCTCATTTTCTATCAGGCTCAGCTCTCCGCCAAAGCTCAGATGTTCCGGAGTCTGCAGGAAGGTAATTATTCATCTGATGATATTGTGAAATTCAGGTTAAGAGGTGAGCTTCTGTACCGTAACGGCGGCGGATTTTTGTGGAAAGACGCTCACGAATTTGAATACAACGGCCAGATGTATGATATCGTCAAAACTGTTAATAATGATGGGGAGATCATTTTGTATTGTTTAAATGATGTCAGCGAAGCGAAGGTAGTCGCCGCATTTAACAACGAACTGAATGATCTCGCAAACGGAAAGCTCAATAACCCGAAATACAGAACCAGCCTGCTGAACCTAATATCGCAGGCATTATGCTTTAAACCTTTCCGGCTAAGTGGTCCGGAAGGGAAGCAGAAATTTTCATCCGATTTACGGATAAACATTCCTAACTACATAACAGAAATACCTTCGCCCCCTCCAAAGACAGCCTGAATTGTTGTAATCCTTTTATAAATACCATTAACAATTTATTCAGGTAATAAAATGAAGAGAATAATACTATTACTGTCATTCTGTCTTTCCTGTGCAGTATATACTTCCGCCCAGCAGCAAAGCCCTGCTGCCGATACAATAAACTACCAGCTTCCCCAGGAGGTTGTAGTTACAGCCCCCAGATTAAATCTCCCCTTAAAGCAGATAACATTCGCTACTACGGTTGTAGACCAGAGTTTCCTGAGTACTATCCCGAGATCTGTCTCCATTGATGAAGCTCTTAAGATAGTTCCGGGAGTTAAGATAGATAATCAGGCAAACGGAAACCGACTTCATTTGTCAATCCGCGGTATAGGAATCCTCACCGAGAGGGGAATCAGGGGAATCAAAATACTGATGGACGAACTTCCCATAAATGATCCAACAGGATTTGCTCCCGATTTCTTCGATATAGATATGACAAATATTTCCCGAATCGAAGTTCTCCGCGGTCCTGCTGCTTCGTTATACGGTGGAAGCGCAACAGGAGGCATAGTAAATGTCATAAGCAAGAATTCCCCCGATAAGCCAATATTTGGTGAGAGCCGGCGGTATTTACGGGTCGAATAATTTCTGGAAAGGTTATGGTCAGTTCGGCGGACGTGCGAAAGATATCGATTACAGAATATCGCTCGGAAGGACGATGGGTGACGGCTACCGCGTTCACACCCACTTCTGGGGAAATAATGTTTACGCCAGGGCATCTTATATCCCAAACAGCAATCTAAAGCTTACACCGATCCTGGAATACGTTAATTATTATCATGAAAATCCTGAGGGAATAAACCTTCAGCAGTATAATGAGGATCCAAAACAGGCTAATCCGGATGCAGTTCCGTTTAACGAGTACCTGCAGACCGAACGTAACACAGCAGGCTTAACAGGATTGATGGTATTTGACCAGCACGAAATTCAGTTCAACGTATACAATAAGAGAACTTTATTTACTGAAGCTAACAACCATACTTTTAATTACAGGACGTACCTTACTCCCGGAACGTCGCTGCAGTATTCTTATGGCTACGGAAAGAAAAACGACTTCTTCAGAAATAAAGTAAGTGCCGGTGCCGACCTTCAATGGCAGAACATTAAGGAACACCGCGTTGCTAATAATTACTCGGTACCGGGTACGGATATATTATCAAATGAAGAGATCGATCAGCGGGGCGTCGGTTTATTCCTGCTGGATAATATATCTCTAGGTGAAAAAACGAATATTTTCCTGAGCTTGCGGTACGATAAGATCCATAACGAACTAAAGGATCTGCTGCAGGAAAATTACGATGCATCGGGAACAGCCGATTTCTCAGCCACAACCGGTAAAGCCGGTATCAGTTATTCGTTCATGGAAGAACTGAATGTATATGCGGATTGGGGACAGGGATTCCTTCCTCCGGCAACCGAAGAACTCGCACAAAATCCTGATAACTTCGGCGGATTTAATACTCACCTGGTTCCTGCCACGTCGAATGACTATGAGATTGGGTTCAGGGGATACGCTCTCAACTCTATTTATTATGATGTCACGGGATTCTACCTGGTTACGGAAAATGACTTTGACCGTTACCGCATTACCGATCCGCTGCGTAACCAGGAAACTTTTTATAGGAACGTCGGCTCCAGTGAGAGGATTGGCCTTGAGCTTTACTCGAAGTATACGCCGACCAGGGACCTTATCATACAGGCTGCGTATACATATTCTCACTTCAAGTATACAAACACCGAACCGATCAGGATAATGATGGATGACCCTTCAATCATCAAATATATTAAAGACGGCAGCTACCTGCCTAACTCGCCTATGCATCAGTTATACATTGATGCGGAGTATCATCTGCCGTATAATTTCTTTGTCGGGATAAATACGGAAACCCAGAGCAAGACCTATATTGACGGTGCAAATATCGAGAGTGAAGCGGCTGCAGGTTATACTCTTATAGGAGCAAGGATAGGCTATACTTTAACCCTTTCAGGACTTAATGCTGAGATCATCCTGCAGGGAAGAAATCTCGGCGACCAGAAATATGTTGCATTCACAGAACCTGATCCCGGTGGAAATGCATACCAGCCCGGAGCAGGAAGGGAGTTCTTCGGTACAGTCAGGATAGGATTGTAGTTATTTTGTAAATATTCTTATGTGCCGCCGGCTTCGGCCGACGGCACTAATTATTCCAGCCGACAGCTTCTTCTACTGATTCCTGATATACCATCTCCAGGCTGCAGACCAGTCTATTCCCATAGGCCTATCAAAACACCCCTTGAATATTTTTAAGAATTGACCCGCAGTCAATCTCACTACAGTCATATAATGCTTTGAATAGCGTATTCACATCGTATTCAGAGCGTATTCAGAGCGTATTCAGAACGTTTTCAGAACGTATTCAGATGCTTGTTGACCAGTAATAATAATGTGGTACTTTTCGCAGACAGCAGCAATGTGATGCGGAAATAGCTTATTGACTCTGTACAAAATCTTAAATATGTTCCCTCAGATACTTTTATCCACTTTGAAACCAAACCAGAATATATTATTCCATTCGGCAAGGATATTCTTCCTGTGCTGGTTTTCTGCCTGGTCACTTTCATCTTTTTTGTCGGTGCAGAAAGTCAGTTACGATATTTCAGTGCAGGATGAACCATATCTTCTTAGTTCGCAGGCAGCTTCATCATACTTTAACGGAATTGAAGAGAATAAAAAGCCAAGGTATTCGGGAGATAATGATTCGCGATTTTTGTATTCTGTCAAATATCTGGGGCAAAAGGAATACACTTCCCAAAACCATCAGGAAATTATCATTTTATTCTTCCGTATGATATTCCCATCATTACTGAAATCAATCTTTCAACCGACCATCCCCGGCCGCCGCCTTTAGTTTGACCCCGCCTGCCTTCACGACAGGTATTTAACATTAAACGTTTACGACCAGATGATTATGAAGCGGATTTTTCGCGTTATCCTGTGAAGCGGGTTGCCACCGCTAAACGTAGAACGGAAAGTACCGTTTGAAAAAAACAGTAAATATTTTCAGTCATTAAGTATAAGGAAGGAATAATGGAACTTAGCGGATGGATTTTTTTAATCGGTGCCTGGGGGATAATAATATATCTAACAGTTTTCTGCTTCATAAGAGTGTTTGCTTCAGAACGAAAAGAAAAAAAAGAATAAATCCCATATAGGAAAAAATATGAACAAAACAGTGAAAGAAGAGAAGAAATCAGGGTTAAAATCGATTATTGAAGGAATAATTATGCTTCTTGTTCCACTTTTAATCGGCTACTTTATATATTTACTAACATAATTCTTGCAGCCTCGCAGAGGCTGTAGTACTGTAGCAGTATGTTTCATCTAACTACAGTCTCGCAGGGGCTGAACTTTTGGAGAATATACAAAGTTATTTTGGGGAGGAAGCCAAAATGAAAAAGTATTTTCCGGTTCTTCAGATAATTCTAGGGGTACTATTATTCTCATCCGAAATCTTTTCCCAGCTTGATATCCAGCACTACATCAGTAAAAGCCGTGCAGATCTTGTTAAATCCCTAGGTAAACCTGTTCACACAGATGATTCAAATAACTCGATGGTGATGATTTTCTATAAGTCGGTCGAATCCTGTAAGTCATTTGTAGCTAATGAAAATGGTATATTCCAGGCAGAAGCAATACAGTCATATGATACGGAAAAAAAATGCAGGGCGGCGCTGGATGGATACCTGGCTGATATGGTAAGTGAAGGATTTAAAGTCGATACTCTTAATACAGATCATTTTCAATCGGAAAAGCCCGGAGTAACATGCACTATTTCCTGCGCTCTTAATAGTCTGACGAATAAGTATGAAATTTCTGTTTCTGCGCACAGAAAAGAGGGGTGAGGCATCGACGGCAATGTCAGGCCGCGGTTGACAGTAAGGTTAACTGAAGCCGGGAACAATATAAAAAGCCCCGCATAGGCTTTTTGCGGGGCCTCAAGGAGGATTGGGCTCTGACTTACTTAGTCAGGATCATTTTTTTAACGGAAGAAAATTTCTTTTCGTTCCCGCTTTTAGCTTCCAGCTGATAGAAATAGATTCCGCTTGTGAATTCCGAAGCATCGAATGTGATATTATGTTCACCGGCCGGTAGATTATGATTTATTAAAGTCGTGACTTTTTGTCCAAGCACATTATAGATATCCAAACTTACCCTTGCGTCAACAGGGAGACTGAAACTGATCTTTGTGGAAGGGTTAAACGGATTAGGATAATTCTGTTTAAGTGAAAATACGGATGGTTTATTAACCTCTACTTCCACAAGTTTCGAATAATCAGAGGAACCATCCAGATCGATCTGTTTCAGGCGGTAAGCGTACTTTCCGTTTTTAACATTATCATCTGTAAAAGTATAAGCCGCAGGTTCTGTTGTTGTTCCCTTACCCTGAACAAATCCGATCTTTTTCCATTCATTCCCGATGCTGTTTCGTAAATCATTATCAGCAAACTGCCGCTCGACCTCAAATCCTTTATTGTTAGTCTCGGTGGCTGTTGACCAGTTAAGGATAACACCGCTGCCGGATACGGCCGCAGTAAACGAAGACAGTTCTACAGGCACAGCATCCAGATCCATCAGAGTAAGATCATCGACATACCAGAAGTCGATATCGTTAGCATTACCAGTATAGTAAAGTGCAATCTGCATATTATCGATACCGGTGAAATCAACGGTAACTTCTTCGGGACCCGAATTTCCACCGGCCTGAAGCTCCCAGATTGAAGTATACGAGCTGCCGGCGTCACCGGTTATCGCCACTCCGACGTAGACTATATTAGACCACCAATCCTCATAGTACTTAAACTTTAGCTCCATATTGTGTCCCGCGCTGCCCGTAAAAGCGGGGGAGGCGAGCAGGTATGAATCACCAATAAAAATATATTCCCATGTAAAGCGGACCTCGGGAGCGGAATAACCGCCGGCGATAATTTGACTGTTCTCAATCGACCAGTTTTGTTGGCCAAAGGTCCGGCAGCCGTCCAGTTTGACATATCATCAAAAGGCTCATAAAAAAGTGTATCGCTCTGGGCTTTAGCAGGAATGTTTATAAGAAATACAAATAAAAGAAGCGACATGAAAATAAATCCGGTAGATTTGAGCATGATTTCTCCTGGATTTGTTATAAAAAGATAAATTCCTGGGTGTATATATGTCAGTATCTGCCGCAGCTAAAAAGTGACATAAGGTCTCAAAAACCTGGTTTAACTGCCAAGATATTTCAGACTCATACAGGTTATGTCGTCAGACTGTTCGCAGCCGTCTGTAAATTCAGTAATACCTGAAAAAACAAGGTCAACTAATTTCTCGGGGTAAAGGCTGTTTCCGGTATTAACAAGCTTCCTTAATCTCTCATCCGAAAATTCCTCCTCATTCTTGTTAAAGGCTTCGGTAACCCCATCGGTATAAAAGAGAATACTGTCACCGGGCTGAAGCATAATAATTTTAGATTCATATCCGGAATCTTCCATCGCTCCGATCATCAGTCCTCCAGCATCCTCTATCGATTTCAAGCTGCCGTCAGCCGATAAGAGATAGGGAGCATTATGCCCGCCGTTCGAATATTCAAATGAACCGTTTCTTGTGTCGAGTACCCCGTAAAACACAGTGACGAACATTGTAGAAGGACTTTCATCAACAATTATTCTATTGACCTCCGTCAGCACATCATCGGCCGGGATACCTTTCAGGGCAGTGGCCCTGAGCAGGGTTTTGCATACCGCCATGAGAATTGCAGCCGCAACTCCTTTACCGGAAACATCGCCTATTATAATTCCAACTCTATACTTATCAATAAGGAAGTAATCATATAAGTCGCCGCCTACTTCTTTAGCGGGTATCATCCTGGCATAAATATCAAATTCTTTACGTTCGGGAAAAGCAGGGAAGGATTTCGGCAGCATTGATGTCTGGATTATCTTTGCAATATCCAGTTCCTGCTTAAGGGCAACTAATTTGTCGTGTGCCAGCAAAGCAACCTTATACTGCTCAATTTCCTTCAATGATTTCTCTATAGTGACCTCCAGATCTTTTAAATCGATAGGCTTGGTAACGAAATCGTACGCACCTCGATTCATTGCGGTTCTGATGTTTTCCATATCGCCATAGGCAGATACTATTACAGATCTCAGTTCTTTTTTATTGAGGTCATTTATTTTAGACAGGAGAGTAAGTCCATCCATTACCGGCATATTTATATCTGTCAGTATAAGATCAATCGAACCGTCATTGGTGAGGCGTTCAAGTGCCTCTGCACCATTCTCTGCAAAATGAAACTCATATTCGTTCGCTTTTATCTTGTTCCGGAATTTCTGCCTGATCAACGTCTGCAGATCAGGTTCATCATCCACTACTAATATTCTTGCAAAATCCATTATGATATTCCATTTAATGATCTGATTAACTTAATTTTTCCTTTAGAAGATCGAACTGAAATGGTTTTGTAAAATAATCATCCGCACCGAGATTTTTAGCCATATCAAAATTCTTCTCATCCCCGTAGGCGGTGATCATAAATACTTTCAATTCGGGATACCGGGTTTTGATCTCTTTCAGTAATTCCATTCCATTCATCTCCGGCATATTTATATCCGTTAGTATTAAATATTCTGTTTGTTTCTCAATTGTTTCGATTAATTCAAGTGCTGCAATTCCATTATAAGCATACCTATTTTATCTGATTCCTTTTTTTATTTCCTTCCTGAATTTCTGCTGGAATAAAAACTGTACGTCACTTTCATCATCTACAACCAATAATTTCAAATTGTCCTCATTGCTAAATGAATTTTTATCTTTCATCCCAGGGTAATTTATTTGTATCTGCAGCGAAATATCCCTGAGTATATTCGCTATTGTATTTTAAATACAACAAATGTAATGTCATCATCCTGTACGCTGTCTTCTGCCCAGGCATCACCCGCCTTAACAAACTCTTCAATTATTTGTTGTGAGTTCAAATGAGTTACAGTAGAGAACAGATGTTTTCCCTGTTCCCAGCCGTACATTTCTCCGGCAGCATTTCTTCTTTCGATAAATCCGTCACTCATTAGAAGAATTATATCACCGGTTGAGAGATCGTAATTTCTGACCGGGTATTTATATTCGGGGAATGCTCCAAGAAGCGGGCCGCTCGGTTCTATTTCGTTTATGGTCCCCGAACTTTTTTGGTAAAATAGAAACGGAGGCATTCCGGCTCCAATCACTTTGAGATGATTGCCTGATATTCGGAGTAATGCGAGCGACATATACCTCGGCGCTAACTTCATTGAAATAAAAGCGGAATTAAGTTGTGCAATAACCTGTTCAAGTTCAGGCTGGGGAGCAAGATTATGAAATAATCCTTTTGTTATACTTACAAGCATACCGGCATCAAGTCCATGACCTGTTGCATCACCTATAACGTTTGTTAAAACCGAAGATTCGGATACATGAAAATCATAATAATCTCCGCCTACTTCTGTTGCAGTTTTCATATATGCAGTAATATCGATATCAGGTAGTAATGGTAACACTTCGGGCAGCATAGACAGCTGTAGTTTTCGTGCCTGCTCAAGTTCTTCTGTCTTTCTTTTATTCTCTGCTCTTTCCAGTTCAGCCTGAAGCTGCAGTTCAGCATTTTTTCTCTCCTGTTCAATCTGTTTTGCGGAAAGTTCCTGTACATATATGATTTTATCTTCGAGGTCAGTTTGAGTTTTGCCGTATGATTTTGCCAGGTAAATCGCCATAAATACCGGGAGAACAGTAATATTTAGAAACATGAGCGGCATAACCAGGACAGTAAGTATTGATTTTGGGATCAGAGGAGCTATAAAGAAGCTGCTTAAAAAGAGTATGAGGAATATAATGCTGCCGATAGCCAGGATCCGGATATTCTCCACTTTTCTGACTATGCCGATAATAAATACTCTAAAGCTTTCAATCGTCAAAATAGATAATACGATGGCTAAAGGCATCATATTATCAAATATTGCGGAAGAACCGAAAAAAGCAAAACCATTAATTGCAATGAAAGCAGCAAAAAAAGCCCAGAATAATTTAATGATTCGATGATATACAGTATCATAAATGAATAACAGAAAAAAAGTAAAGATGAATGAAAATGCAATGAACTGGACAATTCTGTAAACGGCAATTAGTTCAAGGGAGGTATTTCCAATCAATTGTAAGTCACTTGAAGTTGACATTAAAGCAATGCCGAATACAAAAGACGCGAAATAAAGATTTTGTTTACGTTTTGAATAGAAGAAATAAAGGAGAAAAAATATAAGTGAGAAAGCAATAGCAAATCCGTTTATTACCCAATCGAATGATGTCCTTTTATGAATTAACAATAAGTCCGAATCAATATTTCTGTCAAAGTCAAATAAACTTATGGAGAATCCTAAATGACCGAAGAATTTATTATAAAAATATTCCCACCCCACATCACTGTGATTTGAATATCTTATCGCTACAGTATAAACAGTGTTTGAATCAAATGAAAAGACGTAAGGTGAATAAAACGGATCATAGAATTTTTCTTCTATTTTATCTTCGCTTACTTTCCCAAAAGTAAAAATCTTCTTTCCATTTAAGAATACTTCAGAAGCGCCATCCTGATGAAGATGAACCCCGATTGTTTTACCCGTTAAAGATGAGTCGATCTTAATAACTTTTCTAAACCATCCGATTCCTCCCCATTTTTTTGCCTCCGGTTTTAGTACATTTAACCACGGATTTACGAATTCCCAATTGCTGTCATCATAAAGCGGATCTGCCCAACGAGGATCATCTCCCGGTGAAAAATGCCATAAAATTTCATCCGGTAGTTCTTCATTTGAAGCTGCAAGATAGAAATTACCTTCCATTAATTTATCGGAAGAAATAAATAATGTATCGTTTATTTCGGCAGACACATTTTGAAATAAGATAAATGTAATCGGGATAATATTACTTACAGTTATTTTCATTCAATCATTATTTAACTATTCTTTGGGTAACTTAACAATAAATACTGTGCCCTCACCGTTTCTGGTCTCAGCCTTCAATTCGCCATTATGCACTTTTGTAACAATGTCATAGCTTAGTGAAAGTCCAAGTCCCGTGCCTTCTCCGGTCGGTTTTGTTGTAAAGAAGGGGTTAAATAATTTATCTCGATATTTTCGAAGGAATTCCGCATCCCGTTATCTCTTATACTGATCTCAACTTCAGTCATTCAGGTTTTTGGAAGATACTTTAAGTTCGGGAGAGAAACCGCCGCCGGTCTTTTCCTTCTTCTCATTTGCAGCATAACATGCATTGTTTATTAAGTTAAGGAAGACCCTGCTGATATCCTGCGGAACAACATATAGCTTTCCGATTGAATCGTCGTAATCTTTTTCAATGGTTATGTTAAACTCTTTATTCTGTGCCCGCATTCCGTGATAAGCCAGCGCAGTATACTGATCCAGAAGTTCATTTATATCAGTTAACACTTTTTCACCCGAAGTCCCTCTTGAGTGAAGCAGCATTCCCTTAACAATTGAATCCGCACGCTTTCCGTGCTGAGTTAATCTTCTCAAGATTCTGTTTTAAATTTTCTATAATTGTCAGGACTTCTCCCTTATCATTCTTTTCCAATTCTTCCTTCAATTCATCCAGTAATTCGCTGCTGATTTCAGAAAAGTTGTTAACAAAGTTCAAAGGATTTTTTATTTCGTGTGCAATTCCTGCTGTTAATGCACCCAGCGAAGCCATTTTTTCGGCATGAAGTAATTGCGATTGTGTGCTCTTTAATTCGTGATAGGCTTTTTCAATTTCTTTTGCCTGCTCAAGCTCTTTCTCTTTTGCCATGGTTCGTTCTTTTTCAATTAAACGTCTCCTCTGAAACCTGTCTACACCAAAAACTAAAAAACCAAACAGGAAAATGTAGCTTATGTATGCACCAGTGGTTTTCCACCATGGAGGATTAATGATGATTTTTATTGACTTTCCTTCTTCATTCCAGATTCCATCACCGTTTGAGCCTTTAACCATAAAAGTGTACTCACCCGGAGAAAGATTCGTGTATGAAGCGAAATCCCGGTCATTGGACAGCCAGTGATTATCAAAGCCCTCCAGTCTGTACATAATTTTATTTTTTTTCGGTCTTGAATAATGAATCGAAGCGAACTCAAAAGATAAATTATTCTGCGTATAGGAAAGATTAAGTTCATTCAGCCTCATTACACTTTTGTCAGTCTTAATTGCAGAGGAATCTGATTTAAGTGAGATATCAGAAACCTTTATGTCCTCTATAACTATATCCGGTTTTATTTCGTTTATTTTTCCAGGATAGAAATATGTAAACCCATCGATTCCTCCTAAAAATATCTCGCCGTCTTTACCTACCCAGTTTGCTTTACTGTTGGTAAAACCCTGCAGTCCATCCTGAGCATCAAAATTGACAAAATTCCATTTATCCTTAGGTGCATTTTTATTCAGTTTGGATAATCCTGCTGATGTGTTAATCCAGAGACTCCCTTCAAGATCTTCAAGAATCGAATTTATTTGATTGGACGGAAGGCCGTCTTTTTGATCAAATCTGTTAATTTTTTCAGTGGAGGGATCAAATCTTAATAAACTGTTTGCTGTTGCAATCCAGACTATTCCTTCCCGATCTTCAAAAATGCAATTAATATAATTGTTCAGAGAACTAACATTCAGGGAGTCAAAATTATATTGCTTAAAATTACCTGTTGTTAAATCATATTTAAAAAATCCGCTTTGTGTAGAACCTAACCAAAGAACATTATGGTACCGCTTACTAAATTCAATACTTGTACCTATTTCCGTAGGCATAAATTTATTGGAGTTAATCTCTTTTTCATTCATTTGATTTATACTGTTATAATCGGATTCAGATAAACTCAATACCTGAATTCCATACCACAAGGAATCAGGAGGTGGAGTTACATTCCAGGTTCCGTAAGAGTGACCCACATCTGTCGCATATGTAATTTTATAGTCTCCCTTTTTCAAATTAAACATCCAAGTGCAATCCGGTTTTTAAATCCTCCACCGTCATTAAATGTTTTAAATAAATCATTCATCGACCAGATTGTCCCGCCATCTTTGCTTAATAGTGAGCCTGCATCTGAAAGACCCACGCCGACATCCATTTGACCCTCACCGAGACCAATTATTAAAACTTTCTGGTCTGAATTCAGGGTGAAAATTTTTTCCAGATTTGAGGCTTCCCCAACTTTTAATATGGAGACTATAGGTTTCTGTGACTCAGCTATTCTATGTATTTTTTGCGATAGTTCCTGACTTATCGGTTTATTCATTATCGTAGGTAAGAACGTATATTTATTTTTGGCGCGATCATATTTCTCAAATCCCTGTCTTGAGGCAATCCAGATATTACCTGATGAATCAGTTTTTATAGAGTTTATATAATAACTTGAAGTTTTTTTTAAGTAAGGTGATTGATATGCGCTAACCAAATTATTCTTATCAATTTTGTGCAGACCAAGGTTATTATATGCGAACCATTTATTACCCTCATTATCAACATCAAGACCCTGAATATTTATGGTCCCTTCTGCAGCATTAGAATGGTTAATATTGAATTTTATGTTATTTAACTTATGATTTTCAGTGTCGTAATTAAATAAACCCTTTTCAGATGTTCCAATGGTTATTTCTTTGCTCTGAGATGAACCCGCAAACACTGTTGAAAAATTTGCGCCGGAACTTGCGATGTCCCCGGTTGAAAACTTATAAAAATTAAATGGTTCTCTGAGCGGGTCAAATTTGATGAGGCCTTTACCCCATATCCCCAGCCAGATAACTCCATATTTGTCTTTATAAACGTTATTAATAACATCCCGCCCATAGGTGTTTAACTCATTATTACTATAATTTATTCTTTGGATGTTTTTTGTCTTTGGAGTGATCCTGTACAGCCCTTGCGAATAAACACTTGCCCACAAGTATCCTTCATCATCCTGCATAATTCCTGTTATGTTATCATAGGTTGTAGGATTTTTGATCAGGCTGAATAAATCGAAATTCTCAGTAGTATGATAAGAAGGAGAATATTTTATTAATTGATTTCTGCCGCCGAGCCAGATATTTCCGGATGCGTCTTCATAAATAATCTGAATTTCATTCGGATTGAAATTTGTATTGAGAAAATATGGCTGAAATAAATTAAGCTTTTCATTGTATATTTTTATACCGTTTGCATAATCGGCAGCTAGTATCTTCCCATTCTTTAATTCAGTTATACCAAAGATATTACCCCATTGGGCATTTTTATTATTAGCATCGAGGTGTATCTGTTCAAATTTATTTTTTGATTTGTTGAATTTTTGTATTCCGTGATATGTGGATCCAAACCACAGATTTCCTTTTGAATCTAAAAGTGCCGAATAAGAATAAGATATTTTAGTGACACCTGCGGTTTCCAGGTGATAGCCATGAAAAGTTTCATTTTTCGGGTCGATATTTTGCTATAATGTTATTTGATACGCCGATCCAGATAAATCCGTCTGCATCCTCTGCAATAGCATAGCAGTCATTAGTTGGCATTGTAGTGGAATCATTCGGATCGTTTTTAAATACTTTTATATTGTGCCCATCATATCTGTTAAGTCCGTCATTCGTGGAAATCCAGAGAAAACCGTTGCTGTCCTGAAAGATATAGTTGACTGTAGAGTTAGAAAGTCCTTCAGGAACTGAAATATTTTCAAAAAGGTAATTCCTTTGAGCATAACCGGGCGAGAATAAACCCGTAAATAACAACACAAAACCGATCATTGAGAACCAGATGATGTTCGAATGTTTGTTTTTCATAAGTATGATTTATTTAATAAAATAATAAACTCGGTTCCTACACTTTCTTTTGTTTCAACTCTCAAATCACCATTGTGAACTTTTGTAACAATATCATAACTGAGAGATAAACCTAACCCGGTCCCTTCACCTGTCGGTTTTGTTGTAAAGAACGGCTGGAATATTTTGCCTAAAATATCTTTTGGAATTCCGCTGCCGTTATCACCGATCCTTATCTCAGCCTTATCCTTTAGATTCTTCGTTGAAACTTTTAGGGTGGGGGAGAAGTTGTTATCGTTGCTTTTCTTCTTCCTGTCATAGGCTGCATAACAGGCGTTGTTTATCAAGTTCAGGAAAACCCTGCTGATGTCCTGAGGTACAACATTTATTTTCCCGATAGCATCATCATATTCTTTTTCGATAGTAATATTGAATTCTTTATTCTGTGCGCGCAAACCGTGATAGGCAAGAGTAACATACTGGTCAAGAAGATCATTAACATCAGTCAGTGTTTTTTCTCCTGAAGTTCCTCTGGAATGAAGAAGCATCCCTTTAACAATAGAATCTGCCCGTTTTCCATGAAGATTTATTTTTTCAAGATTTTGTTTCAGATCTTCAAGTAAAGCTAAAACTTCTTCTTTATCATTTTTTTCTATTTCTTCTTTTAACTCAGATAATAATTCACCGCTGATCTCAGAGAAGTTATTAACAAAATTGAGAGGATTTTTTATTTCGTGAGCTATACCAGCCGTAAGTTCACCAAGCGAGGCCATCTTTTCGGCATGAACCAGCTGTGCTTGTGCAGCTTTTAATTCATCCAGAGTAATTTCAATTTTATTTTTTGCTTCTTCAAGATTTTTAAAATCTTCATATCTGGCGTATGCAATAGCGAATGCTTCTGCCAGGGTTTTAACCAGATCGAGTTTTTCCTCAGAAAGAGGAGAAACATCACCTACATATAGCATTCCCTGAGTAAAAGGTATAAAGTGAAGGTAGAGGGATTCCGGCGGAGTTGAAGATCCCTGGTAAGTTTCAGCATTCTGCACCTGTCCAAGCTCCATCATTGATTTCGTCCAGTTGATAAAAGCCTGTTTATCCCAGTGCTCTTTATAAACATCTTTTTTGCGCCAGTATTTTACAGTGTTATTTGTAAGTTCGTTTGTATCGAAAGGTAAATTGAGTACACCGAGCGATTTTCCCTCCGGTGTGGTTAAATAAACATGTGTTACCTCATTATCTTCATCAATGATAAAAACGCCGCACCGGATAAAAGGCACTTCAAGAGCTTTAAGTTCACGCCAGATAAGAGGTGTAATTCGATTGAGATCTTCCGATGTCCGCATACTTGCAATTTCACCTCTCACTCTGTCCAGAGATGCCTGTTTAATTGCTTCACGGGCCTGTGCTTCTGCTTTTTGCAGATCGAGAAAACGGATATATGTCTGTTCGAACGCAGCAGCAAAGCGCTTTACTATGTTTTTCTCTTCTTCACTGAAACGTTTGAGATTATAGCGAACGATATCAATTCCTGAATGCTTATGAAACCAGCCCATCATAGCCATTCCTTCAGCATTTTGAATCATTTTTTCCCTTTTAGGAGGCACAGGCTGAATCTTGAATACTTCTTTAAAGAAGGCATCTTTTTCTTCTCTGTTTAGTAAATAATCTAAAAATTCATCTCCGGAAGAATTAAAAGCTGCGTAAATTTTTTCAAATATTGGTAAGTCAGAATCCGGCAAATGATATAATTCTGGGTAAATGTCTTCTTCTACTGAAGCCCAGAAAAAGATATCTTTGGAGGAGTCCAGGTTTAACTGGATATTCACAGAATGCATATCCGTTACAAGTATTTGAAATTCTTTGTAGAGCAATCTAACCACATCTTTTAACTCATCACTTTTATGCATACCCATGGAACGTGACCGTACCCGCTCCAGTGCGCCTTCTATCTGCGCTTCTCTTGTCCTTGCTTCGGCTTTTTGCAGATCCCGAAAACGGCTGTAGGTTTGTTCAAATACCTTTGCGAAACGATTTAGTATATCCTGTTCTTTAATTGGTGTAATGTTGTTTAAGATCAATGATCCATAGGTAAAGAAGGTGTGGTGCATTACCATTTCATCGGGCATTTCTTTTCCGGACTGTCTGTAAATTTCTTTTTCGTTGATGCTAAAAATTGACTAACGCGTTTGCCAAAAACTTTTTTAAGAAATTCAATATGCTGGATAAATTCTTTTCCGGAAGCCTGATTTATATAAAAAGGCTTACCTTCTTCCCAGGCATCATATACTCTTTTCAATACCGGACTTGCGTTAAAATCTATTGGAAATGGTTTCGGTATGATGTCACCCTCGTAGGATAACCACATTTGCGCCGATTGTTTATCCTTATTAAATATTGAAAACCCGCTGGCAAAATGCTGAATTCCCAGATCTGTTAATTGTTTAAATACGATAAGTGCCACTTCAGCCAGTTCATCACTTTTATACATAGCGATCGTTCTTGAACGAACTCTTTCAAGTGCAGCCTCAATCTGTGCCTCTTTTGCCTGTGCTTCGGCTTTTTGCAGATCCAGAAATCGGCGATAAGTTAGATTGAATACATCAGCAAAACGTTCCAGTAGTTTTATTGATTCTTTGGGTAATGGTTCAGGCGTAGTGGTTAATATCATACCTTGCGAGAAGAATGCCACGCTATGTATCCGATGCTCCCTTACTAATTCAGCTCTAATGGTCATACCCATTACTTCCCGCACATACCGGATCCAGTCATTTAATTCCTTTCCGGTTAGGTCAATAACAATCGATTTCTTTTTTTCTTTTCCATGCATCATATACACGTTTTCCTGTAGTCGGCTCATCAAGACTTGCATTAAAGTGATGACTGATTTTACTACCCTGCTGGTCAGTAGCCCAAACTTCAAGGACGTTGTCTTCTTCTTTAATCAGACAGATATTCAGCCTTTCGGGAGTAACTCCAAGTTCTGTCATTTGCTGAAAGAGAATCGCCGCCGTTTCAGCCAGTTCATCACTTTTGTGCATCGCCATAGTTCGGGCGCGAACTCTCTCCAAAGCAAGTTGAATTTCTGCTTCTCTTGCCTGTGCCTCGGCTTTCTGCAGATCGAGAAAGCGGGTATAGGTTTGCTGGAATACCTTCCCAATGCGCATCAGCGTACTATTCTCTTCATCTGTATAAGATATGTCTGAAAAATTCTCAATGTATAGACCGACATTTTCCAGGAGTACACCTGATCCGGCGAGGCCGGGACAATTAAAATAATATTCTAATGATTCCTCTGGTACACCGGGGATAAACTTAAAAAGCTGTTGATAGAATTGGTTTTTTTCTTCAAATGTCAGAAGGTATGAAAAGAAATCCTGCCCCTTTTCTTTTGCTTCTGTGATACTATTGTTGGGCACGGAATCAAAACAGGGGATTGTGATCTCGGAAGGTATCTCGCGCTGATCTGCCAGCCAGATATGCAGATCATCCCTTGTTTTATAATCTAATATAAACCCGGTATGTTCAATATTAATCTTTAAATGAATGAATTGCTCATATACAAGCTGGATTACTTCCCTGAGTTCGTCACTTCGCTGCATAGCCATTGTCCTTGCACGTACTCTTTCTAATGCAAGTTCTATTTCGGCTTCCCGTGCCTGCTCTTCTGCTCTTTTAATATCCAAAAATCTTGTATAAGCAAAGTCAAAAACTTCAACAAATCTTCTGGTAACTGTTAAATTCTCCTCCGGAAGTTTCTCTTCAGTAATCACGGCTAAATACCCCAGCTTGAAAAAAAGAAAATGAGCGGTAAATTTTTCAGGAGTTATCTCTAATAATCTGGCTCTTTCTTTTTCTGAATACTCATATTGTTCAGCTATCGAATTTAACAGATGAATGCGGCTTTCTCCTGACATATCTTTGATTAGGCGTGAGTTTTTTGAACCTAAACCTGCATAAAACTCAGGAAACCAATCGGGTATGTTTTTCTTCATGGTCTCGATAGATCGTTTATAAGATGCAATTTCTAATGGATTAACAGCCATTTTTGTTCTTGCCCGCCATGTTTCCCATCTGTCTTTGTTCTCATCAATTACAACTACCGTACAGCCGATTACTTTTGAAATTATTTTATTAAGCTCCTCAAACAACCTGTCAGTTACGTTCCCGACTTCCTCACTTTTATGCATGCCAAGTGCAAGAGAACGGACTATTTCCAGTGAAGCCTCAATCCTGGCT
>CAVRHV010000003.1:0-50503 GCA_963721075.1 uncultured Ignavibacteria bacterium | reverse complement strand
TCTCAGATGTGAGAATTTAGCGGAAATACACATCTTTTGATTTTCAATACTGGTAATGGTTTTCCTTATTTCTTTTCATTTTGAACCAAAATTGCTGGTATAAAAATTGGCTCAGTGTGTGTTCAACATTTTATGCGAATTTCTCAAAAAATTAATGGTAAGGAAAATGGAACGGAAAAAAGTCACAATTGATGGAAACGAAGCGGCTGCGTACGTTGCCTATCATACAAACGAAGTTATAGCGATTTACCCCATTACCCCCTCGTCAAATATGGGCGAATGGTGCGATGCATGGTCAGCAGTAGGAATGAAGAATATATGGGGACTAGTCCCCTCAGTGAGTGAGCTACAGAGTGAAGGCGGTGCGTCAGGAAGTGTTCACGGTGCTTTGCAGACAGGTGCTCTTACAACGACATTTACAGCAAGTCAGGGACTCCTTTTGATGATCCCCAATATGTTCAAAATAGCAGGTGAATTAACCTCCGCCGTATTTCACGTTTCGGCACGTTCGGTAGCTGCACAGGCTCTGTCAATATTCGGCGACCATAGTGATGTTATGGCGACCCGTTCCACAGGATTTGCGCTCCTTTCATCGAATTCTGTTCAGGAAGTTATGGATTTTGCATTGATAGCACAGGCTGCTACGCTTGAAGCAAGAGTTCCTTTCGTTCACTTCTTTGATGGTTTCAGAACCTCTCACGAAGTAATGAAAGTTGAACAGCTTTCTCCCGCAGATATGCAGGCAATGATGAATGAAGACCTCGTGATCGCTCACAGGAAACGCGCACTTTCTCCCGATAATCCTGTGCTTCGCGGAACAGCTCAGAATCCTGATGTATTTTTCCAGGCACGCGAGACAGTAAACCCGTTCTATACAGCCTGCCCCGGCATTGTTCAGAAGCAGATGGATAAATTTGCAGAAATGACCGGAAGATCATACCGCCTTTTCGATTATGTAGGTGCCCCTGATGCTGAAAGAATTATCGTTATGATGGGTTCAGGCGCGGAGGCTGCAGATGAAACAGTTAAATACCTGCAGTCGAAAGAAGAGAAAGTCGGACTGGTAAAAGTCAGATTATATCGTCCCTTCTCGATCGAACATTTTATCAACGCTCTTCCTAAAACAACTAAATCAATTGCCGTTCTGGACAGAACAAAAGAGCCCGGTGCTTCAGGCGAACCTCTTTACCTGGATATAGTTAACGCAATTTCTGAAATGTTTAATGAAGGTACGCTGCCGTTTGAATATCCGAAAATTATCGGCGGACGCTACGGACTTTCTTCCAAAGAATTTACTCCCGGTATGGTTAAAGCTGTACTTGATCAGCTTAAAGAAGCCAAACCGAAGAATCACTTCACAGTTGGAATTATCGACGATGTAACCAACACCAGTCTTGAAGTAGATCCCGCTTTCTCAGTTGAAGATAAGGAAACTTTCAAAGGCAAGTTTTTCGGACTCGGTGCAGACGGTACTGTTGGTGCAAATAAGAACTCGATCAAGATCATCGGTGAAGGTACCGATTACTCGGCACAGGGTTATTTTGTATACGATTCAAAAAAATCGGGCTCCGGAACTGTATCTCACCTTCGCTTCGGACCAAAGGAAATAAAATCAACTTACCTTATTCATAAAGCGAACTTTATTGCCTGCCATCAGCAGGTATTCCTTGAAAAAATGGATATGCTGGGCGAGGCTGTTGAGGGTGCGACATTCCTGCTGAATACAAAAGTTCCTAAGGACCAGGTATGGGATTCACTTCCTGAAAAAGTTCAGAAAGACCTGATTGATAAGAAGATGAAGCTGTATGCCATCGATGCATACAAAGTTGCCGATGAAACAGGAATGGGCGTAAGAATTAACACTATAATGCAGACCTGCTTCTTCGCGATCTCGAATATCTTCCCGAAAGATGAAGCAATCGAGATGATCAAGAAATCGATCAAGAAAACATACGGAGCCAAAGGCGACAAGATAGTTGAGATGAACTTTAACGCCGTTGACCAGACACTTTCAAACCTGTTTGAGATTGAAGTGCCGGATAAAGTTACAAGCAAAACTCAGCTTCAGCCCGCAGTTACGGGTAAAGTTCCTGAATTTGTGAAGGAAGTAACCGCTGAGATCATTGCCGGCAACGGTGATATGATCCCCGTAAGCAAGCTTCCTAATGACGGTACTTACCCGACCGGTACAGCACAGTATGAAAAGAGAAATATCGCACTTGAAGTTCCGGTTTGGGATGATGAAATATGTATACAGTGCAACAAATGCGTTATCGTTTGTCCTCATGCAACTATCCGTTCCAAAGTATTTGAAGAAAGCGCTCTGAAGGGTGCCCCGGCCGACTTCAAAGCTGTTAAATTCAGAGCAAAAGATTACGGAGAAGGTTTATATTATTCACTGCAGGTAGCGGTAGAAGACTGTACAGGATGCTCGCTCTGCGTGGATGTATGTCCTGTTAAGAATAAGAAAGAAGTGAAGCTGAAAGCTATCAATATGAAAGATCAGCTTCCGTTGAGAGAAACAGAAAGAGCTAACTGGGACTTCTTCCTTACTCTTCCTGATCTCGACAGAACCAAAATAAATGTAAGTAAAGTTAAAGATTCACAGTTCCTCCAGCCCCTGTTTGAATTCTCAGGTGCCTGCTCGGGATGCGGCGAAACACCTTATGTTAAGCTGGCAAGCCAGCTCTTCGGCGACCGAATGGTTGTTGCAAACGCTACGGGATGTTCTTCGATATACGGAGGCAACCTGCCTACAACTCCCTGGGCAAAGGACAACGAAGGAAGAGGACCTGCGTGGTCAAATTCACTCTTTGAAGATAACGCTGAATTCGGATTCGGATTCAGACTCGCAATTGATAAACATAATGATCAGGCTAAGATACTTCTAAAGAAACATATTGCCGAGCTGGGTGAAGAACTTGTAAACGGACTGCTTAATGCCGACCAGAAGGATGAAGCCGGTATCTATGAGCAGCGTGAAAGAGTTAATGCTTTAAGAGAAAAGCTGAAAGCCGCGAATGAATAACGGGCTGGATTCGGAAACAAGGAAAGATTTCGTTCACCTTGAGAGTCTTGCCGATTACCTTGTAAAGAAATCTGTATGGATAATGGGCGGCGACGGATGGGCTTATGATATCGGCTACGGCGGATTGGATCACGTGCTTGCTTCAGGAAAGAATGTTAATGTGCTCGTACTTGACACCGAGGTTTACTCGAATACAGGCGGACAGATGTCGAAATCGACTCCCCGCGGTGCTGTTGCCAAATTTGCGGCCGCAGGTAAACCGATGGCTAAAAAAGACCTTGGACTTATGGCAATGAGTTACGGAAATGTTTATGTTGCTAAGGTTGCTATGGGCGCTAATGATACGCAGACACTCAGGGCATTCCTTGAAGCTGAAGCTTATGACGGACCTTCCCTGATCATAGCATATAGTCACTGCATCGCACATGGTATCGATATGGGCAGAGGAATGCAGAACCAGAAGGCTGCAGTTGATTCGGGCTACTGGCCGTTGTACAGATACAATCCTGATGAAGCAGCTGCCGGCAAGAATCCGTTCAAGCTGGAATCAAAAGGACTGAAGATACCTTTGAGAGATTATGCTTATCTCGAGACCAGGTATAAAATGCTTACCAAATCTCATCCGCAGCAAGCAGAGGAGCTTATGAAAAAGGCACAGGAGGACGTTGTTTCCACATGGAAATTGTATGAAAAGATGGCTGAGGATAGTAAGCCTGAAAATAAAGAATAAGAATTATTGAAGAATTAAATTAAAGGAAACTAAAATGGATCTTTCAACAAACTATCTGGGTTTACAGTTAAAAAATCCAATAGTCCCATCAGCAAGTCCATTATCAGAAGATATTTCGAATATTAAATTAATGGAAGATGCAGGAGCCGCTGCTGTGGTTCTTTACTCGCTCTTTGAAGAGCAGATAGAACACGAATCACTCGAGCTGAATTACTTTACTACAGTTCATAATGAAAGCTACGCGGAAGCAACCTCCTATTTCCCCGAGCCCTTCGAATTCAAGACGGGTCCCGATGAATACCTCGAGCATATTAAAAAAGCTAAAGAAGCAGTTGATATCCCGATCATCGCCAGTCTTAACGGCAAAGTCATTAGGCGGATGGGTTGATATCGCTAAAAAGATAGAGTCGGCCGGAGCAGATGCACTTGAACTGAATATCTACTTCCTGGCTGCAGATACAGCGAAGAACAGTACTGCAGTTGAGAAGGATTATATTGATATAGTTAAAACTGTTTCTTCAAGCATAAACATACCTGTCGCTGTTAAGATGCACCCGTATTTCAGTTCGGTAGCTAATATGGCTTCGCAGCTTGATAAAGCAGGTGCAAAAGGACTGGTGCTTTTCAACAGGTTTTATCAGCCTGATATAGACCTGGAAACTCTTGAAGTTACACCTAATGTACTTTTGAGTACTCCGATGTCGATGAGACTTCCTCTGAGATGGATTGCGATGCTGTACAAGAAAATCAACGCAGATATGGCGGCAACAAGCGGTATCTATTCAGAAGCAGATGTAATCAAAATGTTAATGGTTGGTGCAAAAGTTACACAGATGCTTTCATGCCTCCTGAAATTCGGAATTGGTCATATCTCTGACGTACTGACCAAGCTGAAATTCTGGATGGAAGTTAATGAATATGAATCTGTTGAAATGATGCGCGGAAGTATGAGCTATATGAATGTTGCAGATCCTTCAGTATTTGAACGTGCTAATTATATGAAACTGCTGCACTCATACAACAAATAAGCAGTACATTTCATTTTTTTTGACAATAGAAACGCCCCTAACCGGGGCGTTTCTGGTTTTAAATCTCTCCCTGCGGTCGGGATGACACAAACGCTGCGGTCGAGATGACACGGGTACACAAAACCCTGTCTATTCATTAACGAATGAAGGTCCCGAAGTTACGCCGAGTTCGTTATCCACATCCTTAGCGCCTCCCTGGTAAGCTTCAAGTGCTGCAGTTGATTTCTCAAGCCGGGTAGCAACAAAGCCTGTCAGTGTAACATTACCGTCTTCAACATAAACATGGATATCGCGTGTATTGGTTATAGGGTCCCAGTGCAGTTGTTCTTCAATGCTCTTTTTGATCTCTTTATCTGATCTTGCCTCCACCTGGGGTTCCTGGTAGACAATATCATTCTGAACCGCGGTTACTCCTTTGACTGATGAGGCCGCTTTTCCTGCTGCGTCCTTCTCGAATTTGTTATCGACAATGCCTGTTAAGAAGATCTTCCCCTTATCCGCGGATACTTCTATTTTGAATTTATCCACATTAGGATTGTGCATTATTTCCCGCCTTACCCTGTTCTCCAGTTCCACTTTTTCAGGAATTGACCGGGGCTCTACTTTCAGATCATTAAGTACCTGGAAAACCCCGAAAGTATGGCGGGCATCCTCTTCAGCAGCTTGCTTTGCCTGGAGATCGGTTACCGTACCGCGGAGAGTTACAGTCCCTTTATCAACCTTTATATGTACTCTGTCCGACATAATTTTAGGATCCAGTATGTACGCCTGCTCCAGCGCAGCCTTTATTTCCTTATTTCTTAAAATAATGTTCTCCTGATGCGACTGCGGAGTACTGTTCTCCCACCACTGTACTTTAAGATCGTTATCATTAACAGATTTAACCCCATTTACCCAGGCATCATCGTAAGCCCATTCTTTTTCTGCTGCGCTTGCAACGCTGCCGCTCAATGAAACTTCGCCGTCATCAACCGAAACATTAATAAACTGCTGGTTTACATATATATCCCATTTTAATCTGCTGAGGATATCGGCCTTGATATCATTGTCTGTTCTGTAAGCCGTGTAATTTATATTTATGTTATTTTTTACATCGCGGACACCCCTGACGCTTTCCGCAATTTTTCTGCATAGTTCTTTTTCCTGCCAGCTCTGAACCTGTCCCGACAAAACAACATTTCCATTATTCACTTCAGTATTTACCTGAAATGCATCAGTTGCGGGATTATTAGCCAGAGCAGTTATAATATCATCCTTAATTTCGGCATCATTTCTCAGTGCTTTTGTTACCTCAATATTATTAACTACGGCAATTACACCCATAACAGATTCTGCTATTTTTGCCGCTCTTTCTTTTGTTAAAATATTGTCTGTTTTACCCGCAAGAGTTACTATTCCGTTATTCACGTTTACCTTCAGGGAATCGGGATTTATATTTGGAGCTATCAACAACTCTGTTTTTACTGCTCTTAAAATGTCCTTATCATTTAGTTTATGACTGACAGCTGTTTTTGTAGAATCATTATACCGTGTATTCGCCAACGTGGAAAAAAACAAAGGGCATAATCCCGTCAGAACAATAACTAATACCATATATCCTTTAATTGATTTCATCTTCAACCTCCGCATTTTTTCATAATGTTATTTACTTATAAAGGCATCGGTTAGTTTGTTATGGATGTCACAGTGATACTTATTTGTGAATCTATTAACACACAGATCATCCTCCGGAAAGATTTATCTTCGTACCTTTTACGCTGTAAAAGATGGTAAAATAAGGACTTAATACATGCACCCAATAAAAGATTATTACCTGACGGGAGATCTTCATTCTGCTGCCCTAATTTCAAAAAGCGGATCTGTTGACTGGTTATGCTTTCCTAATTTTGATTCACCAAGCATCTTCGGTTTGCTGCTCGATAAAAACGGAGGAACATTCAAAGTAGAGATGCCCGATTTTACGGTCGAAAGCAATTATGTGGAGAATACAGGAATTGCAGAATTCAGGTTTAAAAGGAAAAAAGAGGAATTTCATATGCACGATTTTATGGTTCCTCAGGAAGTGAAGGAATGCAATAATCATTTTTTCGTAAGAAAGCTGATCGGAGTTAAGGGAAACTGCAAAGTAAAACTGCTGTATGAACCTAAACCCGATTATGCGAGGAGGAATCCTGACTTCAGTTTTAAAGGGTCTACTATACAGATCAAGGTGGGGGAGAATACGCTTATGCTTCACCTTCCGGAAAATACTACTGTGGAAAAGAGGGGAATGGCATATGAACTCACGGTTAATTTAGAAGAGAGTGACGGAAAAAAATTTAATCCTGGAATATATACTTAAAAACCACAACTCATCTTATAAAGGACAGAACCTTGAAAAATCCACAAGTAATTTCTGGGAAGCATGGGTTGCCAAAGGACACTTCTTCGATTATTACAAAGAACAGCTCATAAGATCTCTGATAACTTTAAAGATGATGCTTTTTTATCCGACCGGAGCTATAGTAGCGGCCCCGACAACCTCTTTACCCGAAGAGATAGGGGGAGTAAGAAACTGGGATTACAGATATGTCTGGGTGCGCGATGCAACGTTTGCTCTGTATGCTTTTCATATTGCAGATTATACAGAGGAAGCTGAGAGCTTCTTCAAATTTGTTCAGGATATTGCACTGAGACATAAAGAAGAGAATTTTGATATTAACACTATGTATACTATATGGGGTGACAGGGCACCCACAGAAGTTGAGCTTGGTATGAAGGGTTATAAGAATTCTGCTCCGGTAAGGATCGGAAACAATGCAACCAACCAGCTTCAGCTCGATGTATACGGAGCCCTGATTGACGCACATTATTTTATGGCCAAGAATCAGAAGGATAATATAATTCTGGACAAAAACTCCATACTGGCGCTTGTTGAAAAAATCAGGATGAAGTGGAAAGATGTCGACAGCGGGATATGGGAGGTGAGGGGGCACCAGTATCACTATACTTACAGTAAAGTTATGTGCTGGGTTGGAATAGACAGAACACTGAGAATGAAGGATGACCTGGGACTTACAAAAGCCGAAACCGATGATCTGAAAGAACTTAGAAGTGAAATATATAACTGGATATGGGAGAACTGTTATGACTCAAAAAGAGAGAATCTGATGCAGTATGCCGGCGGGGAAAATGTAGATGCTACTAATTTTCTATTTGTACTCGTTCAGTTTCTTGACAGGAATGAAGATATAACGCAGAAAATTATGGAGAATACATTTAAGGAACTGAGTAAAAATAAAATTTTTATATTTCGCTATCGTTCGGATGACGGGCTGGCAGGAGAAGATAGTACCTTTATTCTTTGTATTTACTGGTATATTTCTGCATTGGCGATAATGAACCAGATCGATAAGTCCTCTTATATTTTCAAATCTTTTGAACGCTATCTGAGTGATACAGGTCTTATTTCAGAACAAATTGACGCTGATTCAGGTGAATATCTCGGAAATTATCCCCAGGCTTTTTCTCATCTTGGGCTGGTTATGTCGGCATATTATCTTGACAGATATAGAAATAAAGGCTAATTTCAATGCCTGAGGAACTTTAACGGATCAGAAATTGTTAATATTGGTAACCTGAATAGGAGGGTTCATTGAAATACGCGAAAATCCTGTTTTATCCCAAGATACTTGTTTTTATTTGATGATGTAATTACTTTTACGTAGCGCAATTTACCCCCTACGCAGATATAACAAAATACGATAACAATTAATTGTTGATGAGCACTATGCCCAAGATTAATCTAACTAATAAACCGACCTCAGAGCAGGTGAGAATTCTCAAGGATTACCTTAGCAGAAGATCACAGCATGATGGTCAGGGGGATATAAAATTGAGCCAGGTTATCAAAAGATTTAAACATAAATCTTTGATGTCTGATAAAGACAAAATGGCTCATTTCAGAAAGCTGTTAAGACTGGCTTCTGATACAGATAAAACCAAAAAGGAAGAAAAAAATTAAGGAATGTAGGGGAACGCATTCCTGATATTCCCGGAAAACATTAAGCTGGATTTTTTGTGATGATCCTATATCGTCATATCGATTCAGCATTCTATTATCCTTTCAGGTTTTGTTGCTGCGGATGTAATTCGTTTAAGCGGCATTATTACTATATCTGTATCCGGCCCATTCTCGGCCTATTCACTTTCGCGGGGCTGCAGAAGCTTTGCTATTAAACCGGTCCATCCGGTTTGATGTGATGCCCCGAGCCCTTCACCGGTATCTCCGTTAAAATATTCATAGAACTGGAAATAATCCTTAAAATGCGGATCATTCTGAAATTTCTCATTCGATCCGTAAACAGGTCTTTTTCCTTCAGCATTTCTTGTAAATAATTTTGTAATTCGTTCAGTTAATGCAGAAGCTATTTCCTGTAAAGTAAAATATTTATTTGAACCGGTAGGGTATTCTATCTTAAATTCATCGCCGTAATAATGATGAAAACGCTGAAGTGATTCGATTATAAGGAAGTTGGCCGGGAACCAGATGGGACCTCTCCAGTTTGAATTTCCTCCGAATAAGCCTGTTTCAGCTTCCGCAGGCTCATAATTAATAGTATATGAATTATTACCCAGGTTCATAGAATATGGATGTTCCTGATAATATTTCGAAAGTGATCTTACTCCATAATCAGAAAGAAATTCAGTTTCATCAAGCATCCTGTATAAAAGGCGTTTCATTCTATGTCCTCTCAACAGGGATAGGAGTCTTCGGTCACCTTTACCGGGAATATGCCAGCGGGAAACAAGCGATGCCAGATCCTTTCTATAATTCAAAAACCATGACAATCTTTCTGAAAACTCGGGCAGGGATTTTACAAGATCAGGTTCCAGCACTTCCACGGCAAACAAAGGAATGAGTCCCACCATTGACCTGATCCTGATCTGTCTGTCGTATTTCTGATCAAGGTACATAACATCGTAGAAGAATTCATCTTCCTTATTCCAGAGATCTATTCCCCGATCGGCTATATTGGTCATCGCTCCGGCGATATAAAGGAAATGCTGAAAAAACTTTGAAGCCATATCCTGGTAGGTAGGATTGTTTCCTGCCAGTTCAATAGATATTCTCATCAGATTAAGGCAGTACATAGCCATCCAGCTGGTAGCGTCTGCCTGCTCAACACTGCCGTATCCCGGAAGACCGGAACTTCTGTCGAAAATTCCGATATTATCCAGTCCCAAAAACCCACCCTGGAAAATATTCCTGTTCTGAGTATCCTTACGGTTCACCCACCAGGTAAAGTTAAGCAGAAGTTTATGAAAGACCGATTCAAGGAATGCGATATCCTTTTTCCCGCTTACTTTCTCATCAATTTTATACACGCGCCATGCAGCATAAGCATGCAGAGGCGGATTCAGCATCAGAGAAGTTCCATTCATAAGCAGGGAGTTCACCGTTGGGATGCATATACCATTCACGGGTAAGCAGCGTTAGTTGTCTCTTTGCCAGATCAGGATCAACAAGGGCGATGGGTATACAATGAAAAGCGAGGTCCCACGCAGCATACCATGGGTATTCCCATTTATCAGGCATTGAAATAACATCTTCATTGTTCAAATGAATCCAGTCGCTGTTTCTTCCATTCTAACCGCTCTGCAGGAGGCGAAGGCATTGCCGGATCACCTTTTAACCAGCGTGAGATATCAAATTGGTAATATTGCTTATTCCAGAGCAGGCCGGCAAAAGCCTGTCTTTGAAGTTTCTTTTTCTCCTTGTCTGCGAGGTTTTTCTGGATATCATTGTAAAAGACATCAGCTTCCTTTTTGACGTTCAAGGAATATTGATTCGAAATCCGAGAGGAAATCTTTCTGCTTGTGAGCGGTTAATCTGAGCCGCAGGATTTTTTTTGATTTACCTGCTATTTTGGTTTTATATACTATTCCTGCTTTTGTCCCCTCCTTTTCGGGGGCAATGCCTCTGTCTTCACCATTAACAACAAAATCATTTATCCCGTCTTTAACTTTACTCTGGTTAGCAGCGCCGTATAGTCTCTCCTTATTTGTTTCGTTATCACAAAAAAGAAGTTCACCATTTTCCGAATAGAGGAAATAACGTCCCAGTTTTTTATGGTCAGCTTCTATCACATGACTGCCGGTTTCCGTCAGGGTCGGTTTGTAGTCATCATAGCCCCATGCCCAGGTATTTCTAAACCATAACTGTGGAATAATATGGAGTTCAGCTGATTTGCTTCCGCGGTTATCCGCAGTAATTTTTATCAGAATATCCTCAGGACCGTTTTTGGCATACTCAATGAAAATATCGAAATACCTGTCATCAGCAAAAATCCCTGTATCAATCAGCTCAAACTCGCGACTTTTTCTGTCCCTTTTCCTGTTCTCATCAACGAGCTGCTTATATGGATATTCATCCTGCGGGTACTTATAAAGCATCTTCATGTAGGAATGTGTAGGCAGGTTATCCAGGTAATAAAAATATTCTTTTACATCTTCGCCATGATTTCCCTGCGGTCCCGACAATCCGAAGAAAGTTTCTTTTATGAATCGGATCCTTTCCGTTCCAGAAGGCAACGGAGAAACATAAAGTCTGCTTCCTGTCGCATATTCCCGCAATACCCTCCTCGCCCCATCGGTACGCCTGACTTCTTGATTTGTCGTGTGTCGTATAATCCCATGCATCACCGTCAGCACTATAGTCTTCCCTTACCGTTCCCCATTGTCTCTCGCTAATATAAGGTCCCCACAATTTCCAGTCTTTCTCCCTGTTTGAATGTTCCTTGAGTCGTTTTTTTTCACTGTTCATTAGCCAGATAACCTGCATATAATTCTTTTATTTATTATAAGTAAAGACATTTAATTTAAATTTCAGATTTAATTAGATTTAATACTATGTTTTTCAGCAACTAATCCTGCTGGGACGGTAAATTTTTGAAAATGTTTTAATCCTTATCTCTCTGGTGAAATATGCACAAAATATTCTCATTCTTTCTTACAGTACTTTTATCAGTAACTTTTATATCCTGCGGCGGTAATGACGGTAATCCCGGCAAAAATACAAAGACAATAGGTGTAAGTCTCTTAACCAGGGGACATATTTTCTACCGTGACCTTGAGGAGGGACTAAAGAAAGAGGCCGACAAGTATGGTTATGACCTTATCATTACCTCAGCCGACTGGGATCTTGGCAAACAGATATCGCAGATAGAGGATTTTATCTCACGCAAGGTGGATGCTATAATCGTTTCCCCGGTAGATTCGAAAGGAATCGGGTCAGGCATTGCCGAAGCCAATAAAGCCGGCATACCCGTATTTACAGCCGATATTGCTGCTGAAGAAGGAAAGGTTGTTTCACATATAGCATCAGATAATGTACAGGGAGGAAAACTTGCAGGTGAATATCTTGCAAAGTTATTAAACGGGAAAGGGAAGGTTGCCATAATAAATCAACCTGCGATAACATCGGTGCTTGACAGAGTTGCAGGGTTCAGGGAGGCGATTGAAAAGTATCCTGATATAATCGTTGCGGCTGATGTGAACGGTCAGGGTGTGCGCGACAGATCGCTGCAGGTCACCGCGGATGTACTCCAGGCTAATCCTCAGCTGGACGGCATATTCGGAATAAACGATGATACAGCCCTCGGTGCGCTCGATGCGGTAAATCAGTTTAACAGAAAAGGAATTTACATAATCGGTTATGATGCTACGCCGCCTGCAGTTGATGCAATAATGAAAAATTCTCCTCTTAAAGCAGACGTAGTTCAATACCCGAAAAAAATCGGGGTTAAAACCATCGATATTATCAATGATTATTTCAATAATAAAACAGTGCCCGAAAACGTTCCCGTTGAAGTTGGGATAGTTGATAAAGAGACTTTAGAGAATCAGAATAACTCTCAATGAGCAGTCTCCTTGAAATGAAGGATATTGTTAAGCAGTACCCGGGTGTGCTGGCACTTGACAGGGTCTCGCTTGATTTAAAAGCCGGGGAGGTTCATTGTCTTGTGGGGGAAAACGGTGCGGGTAAATCCACATTGATGAAAGTTTTATCCGGTGCGGTTAAAAAGGACAGCGGGGAGATACTTGTAAACGGATCATCGGTAGAATACGACTCTCCATCGGAATCTCAGTCACTTGGGATCAGCATTATATACCAGGATTTCAAACTTGTGCCTGAACTTTCGGCAGCCTCAAATATTTTCCTTGGCAGGGAGATAAAGGATTCTCTCTTCCTTAATGAAAAAGAAATGAAGACGAAGGCTGAGGAAGTACTATCGCAGCTGGGAGAAGACAATTAACGTGAACCTTCCTGTGTTCAGACTAAGTACTGCCGAACGTCAGATGGTTGAGATTGCCAAAGCTATAGTCGGCAACGTAAAGATCCTTGCGATGGATGAACCCACAGCTCCATTGACAAGTAAAGAAATAAAAAATCTTTTCGGGATAATAAACCAGTTGAAAGAACGCGGTGTGGGGATAATTTATATATCACACCGGCTTGAGGAAATTTTTGAGATCGGCGACAGGGTAACGGTGCTTCGCGACGGTAAATTTATTCATTCGGCGGATATGAAAGATGTCGATAAGAACCACCTGATAAAGCTTATGGTAGGACGGGAACTTGCGGATGAATATCCGGAGAATAATGCAGTAAAGGGTGAGGAAATTCTACGAGTTGAAAATTTGAGTTCTGATAAGATAAGTGATGTCTCCTTCACTCTCAGGAAAGGTGAGATACTCGGAATCGCAGGATTAGTTGGTGCAGGCAGAAGCGAGCTGGTGCGTGCTGTATTTGGTGCCGATAAAAAAACAGGCGGCAGAATATTTATTAAAAACAGAGAAGCTGAGATAAAATCACCCCGTGATGCAATAAAAAATGGACTGGGGCTGCTGACCGAGGACAGGAATCTGCTGGGACTTTTTATGAATCTCAGCATTCGTGAGAACATTTCTGTTTCAAGTCTCGATAATTTGAAGGGTGCGTTATTTATCGACAGGGACAAAGAAACTGCTGAATCACAGAAACAGTTCGATCAGCTGAAGATTAAAGCTCCATCTCTTGAGACCAGTGTTGAGGCACTAAGCGGCGGGAACCGTCAGAAAGTAGTACTGGCCCGCTGGCTCGAGACCAATTCGGATATCCTCATTTTTGACGAACCTACGTCGGGGATTGATGTAGGGGTAAAGTATGAGATTTATAATTTAATAAATAAGCTGGCAGAAGATGGGAAGGGCATAATAGTAATCTCCTCGGAACTTCCTGAGCTTATGGGGATATCGGACAGGATCATGGTGATGTGCGAAGGAAGAATAACAGGAATGCTTTCGCACGAGGAAGTTACCCAGGAAAAAATTCTGGACTTAGCAACAAAATTTTCTTCGAAGGTAAAAGATGCGGGCTGAAATCAGGAGAGCAAAACTAGTTGAAATAATAAGTGAATTCAGCATAGGTCTTGCCTTAATTGCTGAAATAATTTTATTCTCGCAGTTTTCACAGTATTTCTTTACTACCGAAAATCTTCTGAATATTTCCCTCCAGGCTTCTATTACAGCAATAATAGCAGCAGGTATGACTTTCGTTATTCTGACGGCGGGAATTGATCTGTCGGTCGGCTCACTAGTTGCATTTGCGGGAATACTTGCTACGAGTGTTATTAAAATTGATCTGCCTGTTTATGTGAGTCTGACCCTTGGTATACTTGCGGGATTATTGTTCGGAGTGTTCTCGGGTTATATAGCAGGTATTTTTGTTACAAGGTTTAAGATAACTCCTTTCATCGTTACACTGGCGTTGATGACCATCTGGCGCGGCGCTTCTTTTGTATATACTGAAGGAAGACCCATCTGGGAGCTGCCTGATGTATTCGCCTATCTCGGAGGGGGAAGGATTATTGGTATCCCGGTTCCGACCATTATAATGGTAATCGTCTTTATTGTATCCCACATTGTTTTAACCCGTACAAGATTTGGAAGATACGTTTATGCTGTCGGGGGAAATGTTGAAGCCGCACGCCTCGCAGGAATTAAAACGAACAGAATTCTGATAGCAGTATATGTTATATCGGGAGTTTTATCTGCACTGGCGGGCATACTGCTTGCATCAAGAATTAATTCAGGACAGCCGAATGCGGGACTGATGTACGAGCTTGATGTAATAGCTGCAGTAGTTGTAGGCGGAACGAGTTTGTTTGGAGGAAGGGGAACAATCATCGGAACATTCCTCGGGGCAATGTTAATTGCTGTGCTGCGGAACGGGTTAAATCTCTTAAATGTAGGAAGTTACGTTCAGCAGGTTATTGTCGGTATAGTAATCCTCCTTGCCGTTCTGCTGGATCAGTTAAGGAAAAACTAAATTTTATTGCTCTACGGGGAAAACTGATAATTCACATTGAAGCCGATAAAGTAACCAACAACTGGTCCTAATAATAATCCGGTAAACGCACCCATAATTGTTGCGCTCCCCTGATCAAACTGTTCTGTCATACCGCCATTCATCGGATGGAAAACCCACCCTGTTGTGCCCACAATACCCCCGAGTAAAATTCCGGCGAGAGCTCCGTTTATTATTCCTCTCCAGTGGTTTTTATAGGTAACCATTTTAAGTTCATCCACGGGCACGAGGGGTTTCTTATATAGAATTTCCCTGATCCCGGTAAAACTTATTGAATCTTTTAAGATGGTAATACCTTCGGCTTTTAACTTTTCACCGTTGTGCAATAATACATCAGCAGTTTTGTAGTCATTGGTGAGATAATTCATGCTCTTAATATCTTTATTTGGCAGAATATAGTCTCTTTGCTCTGTTCCCTCTTCAAAAATATAAAGGGTATCATTTCTTATTATGGAATGATTATCACGACAGAGTGTACTATCATTCTTTAAGACAACCTCAATTTCTTTATGTCCTGCCGAATTATTATAATCCTCATAAAATTGTTCATCTGATTTAGCATATTTCAGATAATGAGTAGTTGAGCAGCCCCCGAAAAGGAACAGAGCGGCAAGAACGAAAAAAAGTGAAGTCTTCATTCAGTATTCCCTTTATATGGTTCCACCTTAACAGATACTGTTATCGACCTTTTATCTGATCAAAATTTAATCAAAAAAAAACAAGAAGTACAGCGCCTGAAAGTTATGGAAAGTAAAATATGTTTGCTGTTTTATTTAGATTTGCACTGATGAAAACAAAAACCAGCATATCCCTTCAACAAATCCAGTATTAAAATGAATAATTTATTTTATAAAGCAGTCACTCTTTTTCTTCATAATATTTTCGGTAATAAGTATGGCACAGACGAATGTTGATAAATTATCCGATGCGCTTGATTCACTGACGGCGAACAGTTTTAACAACTGGAGGATAAGTCCTGATCTGGCTAAGCCTGTAGAAGGCAATCCTGCCTCTTCTGATTTTGATGATTCCTCATGGGGCATCCTGAGAGTTGATGAAAAAAACTATGAAGATTCATGCTGGCTTAGAAAAGAAATAATACTTCCTGAAAAGATATTGGGAAAACCGGTTGAAGGTAAAATAAATTTTCTGGTCACTGTAGACGACTATGGTTACTTTTATGTAAACGGAGAGAACAAAGGTTACTTTCCGTGGGATGGTGAGTTCACTTTAACAGAAAATGCTAAACCCGGGGATAAATTCCTTATTGCAATAAAAGCGATCAACACCGGGGGACCGCTGCGTCTTCTCCGGGCAAGAATTGATATGGCAGGTACCAAAGACCTGAGGCAGTCGATACTGGATTTCTCCTTAAGTATGAAAGTGGGTCAGAAACTGCTAAGCTTTGATACATATCAGACAAATGCGCGTGTAAGGACCGATCCCGGGATTGACAAATCAAAGCAGGATAAAGAAGAAAAAACACGACTTAATAAGCTTCTTCAAAAACTGGCCGCACAGGTTGATATAGACGCGCTCGGGAACGGGAATATTCAGAAGTTTAAAGCTTCAATGGATGAGGTTCGTGCACAGCTTCAGCCGATAAAGGAATTCGCTAAAAAGTTTACCCTCTTTTTTGATTCCAATGCTCATATAGACGCAGCCTGGCTGTGGAGGGAGAAAGAAACTATAGCTGTCTGTAAAAACACTTTCAGCTCTGTCTTTCATATGATGGATGAGAAACCCGATTTTACATATACCCAGAGTGCCGCTCAGTATTATAAATGGATGCAGGATCTTTATCCCGATGTGTTTAATGGGATAAAACAAAAAATGGCCGCGGGAAGATGGGAAGCTATAGGCGGGATGTGGATTGAGCCCGACTGTAATCTAATTGACGGACCTTCATGGATGAGGCAGATCCTCTATGCGAAAAAATATTTCAAAAAAGAGCTTGGTGCTGATATTCACATCGGCTGGAATCCCGACTCATTCGGTTATAACTGGAATATGCCTATGTTCTATCAGAATTCAGGAATAGATGCTTTCGTTACCCAGAAAATCGGCTGGAATGATACCAATGTATTTCCTTACCGTGTTTTCTGGTGGGAATCTCCCGATGGTTCAAAAATACTTTCTTATTTCCCGTTTGATTATGTGAATACAATTACCCAGGCATATGGACTGGTCGACTGGCTGCGGCAGTTTGAAGCGAACACCGGCTTTACTAATATGCTTGTGCTTTTCGGAGTCGGAGATCACGGCGGCGGACCTTCTATAGAGATGATCGACAGGATACAGCATTTAAGAACGCTTGATATATATCCCAATGTAGTGTATGGAACAACGAAGGAGTATCTCGACTGGATGAAGAAACAGGACCTTTCAGATGTACCCGTGTGGGATGATGAGCTTTACCTTGAATATCACCGGGGCACTTACACCACACAGGCAAAAATGAAAAAGTATAACCGCCTCAGTGAAATAAATCTGACGAATACCGAAAAATTATCTTCTCTCTCCAATCTTTTATTTAAAGGAAAATACAGGAGCAGTGATCTTGAGGAGGCATGGCAGGGAGTGATGCTGAACCAGTTCCACGACCTGCTTCCGGGTTCCGGTATAAGAGAAATATATATTGACGCAATGAAAACGTATAAACACTCACTTGATATTGCGGACTATAACACAGAACGAAGCTCTGAAAAACATTACCAATAATATTAATACTTCATTTGTTAAAGACGGTAAACCTCTGGTTGTGTTCAATCCTCTTTCCTGGGAGCGTAAAGATGTTGTGCAGTTTGAACTGCCCGAAGGAGACTTAACTTCATATGCTGTTTATAACAGCGATGGTAAAGAAATACCTTCTCAATTAATTAATGAAGATACCTATAAAAATAAAATTCTTTTTATAGCTGAAGGTGTTCCGTCTTATGGTTATAAGGTTTATTACCTTAAAGAAAAAAAGAATCCTGACCTGACGCAAAATAAACTCTCCTCTAATAATTCTATTGAGAATGAATATTTTAAGGTAACTGTCGATCCTGACAGCGGATGGATAAATAGCATCTATGATAAGAAAAACGGCAGGGAAGTGCTTGCCGGCGAAGGAAACAGACTTCAGCTGCTGGAAGATAAACCGACTGCGTGGGATGCATGGAATATCGGCTGGACAGGAGTAGAGTATCCTATGAATTTTAAGAAGATTGAGGTGAAAGAGGATGGTCCTGTAAGGACTGTACTGAGTGTTTACCATGATTACCTTAAACCGGGAGTGGTAAAAGACTTTCCAACACCGAACTTTCCATCGTCCTTTTTCCGTCAGGATATAATCCTATATAAAGGAATCGACAGGATTGATTTTCTTACTGATGCAGACTGGTGGGAGGAGAAAACTATGCTTAAAGTTGAATTTCCTCTTGCAGTTCGGGATACCGAAGCAACTTATGAAATACCATATGGTTACATACAACGTTCAACTCAGAGAAATACTCCCTGGAACAAGGCAAGGTTTGAGGTTTCCGCGATCCGCTGGGCAGATGTTTCGAACAGCGGCTATGGAGTAAGTCTTCTGAACAACTCTAAATACGGTTACGATGTTAAAGACAACGTAATGAGACTTTCACTGCTGCGCTCGCCCGATTGGCCGGATCCGACAGCCGACAGAGGAGAACATCAGATAGAATATTCCTTATATCCGCATAAAGGAAGCTGGCGGGATGGAAATACTGTAAATAAAGGATACGACTTCAATTACAGGCTCATTTCTTTTTTAACAGATATCCATAAAGGATCGCTGCCTGCTGTATATTCTTTTTTGAAAATGAACGCACCAAACCTGATAGTTACTACTTTGAAAAAAGCTGAAGATGAGGATGCATATATTTTCCAGTGGTACGAAAGCGAGGGGAAAGACACCGAAGCTGAGATTGAATTTCCGGAAGCTCCTGTAAAAGTTGTTAAGTCAAACTTTATGGAAGAATCCGGTGAACCTTTAAAAATCTCAGGTAAGAAACTGACGCTGATGACTCCTAAAAATTCGGTCGTTACAGTTAAAGTATATTTTAAATAAGCAGCTGATGGAGTGATAAAAACTGTTAAAGGGGTTAGCAGAGTTTTACCCCCGGGATAAATCCCGGGGCAAATTTCCAGAATTAGACACACGTTTTTTACAGGTTCCTGCCGTTCATAAGGCAATAAAACCACTCATACAAACTTTACAGAATCTAAGTAACATTTCCTTTTCTTTGCAGTCTAAAAGGGCAAAAGGAAATATTTTATTGAGTGGAGGTTATGAAAAAATTACTGCTTCTTACATTATTCTCAACCCTGTTATTTGCTGCCTCGAGCAAGAATCAGAATAAAATTATGCTCTTAAAAGAAATGGATACCGGGATAAAAATTGACGGTATAATCGATGCGGAATGGAGTAAAGTTGATTCCGTAAGCGACTTCTTTCAGCTTCAGCCCTATTTCGGACAGCATCCTTCGCGCAGAACGATTGCAAAAGTTTTAACGACTAAGGATGCATTGTACTGCCTTATGGTCTGCTATGACGATAGAAAAGATATTCAAGCCAGTACCGGTTCAATTGATAATTTTGAGGGGGATGTGGTTTCGATAATGCTCGATTCATTCAATGATGAGAAGACAGCTTACAAGTTTGCTGTATCTGCCTCCGGTGTACAGGCCGACTGCCGTCTGCTGGACGATGCCCGCAACAGGGATTACAGCTGGGATGGTATATGGTTTGCAGATTCGAAAGTTTATGACTGGGGCTATGTTGTTGAAATGAAAATCCCTTACAAGTCTTTTCAGTATGATGATAAGGCAAATTCATGGGGACTAGACTTTGACAGGTGGATTCCGAAGCAGGCTGAGGATCTTTACTGGTGCAGTTACGAACAGAATGAAGGTCAGCGTATCTCTAAATTCGGAAAGCTGGTTTTTGAAAACTTCAGGCCGCAAGTTCAGGGAGTGAACCTGGAGGCATATCCGGTCGGGATAACAAAGGCAAGCTTAAACGAAAATGACAAGTATGATGTTGAGGGTAAATTAGGTCTGGATCTTCTTTATAATCCTTCACCCAAATTAAAATTCCAGCTGACTGCAAATCCCGACTTTGCACAGATTGAGGCCGATCCTTATTCTTTCAATATATCCAGGTATGAATCTTATTTCGATGAGAGAAGACCTTTCTTTACTGAAGGAAACGAAATATTCATGGCATCGGGAAGACAATCGAATACAGGATTTTACAGACCTCTTGAGTTATTCTACTCCCGCAGGATAGGAAAAAAACTGCCCGATGGTACAGAAGTTCCCTTATACGCCGGCGCAAAAGCCTTTGGAAGGCTTGGCGACTGGGAGTATGGAGGCTTTGTTGCGATGACAGGTGAAAAAAATTATACCGATGACGGCGAACATCTGACCGAAGATCAGGCATATTTCGGTTCTGTCAGACTGAAGAAACAGATATTCGGCAACTCACAGGCAGGGATACTGTTTGTAGGTAAGCAAACCAAAGACAGTACATATGGTGTTATTGATATTGACGGCGCATTCAGACAGTCGGAATGGCAATTATCCTATCAGATTGCCAGATCAATTAAAAATTCTGATGGCGATTTTGCCTTTTCCACCGGGTTCACCAGCGTAACGGATAAGTGGCTGACATACGCACGGAGCAGGTATATAGGTGAGAAGTTTGATATCAGCGAAGTTGGTTATGTTCCATGGGCCGGAACCGGGGAATTCACCGCTATTACCGGACCTGTTTTTAATTATGAAACCGGATATATACGTCAGATGCTAATTTATGCGGGGCCGTTTTTTAATTATGAAAAAGCAGATAATTTTACTGATTATGTGGGGCTGTTCGGGTTTAATATGCAGCTAAGGGATAACTGGGGATATGAAATAAATGTACAGTACGGAAAAGCTAAAGATGAGGGTGTGAAATATACAACGTATGCATTCACACTTAGCTCGTGGTATAATATAAATCCCAAATGGAGCGGGAATTTATATGGAGGATATGAAAGGACATATAATTTCTCACGCGAATATTTAGCTCCATATTCGTGGGCCGGTATTAACTTTAACTGGAAAGCTGCTGATATTCTTGATCTCGGAACTTCGTACGATATGTATGTCGAAGGGAATCCTGAAGGACACGTGGAAGATATAACTTATAACGCACGCCCTTACTTCTCATTGACCCCCATTAATAATTTAAATGTAAGGGTGTATGTGGACAACGTGTTTATTAAATCTGTAGACAGACTTGATCATGTTATTGCGGGATTCCTTTTCTCATACAATTTTTCGCCGAAGTCGTGGATCTACTTTGCGTTCAATGAGGTGAGAGACAGAAGCGATCAGTTTGATCGGTCAGGCAATCTGCTTCCTCACAGGATGCATACGGTTGACAGAGCCGGAGTAGCTAAGATCAAATATCTATATTATTTCTAAAAAACATACAGTGATAATTTTTCTGAAATCAATACTGATAATGGGTGCTTTCAGCGGACAGACTATCACCTGTTCGAACAACTCGCAGGCGAAAAACCGTCTGTCCCCGTTTTATTTGAGCAATAAATTTGTTAAATATGGAAGTAAATTCACGGTGTTAAGGGGTTTTTCTATCTTAACTTTCCAAAACTCTTTCGGCCATCTGTCGGCCTTCTCTCGGCCATCTGTCGGCCTCCAACTACGAGATAACCCCGGCACAGGAAAAGGGAAACCGTATAGAAGGGAGGCTTAAATACTGATATTTATCAAACATACCGGTGCGCTGCACCGGGAAAATTAAATCAAACTACTTTACATATATTCCCGCCGAAAGAAATCCGCACCAATGCTCAAGAGAAAACGGAGCTGTTGTGCCCATATGCGTTCCGTACACCGGCAGCGGTTTCTCCGTCCATGTATCTGAATATTTCAGAAGTTTTCCGTTAAGTTCTTTCAGGTTCAATTTATCTGCGATATGGTAAATTGAAAGAAGTCCGAAAGGAACAGAGAATTTACCGCACCATAAAGGAACAGGAGTTTTAATTTCGGGACTGCCCCATAATTCATCTGATAATCCTTTTATATCTTTATATGTCACTGCTGTATTTATGTAACTATCAGCAATTCGCCTGTCATTCTCAGTAGCTTCCCGATGAGCGTTTTCGTCTTTTCCGAAAGGTGAATTATTAAAGTCATCCCCGTAGTGATCGGCATCGGTAGAGATCAGGAAGAAAATATCTTTTCCCGGTTTCAGATTATTAGAGGTAATATAGTCTTTAACAATATCAGTTAGATCATTTGAGATTGAATCCATTCTATCAAACGACATCTGGGTAACCATAATGGGAGTAATCTTCACATCCCGGTTATAATACTGCAGAAACGGAACAAGCGCCTCGATGGAATGCTCAATATCCTGGGCCTTATCACTTACCATATAATAATTTTTATCCAGCTTTGATTTTATTATTTCCCTGAGGGGAGATATCTCAACGTTTTTATAAGGACCTTTCCAGTATTTATAATCATCCAGGATCAGTACGTTCTGCGGGTCGTTCATTGCCTTGCGGACGGTTCCGTGTGTAACACCGAAGATCACCACTTCCTTTGCTTTAATTAGCGGATAAAGGGGATAGTATACTCTCCCGGCGTACAGATAATCATCGTGAGGAGAGATCCCGCCGATCAATAAACCGTTATCAGGTGCTTTGACTTCTGAATTTTCTGAAAGATAACCCATAAGAGTATCCATTTCGGATGCGTGCCAGCAGAAACCCACATTGTCTCTGACCGGTCTGATATTATTTTGTGCTGATACCATGCTATTAAGTAATAAGATTATTGTTAGGATTGTTAATTGAATAAAGTAGTTTTTCATTAGGTAAACCTCCCCGATAAATAAACATTGAGGTATTCATTAAGCAAAATTTTCTTAATTTTCTATTGAACAAAAATATGATAAAAAATAAAAGAAAATATCTTTTTTTCTACCTCAAAACGGGGGGAGGACATTTTGCGCCTGCTTCGTCACTTGCAAATTATTTTAATCGTCATCATACCTCTGAGGTTGAACCGGTTCTTATTGACGGTTTTACCAGGACTAACAGGGTTGTTAAAAATCTTATTGAAGAGGGTTACAGAAATCTGCAGTCGAATGCTAAATGGGCCTATGAAGCCCTATACGCATTCAATAAGATTTCCATATTTGCGAGAATTTCCTGTTATATTGTTTCAAAGTCATCTGTAAAATTCATTAAAAAAAGAATTGCCGAAGAGAAGCCCGAAAAAATTGTAATACTGCATTTCTTTCTTATAGAACCCGTATATGAAGCTATAAAAAAGCTGAAACTGAATATTCCTGTTTTTACAATAGTGACTGATCCTTATACGGCACATCCTATGTGGTTCCTGAAAAAAGACCAGAGATTTATCATTTTCAGCGAAAAACTGAAACAAACACTTTCCAAAAGAATTTCCCCCGACCGGCTGAATGTGTTTCCTTTCATTCTCGGGGAGAAATTTTCACAGCCAATTCCTTCGTCGGCGACAAGGAGTCTGAAGATAGAAATGGGTTATGATCCTGATGACAAAATCATCCTTATTCTTGGCGGGGGCGATGGAATACCGCATGGCCGTACAATCCTGGAGCGCACTATTGCTTCGAAGCCGGGAGCTGCAATAGCAGTAGTAGCTGGTAATAATAAATCGTTATATTCAGCCGCTAAGAGACTAAAAGAGAAACATCCTGATGTGAAGGTAAAAGTATATGAGTTTATCACCTTTATATATGAACTGCTGAATATTTCGGATGTTGTGATAACCAAGTGCGGTGCTTCTACCATAATGGAGATACTGATATTGAATAAGGTCCCTGTTGTAAATAATTATATCTGGGAACAGGAAAAGGGAAACATTGATTTTGTTCAGGAAAATGAGCTTGGAATTTTTGAAAGGGATATTTCTGCTATACCGGAAGCTGTGGGAAGACTAATAAACGACGAAGAATATTACGGAAGGTTTATAAACAACATAAAGCGCCTTGACATTAAAAACGGCGTTTCAGATGTAGCGGAATTCCTCTTTAAAGCAAAATAAGCAATTACTTCGAAGAAGAGGGCTGTCTTAATTCCTTCAGGATTTTCTGGATTACAGTTCTCCTGGTTTTAAGTTTTTCACGAAAGTCCATACTGTCCGTATCGGTAATCTCCATGCCGAGATCGGACAGGTAGCTATCCAGCACTTCAGCCAGGACTTCTTTTTCCGAATCAGATAATGTTATTGTTACATCAGACATCATTTTCCCGCGCAATTATTAATAATTTATTCATTTAATCAGAAATCACCGGAATATTAGCAGCGGTGATACAGTTTTATAAACAGTAAAATCTAGTTAAACAAAAATTTAGATTCAATCATTGAGGATCCGGGATCACATCTCATCATTTTATGTCTTTTCCGATAGTTTTACCTCAGCCTGGAAAATAGTTTTTGAGGTAGATTTATTTGAACCTTCAATTAAGTAAGAATTATCTGTCTCGCCTGAAGATCTGAAAACATCAATTGAATCATAATATTTAGATTCCGAAACAAAATTCACTCTGATATTTTTAATGATGAATTTTTCATGTTTCTCCTTAGTAAAACTGTCCATTATCATTTCTATGTATTTAATATTATTTACATGCTGATTCAAATCTATGTCGGTGTATCTCATATGTCGGGTATACAGGAATTCCCGGTCATTCATTTCTGAGATTTTACCCGGCAGATAATCAAGGGCGGATTCTGTTTCCTGGTAATTTATCGGCGCAGGAAGGCTTGAAGTATCTATAATACGTTTGGATGTAAGATTTATCGGGAGCCATGCGGATGTGGCCTTTATTATAATCTCTCCTTTTTGATTGTATACTAAAAAGTCTCTAAATGAATATAGTTTATATTTCTTCTTTGGCCAGGTTTTAATTCTGATTTCCTCTCCGAACCCGGGCAGATCATCAATCTCTACATAAACCCATGATAATACCCAGGCAAAATTGTGTTTAATAAGTGAAGTATAGCCCAGGTTTAATTTATCTGCATGGGCTGCAGCTGTGTCCTGGAGATAGATGAATAGTGAATCCAATCTGAGCCGGTTGGTAAAATCGGCATCGTGCGCCTGTATGATCTTGCTGTTTTCAAAAAATTCCAACAAGGAATATTTCCTTTCCGAAAATGAGTAATCTGTAAAATATAATCCCCAAAATATATTTATGGTTCTCAAAAGCAATTTTGGGCAGGGACATGTCCGTACAAAGATGGAACTGCCGAACCGGAAGAAAAGCTGATTTATGTCCAAACTAAGGCCTAAAAAGCTTCCAACTGCGCTCCAACTGCGCTCCAACTGCGCTTCAACTCCGCTCCAACTGCGCTTCAACTCCGCTCGAATTACTGATCTATTTACCTGGAAATACCGCTTGAGGTGATTCCCCGGCAGTCCCCTCCAGCGGACTTCTTACCTCTAATTTCGTGACCGCATAAAAATTTTTAATAATATTTCTTGCCTCTAATTACCTTATATCGTATATTTACGATGAACGATTTAGTGAGGAATAAATGGCTTTTTCAAAAAAACAGGAATTTACAGAAGAGGATACCTGGCTGGCGGATATCAGCAAGGCGCTGTCACATCCTGCGAGGATAAGGATACTCAAGATCCTGAGCAGTATGAATGTATGTATGTGCGGAGATATTGTTGAATTGCTCCCGCTTTCCCAATCAACAGTATCACAGCATTTAAAGGAACTTAAAAGGGTCGGCTTAATCAGGGGGGAAATAGAAGGACCAAAAGTCTGTTATTGTGTAAATGAAGAAACATTATCAAAAGCTAAAAAGGAAATAGACGAGCTCTTCAAAGCTGTCTGTGCCTGCTAAAAATTAAAGGAGAAAAAATGAACTCAACTGAAAATGACATAAAAAATGTAGTTAAGGAGAAATATAAAGAGATTGCAGTACTTAACGAGAATAGTTGCTGCGGTGGATCCAATAATAAGATAGTCGGTTATACCATTATGAAGGATGAATATGATGAGCTTGAAGGCTATGTTAAGGATGCCGACCTTGGACTGGGATGCGGACTACCGACAGAGTTTGCCGGTATTAAAAAAGGTGATACGGTTGTGGATCTCGGAAGCGGGGCGGGGAATGATGTATTTGTGGCAAGGTCTATTGCAGGTGACGAGGGGAAAGTTATAGGACTGGATTTTACAAACGAAATGGTAAGCAAAGCAATTAAAAATAAAGAAAAACTTGGCTTCCGGAATGTTGAATTTCAATTAGGTGAAATAGAATCAATGCCTCTGAGTAATGAAATTGCAGACGTTGTAATTTCCAACTGTGTGTTGAACCTTGTACCTGATAAAAGAAAAGCCTTCTCAGAGATTTTCAGAATTCTGAAACCGGGTGCACACTTCTGTGTTTCAGATATTGTTATAAAAGGTGAACTTCATCCTGAATTAAAAAAATCCGCAGAAATGTATGCCGGATGCGTTGCAGGCGCCCTTCAGCAGGACGAGTACCTGAATATAATTAAAGAGACAGGTTTTAATGATATAGAAATTAAAAAAACAAAGGTTATTGATCTGCCGGATGAACTTCTATTAAACTATCTTTCTGCTGCTGAGATAGAAAATTATAAGAAAAAAATTGAAGGGATCTACAGCATCACAGTAGTTGCATATAAATAATAAATGAATATGAAAATTTTAATTCTTTGCACAGGCAATTCCTGCCGAAGCCAGATGGCCGAAGGTTTCCTGAAATCATTTGACCAATCACTCGATGTTTACTCAGCCGGAACTAATCCGGCTGAGCAGATAAGCCCAAAAGCCGTTAAGGTAATGAAAGAAAAGGGAATAGATATCAGCGGAGGAAGACCGGAGAATGTTGATAATTATGTTAGCGAATCATTTGATTATGTAATAACAGTCTGCAACAATGCAAAAGAAACATGTCCTGTCTTTTTGGGTACCGTAAAAGAAAGAGTTCATATCGGATTTGAAGATCCGGCTGAAGCAGAGGGTACTGAGGAAGAGGTGCTTAATTTTTACAGAAAAATAAGAGACGAAATTGAAGTTGCTTTTTCTCAATTCTATAAGTCAAAAATAAAAACCGATAAGCAATGAAAAAGAGATTGTCGTTTACCGACCGCTATCTTACCCTTTGGATTTTTGCCGCAATGTTCATCGGTATTTTAAGCGGATATGCATTCCCGGGTATCACAGGTTTCTGGAATAATTTTCAGTCGGGTACAACCAATATTCCTATAGCAGTAGGATTGATACTTATGATGTATCCGCCGCTGGCGAAAGTAAAATATGAAGAGCTGCCGAAGATCTTTAAAAATGTTAAGGTGCTTACACTCTCACTTGTGCAGAACTGGATTATCGGTCCTCTGCTGATGTTCTTCCTGGCAATAATCTTTCTTCATGATTATCCGGAATATATGGCAGGGGTAATCATGATAGGACTGGCAAGGTGCATTGCAATGGTTATCGTATGGAATGATCTGGCAGACGGAGATCCGGAATATGCAGCGGGACTTGTAGCTTTTAACTCAATCTTCCAGGTTTTATTCTTTTCTTTGTATGCCTATCTTTTCATTACAATATTTCCCCGCTGGTTTGGATTAAGCACTTTTGCGGTTGACATTTCAATAGGGCAGATAGCGGAAAGTGTTTTGATCTACCTTGGAATCCCTTTCTTCGGCGGTATGATTACGAGATTTGTTCTTATAAAATTAAAAGACCGGGAATGGTATCATCAAAAATTTATTCCGAAAATCAGTCCTATTACACTTATTGCACTATTATTTACCATCTTCGTTATGTTCTCCCTGAAAGGCGAATATATCGTAAAAATTCCGCTGGATGTATTGAAAATCGCGGTCCCGCTTATTTTCTATTTTATCATTATGTTTTTTATTTCTTTTTATATGGGGAAAAAAGCCGGGGCGGATTACTCTAAAACAACCACACTTTCATTTACCGCTGCAAGCAACAACTTTGAGTTAGCAATTGCTGTATCTGTTGCTGTATTCGGTATAAATTCCGGAGAATCGTTTGCTGCTGTAATTGGTCCTCTGGTAGAGGTCCCTGTTCTTATTACGCTGGTAAATGTCGCTCTATGGCTCAGAAAGAAATATTTTAACGAAGCGATGGCGGCCTGATCATCAATCAGGCAAACTGCTTCATAATAAGTTTTATCCCCTGTATCGGGATGATTACCCAGTCGGGACGATTATTCAACTCATATTCAATTTCATAAACAGATTTATCCAGAAGGAAAACATTCAGCAGTATATTTAACTGTTCCTTCTCTGAGGGTACAAACGGATATCCTTCCGTGGTTTCTCTGTATGCATTGAGAAAGGCTCCGCTCACATAATAAAACCATGGCTCAATCCATTGCTGCATTATTTCGGCATCCTCCGGTCTTACTTTTGAGCGCTGAAAATAAACACTGTACACTGCATAGTGAAAAGATCTCAGCATACCACCCACATCACGAAAGGCGGAATACTTCAGCCGGCGTTCTCCGGGTGAGCGGACGGGTTCACCTTCAAAATCAATAATCATAAAATCATCGCCGGTGCTCAGAACCTGTCCCAGATGATAATCACCGTGAATTCTTATTTTTTGTGCAGATATCTTCTTTTTCAGCACCTTCTTATGCTGAGCTAAAATTTTGTCGCGCATTGAAAGGATTTCTTCAGCTTCCTTCTTAATCGGCTGAGGAAGTTTTGAAAGATTGCCGGCAAAGAAATTTAATCCTCTCTTTGCATTTGAATAGAGCGTCTGGTAAAGAGCTTTCTGATAAAGAGTAGAAAAGGATTCAGGAGCAAAAGCGTGATTCTCTGTTGAAGCAAGTTTAATGTGCATCTCGCCTGTTCTCTTCCCAAGCAGCCTGGCCTTTTCAAAAAAGACTGCGCCGATATAATCCTGCAGAACCGGCGGCACATCTTCAAAATGGATATCAAATATTGCATCCAGATCGGGATCTTTTACCGGGCACTCTTCTTTTTCAGCCATTACCCGTTCGAAAAATCTTCCAACAGCATCCAGTGTAACCGTCCATGCATCCCCCTGGTTGGGAGTAAACTTCTGAAGCAGTGCAAGAACGCGGGGATCGGAGCCTGAATTCTGATATTCAAGACTTCCGGCGAATGCAGGTACATTGGCAAAGCTCTGTTCTTCGCTCAAAAACTTAATTACCTCGGGGTCAGGGTTAATACCTTCTTCAACTCTCCTGTAAAATTTTAAGAAGAATGTTTCTCCATAGAGAACTGAGGAGTTACTCTGCTCTGCCTTCAGCACTCTTGATGTTTCGGGGAGCTCTCCTGATTCCCCAAGCAGGGATCTAAATTTTTTGCTTTTTATGGAAGCCAGGGTGCCGTTCTTCCCTTTAATTTTTCTCTTCTTATTGATCATATTCAGGATCTGCGATCTGAATTTCTCGCCATAAACAGCGTCGTAGAGAAATCCTTCCTCATCGGTAAGATTAAGTCTTGAAATAATACTCTGCGGTGAGTCTTTCAATAGTTTTTCGCCTCTCCCTTCAGGAATGAAAGAAACTACCAGCACATAATTTTCCGGTGCTCCGATGGCATAATTAACCTGCAGCAACAATAGTGAGGCTGTCTCTTTATCAAACTGGATCGGAAGATTTTCTTTTACAGAAATATTTTTAAGCTGGCGGGCTTTACCGCCGAACCATCTGCAGGTTTTGAGATATCGGGGCAGAACACGCTTTTCAAGCTGAGCTTTATTTTCTCCTGTAAGTATCTCAGTCCATTGTTTTTTAACCCTCACTTCAGGGAGAGTCTTTTCATCTATTTCCCCCTGGTATTCCTTTTCGTGCACCAGTCTGAACCAGTAGTGATCGTAAGGTCCGAGGGTAATAGTATAGGGTTTATCAGTTATGTTGGGAAAAATATTCTGACTGAACATTTCTTCGGGTGTGTAACCTTCAAGCTCGTCTGTGTTTAAGCGGACAACCTGGGCAAACCGCGACAGGTTAATCACTACAAGTATAATTTCCTCCTCATTGCTGCGGATAAAAGATAATATCTTAGGATTATCAGATGAGATGAACTGCAAATCTCCGCGGCTGAGAGCCTTTGACTGTTTTCTCATTGCAATAAGCCGCTTCATCCACCACAGAGGCGATGAAAGATTTCTCTCCTGAATTTCGACATTGATCGATTGATAAAGATATTCTGAATCTATTATTACCGGAAGATAAAGTTTCTGCGGATTAGCTTTAGAGAATCCTGCATTCCTGTCGGCCGTCCACTGCATAGGTGTTCTAACGCCGTCCCTGTCGCCAAGGTAATAGTTATCTCCCATTCCGATCTCATCGCCGTAATAAATAACCGGGGTACCCGGAAGTGAAAACAAGAGTATGTTGATCAGTTCGATCTTCTTTTTATTATTCTCGAGCAGCGGTGATAATCTTCGTCTTATTCCCAGGTTCAGTCTTGCACGCGGATCCTGAGCGAAGATCCTGTACATATAATCCCGCTCCTCATCAGTAACCATTTCAAGAGTAAGCTCATCGTGGTTACGGAGGAACATTACCCACTGGCAGTTATCGGGTATTTCAGGAGTCTGTTCGAGTATATTGATTACTGGGAAGCGGTCTTCCATTCTAAGGGCCATAAATAACCTCGGCATAACCGGGAAATGAAAAGCCATATGCGATTCATCTCCTTCGCCAAAATATGCAACGGAATCTTCAGGCCACTGATTTGCTTCAGCCAGGAGCATTTTGTTCTTAAAGTTTTTATCGACGTGGGCCCTCAGTTTTTTCAGGAAGGTATGTGTTTCAGGAAGATTTTCGCAGTTAGTTCCTTCACGTTCGTAAAGATAGGGAACGGCATCAAGTCTCATTCCGTCGACACCCATACCGAACCAATAGTCGAGCACCTTAAGAATTTCTTCCTGAACTTTCGGGTTATCGTAATTAAGGTCGGGCTGATGTGAATAGAACCGGTGCCAGTAGTATGCAGTCAGCCGCCGGGTCATAACTCCAGTTGCTTGTTTCGAAATCCTGAAAAATAATCCTTGCCTCACTGTATCTGGAAGGGTCATCGCTCCAGACATAATAATCACGATAAGAACTGCCCGGCTTTGCCTTACGTGCTCTCTGAAACCACTTATGCTGATCAGATGTATGATTGACCACCAGCTCAGTTATAATCCGCAAACCTCTTTTATGAGCTTCCTTCAGGAGTCTTTTAAAATCGCGCAGTGTTCCGTAATCCGGGTGGATATTAAAATAGTCGGCTATATCATAACCATCATCTTTCAGTGGAGAGGGATAAAACGGAAGCAGCCAGATTGCAGTAACACCGAGGTTTTCCAGGTAATCTAATTTTTCAACCAGTCCGTTGATATCACCTATACCATCTCCGTTGCTGTCATAAAAAGATTTTATGTGAAGTTCATAAATGACCGCATCCTTATACCACAATGGATCATCTGTAAGTTTGAGTATATTTTCTGCCATATAGTTATTTCTAATTTTTACATAAAGTAGTCAAAGTCGTTTTCGCGTCTCAATCTTCTGTGGATCTTAAATATAAATGCAGGCGACTCTTCCGGATCAAGTTCAACAACATTTTCTCCTCCCATCCACATAAATTTATTATCGTGAAGGAGTTCGTGAACAAGGTACGACTGCTTTCCGGGAATTCCGTAACTTTCGATCGGTATCTGCACACTTCCTCTCTGCTTATGGTAGTAATCAAGGTTAACCACTATAAGTAATATGTTGGAGAGATCTTCTGTAACCTTGCCGTAGCAAAGCAGGTATTTATTATCGGTATGGTAGAACTCTATATTATATGTAGTGTGCAGTGATTCATTTTCCTTCCGGATCCGGTTAACCTGTTTCACTATATCTGTAATATTACCGGGTTTATTATAGTCCCATTTTTTTATCTCATATTTTTCAGAGTTTGTATATTCCTCTCTGCCGGGGATGGCTTCATTATCACAGAGTTCGTAAGAGGGGCCATAAATTCCGTAGTTTGAAGAAAGAGTTGCCGCAAGAACCAGGCGGGTTATAAACGCGGGTCTGCCTCCGTACTGGAGATTTTCCGGGAGAATATCCGGAGTGTTTGTCCAGAAATTCGGCCTGTAGAATTCGCGTGCTTCTCTTTTAGTAAGCTCTGTAAGATAATCGATAAATTCATCCTGCGTGTTTCTCCAGGTGAAGTAAGTATATGACTGAGTAAATCCAACCTTCCCCAGTCTGTACATAACTTTAGGCCGGGTAAACGCTTCAGCAAGAAAGATTACCTCGGGATTGGTTTTCTTTATTTCTTTTATCAGCCACTCCCAGAACGGGAAAGGTTTAGTGTGGGGATTATCTACACGGAAAATTTTAATTCCTTTACCAATCCAGAACTCTATAATACTCTTAAGTTCTTCCCACAATTCTTTCCAGTTTTCTGTTTCAAAATTAAGCGGAAGTACATCCTGGTATTTCTTAGGAGGATTTTCAGCATATTGAACTGTGCCGTCAGGACGCCACCGGAACCACTCAGGATGTTCGTTTACATAAGGATGATCAGGAGAGCATTGATAAGCTATATCAATAGCAGTCTCAATTCCCAGCGATTCTGCTTTCTTTACGAATGATACAAAATCTTCCATTGTGCCAAGATCAGGATTCACTGCCTTATGACCGCCTGCGGGAGAACCAATTGCCCAGGGACTGCCGGGATCACCCCGTTTCGCATTTGTGGAATTATTTTTTCCCTTCCTGTTTGTCTGCCCGATGGGATGTATCGGAGGAAGGTAGATTACATCAAAACCCATCTCTGCAATACGAGGCAGCAGTTTTTCTGCATCTTTAAAAGTGCCATGTTTACCGTCCTTGCCCGTGGAACGGGGAAAGAATTCATACCATGAACTAAACAGGGCCTTTTTTCTTTCTACCCAGATGTCATATTCCTTTTCGAATACGGTGGCCATACTACGGTCTGTATATTTGAACATAAGCTGCGTCATGGACTCACTTAATGCAAGATCTGCTGCAGTTTCTATTCCTTTTGGGTCCTTCATTTTATCAACCACATTCAACATACTTGCTTTGTCTTCCTTCGAGTCCGCATTAGCTGCCGTCCGTTCAATCATTTCCGCTCCAATCAGAAGCTCTACCTTTATATCCTGACCCGCTTCTATTCTTTTTTTCAGATCTTTCTGCCAGGTATAGAAATGATCGACCCACGCACGCAGAGTATAATAGTAAGTACCCACATCCTTTACAGTAAAAAATCCCTGCCATCTGTCGTTATCCGCATGCAGCATACGTGCTGAAGTCCAGTTTTTCTCTTCAGCTTTCCTAAAAAGCAGTTCGGCCGATATTGTGTCGTGTCCATCGCTTATAATATCTGCAGTAACCAGTACCTGCTCTCCGGTTACCCTCTTTACGGGCAGTTCGCCGCAGTTAACGTTTGGTTTTACATTCTGAATTTCTACTCTTTTTCTTCCGTCGTCTTTAATTGCTGTTCTCCTTCAGGTTGGTATTGTCTTTATCATAAGGAAAAAGCAGTTGGTTATGTATGATATATATCAAAAAACACGGACGTATCTTTTTATGGATGTCCGGTTAATAACGATGACGGGAGAATTGAAGAATTGCGGTAATGGAGCTAGTTTTTAGTAACCATTTTTGAAAAAGGTGAGTCTAATACATAAAACGATCGGACATATAAAATGAAAAAATTAAATACTTTATTATTATTTGCTGTTTTAATAGCTGCTACCGGTACCTTATCTGCATGCCGTGTTGAGGTAGGTTCAGACTTTGGGGGCGACCTTGAAACTATACACGAGAAGACTTTCACCATTCAGCCTGGTAAGGATTTAAAGGTTGAAACCTCGAGCGGGGATGTTACTGTAACTACCTGGGATAAATCTGAAGTATATATTAAAGTACTCGGAAATGAAAAAGCCAGGGACAAAGTGGATTTTTCCTTTAAGAATGACGATGATGAAGTTTCAGTACTGGCTAAAAGAGAGGGTTCGTTCTTTAACTGGTTCTCAAGCGGAATAAAGATAAGATTTGAAATAAAGGTTCCGGCTGAATTTAACACTAACATTAATACTTCAGGCGGCGACATAATGATCGGCGAGATACGCGGGAATAACAGACTGAAAACATCAGGAGGCGATGTATGGGTGAAGAATACAGACGGTATTCTGAAAGTGACCACATCCGGAGGTGAAATAAATCTTGATACTAACAGCGGACAAATGGATGTCTCCACCTCGGGCGGTAATATAAAAGCAAGAGATTTCAAAGGTGATCTTTCTGCATCAACTTCCGGCGGGGATATTTACCTGAAGGGAAGTGATTCCAAAATATTTGCCGAGACTTCGGGCGGCGATATAACACTTGACTATTCCGGGATCAACAAAGGTATAGACCTTGAAACCTCAGGCGGAGATATCAATATGAAGCTGCCTTCAGATTTCAACGCTTCAGCTTCTATGCACACTTCCGGCGGAGATATAGAATGCGATCTTACCGCGAACAGAGCTAAGAAAATTTCATCTTCAAGGTTTGAGGCTGATCTCAATAATGGCGGTGAGTCCCTAATTGCCAAGACATCAGGCGGCGATATTTCTGTAAGAAAACAGTAACACATATTAAACATATCCATTTCATCAGCGCAGGTACATTATACAGATGTATCTGCGCATTTTTATTTGATATAATTACCCCACTTTCATAGTTTTAATGAAAACAATTATTGAAGCATGAAAACTCCTTTGATATACAAATTCCTTAATGATGATGAACTCCTCAGGATTTCAAATAAGATAAAAGCCGAAGAGAAAAAAACCGCAGGAGAGATATGTGTAAGCATAAAGGAGCATCGTACCTTTCTGCAAAGGAATAAATCAGTTAATGAGCTTGCAAGGGAGGAATTCTATAAACTCGGAATAGATAAAACCAGGGATAAAACAGGCATTATTATTTTTATGCTTCTGGAGGCCCGTCAATTCCATATTCTTGCCGATGAGGGGATAAATAAGAAAGTCCCTGAAAATACCTGGGATTCAATTAAGGATGAAATACAGGAACATTTCATTGAAGGTCGTTTTTCTGAGGGAATAATTCACGGAGTTGACCGTGTGGGCAAAATATTAAGCGAGCACTTTCCTATTAAACCCGATGATACCAACGAGATATCAAATCGGGTAATCCTTGAATAAATAAAAAATAAGAAGAAGTCAGGGACCAGGATAATTAGTATATCTGATCCCTGTTTATGACTTTAGCTATTCTTTTTAAGCTCCTTTTCGATGGCGGAAGTAATTTCGCTGCTTTCGGGAGTAACTTTACTTCTGAACCGGGCTACAATTTCTCCATCCCTGGAGATCAGAAATTTTTCGAAGTTCCATTTAACATCGCCCTGTTCGGTATTTGTATTGGAGGTGAGTGCAGCATAAAGCGGCGACCGGTTCTTTCCATTAACTTCAATCTTATCAAAAAGTTTAAAAGTTACATCATACTTTGAAGTACAGAAATTCTTTATTTCTTCATTTGTACCCGGCTCCTGACCGCCAAACTGGTTGCAGGGGAATCCCAGTATCTCAAATCCCTGGTCCTTATACTTTTTATAAATTTTTTCGAGACCCTCATATTGCGGAGTAAAGCCGCATTTGCTTGCCACATTAACTATCAATAGCACCTTACCCTTGTAATCGGAAAGTTTAACATCTTTGCCGTTCATATCCTTCACAGTAATGTTCTCTATACTATTATCCGTTTTACCTCCTGAAGTGCTTCCTGCGAATGAAAAAACCGACAATAAGATCACCGACACAAATGCTGATAAATTAAACATCATTAACTCCTTTTTTTAAGAACTAACAGATCCTCGCAAAAAATAGTTCACAATTAATTTAAAGATCTTATTATATCGCACACAAGGCAGGAAGTTAAAGGATAGATAAGTTTATTTTTTCTGTAATTAAACAAATATTTTCCGGCAAGCTGGCCGCCGAAGAATGCGGCTATAATCACAGGGTAGGTTATGAGCTGAAAGCCGAGTCCCGACATCAGCCTGATGGCGATGACAAAGGGAACCGGAAGATGGATAGCAAGGACCCACTGAAGAGAAAACTTTTTAACATTTGCCCTCCAGTAACCGAAGGGCAAATTAAGAATCAGGACAGAAACTGCCGCAAATAATAAATTCATATTAATTTAAATTACAGCTAACTCATCAATGCCGCAATGGCAGAAGTATTCACTATATCATCAACGCTGCATCCACGGCTCAGATCGAAGAATGGCCTTTTTAGTCCCTGCACAACAGGACCAATCGCCTCTGCCTTTCCAAGTCTCTGTGCAATCTTATAGCCTATATTTCCGGCATTCAGATCGGGGAAGATCAGAACGTTTGCTCTGCCGGCCACGTTGCTACCGGGTGCTTTTCTTCGTCCGATAGAATCAATTATCGCCGCATCAAACTGAAGCTCGCCGTCGATATTTAACTCGGGATGTTTTTTCTTTGCCAGTTCGGTGGCCTGGATTACTTTATCGATCGCTTCATGTTCCGCACTTCCCTTTGTTGAAAAAGAGAGCATTGCGATATAAGGTTCTTCGCCTGTCAGCTTCTGATGGTTTATTGCGGTGGTTACAGCAATGTCTGCCAGCTGCTCAACATCCGGAGCCGGTACAACCGCGCAGTCGGCAAAACTGTATGTTTTCTCAGGCATTACCATAAGAAAGAAGCTGGAAACTGTAGAAATACCTTCCGGCATACCGATACACTGTAAGCCAGCCCTTAAAACATCACCGGTCGAAGCGGTCGAGCCCGCCACGCTGCCGTCTGCCATCGATTCCTTAACCATCATAGCCCCGAAAAACAGATCCTTTTTCATAGCATCTCTCGCAGCTTCGATGGTAATTCCTTTTTTCTTTCTGAGATTGAAATAAATATTTGTAAAGTCGCTGAGTTTGTCCGATTTCTCAGGATCGATTATTCTTACGCCAGACAGTTCACAACCGAGTTCTTTTGCCTTTGAAAGTACTTTTTCCTCGTTTCCTATTGTAATAACAGAGGCTATTTTTCTTTTAGATAAAATCTCTGCAGCCTTAATCACCCTGTCATCATGTGATTCGGGCAGAACTATAGTTCTTTTGCGTGAGGAAGCCTTGCTGATTATATCTTCCATTAATTTGTTGCTCATTATTTTTCTCCCGTTTTCTAAAAAAGACAACGTTCAAAATTACGAAAATAGGATCAGAATTATGACAAAGAATAAAATAGTGATTCTATTAAGGTAATTTCTTTGACTTATTGACTATTATTTTTATTATAACAGACTATTATTTAATAATAGTTCAGATAGGCCTGATATAGCCTTATTATCGTTGATTTTTCTCTAAAAAAAGGATAGATTCACACTCTTAATTTTGTCATGATTGCTGAAAATATTAAATCACTGCAGCTTAGAATTGAACAGAAATGTACCGAGGTTAACAGGAAGAGCAGCGAAATAAAACTGATAGCCGTTTCCAAGACATTCGGCGTTGATGATATAGAGAAGGTATATGATGAAGGACTCAGAGATTTTGGTGAGAATAAAGCGCAGGAGTTATCAGCAAAATACGAAATACTGGGCGACAAGATAACCTGGCATTATATCGGTCACCTGCAGCGCAACAAGGTGCGTAACGTGGTTCCTGCAGCTGCTTACATTCATTCTGTAGATTCTCTTCAGCTTGCTTCTGAAATAAACAAGTACGCTGTCAGGAACAATAAAATTCAGAAGATCCTCCTGCAGGTCAAGACATCTGAAGAAGAATCCAAGTTCGGCATCGAGAACAAGAGTGAACTTATCGATCTTGCCGGATACTGCAGGGAATATTCTAATGTTCAGGTGGAAGGACTAATGACCATTGCCCCTCTTACGGAAGATGAAGAACTTATAAGGCAAAGTTTCAGGCAATTGCGTAAATTGAAAGATGAATTAAATTCACAAGGTTTTGATCTTAAGGAACTCTCGATGGGAATGACATCAGACTACGGGATAGCAATTGAAGAGGGAGCAACAATGCTGAGGATCGGCTCAGCTATTTTTGGTGAAAGAGATTATTCAACAGATTGGAAAGATTCATGAAAGTTTCTCCGATCAGTATTAAAAAGCAGGAATTCAGTAAATCACTCAGGGGATACGATCCTGAAGAAGTACAGGCATTTCTGGAAAAGCTCGCGGATGAATTCGATGATCTTCAAAAGGAAAATGAAACCTTTAAGGAAGAGCTTGAAAATGCTAATGCTCACCTGGCTGAGTTCAGGAGGATAGAGAAAAATCTGCAGGACACGCTGCTCAAAGCTCAGGAATCTTCCTCGAAGGCAATAGACTCCGTGAAGAAGCAGACTAATCTTATGGTTAAAGAGGCTGAGATCAAAGCTAACCAGATCCTTGAAAAAGCCAGGGAGAATGCGAATGATATCCGGGATGCGGTGATAAAACTAAGAGAAGAACGTGATCTGCTGATATCCAAACTTAAGGCTATGATTGATTCTCAATCGCATCTGTTTGAAGTAAAAGTTAAGGATGCCGGAGAGGAAAGTCCGGTTATTAAAAAGCCTGAACAGGCAAGCAAAGTTGATATAAACGTCGACGATATAGTAAACAAAATTCTATAAATGAGCGAACTTAAAGATAAAATAAACGAAACCCTTGCTGTCATTCGCAATGTAACCACTGAGAATTATCCTGTGGGTATAATTCTCGGCACAGGATTAGGCGGACTTGTAAGGGAAATAGATATCGCACACGAAATCAGTTACGGCGATCTTCCGCATTTTCCCCTTTCAACGGTTGAATCCCACGAAGGCAAGCTGATCTTCGGAAAGATCAATGGGAAAAATGTAGTAGCAATGCAGGGACGCTTTCATTATTATGAAGGCTATACAATGCAGCAGATAACATACCCGGTACGCGTAATGAAGTTTCTGGGAGTTGAAACGCTTCTGGTTTCAAATGCCTGCGGAGGAATGAATCCCCAATACCGGCGCGGTGATATTATGCTGATGGCCGACCATATTAACCTGCTGGGCGATAACCCCCTTATCGGAAAAAATGAAGATGAGATGGGTCCCAGGTTTCCGGATATGAGCGAGCCTTATAATAACAAACTCATTTCACTTGCTGAAGCAATTGCTCTTGAAAATAAGATTAAGCTTCAGAAGGGAGTGTATATAGCAGTTCCGGGTCCTAATCTTGAAACAAGAGCCGAGTACCGGTTCCTGCGTTCAACGGGGGCTGATGTGGTTGGAATGTCAACCATCCCGGAGAATATAGTTGCCAACCATATGGGAATGAAGGTGCTTGGTATCAGCATCATTACAGATGAATGTTTCCCCGATTCACTGAAGCCGGTGAATGTAGAGGAAATAATCGCAGCCGCAATGGAAGCGGAACCTAAAATGACCTTAATAATGAAAGAGGTTATAAAAAAGATATAATGGAAAAGAGACCCCTACACCAGTATATTACCCCGGTGCTGCTGGGAGTTCTGATGTTTGCATCGAATTTTATAAATACAGGTATTTTCCGTTTTGGAGGAAACGACTTTGCCGTCTGGTTTGTCATTTCACTCCTCTGTTTTGCCTGCGGATACTATATAAATAAGGTATTCGGGTGGCATACAGGAGGAAAAGTTGTCTTTTCGATTATTATCGCGGCAACCGCTTTAAGCATACTGGTAATCACATTTTTCAGAGAATATTTTGCTGCAAATGAGTTATTAACTGAAAACCTGATTCTTTATAGTCTCAGGAATATTACTTTAGGTGCTATGGCACTCTTCGGTATGGCTGTAGATGAAGTCCTGCATCGTGAAAGGGAAGCATCGCTGCTGAATCAGAAGCTGAAGATGTACGAAGAACAGCTTCAGAATGCCCGGAAAGAAGCAGAGGTTGAGCTGCGTGAGGCAAAAGTACAGGCTGAAAAAATAGTTAATGATGCACAGGCTGCAGCAAAAAATGTTATCCTTAAAAAGGAAAGAATCGAGAGTGAACTTAAAGAGTTCATTCAGGCTGAAAAAGAATTGATTAAAAGATACGAGGAATCCTGATAAGATCATGTTCAAACAATATTCTGAAAAAATAAATTATCCGGATCTTGAAAAGAATATACTTGAGTTCTGGGAGAAGAATAAAATTTTTGAGAAGAGCGTTTCTTCAAGAGATGAATCCAAATCATTTACCTTTTATGAAGGACCGCCGACGGCAAACGGAAAGCCCGGAATTCATCATGTAATGTCTCGTGCGCTTAAAGACCTCGTATGCCGGTATAAAACACTTCAGGGTTACCGTGTTGAAAGAAAAGGCGGCTGGGATACACATGGACTCCCTGTTGAAATTGAAGTTGAAAAGAAACTCGGGATCAAACATAAAAGCGAAGTACTTGAATACGGCGTTGAAAAGTACAACCGGGCCTGCAGGGAATCTGTATTTACATACCTGGATCTCTGGGAAAAAATGACAACCCGAATGGGTTACTGGGTCGATCTGGGTTCCGCATACATTACCCTTAAGAATGATTATATCGAGTCTGTCTGGTGGGCATTAAAAACCTTATTCGATAAAGGGCTGATATACAAGGATTATAAAATCGTTCCCCAGGATCCCAAATCTGAAACGGTTCTGTCTTCACATGAACTTGCCTTAGGTTACAGGGAGACCAAAGATCCTTCTGTGTATGTACTCTTCAGGAAAAAAGATTCGGATGAATATTTCCTGGTTTGGACAACTACACCATGGACACTTATCTCAAATGTTGCCCTTGCTGTGGGTTCGGATATCGATTATGTTAAAATAAAGCATAATGATCGAAAGATTATACTTGCCAAAGAAAGATTAAATGTGATCGAAGGTGAGTATGAGATCCTTGATGAATTTAAGGGCAGTACGCTTGAGAAAACAGAGTACGAACAGCTTCTTCCTTATATAAAGGTAGAGAAAAAAGCGTTCTATGTCGTGACCGGGGAATTTGTCAGCACCGAAGACGGTTCCGGAATTGTTCACATCGCTCCGGCGTTCGGAGCTGACGATTATGAAGTTTCAAAGAAGTATGATCTTCCTATGGTTCAGCCTGTAACACGCGGAGGTCTGTTTACAGATGAGGTCACCGATTTTAAGGGCGAGTTTGTAAAGGATGCAGATCCCGGTATAATTAAAAAGCTGAGAGAGGAAGGCAAGCTTTACAGGAAGGAAACCATTGTCCACTCATATCCTTTCAGCTGGCGTCACGAAAATGTTCCGGTAATTTACTACGCCAGAGAAAGCTGGTTTATCCGTACCACCTCTATTAGCCGACAGGATGGTTGAGCTTAATAAAACCATCAACTGGCAGCCTCCGGAAGTAGGCGCAGGAAGATTCGGCAACTGGCTGGAAGAGAATAAGGACTGGGCTCTTTCACGCGACCGCTTCTGGGCTACACCACTTCCTATATGGGTAAGTGACGGTGACATGTTTGCTGTCGGCAGCATCGAAGAACTGAAACAAGGCTTTATAGAAGAAGACGGCAAAAGAATTCCGGTCAGTGAAATAAGCGATATAGATCTTCACAAACCTTTCGTCGACAGGATCATGTTTGAAAGAGAACGGAAAGATCTATAAAAGAACTCCTGAACTGATCGATGTTTGGTTTGATTCAGGTTCAATGCCGTTCGCTCAGTATCATTATCCTTTTGAGAATAAGGAATTATTCGAAAAGAAGAATTTCCCTGCAGATTTTATCTGCGAAGGAATTGACCAGACAAGAGGGTGGTTCTATACATTACATGCTATTGCAACAATGCTTTTTGATAATGTTGCATATAAAAATGTGATTGTTAACGAACTTATTCTTGATAAGAACGGACTGAAAATGTCGAAGTCGAAAGGCAATACTGTTGATCCTTTCGTTCTGTTTGATAAGTATGGAGCGGATGCTACACGCTGGTATCTCGTTACGAACAGCCCTCCCTGGAGACCGACATTATTCGATGAAGAAGGTCTTGTTGAAGTCCAGCGTAAATTCTTCGGGACACTGATGAATACCTACGCTTTCTTTGCCCTCTATGCGAACATAGATAAATTTACTTTTAAGGAAGATCTGATCCCTTACGGGGAAAGACCTGAAATAGACAGATGGATCATTTCCGTGCTTGGTTCGCTTGTAGATGAATACAAATCCTATATGGATGAATATGATGTAACCAAAGCGGCAAGAGCTGTATCCTCATTCACCATAGACCAGCTTTCGAACTGGTATGTCAGAAGATGCAGAAGGCGTTTCTGGAAATCGGAAATGAATAAAAATAAGCTTTCAGCTTACCAGACTTTGTATGAATGTCTGATTACAGTTGCTAAGCTTACATCGCCATTTGCTCCGTTCGTTTCTGAAGAGATTTATACAAGTCTGAATTCGGTTACAGGAAAAGATAAATCCGAGTCCGTTCATATCTCCGATTTCCCGACGGTTTCATATAAGGACAGGGAACTTGACGAGAAAATGGATATTGCCCAGAAGGTAGTCTATCTTACCCGGGCGATGAGAGCAAAAAGCAACCTGAAAGTAAGACAGCCCCTTAAGAAGATCATGGTTGTGGTTGACAGCTCAATGCGTTCCGCACTTGAAGAGATAAAAGAAGTAATCCTGGAAGAGGTAAACGTAAAGGAACTTATTATACTTAAAGACGACGCGGAAATTGTAAATAAATCGGCCAAACCGAACTTCAAATCAATCGGGCCTAAGTTTGGTAAAAATGCTAATAAAGCAGCGGGAAAAATAAAAGAGTTTGGTAAAGAAGATATTGTAAAGATAGAAAGAGGTGATGAGGTCAAAATTGATATTAACGGTGAAGAACTTTCAATAAAACCTGAAGATGTGGAAATTGTAAGCAGCGAAATCGAAGGCTGGCTTGTAGAGAACGAAGAAGGAGTAACTGTTGCCCTGGATACTGAACTGGACGAAAATCTCATTTCAGAGGGCTTGGCGCGTGAATTTGTAAACAGAGTGCAGAATATGAGAAAGGATTCAGGCTTCGAGGTTACGGACAAAATTAAAATTGAATTTAACGGCAGTGGTAAACTTGTGGATGCAGTTAGTGCTTTTAAAGATTATGTTTCAAACGAAACACTTGCTGAGGAATTAAATAGAAAGGATTCTGTTAACGGTGAAGCCGGACAGAATTGGGAGATCGGGGAGTATTCATGCTCTATCCGGATCACAAAGGTCAATTAAATTAGGAGTGTGTTATGGCTAAGAAAACCACTACGAAGAAATCGTCTTCAAAAAAGACTGCTAAAACCAGCAAAACCAAATCTGCAGCAGTAAAAAAGAAAACAGCCGGTAAAAAAACCGCAGCCGCAAAATCATCTGCAAAGAAAACAGTTTCAAAAAAGACAGCTTCGAAGAAAGCACCGGCTAAAAAAACTATAAGTAAGAAGAAAAGCGTAACCAGAGCTAAGAAAACAACTAAACCTAAAACTACAGTAAAACCAAAGGAAAAGAAGAGTACTATGCCGAGAAAGAAGAAAGAGACGAAGAAAGAGGTGAAAAAACAGCAGCCCGAGATTTCGCTGGCCGACAAACAGGCTGAAGAACGCGCTAAAGCGATGCAGAAAATCAAAGGTTACAGTAAAAAAGATCTTGAACATTTTAAGCAAATTATTCTTGATAAGCGTGATGAGATAATTGAACAGCTTCAGAACTTAAAGGAACAGATGCTTGATCCAACCACGGGTGAATACATCAACGAGAATTCTCCCTATTCACTCCATATGGCTGAACAGGGAACAGATGCAATGGAGAGAGAAAAAACATTCCTCTATGCACAGAGAGAAAACAAGTTCCTTGGCTATCTTGAAGATGCACTGAAAAGAATTGAAGCCGGAACTTATGGTATCTGTATAGAGTGTATTGAAGAACCGCAGCATTTGTGCGAGACCTGCCCGCTTATACCCAAAGCACGTCTTGAAGCCGTTCCGCACAGCCAGCTGTGTGTTCCGATTAAACAGAGACAGGAAAAGAGATAATTTAACAGTCCGAATCGATCGGACAAGGTGATGAAGTGAGATTATTATTTGTTTCAGCTTTAATAGTTATTGTTGACCAGGTAACGAAATTATTAGTAAAAGGATTTCCGGCCTTAAACCTGACGGGTCTGCAGCCGGGGCAGAAGGTTCCTGTGCTGGGAAATATCCTGAATATTACACTTGTAGAAAATCCCGGTATAGCCTTCGGAATAAATTTCGGGCCGCAATTTAAGCTTGTAATCTCTATCTTTACTCTGATTGCAAGTATAGGTCTTCTTATATTTTTGTTCAAAATAAGGAATAAAAGTTTCGGATTAAGATTTTCTATCGCCTTAATCCTGGGTGGAGCACTTGGAAATTTAATAGACCGTCTCTTTTATGGTCTCATTTATGGTTATGCTCCGCTATTCCATGGAAAGGTTGTCGATTTCTTTAATATCCAGCTTTTTAATTTATATCTGTTCAATAACACGGTGGGTAATTATATTTTTAATGCGGCGGATCTCTCTGTTACGGTCGGAATGGTATGTTTGCTTTTCGCCATAAGGAAACAGCATAAAGAACAGGAAGCCGACAGCCCTGCTGTTGAAAACTTATTGATAAAAGGCAAGGAGTAGCTTGAGAGTTTTATTTGTCTCATTATTTATTGTAATTATCGACCAGGCTTCCAAGCTTCTAGTAAAAGGGTTTTCAATTCCTTTTCTTCACTTCAGATATTCGGGTATGTATGAAGGCGAAAAAATACCTGTAATAGGGAATTTCTTCAGAATCACCTTCATTGAAAATCCCGGTATGGCCTTCGGGTTTGATCCGGGTATAAACTTCAAACTGTGGATATCTGTTTTCTCTCTTGCAGCCAGTGTAGGCTTAATAATATATATCTACTATGTAAGGAACCAGAGATTAAGTCTGCGTATTGCTCTGGCTTTTATTTTAGGCGGTGCCGTAGGAAATCTTATTGACAGGATGTTCTATGGTATTTTCTACGGATACGCACCTGTTTTTTACGGCAGGGTAGTAGATTTTTTTGATGTGGACTTTTTTGATTTCTCCATATTCGGAAGAAGTTACGACAGGTGGCCGATTTTTAATATTGCCGACGCAGCCGTTACAATTGGCGTTCTTATTTTGATTATCTTTTATAAGAAAAATGTAGAAGAGAATATATCTCCCGAACCTGCTGTAGCAGGACCGGATGAAATTACATATGATCACGGCAATAATGACCACGAACAGGATGATACACAGAACGATACGATAGAAAAGTCACCCGGAGAAAAAAGAAAAGAAGATGGCGAAACTGATCAGGGAAAAGAAATACCGCTTTGAGGTCCCGCCGGGAAAAAAGAAAGAACGTCTCGATCTCTTTCTATCAAATTCGATTGAAAATGCTACCCGTTCAAAAGTTCAGAAATTAATTGAAGCGGGGTTAGTAAAGGTAAACGGGAAATTGGTTAAGTCGAGCTATCTTGTTCAACCCGAATGATGTCATCGATGCATCCCACCCGATCACTCCCCGTCCTGAAAAAGCCGAACCTGAAGAAATCCCACTTGATATTGTTTTTGAAGATGAATACCTGATCATTGTTAATAAACCGGCCGGGATGGTGGCTCACCCCGCATATTCGAATTATACGGGTACCCTGGTTAATGCTCTTCTTCACCACTCTTCAAAGCTGAGTAATGTAAATGAGCCGGGAAGACCGGGAATTGTTCATCGTATAGATAAAAATACAAGCGGACTGCTGGTTGTTGCAAAAGACGACTGGACTCACGCACAGCTTGCCAAACAGTTCTCCAAACACACCATTGAACGTGAATACCAGGCTATTGTCTGGGGAATATTTAAGCAGAAAAAGGGAGAGATTTCTTATAATATAGCCCGAAGCAAATCTGACAGGAAAAAATTTACTGTATCTGAAACTGAGGGAAAGAATGCTCTCACATATTATGAAGTCATTGAGGAATTTGAATTTTTATCTCTTCTTAAACTCAATCTTAAAACCGGCAGAACCCATCAGATCAGGGTTCACCTCTCCGCGATAAATCATCCAGTATTCGGTGACGAAACCTACGGTGGTACTAAAATTGTTTACGGTTCATCCCTTCCTAAAATTAAGAGCAGGGTAGAAAACCTGTTAAAGCTTATACCACGCCAGGCTCTTCATGCAAAGACTCTCGGCTTTATACATCCCCACTCAAAGGAATTTGTGCGTTATGATTCAGAATTACCCTCTGATATGAATACTGTTCTGGAAAAATTGAAATTAAATTTTTAATCTTTTAAACTTCAGTATCAGCTTTTTATTTCCTTGCACAATAAAGAGGAGAGAACTATGCCTTCCGGGATACCAAAGACATTAGTAGTTGGTGTTGTCACCACCGTTATAATCCTTTTCATCATTTATTTATTCACGCAGCTTCCGTCCGGGGGCGAACCCGGTACAAAGCAGGTAAGCGTTAATCTTGCGGATAAATGTTCGACCTGTCATAAGAGAGTTTCACCCGATATTGTTAATCAGTTTGCAAGAAGCACTATGGCGAGATCGGGAGTTAAATGCGTCGACTGCCATGTGGTTGATCGTGATAATCCGATGGGCAAGGAACACGAAGGCTTTTTTATAACCAATTCTCCTACACCAAAACAGTGCGGCAAATGTCACCCGGCTGAAACAAGGCAGTTCGATCACAGCCGCCACGGCGCCCCGGCCTGGATGGCACTTAATGGTTTTGCCGATTTTACAGCTGAGCAGCAGAAGTGGGTAAATGAAAATATACCCGAAGCTAACCGTGGTCCGAACGGAATAATAACTGCTACCCGTAATTCATTATTTGATATTGAAGGTCCCATGGTTACTCCTCTCGCCTGCCAGAGCTGTCATTCTATAGGTAAGCCGAATGCTGACGGCAGTATCGGAAACTGTAATAAATGTCACCTGAGACACGAATTCTCACTTGGGCAGGTAAGGAAGCCTGAGATCTGCGGTCAGTGCCACCTTGGTCCCGATCATCCACAGATTGAGATATATAATGAATCAGCTCATGGTGTAATGTATCAAACACAGGGTGATACATGGAACTGGGATCAGAAACCGGGTCGACTCACAACTGCCGATATGCCCGCTCCAACCTGTGCAACCTGCCATATGAGCGGATTCGGTACGCAGGGAACTACCCACGATGTGGGAGAGAGACTGTCAAAGTTCTTATTTGCCGCAGTAACTTCAAACAGGCCCAATTATGTGAGCGGCAGGGAAGCCATGAAATCGATCTGTTCCAACTGTCATTCACCGGAATTTGTGAACGATCTGTACACCAAAGCAGATAGTGTAACCGCATTCGTGAATGTAAAAGTTAAAGAAGCCTCTGATATAATTAATGGTCTAATCAAAGACGGCATAATTACTTCCGAACCTTTCGCAACACAGATAAGCTTCGATGCATTCGACTTGTGGCATTATGACGGAAGAACAGCGAAGTTCGGGGCATATATGCAGGGACCGGATTTTGTTCAGTGGCATGGTGTTTATCCTCTGCTGCGTCAGTTGAATAAAGTTAAAGAAGATGCTGCAAAACTCAGAAAAGAACATGGAAGGAGATAGAAATGGATAATGTTGAGATTTTCCACCTCGCAAATATCAGACTTCCGATGGAGAAGAATCGTCTCCTCTTAATCTTTGTGGGAATTAATCTCTTCTTTACAGGACTGGATGTAGCACTGGCGCATTCCATAAATTACTTTATACCTGTATATGAATGGATCCCCATTTTTTATTTCCCGTTCGGGGCAATATCCTGCTTTATAATTTCATTTCAGCCGTCCCCTAAAAAGTGGGCGGCACTTGTCATATCACTTTAATGCTTATTGGAATACTGGTGGGTGTATTAGGCACGGCATTTCACCTCAATGCAATACTTAATCCGCTGGGAAGTCTTACCTGGACCTGGGTGGTTTTTGGATCGCCGGTATTGGCGCCGCTGGCATTCGCAGGTATCTCACTGCTGGGACTATATGCAATAACAGAAGAAGTAGATGGGAAAGAAGGAGTGCTGAATGTTCCGGCACTTGGGACATTCCATGCTCCTATATCCCGAAACCAGCATTTCCTCTGGCTGGTGGGACTTGGCTTCGGAGCCAGTGCACTGACTTCAGTTATTGACCATGCTCAGTACGGCTATACGCCATATAAGATGATAGCAATAGTATTCGGTCTTTTCGCCACTGCAGTTGTGGTTACTATAGCAGTATCAAAAACCTGGACCAAAAGAGATGAGTTTGTATACTTCTGGACGATGATTGCGGCTATAGTTGTTGGAGTGATGGGATTCGGTTTTCATTTATCAGCAGACCTTGCCGGAACAGGACAGCTGAGTATGGAACGGATGCTCTCATTTGCACCTGTTTTCGCCCCGCTGCTTTACGGTGATCTTGGCATGCTGGGTCTTTTGGTGGTTGCCGATCAAAGAAAAGTAAATTAAAATAGAAGCAGGAGTTGAGTCAGAATTCAAAAATGTATTTCAGGCCTGCTGTAAAAAAGAGACCTGTTTTGAAATTATTATTTTTTTCAGCACTTTGAGTCAGATAAGCAATTTCGAAATACTCCTGAAATTGTTCTCCAATGACGAGTCCAACGAATGGGTATAAGAATACTTCATTTCTGACAGAGGAACTCATCGTGGAATCGTAGGTGTTTACACTTTCTTCATCTGAATAAAGATAGTTAACCTTAAGACCTGCATAAATACTTTTCAGGTTCTCAAAGAAGCTGACAGAATAATTATTAAATTCTTTTGGTTTATTGTTTATCATATAGGAAAATATTATACCAGGAGAAATTCCAAACGCAGAATATTTATCTGTCTCCAGCGTGCCGGGAGCATCAAAAAAAGATGTTATTCCATATGAGGCATTATAGCCGAAAACATTTGTTATTAAAGACCAGGTAGATTTTGAATTCTTTTCAGTGAGCCTGTGTTTCAGACTGAGTTTTATACCGATATCCCTGTCTTCATGCTTCGGATTAAAAATATTGTAACTCCAAAGAGAAATACCCGCATCAGTATTTTCGGAAAGGGGGAACTGAAACCTTCCTTCAGGAGGCAGAGACCCAATAGTAATAGCTCCGTTACCTCCACCAAGTGTTTCAGCATCCTGATATTCATTATAGCTGATTCCTGAACAGGATATAAAGAGGAAGGAAAAAAGCAAAAGTAAATATTTTTTGCCCATAAACACCCTTTGAATCTTTATGAACCTACCATAAAATAATTATTTAATTATAGAAATAACAGTAATTGAGGGTGATTGACTTTTTAATTTTGTTTTATAAAATGGTTATCTTTTGACAAGCTATTTATAAAGAAAAGAGATATGCAGATTTATAATACTCTTACAAAGAAGAAAGAAGAATTTAAGCCGATTGATCCGCCAAACGTCAGAATGTACGTGTGCGGACCTACAGTATACGACTATTTCCATATCGGGAATGCACGCTCATTTGTTATGGCGGATGTCATTCGTAAATATCTGCTTTATAAAGGATATAAGGTTACTTATGCAATGAACCTGACCGATGTTGATGATAAGATCATTAAAAAATCGAATGAGCAGAAGAAGGATGCATCACAGGTGGCCGAACAGTACATCAATTCCTTCTTTGAGGATATCGACAGGCTCAAAATTATGCGGGCTGACATATATCCTAAAGCCACCGCTCATATGAACGATATTATTTCAATGATCAAAAAGCTTGAGGATAAGGGTATCGCTTATAATGTAAATGGAAATGTTTTTTATGATGTTTCGAAGTTTAAAGGATATGGACAGCTAAGCGGTAAAAAAACTGATGAACTTGAATCCGGGGCAAGGATAGAGATCAATGAAGAAAAAAAGAATCCCCTTGATTTTTCGTTATGGAAAAAAGCCAAGGAAGGTGAGCCTTACTGGGAAAGTCCCTGGGGAAACGGCCGTCCCGGCTGGCATATTGAATGCTCTGCAATGAGCTGCAAACATCTCGGCGATAATTTTGATATTCACGCAGGTGGAAATGATCTGATTTTCCCTCACCACGAAAACGAGATTGCACAGAGTGAAGGCGCAAACGGGACAAAGTTTGTAAACTACTGGATCCATTTCGGCTTCCTTAATATTAACGAAGAGAAAATGTCGAAGTCGCTTGGTAATTTCTTTACCGCACGCGATGTGCTTGA
>CAVRHV010000002.1:0-102875 GCA_963721075.1 uncultured Ignavibacteria bacterium | reverse complement strand
TATACTTGCATAAAGGTGTTATAGTACTGCTTATGAGCGATGGGTGATCTTAATATAAAGGGAGAGCGGATTGCTCTCCCTTCCATTGGCCTTAGTATGATAGGCTTGATTATGTTGGCAATCTGGATTATCTGAGCAATACCATCTTTTAGTGCTGGTGAAGTTGCCGGATACAATAGTATAATAATAAATGCCGCTTGCCAGGTTAGAGGCATTGAATGTAATTTCGTGACTCCCGGCCCTCTTAAATCCATTTACAAGTTCTGCCACTTTCTGTCCAAGTGTGTTGTACACGTTAAGGTGTACCATCCCGTCTTTCGGAATGCTGTAGCTAATCTGGGTTGTGGGATTAAAAAGGATTCGGGTAGTTCGACTTAGAGTGAATTCAACAGGCATATGGTCTTTCTCTTGTTCGACTGATGTAATGACCTGGTTTGCAGGACGCCAAAGTACCCCTGTTGAGTAAGTGCCGCATAATAAATTCTGTCCGCTTACATCAAATGCTTCAACTCCCCAGTGTAACCGGTGAGAGGTAACCCGTCGCTGATCGATGTCCAGGTATCCCCGTTATCAGATGAACTGAATGCATAACCCTCGGCAGTGCCCACCAATACCGTTGATCCGTATGCTTCTGCGGTGAGCATAATTACGGAGGTTAAGCCGTTGTTCTTTAACGTCCAGTTATCTCCTCCGTCGTCCGATACATATATTCCATCATTCGAAGCCGCAAATAATAAATTCCCCACTGCGACAACCTTATGGGTTGATGAGTATCCGGATAACCCGTTGGATGATTCCGTCCAGGTTTGCCCGTCATCAGTCGACTTGAAGATGAAGCCTGAGAATAAGGTGGCGGCGAAGAGATCATTCCCGATAAAAGTGAAGTTATCTATTGCGGGATCACTAAGACTGCTGCTTATCGGCGTCCAGCTTGTTCCGTTGTCGGTCGACCTATATGCACCGTCAGAGAAGGTGGCTGCCAGAACTATATTTCCGTGTGCTCCTACCGTCCTTATATACGTATCTCTTGCTTCAGACAGAACTTTTGCCCAGGTCGTTCCGCCATCGGTAGATCTTAACAGTCCGTCGGTTGTTGTGGCAGCGAACAATGCCGAATCACTTTTTGCCAGGGTACGGATACCGTAAGCGTTTATATTAGGAAACGGCTCCCAGGTTAATCCGTTGTCGTGCGATATAAAAGCACCGCTGTCAAAAGTCCCGGCCAGTACATCAGAGCCGACATTAAGGAAAGTTCTCACACTTGTTGAATAGATTCCTGCAGTTGTACGGCTCCATGTATCGCCGTTGTCAGAAGATTTGTAAACTCCGTCTCCGCTTGCTGCATAAAGAATATCATAGAACTTCAGGAAGCTAATGATGTAAGGATTATCCAGACTCGGATCAACCGGATTCCAGGTTGCCCCCTCGTCTGTTGAAACAAATGCTCCACTTTTGGCAACTCCGACGAACATCTTATCAGTATATAAGCCCATAGCATAAACGCCTGTAGGCGAAAGGTTGTTTGTTATTGATGTCCAGTTCGCACCTTGATCTGTTGACACAAAAATGCCGTCGATGGTACCTGCAAATACCTTAGAACGGCCCAGGATACCCATTGCGTGAACAGCTCCGCCTGTTATTCCATTTCCTGCAAAGACCCAGGTATCTCCAAGATCGTCGGACCGGTATACTCCATCATCGGTTCCGGCAAACAGATAAGCACCGAGGGCTGTTACCTTGTTTATGAACGGGTCTGTCATTCCTGTATCAACCCGTACCCATGAATTTGCATTGTCAACAGATCTGTATACGCCGTTCATTGTACCGGCAAATAACACGGAATCAATTGAAGTAAGCGAGTAAACATTATCCGTAGCAATCCCGGCATCGGTTTCTGTCCATGACCCGCCGTCATCATCAGACCTGAATATTCCTTCATAAGAGCAGGTATATATTGAAAATGGTGTTGCATAGAGATCGTATATATACGTAGTCGGAAGTCCTGAGCTTACGTTTGTCCAGGTTAATCCACTGTCGGTACTTTTATAAACGCCGCCCAGTGTACCGGCAAAGATCATAGAATCGTGTTCGGCAAGACACGTTGTTACACCGCCGTCAGGTCCGACAGCTTCCTGCCATTGAGCATTTGAAACCCCGATAAAAATCAACCCCAATAAGATCGCGGTAATAGAGAAATTGAATAATTTGAACATATTATCTCCAGAGAAAAGTGAGAGAATTAAGTTGATTGTTTAGTTTATGGTTTTATACCTGGTTCTAATTCAGCAAAGAACAATATTATACCCGTATATAACGGGAGAGGTTGTTTTAAACTCTCCGAGGGTTAAACCGTTTGCCCAGAAGGTGAAAAAGACCATCCGGAGTGAGACCGCATAGCTCGGGTGATTAACGTACATTGATGTTATACTGGGTTTAAGAGAAACCCGGTCATTTAAAGCGAGCATTGTTATTGTGCTGTCGCATACACAGAGTTTCATTGTAAGGTTATCTACTATTCTGATCTCTTCGCCTATATCTTCATATTTTTCAAGCGTTGCAATGAACAAATTTTTATCTGCTTCGGTTTTAATGTCGCAATACTCATAGATACATTTGAAGTCTACATTTCTTTCCAATAATGCTTTTTCGTAATCAAGGTTTTCTTCAAGGGAAAAAGAGTAGGGACTCTTGGAAAACAATAGCAGCTCTTTTTTAGTATTTTTTTGAATCGACAGCCATCTTTCCTTTATCTGCTCTTGCTCGGTTAATATTTCGATGTAATCGAGCGGATCGGTAGTCTCAGCCTGGGCGGCTTTCAGCTCCATCAGTTCTTCCTGAAGCTGATCGGCAACAGATTTCTTTTTATCGTATTCGTTGCTTATGCTTTTCATAACAATTTCAGGACTGATGCTGCTGAAGATCTTAATACCGTTTTTATAGCTTTGACCCGCAAGGCCTTTCTTAACAAGGTTCTGTAAAATTTCATAAGTCTTGGTGCGGCTGACAGATGTTATTTTTGCGATTTCGGGGGCTGTAAATTCATTCTTCTGAAGGAGGGCAAGGTATACTTCAGCTTCGCGCCGGGGAATATCTAAAAGTTGTAGCTTATCTATCAAATCCTTCATTTTAAGCCTTTTAATGATATGTGCCCCCTATAGGTGAATGTGCCTCCATATAGGGACACACGAACTTAATAAATTGATGGAATATTGTCAAATCGGAATTATTAACCAGTTTCGTTACCCCTAAAGCGGTATTCTATACATAAACCCCAAAGCTATTTGCGATTAACTATGCAGGCTTAACAACAGGTACCTTTATCATAAAATATCCAAAGCCAATTGTAAAGAACAGATAAATCGCTGCAATAGCCCAGCCTAATGGGTTAAGAACTCCCGTAATAATCGTAAATGTTGTTACAACAAAGGCGATCAGATCGTAAACAAATAATGCAAGGATTATTGCTTTCCTTGCATCAGACTCTATTGCATTTCTGGCAAACCAGCAGAGAAAGAGGTTCCCGAATAACGAAGAACCATACTCCCTTGCTGTAAACATTCCTCCATCTCCTAAAACCGCACCAAATATTGAAATCAATGTATCCGGGATGCCAACTAACAGAATTCCGAATACAAGACAAACAAGTGCTTTGATAGTCATCAGATTCTGAAAACTCATACTCTCCTCCTATTAATAGCTGATGAATAATTAGATATTACCTTAGCAGCAGCATTTTCTTTGTACTTAATAATTTTCCGGATTGATCGCCGTCAGGTACGGCTTTTAGCTGATAAAAATAAATTCCGCTTGCCAGCCCGTGACCATCAAACTGAACTTCATAGGTTCCAGCATCTTTTTTCCCACTCATCAGTTCTGTGATCTCATTTCCCAAAACATCATATATTGTCAACGAGACAAATGATGAATAACTTATGCTGAACGATATAATTGTTGCTGGATTGAACGGATTGGGATAATTCTGATAGAGCTGAAATTCATTTGCAGCCAAAGGCAGATTTTGAATTGCCGTAATAGTCCCCTCCGGTCCTCCGGGATCAACTATGATATCATTTACTGTTAGGTCATCATCTCCCCTGCCGCCATCGATGAAATGCAGATTGACCTGGTTCGACGCAATTATTTCAGCACCGGTAGAACCATCATAGTTAAATAAATACCAGTGCGGCATGGTTAAATCGGATGTTGATCCGTATTTGTAGTAGTTAGTAACTGAAACTTCCGGGGGGAAATAAATCATTACATCTATACTAGGACCGTTTCCCTGAAGATCAATCATAAACTTAAAGAATCCTACGGGGAAAGAGATACCGGCAGGAAGATTCCCTCCCGAGGGATCCTCAACAGAAAATACATTTAACAGCATAACCCCGTCAGGGGCAGCCAACGTTACATAAATGGAATTATCATAATTCCACAATGAAGTCACATTTGACTGAGTATAATCCGGGAAAGAATCACCATTTCCGTCATACGAATCATCATTTCCTTCTGGTCCCATTTCTTCTATATCAGCAACTCCATCATTATCACTATCGACCATCGTTTCAAACGATCCGATATCTGCTATCGCATTTCCGTCTTCATTTCCATCCTGAGGTCTTCTAATTCCTCTCTGGTCATAAAGCAGGCACGATGCATTATTACCTGACTCCAGCACAGGACTGCCGGCAAGCGGCGGGTGTGCATATACAGTGGGAGAATAACTGGTAAGACCTCCAAGTTCTGGATCTTCGCCGTATATATTTCCTGTTTCATCCCCGCTGATCGTTGCAGAGTCGGTGCTTTCAATCAGGTTGTACCCATAGGATCTGAAAATTCCATAAAGATTGCTTCCGGTTTCGGCCGTATTATTAGCCAGGATAGTGTGGCAAAGTGTTATCATCGTGTCTTCTAATGAAGAAGAAAAGTTTGCGATGCCTCCGCCTGTTTCTGACTGGTTATTGACAATGGTACAATTATGTAGCTTCAGCTGTCCATATAAATTATTATAAATTGCTCCACCGGCCAATGGATGAACGTTGCCTGAAAAAGTACAGTTTTCGAGAACAAGGGCACCGGAAACATTATAAATTGCACCGCCGCCCCAGTGGGGATTTAACTCAGTTACGGTATTGTTTATAAAAGAGGTATTTCTTAACAGACCGTTGGAATTGATTGACATTCCTGCACCACCAAGCTGGTTAACGTTATCCATTATCACTGAATTCTCTATCACTATGTATGAAGCTAATATGTACAGTCCCCCTCCTCCTGAACTTTGATACGTAACAGTATTATCCTTAATCACACAGTTGATTATGTTCAGGTAGGAAGTTGTGGCAAAGATTCCTGCACCGGGACCAAAAGTGCAGGTACCGCCGGAAATTGTCAGGCCTATGAAATTAAATATTCCGTCATATACGTCATGAATTATTATTACTCTATTGCTTCCTCCTGAAGTGATTTCAAGTAAGTCGGGTCCGGGACCGATAATAGTCAGTTCCTCTGTTAATGACAGTACATCATTATTATTGATAGTTCCTCTGACATCCGCAGCAAAAAGAATTGTATCCGCTCCTGCATTATTATTGGCATCAGTTACTGCCTGTTTCAGGGAACCGCTTCCGCTTGAATTATTATTTGTTACCAAAAAGATATCTGCTTTAGCACTAACAGCTGCAAGCAGGATAATTAATGACAATATCTTTATTGCCCTCTCCATTTTTCACCTCCGTAAAATGAATTTATATGCCTAAGTTTTATTAAATAAAAAATATCAATACCAGCAAAAGAAGGATATACAGACTCTGAAATAAATATTTTTCGATTTTCAATGGATTCATACTTTTAATACTAAATTGAAGATGATTAACATTAATGAGACTGTAATTATTATTATCAGTGAATAAATACCGAATGAAAGCCAGCGCTCTTTTTTCTCCATCTTCCCAAAAGATTTTTTATTAGTCTCTCCCTGTGCATTTTTTGTAGAAGAAGAAGGCTTTAAAGGTATGGTGTACTTCATATTTTCCAGACCCTCTCCCAATAAATCATAAAGATTGACAATAACGTCCCGATAAGAAGTATTCTAAACGTTAAAGTAAGGTCTGTTATCCCGTTAAAATTGCGTATTTGTGACTATCTTTTGTTTTATTGTGACAAAAACTGGCATTTTCCGGGAAATAAGAGAGTCTATTTCACCCGCATTTCCGACTGAATTCGGAGGGAAGGCAATTGAAGTGTTTTTTGAAAGCCCTGGTAAACTGGGGAGGACTTTCAAATCCTACATCATAAGCAATTTGTGTGATACTGAGGTTCTTTTCTAATATAAGCCGGGCAGCTTTTTTTAGCCTTATCGTCCTTATAAATTCACCTGGCGGCTGTCCGCTTATACTAACCAATTTTCTATGAAGCTGACGTCTGCTTACAAACATTTCTTCAGCAAGTATCTCACTGTTGAAACCTTTTCTAAGCAGGTTCTTTTCGATGATGGCAGTAAGCCTTTCAATAAACTCTTTATCTACAGGATTTCCAGGAAATGAGAATGACCCGATGTTTATTTCTTTACTGAACTTCTCTCGAAGCAGTTTCCTCTGTTCAATGAGGTTCCTGATACGTACTGAAAGCTCTTCAAAGTTAAAAGGCTTGGTTAAATAATCATCGGCACGGGTTTCGAGTCCTTCCATTTTATCTTTGTGAGATGCCCTGGCAGTTAGCAATATTACCGGGATATGACTGGTTTTCCAGTCACTTTTTATCTGGTTACAAAACTCCAGACCGTCCATACCAGGCATCATAATATCGCTTAAAATCAGATCGGGCATATCCATGACTGCTGATTTGATCCCCGATTCTGAATCTTTACATTGGATCACTTTATATTCCGGATTCAGCAGGTCGGAAATATATTTTCTAACGTCCGGGGAATCTTCAACTATAAGTATTGAGGGTTTTTTCTCTTTAGGGTTATTTTCATCTAATATCTCAGCTTCTTCGGCTACAGTTTCATAATGTGGTTCGGCTCCTCCTCCAGGGGTGAAATCCGATACTCCCATTTCCTTCATTTCTTCTTCCACTGAGCCGTAGTGTTGTTTCTCCTCCCCATTGGATTCCTCCACAGGTATTGTAATGATGAATTTTGTACCACCTTTATTCCTGCTTTGTACCGAAATCTCCCATTTTTGCAACATTACCAGTTCTTTGACAAGTGCAAGACCAATTCCCGATCCGCCATGATTTCTTTTTGAGGTATCATCTACCTGATAAAAACGATCGAAAATTCTGGAACGGTATTCGTCCGGAATACCCAAACCGTTATCATCAACTTCTAAGATAATATAGCTTTTATCCTCTGTTTCTTTTTTAATAACATTTACACAGACTTCTCCGCCTTCAGGGGTGAATTTAATTGCGTTACTGAGCAGGTTATTGATAATTTTTTCGAGTTTGTCCCTGTCAACCATTGAAAAGATTTCATTCACCGATGGGTTGAAAAAAAGATTTATATTTTTCTGATCGGCTAAAGGAATAAAAGAATTAACGAATGTCCTCAATAAACTAACGATATCGTCCTTTTGTTTATTCACGGGAATAGTTTCTGCCTCAAGCTGTGAAAGTTCAAGCAGCTGATCTATCAGGTTCTGAAGCTTTTCGGTATTACGAAGCAGCATCCTGTAGTACGACTGAAGGTTCGTTTTAAATTTTCCTTTGATCATCTGCTCAAGCGGACCTTTGATTAGCAGCAGCGGTGTACGGAACTCGTGCGAGAGATTCGCAAAAAATCTTGATTTCATATTCTCGATCTCACGAAGATGATGGGCTTCAAACTCCTGTATTTTAAGCTCCTGCTGCAGGTGTGTTCTGTAAGACTGAATTTTTATTATACCCCATAGCCCAATTAAAAATATCAGTATATAAAAACTAATTGCCCAGGTTGATTGCCACCAGGGAGGTGTTACAATAACTTTGAGGCTGGTTTCTTTATTATTCCATATACCGTCGCTATTTGTTGCTTTAACTTTAAAGGTATATTCACCCGGGTTAAGATTTGTATATGTAACAAAGCGTCTTTTATCGCTGAGGATCCAATCACTATCGAACCCTTCCATTTTGTAGGCGTACCGTATATTGAGCGGAGCAGAATAGTCAAGCGCTGCAAATTGAAACGAGAACACGTTCTGTGCATATGATAACTTCACCCTGTCTGCTGTAAAAACAGAAGAAAGGAGCATATCATCTATACCAGTGTGGACCGACTTGTTGAAAATCTGGAAATCTGTAATGACCACCGGAGGTACAAAGTCTGAAAGTCTGATATCATCTGGATAATAATAATTAAGTCCCGAAGTACTTCCCATCAGTATAAGCCCGCTTTCCGTTTTACAGACAGAGGAATAATTAAAGTCGCCGCCTGTTATACCGTCAGTCTTTCCGAAGTTCATAAACTTTTCAGTTTTGGGATTGAACATTGAAATCCCGAGACTTGTACCAAGCCACAGGTTGCCCGAGTCATCCTCAACTATACAATTTATTGTATTATCTGCCAGTCCGTCCTTAATTGTAAAGGTTTTTATTTCAACCTTAGGAGGGTTTTTTTCGGTCATATTATTTTTAACTATAAACTTGTTCAGACCCTCATTCGTGCCAATCCATAAAACTGTTTCATTTTTATCCGGAACTTTACTCTTCCCTTCACATATAGAACAAATACTGTTGCTGCTAAGGCTCTGATCATTATTCTTATCGGAAGTATATTTATAAAATTCCCAGTCTTCATTTTTCTCTCCTTGCAAAGCAAGGTTTAAGCCGCCTCCATTCGTACCAATCCAGATCCTTCCTTTATTGTCCTCACAAATTGACCATACATCGTTATGGCTTAGACTCAATGAATCCGTGATATCATTCTGCCATGATCTGTACTGATCTTTAGAGGAGTTGTACATTGCAAGTCCTAATCCCCAAAACCCAATCCAGATGTTATTACTATGATCTCTGTATACAACCTTATTATAATTTACCGCAGGGACTTTAATTTTACTGTCATATTTTTGGACGGAGGTTAATTTTTCATGTTCAGGATCATATCTGAATATCCCCTTTCCGTAGGTTCCGATCCATACTGAACCGTAGCGGTCGGTAGTCAGTGACCAGATATTAAGTTCTCTTGTGGAAGGTATTTTTTTTATTATTTTTTTCCTTCCTGAACTTACAGCACAAAACAAGCCTTCATCAGTTCCAAACCATATTCGACCGGGTGCTTCTGCTATGGCTTTTATATTATTATTATAAAGGGTTGAAGGATTTAGAATTTCTGTTTTTTCCGATAATACATTATTAAATTTTGTGCCTTTAGGTGAATAATAGCTCAGACCATTATTGGTTGCAATCCACAATACGCCGGAACGGTCTCTGATCATTCCGTTAATCTGGTTGCTGCCCAGGCTTTTTAAATCATTTTTATCATATGTGAACCTGGTATAGTTCTTATCGCTGATATTTAGTCGTACCAGCCCTGCATAAGAATCAGTCCATAGTATTTTCTTGCCATCAATTCTTTCTTCAATTACAGAACTGGAAGAAGAGCCGAACTGGAGATTACCGGGGTTGGGAATTTCTAGTTGATGGAATGTCCTTGTATCTGTCCTGCAGGCTGATAAGCCGTCTGCCGTACCTATCCAGATCAGGTTTGAATCGGATTTCGATTTGGTAATAAACCAGAGGATATTGCTGCTGATACTGTTGGTATCACCAGGGATATTAAAAAAGCGGGTGAAACCTTCTGAAGGGGATTCGGGATCAAATAAGTTCAGTCCATAATATGTGCTTACCCATATTTTCCCCGAATTATCTTCAACAATGGATGAAATAAAATTGTTACTTATTGAACTGGTGTCTCCGATTATATGCAGCCACCTGGTTATCTTTCCTGTTTTAGGGTTAAGTTTATACAGGCCGCTCCTGTATGTCCCCACCCAGAAATTTTGTTTTCTGTCTTCAAAAATAACTGTTATTGCATTTTCTTCTGTAATATCCGATTCAAGTTTCCATTTCTTAATTTTTTCTTTGAGCGGATCATAACAATTAAGCCATCCGTTTTTCGTACCGATCCAAATATTTCCTTCACTTCCCTCCATTATTGTCCAGACTGAATTTCCTGAGATTGTATTTTCATCTGCGGGATCATTTCGAAAAATATTAAACTCATAACCGTCGAAACGGTTAAGTCCATCATCGGTTGCAAACCATAAAAACCCGAAACGATCCTGTATCAAATCGTATACTGTATTATTTGACAGGCCGGCTGACGTACTCAACTGTTCGAAACGAAGGGTTAGCTGTGAGGTATTGTACAAGGGTACAGTCTGTGAGAAAATATTTTCATGAAGAAACAAGAGCAGAACTAAAACAGCTAATTTACCAAGTGAGGTCATTTTGTCCATTTAATTTCACCGGATTTGATTATGTCTTTTAATCCCCGGATTTAAGGAATTCAGGGATTCTCACCTTAGCAGACAAATCTTGTTATACGATGGCTCTATTATTTGAGGGGATAACTTCTGTTTCGTTTTAAACTTGCAAATAGTTACCTTAAAAATCAAGCCGATGATATTCATTTACAGTTTAAATGTAAGTCAGTTTTGTCAGTTACCCGGTTTGTTTACACGACCTAAATACGGCTTAACCCGGGTAAAACAGGACATTAAAAAGTGTGACAAATTGTCAGTTTCACGGGAATGTTTCACACCGCATCAAGGTTCCCGGCATAGTATTTCTCAAATATCTCTCAGAATCAGGACGTCACTGTTATTTTTTCATATTTGTCCTATGCGCTGGAAAATGTTTAATTTCTACAGTTTTTATTATCTTTGTAGTTCTATAAATGCTAAAAACAGGCGGGTGCTGCGGTTTTGCAGGCGGTACGTTATCTGTTGCCCGCATCTGCACTTGTATTTTAATAATTAACAGAACCAGAGGATAAATTGGAAGTAAAAGTTAATGAAATATCTGCTTCAGAGAATGAAGTGGAAGTTACAATGTCATATGACGAAATAAAACAGGATATTGATACTGAAGTAAAGAAACAGGCTAAAAAGATTCAGGTGCCGGGATTCAGGAAAGGCAAGGTTCCTCTTACTATGATTAAGAAGATGTATGGAGATGCACTTGAATATGAAGCCTCTGAAAAGGTAGCTAACAGTAGTTTCTGGAAGGTTGTTAAGGAAAAGAATCTTCAGCCGATTGGTCAGCCGGTGCTTTCTGATATTAAGTTCAATCCTGGAGAGGAATTCCATTTTAAGGTTCATTATGAGATTATACCCCAGCTTGACGTAAAGGGTTATACTGATATAAGTTTTGAGATCCCCGATTTCAAGGTTAAAGATGAGGAAATTGAACACGAGATAATGCACGTACAGAAAGCTAATGCCTCCCAGGTTGAAGAGGATGTTGTTGGTGAAGATAATAATTATTTAATTAAGCTTAATCTCCAGCGCCTCAATGATAAAGGCGAACCCTACGAAGGAAGTAAACCGGAAACCTTTGATGTTGACCTGTCTAATGAGAATGTTCAGAAGGATATTGTGGAAAAGTCTAAAGGCAAGAAAGTCGGGGATACTTTTGAGTTTACTTTCAATGATGAACGGAATGTGAAAAATGACAAAGGTGAAGAGGAGCTGCAGAAAGAAGAATTCATTTACAAAGCCGAGATCAAGGATATTAAGAAGTACCTGCTGCCGGATCTTAATGAAGAGTTCCTGAAGAAAATCACTAATAACAAAGTTGATAATGAGAAAGATTTCAGGGAGAACATAAGCGCTGATATCCAGAAGTACTATGATCAGAGAACCGACGAAATTACCAGGGATAAACTTATACAGGAGATAGTTAAGGCAAATGATTTTACTCCGCCCACATCTCTGGTAAATAACTTCCTGAGCGACCTGATGGAACGTGAGGAACAGGAAGCGAAAAAACAGGGTTACCGCAAATATGATCGCGATGAAGCAGCTAAACGGCTCAGGAATTACGCCGAGTATGAGGTAAAATGGTATCTGATTAAGAATGAGATTGAGAAGAAGGAAAATATCGAGGTAACCGATGATGATCTGCAGGAACTCGTGAAGAAGGATGCTGAGAAAACAGGGCTTCCTGAAGATAAATTGCTAAACTATTATAAATCATCTAATTTTGCTGAACGACTCAGGGATCAAAAACTCCTTGATTTCCTGAAAGAGAATAATAAGATTACTAAAGTGGATCCGTCGAAATTAACAAATACTAAAACAGAGGAAACTAAATGATAAAACATCCTGAAATTTATAACCAGCTGGTGCCCTATGTCATCGAGCAGACAGGCCGCGGTGAACGTGGGATGGATATTTTCTCCCGATTACTCCGGGAAAGAATAATTTTCATAGGAACTGCTATTGACGATCATATTGCAAGCCTAATTATTGCTCAGCTTATATTTCTTGAAGCTGAAGATTCTGATAAGGACATAAATGTATATATTAACTCACCTGGCGGAAGCGTTACTGCGGGACTTGCCATCTATGATACCATGAAATATGTAAAGCCCGATGTATCTACAATCTGTGTTGGAATGGCTGCCAGTATGGGGGCTATACTTCTTGCCGGTGGAGCTGCAAATAAAAGAACTGCTCTTCCTAATTCAAAGATCATTATCCATCAGCCCTGGGTTGGCGGCCTGCAGGGACAGACATCAGATATAGAAATTCACGCCAAAGAAATGCTGAAAACACGCGACACTCTTTATAAAATTCTTGCTGAACATACGGGTAAATCTGTTGAGCAGATTACTAAGGATTGTGACAGAGATTATTTCCTGTCTGCCCAGGAAGCAAAGGATTATAAACTAATTGACAATATTATTGAAAAGAGAATTCCTCTTTCTGATAATAAAAAGTAAATTTCATAAGGGATTGAGTGATCTCAATCCCTTTTCCTTCTTATATTACCATCCATATTTTCATTTCTTATTTAAATGAATAGAAACCGTTACTACATAATTGCTTCCTTTTTAATGCTGTGTGTTATTTACTACTGCTTTCCCCCGGTTCTTTTCGCTCAGCAGGAAATAGTCCGGACTGCTTCGTTTAAGAAAAAAGAAGATGATCTGAAGAAAACACTTGGTCGGTATCTTGAGGAATTCAGGATCAACAAACTTATTCCTGGAATCTCTGCTGGTGCGGCCTTGAACGGAGAGGTTCTATGGATTGGAAATTCCGGACTCGCCGATGTTGAAAACAATTCACCCGTAACAGACAGTACGCTTTTCAGAATAGCTTCAATATCAAAATCCATTACCGCGGTTGCAATTATGCAGCTGGTTGAAAAAGGGAAAATTAAACTGGATAACGATGCCCGTACTTATATCCCCTATTTTCCTAAAAAGAAGTGGAAGTTCACCGTGCGCCAGATTCTTAACCACACAGCCGGTATACGCAATTATTATAAGGGCGAGTTTGATGATACGAAACATTACTCAACTATTAAAGACGCTGTAGATATAGTAAGTAAGGATACGCTGGCATATAAACCCGGGACAAAGTATTTGTACACAACTCTGGGTTATAATCTTCTTGGATCTATAATAGAAAATGTATCAGGTCAGTCTTTTGCAGAGTATCTTAAGAAAAATATATTTGAGCCTGTGCAGATGAATTTAACAATTCCCGGATATCAACAGAGAATAATTCACAACCGCGCCGGTATGTATGAAAGAAACAGGTACAGAGAACTTGAAAATGCACCACTGGCCGATCTGAGTAACAAATACCCCGGCGGAGGCCTTCTGTCGACTTCCGTTGACCTGCTCAGATTTGCACTTGGTCTTCTTGACGGTAGACTTATAAAACCGGAAACTCTGGATTCTATGCTGGTTCCGGCAAGACTTAAAAATGGAACTCTGATCAATTACGGACTCGGATTTAGCATGGGGAAAGATAATGCCGGAAGAAAATATTTTGCTCACGACGGTTACGACGGCACTTCCCTGCTCCTGATTTATCCCATTGAAAAACTCGCCTTAGTCGATCTGCTCAATGTCAGGGATAGAAATAATGGAAATGTGGCGTTCGATCTCGCCTCTATTATTCTTGATAATACTAAAAAATTTCCTACAGCTCAGCTCTCAGACAAATTGATGTCAGTATACGTGGCGGCTGACATCGATTCTGTTATCAGCGAATACAGAAAAATTTCAGTTGATTCATCCGGCTATTATGATACTTCGCTCAATGAGATATGTCTTTTCGGTTACGATTTGCTTGGGCTAAATAAAATATCCGACGCAGTAAGGTATTTTAGATATATTCTAAACCGTTTTCCTGAACAGGCTAAGCCCCTGATTGGACTGGCAGACGCTTACTACAGGGACGGGAATATGGGACTTGCCCTGCGGCACTACAGACTTGCTTTCAAAACCGAACGTACCAACGTATACGCGCTTAGTATGATACGCAAAATCACCGGATCCAGGTGATTTGAAGTAAACCTGAAATATTTTCCTTGCATTACTTAACTTTAGTCCACAAATTAGGGCTACGAGCTTAATAAACTAAAAAATACAATGATTGGACACAGATTTACGGAATTTATTCCGGGAAACAGCGGTGAGAACCGTTTCGAAGACCTGCTGAAGATATTTTTGCAGCTGCTGACAATTACATCCGGTGACGTAAGCGAGGCCCTGGACTGGATGAATGAACTTGATAAGAAATATAATCTTACCAATAATAACTATGGTATGGGCGATTTTATAGATGAACTCAAAGATAAGAACTATATCGAGGAGGATTCGGATAAAAATATTTATGTGATTACTGCAAAGAGCGAACAGTCGATTCGTAAGCAGTCGCTTGAAGAAATTTTTGGAAAACTGAAAAAATCCAAACGTGGAAATCATAGAACCCCATACTCGGGCAGCGGGGATGAACTGACCTCCGACAGGCGTGAGTTCAGTTTCGGCGATACAATGGACCAGATTGATGTTACGAATTCGATAAAGAATTCTCAGATAAATCATGGTATTGATGACTTCAAACTGACTGAAGATGACCTTGAAGTGGAGGAAAAGGATTTTAAAGCACTAACCTCAACCGTACTAATGATTGACATCTCACATTCGATGATATTATACGGAGAAGACAGAATCACTCCCGCTAAAAAAGTTGCAATGGCTCTTTCGGAACTCATAACAACAAAATATCCGAAAGACACACTTGATATCATAGTATTTGGAAACGATGCCTGGCCGATTGCTATAAAAGATATTCCATACCTGCAGGTTGGCCCTTATCATACTAACACAGTAGCCGGTATTGATCTGGCGCTTAATATTCTTAGAAGGAGAAAGACTTCTAATAAACAAATTTTTATGATCACTGACGGCAAACCAACCTGTCTGAAAGAGGGTGCACGGTACTATAAAAACAGTTTTGGATTAGACAGAAAGATTGTTAATAAAACGCTTGACCAGGCAGCGAGATGCCGCAAATTCGGTATCACAATTACTACATTTATGATAGCCCGGGATCCTTACCTTCAGCAATTCATAAGAGAATTCACATCTATAAATAAAGGCCGTGCATTTTACAGCAGTCTTACCGGACTCGGAGAATATATTTTTGAGGATTACATCAGGAACCGAAGACGCAGGATGAGATGATTTTCTGCCTTCATTTTATAACAAAACAGGAGTTTTGATGGATTTAGTTTCAATATCTACGCTTGGAGAACTTAAAAAGAGTGGCTACAAGACCCGATCAATTAAAAATGAGCTGAGAGAAAATCTTATTTGTTCGCTCCAGAAAGGAGAGAATCCGTTTGAGGGAATTATAGGTTACGAAGAAACGGTAATTCCGGATATACAGACCGCTGTCCTTTCACGACACAATATTATTCTTCTCGGTCTGCGCGGCCAGGCAAAAACAAAAATAGCACGTCTGCTGATAAACCTGCTCGATGAATATATTCCTGTTGTAAAGGAAAGTGATCTTAATGAAGATCCTTTTAACCCCATTTCAAACGTAACCCGGGAACTGGTAAAGAAAGAAGGTGACAATACAAAGATCGGCTGGCTTCACCGTTCTGAGACGGTACACAGAAAAACTTGCAACTCCTGATGTTTCAGTAGCTGATCTGATCGGAGATGTAGATCCTATTAAAGCTGCGGCATTAAAGCTCCCTTATTCAGATGAGAGAGTAATTCATTTTGGTTTGATCCCCAGATCGCACCGCGGAATATTCGTGATCAATGAGCTTCCGGATCTGCAGGCAAGGATACAGGTTGCACTTTTCAATATTCTGCAGGAGAATGATATTCAGATTCGTGGATTCAAGGTAAGACTTCCGCTTGATATACAATTTGTATTTACCGCTAATCCCGAAGATTATACTAATCGCGGTTCTATCGTCACTCCATTAAAGGATAGAATTGACAGCCAGATTCTTACTCACTATCCAAAATCAATTCAGATATCGAGATCAATAACGGAACAGGAAGCAAGATCCTCTGATCAGCAGAAAAACGTTGTTCATATTCACGATCTGTTGAAGGACCTTGTTGAACAAATAGCTTTTGAGGCACGGCAAAGTGAGTATATAGATGCCAAAAGCGGAGTATCAGCCCGACTTACAATCTCGGCCTACGAGAATCTCATAAGCACAGCGGAAAGAAGAGCGATCATCAACAAGGAATCAGACACTTTTGCCAGGGTCTCCGATCTGTATGGCGTAATTCCTTCAATTACAGGCAAGATTGAATTAGTATATGAGGGTGAGCAGGAAGGTCCGTCGAAAGTTGCGCATATTCTTATAAGCAAGGCTGTGAGAAGTATTTTTGCCGAGTACTTCCCTACTCCGGATAAAATTAAGAAATCGCAAAACACGAATATATACCAGGAGATCACTAACTGGTTTAATAAAGGAAACTATGTCGATATCCTCAACGAACTGGATGAAAAAGAGTACGAAGCAGTTTTAAATAAAGTACCCGGGCTTTCAAATATTGTAAAAAAATATTTCCCGGATGCTGATAAAGAGCATCACCTGCTGATGATGGAATTTGTTCTTCACGGATTAACTGAGTTCTCACTTTTGAGTAAATTCCGAATGGAAAAAGGAATACAATTTAAGGATATGCTGAGTTCTATGTTTACTATGTCTGCTGAAGATGAAGACGACATGCCGGATGATGATACTGATTTTTATCGTTAACTCAGTTACTCAGTTTATTTTTTCGTAATTCCTTTTTTATGTAACTTCAGCTAAATGAATAATATCATTTAGCATGAAAGAAATTTCCCGGAAAAAGATTGTTATTGTCGGACCTGCCTACCCATACAGAGGAGGTCCGGCCACCTATGTTTCATACCTTTTTAATACCCTTAGCAGGAAATTTGACGTAAAAATATTTAACTATACTCTCCTTTATCCGGACTTCCTTTTCCCGGGAACCACACAATATGATGAAAGCAAAGTCACTTCGATAAAAGTACCGAATGAGAGAATAATTAATTCTATATCGCCGGTTAACTGGATAAAGTCTGCCCGAAGAATAAAAGAGGAAAAGGCCGATCTTATTGTATTCGACTGGTGGCAGCCTTTTTTTGGGCCCTGCCATTATACTATCTCCCTTTTACTAAAAAGTCACTACAGGGGGAAAATATTGTTTATCACAGAGAATTTCATTTCACATGAGTCGAGATTTGTGGATAGTTTTCTGACTAAACTGGGATTAAACAATGCTGATAGTTTTCTTGCGCTATCAGAAGTGGTTGCAAAGGATCTTGAAAAAATATCTCACGGAAGAAAAATATACCGTTCTTCTCTGCCTCCGTTCGACTGTTATATTACCGGTGAAGACTACAGCAGGGAAAAGAGCAGGAAAGGAACTGCATCTTTCGGAAAATGATAAAGTGATTTTGTTCTTCGGATACGTTCGTAAATACAAAGGATTGGATATTCTGATCGATGCCTTGCCGGAAGCCATCCAGCAAATCCCTGAACTTAAACTTCTGATCGTAGGTGAATTCTATGATGATGTTTCCGCATATATTAGCCGGATTGAAAGGCTCGGCTTAAAAAATAATGTCTTGTTGATTAACAAATTTGTGCCAAATGAAGAGGTTGCAAAATATTATTCTGCTGCTGATGTTACTGCCCTGCCCTACAGGAGCGCAACCCAGAGCGCGGTCCTTAATGTGTCCTACAGTTTCGGGAAACCGGTAATCGCTGCAAGAGTTGGAGGACTAAGCGAATTTGTAAAAGATAATTATACCGGAATTATTATAGAGCCCGATGACAAAGAAAGTTTGACAGCAGGGATAATCCGTTATTTCAGTTCAGAAAAGAATATTGATTTCCAACCGAACATTAAAGATTATCTTAGTCAGAGCAACTTCAATGATCTGCCCGCATTATTTGAGAAAATAATTGATGAGGCGAAGGGGAAATCTTCGTAGAAGATCTGTTATTCCACAAAATGCAATTCTTTATAATTTAAGTCAAACCTATCCGATCATGCCCAATAAACTAATCCCATCTCAAATGGATTTATCAGTAAAGAATGCATTGGAAGTACTCGAATCGTAAAGCCCTGCTGTCCGGATCGTCTCGTGGTTATACTTCCGCTATATTTATAATTACCTGCCTTGGTTTTACGGCCTTCAGATTTAAGTACAATTGTAGCATTATATTCCGGATTATCCTGCTGGTCAACCGGTCCATAATAAACCTGCACCTCCACATCCTGTGGCGTAAGTTCACCCAGCGATAGTTCAGCAGATATGGATAATTCCTCGCCTACGAAAACCGATTTGGAGTTATCCGGATTAACGAGGTCGACAAGTCTTATATTACCCCAGTTATTATGCATTTTTTCTTTCCATGCAGCAAGTTCTTTTGCATTATTCCATTTCTTTTCAGCGAAGATCTGGCGCTTCTCTACTGCAGCTTTATAATAATTCTCAAAATATTCCTGTACCATACGGTGGGTATTGAAGTATGGTCCAAGTTTCTTCATAGATTGTTTTACCTTCTGAATCCATTCGCGCGGCAGTCCGTCCTCACCTCTTGAATAGAATAAGGGAATGATTTGAGTTTCAAGTGTATTGTACAACTGACGCGATTCAAGTTCATCCTGATAATCAGGATCGGTATATTCTTCACCATTACCGATTTTCCATCCCACCTCAGGATCAAAACCCTCATCCCACCATCCGTCCAGAACGCTGAAGTTCAGACCTCCGTTAGCTATCACCTTCATACCGGAAGTGCCGCTGGCTTCCAGTGGACGCCGCGGTGTATTAAGCCATACATCGCATCCTTCAACCAGGTAATGAGCTACATTTATATCATAATTTTCAATAAAAACGATTTTCCGTCTGAAAGCATCATCTTTTGAGATTTCGCAAATATCCTGTATAAGTTTCTTACCTTCTTCATCTTTAGGGTGAGCTTTCCCGGCTATTATAAACTGAACCGGAAGATTACGGTTACTCAGTATCTGATTGAGCCTTTCGAGATTCCTGAATAAAAGTGTAGCTCTTTTATAGGTTGCAAAACGTCTTGCAAATCCAATTGTTAATGCTGTCGGATCAAGAACTTCTGAGGCCGTAGTAACTTCCGACTGACTGCCTCCTCTTGACTTAACCTGCTTAATAAGTCTCCTGCGTGCAAACGCAACTAACCTTTCGCGTCTTCTTTCATGAGTTCTCCAGAGTTCTTCATCCGGTATCTTATCTATTCTTTGCCAGAGGCTTGGAGAGGCGGGATTTTCAAGCCATTTTTCTCCAATGTATTGAACAAGCAGTTCTTCCATTTCTTTCGAAATATGCGAACGGATATGAACACCATTTGTAATACTTCCTATTGGGTATTTCATTGAACGGGACATCTCTGAACCCGCTAACCCACATCTTTTTGGAAACTTTCCCATGAAGCTTACTAACACCATTTATATAACCGGCAGTGTTCATAGCAAGATGGGCCATATTAAAAACACTTGATTCTTTATCTCTGTATATGGTCCCGAGCGAATAAAATTCTTTATCAGAAATCTTTAATTCATTCCTGTAATAATTGCCGAGGTATTTTTCAACCAATTCATTTGCAAAGACATCTATTCCTGCTGGTACAGGGGTATGTGTTGTGAAAATATTTGACGAATAGCCGATCTCTTTAGCTTCAGTATAAGTTAAACCTTCATTTTGGATAAGGTATCTGATCCTTTCGAGTGAAAGAAATGCTGAATGTCCCTTCATTCATATGGCACACCATTGGTCTGATCCCAAGCGCGTGCAGAGTTCTTATTCCACCAATTCCAAGAATAATTTCCTGTTCAATCCTGGTTTCGACATTCCCGCCGTACAGGGTTCTTGTAATGATCCTGTCATCCTCGGAGTTCATCATAACATTCGTATCGAGCAGATAAAGCGGGTTCCTTCCAATTTTAATTCTCCATACCTGGAAAAATACCTCCCTGCTGGCAAACGACACTGACAATGTTAGAGGATCATTTTTTTCATTCCTGACAAGTTCCATAGGCAGGTTATCAAAATCATTTATCTCGTACCTTTCGTGCTGCCAGCCGTCAGAGTTCAGATACTGCTGAAAATAACCCTCTTTATAAAGAAGTCCCATCCCTATCAGGGGAACGCCGAGGTCGCTGGCAGCCTTCAAATGATCGCCCGCCAAAACTCCGAGTCCTCCGGAATATGTTTGCAGTGATTCGGTTAATCCGAATTCAGCAGAAAAATATATTATGTTGAACGAAGATGTAAAATTATAATTCTTCTGGTACCAGGTCTTCTCATTAAGATATTCCTGGAGTTTATTGTATACACGCTGAAGGTGAGAAATAAATCCGTCATCATGGGAAACTTCCTCAAGACGTTCCTGGCTCACATTGCCAAGAATCATAACAGGATTATGATTGGTTTCGTCCCATAATTCTCTGTCGAGTCTTCTGAAAAGTTCTCTTGAGTCTGAATGCCATGTCCAGTGTAAATTATAAGCCACCTCCCTGAGTTTTTCAAGATTCTCAGGAAGTGACGGTACTACATTATAAGTACCAAGAAATTTATGCATACTTTCTCCGCTCTCTGATTAGCTGATCTGAAATTGAATCTGGTAATATAATTAATATGAATGGTATATAAAATTAAGTTCTTCAGGAGAATATCCTTTAAAACAAAAGAAAGCCGGTTATGATTCCGGCTTTCTGAAATGAATATCTGATAAAAAAGATTATTTCAAAAGGATCATTTTTCTTACCTGGGTGAAATCTGATCCATTAGAACTATTTGCCTTAAGTTCATAGAAATAAACTCCGCTTCCGACTTTATTCCCATGCGAGTCCTCAGAATTCCAAACTACAGTATGAATTCCTGCGTTCTGCTGTGAATTTATAAGTACATCTACAACCTCACCGAGAAGATTGTAAATTACAACTTTAACACTTGCAGCAACCGGAAGAGTATATTCTATCTTTGTAGAAGGATTGAAAGGATTCGGATAATTTTGTTTGAGACTGTAATCTTTCGGCATCTGTGGTTTATCCGCAGGTTCCACATCCAGTAATTCCTGTAAGTCGAATAAGCCAGACCAGTTATATTCGGATAGTTAATTGAACCAATAATTGTTCCTGTACCGGTTGTTTTATCAATGCTTATGAAATCATTACTCTGGCCTGCTGATCCGATTACTCCGTACATATTTCCGGAGGATCAAATGCAAGATCGTTGGTATAATATTAAGGCCTGGTATTTCCGATTATGTGGATGTCACCGGTTGTCAGGATCGATTGTGTAGATTCTGTCTTTATTATTACCTATTAATCACATAAGGCGTAGCATAAAGTAGTATTTGTTGTCAGGATCAAATGCTGCAGAGTTAATAGCATTACATCTGCGGCACCTGTATAAGTATACGAGCTCCTGTGGATAAATCAATAGTATAAATTTCTCCGATTTTCTGAATTCCATAAAGAGTTCCGGAGGTATCAAAAGCTATTGCATGCATATCTGTTACATGGCAAGCGATATAATGTCATATGCATCGCCTAATTGCCGAATTTATCCTCGATATTACTGCATTACCCGAAATATTTGTCAATCCATACATTATACCGATATGAGGATCTATGGTTAAAGATTTGAATACATTGATATCATCATAATTGCACTGCCAATCAATATTCCGGCCCCGGTTTCAGTGTATTGATAGTATATAAACTACCTCCGTTTATATTGCCGGATACAGCATAGAAATTATCCTTAACAGCAGGATTTATTTCATATCCTCTTCCCTTTATCGGAATATTCCTGAAATCCGCTGGCATTGCTGCTAATAGTCAATTCTCTGCAGAATATGGTCCTGCAGCTGTGGGCTGAAAACTGTATTGAAGAGTCAGTGAATCATATGTACTTAATGTAATCGGGAAGTGATAAATTATTTAACATATGAAAAGGACCAAGATCCGAAGGAATATCGGTGATCACAACATCATCAGCACCGTAATTAACCATACCAATCTGCAGAGTTTCACTACTCGTTCCCACTTCAACATTCCTGAAATCAAGGGAATCTGCATCTGAAAGCAAATGGGTACCATCGAAAGGAGTGGTTCTTATTCCGCCTATCCATGTTCCCCACGTATTTGTGGCAGACGCATATTCTGTAAAAACCCAAAATTTATTCTGATCTATCGGATCAAGATAAATACCCATGTAATCACCCCACCTATTTTGATCGCCTCCCAGATTAACTACATAATTTCCTCTACCTTCTTTCAAAGGAAAACTGCCGCTGTATCCGCTTGTATCTCCATTTGCTAAGACAGAATAGAAAGCACCCATATATTCGTTATCACTTGAACGGCTGTATGTCAAACATACATTTCCGTCTTTATCAACGGTGAGGGCCGGGAATTCATAATAATAATCGGGTGACCCTATGGTAATGTCCTTTAAAACTGAGCTGGTATTAACATCAATCTGGTAATAAGAAATGGCTGAATGAGTGGTCGCATTAGGGTTTCTTATTAAGTGAACAGCCCAAAGTGTATCATTCCGGAAATAAGCTCTTTCCGAAATTCGAGCATCATTTGATTCGATCAATGGAGTTCCACCTCCCAATTGATTCGCATCTGGAGCAGGATAATAAGTCGACACAAAAACATTTGTTCCGGTCAAGGTAGGTGAAGTCACAGGATTAGAAATTTTGTAGAGAGAGAGCACATTACCACCAAATGAAGGTGCATTTATAAGATAATAAGCTGAGGTATTCCCGGAAGTAACTGTTGGAGCTAGGCTAAATACCTTATTCGAATTACCGGGAAGTGAAATATTCCAGAAATCTGTATAATGTAAAGCCCCTCCTGTCGATGAATATAATTCGGTTTTTGGTATGATCCTTATTCTGGAATAAGGTGAACCTGCTCCTCTAGAAAACTGATTGGATGTAATATAAATGGCTTGTGAGTCATAGCCAATATGAGGATAATCAGCCCAATAACTAGTGCTGGTATTTCCGTTATAATCTCCAGGAGTTGCCCAGGCATACCAAACACCTAAAGGATTATCGTCATCAGAGACTGCTGTATAAAGAAAAGATGGGGCCATGTCAGTTGCACGATGCCAGACCATCACCCATCTATTGCTATAATGGTCATAAATAATTTGAGGATCTCCTGCATTAACACTAGAGTACAATGGACCAAACCATTGATTGGCATCTATAGATTTGAGAAGATTTCCCTCTTTATCCCAAATTTCAAACATACTGTTTACAAGCGCTACGATATGATCAGGTCCGACAGCCATATTAGGATCCGGCGGAGTATAATTCGTCATTGATATTCCGGGAAATTGATTAAGCAGTATTGGATTATTTCCTGTTGCACGTACCTGAGATGTTGTATTTTGATCTTCAAGGTTAACAGAATTGACCGGTTCATTATTGTAAGGAAGAATTCTGGGAGTCCCTTCGATCTCAAATTCATTTTCCATTACAAGATTTTTTGGATTCTGAATTGAAGTTGTCCTGGTAAAATTATCAGTATTTAATACAAACCCGGAAGCCACACTTCCGGTATCTGACTGAAACGTTACCTGCGCGGATACATTCAGGAAGGAAAAAATTAAAATTAGAAAAAAGAGGTAAAGGATCTTATTTTTCATCTAACTGCCTTAGTTATTTTAATAATAATTAGAAAATATCATACAGCCCCTTTATGAGCTATGTCAAAAATAATGAAAAACTTAAATAGTGAAAAGATTATAAAATATAGTGGTTCTGAATTAAATTTAATTAGTAACAATTTCTAAAAAATAGCTAGTTGAGCTTAAAGATTCAATCCAGAAAGTCTTATTGCTTGTAGGTTCTCATTATATAGTGCGCGATCGAATCGGCTTCAACGGGTGTTAGTCCGGGATTCGGCATAGGCGGATATCCCGGGTTCTTCTTTACGGGATTCCTGATAAATGCAATTAGCTGGTCGATGTGGCCTTCATATTTCGGAAGTGTTTCCTGGTAAGGAGGACCTACTACTTTATGATCAAATGAGTGACAGGAAGAGCATATATTCTTGTATATCTGTTCTCCTGTCATTGCTGGGGGCTTATTTCCTTCTCCGGTTAGTTCAGCCATCATTTTTTCAAATTTAACATTCATAACTGCTGTCTGAACTTCTGTAGAGTTCTGAAGCACCAGCTGATCTTTTATAATTAATGCGAGCAAAGTAAAGAGGATCATATAAAATACAGAACCGCTGTGTCTTATATCCTTATTTTTTATCATCGAATACAAAAGATGATAAGCTATAAATAAAAGAATAAGAGCAATTGTAACAAAAAAGAATATCGATCCCTGAAAGCGATGAAGAAGGAAAAGCCATAACATCAGTTATTATGAAAACAGGCACAAGTAATGCACCGGTGAAAGTAAACCTGGTGGCAACTTTCTTAACAAAATCGAAATAAGGCCCTGCCTCTAAATGCTTGCCCCCCTCCCAATAAAAGAAAGCAAAAAATATAGCAGCACCTGTCAGTGCAATTGCCCAGGAAATGAAACTAAACAGGTGAGCCAGTACCTGCCAGGAGAACATGAGGTAAATAATGTTATATTTCCCCCACATGGTCGGGTAAGCTGCCACGGTTGCCGATGAGATGAACAGCCATATAGCAAGAAAAATGAAATATTATCCCATACCGCCCTGATTTCCCACTGAGTCCTATATTTGCGCTGCGAAACTTCGATATTTCTCTGCCAATGGCTTCATTTTCCGGTTTGAATTCTTTTAATGCATCATATATTTCCATAAAGGTCATTGAGTACCTGTATGTGTAAATCAGGATAAGACCAATAACCATAAAGAATGTGGAAAAGATCAGGTAAATACTGACGTTTGAATTAGTACCCTGTAAAAGCTGGGTATATATCAGCATTGAGGTAATAATAGGAACGATACCTAAAATCAATCCTATGCTCTTGTTAATTGTCAGGGTTTCAATAACATCCTTGGAAAATTTCAGGTAGAGGCTATTTGATTCCTTAAATCCTTTTGCTTTATAATAAAGTGATAAAATTGTTGATCCGAATACTGCACTCATGAATGGGATGAACAGGAAAAGGATCAATATCAGGAGATAATGCAGTAACTGAATATGCTCCGAAGATTGGGGTATAACCAGTTTATCAAGAAAGTCCATTTATGATTCTCACATTATTATATGATTAAAAGAATATTGAAAGTTTATCCAGAGAAAGCAGTACGACAACTAAAATTGCAAAAATATTTATTTCCCTGAACGCAGCTGTGAAATAAATTCTTTCTTTAGTAAATCTCACAAGCTTGAATGAATTCCAGACAAGCCAGACGCCCGCCAGAAATAATCCATACCCGATAAAAGGTGATTGAAGTTTTCCGAAAAACGGTATCATCAGACAGGTCACTACGGTTGCTGCAATCCATGTAAAAGTTATTCTCGCAAGCTGATCAGGATTAAATATTTGAGTTAAAGTCGGAAACCCGGCTTTCTGATAATCCTTATCAAGCACAAGCAGCAGCAGCCAGAAATGCGGAATCTGCCAGATGAAAAAGAAACTGGCAATAATCCAAATTTGCGGATCTGCAAGACTTCCTCCCCCGGCAACCCAGCCTACAGCAGGAGGGATAGCTCCAACTAATGACCCGGGAATAATCGCGAGAGGGTTTACTTTCTTAAGCGGAGTATAAATACCATTGTACCAGACCAGATTTAGCAAACCGAGTCCCAAAGCAATCAGTCCTGCACCAAGATACAGCATCAATGAACCAGAGCTTAGAAGAATTACGGCGATTATCATAGCATCTGTTGGAGAGATCCTGCCTGATGGTATGGGCCTGTTTTTAGTTCGGCTCATTAATGCATCGGTCTTTCTTTCCTGGAAGTGATTAATCACTGCCGATCCGCAGGCAAGAAAAAGTATTCCTAGTGTCGGCAGAATTGCTGAAGTATTAAGTTCGCCTGACGCAGATATAAATCCGAACAACATTGTGAGAGTAACAAAAATAGTTATCCTGATCTTGGTAAGTTCTGATAATATGTTCAGCTTTTCTTTCAAATAAATCACATCGGCTTTGTTGTATCTGTTTTGGCGGGCTCAGTATCCGGCGCAGAAGCCTGCATTGACTTTAGAGAATCCTGCATTGCCTGCTTATTAAGCCAGTTATTAAAAGAATCCTGAGGCATCACAACCACTTTGCTAAGCATATGAGAATGATTTAATCCGCAGTATTCAGCACAAAAAATATCAAATGTTCCAACCTTATCTGCCATAAACCATGCTGAGTTGTTCCGGTTAGGAATAACATCTTTCTTAACACGAAATGCAGGAACAAAGAAAGAATGATTCACATCTCTTGAGTGAAGCAGAACTTTTACGGGTTTGTTAACCGGAACATAAAGAGTATCTGAAGAAACTCCATTGGGGTATTTGAACGACCATTTCCACATTTGGGCAGTCACATCAACATTCATAGCATCATCAGGTGCGTTTGCCAGCTGCTTATAACCGGCCCAGCCCATCCAGAACATTATCAGAACAAGTATTGTGGGTATTACTGTCCAGGTTACCTCCAGCGGAATATTCCCATGGATATTCTTAGCCCTGGGGTTTCTTTTCCTGCTGTATTTGATTACGAAGTAAATCATACTCGCAGTAATCACTACCAGGAAAAATACTGATACAGCCACAATGAAGAAGAAAGTGGTGTCTGTTGAGTTTACAAAATTTGAAGCTCCGGAAAACATATATTTATCACCTTACATAAAAGGAATAATCGGCAAATAACAGAACGAATGAAATAATTATAAAGAATAAAGCTATACCTATAAAAACTCTGAAAGCTTTCTGTTCAACCCTGAGATGCATGAATATGGTCAGTACAAGGTATGACTTTACGCTGGCAATTACTATCGCTGTTGTCACCGTTAACTGTCCAAAATTTATTCCGGCTACGGTAACAGTAAGACCGGTCAGGATCATCAGTGCAAGCCAGACTAAAATATATATGCCGTAATTAGTTACATGTTTATCATGCTGATGTTCTGCATGTTTTTCCATCCGTTAACACCTCAGGTAATAAGATAAAATAATGGGAAAAGAAATATCCAGATAATGTCTACAAGGTGCCAGTATAAACCAGCGGCCTCAAGCTTTACGTAGTTGTCGGGAGTAATTACTCCCTTTACTGTAAACCGGGTCATAGTCGCTATTACAATTGCCCCGATAACAACATGAAGTCCATGTAGTCCGGTCATTGTATAATATAAACCGTAGAACAATATCTGTCCCTGTCCCTTGGATAACAATACATCACCGCCGGGGTAGAGACCAAGGTCTATATGATGCATCCATTCAAAATATTTATTTATCATAAAACCGGCAGCCAGCACGATGGTCATCAATTGGAAAAATATCGATAGTTTTATATTTCTCTTCTGTATAGCCGCTATCGAAAGTGCCATTGTTAAACTGCTGGTTAATAGTATCGCAGTATTAAAAGTTCCGATAAGCGTGTTCAGTTCTTTAGCTGCGATATGAAAATCCTGTTGATGAGTGAAGCGATAAACAGAGTACAGAAAGAACATACCTCCGAATAACAGCAGCTCAGTAAACAGGAATAGCCACATGCCCATCCGGGTTCCGATATCATCTCTATGCACGTGAGGTACAGCGGTTTGTTCTATTTCACTCACTTTACCTCCTCTTCCAATATCGGTTGATCATTTTCTTTATATTCATAAGGTCCTTCAGTAATTATCGGGATTTCATCAAAATTTTCATGTGTCGGAGGCGTTTCAATTTTCCATTCAAGGGTCTCTCCTCCCCATATGTTTTTAGCTGTCACTTCGGGACCGTTCCTCAGACTTTTTATGAGATTTGAGAACATTATTATTAATCCTGTTATCAATATCCATGAACCAACTGTAGAGATAACATGATACGGCTGATATTGAGGAAGATAGTCATAATATCTTCTCGGCATTCCAAGCCAGCCCATTACAAACATCGGGAAGTAAAGAGTATTAAAACCGACAAATAATATCCAGAAAGCTACTTTTGCTGTTTTTTTATTATACATCCGGCCAAACATCTTCGGCAGCCAGTAATGAAGAGCCGCAAATATTCCGAACCCTGTACCTCCGAACATCACATAGTGAAAATGTCCAACTATAAAGGAAGTATCAGTTATCTGAATATCAACAGACAATGCTCCCTGAATTACACCTGTTAAGCCTCCTATAGAAAAAAGAAATATAAACGCTAATGCATACAGCATCGGCGGTTCGAGCTCAATAGATCCTTTATAAAGGGTAGCGGTCCAGTTAAATACTTTAATAGCGCTCGGTATAGCTACCAGGAAAGTAAGCAATGAAAATACGAACTGTCCGGTATCACTCATTCCCACTGCAAACATATGGTGAGCCCATACCAGCGAACCGAAAAGTGCAATACCTATACTCGAAAATGCGATAAACTTATAGCCAAAGATCGTACGGTGTGCAAAGACAGGGATAATTTCAGAAATAACCCCCATCGCTGGTACTATCATTATATACACGGCAGGGTGAGAGTATATCCAGAATAAATGTTGAAATAAAATCGGATCTCCTCCCAGTGCAGGATCAAACAGCCCTACGCCAAATACTCTTTCAACTATAACAAGCAGCAGAGTTATACCGATAATTGGGGTAGCAAGTATCTGGATCCATGCGGTAGCATACAAACTCCAGGTAAATAGGGGCATCTTAAACCAGCCCATTCCGGGTGCTCTCAGCCTGTGGATTGTCGTAACAAAATTTAATCCCGTCAGAATGGATGAGAATCCAAGTATGAAAGCGGCAGACATTGTAAAAATGACGTTAGTTCCGGTTCTTACGCTGTAAGGTATGTAGAATGTCCAGCCGGTATCTGCGGGACCGCCGGGCAGAAGAATTGACAATAACACCAGAAGTCCGCCTGTAATATAGAGATACCACGACAGCAGATTGAGCCTGGGAAAAGCAACGTCCTTCGCCCCGATCATAATAGGCAGGAAGAAGTTTCCAAACACTGCAGGGAGACCGGGTATCACAAACAGGAAAATCATAATTACGCCGTGGAGCGTGAAGAATTCGTTATATGTTTGTGCATCAACAATCGTTCTTCCGGGCGTGAGAAGTTCAAGTCTTATCAAAAATCCGAAAGTTACCCCTACTGCAAAAAATGACAGCAAAGCAATCAGATAAAGTATACCGATTCTTTTATGATCAGTTGATAATATCCAGGCTTTAATTCCCTGATGTTTTCCTGTGTTTACCAGATAGCTTGGATGGCCGTTCTGATTTAAAGCAGCAGCATCACTCGCCATAATTTCTACCTCTTATTTCTCTTATCTTTCTTGGGTTTAACTTTAATTAATACAACAAATAATATCACTCCCAGAATTATTCCGGCACCAAAAATCCTCAGTATATTAAATACATAAGTCTTTCCCTGAGGATCATAACTGAAACAGAACTGCAGCACTCTTCCGATAACAGGTGTCTTTTTTCCCTGAGCCGCTTCAAGCACTGCCATTTTAAAATCAAACGGAAGAATTCCGAAACCTCTTGTTTGTGAGTATCCGGGATAAAGATACCTGCAGACTTCTCCCTCTGGTGAAATAAAGATCAAAGCTCCAGCGTGAATGAAGTTTCGTCCCGTTCTTTCAAACCTGAAACCGGCTGCTCTCGTAAGCTCATCAATATTAAGGCTGTCACCGGTAAGGAATCTCCAGGCAGAATCGGGAAAAGGTTTACTGTCAATCAGGCTTAGAAATGTCTGTTTCTTCTTTAATGCAATTTGCGGCGTCTCTGTCTCATCCACACTTATGGATAAGATCTGATAATCTATTCCTGGTCTTAAATCAGAAATATTAGCTACGTGAGCAACTTCCGTCATTAAAGGACTGCATATACCGGGACACTCATAATACACAAAATCTATAATCGTCGGCTTGTTAATGATGTTCTTAAGCATAATTGTACTCCCATCTGAATCTGTAAATTTGAGATCCAGAGGCAGTTTGGTACCCAGGTGCTCTTCGATATCAGCATCATTTTGTGATGCTGAGAGCTGCACCGTCCCCATCAAAAGAATAAATAATAATACAAAAAATGATTTCATTTTCGCCATCCTCAGGCAATAACACTTTTCAAATAATTAAATAACTGATTCCATTCAGAATCAGATAGATTATAAACCTCTCCATTAAACCCGTCCTGGTTTACATTATTGACGATTATATCGATAAATTCCTGCTCATTATTTTTCCAACCATCTGAATTCAATAAGATCGTCAGTGCCCTGTCTTTATCTGATGTTATCTGCTTGAACAAACCGGAAGCAGTGCTCTGATCTTTTTCAATCTTCCCGGCAATATTTTTAATTTCTTCTACCTTCTTTTGATTTTCCCGGATAATAAGCGTCTCGGCATCTGCGACAGGTATTTGTGCAGGAATAAATCTTTTTTGAGACAGATTATAAAGCTGATCAAGCATTGTAAGATCTGACTCTGTGGGAGGAGGAGGATCAGGAACAAAGGTCGTCCTTATATAATGCGCTAAAGCAAACTTCTCTGTCGGCGTAAACTGCTGATACGCCACCATTGCACTTCCCTTAATCCCCTCCTGAAGTGTCTGGTAAATGCTTGTCAGTTTTGGTCCGTTTACCCAGCCTTCTTTGCTTGTGAAATTCCGTGGAGAAGGATTTAATCCGGTTGAAGCGGGACCATCACCTCTTCCATCAGTTCCATGACATGAAACACAGGTTGTCTGAAAAATCTTTTTCCCCATTTCAACAAGTGAGTCAGTGGGCTGAGACAATTTCTTTACATCCGCGGCAGGTACCAGTCTGGATTCCTGTATAGTTAATACTTCAGGGGTATTTGTTGTATCCGGAACTACAACAGGTACTTCCTGTCTGCCTATAAAGTTCATCTGACTGATATAGTATAATCCTATTCCGAGACCAATCAGTAAAACATATGGGTATACCAGGCCGAAGATCTTCCCGGGATCTTTCCTGATCTCTTCTCTTTTTTCTTTTATAAATTTTTCCAGGTTGCTCATTTATTAAGTTCCTAATTCATCTGTTAGAGACTATAATCCAGACCTCTCTGTAGTTTGGGGTCTTTTACAGGGATAAGGTTATATTTATTTGTCATCATTTTGAAAATTATCATAACAAAACCGACGACTGCCACGGGGAATACAAGGTCCATCCAGCTGAAGTAATATGCTCTTCCCGCCTGAACCATCCCCGGCATTATAACCCAATACAGATCAAAGAAGTGTGCCGCCAAAATCCATACTGCTACAAACTTCAATCGTCTCGGATTTGTTTTCGCGGGGAATGACAGCAATGCAAAAAACGGTACAATAAAATGTACTATAATCAAAAATACTGAAGCATACATCCAGCCCCCTTCCCAGCGATGAAAAAACCATGAAGTTTCTTCGGGCAGATCAGCATACCAAATCAACATATACTGGGAGAATGCTATATATCCCCAGAATGCCGTAAAGGCAAACATCATTGTACCAAGACTATAATAATGGTCGTTCTTTAAACCCGGGATAAGGTAACCATTCTCTCTTAGCAAAACTACTGCAAGAGTCAGCAGTGCAAACGCACACCAGACAGTACCGGCAAAGTAATAGACTCCAAATATAGTCGAGTACCAGTGGGGCTCGAGACTCATCATCCAGTCGACACCGGTCATCGTGATGGTAATTGCAAAAAGAAATATGAAGCCTGTTGACAGTTTTATATTCGTTGTTGTAAGAGCCTGGTCTCCTGTTTCATCCTGCTTTCTTGATCTTTTAATAATCAGATAATAGAACAGAGTCCACACCAGGAAGATCACAACATTGCGTACAACAAAGAACGGGATGTTCAGGTAAGCCTCTTTTGATTTAAGCACGGCATCACTTTCAACTACTGACGTATGCGTCCAGTGAAATACATCATGTAGAGTGAAGAACAACGGGATGCTTATTATAATAATGTAAGGTATAGTTCCGGCAAAGAATTCGCTTATCCTTCTGAAAGGAGTGCTCCATACTGCTCCTGAAAGATACTCAAGAGAAACAAGGAAGAGAGAACCAACTCCCACACTTATCAGAAACATAAATGATGTAAGATAACTGTAAGATGCTCTCTGAGGATCAACAATATAAGCTATTATTCCCAGGACCAGTCCGATACCAAGCAGGGTAAATCCGATGGTTAAAAATTTCTGCGGTAAAGTCCGCTTTACATATCCGGAATCATTTTTGGACATTGCTGGAAGACTCCTTTTTAATTTCCTGGATATCAGCGTCGCTTGCATTCTTAGCCCGCTGAAGAACTCTTATATAATTTACAATCGACCATCTTTCATCTCGCGTAATCTGAGCTGCATATGAAGGCATTGCGTTCTGACCATTTGTAATTACGTGATAGATCCTTCCGTCCGGAAAGTTGATTGCCCTCTCTGTATGAAGCGAAGGCGGACTTGGGAATTGTCCTCTCAGTCTGCTGTCGCCGTCAGCGAGATTTCCATGACACGGTGAACAGAAAGTGAGAAACTTTCTCTTTCCGAGCTCAATCGATTTTTTTGTAGACAGTACCGGATTTACCAGATACTCCTTAGGTTCTGCTATACCCATATATGGGTAAGGAACAAATCCCCGGGCAACCGTTCCTTCAACCGGTTCTCTCATTCCGAATTCATCTGAGAAGAATTGACTCTTTTCCTGTGGAATTACTTTGTCCTGTTCAGACATCCAGTTATAAGGCACCATATACATAAATTTATTCAATGTAAAGTATGTCAGTGCAGAAACTGCCAGTGCAACTATTATAAGAAATGTTATAAACTTTGCATCGAATACCGGATATGATACTTTTTCGGGGAAATAAACTTTTTCAATTTCTGAAGCACCAAGGCTGCGATACAACTCTTCAACTTTAGCTTCATCAAACAGCGGATCTTCTGCGAGTATAACAAGTCCGTATCTATCGACAGAGACCCTTCTCATATATTCGGTATCGTGAAGAGGATGACTATTGTACGGCAGGTTGAAAAATGCCATTATCATACCAAAAACAGTCGACAAAGCCGCGAGAAGTACTGTGAATTCAAAGGTAATCGGGATAAAAGCAGGGAGAGCGAAGTAAGGCTTCCCTCCTATCACCATTGGGTAATCAACAGACATTGCCCAGTACATAAAGAGCAGAATAAATGCCGTACCCGAAAATCCGAAAAAGAGTGTAACGAATCCGAGCTTAGATCTTTTTAATCCCATCGCCGGATCCATACCATGAAGGGGATAAGGAGTATTGACATCAAACTTCTTATATCCCGCGCTTACAACTTCCTTTGCAGCGTTAATGATAGAATCAGGATTATCAAACAGGGCTGTAATACCGAATAACTTTTCTGTTCTATCCATTATTCATGACCTCCGTGATGAGAAGGCTGTGCACCCTCTGACATTGCCTTCACCTCCGACATTGAAACTACAGGTAATGTTTTTGTAAAAAGAATTACGAGAGTAAAGAATAAACCGAAACTACCGGCGAGTATTCCAATATCAAATATTGTGGGAACGAAGGTTCCCCAGCTCGACGGAAGAAAATCTCTGTGCAGTGAAGTCACTACAATTACAAATCTTTCGAACCACATACCAACGTTAACCAGTATAGCTATAACCAGCATAATTGGAACAGACCTTCGTATTTTTCTGAACCAGAACAGCTGCGGGAAGAGAACGTTACAGCTGACCATTATCCAGTACGACCATGCAAAAGGACCAAAAGCACGGTTTATAAAAACAAATTGTTCGATAGGATTGCCGCTGTACCACGCCATAAAGAATTCTGTACCATATGCATAACCAACCATAGATCCCGTTAGCAGGATAACTTTGTTCATATTATCAAGGTGATTGATCGTTATGATGTTTTCCAGGTCGAATACTTTTCTAACGAAAATCAGAACTGTAACTACCATTGCAAACCCCGAGAATATAGCGCCTGCAACAAAATAAGGTGGAAATATGGTTGAATGCCATCCGGGAAGCACCGCAACAGCAAAGTCAAAACTAACCACTGTGTGAACAGACAGAACCAGCGGGGTTGCGAGTCCGGCCAGAATCATATATGCTTTCTCATAATGCTGCCATTGACGGTTTGAATGCCTCCAGCCAAGACTAAATATCCTGTAAATCAGCTTCTTAACTTTTGATGTGGTCCTGTCACGCAGCATTGCAAAATCAGGAATGAGTCCCGTATACCAGAATACCAGGGATACTGTAAAGTATGTAGATACGGCAAATACGTCCCAAACAAGCGGTGAAATAAAGTTTACCCATAAACTGTGCTGATTAGGATAAGGAATCAGGTAGCCCGCCAGCCAAGGACGACCAACGTGGATCAGAGGAAAAAGTCCCGCGCACATAACCGCAAATATCGTCATTGCCTCTGCGAATCTGGCTATACCGGTTCTCCATCTCTGTCTTAAGAGAAAAAGTATCGCCGAAATGAGTGTTCCTGCATGTCCTATACCTACCCAGAAGACGAAGTTAATAATCGGAAATCCCCAGGCAACAGGCTGATCATTACCCCACATGCCGACGCCGTAATAAAAACTTATGGCAAGACAAATAGCTCCGAACAGAAGGAAACTAACCGATACCGTGAGTGCAATAAGGTATTTCTTCGTCGGTTTAGTATCCATCGGTTTGGCTACTATCTGTTCGATCTCGGCACGGGTCAGACCGCCTTCTACTACCGGAAGCTCCCTGGAGTAGTCAACAAATGGATAATCAGTAATCTCTGGTTCTTTCAATTAAACTTCCTCCGAATGAGTATTTCTTAATTTGGCAATGTATGTAACATTGGGACGTGTATTCACAAACTCGAGTACATAATATCCTAATTCATGATTCCTGTACTTATGGAAATCTGATTCTTTATCATTTATATCGCCGAATTTGATTGCGCTTGTACTGCAGGCTTCCTGGCAGGCCGTTTTTACATCCGAACCTTTCAAATCCCTTTTCTCTCTTATTGCATCCGCCCTGGCTTCCATTATACGCTGAATACAGAACGTACATTTCTCCATTACACCGCGTGATCTTATCGTTACCTCGGGATTATAAATGAGATTAAACAGATTATTCTCCTGGTAGGAATCTCTGAAGTGATCTCTGAAATTAAAGAAGTTAAATCTTCTTACTTTATAAGGACAGTTGTTCGAGCAGTATCTCGTACCTACGCACCTGTTGTAAACCATCTGGTTGAGACCATCAGGACTATGGGTCGTGGCAACCACGGGACATACATTCTCGCAGGGTGCATGGTCGCACTGCTGACACAACATAGGCTGCGCACTCACTTTAGGCTCATCAATTGAACCAGAATAATACCGGTCGATTCTAAGCCAGTGCATCTCTCTGCCCTTATCTACCTGATCTTTTCCAACTATCGGCACGTTGTTCTCTGAATGGCAGGCCACAACACACTCACCGCAGCCAAGACATTTGTTCAGATCAATTGCCATTCCCCATTTAACTCCCGTGTATTCATACTCAGGATAAAGAGATTTATTTTCTTCTTCACTCTCTTCACGAATAAAACCGGGGTTCTTTTTATATTCTTCAACCGTTCCTTCTCGGATAATATGTCTTTTTTCAACCGCATCCCGCGTTAAGTCTTTGTCAAATGCGTGATGTTCCTGCGCAGTCACAAGTTTATAGGTACCGCCTGCCTTTTTTACACTTGCACCGGAATAGATCCAGGGAGAAATACCACCCTCCTTAGATAAGAGCACATTAGCATTGAATCCAACGCCGGTGCCAACAATTCCTACTTTTGATCTGCCGTAGCCAAGTTCAATAGTAAGTGTTTTGTCTGCTGAACCGGGCTGAATGAATACCGGCATCTGAAGCTTGCGGCCTTCAACTTCAATTTCTACAAGATCATCTGATTTAACTCCTAGGTCTTTTGCGGTATCATTCGATATTGCAGCGTAATTATCCCATGTTATTTTCGAAACAGGATGAGGCAGTTCCTGCATCCAGCCGTTGTTGGCAAAAGAACCGTCACCTGTTGCATAACTTTCTCTCAGTACAACAGTATATCCATTTGATTCTTCTGATTTATTTCCGGAAGACTGGAAAGCTGATGCATTAAAAGTACCTTTCGGTCCGGTACTTTCTCCTGTAACTGCAACGCCGTCCTGAAGTACCCCAAACCAGTACTGATTAAAATCCATCGCAGGTTTTACGGAAGAATAAATATTATCCTTCCAGTTCTTCATCAGGTATTTGTGGTAAACTTTGAAATCAAATTTAGCCGGCTCTCCGTTAATCCAGTTAAGAAGCACAGCTTCTTTCTGTCTGGTATCAAAAATCGGCCAGATAACCGGCTGTTGAAGCGATGAAAATCCTGTTCTTGTTTTTGCATCACCCCACGATTCAAATGTATGATTTATCGGCAGAAGGTAATCTGCAGGTTCAGAAGATTCGTTTTCGCTTTCGGTCAGGCTTATAATAAGAGGTACTTTACCAAGCGCGTCTTTGTAACCATAGTCATCCGGAAGATGATAAACAGGATTGCTGTCGTAATGAATCACCGCGGCTACGTTTCCGTTCTTCATATTAGCAATCAGTGAAGTCCATTCATCTTTTGAAGATAAAGGTAGAACTGAATACTCCGACTGATCTGTATGATACATTGCATCATTGCCGAGCATATTATTCAAATGATTTACGGCTAAATGAACTCCTTCAGGCAGGTTATAACCTGCATACACAATTGAACTGCCCCTATACTTATTAAGGTCTGAAATCATGTGTTTAATTGACTTCAATGGCAGGTTGTGTTTCTGTGCAAAATTTTCGGCTGAAGGCCCATTTCCCCCGCCAAGCTCACTGATCAGCATCTCCACAAGTTCAGACTGAGCAAGAGGGTTAAGCCGCATCCTGTAGTCGGCGTTACTGCCGGTCAACGTCATATTTCCTTCAACAACATAGAGTCTGTTAAAATTCTTTAGATCTGAAACATCCCTGCCTTCTGCAAACAGTCGTGCATTTTCAACGGTATTGCCATCCGTACCGAGAAAATCAGATTCCAGTGCCACAATGATCTTTGCTTTATTCCATTTGATCAAAGGGAATGAACCGCTGCCGTAACTTTTCTGCCAGGCAGAATTCTTAACTGCATCATTAAAGAGTTCATATGAGTAAACTTTTGCAGAGGGGTACTTCGCCTTAAAATCATCCAGAACCTTCTTTCCTGTAGGCGAATTAATTTTCTTTGAAACCAGGGCAATTTCTTTACTGCCGGCTTTGGCTAGCGCTTCCGAAATTTCTTCGTCGGCATTCAGCCACGATATTTTATCGATGGTTCCGCCGTTTCTTTTTCTCGGACCCTGCAGTCTCTCAGGATCATAAAGGTTAAGTATACTTGCATGACCTTTTGCACAAAGCTTTCCCTTGCTTACGGGATGATCCGGATTTCCATCAGCCTTTATCGGCCTTCCTTCACGGGTCTTTATTAAAATACCGCATGCGTTTTGCGCAGGCATTGCAGGTTGAAGCGTAATAGTTTGCTTTACCCAATGTAATTTCTTCGGGTTTCTTTATGTACGGAATTATATCGCCTTTGTCACGATAATCCGAACACCCGGCTCCGGCAAGTGCTGCGGAAGCTCCTACAAGCGCAAGAAATTTTCTTCTGGATAATCCGGGAAGCTTTAGGGGACTAAAATCATCCGTAACGCCTTCTTTAAATTCATGGTGACTGGCTGCCAATACCTTAGGATCTCTGTATAACTCTTCCAGACTCTGCCAGTAATTAACATCAGGTGTGTTTTCTGAATTGCTGTTTTTAATATTGTCCTTATTTTCAGGCATTCTTATCACCTATATTTGTTCTGCTTACGGCATCGGGATTTATTGCTATTACTACTTCTTTATCATTCTCTTTCTTTCTGAGAAAAGAAAATGGAATCGACTTAATTACAAAATAGCCGAATATTCCTGTGCCGATGGAAGAAAAAAACTTTTTACGATTTATGTTTTTGCGATTTGATTTCACTGATTCCATTTCATCTCCTGTTAACGATGGCATGCCCAGCAATTGTCGGGACCTTTAGTTATACCTTTAACGTCAGGCAGACGATCATGAGCGTTTCTATGACAGTCAAGACAAGCCGACATTGTAAAAGAGTTTACCTGGAGGACCTTATCCATATTCTTCACTTCACCATGGCAGTTCACACAATCAATTCCTTTATTAACATGGACGCTGTGATTAAAATATGTGAAGTCGGGTGTCTTATGAATTCTTTTCCATGGAAGTGCCTTACCTTCATTATAGTAAGCTGTAAGTTTTTGAATTTCCGGTCTGTCTTTTCTTGCTATCTTATGACAATTCATACAAGTATTAACCGGCGGAACCATAGCGTGCCTTGATTTCTCCACACCTGTATGACAGTACTGACAGTCGATTTTCATCTGTCCTGCATGAAGATTGTGAGAAAAATTGATTGGCTGGGTCGGCTGGTATCCAACACCGTCACGCTCGGCTTTACCTGCAAAGTAGGTAATTGTAAAAGAGGCAATAATGACAAAGATCGTAACCGGAACACGGATCCGAAGGGTGTAATCAAGTAAAGATTTTTTCATTAGTTATTCCTGAGATTGCAGGTTGATTTTTGAACAATAAAAATCCTCAAACAGTGTGTCTGCACCTGAAAAAAATCTCATTTTCTAAATGTATCTAAAGGTAAAAAAGTTCTCAGCCCAACTCTTAAAGCTGTGCCAGAAGATAGTAAAATTATAACAAAGTGAATTTTAGTTAATTGCCAAAATTAAAAAATTATGTATATAATGCAAAAAAGTTTGAGGCTATAATTATACTTTTAATCAATATTATTTGCTCTTTATGAAGAGTTTATCAGGTAACTCTTAATAAGTCTTAAATAAGTGACTCGACGGGTATAATTATGATTGAATTTATCGTTATCACTGCCAAATTATGTTGAGGATTTCAACGGTTTTTATCTTAACGGTCAGTGATATTTTGTCTGAAGGAAGACATACTTTCTTCATCACACTAAAAAAGTTTATTTATAAAAGAAGCGGTATGTTCAATCCTTATTTTTTTTCCGAACTTTTCAGCGCCAAACTTAATCTGTAGCATACATCCGGGATTCCCGGTTAAGACTACCTCTGCATTTGTATTACATATATTTTTCAATTTGTTTTCCAACAGTTTAAGGGATGTATCGGTGTGCATCAGGTTATAAATTCCTGCACTCCCGCAGCATACTGTGGAATCTTCCAGCGGGATAAGTTCTAATCCCTCGATCCTGTTCAAAATATCTCGTGGTTCTTTATAAATTTTCTGTGTATGCACCAGATGACAGGCATCATGATAAGTGATGCTCTGTTTGTTAGTGATTTTCCCGGCGGGCAGATCTATCTCAGCTAAGAATTCGGTAAGGTCTTTTACTTTTGAAGAGAATTTTTTGGCTGGATCAGCAAGCTCGGGGTCATCTTTAAACAGTTCTCCATACTCTTTCATAAAAGCACCGCAGCCGGCAGAATTGGAGATAAGGTAATCATAATCATATCTGCTGAATGCTTCGATGTTCTTCCTGGCAAGCTTTTTTGCCGTTCCCATATCACCATTGTGTGCATTAAGCGAGCCGCAGCAGGCCTGTCCGGAGGGAGAAATAACCAGCGCGCCTAATTTATTGAGAAGCTCAACGGTATCTTTATTCACTTCGGGAAGTAATACATCCATCAGACAGCCGATTGAGAATGCCAGCCTGTATTTTGTTTTCAAATTTCCGTTCAGCTCCGTATGAATGCTCCGAATCCGTTTTAGGAGGCTCAGTAACCAATCGTTGAGCGGATGGTTCAATCATCTGATTAGCGGGAGGGTTATACTCCTTTATAAATGAATCACTAAACTCTGAGGGTATTTCAGGAGAAAATTGTTCAATTTCAGCTAATCGGGGAAAAAGCGTATTTAATATTCCCGTCGACCGAATCAATTTCTGCAGTCCTGTTTGCTGATATAACCTTATCAGCCTTGCGGAAAACCGAAGCAGACTCCTGAAAGGAAGGATTCTTTTAAGAAAGAATGACTTTATGGGTAATGCATATCCCTGACTCTCTACCTCAACCCTGGCGGCCTCTACCATCCTGCCATACTTAACACCCGCAGGACAGGCAGACTCACATGCCTGACAGTCGAGACAGAAATTCATTTCATAAGCGAACGTATCAGTTATTGGTAATGTACCTTCCGCAACAGATTTTATCAGCCTGATCCTCCCTCTTGGTGAGGAAGTTTCTTTTCCTGTAAGCACATAAGTGGGACAAGAGCTCAGACACATTCCGCAATGGATGCACTGCGTGTAAATTTCTGTTAAGTCTTTTATTTCGGTTATAGGGTTAATTTTAATTGAATCCTGAGTATTGATTTCAGGTTAATTTTTTATCTGCCGGAAATAGAACTTCGCACTTAGGTTTTAATGAGAATATTTTTCCCGGATTCAGAATATTGTTTTCATCAATTGAGGCTTTAATTTTCTTCATCATTTCCAGTCCTGGTATCCCCGCCACACTCTCAAGGAATTGCTTTTTCGCTAAACCGGTGCCATGTTCCCCTGTTATTGTTCCGCCCAGCTTAACCGCTTCATTAAAAATAAACTCGAATGCGCGATGAGCCCGGATAATTTCATTCTTATCTCTTTCGTCAGTAAGGCAGGTAGGATGAATATTGCCGTCTCCTGCGTGTCCGAAATTTCCAAATACCACATCAAATTTACGGGCGGCTTCGTTAACTTTTTCAATCATAACAGGCAGTTCGCTGCGCGGCACTGTAGCATCTTCAAGTATCGTTGTAGGCTTTTTTCTGGCAAGCGCACTGAATGCCGTTCTTCGGGCAGTTTTTAACGACTCTGCTTCAACCTCGTCGCGCGCAGATTTCAGGTAAGAGCATTTGTTCTTCTTAAGGATTACCTGGATTGAATCAGCGTCATCCTGCACAGCACTGCCTCTGCCGTCAACCTCAATCAGCAAAACCGCTTCGCTGTTTACTGGAAGTCCTATATGAGTATAATCCTCCACACAATTAATCGTTGTCTTATCGAGAAACTCCATCATTGATGGTGTGATATGTGCCGATATAATTCCTGCTACCGCACGGGCTGCGTCATCAAGCTTGTCAAAGTATGCAAGAAAAGTGATTGAGTAAGTAGGTTTTGGAATCAGTTTAAGCAGGATCTTTGTGATTATACCAAGCGTACCTTCACTGCCCACAATAAAGTCTCTCAGGTTATACCCGGCAACATCCTTCATATTTTTACCGCCTGTTTTCAGAAGTTGGCCGTTTGGGAGTACCATTTCTACGCCAAGCACATAATTTTTTGTAACGCCGTACTTAAGTCCTCTTAGCCCTCCGGCATTATTTGCAACATTGCCTCCAATAGTGCAGACATTTACACTGCCGGGATCCGGCGGATAAAAAAGTCCCGACTTTTCAACCTCCCGCTGGAGCATTCCGGTCACCACTCCGGGTTCAACAAGGGCTGTGAGGTTGGCAGTGTCTATCTCCAGGATTCTGTTCCATTTCGTCATCACTACAACAACAGAATTCTCAACCGGGATCGCTCCCCCGCTCAATCCTGTTCCCGATCCTCTGGGCACTACCGCAAATCTCTCATTGTTTGCGAGTTCCAATATGCGGGATATTTGTTCTTCGCTTTCGGGGAAAACTATTGCTTCCGGATACTGAGTTATAAGGGGGGTAGCGTCGTACGAGTAGGTGATCTTGTCTTCGGGAGTGTCGCTGAAATTAATGTTCCCGACTATACTTTTAATTTTCTGCTTTACGGAAGGATCCATTAGCTATTTCATTTCACATTAGATTTTTTACTGCAATGGTACTTTTACGACAGGCAAACACACGGTATAAAATGATGCTTCTTAAAGATCAGAATTTCAAGCCGGTATCCGGCCATACACGCATCAGGATGCAATACGACTCAGAATCATTCTTACAACCAGGGCGATAATAATCGCCACACCAATATATATAAGTAATGTTTGAACTGACTTAACGGTCACTGCTGCAGTAGAACGATACCCCCTCCATCCGCACTGTTTACACCTGTACAATTTCAAAAATGATATCCTCTTCACCAGTTTCTCTCTCAGGTTTCTCGAATGCGATCTGTAAATTGTCCCGGTAGCAGAACATGAAGGACACTTTTCGAATACAGGATTTTTCCTCTGAATGACCCTGAAGGATTTCATTTTTCTTATTGACAAATCCATAACTTAAAATATCTGTACACGGGAAGCATTATAACTCCCCTCTAACATATGCATTAAAATATGATATTTTTTAATGATAATTCAAAAGTTTATTGTATTCTTTATCACTTGATAGAACAGAGAGTGCCGTCTGAAACTGCGGATCATTATCAAGTGCTTCCTTAACCCTTCCCTCGGAACCAAGGTACCTCGAGGCAAGTTCAGATTTCAGTTCCTTAAGTATTTCCGTTTTATAGATTTTAAATTCACTCCCGTCTATCTGACCAAATTGTTCCTTAAGTTGCATAAGCTCCGCACGTATAGATGACTCAAGTTTTTTCTTATCAGCATCTGCAATGAGCTTATCAACGGCCTTTTCCGCATCAGAGCTGTATTCAAAGTTTTCGTTCTTTAAATACTTCTCAAAATCAGAAAATAACTTTTCATCTTTAATTGAGCTGAAACTTTCATCCGGATGTCTGTAATAATAATGATCAGCAAATTTAAAGAAGATGCCTTTCGCAAGAAGGTCCTGTGTTATCCCGCCTTCAATTTTGTATTCAACAGTTGAGTCGGGAGTGATGCCGCCCGCACCGTAAACAGGACGTTTATTATCAGTCAGATATTTGCTGTCAAGTATTGAATCAGCATCGGATATTACTTTGTTGTTTTCAGCATAGTTAATTTTTTGAATACATCTGCCGCTGGGTGTATAATACTTCGCGGTGGTAATCTTTAATGAAGAATTATAACTTAAAGGAGTAATCGTCTGCACTAAGCCCTTGCCGTAAGATTTTGTTCCGATTATTACTCCCCTGTCATGATCCTGCATTGCTCCGGCAACGATCTCCGAAGCTGAGGCTGAACCCTGATTTATCAGAACCACAAGCTTTGCATCGCCGACAAACGGCTCCTGGTCGGCATAATAATGATTCACATTTGTTTCGTCTCTTCCCTTTGTGGTTACAATAAGATCGCCTTTAGGAAGGAACTTGTCGCATATATCAGCGGCCACATCAAGGAGTCCGCCCGGATTGCCACGCAGATCTAACACAATCGATTTAATCTCTTTCTGTGCTTTCAGTTCCTTCAGGGCATCAAGGACTTCAGAAGCAGCCGACCGGCTGAAGCTTGACAGCTTTAAATAAACATTATTGCTGTTTTCGGGCACGAAACCATAGTAGGTCAGGTTCTTTACCATGACTTCCTCCCTTATAAGATTAAAGTTGATCGTATCCTGCTCTTCATTCCTCACTATTTTAAGATGTACTGCTGTTCCAGGTTCACCTTTCACAAGCTGTGAAACTTCATCAATATTTTCCGGAGTGATCTTTACACTATCGGCGGCGATAATTTCATCGCCTATCCTGATTCCCTGCCGCTGAGCCGAATATCCGTCAAGCACTTCAACTACCGTAACTGCACTGCCTCTTACTCCTATAGATATCCCGACTCCGCCGTATTTACCGTTCGTGATCAGATCGATCTCATCTTTCTTATCGCCGTCTATAAAAATTGTATAAGGGTCGAGTGTGTTAAGCATCCCCTCAATGCCGGCCCGCATAAACTGTTCGGGATTAATATTATCTACATAATTAAGGGAAATCTCCTTATAAACCTTTCCAAAAAGATCAATGTTCTTGGAAATCTGGAAGTATACATCATCCTGGCCCGGGAAGAATCCCGAAAACAATAATATTATTACTATCCCTGTCAGATATGATTTCCAGTTCTTCAATTTCATATTATCTGAACTCCTTCTTCTCTAAAGAATTTATTTCTTCAAGAATGTTATTATAAATCTCTTCAATGGTTTTCATCCCATTTATTACTTTCATTCTGCTGTTCTGATCTGCAATAAAAAGATAGCCTGCTCTAACTCTCTCGTAAAAAGAAGCGTCTGAAACTTCAATCCTGTCGGGATCAAAGTTCAGGCATCATTTTCTTTCTTCTTTCGGCCTCCTCAACAGTAATATCGATGAAAAAAGTGAGATCGGGCACGGTTTCGCCGATTGCCAGGCTGTTTATATGATTTACCGATTCAATATCTATTCCGCGGCCGAAGCCCTGGTAAGCAGTTGTTGAATCGTGGAATCGATCCGAAATTACATAGATTCCCTGATTAAGATAAGGTCTAATTTTTTCCCTAACAAGCTGAGCACGTGCAGCCGAGAACAGAAATATCTCGGTTTCCATTACCATATGGTAATTTTTCTTATCAAGCAGGATTGATCTGACTAACTCGGAAATTTCGGTTCCTCCCGGTTCACGAATAATTTCGACCTTCTTATTCTGTTTAATAAAATGATCTTTAAGTAGTTCAACCTGGGTGGATTTTCCGCAGAAATCGATTCCTTCAAAGGTTATAAACATAAAGGAGAGTCTCCAAATTCAATTAAATTTCTTGATGATATATCTTAATCTTTCCGGCTTTATATATTCAAGTGAGGTGTTTTCAGGAATAGCAATTTTAGGCACTATACTTCCCAGTGTATCAAGAACAATGTCCCTGTAATTAACATAAGCTTTTATCCTGCTGTTATCCATCTTCCCAAGCAGTTCAATACCCGCTCTTAATCCAACGGAGATCTTATTCGGCAGCAGAACGACCTCTCTGTCTGACGGCAGATCAATTACTTTAACATCTATATCATCAAAATTTTTATCAACTATTTTCTGTACATTCAGATATACCGAAACCTCCCGGTCCTTATAAATCACTCCCGGCAGATCCTCCAGCTGAACCTGCCCCCTGAGAACATCATCAAGTTTATCGAAAGTTTTTCGTTTTGTATAAACAAAGTCAAGATTCCTCACCACGCTTCTGGGACCGTAGAGTGTTGTGGAGTCGGGGGTTACCTTTATGGGAGTTGCCAGTCCATACCCGGCTTTATAATGTAAATCAAGGTCGGGCAAAACGGCTACACTTTTCATATAATCTTTTTCTACATAAAAAGAAAGAGTATCGGGGGTAATATCTATTACTTCGACGTCGGATGAAAGCCACTGATTTTCGCCGAGATAATTATAAAGGTTAACATATACTCTGCCGCTGTCTTCTACTGAAATGTTATAGTCAGATTTTGTAGTCAGGTTTACGCCAAGAAGCTTCCAGCCCTGTCCTTTTAGTTTAACGGAAATATCATCAGGTATCCTTGTTGCGGTAGAATAACCGGTGGGAAAGTTCACCAGCTTTATGGGAACATTAACCGTAGCATAGTAATCATTTGACAGCGAAATAGAAATCCAAAGGATTATTGAGAAAATTATTGAAACGACAACTATGTGTAGATTTTTTTTCATCTCTTAAATATAAATAAAAAAACTCCACAGTGAAGCGGAGTTCTTCTAGATAAATATCGGCACAGACTCTAAATTATTTTTTTGAATAAATCCAGCAGTTCTCTTCTGTTAGCATGTGAGATCTCTCTGCCCTGTATCGGGAAGCCTTCCATTGCACGCGCTGCTTTTCTTAAATTATGAACATTAAGTTTTTCAAGTTCTTCCATCGACATCTCAGCCGGCACCTGGTCTGCTCCGGTAGTCTGCTCACCAGCTGATTTCCCTGCCTTTTTAGCTGTACTTTTTTTCGGTTTAGGTTCAGCTTTCGACTCCTTAATACCAAGGGCTTCTCTTCTTAGTTTTTCAAGATGATCCGTTTTCACTGAAAACAGATCCTCACCTGCTGATTCTTTTTCGGGTTTCGATGTCCGCGATTTGACTGATTTTGATTTGGGAGCCTTTCCTGATGCAGGTTTGTCTGCAGAGACCTTATTGACTGAATCCTCTGTTCTGCTGTGAGATTCACCGCTTTCTTCCGGAGGAATTACATCTTCCTTTACTGATTTAGCAGTTTTATCAATTACCTCGGGTGTTCCTGCTGAAGAGCTTTTCGCGGTAACGGCTGTCTCTACTGATTTATCTTCAGATGATTTACCTCGTCCCGGTTCTTTTCTGCCTGCAGAAATATCTACCACAGAATCCTTCGCATCGCCGGCTGGCTTAGTTTCTTTCTTTCTGCCTGGTCCGGTTTTCCTGCCCCCTCCCGGCTCATAGTTATCATCTATTTCGGGGAAAAGTGCTGTCATCTGCGAATCGGGCTGTGGAATAACGTGGATAGAAACAAGCTCACCAACCCTGGCTGCTGCTGCTGCTCCGGCATCAACCGAGGCCTTAACTGCTGCAACATCTCCGACAATCTTAATTGTAATCAGTGCAGGGCGGGTTACCTCCTTACCGATCAGGGTAACGTTTGAAGCCTTAACCATGGCGTCAGCAGCTTCGATGGCTGCAACGAGGCCGCGGGTTTCTACCAAACCCAATGCTTTTGGCATATGTTACTTTCTTTTGGGCAGAATTGCTTCGACTTCAGTATGGGGGCGCGGAATGACGTGAACTGATACCAATTCACCAACTCTCTGTGCAGCCGCGGCACCGGCATCTGTTGCAGCTTTTACCGCACCAACATCTCCCCGGACCATAACGGTTACATAACCGCCTCCGATGGTTTCTTTTCCCAGTAGTTCAACTTTAGCGGCTTTAACCATTGCATCGGCAGCTTCAACGGCGCCGACCAGCCCCTTGGTTTCTATCATTCCGAGTGCGTCAAGTGACATAAACGTGCTCCCATTATTGAATTTATGATGTTCGAAAATAGCTTATCAGTAAATAAATGTCAATTTAAACTGTTCAGGTATTCCTGGAGAATTATGGCCGCCGAATTCTGATCTAAAAGTCCTTTATCTCTGCGCTTTGATTTTTTCGTAACTGACTCAAGTATTTTCTCCCGGGCCATAACGGACGTATACCTTTCATCCCATAAAATAATCTCTCTTTTGAATTTACTACCGAGTTCTTTTGCAAATTTTTTGACCTGGTCGGTTATATGGGATTTACTTCCTCCTTCATTAAGGGGAAAACCGAGAATTATCTTTTCAATGTTTTTTTCTTCCATCACCTTCTTAAGCTCATTCCAGAAATTTTTATCGTTGATCAGAGTTTTGAAGGGATAGGCAAATATCTTCAAAGGATCACTTAAAGCAAGACCCGTCCTTTTCAGTCCGTAATCTATACCCAGTATCCTGGCCGGCTCATTAATATAATTATCCGGCATCAGGCGCTTTCAAAACGTTCAACCGAGTAAATTCCCTTCAGTTTTTTTAATCTTTCTATAATACGGGAGAGATGGTCCAGGTTATGTACATAAAGGGTCACATTCCCTTCAAAAGTTGAATCGTTAGTGTTAATGTTGATCGATTTGATATTTGTATTCTGATATGCAACGATAGCATGTGAAATATCATTCAGAAGTCCGGGTGAATCCTCTCCCATCACTGTAAGTCCTGCCACAAAAAGGTTGCCCTCTCCCTCCGGCCACTGTACCGGGATCAGCTTGCTGGGATCATTTTCTGAAATACGGATCAGATTAGGACAGGTTTTTCTGTGAATTTTTATCCCCTCTCCTACTGTGATATAACCTATAACGGGATCACCGGGAATGGGATTGCAGCACTTTGCGTACGAGTAAAGAATTCTGGTTTTCTTACCCTCAACCAGCACTCCGCCTATATCACCTCGTGCCACATTAGCAAAATCTTCAAATTCCATTGATGCAGCGGGAGCAGTCTCTTTCTTCTCCTCCTTTTTCCTGGTAGCAGTTAAAACCTCATCAAGGTTAACTTTTCCCTGGGCAATGGATTTAAAAAAGTTCCTGGTATTTTCAAATTTCAGGTCGGACGTAAGCTTTGCAAGATCATCAGGAGTGAATGCAAGTTTCATCTTTTTAATCTTCTTCTCCCATATCTCTTTTCCGCCTTTAACTATATCTTCTTCTTCCTTATTGATCCACTTTCTAACCGAAGATTTTGCTTTATGCGTAACAACAAATTTTATCCAGTTTTTATTGGGATGCTGATTCTTTGAGGTAATTATCTCTACCTGATCTCCGCTGTGCAGAATGGTATCGAGCGGTACGATCCTTCCGTTTACCTTTGCTCCGATGCAGTGGAAGCCTACTTTTGAGTGAATTTCGAAGGCAAAGTCAACCGGCGTTGAGTGGATCGGGAGTCTCCTGAGATCGCCTTTGGGTGTGAAGACGTAAATCTCATCCTGGTAAAGATTTAACTTGAAGCTCTCAAGTAAATCTTTTCTGGCTTCATCCCGTGAGGCATTCTCAAAAATATCCCTGATCCAGTTAACCCAGTTTTCAAGATCCTTATCGCTGGCAGATTTATTCTCCTTGTAGCGCCAGTGTGCTGCCACACCTTTTTCAGCTACTTCGTGCATCTTGGTCGTCCTGATCTGTACCTCAACCAGTCTTCCTTCAGGTCCAACTACTGTTGTATGTATCGACTGATAATTATTGGTTTTGGGTATCGAGATATAATCCTTAAACCTGTCGGGTACGGGCAGATATATCTGGTTTACAATACCCAGAGTTGTGTAGCACTCATTCGTATTTTCGGTATCCAGTATGATCCTGATGGCAAAGAGATCGTAAATTTCTTCGAAAGGTTTGTTGCGGCGTACCATTTTCCGGTATATTGAATAAAGATGCTTCGGTCTGCCGCTTACTTCATATTTGAACTTATATTCATCCAGTTTCTCGAGAATCGGCTCACTGAATTTCTTAATATAGCTTTCGCGTTCTTTTCTTTTATTTTTTACTTTATCAACAAGTTCTTCGTATGCTTCCCTGTTAAGGTATTTGAATGACAGATCCTCAAGCTCCCACTTAACTCTTCCAAGACCGAATCTGTGTGCGAAGGGAGCATATATCTCGAGTGTTTCCTGGGCAATTCTTCTTTGTTTATCGGGATTAACATACTCAAGGGTTCTCATATTGTGAAGTCTGTCTGCAAACTTCACCAATATCACTCTTACATCCTTAACCATCGAAAGAAGCAGTTTCCTGTAGTTTTCTGCTACGGTGATCTCCTGCCCTTTGAATATTCCGCTGATTTTTGTAACTCCGTCAACGATCTCCGCAACTTCTTTTCCAAATTCTTTCGAGAGAAGATCGAGATTGAGTTCAGTATCTTCCACTACATCGTGGAGCAGGGTGCTTGCTATGGTAATATCATCAAGAGGCAGTTCCTGTGCAACGATTAATGCCACCTGATAAGGATGCGAAAAATATGGCTCACCGGAAGCACGCAGATCATGCTTGTGTGCTTCGAGAGAAAACTCAAAGCTCTTCTTTATTAATGCATCGTCTACAACCTGAAGGTTTTTATGACACACCGCCAGCAGATCATCAAGCATTTTCTGGTATTTCGGTTCCAGTTTGGCCATTTACCTAAAAACCTTTAAATATTAAATTATTAATAACATACTATATTTATAAGAATGGTGAAAGTCAACAGGATGTAATTTTGCACCATTTATAAGCCAAAAAGTTCCTGAAACCTGAACTTCGCAGAAGTTCATCAGAACCTTCGGGAGGCGGCCCTATTGTTGTCCTGAATAAGAAAGTCTTCTTTTTAATTCCTCTACCCTTTTCAGTCTGTTTTCCAGTCTGGATTTTACATTGTCACTTAACCGGGTAGAGAGGATTTCATCACATAACTGCAGTGCTTTCTGCTTTTCATTAATTGCTGCGTACTGCTGGGCTAAGAGGTGTTTAAGAATAATCTCATTATAATGATTAAGTCCTGCAGGCAGAGAATCCAGAATATTTTGATAGACATTTATAGCTTTAAGATGCTCAATTCCCTCGTATGCTCTGCCGAGTCCCCATTCAAAGAACCTGCTCCCGGGATATTCTTTAAGAGCTTCTTCTGCAAGTCTGGCTGCTTCAGCATATTCCTGCCTGTCAATGTATATCCATATCAATGAATTAACAGCAAGATATCTGTTATAGGTCGGGTGCTGAATTGCTTTCTCAAGCAGCCGGATACCTTCTTCTCTTTCGTCAACATATCCTGGTATCCAGTTAAAGAATTCGGTCTTTCTGCTTTTCCAGTATTTATATGTACCGATAGCAATATATGCTTCGTAAAAAGTCGAATCAGTTTCAGCAAGTTCACTGAAATCATTCAATGCGTCTGCGCCCGATGAAAGTGAACTCAGCCACTCGCCGTTAAGAGCTTTGAAATATGCCAGGTAACCATCGGAGAGACTTAAAAAATATTTATACCAGGGATTTTTATTATCGGATTTCAAAAGTGATTGCGACTGTTCAACTGCACCTTCAAGCAGTGAATCTATGGCAGTTTCATCATAGGCTTCCCCGTAATCATATGCCCTTGCAATTTTTACTGCCGCTGCATATATCTTTCCGAGAGGAAGTTCCGGATGGCTGCTGTAGAGAGTGTTAAATACTTTCTCAGCCTCAGTGTATTCCTGAAGAATTATTTTGCTGATGCCGTAGTTAAGAGTTGAATCAATCACGGGATCGGGATATGTCTGTGCTTTACTCAGTGCTGGTAATAATACTAAAGCTGTCAGCAGGAATATTTTGAGATCAAGCCCTTTATACCGCTGATCTTGTTGAAAGTAACGCAGAAGATGACCGGCAGTTAACTTTATATTTCTTAGATCAGAGCGTACCAAATGTCCTGTCGCCTGCATCTCCTAATCCGGGAAGAATATACCCGTTATCGTTGAGTTCCCTGTCTAATGCAGTTGTGTAAAGCTCAACATCGGGATGTTTCTTAAAAAGATTTTTAACCCCCTCAGGAGCAGATACCAGCGAGGCAAAAGTAAAATCGTGTATTCCGTTATCTTTCATCTTGGATATAGCAGCGGTTACGCTTCCACCTGTTGCCAGCATCGGATCGAGAATGATGAGTTTTGTATTCTCTTTGGTTGAGGGTATCTTAAAGTAATAGCTGTTAGGCTCGAGAGTTTTTTCATTTCTCTGCATCCCGATATGCCCGACCTTAGCATCGGGGATTACTTCCAGAAATCCATTAACCATTCCTAATCCCGCTCGCAGTATGGGCACAAGTATAATTTCCTGCGATAAACGGTAGCCTTTTGTTTTTTCCAGAGGTGTTTCTACTTCAATTTCCTGCATCTTGAATTCCCTGCTGATCTCTATTGCCAGAATTATGGAAAGTCGTTTAACCGCTGCCCTGAAGAATTCAGGACTTGTATTTTTATCCCTCAGCTGTGTTATTTCTCTTTTAACGATCGGTGAATCAAGAAGCGTCAGATTTTTATATTCCTGTTTAGGATCCATTGAAATCATAAAGAATTATTTAACCTTTCTTCCCAAGATAGATAAAAGATTTATAAATGGTGAAAGCGGCGGGGTGTAGTTATAATTGATCCGTCCTAAAAAGTCGGCAGGGGCTTTAAGCTTTATAAATGAACTGATTATATCTCCGTAACCTGCCACTTCTTTCCCTCCAAAAAATACAGCACCCAGAATCTGCTTATTAACTGCATGGTATACAATCTTTCCGAAGACCTGCATACTTCCCGGCATTACTTTTACGATGTTTGGAGCTGAAGCCTGAACACTCCTGCATGGTATTGAATTCTGCTTTGCTTCAGCTTCGGTAATTCCTACAGAAACCTGGAACTTATCCAGAATCTTCACTGCGATATTTTTAACCACGGGATCTGAAAAGGCTGATCCGCCTGCAGCATTTTCGCCGGCAATATGAGCAAATTCATGCGCTACTGTGGCAACCGGGAAATAGTCGTTCTGCTTTGTTACCTCATTAATAATTTCAATATTATCGCCGCAGGCCCAGATATTCGGATCTGATGTTTTCAGACTCCTGTCTACTTTTATACCGCCCTTGTCTGAGATTTTTAGTCCGGCTTCCTCCGCTAATTTATTATTCGGAGAAAATCCCACAGCAGAAATTACCAGTCCCGGTTCCAATATCCTGCCGTCTATATTTATGGATCGGATAAAACCATCAGAACTATGGAGCGTCATCTTTTTATATCCGCCATGGAATACAATTTTATTATTCTTAAGAAGTTCGACTATAAGACTGCTGACCTCCGGTTCGGTATAAGGAAGAGGAAGTCCCGCTTTCTCCACCAGGGTTACATCGATATTTCTTGTCCGGAATGCATCTGCAGCTTCAAGTCCTATATAACCTGAACCGAATATTACTACAGAAGATATATTACCCGACTTTAGGAAGTCCATTACATTCTGAAGGTCGGCAAGGTTTTTTAATGTGAAGACATTGGGACTAAATTCAGGAAAGTCCGGGATTCGGTCAGGGATGGATCCTGTGGCAAGGATCAGCGAATCATACTCCTCCTCATATTCCTTCCTTATTCTCGCGTTGTATACCCTGATTGTTTTTTTACTTCGGTTTATGCTGAGCACTTCGCAGTTCGTGAATGCTTTTACTCCCTTTTCTTTTCGGAAATCTTCGGGAGTATAAGTTATGATATCTTCAAGACCTGCTATATCACCGGATAATACATAAGGTATCTCGCATGTTCCGGTTGAGATATAATCAGCCGATTCGAACATCAAAACTTCGGCTTCGGGATTTACCCTTTTAGCTTTCGCCGCTGCAGCAGGGCCTGCCGCGTTGCCGCCTATAACAATTATTTTACGGGGCTTAAACAATGTTATTTTTATTTGTTCTTAAAACTCAATGTAAACGGAACACCGTAAAATCCGAATAATTCGCGGATCTTATTTTCAAGGAATCTCTTGTAATGATCGGGTATTTCTTTGGGAAAATTCGAAAAGAAAAGAAAGACCGGGTAATTATCCCCGACCTGGGTAATATACTTTATTTTCACCTCCCTGCCCGTATGTGTTGAGGGTGGAGGATTTCTTTCGATTTCCTCAAGGAGTTTGTCATTTAATTCACTTGTAGGGATCTTCTTTTTCCTCTCGGCACTGACCTCTTTTGCAAGATCAATTAATTTAAAAATCCTCTGCTTGGTTAATGCAGAAATAAATATTACCGGGAAATAACTTGTTCTGCCAAGCTTATCTTTTATCGCCAATTCAAACTGTCTTGCAGTATTAGTATCTTTCTCAACAAGATCCCATTTGTTGACGGCTATAATAATACCTTTTCTCCAACGGACCGCCTCATCAATAATTTTCTGGTCCTGTTTATCCAGTCCTATCTCCGCGTCTATCATTATAACGGCAATGTCGCATTCACCGATTGACCTTAAAGTTCTGAGCATAGAAAAGAACTCAATGCTTTCTTCAATACGTTTCTTTTTTCTTAGTCCTGCTGTGTCAACCAGGATTATCTCATCACCGTAATACTTTAGGACTGAATCAAGACTATCCCTTGTCGTTCCCGGAATTTCAGTTACAATACTTCGATCGTATCCCAGAAGTGCGTTGGTAAGAGAAGACTTACCAACATTAGGACGACCGACAACAGCAATTTTCAGTCGTGCGTCTCCTGACTCCTGCTCCATCTCAGGAAAATCATTAGTAAGGTCGTCAAGGAAATCTCCTATCTTTCTGCCGGCGAGGGCGGAAACATCATACACCGTATCCACACCGAACTTATAAAACTCGGCGGCCATCGGTTCATATTTTTCCGAATCGACTTTGTTAACCAGAAGAAAATACTTCTTTCCCGAGTTCCGTAAAAGGGTTGCAATTTCTTCATCCATCGGATTAATTCCTGTTCTGGCGTCTACCAGAAAGATAATGGAATCGGCCTGACTGATGGCGATTTCCACCTGTTCACGAATGGCTGTTTCAAATAAATCGCTGGAATCGGGCACATATCCTCCGGTATCCATTAGCTGGAATTTCTTACCTGCCCATTCGGCTTCACCGTAATTTCTGTCGCGGGTAACACCGCTTACATCATCTACGATGGCTTCTCTTTTACCAACAAGTCTGTTAAAAAGTGTTGATTTCCCTACGTTTGGTCTTCCTACTATTACTACAATCGGTATTTTCATATAACTTCATCAATTTGAGGGTTAAAGATAAGAAAATTAAAAGATTGAATGATTACAAAATTGCATATCCGGAAGATTATGCTCCCTTTGTTAGAAAGATATTATTTGAAGCAGACTCAGGGAGCAAGCGTGGAAAGCCGGGGGTTATCTGGTAGTTGAAGCGGTGGTGGAGCGGATGTGAAGCGTATGTGGAGCGTATGTGAGAAGTATTTACGACGTATCTGGTAGGTAAAATCTCCTTATAGATCTATAATATTTCACTGCAGCGACAGCTATGAGATTGTAGCGTAAATACGTAATCTAAGGAAATTTCGGTGCTCCACACCGTGGAACAAATTGGCAGGTATAAAGGGCGATTAGATGGGGAATGTGCCTCAGATCGGTAAAATGTTAAGCTCTAAGCTGCTCCAGATACTCTTAATCTGGCGGCGGCACAATAAAATCTCAGAAGCTTAATTTCAGTTTAAGTGTGGGTACGAGTTCTATGTAATCAGCATACTGCCGGTTTTCAACAGTCACTCTGGCTACAAGCTCTTTGTTATAGATCGTTGTGCTCCAGTATGCATCAATCGCACTGAGGAAGTGATTGATGTAAATACCAATTACGGCCTTCGATGCAGTGTTGTAATAGTCATTTGCGGTTGCTCTCATCCCGGTATATTCGTGGAATAGAGGAGAAACATTGAAACCGAGCTCAGAAGTATAGTCGGCCCAGCCGGCCCTGAACTGATGGTATTTTCCGATCATTTCATAGTACTGCTGTTCCCCGTAATACGCAAGCTGGTGCGAAAGTTCAGAATGCTGCGCTTCAACTGCATGAATATCATCGAAGTTTACTCTCTGCCAGGGCTGCAATCCCGGAGTAGTTTCATCAATTGGAATACTCGCCTGGTAAGTAGAGTTAAGCCATTCAGCATATCGTACCGCACTCCATCCTGTTGTATTTGTAACATTGTCGGCAAATTTCTCAAATGCATTGGTGGCGTCATCCCCTTTATTATTATAAATAATTGCCGTGGTAATTACTGCGGCCTCCAGTGCTGCAAAGATCCCGGCCTTCCAGTAACTTTCTGCATAAAATTCTCCCGCACCGGGAAGGATTAAGGAGAATAGTGCTCCAAGCCAGGGCGACTTCTTGTCTTTGAACTGCGGGTCATACCTGAGTACCTTAATCTCTTTCTCAACAGCATCAAAGGAGATCTTATTATCAAGTTGAAGGTTGCCTGATAAGATTATGTTTGAAGAATTCTCATTATTAACAAATGTACTCTGCTTTATATCTTCCTGGGTGCTCTGTGCTGACGAAAGACCTGCAGCAAAACAAACAATAACTATAAAAAGAAAACTTCTGCTCATCATTATACCCTCATAAAATTATTGTTTCGTTAAAAATCGAATCCGAATAATATTCCTCCGTAGAATCTCCATTCCTTACCATATGTAATATTCTCATTATTCACTTTTCTTGTCACTTTATCGAACCCGTACGATGCATTGAAGAACAGATTTGTCGGGAACAGGTAATATGAATTCATCTGCACTCTTACCTCAACACCTGCACCCTTTTTAAAAGTATCAAGGGCCGGTATTTTTCCGTTCCACGCATTTCCAAGATCGCCGTAAAAAGCTAAGAATATCTTATCAAGATAAATGTGTCCCAGCCTTGCATCAATCTCTCTGAACAAAGGAAAGCGGTAAGTCAGGTTCAGCCAGGCAATTTCATTACCGCTGATAGCATAAAAAGGATAAGCCTTCATACCTACAAGTCCTCCCAGGTAAAAGTCGAAGAAATCCGGCTGCTGAGGACCCAGTATAGTTCCGCCGCGCAGCTGTGCGGTCAATGTATGAGCCTTGAACGGCATCGGGAAATGGAGCCTGGTGTTTAATTCTAATCTGTGAAAATCATAATTATTGTACTTCGGCTTAAGAATTCCGTCTTCAACTGTATACTCTCCGTCGGAATTAAATTTGTTGAACTCATAATCATACCGGAACTCTACCTGCGCACCGACAGGATTTATTTCCATATCTTTCGACGGAAGAATAAGATCAAGGTTATAGGTGAACCTGAGATCCCTTCCGATAAAGTATTCATCATTTGTGGTCGGATAAAGAAGAGATGTGTTCGGGAGTATGAAACTGTTAAGCGTTGCCGTGTAGCGGCTCCATATAAACCTGAATTCGACGTTCTGGTCCCTTGAAATGATCCTGTGTTTTGCCGCCAGATCAACTTCAAAAAGATTGTACGCGATATCAGTATTTACAATATCATCGTAACGAACATCTCCGTTGGGAAGCGTATCAACTCCGAAGAAGATATCAACATCCGATTTACGGCTTATGTTATAAAGTTCAAGCGAGAGTTCAGGCTTGAGTCCAAGGTTAAAAAGAAGGGGCAGCTTATTGCGGTATTCAAATATGAGGAACAGATCCCTCTCCATCCTTGCATTGATTGACCCTCCCGCAAACAGTGAATACCTGTTCAGCATATCGCTCGACGATACATAAACTCCGGGTTTCAGCTTTTCAATAAAGCTGTTGCCTGTGTTGTAGTTGTCGAAACGGAGGAAGGGAAAGAATGATAACCTTGAGAAAGCGCCGCTGTATTTTTCTTCTTTGTAGTCGGGAGTTTCGTAATCGTTATAGTTTCTCAGATGATTGATATCGAAATTCGCGAGATCACCGGCGGGTTTGTCCTGCCCGAGAGGCGGATTATCTGTCCAGACATACTGCTCATCATTCTCTACTTTATTCTGCTCCGCTGGACTGATCTTAAATATCTTGTAGCCTGTTGAAGTATATCCTGCGTAAAGTATTGTGCCGTCATCAGAAACCGAAGGCATAAACGCACCGCCAAGAACATTGGTAAGTCTTGTCTTCTCACCGGTTTGCGGGTTGTATTTGTAAATATTGAATATCCCGGTCTCATCCGAAGAATAAATGAGGTCGCCGTCAGCAGCAAAGTCGGGATTCCTCTCGTCGCCCGGAGTAGCAATTACATTTTTATAATTACTTCCGTTTGTATCAACACGGGCAATGTCTCTTCCGTGTGTATAGGAGTAATCGAATACTATGTAAGAATCGTCATTTGAAAATTTAGGATTGTAAACCTGTTCTCCGTTTTCAAAGAAAGTCAGTCTCTTGAAATTTTTACCATCAATATCAACTATTCCAAGATTGGTTGTGCCGTCCTTCTGATAAAGGAAGACGATCTTTTTGCCGTCGTGGGATACATCGGGTTGGTTTGCTCTCATATCATGAGTAAGCCTGGTTTCCTTATCTTTATCAATGTCATAAACATAAAGATCATGCACATTATACCAGTTGGGATTGTCATCCGTCAGCTTTGCATAAATGATTTTATTTTCATTGCCGACCCAGCCCATAGTGGATCTTACACCTGTAACCAGTCCTCTCTCCTTCCCTGTCTCAACGTCGTGCAGATAAATCCCGGCAGGGGCAAAATAATCGGATGATTTATTGGAAATATAGATAAACTTTTTGCCGTCCTTCGACCAGGTTGGGTAGAAGTTTCCAAAGCCTTCCTCATCAACCAGATCACCTGTTATGAGATTATTAATTACACCGGAAGAACGTTTCTTATAATCTGCGGTAACATAATCTCTCCATTCATTGTATATCTCATCTCCGTCTTTACCAAGAACATCCTTAAAGGCAGCATCGATGGTAAAGTTTGTTACCTTACCAAGCGCGTGGGTAATCTCTTTAAGTTTCTCCTCACCATATTTCTGGGATATATACCTGGTAAGTGCAAAACCTGCATTGTAAACCGATTCATTACCTAAACTGGTCTTTCCGAACTCGCCCATTTCATTCCAGGTTAACATATTCCCGTTTAATGCATATTCCCTCAGGATCATATCCCTGTGCGTATCCCACTGGTCGTAATTAAATTCTTTTCTCATATACTGAGCCGTACCCTCTGCAAACCAGGCAGGCATATTCACAGATGAAAGCGGATAGGATACTATTATGTTTGGATATCCGTAAAGAATATCCGGTCTTCTCTCATCTTCATAATTCAGCACCTGCAGAAATACAGCGGGAATACTCCTGGTCATTTTCATAGATGACTGGATCTGAACCATATGCGTAAACTCATGAGAGATAACGTTGCGCAGCCAGTTGTGTGCACCGCGGAGATCGAAATCCAGAGCACTTGTCCATATCTCAATTTTGTTATCGAAGAAATAAGTTGCTCCGTTCGAGTAATCATCGATATCCTTTATAACAAAATGAACTGTGCCCGGTTCATAATCGTATAAGGATGTAATCGGTCCCCATACTTCGTCAGCAATCTTGCAGACTACGCGCGCGGTTCGTTCAGCGCCTTCATGATAATGCACCTGAACGTGTTTTCCTTTGATGGTATACCAGTTAAGCTCCGGATGAAATTCAGTGAACTGGCCGAAGGTGTAAACGCTGGTTAAGAGTACAAATGTCAGAGAAAGAAATATTTTCATAGAAAGTTTAATTCATTTTTGGATTTAACTGAACAGATAAACAGTATTACTCAAATCTGGTAAGTTGATGAGTTTTTAGAAGTTTCTCAGATCTTATCCTCAATGTTGAAGTGTGATAAAATTTTATTTCACTACGGCAATTTTTATGATTTTCGAATCGGTTTTACCGCTTACACCGGTAACCTCAATCCTTGCAAGGTACACACCGCTTTGAATATCACCCACATTCCATACAGTCTCATTGTCAAGTCCGCCCTGCGCATTATCATTCAACTCTGCTACGTAGTCGCCGGCAAGATCAAAGATCTTAATATTTATCTTTGCGTCTTCCGAAACATAATATCTAATATATGTCTGGCCGTCATAAACGGGATTTGGATAATTGTACGCTCTGTCTGCAGGGAAAAATCCTGCCGGGGCATTTTGTCCCGATGCAGCTTCTACAAAAGAGCTGTTCTCCGTATCTCCGTACTCACTGCCCCAGAAAACCTTGCCTTCTGTTTGTGCGATATTCCATGCCGTCAGGTTCATGCTTCCGTTAAAAACCGCAAGTGAAGTTTTACCGCTATCGGTATAAAGCACCGGGTAAGCCGCAAGACCGGAACCCGCAGAAATCGGAAACCCGTAAACTGTTTTTCCGGTTCCACCGTCTATAGCGAATATTCTTCCATCGATCGTAGAAGCAACTATTTCCGCGCTTCTGTCGCCTTCGAAATCAGCGGCAAGTATATTCCCGGTAAATTCTTTATTGTCCGGATCCATAAATGGAAAATTATCGGCAAGCGCACCGCTAAGGTTTCTTGCTTCAATATTTGCACCGCTGTTATAAATTATATAGTTCTCTCCGTCCCGCTTCAGATCGGCAACTGCGAAGGAATTGAGTTCAGTAGTCCCGGGTACGTTCCAGTGGTTTATCACTTCGCTTCCCGAAATAACATAGAAGTTTCTGCTGCTCGTCAGCACAACGGCAATGTACTCACCTTTTCCGTTCTGTGTGACTGCCAGCTTCACGGGTGTCTCATCCTTAATACTTAAGCTGTTTCCGTTATTATCCTGATAGCCTTTGTAAGGAACTGCACTGTTCGCCGACGAAAATATTGCAGCTATAAAACTACCCTCTGCCGCAATCTGCTTTACGGTAAGCTCCTGACCGAATTCAATACTATCCTGAACTGTCATCGGCGTGTTAGGAAGCTCTGCAGGTTTAACCATAATGATCTTACCGTCAGACGTTCCTACCAATATTTGAGGTTCCTCGGTATCGGGAAGATATCTAACCACCGGGGCTGTTGTATACAGGCCGGAACCAAGAGTTGAAATTAAGGGAGTTGTGCCGTCTGTAAGATATTCAGCTATGTATTGCTGCCGGGCTCCCACAATATGCTGAACGTTTTGAACATTGAAGGCGGCCATCTTAGTTGTCGATAGTCCACCTATGTAAGGCATGGTTTCAGTGCCATCGCCGTTCAGGAAGTAAACCGATGAATCCGCCTGAAGAGCAAATGTAAAATATTCCCTTGGGGCGGTTAAATAAAACTGGCTGCCGGTGTACCCGGTATTCCTTGAGAATAAAGGAACAATTGTAGAGTCGCCGTAAGCTAATCTGAAGTTCATCTTATTGCTGAGATCGGAAAAACCTGACATAGTAATAAGACTATTCGCACCGGAGTTTGTTACTGCCGGCGGCCTTGTATCCTTCGAAAATTTATTTTCATAAAGATCAGCAGGATTACTGCTGTACCAGAAGTCTTCGGGACCTCCTTCACCAATAACTACATCGCCAAATATCGTTGTAAACTGTTCGCCGATATCCTGAATGCCATCAGCTTCTTCTACATCAACCCCTCGGTTAAATTTGTCGGTATTTATTTTATTAGCACCAATTTTTGCATCAATAACATTCTGATCTATATGCCATATAACAATGCCGTTTCCGGGCAGGGCCCAGTCAAATTCATCCACATCGGTAACAACTCCGTCAACTGAATCAACATCAAAACTGTAATATCCTGTTGTATCCTTTGTAAAAGTTCTAGTGAATGTACTTCCGTTAACCTGGTAAGTTACTTTTGATCCGTCATTGTTAACGTCCCTTTCCCTGTTTTCCACAAGATAATATTCGGTGGAATTGATGGGGACTTTAAGAATTGTTGTATCGCCGATACCTGAAGCCAGATCCGCTGTAACATTTACAGAATAATTTCCCGGGTTAACTTCAACCGGCTGTGCCCAGCCGAGAAATATCTTTTCCCAGGCAGAGGGCTGCGGCGGATAAATTCCGTTGTAGGCGAATATTGCCTGTCCGTCCATTAAGACCAAACCTGCCGATGGCACTTAAACCTGTTTCAGTGTCAAAGAGATCGGGAAGTCCAAGATAACTGCCTACACTGGCAGCAAGTAACCCGTTAATAGTTACCTGAAATAAAACAGAGCCGCCGATGGTTTCTATTTCACGACTCTCTGTTTCCGGAATGATCATTGTGTTCTTAATGTTAAAAGTGCCGCCCGAAACCGGAAATCCGGAAAAATCAGGACCGAATATATTCTGCAATGCATCAAAACCGAGATAGACAGAAGGCAGATCATTCTCATTCCCGATACTTCCGGGAAGTGAAATATCACGTCCTACTCCGGCGTGAAATATCGTAAATACATCATAATCCGAAAAATCGAAACCGGGATTCATTGCATCAGCTTTCTGCCAAACTTCCTGCGAGAAATTACCCAATGAAGAAAAATCATCGGAATTGTTCGGAGGTGAATAATTCCTCATCGTCTGGGATACGGAAAACGTATCCGGCAGAACTGTATACTGAATAAACAACTGTCCGTTGGAAACCTTTTCGAAATAGTTCTTAACGAACTGTAAATGAGCTTCAAAGTAAGATCTATCGTGAGGTAAAGGATCTAATATTGTATTGCCGTAATCCTGTGTATAAATTGAACCGAATTTTCCGTTGCCGAAAGTTGTACCATCACGGTCGTTTTCAAAGCTGACCATAACAGCAAGAATTTTTAATGTATCTCCGGCAGTAATACCAACCGGGTTAGAAGTTGGAAAAGGATTGAGTTTTCCAATAAATGTTTGGGCAGTTAAACTGCCCAAACCAAATAGAACGAGAAATATTAACGGGAAGATTCTATGCATAAAAGATTAAATTCCTCTTGGCAAGCCATGACCGCTTTCGGGAACTCCTCCCCATCCTATTAATACACTGAATCTTAACGTATTTGAAAGAGGATGATTCTCTCCGCCTTTGAAAACATCGGTGGTAATATAACTGAAGTCAAATCCGTAGATATCGTACCTGATACCGGCACCGAAGGTTAAGAATTTTCTGTTTCCGTAGGAAGGATCTTCATAGAAGTAACCGGTTCTCAGAGCAAAAAGAAAATCTCCCGGCTCGCCGTACCAGTATTCAAAACCCATCGAGGTAACAATATCTCTAAGTTCTTCATTGAAAGGTTTGTCGCCCCATGAAGTAAAAATAGCCTGGTAAAATGGTTTTGAAGTTCCGGTGGTGCTGTCCCTGCTGACAAGCAGCTTGCTGAAATCAAGCGTGTATGTAAGAGAGTTGAATTCGTCTTCAAATATCCTGTAAGCAAAACCAAGGCGGAAGTTTGTAGGTATAGGATCTGCCTGCGCCTGGTCGATATAATAGATCTTGGGACCAAGATTGCTCAGGTTGACGCCAACACTGAACTTGTTGCCGATATCTTCATCAATAAAAGGAAGAACCAGTTTTTCGGGTCTCCACATTGCTGCAATATCAAAACTGACTGAAGTAGCTACACCTTTACCCTGCTCGTCGCCTGCACCTTTATCTGCAAGTCGACTGTGGATAATCCTGAAATTAAATCCAAGACCCCAGTCAGGAGAAAGTTTGGTAGCATAGCCGAGAGTAAGCGCGGCATCAAACGATCTGAAGGTTCCGAGCGGATCCGGTGATGTCTCACCTGTACGCACGAACTCTCCGAAGTTCATATATGTGATGCTTGCGGATACAGTACCGCTCAGATCTTCCATATATTCCCTGTAAGTCAGGTAATCATAGAAGAGATCAAGATTGAATTGAGGCAGCCAGTTACTGTGAGTAATACTCAACTCAGTTCCCGTCTGGAAAGCGAGACCTGCCGGATTCCAGAAAATAGCCGCAGAATTATCTGCGAGACCTGCGCCGGATTCACCCAGACCGCCGGCCCTGGAATCAGGGGCTAACAGCAGAAATGGAACAGCGGCTTCACCTTGCGCATGCGTAACTTGCTGCATTCCCATAAACATAACGCTGACCATCAATAGCCTGAATATGGTTTTCATTTTATATTACCTCCGATAAATAATGATCTATTATTCTTGTTGTCATTTTTAAAAAATATGAAAAATAAAGTTAATTATTAAAGTTATATAAGTCCAAAATTAATTCCCCTAACGAATCACAGCCAGTTTACCTAAAACACTCTTTGTGAAATTTCCGTCAAGATTCTTTACAATAATTTTGTACAGGTACGTACCGTTCGCAATAATGTTCCCGTCCTGATCGCGTCCATCCCACGGAATTCTTACAAACTTTTCAGTAGTATGATAATTCTCTATTTCCCTGATGAGTCTGCCGCTGACGGTATAAATTTTTATCCTTACTTCAGCATCATTAACCTGGTTCCGCTGGAAAGTGAAGGTGGTATTACCTGAAAACGGGTTGGGATAATTGTAAACATCTCTTATTTCAAGATCATCTCCGCTGACAACCGAAAAATAAACTGTCTGCGAACTGAAGTTGTTGAAAACGTCCCATGCCTTAACCTTAAGGGAATAATTTCCCTGATCAAGATTGCTGAACTTGTAGTTTACCTCTCCCGATTTACCTCCGGCATCAAGATCACCTGTGAAATAACGTGTAAAATCAATTGGATTCTCTTCCTTACCGTTAAGGATTCCCTGTAGCTGATGCCCGATACCTGTTCCTGTTGTGTTCAAACCGGTTGCGTCTGAGAGCTTAATTACGAGATTTGAGTTGGGACTTATCAGATTCGAGTTAAGCGCAGAAGCATTGTCAAAGAAGATATCTATATCAGGGCCTTTACCGTCATTAACCGCACTGGTATCTGTTCCGCCTACAATAATTTTGTTTGTAAAACCAAGACCATCATCCTGCTGATTATGATAGTAAAATACGATCTTGCCATTCTGATCCTGATAAGAAATATCCTTAGGCACAACAAAATCGGCATCGAATCTTCCGCTATTTACGGAGACCCGTCCGTTAAAAATTATTCCTCCCTGGCGGGTCACTTTTTCACCCCGAAGATTTGCAATACTTTCAGTTCTTTTCGAATCAAACACTTCAAGTGTGCCCTCGCCGTTAAAATTATTCCACGCAGTAGAATCAGGATGAAGTATCTTTCCCGAGATCCTGGTATGACTCAATGCTTTTAACTGCAGACCTTCCGTTACAGGCTGTCCGTTTATTGAGTCAATGGCCGCTTCATAAGCCGGATCAAGAAGCCGCAGTGTCGGATCACCAAAAATCACAAATTTTCTTGCATTCGTGTCTGTATAAATTTGTTTGGCATCATAAAGAGCTCTTCCGATTGGAATTCCTCTTGTAGAATCAGTCCAGTTTCCCATTAAAGATGAAAAATAGGCATTCATAAGAAGCACATTATTCGTCTGGTAAACAGGTCTTGTAGATGCCACCGAAGCAATTGAACCGGCATCATTTTTTAATACCAGTTCCTCTGCACCGCTAACAAAAGCCGGATCGTCGAAATAACCAAAATCGCAGGTAGCGGCCGTCAGAAAAAAATACCTGTCATTATGAAGCTGAGGAATAGATACGCCTTGCTCAAATATATATTCGTCTGTCCATAAATATGGTGCACCATGACCAATAAAATTCACAATCAGTGTGCCCTCATTCATAGCACTTATTATTGCCTTATTACCTGCGGGCATCCTTTTCCCGCCCCCGGTAAGAACTATGGGAAACGTAGCCATATAGAGTTTATTGAAATTAAAGGATTGAGGTATTACGTCATTTGCCAGAGTTTCTGAAGAGGATGTAAAACCTATATTCTGATAATCCGCACCCTGGTAGGCGTCATCAGCTACCAGTGTGATCAGGTTTCTCCAGAGTCCTTTATCACTCTCAGTTTCATAATGAATGATTTTATCAACTGCGTCATTCGCATCTGCAAGAGTCTCACAGGTAATTCTTCCTGTTGCAAGATCAATTTTTTGGTCAGTGTCAAGATTTGCAAAAAAATCATCGGATGAGTAACTATTTATTTCATCTAAAGATTCCGGAGTTTCATAAGGCGGGAGGAAATTGGTATGATAACCAAGAATATCCTTATAATCATAATTTCCGGCGCCCAGGAATAGAACATACTCAGGTGCAGTCTGCCAGTTATCGAAGGCATATTTAATAAAATCCCTCATCCCTGTTATATCGGGAAGACCTCCGGCAAATTCATTAAAAATCTGATCTACATCTACAACGATAGCTGAAAGCCTGTTTTCAGCCTGGTTCTGCCTGTAATTTTTAAGTTTGTTGGCCGCTTCCAGAAAGTTCTTGTGCGTAATTATTATGAACTTCGCCCCGTCAGCGATTCCGTGGATATTCGAATTTTCAGCTTCCTGCGGATTTTCGGGAGTCTTATACTGATCGCCGGTGACGGCAATGTATTTCGAAACCAGTCCCTGCTCCTCATTAGCCTGAAAACGGTATTCGCCGCCGCTGATCTGAGCGTTAGTAACCTGCTTCATACCGGCATAATCCGAAACATCAAATACTTTTATATTGCTGTTCGAAAATCCTGTTAGACGATATTGAATTACCGCGCTGGTATCTTTAGAGAAGAAAAGAAGAAAATCGTTGAAGGCTTTTAATTCCTTCTGATATAAAATTTCATAGTAGTCAAGATAAGCTTTTGCCGAGGCGGAATTCGGGGTAAAATTAAAATGAAGATTGCTCCTGTTGTCCGTCAGGCTGCCGTTGTAAAAAACAGTTGCGGTGTACTGCCTGCCGTCAAATAAATTGCCAACAGATATTGGCATATTAAGGTGCCAGATCCTTGTATTATTTTCAAAAAGGTCAATAACAGTTGGATTCTGTGATGCAGAAACAAAACTCAAATGATATTCAACAGGAAAATTATTCAGGCGGCCGTCAAGCTTATTTGTGTAAGAGTGAGTAGTAACAACATTATTGAATTCATCCCCGAGAAAATTACGCCCGGAATTCATTATATTTATTTTTTCGTCCTCCCGGTAGTCAAATGCCTTAGTTGAATTCTGTTCGTAAGCCCCGGTCTGGTTAAGACTAACTTTATCCGGAGCCCTTTTGCCGGGGGCACCGCCCGAGGTTATCCAGTAATAATTATGATCCGTATATATATTGAAAACTCTGTTTATAGAATGGGAGACTGTATCGTAATCCCAGAAATTATTTCCTCTTCCGTAAAAGAGGATGTAATCTCCCTGGTCGAATTTGCCGTCGCCCTGCCCGACAACAATAATTGCGTTCTCTACCAGGTCTTCTGGTCTGGCGGCTGTAGGATCTTCGGGTAACGGTTTGCCTCCGTTATTGTAAATTTTGATTGTTCGCGGATCAACAGAAGCAGGATCAATGCCGTAAGATGAAAGCATTGAGTAATCTATTTTATAGATTCCCTCCTCGGGAGCTTCAAATTTAAACCAGCTGCCTTCAGCCAGCACACTATTTATAATTGATTTGTTAAGCGACTGTGCTTTTCGCTCGTGTACCCAGTACTTTGCGGCGTCAAAATTAATTATCGTCCGGGCAGTAAAATCGTCTGCGGGTTTCGAAGCCAGTCTCTGCCTGCTGCTGAAATTTATCCTGAACCTGATGGTTTTATAAAGCGTGATCGATTGCCCCATAGGGTCAAATTTTACCGGGCTGATCTTTATCGTCTGTACAGGAAGGTTCCTTACAAGCCCGAAATCGCCGAAGCTGACCAGATCCGATTGCTCTTTATAGTTGTAATAATCAGTACCCATCTCATACACGGGTGAGGGTGAAATTCCCTGTTTAACGAATTTCGGAGTCGGGATTATAAGTCCTTTCATTTTTACAGAGGATGTTCCAAGGATCTCAATTGTGTTGCCGAATTCGGAGGGTACTCCAATGTTTAATGACCTGAATGGAATTGCAGGCATTCCCATGTTTTCCGGTCCCGGGACATCTCCTTGTAACAAATTGATATTCAGATAATCCCTGTCGCCTACCTTAACAGCAGAGGTATCCTGATAAACAGGAGAGTACTCAACTGTAATTGAATTCCTATCTGATGATATGATTTTTACTTCCGGCTGGGCGAAAATGGAAGCAGTAAAAAGAGATAGTATTATTAAGGAGAATTTGCCTATCATTGAATTTATCTAATTAACCCGGTTTGTTTAAGGCTTCCCACTTCAGATAACTAATTTTTCGAGAGCCAGTTTATTAACTACAGTAGCAAATTCGCTAAATAAATTCTCCTAATAATTTGTCACAATTTAGGCCTATTTCGCCCAAATTGTCAAGTCAATTAAATAATTTGTCTGACGCGCAGATCATCGAGTATCTTTCGGGTACTGACGTACCTGAAAACAAGAATATTCTTCTCATACACTATTTCCCGTGAAGGGCTTATAAGAACCAATTTTCTCTTATTTAGCGAAAGAAAATTAAGCGCATTGTAGATGCGGCTCACCTTTTTATCGGGATCCGAAAGCATCGGGAACTGAATATTTATATTTCGGCAGAATGATTTATGAGAATCCGTAGATTCTATATTGATACCCACCAGCCTGATGCCTGCTTCTTCAAAATCCTTTATGTTCTGTTGATAGTTTTCCAGCTGGGCTGAACAAACAGTTGAATTATCTTTTGGATAAAATACAAGCAGAACATATCGGTCAAGATTTGTATACAGTTCGAAATTTTTTCCCCACTGGTCTTTGAGGATAAAGTTCTCTGCTTTTTGAATGGACATTTACAGGCCTAAAGCTTCCTTGTTCTTTTTCATAGCATCTATACAGAATGCGATGTGTTCCTCAAGAGGTACACCGAGTTCTTCTGCTCCTTTAACAATATCGTCACGACTAACGTTCCTTGCAAATGCTTTATCTTTCATTTTCTTTTTAACTGATTTTACTTCTACCTCATCGATCGTTTTATTAGGACGAACATAAGTAACTGCTGTAATAAATCCGGCCAGTTCATCACAGGCATAAAGTGTTTTTTTGAGTTTCGAATCGCGGGCAACGCCGGTATAATCCGCATGCGATAAAATCGCGTTCCTGAATTCCTCATCGAATCCTTTTTCTTTAAGAATTTCAGAACCCTTATAAGGATGCTCCTCCGCAGTAGGGAATTTTTCGTAATCGAAATCGTGAAGAAGGGCCACGTTAGACCAATAATCAACATCCTCATTAAATTTTTCAGCGTAGGCTTTTACACAGGTTTCTACGGCATAGGCATGTTTAAGAAGACTATCGTTCTGTGTATACTCTTTCAGCAGGTTGTGACAGTATTCCCTGTCCCTCATTACATCTGACATTATTCCTCCTTTTATTCATTTGCAGGATTAAAAGACGGGCACAGATTTCCCACGGCACATTTCAGACAATGTGGTCTGCGTGCTATACATATATTTCTCCCGTGGGAGGCCAGCAGATGCGAGTCTTTAACCCAGTCTTTTTCCGGCAGAAGTTCTTTAAGTCTGTATTCTATTTTTTCGGGATCCGGCGAATCAATAAAACCCAGCAGGTTCGATAAACGTTTTACATGTGTATCTACCGCAACAGCCGGAATCCCGAATGCATTTCCGGCAACAACCGAAGCCGTTTTCCTTCCTACTCCCGGCAGTTTGTTCAGTGCTTCAAAATCAGCCGGAACCTTACCTTTATGATCGTCAACGAGAGCCTGACAGCATTGCTTTATGCTTTTTGCCTTCTGTCTGTAGAATCCTGTTGAATAGATATCCTTTTCAAGCTCCTCGCTTTTAACTATTGATGAAATCCTGAGGCTTTTTATATTTTTTAAAAGATCTTTTGTAACAATATTGACCCTTTCATCAGTACACTGAGCTGAAAGGATCGTAGCGATCAAAAGCTGAAAGGGAGAAGAAAAATTAAGTGCAGATTTTACCTCAGGGTATTCTTTGTTAAGGATAGTGAAAATTTCAGCGGCGCGCTCTTTTTCTGATTTACCCTTCATTTTTATCCTGATTAAATTTTGGGTGTTTGTTTAGTAATCTCTCCACCGGTTTATTGTTTATAATATGACTCTGAATGATTTCCTCCACATCGTCAATAGTAACGTGACTATACCATATCTGCTCGGGATAAACGACGATACTGGGACCGAATTCACACGCATCAAGGCAGCCCGACGAATTTACGCGTACCTTCGGCTTTAATCCCAGCTGCTTTACTCTTTCTTTCATTTTGGCCCTGATCTCAACGCTTCCTTTATCTGAGCAGCATCCGCGGGGATCATCAGGCGGTCTTTTATTTTCACAGACGAATATATGTTTTTCGTATCGCTTCATAGAAGATAAACAACAATTAAAAATTAATAATGAATAATTTATAATTTACAATGATTAAAACATAAATAATAAACCATTTCTCTGCTATATAGCAATTGCGTATTAGTAAATGTCTCATAGCCGCATTGCGGCAGCATATTAACAGAATTACATGGATAAAAAATAATTGGGGAGGGACAAATTCAGTATTCAAAAGAGTTGAAGAAACTTAGTAGCGCGTACGGGATTCGAACCCGTGATCTCCGCCTTGAGAGGGCGGCGTCCTAAGCCACTAGACGAACGCGCCTGTATTAAAAAAATGAACAATTTATAATTATCAATTGTAAATTATTCATTGTTCATTACTATTGTTGCCTCGCCAGGGCTCGAACCTGGACTCTTCTGATCCAGAGTCAGACGTGTTGCCAGTTACACCACGAGGCAATTTTATTTTCGAGGTTCAAAAATAAAACATTTCTCACAATATAACCAAATATAAATACAGAACTGATTAATTTTTTCGGATGAATGTCAGAAACTCATCTGCCTTTTAATTTTAATCAGCTATATATATTTTAAATTCAATTACTATAATGGTTTATGTAAAATGAGATTTTATTCAGGGTTAATCACCTTTCTGCTGATCTCGCTGCAGGTATCGGCACAGACATTCAGCTATCAGCTCTCGATCGGCAAATTTAAGAATGCGTCTTCATTTACCATAAATTCAGCCGGGATTCTTTATGTAACAGATGCAGCTACAGATGAAGTATACAAGCTCGATACTCTCGGGAACTTTCTGAAAGATGTCGGGGGATATGGATGGGATGAAGGAAATTTCGATCAGCCGGTGGATGTATTCGCCAACACTTTGAGTGTTTATGTATCTGATAAGAATAATCACAGGATACAGAGGTTTGATAAGGATCTTAATTTTATATCTCTCCTTTATACCAGGGAAAGTGATAATTCTGCCGAACGGTTTGGCTATCCGCTGAGTGCTGTAACATCAAACCAGGGGGATCTCTTCATACTGGATTCCGAAAATAAAAGAATACTGAAATTCGATCTGTTTGGTCACTTCATTTTAAACTTCGGAGGCTTCGACGGCGGCTCGTATGCACTAAGAAATCCAAAACAGATGGTCGTCTCCCCCGCTAATGTGCTTTATGTTATTGACGGCCGCAATATCATACTGTTTGATCAGTATGGCAACGGAATTAACGAGCTGGAAACAGGAATTGATCTGAAAAGCATAAGTATTACTTTTAATAACCTGCTGATTAACACGGATAACCAAATTCTTCTGACGAACCTTAAATCAGGATCATTCAAATTTTCAGAATTAAAAACAGACGACGAACTTAATTCGCCTATTGTAAGCAGTCTTATCTTTAACGGAAAGCTGTATATTCTTATGGATGACCAAATAAGAATTTACAGTCTGGTGAAAAGTTGAACGGAAAGGCTTCCTATATAAAATTCCTGCTTGCCTTCATTACTTTCGTTTGGTTTGCGGGTTTATTTTCAAATGTACTTTTCAGTTACGGCTTCCCTTTAATTTTTCCCGGATTGTTCCCGGATAAAATATATTCCCTTGTATGCCACCAGGATGCTGCCAAATCTTTCTTCATAGGAGGCTATAAACTTGAAGTATGTGCGAGATGCACCGGGATCTATTCAGGGGCTGCTATTTTCTCAATAGCAGGGTTATTATTCAGTAGGCTGAGGCCGCGGGATAAAAAATGGCTTTTATATAGTATGATCCCTATGGCCGCCGATGTAATATTTTATTCGGCAGGAATTTATGACTACTCTAAGTGGGTTGCTTTCAGCACAGGTATGATTTTGGGATCGGCTTCTATTCTTTATATTTTTACAGGTATTGAAGATTATTTTTTAGAGTTTAACCTTAGTTCACATGCCCAATAAAAACTATTTGCCATCTCTTGTTACAGGATTCGGTGCTGCTGTTCTTACAACAGTTCCAGGTGTCAGAGAATTCGGATGCTGCCTTATTGTTCCGCTGGCTGCTCTGACTGCACTACTTCTTTATAAAAAAACGCTTTATGGTGATACCAGTATCTCAGTTAGTACCGGACTGCTTATAGGTTTTCTCACCGGACTATTTGCAGCACTGTTTTCTACATTCTTTGATGTGATTATCACGCTTTTCACCCGTACAAATGATTTTGTAGAAACACTTCCACAAACAAAGGAAGTTCTTGAAGGTTTTAACTTCGGAGAAGCGGGAAAGCAGACCCTCGACCTTATGAACGGTATGGCACAGCAGATTACATCAACCGGATTTTCCCTTCTTTATACAGTATTTATACTGATAAGTAACCTGATTGTTGATTCAATTTTTGGATTGCTCGGCGGTCTGCTGGGCAGAATAATTGTAAATCGCAGAACCCCCGTTTGATTACCGGCTTAAAAGAGAAGTAACATGATATCCGCATTTATATTTTTTCTCCATCTGGTATTTGCCCTGATAGTATTTACTAAAAAATGGCAGAGCGAAAACCTGAAATCCGGTTTTCTGAACCTCGGTTTAATTGCGGTTCTTTTTGCTGTCGGGTGGTCTATTACAGGAATTATAGCAAAGGTCGTGATGGAACCTCAGGGGCTGGGGTTGTATTTTGACAGGGATACTTTTTCACTTACACTATTAACGATAGGAGAGTATTTCTTTTACAGGATTTACTACAGAGAAGAAGAAACAGAATCGAAGACACAGGAAACAACCTCTTAAGATTTCTCAGTCGAGGACTCCCTACTAATGACATAAATGAAAGATTTCTCCCTCGCGGTCGAAATGACATATTATCATTCTTTTATAAATAAGAGCAAATGTTTTTGGGGGTAACTCGAAAATGACCTTATTTAACGTCTTATTGCAGGCGGTAAGGGAACACTATAACGGCGGCCTGTTCGGTTTGTTTTTGTCCCGGTGCCAGGGCTTCAAATCTCCATTGACGCAAAGAATTTATCGCCGCATTCTCCAGCCGCGTATCCGCCTTGGTTAGCGGCAGAATATTGCCGACTGTACCATCCGGAAGAATTGAGAATCTAAGTCGTATATCAATCTCTTTATTAACTCCTTCAGGATAAGTGGGAAGAATATAGCTGTATATTTTCCTTGTGCCCTGGCCTCCCCAGTCGATATCAAAACCAAAGCTTCCCTCCCCTTCTGCCTTATTTCCCTGGCCTACGGTAGTTACTTTTGAATCTGTGTTTTCCTTTGTTTCCGTTTTTACTGTTTTAGTCTCTTCTTTCTGCTTATCGGCAGGTTTAACTACGTTTTCTTCTGATGTATTTTTGGCCTTCGGAAGCTCGACTTCCTTAACCTCTTTGCTTTTATCAACAGTTTCATTGGTTTCGGCTTTTGCATTTTCTTCAACCTGGTTAATCTGAGTTCCTATAGCACCAGATGAACCCGGCTGGCTGGATTTGCCGAAAGAAAGTTCAACATAATCACGGGGTGGATAATCCATTGAAAACTTAATAAAAAGAAGCAGAATAAAGATGATTATGTGAATAATCATAGAGATCGAAAAGGAGATATGTCGTATTGAATTATAAGTCATCGTTATGAAACAGTGTTATAGTTGTTCTTTTTCTGTCTGAATAGTAAACTTATCTATATTCGTCGCCTTTGCAGCATCGATTACTTTTATCACAAGTTCTACCGGAACCGATTTATCGGCACGGATTACCAGGTTCTGTTCTTTACCTTCGCCTTTCATCAGAGCAAGTCTTGCCGGCAGCTCTTCGATAGTAACTTCATCTTTACCTGCAAAGATTCCTCCAGCCGAAGTAAGAGTTACTATCAGCTGCGAAGACGCAGTCTGCTCATTGGTTTTGGAACCCGGAAGTTTAACTTTAACTCCTGTCTGAATAACGAACTGAGACGTAAGGAGAAAGAAAATGAGCAGCAGCATGACTATATCAGTTAATGATGAATAACTGAAAATTGCAAGCGGCTCGTTTGACGTATTAAATTTCATATGGCTGCCTATATATCAATTTCTATTTCTTCTTCGAATTCCGACTGCGAAGCGGAGCTGTCCTGTATAATATCAACAACATCATTGGCTACTGTTTCCATATCCCCTACAAGTTTTTTTACCGCACCGATGAAATAATTGTAAAATGCCAGGGCGGGAATTCCTACCATAAGTCCGAAAGCCGTAGTAAGCAGCGCTTCCCAGATGCCGCCTGCAAGATCCGCCGGGTTAGCCGAACCTGCAAGATCCTCTATGGTCATAAAGGCGGTAATCATACCTGTTACGGTTCCGAGAAATCCGAGTAAAGGCGCTATACCGGAGATAGATGCCAGAACGGCAAGGCCTTTTTCCAGCTTGCTTATTTCCTGGCGGCCTGCATTTTCAATTGCTTCCTTAACTCTCTCATGACCAAGTTTATATTTAGTGAGGCCTTTACGAATAATGTTTGCTACAGGCGACTTTTCCTCCATACAGTAGCTGATCGCCCCGCTGATATCTTTTTTCTTGAGCATTCCTCTTATTCTTACCATAAAAGCAGGAACGTTTATTTTCGCTTTTCGAATCACAATATATCTGTCTATAATCACTGTCAGTCCTATTATAGAGCAGGCCAGAATAAACCACATGATTATTCCGCCTTTGAGAAATATTGAAAACAACTCCATAGTCTTCCTTTTCCTTTACATTATAATTAGTGATTTCCGTTTACAAAATTTTCTGCTTCACTCAGGGATTTAAAGTATCCTACTCTAACCCTGTAATACAGTCCCATCCCCTGTATCTCAGCTTTTTCAGCAAATGCCGTATAACCGGCATCCCTGTATCTCTGAACTTCACTCAGAGCAATCGATTTACTCTTCCAGGAGGAAACCTGTACTACCACCCCTTCCGGATACTGGTATATATAATTTCCGATCCTCCGGGCATTTACCGGTTCCCTGATCTCTGCCATATCCGGCTTCGCTGCATTAGTATTTTTCTTCAGTCTTTAATTCAGTTTCGTTTTTACCCTGCTGATTATCAACGGTTCCATTTTCCGGGGTCTTATTCTCATCCGATTTATTATAAGGATAAGTGACCGGCACATCATAATTTCTTTCTACTGTTGTTGTCTGTCCGTTTTTACCCGCAGAGTTCTGGTCCGCTAATTCACTATTAGTGCTTTTCAGTTTAAAGTAGAGGAAAATGATTACTGCTAAAGCAATTACAACAACCAGGGCAATTATAAGAGAAGGAACAAAACTGCGTTTTTTGTATCCCTGATATTCCCTGCCGCGTTTTTTCTCCTTAACAGGCTTTTCGTCATCAATTTCATCCAGTCCTTCGATCCCCGAAAGATCAAAATTAAACTCCGCCGTGGTTCTGCGTACCTTCTGGTAGCCGCCGCGGACTTCGGTAACTCGTCTGGGTTTTTCCTCTTCTGATTCTTCGGTATGATCAAACTCGGTAGTGGTAAATTCTCTTGTTAGTGAACGAACACGCTGAAAATTCTTTAATATTGGTTCCTCCGGTTCGGGCGGGGTCGACTTTATGTCAGGTTCTTCTGTCTTTTCTTCAATCCCGGTTGTTTCCGGTACAGCGGATTCTTCTTCAGGCTGAACCGATTGAGCTTCCTCTTCCTGAACCTCCTCTTCTTCTTTTTCAGATTCTGCCGTTTCCGCGAAATCAGATTTCCCTGAATAATGATCCCTGCTAATATCTTCTTCAGTCTCCGACTCATCCCTTTTATTCAATGAACCTGACAGGTCCTCACCTTCATTTTCAAAGTATACAGTTTCATCTTCATCTTCGTCAATAACTTCTTCAAAAATATCCTCCTCATTTACTTCATCACCGGTTTCTTCCTCAAATTCAGGCTTAAGATCAGCCGGTTCTTTTTCTACCGGTTCATACTTCGGAGATTCATCCTCCGGAACTGTCTCTTCTTTTTCTAATTCGGTATCGAGGATCGATTCTTCCTCAATTTCATCGGAAAGATTCTCGCCAAAGTCCCAGGAAAGGTTCTCGAATTCTCTTGTCTTCAGAAAATCGCTTCTGTTAGGTACACGGATTTCATCCTGAGTATTTCCTTCTCCGGGTTTCTTCCGGTCGGTCTGCTCCTCGGAACTCTCTTCATCATCCAGATGAATTGTCTCGGTCTCCTTGCCTCCGCCGATCTTTTCGGCTTCGCTGATGAGCCTGGCAATCTTTGATTCGAGCAGACTTCTCAATTCTGTACCTGAAGGTGGAATAAAAAATTCGGTTTCTTTTACTCCTTTGAGAGGAATAACAGGTTTACCGATACTTAAACTGAAATATGAATCAACAGGCTGGTATTCCTTCTCTATACCAGAGGGAACATTGAAAATTATTTCTTCATCATGCGGGACATCTTCATCTTTATTCATATACACAATAAGGTCAGAATAAATATACTCCTTATCCGGATTTTGAGAACTTCGGTTCTCAATCTGGCCAACACGCAGCTGGAACATTCCTACTCCTGAAACTTCCAGTGATTCGCCCGGCTTGAGTATTTCCGAGGCGTTTTTTAGAAATATCTCAAAAAACTTCTTTGCCTCTGTGTCAGGCACCCCGGCTTTTTTTGATATCTTTCTTATTATTTCTGCTTTATTCATTATACCGGTAACGTTTTATTAAAAAATTTACCAGGTAAACTTAACTCCACCGGTTACATTCAATGGAAGATCTTTGTACCTGTACCAATTATAATTTTCATGGTTTAAAAGATTATTCATCTTAAGCGTAAGAGAAAATCCCGGACTTATTTTATAAGAAAAATTTAACCCGAGATCAATATAAGAATTTAGAGTCTGTGTATTAGATAAATTTGCAAAAGTTTCCGACGTATAATATAACGAAGCTCCGGTACTTAATCCTATCTGGAAATCATAAGTATAATTAAGTGAAGCTGTCCACTCCGGGTAATACGGTATAAACATACCCGAGTCGTCTTTTGTATTCTCATACTGAAGAGTACCGTAGAATACTCCGAAAGGTCCCGGATGAAACAACAAATTAAGGAAACCTGCAATGCTGTTTCCCCCGGTGGTTGCGAGATCGAAAGTTCCGTTGATTAAATCATTTTTGAAATAAGGAACTTCATCGGAAGTATAGAACTTAACTCCCCCGTCAATTTCAAAGTATCTCCCGTATTCATATTTAAGTACGGCTTTAAGCACATTGGACTTCTCAAAGAAGAGATTTGTAAAGCTGCTTACATCAAGGTATGGATTCATTCTTAAAAAATAATTTTCGGTAAGAAAATCAACCGTAGGAGCAAACTCGCCGAAAAGAGTTAAATTGCTTTCAAGGTGAAGCGCAGCTGAAGCGTAAGGAGCACTGAATGTGTGGTAGCCGTCCTCTGCATAGCTTATTCCGAAATCTGCACGCAGAATATCCGACAAAGTCAGTCCCACTGTCGGACGGACACGAATAAAGTAGAATTCAGAATTATCCTGCAGCTTGTTTAATATATACTGTCTCTTGTAGTTAAGATTCACATTTATATTAAAAGCAGAAAAGCTGGCTTTTGCAAAACCATCGAAACCGAAAAGATTTTCTGAGAAATTGGGATTATCAAGATTTGCAAGCTGATCTGAAAACTGCATTTCGTAGATAAAACTTTCATGCGAAAGGTTATTCAGCAGAAATGAAAAATCACCCGTGGTCAGGTTTCTTTTCTCTACAGGATCCTGCTCATAAAATCTGCCGTAAACTTTGTAACCTGTAGCCGCGAGATCGCCGTTAAGCTTAAGCTTCATTCCGTTGAATGCAGGAGTCTCACTGTTTATGAAATAATATAATGTCGCTCCGCCGTTAAGTGAATACTTCTCACTATTGTTTACATATGCTCTCTGGTTCAGCACACCTGCTCTGGCCTCTATCATTCCGCCGGAAAGAGGACTTGAGTATACCAGCTTTGCAGTCGGAAGGAAATAAGAACCTACTCCCGCTTCCAGCCAGCCATGATTATAATTTAATGAATCGAACAGGGTAAGGTCATTCTTCAAAGGACTGGGGAACTCCTTAAGTTCGAGTTCTTCAGGTGAATATGAAGGTTTAATAAAATCACCCGAAATAGTGGATACAAAATCAGGGGGGACTTTCTTTGCCTGTTCAACTGAAACAACTTCCTTACCCGTAATAATAAAATCGGGCAGCTCAACGTTACCGCTTGTTTTCGTTGATTCCTGGGCATTTATAGTAATAGATATAACAACCAGTAATAAGAAAAGTTTTTTTGTCATTTCAGTTTCCTCAGCTTACTCTGTGCTTCCTTGCCAAACTGATCCCCTTTGTGCTTTGCGAGAACAGACCTGTAATATTCTTTCGCCTTATCATAATCCTCCTGCCTGGTATAAATTTCGCCCAGTTTCATATAGGACTTTGTCAGCCATTCATCATAAGCTGAAAATATTGCTCTTACGCGTTCCAGAGCATCTATAGCATCTAATGTATTCCCCTCCTCGTCAAGTGTTGTCCCAAGGTAATACTGGGCTTCTGCACCGATGTCATCCGATCTTGAATCTGCCAGGTTCTTAAAATAAAACTCGGCGTTACTGTATCTGCCGGCCGCAAGTTCAATTAAGCCAAGTTCAAGCTTTGCTTTATCGGCGAAGATGGTACCGCTGTAATACTGCACTACATCCTGGAAAACACTGTACGCGTTATCAGGATCTTTTTTATTAACGTAAGTATTTCCCTTCATAAAAAGTATTTCAGCAATCCTGGGTGAGCTGGGAATTTTATCAAGAGCTTTGTCATATATCTCGATAGCTGAATCATAGTCCTGCATATTATTATAAATAGTACCTATCTCCAGCACAGCTGCTCCCGCTGCTTCGCTTTTAGGATAAGAGTCGAAGACCCTTTAAAATTATGGATTGCTTCTTCATTCTGTCCGAGATTCTGCGCACTCTTTCCTATCCAGTAATAAGCATCAGGAACCTGTTTGCTTGAAGGATAATCTGATACAAATTCCTTGTAGCTTAGTTCTGCTTTTTCATATTCTCTCATGCTGTAATAGATCTCGCCTTTCTTAAAGAAAAGCTGATCGGAAAAACTCAGACCGGGATTCCTGGAGACAAAATTATCAATAAGCTGGACGGCCTTTTCCGGCTGATTCTTTGCAACATAACTGTACTGTATACCGTTAACTGCATCGAAAACATAGCCTGAGGATGGATATAGTGTTATCACTTTTTCATAATTTGCAATTGCCGAATCATATTTAGCCTGGTTAAAATATGAATCCCCGATCGAATACCAGGCAAGCGGCACCAGGGATGATTTTGGATAGACTTTCATTAGCTCATGGTATTTTGCAATAGCCTCTTTGAAATTTTCTTTCTGAAAATAGATCCAGCCTATGGTATACATTGAACCCTGCGCATAATCTGACTGGGGGAATTTCTGCTGCAGATTATTAAATTCTGTAATTGCATCATCGGTGTTTCCTGCTTTATAAAGTGCCTGAGCAAACTGGTAATAGCCGTAAGGATTATCGATAGATGCGGAACCGCCCTGCAAACAGGTCTTTGTATATCCTGCTGGCAGCAGCATAATTTTTACTTCCGTAATAGCTGTCGGCCAGTCTTAATTTTGCATCTACAACTCTTTTGTTTTTCCGGTATTTTTTAATGAAGTCAGAGAAAAGTTCTGCAGCATTGCCGAAGCTGCTCAGATTGAAATAGCAGTAAGCCTTTCCGTACAATGCCTGTCCCGCGAGCAGAGTGTCATCTTGAGCTTATATAATTATAAGACTTCAGAGCATCATTGTATTTTCCCAGCGCATAGTAACTTTCAGCCAGGTAGAAATTTATTTTATCCTTCTCAACACCGCTGCCCGGCTCATCAAGTAGTTTAAGGTAATCTACTGCATCACCGTATTTTCCCTGATAATAGTAAGTGGTTCCCAGTCCCAGTTTCGCTCTGTTGGTAATCTCAGCTTTCACATCAATAACGTCTATTGCATCTTTAAAGTAACTGACTGCATCATCATAGTCTTTTTTATTTAGTGCAACCTCACCGAGCATCGTAAGTGCACGGGCTCTTACTCCCGGAATATCCGAATTAGCGGCTGCTTTCAGGTAGCTTTCAGAATTTATATAGTCCTTGTTTTCAAAGTAATATCCGCCGAGCTGATAACGTGCTTTTTCGGCAAGACTGCTGCCCGGATATCTTTTCAGAAATTCCCTGAATAAATTAGAAGCTTCGTCATCTTTTCCCGAATACCTCCTGGCTTCTGCCTTCCAGTAAAAAGATTTTACCGCAGTGGTATCGTCACCTTCCGATAATGAATTGAATACAGAATATGCTTCGTTGTACTTTTTCTGCTGAAAGTAGCACCATCCAAGTCCGTATTTTGAATCCCTGAAAACATCAGCTGATGGGAAGTTCTCTATTACGGCATTATAAGTTCTTTCAGCATCGTCATACTGCTGAACCCTGTAGTAAGAATTCGCAAGCAGGTAAAGACTCTCCGCATATGTATCCGGAGGAAGATTCGTAAGGGTTGGATTGTTAAGCTCAAGGATTGATGACTGGTAATCTTTTAACTTGAAATAGCAGACGCCGATCCTTATCTGAGCCGAAAGCGCCAAAGGACTTTCACTATGATATGACAGCAGCTGATCATAATAATGAACTGCTTTTTCATAATCACCGGTCTTTTCGTAAGCATTTGCGAGTGTATAAATAGTATAATCGATATACTTATTATTCCTCTTATTATTTACCGCTTCCTCAAGAAAGGTAATTGCATCCTGGAGTCTGTTTTGTTTTGTGTATGATTCGCCGATCCAGTATAAAGCAGATCCTGTATGCTCGGTTTCGGGATATTCATCGAGCAGCTGCTTCAGGTTCTTCCTGCTTTCATCATACTTTTCTTCCCCGAAATAGATGATTCCGAGCTTGTATAATGATTTGTATCTGAAAGCCGACCAATCGAAGTTATTAACTATAAACTCAAATCCCGCTGCAGCAGCGCTCTTCTCACCGAGACTAAGCAGAGCATCTGAGTAATAATATTTTGCTGCTGCGAACTGTTCATCGGTTAAATTGTATTCCGTGAAGAATTCATCGAACAACCTGACAGCAGTGGAATACTGCTTGTTATCGTACGCCGTCATTGCCCGGTCGTATTTATCAGCTGTTGTTTGAGGCCAGGCACAGGAGGTTACTATAAGTAATAATAAAAATGTTAGTTTCTTCATTCAGTTATTTTATACCCGGATTAAAGTAAATACAATAATGCCGCCGAAAACTCCGGCTGCAAGATTTACAAAATCATTATTTATAAAACTAATACCCCTGTATTTAAGGGCAGAAGTATCACAGTGCATTTTTCCGTCAACGATACGGGAACACTCGGAACATTTATACTGAACCTGGAACTTTGCGCCTATGATAGAATCGAATATTCCGGCTGCGAATCCCGCAATGGTGATCAACAATATAAAATCAATCTGCTCCTTATCAATCCATAAAACCGATATCAGCGAAATAAAGAGTGCACCGAGTAATGAACCTGCCAGACCTGCAGCCTGAAACACCACCCGAGGATCCCTGTTCTATTGGTCTGAATCTGAGAATATCGTAAGTTCGGCGCTCTTTCATTGTTCCGATCTCTGTTCCCCATGTATCCGCGCAGGCTGATGCAATAATTCCCGCATACATCGGAAACCAGACCGAGCCCGGAAAGAAATAATTTAATACAACCAGTATGCCGCCTGTTCCGCCGTTCGCTGCTACCTGATAAAAATCTCTCGATCCGGTTTTATCAAAGTAATGGCTCACACCCGGATTCTTCTTTTCTCTAAACTTTGAAAGAAGACTGGAAGCAATAAAAAATGATAATATGGGTATCGTCCATTTCCATCCTCCGAAACCAAAAATCAGAAAAGCCAGCAGGAATACAGCAATCCCTCCGCTGATAGTCAAAAAATTTAATTCTTACGGAAAAGACGGAAATCAGGAGGGCGAGAATAAATCCCATTAAAAATTGATATATTATTACAGAATTGCCCGGTTCAACTAGTAATATCAAATGCTGCCGCCCTGAAAAATAAATTCTCAGTTTTGATGCCCAATATAGTTTTTATGCTTTTATAAAGTCAATACTTAAAATAGCATACAGGATTTCACTTAAAGATATTTGTTAAAGATACTTTGGCCTATTATATTTACTTTGTAACGTGAGCGTATAATTCAGGTTGGTTAGTTTTTTCTATATAATTTTGAAATTCCAAACAAAAATAAAGGAATTACTATGAAAAAATCGTTTATACTATTTCTGTTTGCAGCTATTTCTTTATTGAGTCTACAGGACGCAAATGCCCAGGGCATCAAAATCGGGATCGGTGGAGGTTTATCTTCTGTACAGTCACCTACAGCATACACAGACGCCTTCGGATTTTCTTCTGAGTATCATATCGGCCTGAAAGGAAAGCTGAGCATCCCGGTATTTCCTATTACGCCTATAGGATTTGTTGAATATCATTTCTTCCGCGGTCAGACACCTGCGGGTGCTGATACCAAGCAGAATATACTTTCAATTGGAGTAGGCGGTGAATTGTCACTGCTGCCAGGACCATTGAGTCCTTACCTTGGACTTGATCTAGAGTTCAATAATTTTAGTGACCTGGAAATCTCGGGAGGAACAAATTTATCAGGTAATTCACGGACAGGATTGGGAGTAGGGGCAGGAGTTATGCTGACTCTTCTGCCGATTGATTTTGATGTAAGTCTTAAATACCAGATGCTTAATCTGTTCGGGAAGGAAGATGGTGAAGAGACAATAGGAATTATAAATCTTAACGCTGCTGTATTCTTTTAAACCACAGCTTATATAGGATAAAATTTATTGAAGGAGCAGAGGTACCAATCTGAAAGGTGCTTAAGCTCCTTTTCTTTTTAGGAAGCTGCTTAATACCTTTCTGCCGAATTTCACACAATCGTGTTTGTTTAGAAGCGTGAGCGAATCTATGATCGCTTCAATTTCCTTCCAGTGAAGCCCTGTCCTGTGCCCGCCGTTTATATGCGAGTAAAGCTGGCTCTCGAATTTAAGTGAAGCAAGTACTGCAATGCTGCAGACTTCCCTTTCTCTCAGACTTAGTCCTTTTCTGCCAAGTACTTTACCGTATCCCTCTGTAACAAGCCATTCAGATAATTCGGGAGAAAATGAACTTATATTGCCGATAAGCTTATCGTATTTATCGCCATATATTTTTCTGCAGTTTCTCTCTCCTCTTGTCGATGAATTGTTCCATATCCGGATTTTCCGTAAGTGCCTGATCCGCCTTAAAATATTCGGAAGCTGTCTGCAGAGATATTAAAGCCGAAGGATAGCCGGCAAAGAGATATGTCTGAAGCAGTGCTTCATAAATTTTCCTGCGGCTGAATTTATGTTCCTTCAGATAAGTTAGTATTTCCCTGAGTTCTTTCTCTTTTCTCAGAACAGCTGAAGCGGATAATAAAGAGAGGGCAGTCCGATTGAGGTCGCGACTGATTTTAAGGGAGGATAAGAATGAAGTTATTTTACCCATAAACAAAAAAAGGCTGTCTCAAAGCATAAGATCTCTCCCGTCGGTCGAGATGACAACGTCGGGATAAGGTCAATAGTTTTGAGACAGCCTGTTTATAATATCTTTTCTGTCTTCTGTTACTTTAATAAGGAAAGTTCGTATTCTGCAGTCTTCTTATATGTTGCATCCGACTTAGCCTGATTGAACATTTCTTTGGCTTTTTCGGTATCGCCTTTTCCTTTATAAGCAACGCCCATATAGTAATAAGGACCGCCTTTACCTACAGTTGAACGGTACTTAAGAGCATTTTCAGCTGCCGAGATTGACTTATCCCAGTCGCCCAGCTCTGAATAAAGTTTTGCAAGTGAAAGGTAAGCTGCATCATAATTGTTGTTATCAACTGCTTTCGTCAGATAATCAATTGCCTTCGTGGAATTTCCTTCAGTCATCGCATTAGTTCCCATCTTGGCGTAAGCAATCGCAAGGTTCTTTTTTACAGCAGTTTTAACATTATTGCTGCTTGACGATTTAAGGACCTTCTCAAAATTCTCAACAGCTTTTTCATAATTACCCATTGAGAAATAAACTCCGCCCAGTGCATTGTATGCTGCTTCAAAATCATTTTTCTGCTGCAGACTTGCTTCAAAGGCATCCTTCGCGTCCTCAAGCTTATTAAGCTTTTTAAGAGCAATACCTTTCTGGTAATAGGTTCTGTAATCTTTTTCTATCGCCAGCGCCTGATCATAGCTCTGTATAGCACCGGAATAGTTACCGGCTTTCAATTTCTGATTTCCCTCATTGTAAAGTTTGCCGGCTTCAGGCTTCATATCCTGAGCAAAGGCAGAGGCGGTAATCAGCAAAGCCAAAAACAATCCTGATAAGACTTTGATGGGAGTCTTCATAAGTAGCTTCCTTTATTTAATTTATCCTAAAACTCTTAGTGCGGAAGACGGGACTTGAACCCGTACGCCAATTAAGGCACTACCCCCTCAAGATAGCGTGTATACCAATTTCACCACTTCCGCAAAATTTTCGGTGGAAAAGATATATCCGTTAATCCAGAAAATCAACCCATAACGGCGTAATTTTTACCTAAACTTACTTTTTGTTTACTATTCCGGCTGTGATTTGTTCCCTACTGCATATCAGGAGGCGGCTGCCGTCTTCCTTTAAAGAAAATTTCCCTGATTTCCTCACGGAATCTCTTTTCAAAAACAATAAATTTCGCAACTTGCTCTTCTGAAAGGATATCATAAAGTGAATTAATAAACTGCGTGTGCTCTGCAGCAATCTGCTTCTGAATTGAAAGGTGCTTGTTTATAAGTTCCTTATAACCCGACTGGTCTCCTTTTGAGAATTTTGCTTCGAGGTCATTTGTGATAACATCAAGGGAGTCGTTCAGCTTATCAATCCTGGTACGGGATTCATTTCTTCTTGCAAAGAACTTTAAAGTGGTTTCTTCGTTCATATCCAGAGCTTCAATAAGTTTAATTTTCTCAAGCTGCTCTATCTTCTCCCTCGGACCTTTATGATCCCTCATACCCTGTGCAGATACAAGAACAGGAATTATCATTAATATAAACAAAAGAGAAAAGGTCTTTTTCATTGTTTCTCTCCCTTAATAATATCTTCATTTATTAATTGTGAATATAACTCATTGGCTTCAGATTCATCAATAGAACTGAGAATTTCATCCATATTTAAATATCTGTCGGCTACGGCAGTTTCGGCAGAAGGCGTAAGATCAAGCTCGTCGGCAACTATATTGCTTACTATAGAATCTGTTTTTGCCGGAGCTGAACTCGCGAGTTCGCTGATCGTGTAATCGTTTGAGTACTCGTTCAGTGTCTGGTTAATTTCATTTTCCGTAAAAGATTTACTCAGATCGGCCAGGCTGGAATAATTAACAGTGCTTCCCGGCTTAAAGAGTATAAACAGCAGCAGCACAACAGCAGCAGCAGTTGATAGCGAATAAGCAAGTTTTGCAAAATGAAATTTCTTCTTATTAGCGCGGCGCGAATGAAATTCAGGAAGCATATTGATGAAATAGGTTTCATCTGCTTCCGGTTCGGCGTTTAACTTTGCAGCCGACAAAAGATTCCTCACCCTGTCGGTTTCCTTCTGAAGCTCCCTGTCGCCGGTCATCATTTTTTCAAAATGAAGTCTTTCTTCTTCATTCATCTGACCGTCAAGATATTTTATGATCTGCTCTTTTCTATTCATCTTCTTTCATCAGCTCCGTTAATTTATTTACCGCATGAAAATAGTTAGCTTTTAATCCGCCTTCACTTCTGCCGGTAATCTCGGAAATTTCTTTATAGCTCATATCATCAAAATTTCTCATTATAAATACTTCTCTCTGCTTTGCCGGCAGTGTCTGAAGTTTCTTTTCAAGTTGTGCGAACTTCTCACGCTGTTCAAAATCACCTATAATATCATCAGGCGCATTCAGCTCCTGTGCATTACTGTCCTCTATACCAATAAAACGCTTAAACTTGCTGCGGTTCAGAAAATTCAGCGTCCTTGTTGAAGTTATCCTGTAAATCCATGTATACAAAGAAGACTGAAATCTGAATTTCTTAAGATTATCATAAATAACAATAAGAACTTCCTGAACTACCTCATCGGCATCGAGATGGTTTCCGGTCATCCTGCGGGCATGCCAGTAAATTTTTTTCTGATATTTCTTGACGATTTCGTTAAAGGCAGCTTCATCACCGGCATTAAACCTGTTAACTAATTCAAAATCAGGATTCGGAACAGCCATTTTTCCGTTTTTTGTTCATTTTTTAGACAATCCGACATTATTAAAGGTTTAATATCGTAAATATTTAAACCCTTAGAAAATTTATTGTGTCAAATTCCTGAAAACGTAATGATAAATCTTAAAAATAATGGGAGAATAAATTGAAAAAGTCATTTTTAATCGGAGGATTAATACTTGCTCTGGTAATAGCAGCGGCAGTTAATTTCTATCCGCAGAATAACGATGCCCCGCAGGGTGAGAGATTTCGCGGTAAAATGTTTGAAAAACTTAACCTGACAGACCAACAGAAAGATAAAATTGAGCAGCTCCGCCTGAAGAACCAGGAGGAAATGATCGACTTGCGTGCGGACATGCAGAAAAAGCAGCTGGCAGTAAAAGAACTGCAGATGAAGGGTAATTACTCAAGAAGCGACTATCTGAATCTGGTAAAAGATCTGAATGCATCGCGGGATAATATTGACGTTGCAAGAGCAAATCACAGAATGGATATTTATGAACTACTTACCGATCAGCAGAAGGAAATATTCAACCGGATGCCGATGATGGGAGGTCGTCAATGTGAAGGCAGAGGTATGAGGGACGGACACGGACCGCGTGACGGACAGAGACCAATGAAATATCGTCAGGCACCTATGAATAACAACGATCAATAGATGATTGTGAATATTCATTAAAATCCTTTTATATTTCGACCCTGATTATTCTCGAACAGAAGCTCAGATCAGGGTCGAAACCTTTCTATCCTACCGTTTAATTATTCAACAAGTATGACAAAATGGCAGACCAATCATTAACCTCGCAGATGACTCGTGGTTATCTCGGATTTGCCTCGGAGATGGACTCATTATGAGACATCGAAAATGGCCTAAATTCGCACTTTGAGTTTGATGAATAAATCAACAGTATGACAGAAATGACATACTATAAAAGAATGTGGATTAGGCCAGCGCCAACAGGTCATATACCAGAACCTACCTGGGATTTGTCGGTCTGATATCTATCTCACTGGCGAGTGCTCTTACCGGCAGCTTAATGATAAGTGATACAGTTTCAGCTACATCCTCCGGCATTAATTTATTAGGTGAACCGGGACTCCCGTCTGAATGAAAATCTGTCTCAACCGATCCCGGAAAAACAGCTGCAACTTTTATATTATGCTTTCGTACCTCCTGCATAAGAGATCCGGTAAATCCTTTCACAGCATGCTTCGTAGCTGAATACATTGATCCACCTGCGAATACATTCTTGCCGGCAAGTGAAGCAATGTTTATTATCGTGCCCGTTTTCCTTTCAATCATATTGTCAAGCACCGCTTTGGAGAAATTAAATATCCCGTAAAGATTAGCATTAACCTGTTTCTTAAAATCATCGAGCGACGCATTAACAACTTCTTTGAAAATACCCATTCCTGCATTATTTATTAGTACGTCCACCTTGCCGTATTTATCAATAATATTTTTAACCGATTTATTAACAAACTCAACATCACCCACATCCCCGGAAAAATATTCCGCTTCAACGCCTTTTTCCATTACCAGTCTCTGTGATTCTTTCAGGGCTTCCACATCCCGTCCGAAAAGCATTACATCTTTTCCCTCTTCTGCCAGTTTAAGGGCAATGCCCTTACCTATTCCCCTGCTGGCGCCTGTTACAATACATACATTTTTTTCCGCCATTACAAATCTCCTTCCATTGGTCTCACAAGTATCTCTTCGGTTACCATATTGCTTCTTTCAAGGTAGGCCGACACAATTACACGTGCAATTTCTTCGGGATTCAGCATACGCTCTGAGTGTTCTTCACGCACTTTCGGAGGCCACATAGGTGTTTCAGTTGTACCGGGAATAACATTTATAACACGGATCTTGTGTTTCCGTACCTCTTCTCTCAGAACATCCGTGTAACCAAGCAGTCCCATTTTCGAAGCCGCATATGCACTGCTGTGTGTAAAGATCTTTTTGGTTACGATAGAAAGTATATTGATGATCGTTCCTCCTCCTCTTTCAATGAAATGAGGGAGCAGGTATTTTATCGTATAAATTGAACCGAGAAGATTAGTGTTTATAACGTCATCGATCTCATTGGTGGAATTCTCCTCAGCCAGTTTCCAGGATGTTACACCGGCATTATTTATAAGGCAGTCAACGTCACTCTCCGCCAGTATCTTCTTTACTGTCTGATCAACATTTGCTGATGAAGCAACATTGCAGGGGAAAATATCAACTGACATATCTTCTTTTTTCAGTTCCCTGTTCAGCCTTTCCAGTTCAGTCACCCTTCTTGCAGAGACAAAAACTCTGCCGCCTATTTTTGCAAACTCAACTGCTGATGCTCTTCCGATTCCGCTGCTTGCCCCGGTTATCCATACAGCCGGTTTATCCTTAGCCATCGCTCAGCCTTCCTTTTATTAAAGTCATAAACTCTGCTCTTGTTCTCGCGTCTTCCTTGAATACTCCGTGTACAGCACTTGCAACCGCGGCAGAATTCTGCTTCTCAACGCCGCGCATCATCATACACATATGGTATGCTTCTGAAACTACTGCCACACCCTGCGGCTTCAGGTATTCATCCAGCGTATCGGCAATCTGCTGCGTCATTCTCTCCTGTACCTGCAGGCGTCGTGCAAAAACATCAACTATCCTTGGTATCTTGCTTAGTCCCACTACCTTTCCGTCGGGAATATACGCCACGTGAACCTTCCCATAAAAAGGAAGCATATGGTGTTCACAAAGACTGTAAAAATCTATATTCTTCACAAGAACCATCTCATCGTACTTAACATTAAAAACAGCGTTATTCATTACCTCGACAATTTTTTTGTTATATCCCGACGTAAGAAATTCGTATGCTTTTGCGACCCTCTTGGGTGTATTTAGAAGTCCTTCTCTTGAAGGATCCTCCCCTATCTCTTTGAGCAGCTCTGAAACCAGGTTCTGCACTTTTGCGTAATCCAAATTATTCTCCTCGATATTCAACAATATTTTTTTCTGTCTCGAACAGCACCACCGAGTGCAATCTGCCGGAGGGCAGCTTGTCTTTCAGTTCATTAAAAATTCCTTTTGCAATATTTTCCGCAGATGGAATTACATCCTTCATAAAATCTGTTTCGGTATTTAGATTTTTATGATCGACTTTGGCAAGTATGTTTTCGTTGATGATATTCTTCAGGACTTTCAGATCGATCACAAATCCCGTCTCAGGATGAGGCTCGCCTGCAACAGTAACCTCAAGCACATAATTGTGTCCATGCCAGTTAGGGTTACTGCACTTTCCGAATATTTCAAGATTTTTCTCATCGCTGTAGGCAGGATTATACAGGCGGTGAGCAGCACTGAAGGTTTCTCTCCTTTTTACATAAACCATTTAATCCTCTTAGTTTTTAAGAGCTTCCAGAACTTCTTTATTATGCCCGTCCACTTTTACTTTAGGAAATATCTTTCTGATCTTGCCGTTCTCATCTATAACTACAGTCGTTCTTACAACCCCCATATATTTTTTCCCGTACATACTCTTTTCCTGCCAAACACCGTACTGCTCGAGCACTTTCTTTTCCTCATCGCTGAGGAGGTTGAAGGGAAGATCGTACTTTTCAGCAAATTTTTTGTGGGAGGCAACGGAATCGGGACTAACGCCCAGAATTACCGCATCTACATTCTTAAATTTAGGGAATTCATCTCTGAAATTGCATGCTTCTTTTGTACAGCCCGAAGTATTGTCTTTCGGGTAAAAATAAAGAACAACCTTTTTTCCTTTGAAATCTTTCAGTGATATAGTTTCCCCGTCCTGATTCTTAAGATTGAAATCAGGCGCTTTTTTACCTTCTTCGATCATTTTTTTCTCCGTTAAATTATCAGTATTTCGGGACCGACTGATCTACTTCATTCGACCAGGCTTCGATTCCTCCTTTAAGATTTATTAAGTTCTTGAATCCCTGGTTAGCAAGAAAATTGCAGACATTCGCGCTTCTTACTCCCCTGTGACAATAGATAATCAGATTATCATCTTTATTAAGTTCATTAATGCGGCTCATAAAATTACTGAGCGGCATCAGCTCAGAGCCTTCTATCTTTGCTATTTCATGTTCCCACTCTTCTCTTACATCTATTAGCCGCATACCGTTTTTGTTTTCCAATATTACTTTGACTTCAACCGGACTTAAATTACTGAAAGCCGGTGCATGATTTCCTGAATCTCTGAACATATTATTCTGTCTCCAAAACTTTTTTTATCGCATCATAATCGGGCTGCTCTGCAGGGGTAGAACAAATTTCTTTATATTTGATTTTTCCGTCCTTGTCTATTACAAACGCAGTTCTCTTCGCCACTCCGTTGTAAGAAAACTTTTCGGGGTAGTAAAGATCGTATAATGAATCGTACTTCTTCGAAACTTCCTTGTTAAAATCACTCAGCAGAGGAAAGTTGATCTGAGTGAACTCTTTCCAGGCTTTTAACGCATAAGGACTATCAACACTGATCCCGATAACCTGTGCATCGATATCTATATTATTGTTAAAATCTTCCTGCATCCTCTTAACTTCTGCAGAACAAACAGAAGAGAATGCAAACGGAAAGAAGAGGAGTACAATTTCCTGTCCTTTAAAATCAGACAAAGAGGTATCCTCTGAATCCTGGTTCTTCAACGTAAAATCCGGGGCAGTGTCGCCAACTTCAACAGGCATAAATATCACTTCCTTCTTTTTTAGATGGTTGTAAGTATCTTGATTATAAAAGCTTACGATAATATTATATAAAATTAGAAATTATAAGAAGCACATTCAAGTTCAACTGTCTACCTGTAATGTGAAACACCTGGCATACTCAAAAAGTTCATTATGCACGCGTGAACGTGCCGCTGCGATGCGGCTAAAAATCATTGTCATTGTTATGGGGGTGGAACCTCGTAGAGGTTCAATTATTGTAGAATTAGAATTGCTCATCTCCCAGAACCTTGCATACGTTATTGCACAACTGGCTGGGAACCTCGTAGAGGTTCAACTATCCCTTTACAAAAGCCCCTCTTTCTTTGTCCAGAATTTAAACCCATCCTCAAGATGTTCGAAAGAATCTATTGCCCACAGGATCGGCTGCAGATGCCAAACATCATAATCCTGTCTCACCAGCTTATCCGGATCGAAATCCCTTACCTCTACTTCATTTGAAAGTGCGTGAGTTACCTCTTCTTTCGAAGATATAATCCCCGCGCCGTAAATTCTCATCCCCTCCGGTTTTTTAATCAGGCCGAATTCAACAGTAAACCAGTGAAAAGTTTCAAGGTACTTACGGTTTATTCCTTCAGCGTGGAATGCGGCTTCCCCGAACATCTGGTAGAATGAAGCAAAATTTTCATCGGTTAAAAGCGGCATATGACCGAACATATCGTGGAAGCAGTCGGGTGCAGGGGTATAATCAAGTTCTTCCTTTCCCCTTATGTAATCTGTAGATGGGAATATTTTCTTTTGCAGCAGTTCGAAAAAGTTCTGTTCGTGAATCAGTCCCGGTACTCTGGCAATTTTCCATCCTGTAGTCTTATTGAACACATGACTCAAATCCTTCAATGCCGGGATTTTATCGGGAGTAAAGTTCAGCTTCCGGGTTCCTTCCAGGTATTCTTCACAAACTCTGCCCGGGAGATATTTCATCTGGCGGTCGTAAAGGTACTTCCATATCTCGTGATCGGATTCCGGGTAATCGGGGTAAGGTATTTCATCGTGTACCGGAACCGGTCCCGTCAGTTTCTGTGGAATGCAGCGCGGATCGACACCTTCCTGCGCGGCCTTTTCATAAGCAGATACTATCTTCTCATCTTTATGTTCATTCATTTTTTCATTCCCGATTATTGTTTAATCAGATACAACGTTAACTTTAATCCATTTCCGCTGGCTTTAGCTATTCCACTATTGCCGTTGGCTTAGCCAACGGATTAATAATCCAGTAAAATTATCTTCAGGCTTTAGCCACTTCTTTAATCAATTTCCGCCACCCTGACTGTTCATTAAGTTAAATTCGGGTTTAATATATTTCTCCCAAATTTCATTTAAGATCAAAATATAAACAAAGGCAAATCAGTGGATTAATTACTAATGAATGGAACATAATTATTATGAAACATAATTTCAACCAGCCAGCGCATACCTGCATAGGTTCCAGTATGTCAGAGGATGTTAACTTCTTCTTCGAGGACGACTTCGAATTTTTCGTAGACAGAACGTTTGATTTCTTTTGCAAAATGGAGGATTTCTTCGCCGGAAGCACCGCCGTGGTTTACGATTACAAGGGCCTGCCGGTTGTGAGTTCCTGTATTACCTTTCCGGAAACCCTTCCATCCTGCCCTGTCGATCAGCCACGCAGCCGGCAGTTTTATATTGCCGTTATCAAGCGGGTACGCTTTAATATCCGGGAAGTTTTCTTTTAACAGATTATACTGCTCGGGTCTTACTTCCGGATTCTTAAAGAAGCTTCCGGCATTTCCGATCATAGCCGGATCAGGAAGTTTTTCCTTACGGATCTTAACAACAGCATCTCTTACATCCTTAATCGTAAAACTGCTCTTCCCTGTCTTTTCCAGTTCGTCCCTTACATTTCCGTAACCGGTTTTAATTTCGGGATTTTTATTTAACTTCAGCTGAATTTTAGTAACAACGAACCTGCCTTTAAGCTCATTCTTAAATATGCTGTTACGGTATCCAAAATTGCAGTCGCTCTTATAAAATATGGCTGGCTTAACTGTATCGATATAAAACCCTCTCAGACTGTTGAAAGTCTCGCTCAGTTCTTCACCATAGGCCCCGATATTCTGAATAGGTGCGGCACCTGCGGTTCCGGGTATCAATGCAAGGTTTTCAATACCGCCAAGGTTCCGGTCCACGCAGTAGTTCACAAGATCATTCCAGATCACCCCTGCCCCCGCCTCAACAATAGCAGAATCATCATCCTCTTTTATAATTTCTATCCCGGGAATCGAGTTCCTGATTACAAGTCCCTCATAATCTTTGGTAAACAGCACATTACTCCCGCCTCCAAGAATAAATTTAGGGTAGGACTGTAATTCTTCAGCAGATAAGATCTCGAACATCTCATCTTCATCGGCAGCATTTACAAATGCCTTCGCAGATGCATCAACTGCAAAAGTATTAAACTGTTTAAGTGAGAAATTTTTTGCTATTTCCATCAGTTAGTTCTGAGGTAAGAAAAATATTACTGGTAACGATCGAGACGGAACTTTTCGCCAAGATAGAGCTTGCGTACTTCTTCATCCTCGGCAAGTACTTCGGCGCCTCCCGACTTAAATATTACTCCGCTTATCAGAATATATGCATTATCTACTATACTTAATGTCTCATGCACATTATGATCGGTAATAAGCACGCCGATGCCGCGGTTCTTAAGATTCGCAACTATATTCATAATATCCTCAACCGCTATCGGGTCAATTCCTGCGAAGGGTTCATCAAGCAGAATAAAATTGGGATCGGTAGCCAGCGCGCGCGCTATTTCAGTCCGCCTTCTTTCGCCGCCGCTAAGCTGGAAACCGATGCTCTTTCTTATGTGGGATATACCGAGATCCTCCAGCAGCGATTCGCACTTCTCCTTCCGCTCCTTCGGTGAGATTTTCATCATCTGAAGTATTGCCATCAGGTTATCTTCAACAGAAAGTTTCCTGAATATCGAGGCCTCCTGAGGCAGGTAGCCTATGCCCATTCTTGCGCGCTTGTACATCGGAACTTTCGTGATTTCCTTATCATCAAGATATACCTCTCCGCCGTCGGGTTTGATCATTCCCGTAATCATATAAAAGGTGGTGGTTTTGCCCGCGCCGTTTGGTCCTAGCAGACCTACAATTTCACCCTTGGAAACCTTTACCGATGCTTTGTTCACAACGGTTCTGTGCTTATAGATCTTTACAAGGTCAACGCTTCTTAATGTTTTTTCGTCCATAATTATTGTCGTGTTTCCGTTGGTGTATAAAATCGTTCTCCGCGGTTCAACTGTTCCAGCAGCTGCAGTTTCCGGGGTCTGTTTGTCACCAGGTTGAACCTTGGCAGCGCAAAAGTATTTTCTTTTCCTTTCACCATATTCTCGGGGTAATACTCACTTTTCGGAGAACCGTACATTCTGACTTCATTAATTTTCTTATCCTTAAAATTAAGTGATGCGGATTCAGCGGATGACTGCGTTAGTCCGTTCGGTTTCTCCTCTTCTGTATACATATAGTATACATTGTAAACACTTCCTTCAACCTTAACTCTGCTGATATTTCCGCCGTCAAAATACATAATTAATTTATTCCCCGAAATCTGGTTATACCTGTTTTGATAAATCTCATTGGGAGAAAGAACAAAAGCATTTTTTATCACCTCGAGAGCCTGCACCTCGTTATCCTTCAGAAAGATAGTGATAGAATCTCCCGAAAGCTGTGTTTCTTCGTTCCAGAGAACAGGTCTCATATCACTTTCTTTTCTGCGATAGGTGATGATCTTCTCATCCGATTTTTTGTAAACCGAGTAATCATTCAGTGAAGCAAAACTTTCGCGCCAGATCCTTACAGAATCCTGCGCTTTAAAAAGATTGATTGTGTCGCGCCACGATTCCATTGATATAGATTTGATTATAAGTGTATCAAGGGTAATCTGCATACTGTCGCTGCCGACGATGAGTGAATCCGGCAGTCTCGATCTGGTTGTATCTATCTGTACAAGCAATGGCTTTACATCTATAACTGTGTGAAAGTCCTTTGCGTAATCAATAAGATGTTCCCCGTATATCTCAACGTTATTTTCCTTGTTCTGAATCCTTACGTCGCTGTTCGCAAAAGTAATCCTTGAATTGCGAAAATGCTCAAGTGTATCTGCCTCAATTATGTTATCTTCCTGGTTAATTATAACGTGTCCCGTTGCAATTGCACGGTCTTCTTTCTTAAAGTATATCAGCTTTGCAGATGTGAGTGTACTTGCCGTATCATATAAAGTAACGTCGTTCCTGAAAATTGCCTTATCATCATTAAAGAAATACTCTCCCGAATCAGCCGAAAGTATAACCTTCTTATCGTCAAGCTGTACACCCGAACTGCTCTCTGCTCTTCTCTCGTCGCCGTAATAGAAGCCGCGCGGTGTTTTGATAGTCATACTATCCTGGTTAACCACCACATCTCCTATAAGCTCTGCGTCATTCCTCGATATATACTGGATCGCTTTGTTGCAGGTGATTACAACATTGCCCTGCGTAAGAACAACGTGACCGTAAACCTCCCTGGTTGTTTCCCCGCTTACTATACGGCCAACAAGACTATCACCCACAACGGTGATCATTTCGCCCTGCTGCTGTGCGAAAAGATTAGCGGAGAAGAGTAGGATGAATAACTGGAAAGCAATGAGAACCTGAAACAAGTTCAGGTTGACAGTCTGGTTCAGGTTGACGATGTTTTTGAAGGATCTCATTTAAGGCTGTCCGCTCGTGCTGAGTAAGTAATATTATAGATAACATAATTAGTAAGACTCTGGTTCGATTCAAAGCCAAAGCCCTGTATCTTTTCCTTATCGGTAAGTATCGTAACAAATTTATCGGAGACAATCTTAGCATCTTTGTTCCGCCACATAAGTTCTTCTGTCTTAATGGTAACACCACTGTCGCTTACAGCAACTACACTGTCCATTGCATACAGATCTTTGGTTGCGTCGTCTACCTTTCCCCTCCGTGAGGTGAGTGTTGTTGTCTTGATTTCATCGGGATTATAGAAGTCAACTCTAACGCCGCTGTCGAGCAGTGTTTCCCTGCTCTGTTCAAACATTCTCAGGTGTCCTGCATAGAGTATTGCCGTTGTTTTGCCCGAATCGGAAAATATAACCTTTGTGTCCCAGCTTTCCTGGGCAGGAATTTCTGCTTCATTAAGATTGGGATTAACATTCGGCTTCACCTTCTGCTCTCCGCATCCAACATATAGGAAGATTAAAGCCGAAGCCAGAAAAAATAAATACCTCATCGCTGCTGAAGTCCCAGGTTAATCAGATCATGAAGATGAAGTATACCTACCGGCTTGTTATCATCATCAACTATTACCAAAGTTGTGATCTTAAAGTTCTCCATCTGCTGCAGTGCGAACGAAGCGAGGTAGAATTCCTTAGTTACCTTGGGATTTTTGGTCATAATATCTCCGGCTGTCAGATTCTTTATTTCAAGTGTCTTTTCAAGCAGTCTCCTGAGATCACCGTCGGTAATGATGCCTGTCAGAATACCCTCTTTATCTACCACGCAGGTAGTACCAAGTCTTTTTGAGGTTATCTCGAGTATAACATCCTTGATCGAAGCGACTTCAGGAACAGAAGGGATCTTCTCACCCTTGATCATGATTTCCTTGATCTGAAGAGAAAGTCGTTTACCAAGACTCCCGCCCGGATGAAGAAATGCGAAGTCCTCAGCGGTAAAGTCTCTCTGTTCAAGAAGGGCAACAGACAGCGCGTCTCCCATAGCAAGTGTAGCCGTGGTGGAAGATGTGGGCGCAAGATCGTGGGGACAGGCTTCTTCCCTAACACCTATATTAAGAAAGATATCGCACTCTTCCGCAAGTTTCGAATCACGCGAGCCGCACATCGCAATCAGATTAACCTTAAGGCGTTTCAGCATCGGGATCAGGTTTGAGATCTCCTCGGTATTTCCGCTTTTACTTATAAGTATTACAACATCCTCCTGCCTTACCATTCCCAGGTCGCCATGAAGCGCATCTGTGGGGTGAAGGTAGATAGATGCTGTGCCGGTTGAGTTGAGCGTTGCAACGATCTTGCGGGCTATTAGTCCCGACTTACCCATCCCCGTAAGCACAACCCGGCCTTTGCATTCATATATTGTGTTTACGGCTTTAACAAATTCTTCATCAATGCTATTCTCAAGTTCTGCCACAGCGGCAGCCTCAATCCTTACAACCTCTTTCCCTTTTTTAATTATTTCTTCTGAATTCAATTTTTATCCTTCCTGAACAGATCTTTAAATTTTCTTTTGGTTTGTTTCTGCTGCTGCGGTTTAAGGTATTTGGAGAAATCGTGGGAAAACCGCCTCATATATTTATTATACAGAACAAATGCATTAACAAGTTCGTTGTCGGAAAATTCACTGAGCTTTTCAAACATAAGCTTTGGATTTAAGGCCTGCTTCGGATCCTTTATTCTTTTAAAACGCATCAGCTCATTATAATAATTGGTAAGCGGTATCAGGTGGTTAACTCCGCTTTTGCTTTCGTGCAGCCAGATCTTTTTGTGTGAAGGAGCGAAGGCGAGTATAAATTCACCGGGACTTATTACCGTCTCCCTTACCGCCGAATTATCGTGGGGCGCTTTATCCCCCGGATTCCATTCTGAATAATTCCAGCTTTCCTTTTCTTCTATCCTGGAAGGGATTTTATCTGTGTTCTTCAGTGTCACATCAAATTCTATTTCATCGTCAATTTCTTCATTGATCAGAATATCGATCTCGTCGCCGGGTATTTCTATTGTTCCCGCAGCAAATACCGGAGTAGATGAGAACGACAGATCGGGCACAGTACCCTTTTTTCCCAATATATAATTGTTGTTTTTGAATCTTCCGTACCCGGTAACGATCAGCTCATCAATTTTATCGCGGTAAAACTTATACCCCGGCTTCTCTTCAGGCAAAACAGAAAAAAGCAGGTATCTCTCCTGCGCTGTTAATTCTCTTGGAAACTGTTTTATTCCTGAATTCAATCTAATCCTTTGGTAATTAAATCAATCTTCTTTATCTCTTTCAGCAATGGCTCAAGTTCACTTAACGGAAGCTGACTGGATGCATCGCTCAGCGCTTTTGCAGGCTCAGGATGTACTTCAAGGAAAAGCGCATCGATCCCTACTGCGGCGGCGGCCTTTGCAAGATATTTAATATAACGCGGCTGTCCTCCGCTGGTATCGCCTTTCGAGGGAAGCTGAACAGAATGAGTGGCATCCATTACTACAGGATATCCAAGTTCCCTCATAATAATAAGAGAACGCATATCAACAACAAGATTATGATAACCGAACGTGGTCCCTCTTTCCGTCAGCATAATTTTTTTGTTGCCCGTCGACAGTACTTTATCGGCGGCATGCTTCATATCTTCGGGGGCAAGAAACTGTCCTTTTTTAATATTGACGGTTTTACCCGTTTCACCTGCGGCAATCAGCAGTTCCGTCTGTCTGCATAAGAAAGCCGGTATCTGAAGTACGTCGGCGTATTTTGCAGCGGCTTCAGCTTCTGCAGGCAGATGAATGTCTGTAAGGATGGGAATATCGAGCTCAGCACGAACCTTTCCCAGGATTTCAAGAGCGTTATAGTCGCCGATCCCTATAAATGAAGAAGAGCTCGTACGGTTCGCTTTCTTATAGCTGGCCTTAAAAATAAAGGGAATATTCAGAGATGCGGTAATTGCTTTAATTTCCGCGGCAGTCTGCCTTACCAGTTCCTCACTCTCCACAACACAAGGCCCCGCTATAAGTACAAAAGGATTATTTCCGCCTGCTTTTATTTTGCCAACTTCAATCATAAGTAATATCTGCTTTATAATATAAATCAAATATAAAAAAAAGCCTTTACTTAATGAATTCTCTATTTGCCCCGGTTTTTACTCGCGGCAGGAACGATTTAGACACGGATTAGAGACGGTTCAAAGACGGTTCAACCCTTATTTTGAGGGTTAAATTGATGAAATGTTAAACAGTATTGTTGTAATATTAAACACTCATAGAGTGCGGTTTTCCCCCTCAAAAGAGCTCAGTTTTTCGAATTCTCTTTTCTATTATATATTTTTTTAAAATGAAATTCAAACTTACGTCCCCGTCACTTCAGAAGCCCGCAGAGTTGAAATCCTGATCATAATTACTAAAATTGATATATAGTTAAAAAAGGATTTTTCTTCTTTATGGATACTAAAAATAAAACGATTCTGCTCACGGGTGCGACGGATGGAATCGGCCGGATAACAGCACTGAAACTCGCACAGAAGGGTGCCCATTTAATTCTGCATGGAAGAGACAAGGAAAAGCTTGATGAAACTGTAAAAGAAATTTCAACGAAGTCAGGCAATAACAATATAGATAAGGTTATTGCAGATTTCTCATCTCTCGATGAAGTCAAGAGAATGGCTGAGGATATAAATGACAGGTATTACGAGCTGCATATTCTGATCAATAATGCCGGCGCCGGCTTCTCGGATAAGCGGTACAGTAAAGATGGATATGAGCTGAGATTCACGGTAAATTATCTTGCTCCCTTCCTGCTGACACAGCTTCTTCTGCCCATGCTTGAAAAGTCGGCTCCTTCGCGTATAGTTAATGTCAGTTCGGCGGGACAACGTAAATTAAATTTTGATGATATTATGATGAAGAACAAATTCGACCCTGTTTACGCGTATGCACAAAGCAAACTTGCCCTCATAATGTATACTTTAGAACTGGCCGAAAAATTAAGAAGCCGGAATGTTATGGTTAATGCGCTTCATCCCGGAACTTATCTTAATACAAAGATGGTTCGTAATGCAGGAATAAATCCCTGGGGAGACCCCGAAACAGGCGCCGATGCAGAGGTTTATCTTGCGCTTTCACCTGAACTGGACAGAGTTACCGGGAAATATTTCGACGGCAAAAAGGAAACACTGGCAGACAGCCAGGCATATAATGCCCAGGCGCGGAAAAGACTGTGGCATCTTAGTGTTGGACTTACAAATCTTGAAGGAAAGGAAAATGAACATACCTCATAAAATGAAAGCAATGGTGCTTGAAAAAAAGGGGGAGAAACTGAAAGAAAAAGAAGTCCCCGTTCCGGAGATAAATGATGAGCAGGTTCTGATAAAAGTTAATGCCTGCGGTGTGTGTCATACTGATCTTCATATTGTGGATGAGGAACTTACCGAACCTAAACTGCCATTAATAATCGGGCATGAGATAATAGGTGACGTCGTTAAAACCGGCAGCAATGTTAAGAAATTTAAGGTCGGCGATAAAGTCGGGGTGCCCTGGCTGGGTTATACCTGCGGCCATTGTAAATACTGCAAGCGGGGACAGGAAAATTTGTGCGTCAATGCGAAGTTTACCGGGTATACAATGGACGGCGGCTATGCAGAGTATACTGCCGCGTTTGAGGATTATACGTTCCATGCTCCCGAAGGATACGACGATGCGGAAGCTGCTCCCCTGATGTGTGCGGGTTTGATAGGCTACAGAACTTACCGTATGGCCGGAGAAAAATTTGAGAACCTTGGGATCTATGGATTCGGCGCAGCAGCCCATATCATCGCGCAGATCGCTGTCCACCAGGGTAAGAAAGTATATGCCTTCACCCGTCCGGGTGACAAAGAAGCTCAGGAATTTGCAAAAAAGCTCGGCGCGGTCTGGGCAGGTGATTCCGATAAGCCCTCCCCCGTAAAGCTTGATGCCGCGCTTATTTTTGCTCCCGTTGGTTCATTAATTCCTGCCGCACTAAAAGCATCTGATAAAGGAGCCTCCATCGTAAGCGGCGGAATACATATGAGCGACATTCCTTCGTTTCCTTATAATATTTTATGGGAAGAAAGAATTATACGCTCGGTGGCAAACCTTGAGAGAAAAGACGGTGATGAACTGCTGAAAATTGCACCTGAAGTTCCTGTGAAGACAGAGATAACCAGGCTCCCGCTTAATAAGGCCAATGAAGCTCTCGATAAACTGCGCGAGGGTAAGATAGAAGGAGCCTTCGTTCTGGTTAATTCATAGCGCTTTTTGACGGCCGGGTCCAAAAACTTACGCTCTGCAACTTGCTTTATACTTGAAATAATTGTTAATTGCAACTGATTATTGTTTTCATTAAACGACGGGGAGATCATGCAATACAGTATACTTCGTATTCCAGCCTTACTATTTATTTCTTTTTTTATTATTACATCCTTCACAGTATATGAAGAGCCGAATATAAGTTCCGAAACGCAGGACTGTATAAGCTGCCATGAAACCGTAACTCCCGGTATAGTAGCCGACTGGAGGACCAGCCTTCACTCAAATAACAGTTTCGCAGCTGCTTCAGCTAAATCTGATCTGGAAAAAAGAGTATCATCTGAAAGCGTTCCCGATAATCTTCAGAATGTCGTCGTAGGATGCTATGAATGCCATGGGTTAAACACCAAAGATCATAAAGATAACTTCGAACATTTCAGCTATAGCATTAATATAGTTGTTTCACCTAACGACTGTGCAGTCTGCCATAAAACAGAGGTTACGGAATATCAGCACAGCAAGAAAGCCAATGCTCTTGGAAACTTGAGTGACAACCCGGTATTCACTGCACTTGTAAACACCACCATCGGGGTTAAGGACTTCAAAAATGACAGCATAAGCGGTATGCCGGCCTCACATTTTACACAGAATGAAACCTGCTACGCCTGTCACGGTACTGAATTAAAAGTTGAAGGAACGAAGACGATTTCAACCGACCTTGGTGATGTGGAAATCCCGTTTTAAAGACTGGCCCAACCAGGGAGTAGGCAGAATGAATCCCGACGGAAGCCTCGGTTCCTGTACACCCTGCCATCCGAGACACAGTTTTTCCATCGCAATTGCCAGGGATCCTCATACATGTGCACAGTGCCATCTCGAACCTGATGTTCCTGCCTATAATATCTATAAGGAAAGCAAACACGGCAATATTTTTGAATCCTCCGAACAGAAATGGAATTTTGAAGATGTTCCGTGGACCCTGGGAAAAGATTTCACTGCTCCTACCTGTGCGGTCTGCCATAACTCGCTGGTTGTAAGTCCCTCGGGAGATATAATTGCTAAAAGATCTCACGATTTCGGGAGCCGTTTGTGGGTAAGGGTTTTTGGTCTGATCTATTCACACCCGCAGCCGAAAAGCGGAAAAACATATGAGATAAAGAATAAGGACGGACTTCCCCTCCCGGTTACTTTCGACGGTGTTCCGGCAGCTGATTATCTGATCAGTGCGGAAGAACAGGCAGCCAGGAAAAATGGTATGATCAAGATCTGTACTTCATGTCATGGAAGTACCTGGGCTGATTCCTGGTTTGAAAAAATGGATAATACTTTGAAGGAAACAGATCAGATGACTGCTGCAGCAACAAATTTATTATCCGAGGCGTGGAGGGAAAACCTGGCTGATCAAACTAATCCTTTCGATGAAACAATTGAACAGATGTGGGTACGGCAATGGCTTTTCTATGCTAACTCGGTACGGTATTCTTCCGCAATGTCCGGTCCTGATTATGCAGCATTCAAAAACGGCTGGTGGTATCTCACTGAAAACCTGAATCAGATGCATACAATGATGATGCTGTTAAGGAGTCAGACTAAGAAATAATTTTTCGGGGTATGCATATTGATATACCGCCGCTGCGCGCCTGTGGGTGTTTACCCTTAAAGCCGCATAGCGGCGGCATATTCTTAGCCGCTGGTGCTAAAAATTAAGCTTTGTCTGAGAGGATTTATCCGTTTTCTTTTTTGATTCTTTTTGCTGTCTGAGGAAGTCCCCGAAGTCTTCTTTGGCTATTATATATATTTTTCCCACTTGCTGAGCCTTAAGGTTTCCGGACCTGATGTGGTACAAAACCCCCGAATGAGAAATGTCAAGAAGTTTTGCTACTTCTTCTACACTAAAAAATTCTCTCATAAACGGCCTGATGCTTAATGAAAGATAACCTTCAAGAACCCCTCAAAAATAGCCAGAACAAAGGTTAGATTCAATTAAAATCTATTTCAGCAGCCTAAACTTACGCACCGTAGAATAATTTCTGGTACTTAATTTATACA
>CAVRHV010000001.1:0-46942 GCA_963721075.1 uncultured Ignavibacteria bacterium | reverse complement strand
GTTAATGAAAACCAGGATTCAGGAAAATATTCGGTTATCTTTAATGCGGCCGGCCTTCCTTCCGGTGTTTATATATACTCGTTAAGGGTAAATGATTTTGCGCAGAACAATAAAATGACTTTGATGAAATAATATTCCACTTTTTGAAGGGGTAAGCTTTGGGGTTTACCCCTCATTTATTCTCTGCAGGTTCGGGGTTCTGCTGTTTGAAGAGGTCCATAACTTCCCGGCTGAAGCTGATGAGGAAGTCGAGAAGCTTTTCCGGGGATTCGAAATTGTTCGGGATGGAAAACTTTAATACTTCTTTCTGCTGATTGAATTTGATCTTGTCTTTATAGTTATCCATAATGAAACGCATGAGCTCAACAAAGCGGTACTTATAATAATCCTCTTTTTCTCCTTTAGGCAGAATTATAAAGATGTTCTTTCGCTGGATGATTATTCTTTCGAATAAAGCGTATGAAGCATATAGTTTGAGTGATGCGGCGGCGATGAGCCTCTGAACCAGCAGAGGCAGGGGTCCGAAACGATCCTTCATTTCTTCTGTGAGTTCTTCTAGCTCGGAGACTTCGCTGATTGAATAAAGTGAAGTATAAAAATTCAACCTGTCCATCTGCTCGGGCATATAATCCTTTGGAATTCCGATATCGAAATATGCATCGATGGTAGGCTCTGTTCTTTCTTCCTGTTTGGGAAGACTCTTGAATATCTCCTTGAATTCCTGGTATTTCAGTTCTTCAACGGCTTCATTGATCATTTTTACGTACAGATCAAATCCAACTTCGTTAATGAACCCGGTCTGTTCTGTGCCAAGGAGATTTCCCGCTCCCCTTATCTCAAGATCGCGCATAGATATATTGAAACCTGCACCTACATCTGTAAATTCTTCGATTGCCTGCAGACGCCTGAGGGCCTTTTTATTTATGCCGTTGAGAGACGGAACGATGAAATACGCATATGCCTGGCGGCTCGACCTCCCTACCCTGCCGCGAAGCTGGTGAAGTTCTGCGAGTCCGAAGCGATCTGCCCGATTAACGATTATTGTATTTACATTCGGGATATCGATACCAGATTCAATGATCTTCGTGGAAAGCAGAACGTCGTATTCCCTGTTGAGGAATCCGTGAATTACATTTTCAAGCTGAGACGCTTTCATCTGACCGTGGGCGATTGCGATCTTTATGTCGGGTATGTATTTATTGAGATAACCAGCCAGTTTCTCAATTGACTGTACCCGGTCATGTACAAAATAGACCTGTCCATTTCTCCTCAGTTCCGTCATTATCCATTCTTTAATTTTATGGATATCGAAAACCGCAACCTGGGTATAAATAGGCTGACGGTTGGGAGGCGGAGTGGCGATGATTGAAAGATCACGGGCACCCAGGAGTGAAAGATTTAGCGTGCGGGGTATCGGCGTTGCAGTTAATGTTAATGTATCGACATTAACTTTATAGGAACGAAGCTTTTCCTTAGCCTTAACACCGAAGCGATGCTCTTCGTCTATTATTAAAAGTCCGAGGTCTTTAAATTCAATATCTTTAGAAAGGAGACGATGCGTACCAATTACCACATCAACCTTTCCTTCTTTAAGATTGCCGGCTATCTCTGTCAGTTTCCTTTTTGTCTGGAACCTCGACATTACCTCAACCGATACGGGGAATTGTGTAAGCCGGTCTTTGAATGTGTTATAGTGCTGTTCGGCAAGGATAGTTGTAGGAACAAGCACAGCAGCCTGCTTTCCATCCTGCACAGCTTTAAATGCCGCACGTACCGCAACTTCAGTCTTTCCGAAGCCGACATCACCGCAGACCAGCCTGTCCATCGGGTTCTCAGCTTCCATATCAGATTTTACTTCTTCGGTCACCTTCTCCTGGTCGGGTGTATCTTCGTACAGAAATGATGCTTCAAGCTCTTTCTGCCAGACGGTATCGGAACCGAACGAGTAGCCGCTGGTTGCTTTTCTTTTAGCGTAAAGTTCTATAAGCTCCCGGGCAGCTTCTTTTATTTTCTTCTTTGTTTTGGTTTTGGTGTTTACCCAGTCGGCTGTACCGAGAGTGGAAAGAGTGGGACTAAGATTATCATTAGAAGAATATTTTTTTACGAGTGTAAGATAATTCAGATTAACATAGACTATCCCTCCTTCAGCAAACTGAAGCTTCATCGATTCCTGTTCTGCCTCGCCAATTCGTATTGTTTCAAGTCCCGCATACCTGCCTATACCGTAATCCTCATGAACCACATAATCCCCTCTTTTGATCGAAGCAAATGCCTTTGACTTCGATTTTTTATATTTACGTGAAGTTGAGATCTTTGTTCTATAGGGTTTGTTGAAGATCTCATAGTCAGTAAGGATCAGCAGTTTTTCATCTCTCAGCAGAAATCCCTTCTTGATTGCCAGGGTTTCTATTTTGACTTTGCCGGATTCGATTAAGACCGCAAGTTCCTTTTTGAACTCACTTAAAAGATCCCTCAGGCGTGAGGTATGCAGTTCATTTTCCGAAGTAATTATGATCCTGAAACTTTTCTCCGCATAGTCCTTAAGGGTATTAAAGAGTATCTCGTAGTTGGAATTTATAGAAGGCGATTCAGAGATCCCGGTATCGATCCTTCTGTCTTTTCCTCCCAGTTCTTCCTCAAGCACCCATCTTATTCCCGGTAAAGTCAGGTATTTCTTATAATCTCCTGAATGATTCTCTTCAACATCAGCAAGTTCTTCAACATCTTCTGTTTCTTCCGGAAAATCATCAACATAAGTAGTTTCATCCGGTTCTTCAGCCAGAGGTTCTTCGGGATCAACAGGTTTAAGCTCAGTGAAACAATTAAATCTTTCATTTTTAAAATTCTTAAGCTCGAATGATGAGGCAAGTATGAGTGGATTACTGAGGTATGAGAAAATATTTGTAAAGCCGCCTCCATCGCTGCTGCTTAATGAAGCTGCAAGGGTAACTTCGCTTATCTGTTCTATTGAACGCTGACTTTCGGGATCGAAATACCTGATCGATTCAAGGAAGTCGCCGTCGAATTCCAGTCGCACCGGATTCTTCTCGCTGTACGACCAGAAGTCGATAATAGCACCCCTCTGCGAATAGTCGCCCGGTGCTTCCACGAATTTATCTTTCTGGTAGTTAAGAAGATTAAGGTATTCGATCACGTCATTATATGAAAGATTTCCACCCACCTGGATATGTGTTGTCTGCTCGCTGACCCTTTCTTTTGAGGGAAGATCGCAATTCAGGATATTGTATGTAGATAAGAGAATAAACTTTTCGCGCTTGGTAATTTCGGTGAGAGTTTCCTGCAGAGGTTCGGGGCGAAATTCGTTTATTACAAGAAGTTTATCTGAAAGTCCCAGCACAGTAAGTTCAACTTTAAGCTCATCAACAGATTTTGAATCGGGCAGGAGTACAACCAGCTGCTTTTCTTTACTGGAAAGACCGTTTATGATAAAACTTTTAGATGAGCCGTGCAGTGGAGAGATATAAGAAGGCCCGCTTTCTGCGGAACCGGACGTAATTATCCCCTGGATATTTTTAATAACCTTCGTGTCGAGAAATTCTTTAACTATGTAATTCATATCTCCGTATTTACCGCAGCCATAATCCCGGAATATCAGATAAAATTCTAATATCCCTGCATCTTTACTTTAAAACACCGAAAGGGCTCAGATCTGAACCCGGACAAAAATAATTAAATAAATCGATATTTTATACTTATTAAGTATTGTTTGGTTTCAACTTTAGAATCTGCCGGTCAAGATACAATGTCCTGCAGCAGAATGTGATACCAACACCTCATTCCAAAAGACTTTTTTTGAATTCTGCTATTTCTCTATTCTGCTCATCTGTAAACCTCCACTCCGGAAGTCTTGCATCCATTTCGTTTATTATATAACCGGCATATTTTTTATCTCCCTTTTCGAGATAGTATTGAGAGAGGTTAAGGAACAGATGCCGGTAGTTATTGAACAACATGTTTGCAGTTCTGTCGGAATAAACCGAAGGATCATTGAAGCTTCTGTACCTGAATTTATCCAGCAAGTTAGTTCTAAGCTGGTTGTAAACGACAGAATCATTATTTACAGGAAGCAGTCTGCGATTAAACCCTGTAAGGTATAAATGGTCAGACATTCCCAGAACATTATCTTCGGCAACGGTGATTGAAAAGTAAATTGGCCGATTCCAGCCGTTATTTTCCAGGAGAGCAATTAGTGCCTTATCCTGCGGAATGAGTCCTTTTTTCTTTCCAAAATCCCGTCCGGCATAATTCATTACCAGTGTGTCAGAGGCACCTTTTTCCATCTTATCATTTCCACTTAGTTCAATCGATACAGCCGAATCAATATAGGAAGGCCGGAATTTATCCGGGTTGAACACTACTGAATTCTCCGGGAACAATTTATATTTTCTCTGGAGCTGGCTGACGTAAAAGTCAGTATTCAGCAGCGGGAGGTTGATAACCGTGATATCTGGCCTTACTCCCTCCACGGTTTGTAAATACCATAGCGGGTATGAATCATTATCCCCGTTTGTAAAGAGAATTGCATTCTGGCCGCATCCGGCAAGCATATTATAACCAAAATCTTCAGGGAAAAAATAGCGGCTGTTATCACATTTATGAAGGTTCGTTATAAAAATGTTAAGCGGCAGCAGTACAAATCCGAATATCAGCAAAAGCGTAATCAAAGCTCTTTTTCTTATATGCACTTTGATAAGCAGGTTATATAGTCCGGAAAAAATGACCAAAACCCCGATACCGACGAAAAGCAGGAAAATGTAAAAAGAAGGAATAAACAGACGGTCAATTTCCCTTATCATATCGAATCCCTCCCTTATATTCGAATATAAAACCAGTCCTAATGAATAAAGAATAAACAGGGTGAAAAGAAGGATCCAGACTTTGAATCGTTTGATAAGAGAATATATGAAACCTGTTATTCCCAATATCACTGGTATAATAGATAGATATAATTGGCTGAATATGGATGCTTCCCCATTCGTTCCCAGGAAATTCCATCCAAAATAACGCAGATACATATGGTTAACCTGGTAATCCCAGAAAGGAGCCCTTCGGTCAAAAAGAATAGAAAAGTTCGACTCACCATACCGTTTCATTGTTATCCAGTCGACCAGAGCTCCGAAATTCTGAATGTTATCCATTGCATATGCGGGGAACATGGGTGAACGGATCAACAGGTATAGATTCAGGGACAATCCAAGGAGATATAAACCAATTGCCGCAAGCCAGAAGCTGACTTTGAACAATTGTTTTCTAAGGGGAAAAAGCAGCAGGATAAGGAATACGGGAATAAAAGGAGTATTCAGTCTGTGTGCAGCAAAATCGAGTCCTGTGAGAAAAGCGGCCAGGTATAGGTAACTCTTTTTTTCATTATCATCTCCGGAAAACCAGATCTTAACGGCACAGTATACAAGGAGGCTCGTGAGAAGGAGTCCCGTCGAATATACCTGTACTGCAGTCGACTCAATCCATATACTAAAAAGAAACGGGGAACAGGCTGCCGTAATAAATGCCGCAGAGATTTTAAGAGTGTCGGGGATTTCTTTGTTGATATTATCAATTATTGTTAATAGAGAATAATAAAGCAGCACTGCGGCAATTACAGATGAAACTACGCTCACCAGTATCAGCGCTTTAACCGTGGAGAGAAAAAAGAAAATAATGGTAAATACCTTGCCCAGGAGGATAAAAAGGATTGACCCGCCGGGTTCGGGAATTCCAAGACTGACTGCAGCGGCGGCATAACCTCCGCTGTTCCACCAGCTGATTGAAGGATATGATGTAAAGATAAGCGGGATAAAGAGTAAGAGAGACAGGATCCAGGGTATGAACCGTTTAACATTCATGTTTCCGGTTCCTTATTTTATTTGAGATAAAAATTATTTGAAGCTCATCCAGCAGCTAGGGATTCAGATGCTGAAACAAGTTCAGCATGACTACAAACAAATTTATAGATTCTCGCTCGCCCTTTTCACCAGCTGGCTGGTTTAATATCTCTCCGGGACTCTCATATTCAAAGTATTTTTTTAATCTCTTTTTCAAAAAAAGATCTGATATCATCGAGTGAAACTCCCATATACAGGATTTAGATGCGTCAATATTCTCATCCTACAATATCATCGGTATAAATTAATTGCATTGCAAAGATCTTCCTTGTCATACCTGGGAATGTATTCTAATGCAATGTCAAGCACTCTTTTTATATCAAACTTTGTTTTGGTAATTACATATAGATCATAATAATCACGAAATGCGGCTCTTAAAGAAAGTGCATTGGTTTTCATTGCGGTTATTAATTCTAATATTCCTATGTATGAATTCTTAAAAAGCTCTTCCCTCTCTTTAAGTCTTTCCCAGTAGTTTGCAAAGAAAGTTACTTTTACATTATTTATAAGAATGTCAACGACCATCAGAATAAGTATTAATTGATCTTTTTCTGGTGATCAGAGGATGTTTTTTTTAATATCGGATCAATTCCAGCTCATCTCCAGCTTCTCCTGCCAGGTAAAAAAATCAAGATCTTCTGAAATACGATGATGAAGATAAATTGAAAGCGCAGATCCGCCGACCAGAGTGATAGTTCTTAATTTCTTCTATTTCTGACAGGGAGGTTAACACTTCAGCCGTATCAGGGGCTAAGAATTTACTAAAATCATTTTTAGGTATTAGCATAAATCTTATGTAAAAGAATTATAATTTTATAAGAGTTTAGCTTTGATTTCTAACTATTTCATGGTTCTAATTTCTTTAAATCGACGTGTTCGGTTTGCTTCAAGAATATTCTATGATTTCGGATTTCTCGGAAGAGATATTAAAAATGAATCTCGCTAAGAAATAATTTAATCGCCTGAACCGATCATCTGAAATGATTCTGTTTATCCAGATATTCTTACAATTATCAGCACCATACTCGCGGATTGCATCATAAATTTCATACAGATCACCATACTTTAAGATATATTCAACCTTAATCGGCAGCGGTACACTTTCTTTTTCATAACTCCAGGTGTAATTCTTCATCTTAGTATTAACCTGTATGTGGACTGGAAATATTATATTTCGATCGCTTTTCGTACGAAGCCGTCTGCTTTTTTCAAGCGGCTGTGCGCTTCATCTAAATCAACTTTAGCGAGTATCATTACAAGGGCGGTTTTTACGTGGCCGCCTGCTTTGTTAAGATAATCTTCTGCTTCTTCATATGAAAGTCCCGTGATTGTCATAACAATTCTTTTCGATCGTTCAACCAGTTTTTTATTTGTCATCTGGAGATCGATCATCATATTCTCGTATACCTTGCCGAGACGTATCATAGAGGCTGTGGTAAGCATATTAAGCACCAGCTTCTGGGCCGTACCGCTTTTCATTCGGGTCGAGCCCATTACAACTTCGGGTCCCACGAAAGGACAGATAGCAACATCAACCTCTTTTATATTAAACTCACTTCGCGGATTGCAGGTAACGTAAAGCGTTTTAGCTCCCAGTTCTTTTGCTTTTTTTACGGCACCGATTACGTAAGGGGTTCGTCTGCTGGCAGCAATACCGCAGACAACATCATTTTTGTTTACACCGGCTTTAACAACATCGGCGGCACCGTTCTCCTCATAATCCTCGGCTCCCTCCTGTGCGCGGAACATCGCTTCTCTTCCGCCGGCGATAAAGCCCTGAACAAGCTCGGGATCGGTACCGAATGTAGGAGGACATTCAGCCGCATCTATTACTCCAAGCCTGCCGCTTGTGCCGGCTCCGAAATAAATCAGCCTCCCCCCTGCTTTGAAGGAGTCTACTATCAGCTCAACAGCTTTTTCGATATAGGGGATTTCTTTTTCTACAGCGGAGGGAACAGACTTATCCTGGTCGTTGATAATTTTCAGGATCTCACCAACAGAGGCTACATCAATATTCATTGAAGCTTCATTGCGGGCTTCTGTTTTTAGCGAGCTTATCTCATCGAATAATTTCTTCTTATCGGGAGAAGAACTCATTTATGGAGTTCCAGTAAAACTAATTTCTTTCCTTTCTGGTTGCGGACGTTCGTTGGTTTGTAGTATAGCTCAAAGATAGTCGACTTCTTAATATATGACTTATACTTCATCTCAGCTTTCTTGTATTCTGCATCCAGGTCCCCGCCCTTTATTGCTAACAGGTAAGCCTTCTCTTTAATTAATGGAAGAGAATAGCGGAAGAGAATAATCAGAGGAACCGATGCACGGCTGACGATGAGATCGAAGCTGTCTTTATATTTCTCGATAAACTCGGGACTTTCAACCCGGTCGTTCTCTGCCATAACGTTGCCGAGTTTCAATTTATCGACAAACTCTTTTACGGCATTTATCTTTTTATTGGTTGAATCAACAAGAATACCCTGAAGTTCAGGACGCATAATAGCGAGCGGAATTCCCGGGAATCCCCCTCCTGTTCCAATATCCAGGAAATGGGTCGCTTTTTCCGGAACATACTTAGTAATGTATGAGCAGAGAAAAACATGATTCTCAATAATATTACCGATGTCGCGGCGTGAAATCAGATTGACTGACTCATTTTTTTCAGCAACTAACTCAGCAAAATAAGCCAGACGTTCAATTTTCATAATATCGGGAGTAAAAGCGTTTTCCCAATAATATGACTGTAATTCTTTGAGGTATTGTTCCTGAACATCCACCATTAGAGTTCCCTAAAATTAGTTTCTCAAATATACCAATAAAATAGAAATATCTGAAGGTGTAACTCCCGATATACGGCCTGCCTGCCCTATAGATCGGGGTTTTACGCGGTTAAGCTTTTCTCTGCCTTCAGTTGATAATCCTTTGATCTGTAAATAGTTTAACGTTAAAGGAATATTAACTTCTTCATATCTTTCAAGTCTAAGTATATTTTCTTCCTGCCTTTTGAGATAGCCTTCATATTTTAATTCGATCTCAACCTGGTTAAGTGAAGCCGGATCATTTAGTAATTCTTTTACCAGCACCTCTCCCCCGAAACCATTTACCTTCAATAATTCTTCAAGATTTAGTTCGGGACGTTTGCAAAGTTTTGAAATTGTTTCAGTAGAATCGATGCCATTGAAGCCCTTACTTTCCAGCAGCGGATTTATATCCCGCGCATGCAGTTTCAAAGTATTTAAGAGGCTTATGCTTTCATTGATCAAAGTATCTTTTTTATTAAGGACTTCAAATTTATCTTTATCAACCAGACCAAAGTCATAACCGTATTTCATCAGTCGGCGGTCAGCGTTATCCTGCCTTAATAACAGCCTGTGTTCAGCTCGTGATGTAAACATTCTATAGGGCTCTTCAGTCGATTTATTTACCAGGTCATCTATAAGCACGCCTATATAGGCCTCACTTCTTTTAAGAACAAATTCGGGGCGGCCCTGTATTTTAAGAGCGGCATTTATTCCGGCAACGATTCCCTGGGCAGCAGCTTCTTCATATCCTGAAGTTCCGTTTATTTGTCCCGCGAAGTAGAGTCCTTTTATCAGCTTGGTTTCCAGAGTCAGATCCACCTGGTGAGGCGGAAAGAAATCATATTCAACGGCGTAGCCGGGGCGGATCATCTCAGCTTTTTCCAATCCCTTAATTTCGTGGATTGCCTCCAGCTGAATTTCAGCCGGCAGGGAGGAGGAGAATCCGTTCAGATAAATCAGATCGTTATCCAATCCTTCCGGCTCAAGAAACAGCTGATGCTGCTTCTTTTCAGCGAACCGAACTATTTTATCTTCTATGGAGGGGCAGTATCTGGGGCCGACACCTTTAATTCTTCCGGTGAACATAGGGGAGTCGTTAAACCCTTTTTCAAGAACTTTATGAACTTTTTCACTTGTATATGTAATATGACAGGGAACCTGCGGCAGGATAAGGAAATTCACTTTTATCAGTCTTAAAAGAGAAGGGCTGGGGATCGTCATCTCCCGGCTGAACCTCGACAGCGTCCCAGTCGATTGAATTTTTAGCCAGTCTTGGCGGCGTACCTGTTTTTAATCTCCCTGATTCAAAACCAAGCTTAAGCAATGACTCAGTAATTCCTATAGCGGGCTTTTCACCGAATCGTCCTCCACTGGTGGATTTTAATCCCGTGTGCATCAATCCATTCAGAAAGGTACCGGAAGACAAAACAACCGCGTTGCATTTAATTTCTTTCCCTTTAGCAGTAAGCACACCTGTAACGGTTCCGTTCTCAGTGAGAATATCCACTACAGCATCTTCCACGATCTCAAGGCCGGGTATTCTGCTGATCTGTCTGTATGCCTCTTCAGAATATAGTTTTCGATCCGACTGGCATCTGGGGGACCAAACAGCGGGTCCCTTAGACTTATTAAGCATACGGAACTGAATGCCTGTTCTATCGGCGATTATTCCCATATATCCGCCCAGGGCATCAATTTCTCTAACCAAATGCCCTTTAGCGGTCCCGCCAATAGCCGGGTTACAGGACATTCGCCCGACGGCATACTTATCCATGGTCACAAGTGCAACCGAACAGCCCATATTTGCTGCAGAAGCACCGGCTTCTATGCCTGCATGTCCTCCGCCAACTACTATTACGTCATAATTCATCATAAACTCAATTGTTTCACGTGGAACTATTACCTACACATTTTTTATGCGTCTCAAATTGTTTCACGTGAAACCTACTTACCTATACAGAATTTTGTAAAAATATTGTTCAAAATATCGTCAGAAGTCACAATTCCAATGATTTCTCCAAGATCATCCGCCGCTTTCCTGAGATCCACGGCAATAAACTCACCGCTCATTCCGGAAGAAATGGATTCCTCTGCCTTCTCAAGACTTTCTTTGGCTCTTCTTAAACAATCATAATGCCGGGAATTTGAAACTACCGCATTTTTCTCACTATAGGAGGAAGAACCGAGAGCTTTTTCCTTCATGATCAAAAACAGATTTTCAATTCCTTCACCGGTCATAGCAGAAACTCTGGCATCGAAGTGTTCGGGAAAATCCTTCCGCAAATCAATTTTATTCAGAACATTCAAAATCTTTTCGGGATTTGTTATGGAAGATATTTCCTTCAGCAAATCACCGGAATATTCCTGCTCTACATCATTTATTAGTAAAACTATGTCGGCATCTTTAACAGCCTGACGACTCCTTAGCACACCTTCTTTTTCTATAAGATCTTCTGAGATCCTGATCCCCGCCGTATCATACAATCTAAAAAGTATTCCGTCAATTGAAACATCCTCACGAATAATATCACGGGTCGTTCCGGGAATATGACTTACTATAGCCCGTGATTCCTTCAGAATATAATTCAGAAGGGAAGACTTGCCTACATTCGGTTTCCCAACCAGGGCAACGTTCACGCCATCTTTAATTACTTTTCCGAATGAGTAGCTCTTAAGCAGCGTCTCTATCTCATTTTTTATTCTTTTTATTCTGGTGCTTAGTTCATTAAGGTTGATGAACTCAACATCTTCTTCGGCGAAATCAAGTTCAAGCTCTACAAAAGAAGAGGCATTTATAAGGGAGCTTCTTATCTCATCAACTTTTTGTGAAAGAAGTCCGTTCAGCTGATTTCTTGCGCCTCGCAGCGATGCATCAGTCCTGGAAGATATCACATCTGCTACAGCCTCAGCCTGGGCAAGATCTATCCTGTTATTCAGATAGGCTCTCTTCGTAAATTCTCCCGGTTCTGCCTGGCGAACGCCATTTCTGAGCAAAAGTTCAATTATCTGCTTAGATATTAAAGGATTACCATGAGTGCTTATTTCAACAGAATCCTCTCCTGTGTATGAATGGGGATTCCGAAAGATTGAAATAAGTACATCATCAATTACATTTCCGTTTTCACCACAGATCTCTCCGTAATGAATTGTATGAGACTCGGAATCGGCCAACCTTGATTTTCCTTTGAAAATAGTGTCAGCTGCTGCAATTGAATCCGGTCCGCTGACCCTGATAACAGAGATTGCCCCGGCTCCCGAAGGAGTAGCAATCGCAGTGATAGTGTCTTCGGTAAACTTTTTCATCAGAGTATAATTTGCAGAAACAAGTCTGCAAAAATATGGAAATAATTGTGGATTAACAATCCAATGAAATGACTCTCCCCGGATTATCAAGGAAGACAAAAGGAAAACAGGGTATAACCAGCATCTGAATACGCTCTGAATACGCTCTGAATACGCTCTGAAAACGATCTGAATACGATATGAATACGCTTCTGATACGTTATTAAAAGTGATTAAAGCCGGGAATACCCTGGATTAATTTCCGGACATTATTTTTTATAGAAAATCCGGATGTCAGACTTCCCTGCAAATTCTGTCTTACAGATTGCCATTTTTATGGGTCTGATAACCATTTTGTTTATAAAGTCTGCCATTTTGTCATACTGGTCCATAAGTAGGCTAATCCGTGTAAGTACTTATCTGACAATGAGTTATAAAGATTTTACGAGATTGGCATTTTAGTTGAATTGCCAATTATGACAATAATAGAATAATGAAAGGAGGAAAAAATATGGCAATCGTAAGATGGAATCCCTCAAAGGATTTATTAAATATTGAACGGGAGTTCAACAGGCTGTTTAACTCTTTTAACAGCAGATTTGGTTTTGGTGATTCAGATGAAGATGGAGCTGAATATGAAAGCGCTGTATGGTCACCTCTGACGGATATTAGTGAAGATGATGATGCATACACACTGAAACTTGATCTTCCGGGAGTTAAGAAGGAAGATGTAAAGATCAATTATGAGAATGGTCAGCTTACCATCAGCGGTGAAAGAAAGCAGGAAACTGAGAAAAAGAATTCGAAGTACCACAGGGTTGAAAGAACCTATGGAAAATATTTCAGGTCATTCAATCTGCCTTCAAAGATTAAGGAAGATAAAATTGATGCGGAGTTTAAGGATGGTCAGTTGAAGATAATCGTTCCGAAATCTGAAGAAGCAAAACCGAAACAGATAGAAGTAAAAGTAAAATAAGCTTATCTGATTCAGATAGCCGGAATTCTATGATTGCTGTGAGGGCAGCTGAAAGTATTTTCGGCTGCCCTTCTTGTTTAATGTCAGAAAGTTAGTATCCTGTTCTGATTATATTTTGAATACAGGAAATAAAAAATGGATTTTAAAGATTATTATAAAATACTGGGAGTTGAAAAGGATGCAACCCAGGAGGAGATCAAGAAGGCTTACCGAAAGCTTGCATTGAAATATCATCCTGACAGGAATCCCGACAACAAAGAGTCTGAGGAAAAATTCAAGGAGATCACTGAAGCAAATGAAGTACTTAGTGATCCCGAGAAACGTAAAAAATATGATCAGCTTGGAGCCAACTGGAAATATTACCAGCAGCCGGGCGCCGGCGGACCCGGAATGGAGGACTTCTTCAGTCAGTTCGGAGGACGAGGCGGAGGCAGAACAACCTACCAGTACTCGGGTGATCTTGGAGATATGTTCGGCAACATAGGTGGTTTTTCAGATTTCTTTGAAAGCTTCTTCGGCGGCCGTGGTGCGGGCGGACGCAGCGGTCCCTTTACAGGCGCAAGAAAGGGACAGGACTATGAGGCTAACCTGAACCTTACCCTTGAAGAAGTATTTAATGGCGTAGAGAGGCAGATCAGTGTTGACGGCAAGAAACTCAAAGTGAAGATCCAGCCCGGAACGAGAGATAATACGAAGCTTCGTCTGCGCGGTATGGGCGCTTCCGGAAGTCACGGCGGTGAGAAGGGAGATCTCTATCTCAATATTCATGTACTGGATCATCCTTTTTACGAGGTGAAGGGAAACGACCTTTATTATAACCTCGATGTCGATCTATATACTTCAATACTCGGCGGCAACGTACAGATCCAGACGCTTGATCATAAGACATTAAGTATTGTTGTTCCCCCTGAAACAGATAACGGAAAGCTGCTGAAGCTGCGGGGACAGGGAATGATAAGTAAAGAAAATAAAAGCAGCCGCGGTGATCTTTTTGTGAGGGTTATAGTTCAGATACCCAAACATTTATCGAAGGAAGAAAAAGAATTATTCAGAAAATTATCCCAGCTAAGAAAGGACTAAAGGAGTAAAGAATGAGTAAAACTGCAACATCCAACAAATATGAATTCAAAGCTGAAGTTAAGCAGCTTCTCGATATTCTTGTACACTCACTCTATACAAGCAGAGAAATATTTTTACGCGAACTTATATCCAATGCCTCGGATGCCCTGGATAAACTGAGATTTGAATCTACTAAAGGATCTGAGATTGAAGATAAAGATCTTCCCCTTGAGATCCGCGTTAACTTTAATGAAAAGAAAAAGTTGATCACAGTTTCCGACACAGGAATTGGAATGACAAAAGATGAACTGATCAAGAATATCGGAACGATCGCTAAATCGGGTTCATCCGAGTTTATAAAGCAGCTGCAGGAGAACAAGGCTGAGGCAAACAATATAATAGGAAAGTTCGGTGTCGGGTTTTACTCGGTTTTCATGGTTGCCGAAGAGGTGATAATAAAAACCAAATCATACAGGAAAAATACGAAGGCAGTTGAATGGAGATCGAATGGTCTCGGCGACTATGAAATAATGGAACCGGATGAAAAACTGAAGAGGGGAACGACTATCGAGATTCATCTGAAGGATGATGCAAAAGATTTTGCGGATAAATACAGACTGGAGACAGTGATTAAAAAGCACTCCAATTTCGTGAACTTCCCGATATACCTGGAGAAAGAGAAAATTAATACTGTTTCAGCGATCTGGCGTGAGCCTAAAAGCAGTGTGAAAAAAGAACAGTATGATGAGTTTTACAAGTTTATGTCGCACGATCCTGATGAACCAATGGATGTTATTCATAATTCAGTAGATGCGCCGATACAGTTTCACAGTCTGCTTTTTATTCCGAAGAAAAATTTCGATTTCTTCGGCTTCGGCAGGGAGGACTATGGTCTTGACCTTTATGTAAGAAGAGTACTCATACAGCATCAGAATAAAGATCTTCTGCCCGAGTACTTACGTTTCGTAAAAGGTGTGGTTGAATCGGAGGATCTTCCATTAAATATATCAAGAGAGACTCTGCAGGAGAATATAATCTTTACGAAGATATCGAATACTGTTACCAGCCAGGTTCTGTCATTTCTTACGAAGAAAGCAAAAGACAAGCCTGAAGAGTATACCGAATTCTGGAATGAGCATGGAAAGTACCTTAAGCTAGGTTACAGCGATTTCACCAATATGGATAAGATAAAAGAACTGCTCAGGTTCAACTCATCTCATAATGAAGATGAAAAAGGACTGACCTCGCTTGAGGAATATGTATCAAGGTTCAAAGAAGGGCAGAAGGAAATTTACTATGCACATGGAACAGGCAGGCTTGCTATAGAGCAGGATCCGCACCTTGAGATTTTCAAGAGTAAAGGACTTGAAGTACTTTACCTTTATGACCCTGTAGATGAATTTGTGCTTTCGTCTCTCAGAAAGTATAAGGACTTTGAGTTTAAGCCGGTAGATTCAGTAGACTTAAAGAATATTGAATCATTCAAAGAAACAGATGAGAAAAAGGAAAAGCCGGCTGAATTAAACAAGGATGATCAGCTGCATTTCGACAGCCTGCTCTCAAGGATCAAAGAAATATTGGGAGACAGGGTGACTGAAGTGAGGAAATCTGACAGGCTGAGCGGTAGTCCTGCCATTCTTGTAAATCCCGACGATTCTATGTCATCCTCAATGCAGAAGATGATGAGGATGATGAACAAGGATATGGAAATACCTAAAAAGGTTTTTGAAATAAACAGAGACCACAAGCTGATAAGGAATCTGCTTAAAGTATTTAAAGCAGACCGTCACGATGAATACATAACAAACGTTGTTGAGGAACTTTTTGAATCAGCTCTCCTGCTTGAGGGAGATTTGATGGATCCTCACAAATTAGTAAGTAAAATAAACCAGATGCTTGAACAGTCGAGCGACTGGTACACAGAAGTTAAAAAGATAAATTGATTCGCTTGTCATTACGATTGGCTGTCAAAAAATGTTATTGTCATTTCGAGGGAGTCCCCGACCGAGAAATTTAAATCTCTCTCCCGAATTTCATTCGGGATCGAGATGACAAAGGGATTGAGAAGACGATGACGCTTAGCAGACAGACCTTATGAAATGACAATGCCGAGCAAAGGAAAAATAAATTATGCCGTTTAATTTTAATAAACTAACAGTAAAGGCGCAGGAGATAGTTCAGACAGCGATTGAGATCGCACAGAACTACAACAACCAGATACTCGAGCCGGAGCACCTCCTTGCCGCCGTAATCCAGGAGAAGGGCAGTATTGCCGATTCGATCCTTCACAAAACCGGAGGTAATGTAAGTGCTATACGTCTAAAAGTTAACGAGCTGCTCGAGAAACTGCCGAAAGTTTCCGGGGCAGGCATAGGCAATCAGCAGATGTCGACACAGACAGGAAAGCTCTTTGATGCCGCAGCCGAAGAAGCACGCAATCTGAAAGATGAATTCATTTCAACTGAGCATCTTCTTTTGGCCCTCTCCAAAACAGACGGCAAATCGGGACAGCTGTTAAGAGATAATGGGATTTCACACGATACGATACTTGAGGCGTTGAAAGAAGTACGAGGTTCACAGCGGGTAACTTCGCAGAATCCCGAGGAAACCTATCAGTCGCTGAAGAAATATGGAAGAGATCTGAACGACCTGGTAAAAGAGGGCAAACTGGATCCTGTGATTGGCCGCGATGAAGAAATAAGAAGAGTGCTGCAGGTACTCTCAAGAAGGACAAAGAATAATCCCGTGCTTATTGGTGAGCCAGGAGTAGGAAAAACAGCCATCGCGGAAGGGATAGCACACAGAATTGTAGCCGGTGATGTGCCTGAAAATCTTAAAACCAAAAGAATTGTTGCGCTCGATATGGGTGCATTAGTTGCAGGAACTCAGTTCCGTGGACAGTTTGAAGAGCGTCTTAAAGCAGTGATCAAGGAAGTACAGGAATCCAACGGCGAGATAATACTATTTATAGATGAGCTTCATACGTTAGTAGGCGCAGGTGCTGTTTCCGGATCAATGGATGCAGCCAATATTCTGAAACCTGCTCTTGCCAGAGGCGAACTGCACGCTATCGGTGCAACTACGCTTGACGAATACAAAAAACATATCGAAAAAGATGCAGCCCTTGAGAGAAGGTTCCAGCCGGTGCTGGTAAGCGAACCCTCAGTGGAGGATACTATCTCTATCCTTCGCGGGCTGAGAGAAAGATACGAAATACATCATGGCGTAAGGATAACCGACGCCGCAATAGTTGCAGCTGCCCAGCTTTCCCACAGGTATATAGCCGACAGGTTCCTGCCTGATAAAGCAATCGACCTTGTAGATGAAGCTGCCTCGAAGCTCCGCATTGAGATCGATTCGATGCCGGAAGAACTCGATACACTTGAACGCAGGATCAAGCAGCTTGAGATAGAGCGGGAAGCTTTAAAGAGAGAGAAAGATGAAGCTTCTGCGAAGAGACTTGTAGAACTGAAAAAGGAACTGAGCGATCTTGAAGAGGAGAGGAATACTCTCCGAATGCACTGGGATCTTGAAAAGGAAAAGATCCGGCAGATACGAAGTATGAAAAGCGAGATTGACAATGCAAGGACAATGGCAGAAAGATATGAGCGTGAGGGTGATCTGGGAAAAGTTGCAGAGCTCAGATACGGTAAAATTGCAACACTTGAAAAACAGCTGAAAGAGGAAACTCAAAATCTCACTGCGGTTCAGAAGGATAAGAAAATGCTTAAGGAAGAGGTTGATGCAGAGGATATTGCAGAAGTTGTATCCAAATGGACAGGCATACCTGTAAGCAGAATGCTGGAAAGTGAAAGAAGCAAGCTATTAAGACTTGAAGATGAGCTGCACAGACGTGTAATAGGACAGGATGAAGCTGTTTCAGCAGTAGCTAATGCAATCAGGAGATCAAGAACGGGACTTCAGGATGTAAATCGTCCTCTCGGTTCATTCATATTCCTTGGAACGACCGGTGTGGGGAAAACAGAGCTTGCCCGTGCGCTTGCAGAATTCCTTTTTGATGATGAGCATGCTATGATACGAATAGATATGTCTGAGTATATGGAGAAGTTTTCTGTATCAAGACTCATAGGTGCGCCTCCGGGATACGTTGGATACGAGGAAGGCGGTCAGCTTACCGAGGCTGTAAGAAGGCGTCCCTATTCTGTTGTACTTCTTGATGAGATTGAAAAAGCCCATTCCGATGTATTCAACATACTGCTTCAGGTTCTGGATGACGGCAGACTTACCGACAACCAGGGAAGAACGGTTAACTTTAAAAATACAATTATAATTATGACCTCCAATCTTGGGTCACAGGTCGTACGGGAAAAACTGGAACATGTCAGAGACGATGAGATTGAAAACGCAATGGGAGAGCTTAGAGGACAAATGATAGAACTGCTTCGCAGAACCATAAGGCCGGAATTCCTGAACAGAATTGATGAAGTTGTTCTCTTTAAACCGTTGACTCAGTCAGAGATCCGGGAGATCGTTGACATTCAGATAAGGAATGTACAGAAGATGCTCGATCAGAAAGAGATCACTATAAATGTAAGTGATGAAGCAAAAGACTGGCTGGCCAAGCTTGGTTACGATGTTACCTTCGGCGCAAGACCTCTGAAAAGGACGATCCAGAAATATCTGGTCAATCCGCTGTCGCAGGAACTGCTGATGGATAATTTCAAAGACGGAGACAGCATTTATGTATCAGTAGCAGATAGCGGAAAACTCCAATTCAAAAAAGAGGAAGTGCCGGCACAGGCCTAAAACTCCGCAATTAAGAGGCTGTTAAAAAGTAGAACTATCACTTTAATCAAATTTAACAGCCTCTTTCATTTTTACATCAAACAAAATAATACCTGGAAACTTACCCTGGTCGCTGGTTATTTGTAACTCCACCTTTATTACTTTATCCGAAATTATCATTAAATTTGGGGTTGGTTTAGAATAGTTTTTGAAACTATTCTATTGTGAAGGATGTTTAAGTAGTAAGAGAAAACCAGGTTACATATGTTATCATTAATTAAATGCGAAGATTCGTCGGTAAATGAGCTTTCGCTTGTTCTGAAGAAGTTAGATGTACCTTACCGGGTTACAACTACCGAGGCCGACATTTGCAAAAGTGATAAAGTAATTCTCTATGGAAGCGGGTCTGCGAAGCAGAATATAAGACAGCTGCATCTTCTGAATCTCTTTTCCATGTTAAGAATGATCAAAAATCCAATCCTGGGGATAGGACTGGGTGTGGAACTTATGTGCGAGCATACATCGGGCGAAAATTTATCCTGCCTTGGATTATTTCCTGTTGATTCAAATAAAATAGAAGACGAAAAAGTTCTCGTTGCCCACTCCGGTTTGAAAAAAATTGACATCCTTAAACCCGGAAGACTTTTTGATGGAATAGATACGGGAACCGAATTTTACTTTTCCGAAAATTATTATCTTCCTGAAAATAAATACACCACATCAGTAGTAAATAACGGTGACACTTTTTCTGCATCGGTAGAAAGAGAAAATGCTTTTGGGGTACAGTTTCATCCCGAAAAATCAGGAGAAGCAGGACTTACTCTGCTTAAAAACTTTATTAACCTATAACTCATTTATATCACTTCTGTTCAATATTTCTGTCATTTGTGATCTCATCTTTTTATTTTTCATATCTATAACAGAATTTTTATCCATTTGAACGAATAATAGTCATTGCCTGTTGATTATATAAGAATGCGATGATACTTATATGTATAATTTGGCACCCGTAAAAAAACAGGAGAAAAATCATGCAGGACTTTCTTAGTCAGACATATTTCGGAAATACGGTCTTAAATTACTTTATAGCCCTGGGGATTTTTATAGTAGGAATTATTGTAATCAAAATCTTCAAAACAATAGTTCTTAACCGGCTGAAGAAATGGTCGGAATCTACGGAAACTCAGATTGATGACTTCCTTGTGCGCGGTATACAAAGAACTGTTGTTCCGCTTCTTTACCTGGGAGCTTTTTACCTGGCAATTGAATATCTGAAAATTGACCCTGATACGATGGGGATCATTAATAAGATTGCTGTCATCATCTTCACTTTTTTCCTGCTGAGAGCTATCTCTTCGGTTATCCGTTTCTCTCTCAGCGCATATGTTAAAAGAAAAGGCGGAGAGGAGTCACGGGAAAAGGAACTCCGGGGGATTTCAACAATAATAGGACTGGTTATATGGACTGTAGGTCTCGTCTTTTTATTAGATAATCTGGGGTTCAGAGTTTCTGCTGTGATTACCGGTCTGGGTATCGGCGGTATTGCCGTTGCTCTTGCAGCACAGACTATATTAGGTGATTTGTTTGCCTATTTCGTAATCTTCTTCGATCGTCCTTTTGTAATCGGCGATTTTATTATTGTCGGAGATAAACTGGGCTCTGTAGAATACATAGGATTAAAAACCACAAGAATTCGAAGTCTGAGCGGTGAACAGCTTGTCTTTTCAAATAAGGATCTGACTGATTCCAGAATTCACAATTACAAAAAGATGGAGCGCAGGAGGGTTTTATTCCAGCTGGGAGTAATATATCAGACGACTCTGGAACAGGTGAAAGAGATTCCCGGAATCGTAAGACAGATTATAGAGAAACAGGAAGATACCGCTTTTGACAGAGGACATTTTGCAAAATACGGTGATTTTAGTCTGAACTTTGAATTTGTCTACTATGTAATCGGTGCAGATTACAATAAGTATATGGATATTCAGCAGGCTATCAACCTGGAAATATACAAGGCTTTTGAAGAAAAAGGTATTGAGTTTGCTTATCCCACACAGACGTTATTTATGTCAATGCTCAACGGGAATGGTTCGGAACAGAAAGAATTGAAATCGTAAGCGGCCATTAAAGGATTTATTCTTTTCTTAAAACTATAACCGTGATTTCCGGGGTGGAATTATATCTCATTGGGACAAGCGACATCCCGAGTCCTCTTGTAACTATCATCAGCATATTCCCGAAATGAAAATCGCCGCGAACAAACCTGGTCTCTAAAAGAGTGGGAGTAAGATTTATAAAGGGAAACAGAAAGGTTACCTGTCCTCCATGTGTATGACCCGCGAGGAACAGATTATACCCGGAATCAGCAGCTTTCTGAACAGCCAAAGGGTTGGGCTGATGAATCAACATTATCTTGAGATCGGGATGGTTCTGTGCATCAGCATTAACAAGGCTGTCAAGTAATTCTGTCCGGAGATGCTCTACATATGTGCTTGTCAGAAAAGTTATACCGATAGTAGAATTTTTTATCCTTAGGTCCCAATTCCTGTTATTATACATCTCAACATTGTATTTATCCATCGCTGATCTGACTTCTCTGAGGCTCCGTGAATAATCATTTCTGTAAGCCCAGTTATCATGGTCGCCGATACACGAATAAACACCGTATTTTGATTTTATTTTTCCAACGTATTCAGCTGCTTCATCAATATAATCAGGAGTAGAAGTTATCATGTCACCGCCGATCAGTACAAGATCCGGGTCAGTTTCATTAACTCGTCTGATATATTTTCCCAGCCGCGAAGCATCAGTATAAGCGTCCGCCTGGATATCAGAAATAAAAGTAATCCTGAAATTGTTCAGCTCCTGTGGAAGGTTCTTATCTTTATATTCAACTATTCTGGTTGAAACCATGTAATAATCCACGAGCACCCTGGCCGGGACGTAAATAACAAAGAACGCAAGAATAATTACAACAAGTCGAGCTTCATTCAGTCTGAATCTGTCTTTGTACTTACGATAGAGAGGAAGCAGAAGCAGCTTCACAACTTCTATTATAAAAAAGAGAAGTATGCACTGCACCACAAAAAAGGTCCAGAGCCAGAAAGGATATAGAAGGAAATAATTTATTGCCCATCCTTCGGGAATATTCGGTCGTGACTGGCCGGTTAACGAAGAGAGAAAAATATATGCACCAAGTAAAAAGACAGGATAAAGATTAAAAAAAATAAGCACAATCCTGAAGACTCTCCTAAGAATTTTGGGAGAAACCCGCGGGAATACCAGCTGAATAGATCTGTATGCCTTCCTGGTAAAGTAAAATTGTACCAGGATTATCAGTATAAAAGTTATGAATATGACTACAATGAAGCCCATGTATTAGTATAAGTTTAGAGTCTCCCCCGGTGAGAGGGCATTAATATTGAATAGTTCAGGTTATAATTATGTATAACAAAACCTTTTTATAATTCATTCCTTAAATGCCCGACAAATTTAAGCATTTTTTCATAATGGGTTCCTTTCCAGTAAATTTTGTCGCAGCTTGCACAGTACCAGAATTCATTCTGCCATTCATTTACCTTAGGAGGAAGCCTGTCCTCAATTTTATCTTTCTCAACAGGTGTCAGAACAGCATTGCATTCCAGGCACCTTAGAAATTCTCTTATATTTTCTTTAAGATCGAATCTTTCGATGACTTCTTTAACCTGTTCTTCGACGCTGCTGCTGCGGATCCAGTACCCGTGAGTGATCCTGTTATTCTTTAATAGTTCTCTGTCCTTTGTGAGTATAGCTCTCTTTTCACTAAGCGAGGTTTCTATTATCTCATCATCCGAAGATTCATTTTCATAAAGGACATCGAAGCCAAACATGCGCAAATATTTGGCTAATGAGCCCAGGTGAACATCGGCGATAAACTTAGGATCTCTTAAAGGAACCTTCCTCAGGTGCTGAACGCCGGAAATATCGAGTGATTCAAAAACGGGATAAACACTTATTTCATCATTATTTTGTACAAGGTAATCGAAATCCACTGAATCGCCGTTTACGAGTATCATGTCAATTTCTGAATGAGGCACCCCAAGCGACTCGATCATATCTTTTACTGAAGTACGGTCTACAAACTGATGCTCAAACCTCACTTTCCTTTTTTCCTCAGGGAGGAAGTCATTTAATTCTTCATAAAACCGAAAGAAAGCTTTTTTGATCATCTCAGGAATTGTACTTTTACAAAAAATAAAATTAATACATTCTTTAAGATGTATCTTACAGCAAAGAGAGCAGAGTTGATAAAGAATTCGCTTTTCCGGATTATGGCGGTCTGAAAGCGAATTCTATTATCTTACTTTTATATGCAGTTCTTTGAGCTGGTCTTCGCTTACAGGAGAAGGAGAATCATCCATCAGCGAGACCGCGCTGGCAGTTTTGGGAAAAGCAATAACCTCTCTGATTGAACTCTCACCGGCAAATATCATAGCCGTTCTATCGAAGCCGAAAGCAATACCGCCATGCGGAGGTGCGCCGTACTTAAATGCATTAAGAAGAAACCCGAATTTCTGTTCCGCTTCTTCTTCAGAAATACCCAGGGCTCTGAACATTTTCGACTGAAGATCAGCATTATGGATCCTTATGCTTCCGCCGGCTATTTCAGTACCATTAAGAACCAGATCATAAGCACGGGCTCTGACACGTCCCGGATCGCTTTCCATGTATTGAATATCCTCAACGACCGGAGAGGTGAAGGGGTGATGCATTGCGTAAAATCTCTTTGTTTCTTCATCCCATTCGAAAAGCGGAAAGTCGGTTGTCCATAATAAAGCAGGCTCGGTATCCTTCGTAATCAGTTCCTGTTTTTTAGCCATTTCCATCCTGAGATAGCCCATTACCGTCAGACTTTTCAATTTCGGTCCTGAGATAATGAGGATCAGATCACCATCCTTAGCGTTCATTTGAGAGACAAGATTCTTCTTCTCTTCATCTGAAAAGAATTTAGCAACCGGAGCTTCAACACTACCGCCTTTTACTTTTAGCCATACGAGTCCTGCCGCACCAAGTCCTTTAACGTAATCTGTAAGTGTATCAAGCTGATTCCGGGAATAACCGGCGCATCCTTCAGCCAGGAGTCCTGTTATAATACCGCCGGAGTTAACCTGCTCTTTGAAAACTTTAAAATCACTCTGAGCGAAGACCTCGTTAAGCGTTTTAAGCTCAAGACCGAAGCGTGTATCAGGTTTATCGCTTCCATACCTCTCCATTGCTTCATCGAAAGAGAGTCTTGGAAGAGGAAGCTGCAGTTCTTTATTCCATATCTCTTTAAAGAGCACTTTCATGAATCCCTCAACTATCTCAAACACATCCTCACGATCCACGAAAGACATCTCAACATCTATCTGGGTAAATTCAGGCTGACGATCGGCCCGAAGGTCCTCATCCCTGAAGCACTTGACTATCTGAAAGTACCGGTCCAGCCCCGATACCATTAATAACTGCTTATATGTCTGAGGCGACTGAGGAAGAGCATAGAACTTTCCTTTATGAAGCCGGCTGGGAACCAGATAATCGCGGGCTCCCTCAGGAGTACTCTTCATTAAGACGGGAGTTTCCACTTCAACAAACTTATTCTCATCAAAATATTTCCTTGTTAACTGGGCAAGCCGGTGCCTTAACAGCAGATTCTTCTGCAGTGCAGGTCTGCGCAGGTCGAGATATCTGAATTTAAGTCTGAGATCCTCGAAGGCATCGGTATTATCCTTAATTGCAAAGGGAGGTGTTTCTGCTTCATTAAGCACAATTACTTTACTAACCAGGACATCTATTTTTCCTGTTTCCAGTTCTGTATTAACAGCATCCCCGGGTCTCTGTCTCACTTTTCCTTCCACAGAAAGAACATACTCATTCCTGATATCCTTGGCGATATCAAACGCATCTTTGTTTTCAGGTTCGAATGCTATCTGTGTTATTCCGTAACGGTCGCGCAGCCAGATGAAAATCAATCCGCCAAGGTCCCTTCTTCTGTCCACCCATCCGTTCAATACAACGTTTTCACCGGCATTATTTTCTCTCAGCTCACCGCAGGTATGAGTTCTTCTTTCAAATTTCATTTTTGTAACTTTGCTCCAGCAAATAAATTTTAGGCGATAAAAATAATTAATAATAAAAGGGCATACAAATTAAATAATATTGCTCCTGAAGGTATAAACTACTATGAATCCTGTAGAAATCATAAGAAAGAAACGCGAGGGGGAAGCTCTCTCTTCTGAAGAAATCAAAGATGTAATAAATGGTTTTACCAAAAATAAAATTCCCGATTACCAGTTCTCCGCCTTTCTGATGGCAGTCTATTTTAGGGGAATGTCGAAAGAAGAGACCTCAGAGTTAACTAAATCAATGCTTCACAGCGGCAAAGTAATCGATCTCTCAAAGATTGAGGGGATTAAAATAGACAAACATTCTACCGGCGGCGTGGGTGATAAGACCTCTCTGATCCTGGCTCCTATTGCTGCAGCCGCGGGAGTAAAAGTTCCAATGATTTCGGGAAGAGGGTTGGGTCATACCGGGGGAACACTGGATAAACTGGAATCTATCCCCGGATTCAGGACTGATCTTAGCCTGACTGAATATAAGTCGGTGCTGAAAAAAACAGGGGCTGTACTGATCGGTCAGACAAAGGATATCGCCCCGGCTGACAAAGTGATTTATTCTTTGAGGGATGTTACGGCAACCGTAGAATCTGTTCCGCTTATAACCGCCAGCATTATGAGCAAAAAACTGGCTGAAGGTATCGATGGTCTTATTCTGGATGTGAAAGTAGGCTCAGGTGCGTTTATGAGAACTACAAAAGATGCCATAGAATTGACAAATTCACTTGTTAATACGGCGAAAGATTTTAATAAAAAAGTTATCGCGTTTATTACCGATATGAATCAGCCCCTTGGTACCCATATAGGAAACTGGCTTGAGGTTGTTGAATGCATAAATATTCTCCGGGGAGAGGTAAAGAATGACCTCTATAAGCTAAGCACAAAGCTGGCAGGAGCTATGATCTACCTGGCAAAAAAAGCTGCGAGCTTGGAGGAAGGGACAAAAATAGCAGAATCTCTGATACAGGAAGGCAAAGCTTTGGATAAATTTAAGGAGATGGTTAAGGCCCAGGGCGGAGATATCTCATTTATTTCTAATCCGGAAAAGTATCCTGAATCTAAATACAAACGTAAAATTACCTCACAAAAATCAGGTTATATATCTGCAATGGATACTTATGAAATCGGTATGTCTGCTATAGAGCTTGGGGCTGGCAGAAAAACCAAGGAAGATAAAATCGATCATAAGGCCGGAATCATATTTCAGGTGAAGGTTGGAGACAATATTAAAAAGGGGGATCTCATTGCAGAAATCTTTTCCGATTCAAAGAAAGGCACTGGGCTTGCGGGGAACAGAATTTTGAATGCAATCACAATTGCTAAAGATAAACCAGCAGGATTAAAGCTGATTAAAAAGATTATAACCTAAGATTTTCCTTTCCGGGGAAGACCAGGAGACAAATACTTGACCTGGGAGTCATTTTATTCTTGTTTGATAATAATTTAATGTCTAATTTTGTACCCGTAAGTCATATATGAGATTATAATGAAGGATCTAATAGATTTCCTAAATATACTGCTGCCCGTCCTTTACATAATTACTTTTATCTTCTACTACGTAGACTTTATGAAGGGCGCGAAAGTAGCTGCAACCTCCAAGAGGGTGCTGCTATTCCTTACATTAATTTTTCACCTGTTCTACCTGCTTTTCAGGACGTTATATTTTGATCATCCTCCGATAACAAATGTATTCGAGATCTTTACGGTACTTGCATTTGCAGTAGGATTCTCCTATTTCATCCTGGAGCTTGTAACTGACATACGGGGAACGGGTCTTTTTATAATAATTATCTCGATTTTATTCCAGCTTATCAGTTCATTTTTCATTCAGGATCTGGTAGCGGTTAAAGATGTACTTAAAAGCAATCTCCTGGGTATTCACGTCTTCAGTGCACTGCTGGGTTATTCGGCAATAACAATTTCCGCTGTATATGGATTTCTATATTTAATCCTATATAAAGAAATTAAACTGAATAAGTTCGGACTAATATTTAACAGGCTTCCCAATCTTGAAGTACTTGAGGTACTGAGCTTTTATTCGGCTGTGATAGGATTTATTCTTCTGACACTTGCCATTGTAATAGGCATTATCTGGCTGCCGAAAGCCTTCCCGAACTTCTCTTATGCAGATCCCAAACTAATCGGAACCTCGATGGTCTGGATTTTATATGGTATAGGAATAGTCAGTAAAATCTTCGGAAAATGGCGCGGTAAGAAAGTAGTAACTTTATCTATTATTGGATTTGTTCTTGCTATTGCATCCACCATGCTTACAAACTTTTTAGCACAGAGTTTTCATTCTTTTTATTGAGCCTGTATGAATTTATCAGCGATATCAATAAATCACCGTTCTGCTTCGGTTGAATTAAGAGAAGCTCTTCATCTGAGTGAAGAGGAGATTGCTGAGCTTGTAGCGAAGATTAAAGGTAATTTCCTGAGTGAGGGACTGGTTATATCAACCTGTAACCGTACTGAGATATATGGTTTCCCGGCTAATAAAAAGATAATCCTGCCGGATATCCAGAAAGTACTTGTTGATCATAAATCAATTCCGAATATATCAGCAGATAACTTTCAGTCATTTCATTCATTTTCGGCAATTGAGCATTTATTCCGGGTAGCAACCGGAATTGACTCTCTTCTCATTGGCGACAATCAGATCTTTAAGCAGGTAAAGGATTCATTCCAGTTAGCCGAAGATCTCAGTTTCACGGGAGTAATAACAAAAAGAATTTTTGATGCGGCGATAAAAACAGGGAAGCGCGCCATAAATGAAACCCTGATAAGTGAAGGTGCCGTAACTGTGAGTTATGCTGCTGTTCAGCTGATAGAGAAAATATTCTCAAACCTCAGTAAAAAGTCGGCAATGGTAATAGGTGCCGGGGAAACCGGTGAAATTGCGGCAAAGCATCTGCGCGACAGGGGAATAGGAAGACTTTCAATAACGAACCGCACAATCGAAAGGGCCGAAAAGCTTGCTTCATCACTTAATGCAAAGATAATCCCCTTCGATAACTTTAAAGATTATATCTATGATTATGACATCATAATAAGTGCAACCAGCGCCCAGGGACTGATCCTTACAAGGAAGGATATAGAGGCTGCGATGAAACGCAGGAATTATTCTTCTCTGGTTCTGATGGATATTGCCGTTCCAAGGGATATTGATCCGACTTCCAAAGTTATCGATTACGTCTTCTACCATGATATTGATTCTCTTAATATAATAGTCGAGCAGAACCTTTCGAAAAGAAGAGATGAAATACCAAAGGTTGAGAGGATAATTAAGGAAGAACTGGAAGCTCTCGTCAGCTGGTATAATTCACTTGAAGCAGGTCCGACGATAAAAGAACTTCGGGATTATTTTGAAAATATCCGTGCTGAAGAAGTTGAGAAAAACAAGAACCGGTTTACTGATGATGACCAGGAAAAGCTGGATATAATTACCAAAAGAATTATTAATAAAATACTCCATCAGCCTATGGTAGAATTGAAGAAACTAACAGGAGAAGGAAATGCTCCGGATGAAATGGCGGCAAGGATCAGTATTATCAGAGAGATCTTTGGCATAGACAAACAGGATAATAATGAAGACAAAACAGAATAATATCAGGAATTAAATTGAAACAAAAGATTGTAATAGGCTCCCGCGGAAGTGAACTTGCTTTATGGCAGTCGAACTTCATCAAGAAAGAAATTGAAAAAAGGAATAAAAATATTTCGGTTGAGATAAAGATTATCAAAACCAAGGGAGATAAGATACTTGATGTTGCTCTTTCCAAAATAGGCGATAAAAGTTTGTTTACGAAGGAACTTGAAGTCCAGCTGCTGAACAGGAAAATAGATCTTGCGGTACACAGTCTGAAGGATCTGCAGACTCAGCTGCCCGAAGGCCTGAAATTATCGGCAGTTTCAAAACGCCATCCGGTTGAGGATGTTCTGATAGCAAGAAAAAAGGGAACTACAATACATACAATCAGGGAAAATGGTCATGTAGCAACCGGCTCGCTGAGAAGAAGATCTCAGCTGCTTCATAAACGCCCTGATATTACTATTCATGAACTAAGAGGAAACGTCAATTCGCGTATTAAGAAGTTCCTCGAATCAGATTGGGATGCAATAATACTTGCGCGCGCGGGGATAGAAAGACTAAACCTGAAAAAATATATATCCTCTTACATTGACAAAGAAGATATTCTGCCTGCAGTGGGGCAGGGAGCTCTTGGTATTGAAATTCATGAAGAAAATAAAATTGTTGATGAAATCCTTCAATCGGTTCATCATGAAGAAACCTATAAATCAGTACTTGCAGAGAGGGCTTTCCTGAGAAAACTTGAGGGAGGCTGCCAGGTACCTATTGGGGCTTTTGCTGAAGTCAAGTCGAATGGAATTTACCTGGATGGACTAGTGGGATCTGTTGACGGAAGTCTTACATTCAGGAAGAAGGTAAGGGGCAGCAGCAAAGAAGCCGAGAAAGTCGGCACAAACCTGGCGAAGGATTTAATCAAAGCCGGGGCAAAAGAAATTCTTGATGAAATCTACAATAACGTGAGGGTAAAATGAATTTCAATTCTACCGGAAGAATAATTATCGGTCTTTTATCAATAATCGCAGGAGTTACTTTTTTTGCATGCTCGTGCAGCTGTACGGATTCTCAGTCCACTGTACCTGATAATGTGCTGAAGAATTCAAACAGGTTTATTGTTTCGCGGGTGGGACAGGAATTCTTTGACAATTATATAAAACCGGATTTCCAGGAAACGAAAAAAATTAACTCAAAATTTTATATGGTGTATGACTTTAAGATACCTGATAAACCATATGTAGACAGCAAAATTAAATTTGAGGTTGATTCGACCGGAAGTGTTCTAAACCGGGAAAATGTAATCGGACTGCCTGACTGCGGCGCTGATCCCGGGAAATGTGAATTCAACATAGATGAAGAACAGGCAAGACAAATAGCGAAGGACAATGATTTTAAACAAGGAATAAAGGACTGGAAAGTTGAGTTCAAATGGGATTCGAAATACGATCAGTATGTATGGAGCATCCTTTCAACTTTTCAACAATCACAGGGCTCTAATGGTATGCGCGGTAACGGGGAAATAATGTTGATTGACCCAAACTCAGGCAATGTGATTTCGACAGACACGTGGAGAATAATGTAAGCAGGTACGAATATGATAGTAAAAGAAAAAAGACAGAATGGGAAAATACTTAAGCGGGGAAAGATTATTGAAGCTGCATCGCTTCTTTTCTCGCAGAAGAATTATCATGAAGTTATGGTAGAAGACGTCGCCAGACTTGCTTCCCTTGCAAAGGGAACGGTCTATAATTATTTCTCCTCTAAAGAAGAGTTATACTTTTCTATAATGCGCCAGCGGATGGAGAAACTTACTACTTCGCTTAAAAATAGAATAGCGGATGAAAAAACAAGTATTGACTCGCTGCATTCCTTCATAATACACTCATATATGTTTATGATGAAATATCAGACCTTCTTTTTAATGTATCAAAAAGAATCTCTGAAGGCTGAAAATGAAATATGTTCTGAACTATGTGACATGGAGAAAGATCTTAAGAATATGCTCAGGACGATTATTAAAAACGGAAAGAACGAAAACCTCTTCCGTGAAATCGATGAAGACTTTGCTGTCGATCTGATACTCGGCAGCATATACGGGTCTGTTTCAAGAGGGATAGAAAAGAAGTACAATGAAGAAGATATGGTGAAGGATAGAGAGAGAGTATATGAATTTGTGGTTACGGGACTCTTTTCCGGTTTTAACAATAGCAGTTTGCTGCCGTTGAAAAACAAAACTATAGTAATTACGCGTACACTTGAACAGTCGAAAGAATCAGCCGAAATTTTTCAGAAGCTCGGTGCTGAAGTCCTGACTTTTCCTACGCTGGAGATAACACCTCCCGACTCCTGGAAAGATTTTGATGCTGTCGTAAGCAGGCAGTCAAAGATCGATTTCATAATATTTACCAGCGGTCATTCTGTAAAGATGTTTGTTAAAAGATGCGAAGAGCTTTCTCTGAAATTTGATTTTAACAGGATCAGAGTAGTGGCTGTTGGCAGCAAAACAGCGGGAATGTGTGAGAAGAATAATATTCCTGTGCATATTGTCCCAAGCGAATTCAGCGGTGAAGGAGTAATAGATGAGCTAGAGGAATATGATCTGAAAGGTAAGTTGATTTTTATACCGCGTTCAGCAATCGGACGGGAAGAACTTCCGGAAGGATTAAAGAAAAGAGGAGCGAAAATAAAAACCGCTTCTGTTTATAATATCGGGCTTCCTTCAGATGAGACTATACGTGAGTATAAAGATAAATTAAGGAATAGTCATCCTGATCTGTTTGTTTTTACCAGTCCCTCAACGTTTCAGAATTTTCTTGAGATCCAATCGATATTTGATCCTGTTGACTACTTCCGGAATCTTACGGTGGCTGTGATAGGACCTACTACAAAAGCTGCTGTTGAAAAGAAAAAGGTTAAGGTTGATATAATCCCGTCAGAATATACCATAGACGGTCTCGTTAATTCCATTGTTGAATATTATCAAACGGAGAAGAATTGAAATTAAAGAATGATTTGTTTCTGAGAGCATGTAAAAGAGAACCGGTTGAAAGGACACCGATCTGGATAATGCGCCAGGCGGGAAGATATCTGCCCGAGTACCGCGCTGTAAGAGAAAAAGCGGATTTCCTTACAATGTGCAAGACGCCCGAGCTTGCTGCTGAGGTTACAATCCAGCCGATAGATATCATTGGTGTTGATGCTGCTATAATTTTTTCAGATATCCTGGTTATTCCGGAAGCAATGGGGTTGGTACTTGAGATGCACGAGGGAAAAGGCCCTGTTTTCCATAATCCGGTAAGAGACGAAGCCGGTGCAAAAGCCCTTAAAATAATAGAACCTGAAAAAGACTTGAAATACGTGCTGGATGCTGTTAAACTTACCAAAAAAGAACTTGACGGCAGAGTACCGCTGATCGGTTTCAGTGGCTCACCATGGACGCTCCTGACATATATGGTTGAAGGAAAAGGTTCTAAGAATTTTGCTCATGTTAAAAAGTTAATATATAATAATCCCCCGCTTGCTCATAAGATTCTTGAACAGATCACAGATGCTGTTGCCGAATATCTGTCGGCCAAAATTGAGGCGGGTGTTGATGCGGTTCAGATCTTTGATACCTGGGGCGGTATTCTTTCTCAACACGATTTTCAGGAGTTTTCTTTATCATATATAGAAAAAGTGATATCGAAGATTAATAAACAAAACGTACCTGTAATTGTATTTGCAAAAGGTGTTCATTTTAATTTGCAGAGTCTTGCCGGCTGCGGTGCCGATGTACTTGGGCTTGACTGGACTATGGATATTGGAGCTGTAAGGCGTGCGGTTGGAGATAAAGTCGCACTGCAGGGTAACCTCGATCCGACAGTACTATTTGCGGAAAAAGAGGTTATAAGGAGCGAGGTAAAAAGAGTACTTCAGTCATTCGGGAATGGCTCAGGACATATATTCAATCTTGGCCACGGAATACTTCCTAATATCGATCCGGAGAAAGCAAAAGCCCTCGTTCAATTCGTTAAAGAGGAAAGTATTGTTTTTCATCGCAAGGATGTAGAACCGCAAGATATAGCTTAACCTTTGACATTGGACAGAGGATATTAACTAAATGAACGTATTTATAATTTAACTAAAGATTAAGATCATCAATAAATTTATAATGCCCGGAATTAGTCGAGTAAAAAGAGTCGCATGTAACTTTTATTCACTGCGTCTCGCGACTTTGCGGTGTCTAAAGGAGAATGAAAATGTTTGAGGTAGATCTAAAAAAGTTTAAGAAATATGATAAACCGGGACCCAGATACACAAGTTACCCTACTGCTCCTCACTTCAGCGACAGTTTTACCCAGGAAGAGTATCTTGATGAAATAATCAAGACCAATTACGGAGAAAACCTTCCGGATCTTTCATTATACTATCACATTCCTTTCTGCGATACACTGTGCTATTTCTGCGGATGTAATATGATCGTAACCCGCAATCGTGATAGAGTAAACGAATACCTCAGGTATGTTAAAAAAGAAATCGACATGCTCAGAACCTACATCCTTACCGACAGGAAGGTAACGCAGCTTCACTGGGGAGGAGGCACACCGACCCATCTTACCCCCGATGAGATTAACGACCTTGCCTCTTATATCAATATGTCATTTAACTTCAAAGAAGATTCCGAGAATAGCTGCGAGATTGATCCGCGTGATCTGAAAAGAGCACATCTCGAGGCGCTCCGGAATAACGGCTTCAACAGGATCAGTATGGGAGTGCAGGACTTCAATGAAAAGGTTCAGAAAGCAGTTAACCGGATTCAGCCCGAGGATATAACAAGACAGACTGTTGAATGGGTAAGAGAACTCGGCTTCTCAAGTATAAACCTTGATTTGATATACGGACTTCCCCATCAGACAGTCGAATCATTCAATACAACTGTTGATAAAATAATAGATATCTCTCCAGACAGGATTGCAGTTTTCAATTATGCCCATGTTCCCTGGATGAAAAAGCATATGGCTCTTATTCACCCGGAAGATATCCCTGCGCCGGAAGTTAAACTGGACATTCTGAAATCAACTATTGAAAAGCTTACTGATGCAGGCTACGTGTTTATAGGTATGGATCATTTTGCAAAACCAGACGATGAACTTGCAATAGCGCTCAGGGAAAAGAAACTCTACAGAAATTTCCAGGGATACAGTACAAATGCCGGGGCTGATATGTACTCAATGGGAATAACTGCAATTAGTCAGCTTGGAAACATCTACGCACAGAATTATAAGACAGAACGTGAATACTTTAAGGCAATCGATGATGAAATTCTTCCTGTATCAAAAGGTTACCGGCTAACTGAAGATGATATTGTGCGCGGCTTCGTGATTATGAGACTTATGTGCGACTTCGAACTGGACTTCAAAAACGTTGAGAAGAAGTTCGGAATAGATTTTAAGACTTACTTTGCCTGGGGATTAAACAACCTGAAAGAAATGGAAGCTGATAATCTCGTTGAGATCAAGAATGATCACCTGAAAGTCTCAGAAATGGGCAAGCTTCTCATCCGCAATATTGCGATGAACTTTGATGGATATATAGAGCGCAAGGAAGATACAACAAAATATTCCCGCACCGTATAATTATTAAATCCCTGTTTTACTAAAAATCGGGCTGTTTACTCAATGTCCCTGCCTTTTCAATTACCCGTTTTTCTTGACATTTCAGCCTGAAATAGGTATAATTTAACAGGTTATTAGTGGGAACTTATGATAAATATCTATAGGTATTTATTCGATATTGCTTTTCTTTTTATTACCTAAGTAAATCTAAGGGGATAAACATGAAATTAATTTATTTGCTTTTTATAAGCATTAGTGTTTTGTCTAATTACAATTTAAATGCCCAAAATTCGTTCTGGGAATTTTATTCCCTTCCAGGGCAATGGGTTTCACAAATAAAAATTGATAGACAAAATAATTTTTATGCTGTTTGTGATTCGGTGGGTGTCAAAAATTTATTTAGATCAAGAGACGCATTAACCTGGGAATCAATATTACCTCCCACTAACACTCAGGGAAGCTTTTTATTGTTAATCGATACAACGAATACAACCTTTGATAGAATTTATTCATTAAAACAAACGTCCGGATTTATTGATTCTTTATTTTCTTCAACTGATTATGGCGAAACATGGGATACGATTTCATTACCCTCTGCTCTGGATTCTCGTATTTATGAGTTTGCTTATAATTTAAATGGAGATTTATACTTACCAACAAGAAACACCATTCAGTTCACAACAAATAATGGAAATTCCTGGGAAAATATAATTACTCCATCTGACGGAATCGAAAATAATATCCATTTGCAAATAGACAGGGATGGTAATATTTATACAACCTCCAGGTATCTTTATCCTCCTGAACATGGAGGTCTATTTGAAGGAAGTTATAAGTCAACTAACAATGGGCTGACATGGGTTTGGGATTTAAGCTCATGGGCTCATGGAGAAGAATTTACAGCTTTTGAAGCTTTACCTACCGGAGAAATGTTTGCAGGAGCGTGGGCTGATTGGGATGGATTACTATACTTTAAAGATTCTCCCAATGACAGTTGGCACGTTATAAATAATTTTGATGCTCCCGTAAGCATGATAATAAACAAATACAGATATATTTATGTGGTTAGTTCTCAGGTTCCATCAGAATACTCTCCCGACTATGGTACAACCTGGTATAAGTTCGATTATAACACACTAGCCATATATGATCTTGCTATAGATCAGGACGGGTATTTATATGCTGCTACTTATCCATCCGGTGTGTATAGATCTAAAGAATCGACATTCCCCATTATTAATGAATTTTTGATTTATTTCCCACAAATCGCCGTCAATGACACCGCCTCAGAAGAAATCACGATATTTAATCCTTTTACTTCTCAATTAGTGATTGATTCCTTTTTATTAAGTTCGGATAATTTCCATTTGGATACAGCTCCCCCGTTTGTACTGCAGCCAGGGGATAGTGAACTGGTCACTTTATATTTTTCTCCTGACGGTTGGGGCATTTATGATGATACCTTAACCATATACTCTAATTTAAAAACTTCAAGAATTTTTCTCTCGGGTGAGTCTCCTTCACCAGAATTCGAAATTCATCCCGCAACCCCTTTTCTTTTATTTGGAACTACTTATCTTGATTCAACCAGGACAAAAACAATAAATATTATTAATCACTCCATAAACTACTTAGAAATAGATTCCATATACACCCACAGTACTCAATTCAGTGTAAGTTCTATAAATTTCCCTGTTCAAATTGCCTTAGATTCAATTACCTTCGTTGTTTCTTTTGCACCTGATAGTAATATTGATTTTGTTGATACTCTGTTCATCTTAAATAATTTGTCTTTGACTCCATATTCAATACAACTTCGTGGAAAAGGCGTGATGCCGGTAAGGACGTTGGATGAATCCGACGATCACTTTATATTCGAACTCTCTAATAACTTCCCAAATCCATTCAATCCTGCTACAAGAATAAAATTCCAATTGGCAGAAAAAATACATGTTAAGCTGTCTGTATATAATTTGCTTGGGGAAGAGATATCAATTTTAGCATAGGATTAAAACCTGCAACTTATCAGGTTGAGTTTGATGGTACAAATCTTCCGACCGGAGTTTATCTCTACAGAATGGAGGCTGGCAGGTATTCTGATACAAAGAAATTACTTTTGCTGAAATAATGAGATTGTTATTGGGCTGTGTCGGTGAGGGGATGGGAGGCAAAGAAATCGGTATAGAACCTTTCGGTATATTGTTTTAGTAGTTGTTCAACACGGTTATGATCGGGAGAGCTGATAATCAAGCCTGCGTGATTTTTCTTTTTCATTTGCCATACTATTTCCTTATCAACATAACCTGAAAGATCAGGCCATTCCTGTTTTGCAAGAGATATTATTATTCCCGCATAATCATTTTTAACCGGGGGAACTTTGTACTCTCTTACACCATAACCTATTTCGATCTTCGCCCATTCGGCCCATAGATTTACTCCTGTCGCCGCCTCTACCAGCTCTGCTAAATTCGCGCCTCCTACACGGGCAGATGTTTCGAGAAAATAAAAGCTGCCGTCCTCTTGAGATCTGATAAATTCAGTATGCGAAACTCCCCTTACCAGTCCCATCGCCTTCATTACTTTCCTGTTTATTTCTAACAGCTTGTCCTCTTCGGGAGTACCATGCTTTATTGTTCGGCTCCCGAATACTCTTCCTTCATGCGCTACTTCAAAAGGAGGAAGACTGTACTGACTTGCTATAGCGAACTTAGCTTCCATATTATAGATAATAGAATCGACATGATAGATATCACCCTCAATAAACTGTTCAAGGATATAAAATGATTGTTCGTCACCAAGTCCATTGATGGTATGCCATAATTCCTGCACAGAATTAATCTTTTTTATTCCGTGTGCCCCTGCCTGGAGTCTTGGTTTAATAACATAAGGAAAACGGACAGCGGCTTCAAATTCATTTATGGCCCGGTAGTTCAAAACATGAACAAATTCGGGAACAGGTATTTTCTCTTCCCTAGCTCTCGTACGCATTGCAAGTTTATCCCTGAAATATCGGGCCGTTGTATCACCCATACCCGGAACGCGAAGATGTTCTCTTAAGGATGCAGCCTTCTCGACATCGAAATCATCCAGGGCAACTATTCTGTTGATTTGCTCGGTGCGGGCGAGGAAACTTACCCCGTATATTACATTCTTCATATCCCACACTTTATTTACGTCAGGGATATAAAATATCTCATCAATACTCTCCTTGGGCCAGGCGGCATCCTCCAGACTTTTAGAAGTAAGAAGAATCACCCGCGCTCCTTCTCGTTTGCACTGACGCATGAATTCCTGCCCCTTTTCAAAGCTGGCTATACACAGAATTGTAAATTTATTGTTTTCCGCCATTTCGGGTACCGGTAAAGTTTATAAATAAAAGTGAGGTTATTGATGTGGATCTAGTTTACTACTTCAAAACCACAGAATCAATCTGCAATTTTTTCCATAAGTCTGAAAATCGGGTAAATATTTTCTCTTCGATCAAAATAAACTGATTTTTTGTAGAAATAATCGAGTCTTTCCAACGGATTTTGCCTGAATTCCGCATCATTTGTTAATTTGGTCTCAAACTCCCTTTTCAACCCGGGGTCATCCTTCAGCATATTTTCTGCGATAGGTTCCATAACAAAGTCTTCCGCATATTCTTTTCTTTCAAAGAAAGCATTAAAGAATCCCCAGCTGACAAATGAATCCGGAGCCTCCGGTTCAAGCAGATTTGCAATTAACCTTATTCCTCTTTGTCTAGTACTTACTACATATGTTCCGGAAGGAATTTCCATTTTTTCTGAATGGGCTTCGCATTTTACTTTTATCATTTGCCTTCCCTCATAAGGTTTTTCAGCAAATTTATACTCTGTAAAATGATATTTTTCTACTGTGATTGAACGATCTGCGTTCAGGACACCGGTTTTTATTCCGTGAAGGTTCAAAATCCTGATTATTTCTTTAAACTCCGACGGGATTAGATAAGCTGCCGGAAGCTTAACTCTTTTTGTTATTTTAACTTTATTAAAGCAGGGTACTTTTATGTCAACCGGTTTACCGGTATAGCGTTTAACCAATGAACCTGTTACCGGACTTTCTTCCTTTATATATTCTATTCCCTTGAAATCCATCAATGTAAATTCATCGGTTCCCCGGAATGCTATAGGGAAGGATGTTTTTCCGTCAGCATATCTCCTTACCGATTCTCTGTCGGCTTTACGATTTATTTCCTTCAGCTCCTTATAGTTTTCGCTTATAAATTGAAGGGATGATTCAACCATAGCTTTAGTTGAATAAACTCTGTTGCTGAATGGCTTTAGTGAATGTGTCTCTATTAGAAGCAGAAGACGATTATGAAGAGCGGCATATCCGTTTGAGTACATCGGGCGGGAAGTCCAGTCGCTGAACCCTCCCTCCAGTTCTTTTCCTATAAGCTCAATATACGACGTAACCAAAAAGCCTTTTTTCTCCGTTTCACTTTTCACAAAAGGGATGAATTTTTCCTGTCCCCACTTACTCAGTGCACCGAAAATATTCTGATGCTTTTCCATTCCATAGGTTACATGATACTGGTAATCAACGCCGTTGGTTGTATGATTATCTATATAAAAATCGGGAAGCCAGGTTGAGAATAACCTGAGGAGGGCTTTCATTTCAGGTGTATCGGCCTTCATAAAGTCGCGGTTGAGGTTAAGATTCAGGGCTGTCGTTCTGAATCCCATCATTCTCGGTCCGTTCTGGTTTGGACGGTTGTAAGGACTAAGTCTTTCATGACCATCAACATTCAGAATAGGAATAATCAGCAGTACCAGGTTATCGAGCAGATCTTTTTTTTCTTTTGTTATAAGAATCTCCCTCAGGAGAAGCATCGAAGCATCCTTACCTTCTATCTCACCCGGATGAATCCCGTTCTGAATTAGTACTATTGCCTTGCCGCTTTTCTTTGCTCTTTGGGGAGTAAAATGGTTTCCCCTAGCCACTACCAGGCATTTTATTTCCCTGCCCTGGGAGGAAACCCCCATAGAAATTAGTTTTGCCATCTTAGTTTTTTCTTCAAAACGACGGAAATATGCTATCGTATCATTATAAGATGGTGATTCCATCTCCCCGGACTGCTCGAAATGTGTTATCCAGTCATTCATTCGGTGCTTTATTTATATGTACTAAAGTTCTTATTTATTTGGTAAATTAATACAATATTTTAGAATAATTGTAATCAAAATTAGGCATAAATGAGCAAAAAAGTTGTGGTTCTGGGTGCGGGTATTTCAGGCTTAACGCCTGCTTATTTTCTCGCAAAAGAGGGGTTTGATGTTACTGTGCTTGAAAAGAAGAGGGAAGTAGGAGGATCTGTTGAAACAATAAAAGAACAAGGATTCTTATTCGACCGCGGCCCTAACAGCGGACTGGAAACTACGCCAGTTCTTTCCAAAATTGTGTCAGATCTGAAACTCGGTGATGATCTTGTTTATGCAAATAAGGAAGCATCCAAACGGTATATTTTGCGTGATAATATGCTTCATCCCCTCCCTATGAATCCGCCCGCATTTATTAAAACCAGGTTATTCAGTGGTAAAGCAAAGGCAAGACTTTTTGCCGAACCCTTCATCGGGCGATCGAAAGACGGTTATTACCAGAGTATAGCTGATTTTGTTAAACGCAGACTGGGTCAGGAGTTTCTGGATTATGCTATAAATCCTTTTGTCGCCGGTGTGTATGCCGGCAACCCGGAAGAGCTTAGCGTTAAATCTTCTTTCCCGAAATTATATGAACTTGAAGAGAAATACGGCGGACTGATTGTCGGTACCATCAAAAGTATAAAAGAAAGAAGACAGAGAGCCGAAAAATCGAAACAAAGCGCTCGTATGTTTTCTTTTGCTGACGGTATGCAGAAGCTGCCCAACGCCATTGCTTCATATCTCGGCGAAAGGGTACATACTTTTTGCGATGTTACTTCTATCGAAAAGAACGGAAACGGTTTTAAGATTAAGTACAATAATGCAGGGCATCTGAAAGAAATTGATTGCGACATATTACTGTCTACTGTTCCCGCATATACCGCAGCCGAACTATTTAAATCATGGGATGAAAAGCTTACAGAACACTTCAATGCCGTTTATTATCCGCCGGTACTGGCCCTGATGCTTGGATATAATAAGGAAAGCATAAGACAGTCGCTGGATGGATTCGGATTTCTTGTTCCAGCAAAGGAAAGACGGTCTTTCCTGGGAGCAATATGGAGTTCAGTAATATTCCCGAACCGGGCCGATGAAGATAAGGCCGCATTTACATTGTTTGTAGGCGGGGCCCGTGATCCCGAAGTGGGAAATATCGACAAAGAAATACTGATTAAAAAAGTCCGGGGCGAATTCGAGAAGATAATGGGCATTACAGAGGACCCTGTATATATAGGCTATAAATATTGGACAAAATCTATCCCCCAGTATAATATCGGATACATAGAACACGAGAGATATTTCGATGAGTTTGAAAAAAACAATCCCGGGCTGTATTTCAGCGGAAACTACCGCGGCGGAATCTCCATCGGCGATTGTTTAAAGAATGGCGAATTGATTTTTGAAAAAATCAAAAATCAATTAACAATGAATAATTAATAATTTACAATTCAATGTTTGTGTTTGAAAAATCAGCTGTTTATGGTAATCCAATTGCTGATAAAAGCCTGAAATTTGCAATTCGAATAGTAGGACTTTACAAATATCTGGTCCATAAGGAAAAAGATCTGTCTGCTGTCTACAAACAACTTCTGAGATCAGGAACATCTATAGGGGCAAATATCTCGGAATCCAAGGCCGCAGTATCAATGAAAGATTTTATTAATAAACTTGGAATTTCTCTAAAAGAGTGTTTTGAAACTGAATATTGGTTAAAAATTTTATTTGAATGTAAAATATTAAATAAAAATTAATTTGAAAGTTTGGATGCAGATAATAAAGAGTTGATAAAACTATTGATATCAATTATCAAAACCTCCAAAGGTAGGTCAAACTAATTGTTCATTGTTAATTACTAATTGTTAATTGAATAGGAGATCTAATGGCAACATATCCCGTAAAAAGAATGAGAAGACTTCGCTACAATCCTCTTGTAAGAGATATGGTGAGAGAAACTGAATTATCCAAAAACGATTTTATATATCCTCTGTTTGTTGTTCCCGGTGAAAATATAAATAAACCTATTAAATCAATGCCCGGAGTATCCCAGCTGTCGATCGACAATGCCGTAAAAGAATGTAAGGAAGTTGAAGCTCTCGGTATCCCTGCTGTAATTTTATTCGGCATTCCTTCGCACAAGGATGAACAAGGTTCTGAAGCTTATGATCCCGAAGGCATAATACAGCGTGCAATCCGGGCAATTAAAGCAGAAGTGAAAAATCTTTTGGTTATTACCGATGTATGTATGTGTGAATATACTTCTCATGGCCATTGCGGATTGTTGAGCGGCGAAGAGATACTTAACGACGAAACAGTTGAACTTCTGGCAAAAGAAGCATTGACCCATGTACAGGCCGGTGCTGATATTGTTGCTCCTTCGGATATGATGGACGGACGCGTAAAGGCAATCAGGGAAATACTGGATGACAACGGGTATCAGAAAATTCCAATAATGAGTTATGCAGTGAAATATTCATCGGGATATTACGGTCCCTTCCGTGATGCCGCAGAATCGGCTCCTGCTTTCGGCGACAGAAGATCGCACCAGATGGATATAGCAAACGGAGATGAAGCGATGCGTGAGGCTGAATCAGATATCGAAGAAGGTGCTGATATAATTATGGTAAAACCCGCCGGACCTTACCTGGATATAATCAGAAGAGTGAAGGATAAATTCGGAATGCCGACTGCTGCATACCAGGTAAGCGGTGAGTACGCGATGATCAAGGCTGCAGGTATAAACGGCTGGATTGATGAAGAGAGAGTAATGATAGAGTCGCTAATGGCCATAAAACGAGCCGGCGCGGATATGTTCTTAACGTATTTTGCTAAAGATGCCGCCCGCTGGCTGGATAAGAATCGAAGATAAATGAATATAGAACAGGTAAGAGAATACTGCCTTAAGAAAAAGGGGGTCACTGAAGAGCTCCCTTTTGATGAAGAATCTCCTGTTTATAAGGTTATGGGGAAAATATTTCTTATCGCAAGCCTAAATCCGCCATTTTCGATAAATATAAAATGTGATCCCGAAAAAGCAGTTGAACTTAGGGAAAGATATTCCGCCGTTACTCCGGGATACCATATGAACAAGCAGCATTGGAATACCGTTGAGATTGAAGGAACCGTTAAAAATAGTCTTATAGAAGAATGGATAGATCATTCATATGATCTTGTAGTAAAGGGTTTGAAAAAGTCATTAAGAGAAGAATTAAATAAACTATAATAATCCAATAATAAATTAGTCGGGGAATGTATGCATTCTAAAATTTACTTATTAACTATTCTTTTTGTAGTACTGTCAATTCCGGTATTTTCTCAGGCAGAATTTGATTCAACAGAGATTAAGGCTGAAGTGCCCGCTCTGAGTGAATTTCACGATGTAATTTATCCAATCTGGCATGTTGCCTATCCATCAAAAGATTATTCTGCCCTTAAGGGGTTACGTAGAAGATATAGATAAAGGCTCACAGAAAATTTATGAAGCTAAGCTGCCGGGAATTTTACAGGATAAACAGGAAATGTGGGATAGCGGTCTTGATGAGTTCAAGGTAGCCGTAGAAGAATATAAAAAGATAGCCGGGCAGGACGACAACGAAATGCTCTTAAAAGCTGCAGAAAACCTTCATTCGAAATATGAATCGCTCGTACGCATTATTCATCCCGTACTTCCCGAACTCGATAGTTTCCACCAGGTGCTTTATATGATTTATCATAAATATCTTCCTAAGGAAGACTATCAGCAGATCTATCTTGTTAGTGATGAACTTGTTTCAAGAGCTGAAGCATTAACCAAAGCAAGACTGAGAACCAATGACGAGGAAACACTGAAGAAGTTTGAAGCATATACAACTCAATTGCTGCATGCATCTCAAAAACTCAGAGAAGAGTTAAAGAGCAATAATTATGAACTTGTAAAGTACGGGGTTGAGGATGTGCATCGTGCATATCAAAAAACAGAAACATTATGCGAGATAAATTAAAGGAAGGGAGAAAATGAAATATAGAAAACTTGGAAAATCAGATATTGAAGTATCGGAAATTAGTCTGGGCTGCTGGACACTGGGCGGGCTTAACTGGGTAAACGGAGACCCTAACGGCTGGGCCGATGTAAATGAAGCAGAAGTTAAAGAAGCCATCAATTATGGCTATTGATAACGGCGTTACGCATTTTGATAATGCGGACGTTTACGGCAACGGCAGGGCTGAAAGAATGCTTGCCCGCATATTGGGCAAAAGAACGAATGATTTTATTATTGCCACAAAGATTGGCTGGTTTCCGGGAACGGCGGCGCATGCCTATGAACCTCAGCATATTCGTCATCAATGTGAGCAGTCACTTAAAAATCTTAATCGCGATTATATAGACCTCTATTATTTTCACCATGGCAACTTCGGCGAAAAAGATGAATACCTGGATGACGCGATTGAAGTTATGTATAAGCTGAAAGATGAAGGCAAGATCCGGCTGATCGGACAGTCGGCTTACTCACACGATGATTTCAGCAAGCTGATCCCCAAAGTTAAGCCTGAGGTAATCCAGAGCTTCTCAAGTGCAATGGATGACAGGTTTCTGCAGGAAGGAACTCCAACCAGGAAGCTGCTGGATGAGCACAATATCTCTTTTGTTGCATTCGGTCCTGTTGCACAGGGACTGCTTCTTGATAAATATGATAAGAATAATCCACCGAAATTTGAAGCTGGAGATCATAGAAAAGATTCAGACCGGTTCAGTAAAGAAAACCTTATGAAGCTTGAGCCGATACTTGATAAGCTGAAATCAAAATTCGGGTCATCTGTAGAGGACCTGGCAAGAGCGGCATTGCAGTATCTGCTGCATTATAAAGAGGTTGGATGTGTAATCCCGGGATTCAGAAACCTTAAACAGGTAAAGTCAAACCTGGCAGGCCAGGATAAACCTCTTACAGATGAAGAATTTAATTATATAAAAGATTTATTTAAGGAGTATAATAAGTAGATTATATCAGCTGATCTGCGCTGCTAATAAAAAAACCCGGGACTTAATCCCGGGTTTTATTTTTTAACGCTAACCAATAAACTGACATTATGGAATGTCTGAATAAATTATGTCAGCTTTTTGATGTTATTTCATAAGCAGCATTTTCTTAGTCAATACTGAATTACCAGCCTGCAGTTTATATACATATGCACCGCTAGGCAGTGATTTAGCATCAAAAGTTGCTGTATGAGATCCCTCTGACATAATACCATTTGCCAGCAGAGCAACCTGCTCGCCGAGAGTATTATAAACAGCAAGTGTTACGAATCCTGCCTGAGGAACAATAAAATCAATAGTTGTTGTCGGGTTAAACGGATTCGGATAATTCTGGCTCAGATCAAATGTTTTCGGACCGATAGCATTTATAGTGACCTCCTGGCTATATGTAGTTGAGCCATTAAAATCAATTTGTTTCAGTCTGTATGTATAGATCTGGCCGTTAACATTTTTGTCAACGAACGTATAATTGTGCTGTTCTGAAGTCGTACCTACTCCGCGAACAAATCCGATAGTAGCAAAGTTCTCATTCCCGGTTTTTCTTTCGATTTCAAAAATACGGTTGTTGAGCTCGGTAGCTGTTTGCCAGTTAAGTACAACCTGACCAGCACCGTTATTAGCCACGGTAAAAGATGTAAGTTCAACCGGCAGCTGACTGTAAGGCAGGAACCTTATATAATCGAAATAATTTACACTTGCATAAGTTCTTGTTTCCGGGAAGTCGGGGATGATGGTTAGGGTTGCAGCTGTATCTCCTATATCAGAAGAATAATCAAAAGTTAATTCCTCCCATTGGTTCGTCACGGTATTCATAACATTGTGATCGACAGCTGGGGGTTCCAATTTAACATTAAAATTTGAAATAACATCTTTGTAGACCAGAACTTTGACAACGCAGTTAGTTGAGTCTATTGTCATATCCGGAAAATCACCACACCAGACACCTGCCCATGGATCGCCGTCTGCATCGACCATCAGCATTGCGCAGCTGTCGGATGTATTTAAACCGCTTGGATCTGGGTTTGCAACTATAGCAAAACTCCCATTTGTACCCTGAGAAAATATATTCCAGGTCCAACTGTTGCCGACAGTTTCAAAATCTATCACGGGCGGCTGGGCAAAAACAGAAGCGGTAAGGAGAATAAACGAAACAAGTAAAAGACGTTTCATAGTTCCCTCCATTATAATGGTTAAAGGTTATTAGTTGGTTTGAACCAAAATGTAAACGTTTACACAAAAAGAAGTTATGTTTTTTAATCCCGAATGTCAATAAGAATTGATCAACTATTTTTACTTATTTGATAAATAACATTTTACGGACAGAGATATAGCTGCCTGCTTCCAATTTATAGAAATAAGTCCCGCTGGAGAGAGTTTGAGCATCAAAATTTATACCATAGCTGCCTGCTCCTTCTCTTCATTAACCAGTACTGCTACCTCACTGCCCAGAAGATTATAAATTTTCAGTGAAACAAACGATTTTTGAGGAATTTTGAATTTTATGTTTGTAGATGGATTAAACGGATTGGGGTAATTCTGCTCAAGCACAAATTCGCCGGGAGAAGAAACTACTGCTTCCACAATACTGGAATACTCAAACTTTCCGTTAAAATCTATCTGTTTTAATCTATATTGATAGGTGCCGGGCTGCAGGTTCTCATCAAAAAAAGAGTAAGTATTCTCATCGGTTGTCGTTCCGCTCCCGTTGATAAAGTCTATTTCCTGCCAGTGATTTAATCCGTCAACCTGCAATCTTTGAATTTCGAAACCTTTGTTATTGGTTTCTGTTGCGGTTTTCCAGTTCAGGGAGACTTCATTTCCATTCGTCGAAGCAGTAAATGAGATCAGTTCAACCGGGACCTGGTTGGGAATCAACTGAACATCCAGGTTCGTGCTCTGAAAATTATTAACCTGAACATTTGATATTGTTTGAGGAAAATAATCTTCTGCGGAAAATGTTAAACTATAATTGCCTGCAGCTATCATACGATAGTATGCGCCGGTAATTGAATCAGAATATACTTCTGAATTGTCTACGTCGTGACCAACAATTTCAACTCTTGCTTTTACCGGATTTCCGGATGTATCTGTTACAAGACCACTTATTCCATAATAAGTATTTTCCATATAATCCAGGAATGATTCCTTATTGTAATACCAGTAGGAGGGAAGCGTAGAGGCAGCGGGAGTTTTGATATCAGAGATCTCTATAGTAACCTCTCTGCCGTGATGGAAATATGTAAAGAAATCCTGCCGGCCGCCGGTAACACGGTACCATGCATAGCCGTTAGTTATACCGTCATTATAGCCGCTCATATAACCGGAAGGACTATTAGCCTGCGCGGTATCAGCATAGAGGTGTGAGATCAACATCCACCAGGTATTGTCGGGATGGAGTCGTGACCATGTATCCCAGGGATAATTAACTACCTCAGTTCCACCGTGGAAATTTGCCGACAATATAAAGTTGTTATTTTCAGCTAGTGTTTTCATCGCAATTGTTTCCGGCTGCCATGCATGTCCATCCGGATGGGGACCCTCAGCGGGATCAGGAAAATTTCTGTTAATATCAACCCCGTTGGCATTATATCTTGTTGCCCCATAGACGGTGCCGTTACCGCCGTGATATGTACCATCAGGATTTGCAAGGGGATTTATCCAGATCTCATCGCTGTTTATAAGATTAGT